>JAEESN010000009.1 GCA_016286365.1 Treponema sp.
AGGAACAGGAAGTCGAAGAAGTTGTAGAAGAATATAAAGGACCTACAGCCGACGACCTTAGACGCGAGGCAGAAAATTTTAAGACCCAGTGGGAATCTGAAAAACAGCAGATGATTAATCAGGCTCAAGCCTCTGCCGACGATATCGTAAAAAAAGCCGAAGAAGCGGCCTTCGCCGAAGTGAAGAGACAGACAGACCAGGCCCAGATCATAAAGACAGATGCAGAAGCAGAAGCTAATCAGATAATAGAAAACGCAAAAGCAGAAGCAGCACAGATTATTGCAAATGCACAGGCAGAACGCGACAGACTCCAGCGCGACGCACATAAAGAAGGATTTGATCAGGGACACGAAGAAGGATATGCAAGAGGTGTTGGCGAAGTAGACCGCCTTATTGAACGAATGCATAAAATGCTCGAAGCCGTAATGCTCCGCCGCGAAGAAATCCTTTCCGACACAGAAAGCCAGATTGTAGAACTTGTAATTTTAATGGCACGCAAGGTAATCAAGATTCTTTCCGAAAACCAAAAAAATGTTGTTATGGCAAATACACTTGCTGCCCTCAAAAAAGTTAAAACCCGCGGAAATGTTACCCTCCGTGTTAATCTTGAAGATGTAAAACTTACAACAGAAAACGTTTCTGAATTCATCAAGCACGTAGAAAACGTAAAGGGAATTACAGTACTCGAAGACTCTTCTGTAGAAAAGGGTGGATGTATTGTAGAAACAGACTTTGGTGCAATCGATGCACGTATTTCAAGTCAGCTCCAAGAACTCGAAAATAAGATTCTTGAAGTTTCTCCTGTTAAAAATATTAAACGCTCAGATTCACTTGCAGCATCAGAATAAATTTATTAGAGGTTTTGATGAGATCTTCTTATACAGGTGAATTTAATTTTTCTAAATATCTCGAACAGGTTTGCGACGCAGAGACAATCCATTATATTGGTCAGGTTACAGGTGTAAAAGGGCTCGAAGTTCAGAGTGAAGGGCCTCGTTCTGTAATCGGTGAAATATGTACAATTAAACTTGGGGATGGTTCTTCCATTCTTGCAGAAGTTGTAGGCTTGAACGGAAAGGTTGTAAAGCTTTCTCCATTTGGCGACACAAAGGGTATAGAAGTAGGATGCGAAGTAATTGCAACAGGTTCAGTTCTTCAGGTTCCGGTTGGAAAATCGCTTTTAGGACGTGTTCTTGATGCAACAGGACATCCTTACGACGACCTTGGAGAAATTGTTCCGGAAAAATATTATCCTGCAGTTGCAAGCGCTCCTAACGCAATGACCCGTCTTCCAATTACAAAAAGACTTCAGACAGGAATCCGCGCAATCGATTCTCTTTTGACTGTTGGTAAAGGACAGCGTGTCGGTATTTTTGCAGGTTCAGGAATCGGTAAATCAACTCTTTTAAGCATGGTAGCAAGAAATACCAATGCAGATGTAAATGTTATAGGTCTTATAGGAGAGCGTGGAAGAGAGCTTTTGGACTTTATTAACCGCGACCTTGGAGAAGAAGGATTAAAGAGATCTGTTTTAGTTGTTGCAACAAGCGACCAGCCGGCAATCTGCAGGGTTAGGGCAGCTTATGTATGTACAGCAATTGCAGAATATTTCCGAGACCAGGGAAAGGACGTAATGCTCATGTTTGATAACCTCACAAGATTCAGTCTTGCACAGAGGGAAATCGGTATTTCGAATGGAGAGCCTCCAACAGAAAAAGGCTTTACACCAAGTGTTTTTAATATGCTTCCAAAGCTTCTTGAACGAACAGGAACCAACGACAAAGGCTCAATCACTGCTTTATATGCTGTTTTAGTAGAAGGCGATGATATGAATAACCCTATTGCCGATGCAGTTCGTGGTATTCTTGACGGTCACGTTGTTTTAGACAGAAAACTTGCACAGGCAAATCACTATCCTGCAATAGATGTCCTTCAGTCAATAAGCCGTCTTTCAAAGAGAGTTTCCGGTCCAAATACTAAACAGGCTGTTACAAGAATCAGAAGGCTCATGTCTACTTACGAAGAAAACGAAACTATGATTACAGCCGGTATCTATCAGAAAGGAACTTCTGCGGAAATAGACGAAGCTATAGAAATGCACCCTGCAATCGAAGAATTTTTGATGCAGGAAGAAGAAGAAATGTGCACTATGGAAGATACACTTAAAAAACTATCTGACCTTTCTGGCATAGAAATCCCCGAAAGCGAATATGATGAAAATGCCGGTAATGTAAAAGAAACTCAGCCACAGGATGATGAAAATTCTGAAACTCCCGAACAGCCCGACAGTAAACCTTCTTTTACAGACACATTAATTTAATAAATCACGCCTATGAAAAAGTTTTCGTTTGATTTACAAAAAGTCCTCGATTACAGAAAATTTGAGCAGGAACAGGCGGAAACAGAACTTGCAAAGGCATTAGCCGTAGAAAACGAAATCAATCAGAATCTTAAAACCATTGCCGCCCAGCACGTTGCTTCGAATAAGCAGATAGACGGACACGTTGAGTTCGAAGATATGATGGCACACAGTCAGTATTCAAATCTGCTTGAGTATCAGAAAGAAGAGCTTTTAAAACAGCTTGCACAGGCACAGATTGTAATAGAAGAAAAAAGAAAAGTCTTAACTGAATGCATGAAAAAAACACTTGCCCTTGAAAAGTTAAAAGAAAAAGAGCTTAATGATTACAAAAAAGCTCTTTCCCGTGAAGAAAATAATTTTATTGATGAGCTTGGCGCCCAGGGTTATTTCCGTAAGACATTTAATTAATCATAATTATTTCCGATTAATCCCACAGACTAAACCCCGGCAGTCAATTTTCAATTAATACTTAAATGCACTTCCACCAATGAACTCGCGGATGATTGAACGAGGAGGTACTGCTGTTGGTGCAATTGTTGCAAAGTTTTCGAGGAAGTTTAAAAGGCGCTGTGCTTCTGAATACTGAGGCATTGTAGGCATTACGCGGCGTAAGAGCGGAGCTGCATAAACACGAAGAACAGAAAGTTCATAATCAAGCGCTGTATTTAAAATTGCATCTGCGTTATCGTGGAACGGGAAGATGTGAAGTTCTTCTCCTTTCTGAACGCTCGGCCACATTTCTATTGTTCCTTCTGCAGGCTTTCCGCGGAAATTGTTGTCTCTTACAATTCGTCTGATTAAGCGGTTATCGCTTGTAGAAACACGGTTATGGTCATCAAGGTTCAGCTGGGTGAGTGCCGAAAGATAAATCTTGAATTTCAACTCATCAGGAATTTTTGGAGTGAGCTTTGGATTAAGTCCGTGAATTCCTTCCATAATAAGGATTTCGTTTTCTTTTAAAGTCATCTTATTTTTTTCGTCAAAATAACTTGTGCCAGTGTGGAAGTCGTAACTTGGGATGTTTACTTCTTTTCCTGCAAATAAATCCACAAGGTTCTGATTCAATAAATCGATGTTCAGAGCTTCAAGACATTCAAAATCAGGCTGTCCGTTTTCATCTAAAGGAGTTTTATCTTTTCCGGCATAATAACAGTCAAGGCTGATTACTTTTGGTACGAATCCCATTGCCTGTAATTCAAGTCCGAGTTTTTTTGCAGAAGTTGTTTTTCCCGATGATGAAGGACCTGCGATTAAAACAACGCGTACTTTTTTGCTTTTTACAATCTGAGAGGCAATATCTGCAATGCATTTTTCCTGATGAGTTTCTGCAATATCAATAAAGTCATTGATTTTTCTGTTAGCAATCATGTCGTTTAACGAAGCAGCAGTTGTTACGTTTACTCTTTTTCCCCAGTCCTTATACTGTTTGTAAATGCTGAAGAGTTTTGATTCATCCTTGAATTTTGGAAGGAGAGAAGGTGCCTTTGTTTTTGGGAAGCGGAGGAGTAATCCATCCTGATATTTAATCAGATCAAAAACCTGAAGTGAACCGGTTGAAAGAACAAGAGGACCAAAATATAAATCAGAGAAGTTATCGATTGTATTGATGTGAACTGTTGATTTACATGTGTGGAAAAGCTGTTTTCTTGTTTCAACAAGGTTTAATTTTTCAAAAAGATTTACAGCCTGCTCCCAGGAAATATATTCAGATTTGATTTTGATATCCTTATTAATCATTTCCTGCATTTCTTTCTTTAATTTTTCTGCATCAATAGGTTTTGAATCAAAGGTGTAGTAATATCCATAAGAGATGCTGTTTCCTACAGTGATTCGGCTTTTAGGGTCGATTTTGTGTGCTGCAGCTGCAAGTAAAAGACAGAGTGAGCGGCGGTAAACAGCCATTCCTTCGCGTGTATTGTTATAAACAGGTTCAACCTTGCAGTCAAATTCGAGCGGTGTATTTAAAGAAGTAAGTTCATTATTTATTTTTGCTGCTACAAGCTGTGCTCCGTTGATTGAAGATCCAGGCATAAAACTGAAAACCTGTGTTCCTTTTTCTGCATCAGCTGTAACTTCTTTTCCGTCACGTAAATAGGTGATTTTGATAGTATTTGTCATAGATGTCTCCATAAAGTAAATTCTATAAGTATAATTCAGTATAATGGATGATTTGCTAAAAGTAAAATCATTAAAAATCCGATATTTATAAGATTTCGTTATCTTTAATATTAAGACTTTTCTTAATTGTCATTTTATATATAGTAATGCTATAATTAATCATTATGAAAAATTACAAGTTTATTTTATTAAAGTTATTTTTAATAACAGTATGTTTATGGTCGGCTAGTGCTTCAGGAATGAGGGACTATGTATGTATTGTAAATGCCAATTATTCGGAAGAGAATAAAGCCTTTCTTAATAACTACAAGAACACCATGGTATCAAGCGGCTACAGCGATTTTGGTAAGTACATTGATGACTACCTTAAAGGTTCGTTTGGTTCCGGTTTTGTTTATACAGCATCGAATGGAAAGAGTTATATCATTACCAACAGACACGTTATTTCTTCTGGTAAAACAGCAACAGTAAAATTCGAAAAAGATGATGGTACTTACGACGAGTATAAGGATCTTGTAATTCTCGGTGTAGATGAAGATCTTGACCTTGCCGTAATTGAATTACCTTCTTCTTTCAAGCGAAGCGGATTGTCTTTCAGCACTGCTAAAGTTGAAGATGGACAGGATGTATATACAGCAGGTTTCCCTGGTCTTGGAGATGAACCTGTATGGCAGCTTGGAAAAGGTATTGTATCTAACTCATCAGCAAGAATTAAAGAACTCATTGATCCAGAGATTTCTGTTTTGATTCAGCATTCTGCCCAGGTAGATGGAGGTAATTCGGGTGGTCCATTGTTGATTCAGAGCTCTAAATCAAGAGGTGGATATGCTGTTATCGGTATTAACACATGGAAAGCTATTAAGCGTGAAAACACTAACTTTGCAGTTCCTGCAACAGTTGTAAAAAAATCTGTTGATACAATCATTGCTTCTAAAGGAAAGAACAATAAGATTTCGGACAGACTTACAAAGTTCAACGCATCGATTGCAAACGAAGAAGAAACTTTCTATAACTTTTCAAGATATATTTCTAACGAAATGGTATCTAAGACAAAGGGAAAAGTTTTTACAAATATTCTTAATGCTGCATCAAGCTCAGCTTACAAAATCATCCTGAGCACTTTTGCAAACGATCCTATTGAGGGTGTAAAATACGCTTTATCTTATTACATCTGGACATCGTTCAAAAAGAGCGGAAAAACTATTGAATATACAACAGGGGATCCGGTTTCTACAGAAAGAGGTTATGATGTAGCTTTCGCAATCAATGGAAAAAAATCACTCTCTTCTTCATGGATTAATGAACAGGGAATCTGGAGACTCGTTGATTTTAATGGAATCATTTCCGGCGAAAACGTAGAAATGGAAAAAACATTCAGCATGACAAATCCATATGTCTTCAAAGTCTACGGAGGATATTCTTCTCTTGATGTTAATGGTCTTGAAGGAAGCGGCTTTGCATTTGAAGGTGGTATTCAGTTCTCTACTGTAGAGATTTTTGGTGGAATTAAAAAAGGTTTTCCTTCGGATGATGGTAAGGGATACATGTTCGGTTCAAAAGGATTTTTGCCTCTGAACTTCGGAAACTTTATCATTCAGCCGGGATTTGGTTTTGAAGGTGATTTCTACGATAGTTATTATTTTGGACACGGTTTCCTTCTGTGTTTATTTGCAGAACTTGACTTTACTTACTGTATTTCAGATAAAATCGGTATAGGTGTCTGTGGAAAATATCTAAAATCATTCTTTGGTGACGACAAGGCATCAGGCTTTACAGTAACTGCAGGTTTAAGATTCGGCTTTGGCGGTGGTGGTTCTACACTCTGGTAACAGTCTGGAATATTGATAATTTTTTACGTTTGTGTTAAATTAAATTATTATTCGTAATTTAATTAAATAAGGAGTTCCTAATGTCAGGACATAGTAAATGGGCCACCATTAAACATGCAAAGGGTTTGGCCGATGCAAAACGTGGTAAGATTTTTACCAAATTTATTAAGGAAATTTCTATTGCTGCACGTATGGGTGGTGGAGATCCTAACTCTAACCCTCGTCTTAGAACTGTAATCATCAAAGCTCGTGCTGCTAATATGCCTAAAGATAACATTGAACGTGCTATCAAAAAAGGTACCGGTGAAGACGGTGGAGCAGCGTACGAAGAATACTTATACGAAGGTTATGCTCCTGGTGGTGTAGCTGTAATGGTAGAAGTTCTTTCAGATAACAAAAACCGTGCAGCCGCAGACGTAAAAAATATTTTTGCAAAGAACGGTGGAAACCTTGGTACTTCTGGATCTGTATCACGTATGTTCCAGAGAAAAGGTACAATCGAAATCGATGCAGAAAAAGCTTCTGAAGATGAAGTAATGGAAATTGCTCTTGAAGCTGGTGCAGACGATATCGTAAACGAAGACGGAATTATCACAGTAACAACTGCTCCTGATGCATTCACTGCTGTTGCAGAAGCATTACAGGATAAAGGAATCGAAACACTTTCTGCTGATGTAGGAATGGTTCCTGATGCATATACTCCAGTAGATAAAGATACAGCTGCAAAAGTTCAGCGCCTTATCGACCGCCTCGAAGACAACGACGATGTTCAGAACGTATATCACACCGCTGAATATCCAGACGACTTCGTGCCAGAGGAGTAATAATAGCAAAAGCGTTAAAAAAAATCACGAAGACTTGGAGCGATTTTTTAGCTTTTACCTTTATAACAATAGCAACTGCGTTAAAAAAAATTGCGAAGACTTGGAGCATTTTTCTAGCAGTTACCTAATTTAATAGCAGAATCGTTAAAAAAAATAGCGAAAACATGGAGCAATTTTTTAGATTCTACTTCTTACTAAAGAAAACACTTTTCTTTATTGAAAAACTCGTTCATAATATATGTGGACGGGTTTTTTCATTTTAAAAACAAGGAGTAAAAAAATGTTTGGAAAAAATGATAAGGAAAATGAATTAAGAAAAATAACTGAAGAAAAAAAGAATTCGTTATTTACAGAATCAGACGATGACATTAGCGGAGAGAATAATTACATCCAGGGAGCTGTTGGAAGCCTTGTTGGTGCTCTGTTAGGCTCTGTTATCTGGTTTTTAATCGGTATGGTTGGCTTTTATGCTTCTATTGCAGGTTATGCAATTGCATTCTGTGCATTTAAAGGCTATCAGCTTATGAAGGGAAAGCTTACCCGAGTTGCCGTTGTAATCAATATTGTGGCAATGCTCGTCGCTTTTCTTGCCGTAAATTATCTTTCATATTTTTATGCAATCCACAAAGAAGTTCCAGATCTTACTTTAAAAGCTTTCGGACAGGTGTTACCAATAATCATCCGCGAACCAGAAGTTTTAAGAGAAATCTGTTTGAATCTTGGACTTGGTTTACTCTTTATGCTTTTAGGTTCTTACAGGACAATCAAAGAATGCTTTGACTTTATTAAAAAGAAGGAAGAAAAGAATAACGTTCAGGATAATCCTGTTATAGAAGATAATTCATTAGACAAGACTGATTCAAAAGAAAGCGAATAATTTTGTACAAAGAATAATCTTATGATAAATCAGAGCAAGTCTTTTAATTCTTTACCGGGTTCTCAGAGCATAAAAAATACAAACGAAAAAAAAATAATCCGTGTGCTTGGAATTGACCCGGGACTTGCAAATACAGGCTTTGGTGTTATAGATTTTTCGGGTGGCAGATACAGAATGGTAAGCTACGGCTGCATCACAACAAAGCCGGAAGATTCACATTCGCAAAGGTTATTAACAATTTATAACAGGCTCTGTGCCGTAATAGATGAGTTTAAACCGACTCAGGCAGGAATGGAAACACTTTATTTTGCCAAAAACGCTGCTTCTGCAATGGGTGTAAGTGAGGCTCGCGGGGTTGTAACGCTCTGTCTTGCCCAGCACTGCATTGAACTTGGAGAATACACTCCGAATCAGATAAAAAAAGCTGTAAGCGGAAGTACGAATGCTCAAAAAGAAATAGTTCAGGAATATGTTAAATTGCTTTTAGGGTTAAAGGATGTCCCAAAGCCTGATCACGCCGCCGACGCCCTTGCCGGAGCTATCACTCATATTCACTATTCGCAAACCACTATTAAAGTTTAAGTTGATTATGGTTTAAGCCTGGCTTATTCATATGATATAATGTTAGAGAGGTATAAAAATGAATTTTTTATCAAGATATGATTTAATCAAAGATTATGTAACACTCGCTTTGATTTTGATTCCTGTTGGATTTATCCTTCAGGCTGCTTTTATTACAGTTGAACACAAGGGTAAGATGGTTTTGGCTGATGTTTTAAAAGGTCTTGCATCTGTTGTTTTCTGTGTAATCGGTTTTACTGCCTATGCGGCTCTTTCGTACAGAAAGTCTGTGCGAGTGGACGGAAGCGAAGTTAAAGCTGCAAAACTGATTATTGCAGGTCTTCTTTCCGGCGCTCTTGGTGATATTCTTTTAAACCTCCGTTTTGTCCTTAAAAATGCAGGTAAAAAAATCTTTCTTGCAGGTATTGCAGTTTTTTTAGCAGGACATATTTTATATCTTATTGCAATCATTCCGGAATCAAGCTCCCTTCTTTTATGTACCATAATCGGAATTATTGTTGCTGCAATCATCCTGGTAATCGTTCTTAAAAAGTTTAAGGTTTCTCTTGCTTTTAAAATCTTTGGAATCATATATGTGGGAAGCGTTGTGATTATGACTTCTATTGCGGTTGGAAATGCTGTTACAGGCTTACTTGCATACGGGAACTTTTTAATCAATCCATATGTGATTTTTGCTTTTGGTGCACTCTTTTTTATGGTGAGCGATGTAATCCTTATTTTTAATACTTTTGGAACAAAGACGATTTTCCCTCTCCGTGTATTAAATCTTTCGCTTTATTATCTTGGTCAGATTTTAATTGCAATGAGCATCTTTTTTTTCTGGTAAGATAGTATGAAAAAAATTTTAGTTGTCCCGGATTCTTTTAAGGGAAGTCTTTCTGCTTCTGATTTTTGTAAAGTTTTTTCTGATGTTTTAAAAAATAATCAGCATTATGAACTTGATTTACTTCCTGTGGCAGACGGTGGGGAAGGTACTTTGGAATGTCTGAAAAATGCCGCTCCATGTAAAATCAGTAATTGTGTTGTTCAGAATTCTCTTTACGAAGAAGTTGAAGTTCCCGTTGCTTTTTTTGATGACGGTCGGACTGCGCTTATAGAATCTGCTCTTTCGAATGGATTACCGCTTATTAAAGGAAGGGAAAATCCGGAGCTTACTTCTTCTTATGGAGTAGGTCAGATGATTGCCTATGCCTTTGATATGGGTGCTAAAAAAATCATCATCACTTTGGGTGGAAGTTCAACAAACGACTGCGGGATGGGAATGCTCGCCGCTTTGGGTGCATCTTTTTATGACGAAAAGGGAGTTGCATTTGTACCCACAGGTGGAACGCTTTGTAACATAAAAGATTTTGATTTATCTATGATGTATCCGCGCCTTGCAGGTGCAAAGTTTGAAGCGATGTGCGATGTAAAAAATCCTCTTTTGGGAGAAAAAGGTGCATCAAGAATATACGGACCTCAGAAGGGTGCAGATAAAGAAATGGTAGAACGCCTTGAAAAAGGATGTGAGCATGTATCCAAGCTTTTCCGTGGCATGCGCGATACTGATTATTCTATGTGCGAAGGAGCCGGTGCTGCGGGTGGAATTGGTTTTGCTGTTTTAGCGGGTCTTTTTGGAAAACTTAAAAGCGGTATAGATTCTGTTCTTGATTTTTGTAATTTTGACAAGCGTATGAAGGAAGCCGACATCATCGTTACAGGTGAAGGTTCTTTTGACAGTCAGAGTCTTATGGGAAAAGCCCTTGGCGGTATAATCAAAAGGTGTGGAAATAAGCCTGTTTATGTTTTTACGGGAAGGGCAGAAAAGGGAATGAAAGTTCCTGAAAACGTAAAGGTTATAGAAATAAGTCAAGGCCAGGATCTGGAGTATGCAATAACGCACGCAAAGGAAAACCTTTTTCAATCTGTAAAAAAGATTTTTGAATAGTTTTTTTATTGCACGGTTTTTTACTTTTCATACGGGTGTTTTATCTTTATAATTAAATTATGTTTAATTCGATTACCGGAATAATTACAGCTAAATTTCCAAAACAGGTTTTATTGGACAATAATGGTGTTGAATGGGATTTATGTGTTCCCGACAGCAATCTTGATTTACTTCCTCCTGTAGGAAACGAAGCAAAAATATATACATGGCTTTGCCATACAGATATGATTATGTGTCTTTATGGTTTTGCAAATGCTGATGAGCGCTCTCTCTTTTTAGATCTTCTTAAGGTAGAAGGAGTAGGGCCTAAGGGTGCTGTAAAAATCATGTCGTCTGTAAGTTCTAGTCGTCTTACAGAAGTGCTTGAAAACGGCGACCTTGAAATGCTCGAAGCAATCCCTGGAATCGGTAAAAAGACAGCCGGAAAGATGATGCTCACACTCAAGGGAAAATTAAAGATTTCTGAAACATCTACAACCGTAAGAATAAATGTTCCATCAGCTTATACCGATGTAATCAACTCGCTTGTGAGCATGGGTTACGACAAAAAGATGGTCGAACAGAAAATTTCATCACTTTCTGAAAGCTTGAAATCAGATAAGGATTTTACGGAAAAATCACAGAAAGAAAAAGAAGATATTATATTCCGTCGTGCGATTGTGGAATTAGTTTAGTTTTTGGGCAGGGTTATAAGCAATATGGAAAATATGGAAGAACAGGATTTTAGTACTATTGTTAGAGCCGACTTAAAAAGCTCTTTTGATGACCAGGATAATAAACTTCGCCCTCAGCTTTTAAAGGATTTTTTAGGACAGGAATCGATTAAAAAAAATCTTAAGACTTTTATAGAAGCCGCAAAGCAAAGGCAGGAACCCCTTGATCATCTTCTTTTAATAGGACCTCCCGGACTTGGAAAAACAACCCTGGCTCAGATTACAGCGCACGAACTGGGTGTTGATTTTAAAGTGACTTCTGCTCCGGCTCTTGATAAGCCAAAAGATTTAGCCGGAATCCTTTCTACAATCACAGAACGTACCGTATTTTTTATAGACGAAATCCACCGTTTAAAACCTGCCATCGAAGAAATGCTTTATATAGCTATGGAAGATTTTGAACTCGACTGGATAATCGGACAGGGAGCGGCTGCAAGAACGGTTCGAATTCCGATCCCGCCTTTTACGCTCATAGGTGCAACAACAAAGGCCGGTAGCGTTAGTTCTCCGCTTAGAAGCCGTTTTGGTTTTATACCACGCTTTGAATTTTATACAAATGAAGAACTTGCTTCTATTATCAAGCGTTCTGCTGCAATCTTAGAAACACTGATTGATGAAGATGCAGCCCTTCTTTTAGCTCAGTGCTGCCGTGGAACTCCTCGTGTTGCAAACAGGGTTTTACGAAGAATGAGGGATTTTGCTCAGGTTTCGGGTCAGAATAAAATTACTTCACAGATTGTAAAGGAAGGCTTAAAGAGACTCGAAATTGACGAAATGGGTCTTGAAAAATACGACAGGGAAATCCTTAAATCTATTATCGAAAATTTTGGCGGAGGTCCTGTGGGTGCAGAAACTCTTGCAATCTCGATTGGAGAAAGCATGGATACACTCGAAGATTATTATGAGCCATATTTAATCCAGTGCGGACTTTTACAGAGAACCCCAAGAGGAAGAATGGTAACTTCTAAAGCTTATGAACATCTTGGACTTTCAGCTATGGCTCCTTCGAATAATAATTCACAGGGGTCACTTTTTTAATCTATGCCATTATCTGATTTTTTAGAAAGCAATAATCTTCGTTTAGACCAGCAGCTCAAATTCACTGCCGAAGTCGACAAGATGACTTCCATACTCCGCCGCACACTTCTTGTAGACGGTTCAAGGCGCGAAAACGATGCAGAACATTCCTGGCACATCGCCCTTATGACTCTTCTTTTTAAAGAGTATTGTATCTCACCGGTGAATGTAGAACGCGCTGCAAAGATGTGTCTTATCCACGATTTAATCGAAATCTATGCCGGAGATACTTTTGCCTATGATCCTATAGGAAACAAAGATAAACAAGAGCGTGAATCAAAAGCAGCCGATAAACTTTTTGCCCAGCTCCCAGAAGAACAGGGAAGAGAATTCCGCTCGCTCTGGGAAGAGTTTGATGCAATGCAGACAAATGATGCAAAATATGCTGCCTGTATGGACCGCCTTCAGCCTTTTTTACATAATACTTTAACCTCCGGTCACACCTGGGTAGAAAGCGGAACATGCCGTTCCAATGTAGAAAAGCGTATGGCCATAATCAAAGATTTTATGCCCGAAGTATATAAATGGGTCCAAGCCAACATCAACAATGCCATAAAAATGGGCTGGCTTAAAGAGTAGTTTAAACTGGTTTAAAAACTGGTTGACTTTTTTAAATATAAACATTATATTTTAAGTAAGAAAGGAGGTGTCTATATGTTTGATTTTACTCCAAATTTCTCAAATGAATATAATGTTGGTGCTTTTGATGCAAAGACTTTTTTCTCTGAGTTTCTACGCAAAGTTCAGGAAGGAGCAGTAATCAATATTTCTAAAAACGGAAAGAAAGTTGCAGTTCTTAAAGGGGTAAATAAAGTTTTAAATGAAGATGCACTCGATGCACACAAGCGTATTATAAATCGAAGAAAATCATATTCATCTCTTTCAATTTCGGAAATAAGGGAGCTTAAAAATGAAGGAAGAAAGTATTGATTCTTTTCCTTGTATTGTAACCGACACTTCTTTTATAGCCTCTTATGTTCTAAACGGATTCACTGATGATGAGTTTCCGGATTGTGTAAAAGATATTGAATACGTATTAAATAACAATGGACAGTTTTATGTTCCCCCTTTATTCTGGTACGAGATAGAAAATGTTTTACTTTATAAAACCAGAGCTTTTAAATCAAATGTTTCGGGAAAAAAGAAAACTATTCTATCTGTATCTGATGCAATGGATATTATGTATGATTTAAGCCAGCTTCCTTTTTATACAGACTGTCAGCCTGATACTCAGATTCGTCAACGTATTTTTTCTATTGCAAAAGAATTCAATCTTTCTTATTACGATGCTTCCTACCTTGAACTTTCAAGACGTTATAACATTCCTCTTAAAACTTATGATGAAGATCTTCTTAGGGCAGTAAAAAAGTCATAAAACATCTTTGATGATTATTTTAATAATCCAATAATTTTTCTATAAAATTAAAATTCCCACCATTATAGTTAATTTTTCTTTTTTGTGATAAAGTACCTTTATGCTTACTTCCGATTTTAATTTTGATTTACCAGAAGAACTGATTGCGCAGCATCCAAGCGGAGTGCGTGGTCAGGATAAACTCATGCTTTTAGACCGTGCTACAGGTAAAGTGGAACACCATATGATGGATGATTTACCTTCTTTAATTCAGCCGGGCACACTCATGATTTTTAATAACAGCCGCGTTCGCCGTGCACGTGTTTACGGTATAAAAGAGTCTACAGGCCGCGAAACTGAATTCATGTTTTTAAATACAATCGATAAAGAATGCTGCATCTGGAATACAATGGTAAAATCGGCAAAAAAGCAGAAGCCTGGAATGCGCTATACTTTTCCTGACGGCACTATTGCAACCATCATTGAACACGAAGGAAACGCAGGTACAGAATTTAGAGCCCTTAAATTTGATTTTGCAATCAACGAAGAATGGTTTGAAAAAAACGGACACATTCCTCTTCCTCCATATATCCGCCGTGAAGATACAGATGAAGATTCAGAGCGCTATCAAAATGTTTATGCTACAGATACAGGTAGTGCAGCCTGTCCTACTGCAGGCCTTCATTTTACAAAAGATATGCTCGCAAGGCTCGACAAGGCCGGAATTGAACGGCGCTTTGTAACCCTTCACGTTGGACTTGGAACCTTCCTTCCTGTACGTGAAGAAAATATCGAAAACCATAAGATGCACGAAGAATGGTACACAATCCCAAAGGAAACTGCAGATGCCATAAACAAGGCAAAAAGGGAAGGTCGTCCTATTCTTGCAGTTGGAACTACAAGTGTACGTACTCTGGAAAGTGCCGCACAAAAGCTTTCAGATGAAGAGGGTGGTTTCGACCAGCTCAACCCCCAGAAAGAATGGCTTAATCCTGGAACTTCATCTACAAGTATTTTTATGTATCCGGGCTATAAGTTCAAAGTAGTAGATCAGATGTTTACGAATTTCCATACACCCGAAAGTACTCTTATCATGCTTGTTTCTGCCTTTGCCGGAAGAGAAAATATACTTTCTGCCTATAAAACAGCGGTAGAAAATAAGTATAGATTCTTTTCTTACGGAGATTGTATGTTCATACGCTAGTTTTGCGAAGCAAAACTAGTTAGTGAGCGAAGCGAACGTACGATTGTATGTTTATAAGATAGGGGGCGTTACGGGGGATGTGCCCCCGTTGGGTTGGGTAGCGAGCAACAGCGTGCGAGCGTAGGGAGGGGCTCCGCCCTCTTTATGTCAACTGTTCAAAACTGTAACGTGTCAGATTAAAAAACTGCTGTTTAACAACATCGCTTATCATCTGGTCGGTTGCCGCATTTTGGAATTCTTCTGCAACCTGCTCCTGAATTGTTTCGATATCTTTTTTTGTAAGAGGTAGCTTATGACCGATGAGCGCATTTTCAAGACTCTTGCTTTTAAATACAAAAGGACCTGCAAACGCAAGGCTTACATCGATAATCGCATTTTTTTCTGTGCTTACAAGGAAGGCAAAAGAGGCAGACTGTTCTGTGATTGTATGCTCGGGCCCGATTCTTCGGAAGATGCTTAAATCATAATTTGAAATTGGAACTCTTATATTCGAAAGGATAAATCCGTCGGGAACTTTTTTAAAATTCTGGAGTGTTTCGAGTTTTGTTTCTGACTGGCTTTTAAATTCGAGTCTTGCTTCTAGAGCCAGAAGTGGAGCGTAAAGTGTGAGCTTTTGTCCGGGAGAGCATAAGTTTCCGCCGATTGTTGCAATATTTCTTATCATCGGGTTTGCAATACAGTTTAAGGCGTCGAAGAGAATCTGCGGAAGATGGTTTTGTCCTACTGCTAAAAGTGATGAAAGTGTGGCCCCAGGTCCTACATCTAAAAAGCGTTCGTGTCTTGCAATCTGTGAAAGTTCTTTTATTCCAAAGGTAGAAATTGCTTTATCGGGGAGCTCTTCTATTCTTGTACAGCCGCCTACAACTTTTAAGCCCTTGTTGATTTTAAGCTGATATAAGAGTTCAGAAATATTTTTCGCGATTAAAACCGACTTCATCTTTCATCCCCCTTAGTTTTTGTAATATTTTTTTTGTATTTTTTTGCTACAAATTCGTAGCCCTTGTTCGAAATCTCTATTGCTAAAAGAATTCCGTTTGTGAGTGTTGCAAGGTCGGTACAGCACGGAGAAAGATGTTTTACATGATCTGATATTTCCTGGCGCGTAAGATTTTTATTCGATTTTAAAAGCTGATAAGCAGAAAAGATTTTTCCTGAATCGCAGTAACCGCAGAGTTTAATCTGTGCAAGTTCGAATCCCTGCATGATTGTAGTGTATTCTTTTGTACGCTTAAAATAATCAAGGGTAACTATGTCTGTGTCTCTTATTATTCCTACAGGGATTTTGCACGAGGCAACCGGGCTGTCGTTTAATAAAACAGAGCAGGCTCCACAGTATCCGCTTGTGCATCCGCATTTTACAGAAGGGCAGGAAAGGCGTCTTAAAACAGCCATGAGCGAATCTTCGGGACGTGAGTCAAGGATAATTTTATCTCCGTTTAAGGTTATTGGGATGTTCATTTTTCTGCCTCACTCTTTTCTTCTTTGTTTGTTTTTATTGTATTTGTTTCGCGTTCCTTCATCAGTTCATAAAGCTGATTTTCTGTACATGGAATTTTATTAAGCTGTGTAGCAAGGGCCAGTGAAAGGGCTGATGAAAAAGCTGCCGGAAGTGTGTTCCTTATAAGCTCATTTATCTGTCCTGATTTATTTTCTGATTCAATAAACTCGATTTCGTAATTGTCGCATGGAATTGTCTTTCCGCTTACAAGCATTGTTAATTCCTGCTGGATTTCGAGCCTTAGTGCTTTAAGGGCTGCTGCCTTGTCGTATAACTGTCCGCAGTTGATTGTTATCCAGATACCTTTGATTTTTTCGCTGTAAGTATATGAATCAAGTTCGACTTCTACGACAGTTGTTGCAAATGAAGTTGTTCCAAAAGGGTTTCCGCTGAATTTTTCTTTATTCCATCCCTTTGTAATGGAAGTTCCAAGTGTTTTCTGAGAGATAATCGGAAGCGGCTGATGGAATCTTTTTTTCTGAATCTCGAGGCAGCACTTACGGATGATTTCGTTTACTGTTGTTATTGAACTTGAAGCGTCTTCGGGAGAGTCAGGTATTTCGTCAATATGGAAGTTTGAGTTTATTGTTATGTTTTCTTTTTTAATCTGAAGTATTTCGTTTACTGTCTGCTTCCAGATATCCTGAATTACAGCCGAAGGTTTTATTGTGTGAATTTCTACTTTGTTGTCCGGTAAAAGTTTTACTTCGATTTTAGGGTTGTAAGAAAAAATTGAATCACCGTAATAGGCAGAAATATTATATGCTGTAGAAACTCCAATTCCCCTTAGTGGAAGACCGAAGAATGGAGTGCTTCCCTTAGAAACGCGGGTTAATGCATCCATATTAAAAGAGGCATACTTTCTGTTAAAGTCGCTGATTTTAATTGAGTTTTCAAAGGTCTGGCGGTAATCGTCGATCTTTATGTGGAAAGGAAAATCAGTTTTTTCTACGTTCGTGTTTATTTTCCTTATTTCTTCTGGGAACAGGTGGGTAAGCTTACTCAATTCCTGCATTTCGTTTTCTATTGCAAAGAACGAAGGTGAATCAAGGTTTTTAATACTGATTGATGTCGGTGGCGATTTTGATGTATGACACTTTGCTTCTATGTAAACATTTTCCGGCTTATAGTAGCTGCATGCAGAAATTGCAAGACGGTCTGTTATCTCCTGTGCAAAAGGATTATAAGAACCAGCATCAATATCTATTCCGATCTTTAATGCCTTGATTTTTCCTTCTTTTGAAAGTGCTGTTTTATATGTAAACTCTGTCTGAACACCCGGAAGCATATAAGTATCCTGTTCCTTCTGCGAAAGAATGAGTTTTACACTTTTTTTAGAAAGGACTGCCGCAAGAGAAACCTGTACTGCAATCTGGGTTGTACGCCAGAGCCCTTTTGCAAATACTCCCGAAGGCTTTGTTTTATGAACGTGGATATATTTTTCGGGAAGCTTTAAAACCTGCGAGAGCGACTTCATCACAGAATAAGTCCAGCGGGTAGGCGCGTATACATGAAGATTTTTTCCTTCGCAGTAACTGTATGCTCCGTTTGTTTCCTGCCACGATGGTGATTTTAATGCGAGTGTCCACTTCTGTTCAGATATAAAATCCTGATTTGTAAAAAGCTTTTTTTCTGCGGCTGTAGAATTTCTTTTCCACATTCCGGTTTTTACGATTCTTGTTGCAAGTATTTCCTGAGTATTGTCTTCGGTGTGAGTTTTGTCGATTACGGTGTTGAGCGAAGGCATGTCGTTTAATTCTGAAACAAAGTTTGTAAGGTTGATGTTCTTCTTTGAATCTTCCTGCCGCTTTTGTCCTTTGATTACGTTGTTTAATGCTGATTCAAGAGATTCAATATTAAAGTTTACGACTACGTTCTTCTTTAATTCCTGAACTACGTTTTCATCCGGACCGATTAATATTCCAAGAGGTTCTCCTGTATAAGAGACATTTCCGTATCCGAATATTTTTATGGAAGTTCCGTTTACTTCCATTGTTTTACTTCCGGGAATATCATCAGCTGTAAAAAGATGATAGCCTTCGGGAAGATCGTTTATATAAATGCTTTTGATTTTTCCTGTAGGGGCAGGGCTTCTGATTAAAACCGCAGAAAGACAGTTTTCATCGCCTGCATCGCTGTAAAAGCCCTTTGCTTCGAGAGACCTTAATGTATTTTTCTGTTCTTTTACACTAGGCATGGTTTTCTTTTCCTATCTTTTTTACAGTTTCGATTACAAGCTCTACCTGTTCTTCTGTCATATCCGGGAAGAGAGGAATGGAAATTGTTCTTGAATACTGGCGTTCTGCATTAGGATAATTTTGTGCATTAAAATCCGGATAAAGTTTTTTCCAGTAAGTAAAGTGGAAAATCGGAATAAAATGAACCGATATTCCAAGACCTGATTTCTGCATCTTTTTTGCAAATTCTTCCCTTGTGATTTTTAATTTTTCGGGAACTATGCGCATGAGGTATAAGTGCCAGGCATTTCCGTCTCCATCGGGGGGAAGTTCAATAAAATCTAAATCCTTAAAAGCCTGATTATATTTTTCTACAACGGCTTTTCTCTGCTCGTAAAATAATTCTGATCTTTCTACCTGGCAGCATCCTATTGCGGCTAAAACATCCGGAAGATTGAATTTGTACCCCGGTGCAACTATGTCGTATTCCCACGAAGCGCGTGGAGAAGTGTAGCGGTCCCAGGTTGTTCTGTCCATTCCGTGAAGGCGCATCACTGTCATTCTTTTTGCAAGCTCAGGATCTCTTGTGCAGACCATTCCGCCTTCTGCCGTTGTGATTGTCTTTGTTACATAAAAAGAAAAAACGCCTGCATCCCCGATTGTTCCGGCATAGCCGAGCTCTGTTGGAGAAGGGAAGGAGTGTGCGGCATCCTCGATCACGCGGATTTTGTGGTCTTTGGTGGAATATTTTTTTGCAAGTTCTAAGATACGTTTCATGTTACAGACGTTTCCTGCAATGTGGACGGGGACTATGGCGCGCACTTTGTTGCCATTTTTCTGGTCGCGGAGAAGTATTTCTTCTATTTTGTCCGGGTCAATGCTGTAAGAATCTTTTTCTACATCTGCAAAATAAACATCTGCATTAAGGTGTCTTGCACAGGCAGCGGTAGAAACGAAGGTATATGGAGTTGTGATTACGGCTGTTCCTTCTTTTACACCGCACGCTTCCATTGCAAGAATCATCCCGGAAGTATTTGAGTTTACACAGAGGCTTATCACGGGACGCTTATCAGGAAGGTTTCTTTTTTCGTCCCCTTTGGAAACAGCCTGAGTAAACTTTTTTTCGAATTCCAGGGCATATTTTCCTGTTGTTAGCCAGCCTGAATCTAGTACATCAAGGACGGCTTTTTTTTCTGCGTCTGTTATTGCGGCTTTATGAAAAGGAACTTTTAATTCACTCATATTTTCCTTCTGTGTTTTCCTTATCTGTAAGTTTACCTTACAGTATATCCGTGCGGTTTATTCCGTCGTGTTCAATTTCTTTGTAAAAATCATTAAGGCTCTTACAGTCTTCGCAGAGAATCTCTACAAGCTTTTCTTTATTGCGGAAGAGATTTTCCTTTTCTTCTGTATAAAAACAGATAGGGTAGAGCTTTTCTAAAAGATCTTCCAGGCGTTTTGTTTCGTATTCCTTGTTGTCCAGCTGGAGGATTTTTTTGTATTTTGTCTTTGTAGGATGTTCGTCTTCGAGCCATAAAGGTTCAATAAGGCGTTCTCCCTTTCTTGCACCAAGAATTTTTATATCGATATCTTTGTATGGTTCAAGGCCCGAAACTTTGATTATCTGTTTTGCAAGGTCAATGATTTTAATCGGCTCTCCCATATCCAGAAGGTATGATTTACCGTTTATGCCAACCCCACCTGTCTGTAAAACAAGGGAACAGGCTTCCGGAATGGTCATAAAAAATCTTTCCATTTTTTCGTCTGTTACGGTTACAGGACCACCCGTTTTAATCTGATTCTGGAAAAGCGGAAGAATTGAACCTCTTGAACCAAGTACGTTTCCAAAGCGCACAAACATTATATCCTGTTTTGAATCTTTTACTTTTTTGGCCGCATCAAGGACGAGTTTTTCGCAGAGCATTTTTGAAACACCATAAATACATACGGGTGCAACAGCCTTATCTGTAGAAATCAGAACAAATTTGTTTACGTGGTGTTTTAAGGCCGCATCAAGGAGGTTTTTAGTTCCGAATACGTTATTTTCTATAGCCGCAACCTGATTTTCCTCCATCATCGGAACATGCTTGTACGCCGCACAGTGGAAAATCACGTTACACTTGGTATTTTTAATAATGTAGTCGGTATATTCGCGGTCTCTCATGTCCCCGATAATCGGTACAATAGTTGCTTTTTCTCCGACTCCTTCCTGCTGTAACATCTTTAATTCGCGGAAAATATTGCATATTGAGTTTTCACCGTGACCAAAAAGGTAAAGACGTTCTGCACCACCCGAAAGAAGCTGTCGTGCAAGTTCTGAACCGATTGAACCACCTGCCCCTGTTATTAAAACACGCTTCCCACGAAGGTAAGAAAGGCTTTCTTTTAAAGAGATTGTGACCGGAGTGCGGCCAAGAATATCTAAAGGATCTATGTCCCTTGTCTGGATAAGGTGACCGCTTCCTTCTATTACCTGGCTGATTCCCGGAAGAATTTTTATATTAGAAAAACCGTTTGATTTTAATGTTTCGTAGATTTCGCGGATTTTTTCGTTTGGAGCGGATGGGATTGCGATGATTGCTTCGTCGTTTCCGGAATTTCCAAGAATTGATGCAACAGAACTGATTGGACCTAAGACAGGAATACCGTCAATAGTCGTTCCAATAAGGTTTTTATCATCATCTAAAAAAGTATTTACTTTTCCGAATACCTTTTTTCGTTTGATGTCATTTGCAATTGTCTGTCCGGCAAACCCGGCACCGATAATATAGATACGTTTTTCCATTTTCCGGTCCCACTTACTCTATTTTATCATAAGAAGACTAATTACGCAAAGTGTGAATATTTAATAAAAAACACTAAACCCGAGTATTTTTTTCTCCGATGTACATAATGATAGCCTTATAAGAAAAATTGGGGTGAAACTATGGGGAATAAAAAAACATTACTCTTAATTGCATGTCTTTTTATGTTTTCTTTTTCATGCTTTGCAAAGCAGCTTTCTTTTCAGATTGTGCAGCATGATGGAAGTAATCCTGATGTAACAGAACAGTCTCTGGTGTTTGAAGATGAAATCTTTGATGAATTCTTTAACTGGGGATACATTGTTACCAATTCCGAAGCTTCAATTTCTACTTCAGACGAAGATGATAAGATTTTATGGAGCATTGGAGTAAAAGAGGCTATTGAAGGAAGTTCAGATTATTTTATCCAGGTAAAGCTTTATTATGAGCTTTCTGATGATGGAAGGGTATCTAAACTTACAAAAATAGAGTGGTCACTTACAGCTGTTAAAACCGGTGATATTCTGACTACAAGATCGATGAAGATTTCTTCAAAAAATACAAGTATCAATGAATTAATAGATATTTCAGTTTTACTTGTTGATGACATAAAAAAGTCTCTTATAGCATAGGATGGGTAGGGATATGAAAAGAAAACTTTTGAAAAATTTTGCTTTAATTGTCACAGTACTTCTGGGAGGATTGCTTTTTGCTTCTTATAGTCCTTCTTTGGATGGAAGAGCAGTTGTTGTAGACGAAGGGGTATTTCCTCAGGGATTGTTTGCAAAAACTGTAGGATATCTTCCGGGAGATGTCATCACGGTAACAAATATAAACGGGGACACAACAATCGATATCCTTGTAATAGGTGCGCTTGATCCTTCTGAAGGAGTTGCAATCATGCTTTCTCCAGAAGCCGCAGACGCCATTGGAATTGATAAGGATGCAAATAATATCGTAAAAATTACTAAACGTTCTAATCAGGACGAAAGGGTATACGGAACTGCTGTTATTGCAAAACAGATGACAGGTGATAAAAAGCCTGATTACGAAGAAGAAGATGTTGTCGCAGATGATTCTTATACCGAAACAAAACCTCCTGTATACGATGAACCAGAAGATAATCTGGGTATGACTCCTCCTGTATATAAAGATGAAGATGAGGAAGAAGAAACTTTTGTACCTGAAGATGATAATTCATCATTTACAGAAGAAACTCCTTCTGAAGAACCACAGGAAGAAACTCCACCTCAGGTAGAAGAAACTCCTGCAGAAACTGAACCTGAAGAAGAAGCTTTTGTAGAAGAAGAAGTTCCTGCAGAAGAATTTACAGACGACGGTATTCCAGAAGATTTTGATGATGAAGAACCTGCCCAGGAAACTTCTGAAGAAGATACACCTGCAAAAGAAGCTCCTGTAGAAGAAAATATCGAAGAAACACCGGCGGAAGAAACTCCTGAAGAAGAGGTTCCTGCAGAAGAAGAAGTTCCATCAGAAGAATTTACAGATGATGGTATTCCAGAAGATGATGAGTTTGAAGATCAGAATCCGGAAGAATTTACTGATGATAATTCTTTAGAGGATGAAGAAGATTCCCCTGCAGAAGAAGAGTTTGCAGAAGAAAATGCAGATGAGTTTGCAAGTGAAGATTCCCCTGCAGAAGAAGAGTTTACAGAAGACGAAGTTCCTGCAGATGATGAATTTGGCGAAGAAGAAACTGCAGAAGATGAATTTGCAAGTGAAGAAACTCCGGCAGAGGATGAGTTTACAGAAGAAGCTCCGGCAGAAGAAGAATTTGCAGAAGATGAAGTTCCTGCAGAAGACGAATTCGCAGAAGAAACACCGGAAGAAGAAACACCTGCAGAAGACGAGTTTACAGAAGAAGAAACTCCTGCAGAGGATGAGTTTACAGAAGAAACTCCGGCAGAAGATGAGTTTGCAGAAGAAACTTCGGAAGAAATTCCAGAAGAAACTGTTGAAGATACTCCAGAAGAAGAAGGTGTTATTTACGAAGGTAATCAGAATACAGAAGAATATCAGGGTATTGTTTTAGATACACCAGAAGAAGAAGTTTTGATTCCTGAAGAAACAATCGAAGAAAATATCGAAGAAACTGTTACAGAAATTGAAGAACCTGTTACAAAACCTGCAGAACCAGAAGTACCACTCTTACAGGGAACTTCATACGACAATTACATTGTTCAGGGTCTTGATAAGCTTGATTCATCAGGTTATTACATCCAGATTTCCGTATTAAAGGATGATGCAAAAGTTGTAGAAATCATCAATAAGTATGGAAGAAATTACCCTGTAGTAATTGTTCCTGCTGCAAACGGAAATAAACAGGTATTAATCGGACCACTTTCTGTAGATGAATACGGAGTTGTTCTTGAACGCTTTAAGGCTTACGGCTATAAAGATGCATTCATCAAAAGAAGAGCAGCAGCCAAGCCTGATGTCGGCGACGCAAAATAAGCTATATAATCAGCGTAAAATTAAATCAGATAAAAAAAAGAGCTTACCCTTTTTAAGAGTAAGCTCATTTATTTTAAAGAATTAATTTTTAAGATTTAGATTGTGTAAATCCAGCCTTCAGGAGCTTCGATTCTTCCCATCTGAATACCAGTGAGAGTATCGTAA
The DNA here is from genome assembly GCA_016286365.1 of Treponema sp. Classification (GTDB taxonomy): domain Bacteria; phylum Spirochaetota; class Spirochaetia; order Treponematales; family Treponemataceae; genus Treponema_D. The sequence goes on from JAEESN010000009.1 coordinate 23,966, forward strand.
ATCTTTTTGAGTACTGGACCCATTTCCTGTTTTCCTTCGTTGTAAACAATTGATTTTCCGTGATCATCAATCTGTCCGATTGGAGAGATAACAGCAGCAGTACCGCAAAGACCGCATTCAACAAAGTCACCAAGTTCAGATTTATTAATCTTTCTTTCTTCAACATCCATCTTAAGATAATCTTTTGCTACGATGAGTAAAGATCTTCTTGTAATAGAAGGAAGGATGGAATCAGATTTTGGAGTAACAAGCTTTCCATCTTTTGTAATAAAGATGATGTTTGCTCCACCTGTTTCTTCGATGTATGTATGTGTAGCAGGATCAAGATACATGTTTTCTGCATAACCACAGTTGTGAGCATCTACGATGTTGTGCAAAGACATAGCATAGTTTAATCCGGCTTTGATATCACCTGTTCCATGAGGAGCAGCACGGTCCATGTCGGAAAGTCTTACTTTAATAGGTTTGATTCCGCCTTTGAAGTAAGGTCCTACTGGAGTTACAAGAATACGGAACTGGAATTCAGTTGCAGGTTTTACACCAATAACAGAATCAATTCCGAACATAAATGGACGGATATAAAGAGTAGCTCCTGAACCATAAGGTGGAACCCAGTCTTTATTTGCTTCGATAGTTTTAAGAACTGCTTCTACAAAGCGGTCTTTTGGGAAAACAGGCATTTCAAGACGGCGGCATGAATTTTCCATTCGTTCAGCATTTAAGTCCGGACGGAATGTAACGATATCACCATGTTCTGTTGTGTAAGCCTTAAGACCTTCAAAACAAGTCTGTGCATACTGTAAAACACAGGCACATTCGTTCATTGTAATGTTGTGGTCTTTTGTAAGACGGCCTTCATCCCATTCTCCGTTTTTCCAGGTTGCAACAAAACTCTTTGTTGTCTTGATGTAACCAAAAGGTAAGCTTCCCCAGTCGAGTTTCTTTTTTCCCATATTTTATCTCCTCATATATCATATTTCTTACAGGGATGTAAAAAGTACGATAAATAAAAATTTAATAATACTTAATTATTTTAGTATATATGCAGAAATATTGCAATATTATTAAATAATTTATGAATGTTTTCTTATATTATAATAATAGTTCTCTTAAGTTTAAATACTTTTAAACCTTTTTCTTTACAATACTGATATAATGGGCTCATGAATAGTTTTGAGAGGAGATTTAATATGAACTCTAACAACATAAAAAAATTATTATTCATTATTGGCTCTGCAGTATTCTGCTTCTCTGCATTATCTGCTGCAGATGTATATGACGAAATACTGACTATCGAATCAAAGAAAGAAGAACTCCTTCGCGCAAGAAACGGGGACTATGGTCAGGAAGATGAAATCCGCCGTCGTGCAGACGAAGAATATAGAATCGAAAGCGATAAGATTGACGAAGAACTTCTCCGCATTGCAGAAACAGACAGCGACGGAAGAATCCTTGCAGATGTAAGAAAACGTCGTCTTGAAGAAAAAGAAAAGATCCGTAAGGAAATCTATGCTAAAGCCGAAGCAGAAATTGCAGCTTTAAGAAATGGAGACTCGGGAAGAGAAAAAGAACTTCTTAGTCAGATCCGCGAGCTTCAGAATCAGCTTAAGAAAAAGAGAGTAATCTCTTCGGATGAGGATGCAAGACTTCTTGAAGTAACAACTTATGCCGGCGACAGATTCTACTGGAACGCAAGAACACGTTTTTACATCGGAAGCGAATTCATCTTTGGTCAGGCAGTAAATGCTGAATATCAGCGTCTTACAGGAAAGAAACCTGCTTCTATTACACAGGCAGATCAGGCTACATATAACGACTATCTTGATACAGTAGATTACTACGACGAAATGTTAAAGAGTTCAAAAGGCTCTGTAGTACTCGAAATCGAATATTCTGTAGAAGCTTGTCCTGATGATCAGCCTTCTGTATACAAAATCACAATCTATGATATCCGCTATGTAAATGCAGCTAAAAAAGAAGTTCTCCAGCGCTTTACACCTGATAACAGCTCGTTCCTTTATAAGGTTCAGCCTGCGCTCGATATCAGAAGCATTGAATCAAAATATACAGGAAATAAAACAGTAACTTCTTCTGCACAGCCTGATTCAAGCTATTCTGGAAATAAAACTGTAACACCTTCAGAAAACGTTCAGACAAATACAACTGTATTGAATAACGACAAGAGTGGAAGATTCCTCATCGGTATTTTTGGTGGATTCATTCCTGAATACATCGACCTTACAAACGATACTTCTATGGAATTGTATCAGGGTTGTGGAAAAGCATACATTTCTATGTCTATGAATAATTATCTTTTCTGGCAGTTTGATATTGGTGTGCTTCCGGTTCCTTATCAGTTTGGAAAGTTTACCTGCAGCGACGAAGCACTTATCAACATGATGGTTTCTTTTGGTTTCTATAAACAGTGGAAATCATTTGACTTCTGGTGTGCATTTGGTGCAGGTCTTGCAGGAAGCGAATCACTCAAGGAAAATGGAGTTTCAAATCATCAGTCTGTACTCTTTACAGGAAAGGTTGGTGTAGGTGTTGACTGGCATGTAACAAGAATGATTGCAATTGACTATGCATTCGACATGCTTATTACAGATGCACTTGGATTCATTCCTTGTACAATGTTTGGTGTATCAATTGATTTGAATTAGTTTTGATTTAGATTTCGATTAGATTTGAATTAATTGAAATTTGATTTACAATGTATGTTATATGATAAAGACTTTTTATTGGAATGACATACAATCTTTTTTGAATACCGGTAAGATGGATCCGTTCTTCGAAAGGGGAACGGGTATTTCCATAGGCTGTTTTGACGGGCTTCATCTTGGACATAGAGTTCTCCTTGGTGAACTTACAAAGCAGTGTAAAAAGGAAAATCTTCTTGCCGGTGTTTTTACTTTTAAACGCCCGCTTCCCGCAATCAAACATTCAGAAGACTATCAGGGTGATATTACCTCCCTTAATCAGAGAATAAAACTTTTTGAAGAGCTTGGAATTGATTTTGTCATAATTGTTGACTTTGACGAGACTTTTTCTTCGATTCTTGGTACTGATTTTCTGAATATTCTTTTGAATGCGTGCAATATGGAGCTCATAGCAGAAGGAATTGATTTTCGCTGTGGCTTTAAGGGTGCAACAGATACTCAGGCTATCAAATACTGGGCAGATAAGAATGATGTAAAATATGTTTTTGTGGACCCGGTTTATCATACAACGGCAGATGGAACAGAAGAAAGAGTAAGTTCATCATATATAAGGGGAATGATTCAGAAAGGTTTTTTTACATCTGTAACAGAGCTTTTGAGCCGTCCTTATGAATTAGATCTTGAGCAGATTAGAAGCGATATGATAAACGGAAAGGAAAGTAATTCTCAGATTCTTCCGCCTGATGGGGTTTATCACACACTGTCGGAAAATGATGAACCTGTGAGGCTCGAAATAAAAGACGGTAAAATTTTGAATATTTCATTGTGCAGCTTTGTGCGCTTTGAATGATGATATCTGCATGTTTTACTGTGTATTTTCGTGCAGCTTTATTTGTGCGCTTTGAATAATTTTATCTTTTTACGCCTGCATGATTTATATATTGAATAATTATTTATAATTATATAGAATGAAATATCCGTTTTACGGTTTTTTTGTGATTACTTCCCAGAAACCCGGGATTTAACCTGCAAGAATTTCCGCTTATACGGAGTGATTATTTTTTTAATAATCATTATCAGATTTTTTAAGGGGTTCCATAATGGCACTTACAAAAGAAACAACTTCGGCAACTGTAAAAAAATACGGTGCTAAAGAAAACGACACTGGTTCAGTAAAAGTTCAGATTGCTTTGATGACTCAGCGTGTACAGCAGCTTACAGATCACGTAAAGACATTCCCAAAAGATGCTACTGCAAAACGTGCACTTCTTAAGGTTGTTGGACAGCGTCGTAAGATGCTTAAATACTTTGAACGCACAGACCTCGAAGGTTACCGTGCATTTATCAAAGAACTCGGATTACGTAAGTAGTTTGAGTAAAAGAAACGCCTGTAGTTGTAAGTATTTTTACGCTATAACTCGGGCGTTTTTTTTTAATTTGAAAACAATAATTAATATATATTTGAACAACGGATATAGTGTTGTTCATGAGGAGTAAAAATTTATGTCAGTAGAAAGAGTAACCTATAAATTAGGTGATGCTGATTTGATTCTTGAAACAGGAAGAATCGGAAAACAGGCTAATGGTTGTGTTTACGCTCAGTGGGGTGGAGCTGCCATTATTGCAACAATTTGTGCTTCATCAAGCGTTACAGAAGGACAGGACTTTGTACCTGTTACAGTTGAATACAACGAAAAAGCATATGCTGCCGGAAAGATTCCTGGTGGATTTGTAAAACGTGAAGGACGCCCTAAGGATAAAGAAATCTTAGTTAGCCGTCTTATTGACCGTCCAATGCGTCCTCTTTTTGAACCTTCATTTGGTCACGAACTTCAGATTGTTCCAACATGTGTTTCATGCGACGGTGTTCACACTCAGGATATTCTTGCTGTTATTGCCGCTTCTGCTGCAACTTGTATTTCTGATATTCCATTCCACGGTCCTGTTGCTGCATGTCGTATCGGATACTTAAACGGTGAATATATCATCAACCCAACATTCGAAGAAATTGAAAAAGGTGACCTCGAAATTGTTGTAGCCGGAACTAAAGACGGATTTACAATGGTTGAAGGTGGAGCTCAGGAAGTTTCAGAAGAAGTAATGCTCGGTGCTTTGGAAAAGGCTCAGGGCTTTATTACAGATATGTGTCTCTTACAGGAAGAACTTGTTAAAAAAGCAGGTAAAGAAAAGCTTCCTTTGAATCCTTTAGACGTAACTTTGGAAAATGCAGAAGCTATCGAGGCAGAAGCAACACCACTTTTAAAAGAAGCTTGTTTCCAGGATGGAAAACAGAACCGTGGTATTGCAGTTGCAAAAGTTATCAAACAGGTTTCAGAAAAATATACAGAACAGCTTACAGATCCAATCCAGGCTAAACTGTTTATGACTCTTATGGATGATATTCAGTATAAGCTTTTACGTAAGTCTATTCTTGATGACGGAGTTCGTATTGACGGTCGTAAGACTGATGAAATCCGCCCGATCACCTGTGAAGTAAATGTATTGCCAACTCCACACGGAAGCGCACTTTTTACTCGTGGTGAAACTCAGTCGCTCGCTGTATGTACACTCGGTACTGCAATGGACGAACAGGCATATGATGATATCGACGGAGAAAGATCTGATCACTTCATCCTTCACTATAACTTCCCACCATACTCAGTTGGTGAAACAGGTAAACTTACAACAGGCCGCCGCGAAATCGGTCACGGAAACCTCGCTCGCCGTTCCCTCGCTGCAATGGTTCCAAGCCGCGAAGAATTCCCATACACAATCCGTGTAGTTTCAGAAATCATGGAATCTAACGGTTCTTCATCTCAGGCTTCTACCTGTGGTGGAACCCTCTGTATGCTCGCTGCCGGTGTCCCAATGAAGAAGATGGTAGCTGGTATTGCTATGGGTCTTATCACAGAACCTGAAGGAGACAATCCATACGGACGTTATAAGATTCTTTCAGATATCCTTGGTGAAGAAGACCACCTTGGTGACATGGACTTTAAGGTAGCCGGAACAAAAGACGGTATTACAGGCTTCCAGATGGATATCAAGATTGCCGGTGTAACAACAGAAATCATGAAGAAGGCTATGGAACAGGCTCGTCAGGGTCGTCTCCACATCCTTTCTATTATGGAAAAATGTATTGATAAGCCGGCTCCACTTGCTAAGAACGCTCCACAGATCCTCACAATGAAGATTCCTGTAGACAAGATTGGCGCACTCATCGGACCTGGTGGAAAGAATGTTAAAGCTTTGTGCTCACAGTATGATGTAACAATCAATACAGATGATGACGGAACTGTAACAATCTACGCTAAGAACGGAATGAACGGAGAAGCTGCAAAGAAGGCTGTAAAGGGTATTACAGAAGATCCAGAAGTTGGAACAATCTATCAGGGAACTGTAAAACGCATTATGGACTTTGGTGCATTCGTAGAAATCCTTCCTGGAAAAGAAGGCCTCTGCCACATTTCTAAACTCAGCCGTGAACGCGTAAACAAGGTAACAGACGTCCTCAAAGAAGGTCAGGTAATCCCTGTAAAACTTCTCGAAGTAGACAAACAGGGTCGTCTTAACCTCAGTTATATCGATGCATTAGAAAAATAATTTGAAATAGTTTTACGTAAACTATAGTCAAAGATAATTAAAAGGTGGTGATGCTTTTGCAAAACCACCTTTTTTTAGTAACAAAATGTAATGGAGGTGTTTTATCTAATATGAAGAAAATCAAATTATTAGCATTATCACTATTTACACTTTTTGTTGTTTCTGTTGTTTCCTGCGGGGCAAAAAGAAAATCCTCAGATGAATATGCTCCACAGATAGCAGAATCCAAAGTAACTTCGGCTGATGCAAGAGGTTTGAATGCATTTTCGGATGTAGAGATGGCAACCGATATGGCTTATGAACAGCCAGCTGCTCTTGAATCAAATGTTCCTCTTGAATCATATGTAGAACGAAAACTCATTAAAAACGGGCTTGTAGAATTAAGCGTTGAATCGATGGAAGATATCAGCGTAAAAGTTGAACGCTGGATTAAAACTTTCGGTGGTTATGTTTTCTCTTCTGAGGTTTATGAAACCCGCGGCTATTTTACTTTAAAAGTTCCTGTAGAAAGATTTGATTCTGCAATCAATTCTGCCGGAGGCTTTGGAAAGATAACTAATCAGAATGTTAACACAGATGACGTTACTGATCAGTATTACGATTTACAGTCAAGAATCGAAACAAAGAAAATCCTTGTCAATAAGTATTCTGAATATCTTTCAAGAGCAAAGGATGTAAAAGAACTTTTGGAAATTGAACGTCAGATTAATAACATTACAAGTGAACTTGAATCAATGCAGGGTCAGCTTAAAAGATTGAGCAGCCTTACAAATTATTCTACAATCAATCTTAATTTTACAACTCCTGCACAGGCAAAAGAAGAAGATCTTGTGTGGCCTGATTTCCATAATTTTGGAAAAAGATTCGGTTCTCATGTTGCAATGTTCTTCTCTTATATGTTTAAAATCCTTCTTTATCTTTTAGTTTTCGGAGTTCCTCTTGCAGGTGTCTGTATCCTTCTTTACTGGCTTTTATTCGGAAAAATCGGTATTTTAAGAAAGCTTTACGAAAAATCTCTGCAGGATTCAGATAAAAAAGATGACAAAAAATAAAGAAATCGAATTAAAAATTCCTCTTTCCGATGGTGAATATGACGAGCTTAAAAAAAGGTATTTTAGTGGTGCAGAAAAGGTCCTCAAAAAGGATGAATATTTTTCGCGTTATGATACACTCGAAGAACGAATTAAGAATAATGAGCCTAAGGTCATAAGAATCAGGACGGAAGGGGAAGAAGCTTATTTTACGATTAAAAGAAAATCAATTAAAGACGGGATAGAAGTAAATGAAGAAAAAGAAACTTTAATTACTAATCCCGAAGTTTTATATGATTTTTTAGGGCTTTCGGGCTATCACAGATGGTTTAATAAGGAAAAGAAAGCCTACAGATATTTTTATAAAAGTGAATCTTACCCAAAGCTTTCTTTTCATATGGAGCTTGTGACTGTAAACGGCATGAAATATCTTGAAGTTGAAGTTACAGACACAGCGTCTTATACGGAAGCAGAAGTGACAAAAGCGCTTGAAGATGTGATTAAAGAGGTGGGTCTTGACCCTTCTAAAAAGGATGAAAGGTCCTGGTATGAATTAATTTGTCTTAATTCAGATTAAGCCTGTTTTTTACGTATTCAACACTCGAGATATATTCTTCGTCTGTTGTAAGGTGTTCAATAATCATAGGCATGGTTGGATCTTCTTTTGTTGCAAGCTTTTGGTAAAGTTCAAGGTCAAGGCTTCCTTTTCCGCATGCACATTCTTCAAGCTGGAAGGTGTATTCTTCTTTTAGCCTTATATCTTTTAAGTGGCAGCTACAGATTCTTCCTTCGAGTTTTGTAAAGCATTCACGTAAAAAATCATCGTTATAAAAATAGCGCTCAGGGCTTGTAATCATGTTTACAACATCAAGATGTGCACCGAATTCCTTTCTGTTTACCTTTTTGATAAGTTTTAGATATTCATCAGGCCCAGAGGGAATCATCCACGGCATTGATTCAATCGAATATTTTGTGTTTACAGGTTTTACGGTATCTATAATTTGTTGAATCATTTTTACTGCCATGTCCCAGCATTCTTCTGAATAATTATCGCGGTATCCTCCGTCCCAGCGAGGTCCGTATGGAGTTCCGATTACGTTTACACAGCATCTGGCTCCGATTTTTTCTGCCATCTTAAGCTGTCCTATGGCGTAATCAATATTTTTCTGTCTTTCGGAAGGATCTTTTGCAAGAGTGTTTTTCCATACTCCGACTTCTGCAATAAGAAGGCCTGCTTTATCTGCTGCTTTTTTATAAGCCATATAAGTTTCTTCGCCAGAAAGGTAATCAACAGGAAATACAACAGATTTTAATCCAAGTGATACGTGCTTTTCTGCCCAGTCTTCCGGCCCATTATGTTTTAATGATGATGAAACTCCTAAATACATTTTTTCTCCTTTTTTGTTTGTCTGGTCTTTGTTTAAAAAAGAATCATCGGGTGTATGACAGTCGGATCCATAGATTTAAGGTCTTTGATTCCGGTTTTTGCCATTATTCCTTTAAGCTCTGCATTCATCTGGTTTATACGCTCAGAAACTGCATCGCTTCCTTTTTTAAGTAAAGGCATAAGGTGGCGTCCTACAGAAACTGCTGTTGCTCCCATTGCAAGGCATTTATATACATCAAGTCCGCTTTCTATTCCGCAGTCAATGAATACCGGGATTTTATTTCCGACTGCTTTTAAGATTTCCGGTACCATCTTTAATGGAGGAACAGAAGAAGGAAGAATTCCGTGATGATGAGAAACTATAATCGCTGCAGCTCCCGCCTTAAGACATTTTTTTGCGTCTATAGGGCTTAAAACTCCCTTTACGATGAACGGTACTTTTGCAGCTTCTACAAAGCCTTTGAGTTCTTCTGTGGTTTTAGACTTCATTGGAAGACCAAGTACATTATCGTATTCACCGCTGCCTGAAAAGCTGTGGTCTATATCCATTCCAACTGCAAAGCATCCTTTAGAAACAGCGTGTTCAATCTTTTTTAAAACTTCGTTGTTGTCTGCATGAGGTTTTATGATTTTTACTGTTTTTGCACCGGTCGCGATTATCCTTTCAAGTTCTTCGTCGCTTCCCATTCCCACAAAATGAAGGGCATTGCTTTTTTTTGCTCCTTCTGCGTAAATTACCATTCCGTTTTTTGCTGTGTTATCAAGGTGGGAGAGGGCTGCTGTCATAACGGGAGTATCGAAGGTGTGTCCGAAAAGTTCCATCTTTGTGTCTGGAAGGACTGAATCTAAATATCTTGATTCGAGTAAAAGTGAATCAAAATACTGCCTTGTTATGATATCTGAATTAGAAGTTAATTCCATTTTATCCTCCGTTATTTTTCCCATGGGTATTTCATATTCCAGTCTGCACGTAAATCATCCATAACCTTACAAAGATTCATTGATTTTTCAAAGGTGTGTACATTCGATTCTGTCTGATTGTTTAATATGCATTCTGTTGCGTGAATAAGTTCGTATTCATATCCGTTTACGCGGAAGGGTACTTCTATCATTTTTACTTCGCTTTCGTTACCGCTTTCTTTTGTGTAAAGATGAACTTCTGCTTTTTGTGTAAGAAAGAAGTTATATACTTTTATAAAGCCCTTTTCGCCGAATATTACCGCTTCATGTGTGTCTGTAGCGTTAGGCATATCTGCGGCACTCTGAAAATTTGTCGTTACTCCGTTTTCGAAAGTTAGGTTTACAGAGTTCCATACATCAACTCCATTTAATAGCCTTACGTTTGAACTTCTTTCTTTTACGGGAGAAAAATCATTAATCATCATGGAAAAATAGATATTGTAAATACCTAAATCGAGTAAGGCCCCTCCTGCAAGTTCCGGAGCATAAAGACGGTTTTTTGGATCGTAGGCAACTCTGTTACAAAAGTGCGATTCTATGTGTTTTATTTTTCCGATTGTTTCTTCCGATATGCATTTTTTTATGGCTGCAATACAGGGATTAAAGGCAGTCCACATTGCTTCCATAAAAAAAAGCTTTTTTTCTTTTGCAAGAGTAATCATATCCTTTAGCTGGGAGAGGCTGCATCCTGCGGGTTTTTCGCAAAGGACATGTTTTCCGGCCTTAAGGCATGCAAGGGCAGATTCATAATGGAAGGCGTGCGGGTTAGCAATGTAAACGGCATCAACTTCGCTGTCGGAAAGTAATTCTTCGTATGAGCCGTATGCCTTGGTAAAATTCCATTTTTTTGAAAACTCTTTTGCCCGTTCAAGGTTTCTTGAGGCTGTAGCATAAAGACGGATTTTCCCGTCATCTTTTACGCCGTTCATGGCAGTTGCCATTTTTTCTGCAATGTGTCCGGGAGCTAAAATTGCCCAGTTAATATAATCTTTCATAGGTAAAATTATACAGGGCATGGATTCAAAAGAATGAATAAATCTCTATTGTTATAGGACTTTTTTTATGAAAGATTTTGAGGAGAGTTTTTCGGAAGAATTATTGTTTCCCCGAATAGACTTTTTGTAGATAATTATTGTTCTGAGTTTGTTCGCCTAATCAATAAGCTTTCTTAGGTTATTGTCTACAAGCTCGCAGAGTTTATGCATCGGGATGTTTCTTTTTGCTGCAACGTATTCATAGACATATTTTATGTTTTCAGGTGTATTCAGTGTATTTTTAAGGGGAACCGGTGCATAATATGGGGAATCGCTTTCTATTAAGATTCTGTCTTTTGGAACATAAGCGACTAAATCAGACATATCAAAAAAGTTTTTCTTTCCGCCGTAAGTTACTGTTCCGCTAAAACTGATATACCATCCAAGGTCCAGGAAAAAATCAATTTCTGATTTTGTGTATGCAAAACCGTGGATTATTCCCTTATTCCATTTGATGGTCTGTAAAACATCCTGGGTATCTTTAAAACCTTTTCTTGAATGAACAATTACCGGCATGTTTAGTTTTTTACCGAGTGTTAATTCAAGTGCAAAAAGGTCTTTTTCGTCACCGATTGTTGAATTATCAAAATACTCGTGATCGCGACCTTCGTATTCTACAGAATCCCAGTCGTGGTCAATTCCACATGGTCCTATGGCAAAAAGATGATTTGCAAATTCACTGTCAGATTCCTTAAAATCGCGGATTGTATTTTCCAGGTTTTCTACGGCATCAAATCTGTTTTCTATGCTGTCTGAATCAGGCATGATTCCTGCAGTAAAATAAAGGGACTTTTTTAATGAAGCTTTGATGTTTTCGTCGTCGAGAGTATCAAGAAGTGAAGAAAGCTTTTCTGTTCTTGCCCATATATCATTTTCGCGGATTCCTGAATCGATTAAAAACGCAGGCTTATATTCTGCGATTCTTGATAAAACCTCTAAGGTTTCTTCTTCGCTTGAGTTCTGGATAATACTGTCAAAATTTATAAGTGAATCTGAGTACATATTTTAATTTTCGGAAGAGGGGGCATTTTTTGTTACTCTTTATTCCTTTAAAAAAATTCATTATAATTTAATGATATGGCAGAAGATAAGATCGTAATCCGCGGGGCAAGAGAGCATAATCTTAAAAATGTTGATGTAACTCTTCCACGCAATAAACTTGTTGTAATTTCAGGACTTTCGGGTTCGGGTAAGTCATCATTAGCTTTTGATACTCTTTTTGCAGAAGGCCAGCGGCGTTATATGGAAAGTCTTTCTTCTTATGCCAGACAGTTTTTGGGCCGTATGGATAAGCCTGATGTTGATTTTATAGAAGGTTTGTCTCCTGCAATTTCTATTGAACAAAAATCAACTAATAAAAATCCGCGTTCTACTGTTGGAACAATCACAGAAATTTATGATTATTACCGTCTTTTATTTGCAAGAGCCGGTCATCCTCACTGTCCTTCATGCGGAAGGGAAATCCGTGAGCAGAGTATAGACCAGATTATAGATACAATCATGAGCTGGCCCGAAGATACAAAGATGCAGATTTTAGCCCCTGTTATCCGCGGTAAAAAGGGCGAACACACAAAGATTATTGAAGATGCAAAAAAATCAGGATTTATAAGAGCCAGAATCGATGGTGTAATGGCTGAGCTTGAAGATTCAATCAAACTCGATAAGCAGAAAAAACATACTATAGAAATTGTCGTAGACAGAATAAAAAAATCAGATGATATAAGGTCTCGCCTGGCTGATTCAATCGAAATCGCTTTAAAAAATGCAAACGGAATTGTAATTGTAACAAAACAGGAGCCCGACACAGACAAGGTGCAGGAAGTATTCTTCAGCCAAAAAAATGCATGTCCTGACTGTGGTATTTCCATCCCTGATTTACAGCCGAGACTTTTTTCTTTTAATAATCCATTTGGTGCCTGCCCGGAATGCACGGGGCTTGGTGAAAAGATGGAATGGGATTTTAATAAGATTTTACCCGATAAGAACTTAAGCTTTAACAAAGGCGCATTCCCGTTTTTTAATCCGTCTAGCGAATGGAACAAGAGTATTTTTAATTCAGTAGCAGAAGCTTCGGGCTTTACTCTCGACACCCCGGTAAAAGATCTTACAGAAAAGCAGTTTGATTTTTTATGGAACGGAGACGAAAACAAAAAACTTCACTGGATTTATAAAAAACAGAGCGGGGAAGGATATTCTGAATATAACAGACCGTGGCCCGGAGTCCTTAAAGAAATGACAAGACGTTACCGCGAAGCCTGGGGCGAAAGTATGAGGGTGAACATCGAAGAAAAGTTTATGTCGGTGCACGAATGTTCAACCTGTCACGGAATGAGGCTAAGACCCGAAGCACTTGGTGTAACGATCGGTGATAAAAATATCTACGAGCTTTGTAAGTTAAGCGTTGGTGAATCGATTGCGTTTTTTGAAAACTTAAAGCTTTCGGAAAGCGAAGCTCAGATTGCTGTTCAGGTATTAAAGGAAATTAAATCACGACTTGGATTTTTGCGCGATGTAGGACTTGATTATCTTACGATGGAGCGTTCTGCAGAATCACTTTCTGGTGGAGAAGCACAGAGAATCCGTCTTGCAACACAGATTGGTTCTGCCCTCTGCGGTGTCATGTACATTCTTGATGAGCCAAGTATCGGTCTTCATCAGCGTGATAACCAGAAGCTCATAGACACATTATTAAACCTCCGAGATAACGGAAACACTGTAATTGTAGTAGAACACGACGAACAGACTTTAAGAACAGCTGATTATTTAATAGACATGGGACCGGGTGCTGGTGTAAACGGCGGTAAGGTTGTTGCATGTGGAACTCCGGATGAAGTTTCTAAAGTAAAGGAAAGTCTTACAGGACAGTATCTCGCCGGAACCCTCAAGATGGATATCCCGTCCGAACGAAGAAAAGGTAACGGAAAGTTTATAAAGATAAACGGCGCCCGCGAGCATAATCTTAAAAATATAAATGTAGAAATTCCTCTTGGAACTTTTACCTGTATTACGGGTGTAAGCGGATCTGGAAAATCAACTTTGATGAGCGACATTCTTTATCCTGCCGTAAGCAATAAAATCATGAGGACTGATTACCCTGTTGGTGAATGCGACGGTGTAGAAGGAATTGAAGGTGTAGACAAGGTAATCAATATTGACCAGTCCCCGATCGGGCGTTCTCCAAGAAGTAATCCTGCAACTTATGTCGGGGTTTTTGATGCAATCCGCGATTTATATGCAAGTCTTCCCGAAAGTAAGGCAAGAGGCTATCAGAAAGGAAGATTCAGTTTTAACGTAAAGGGCGGCCGATGCGAAAACTGTCAGGGGGCTGGCGAAATTGTAATCGAAATGAATTTTTTACCTGATGTATTTATTCAGTGCGAAGTCTGTAACGGAAAGCGCTTTAATCACGAAACCCTCGAAGTAGAATATAAGGGAAAAAATATCAACGATGTATTGAATATGTCCATAGACGAAGCGTGCGACTTTTTCCAGAGCATTCCTCACATTTATAGAAAGATTGCAACATTGCAGTCAGTTGGACTTGGATATATCCAGCTTGGACAGAATGCGCTTACCTTGTCTGGCGGAGAAGCACAGCGTGTAAAACTTGCAAACGAACTTGCACGTCCTGCAACAAGTAAAACACTCTATATCCTTGATGAACCTACTACAGGACTTCATTTTGCAGATGTAAAACTTTTGATGAAGGTTATCCAGCGGCTTGTAGATAACGGAAACACAGTTGTAATGATTGAACACAACCTTGATGTTATTAAACAGGCGGATTATATAATAGACTTAGGACCAGAAGGTGGAACAAGGGGTGGAACTCTTGTAGCAAGCGGAACTCCGGAACAGATTGCAGAATGTAAGAAAAGCTATACCGGACAGTTTTTAAAATAAAGGTGATGATGGATAGTCGGAAAAAAAGAATACATTTTTCTTTCTCATTAAAAAAACTCATCACGCTCATTGTGTCTTTAAGTTTTTGTCTTGTGCCTCTTACAGCCCAGGAAAGCGATGCTCAAAATCAGAGCGGGCAGGATCAGAAAAATACACAAAGCTCATCTTCGGGATCAGAAGAAGTTACAACCATAACAATCCGTAATGCAAGGCAGACAGATTACCAGAAAGATGAAGAAAGCGGGAACGATACGATTATCCTAGAAGGAGCAGTAGAACTTACGGTAACAAAGGGAACTACTGTTTCGGAAATTAAGGCAGAGAGGGTAACTTACGACAGAAAAACCCAGATGCTTTATGCAAGCGGAAACGTAGAAATTACAACAAAGAATGATTCAGCGGGAGGTGGAGAGGTAACAAAAGCTTCTTCACTCATAATGAATACTTCTACACTAGAAGGTGTTTTCGACGACGGACACGTAATTCAGACTCAGAGCGATGCAATCAATCTTCCTTCGGGCTCTACGCTTGTAGTTTTTTCAGATGTATTCAGTAAAAGCGAAAACAATACAATCGTATTTAAAGATTCAAGCCTTACCTTCTGTGATGATCCTAATCCCCACTGGCACATAGATGCTTCAAGAACCTGGCTTTTACCAGGCGGTGAGTTTGCTTTTTTTAATGCGCTTTTGTATGTTGGTCCAATTCCCGTAATGTATTTCCCGGCCTTTTATTACCCTAAAGATGAACTTGTATTTAATCCGGTGTTCGGATACAGACAGAGGGAAGGATATTTTTTCCAGACTACGACATATCTTTTTGGAAGAAAACCTTTGGATAATTCATCATCATCTTCTTCTGATTCTTCCAACTCTGTAACGGAATCTGCAAAAGGTCTTTACAATTTTATGAAGCCTTCGAGCCTTAAAGAACAGGAATTACAGGGGCTTGTCCTTCACAACCTGGATAAGGATTTTAAAGGCGATACATCAAAATATGTTAAATTTGAAGCTGATGCATATTCAAACCTCGGATTTTTCATTGGATTTGAAGGAAACGTAATTCCACAGAAATTGAATGTTTTTTCGAGCATGTCCTATAATCTTTCTCTTGCCTTCAGTAATACAATTTTTAATCAGTCGGGTGTTTATAATTCAATTTCTTCGGCCGGTGAAAAATACTGGGACAAATCTAATTTTATGGGACTTTCTCTTCCGTTCCGCTATAAGGCAAAAATCGATTTTACAATAACAAAGCCTTTTACAATTTCTGTTTCGCTTCCACTATATTCAGATCCATACTATGCGTACGATTTTGAAAACCGTGGGGAAACAATGGACTGGCTTTCTTATCTTATGAGCGGACAGGATACCTCAGAAATAAATATCACAGAAATCTCATCCCTTGTGTGGAAATTAAATTTAGCTCATAACTTTACAATTCCTCTTTTATTAAATCCATATATTTCGAGTGCGTCTTTTAATTTTAATTCTTCGATAAATATTTCATCAACTTCGAATACATCTCTTTCTTCTGATTCTCGTTCTTCTAATGGAGATGGATGGCAGTATTCTTCTCCGGAAAGAAAGATTTATTATCCTTCTGTTGTTACTCCCGTAAATCTTACGATGAATATGGGTGGAACACTTTTTGAGTGGCCCCGTCCTGTAAAAAGGGTAGAAACAGAAAATTATGAAATACCTCTTGTAAAGCCGGAAGATATTTTTGGTAAAGAAGAAGTTAAGACAGAAGATAGTACAGCCACAGAACAAACTGAACACAAAGATGAAAAAAAGGATGATAAAAGCGAAGTAAAAAAGGATGAACTTGAATTAACATTTACAGAGCTTCCATCAAATCCTCTTACAACATATATTCCTGATTCATTTAATTATAAACTTTCATATACATTTAATCCGACAGTTGTATTCCAGATTAATTATGATGAATCGAGTATTTCGGCTCTGGATGGATTTAAGTGGAGCAGCATGAAATCTGATATGTATACTGTAAAAGCTCCTCTTGAGTTTACAAGCTATATGAATTATGCGGGAAGCTTTTTTACGATGAGCAATTATGTTCAGTATAATTCAATCTGGCAGGGACACCCCGAAACTAAGGGTTATACTTCCGAGGCGGATATCAACAATTTAAAAAATGCCGATTACAATGCAGAAGCTCAGACTATAACAAACAGAAACGTAATCTCTTTAAAACCACTTGTTTATCTTAAAGATTTCCGTGACAGTGGAATTTCCTGGAATACGACATTCAAGCTGTTAAGGAAAAAATATAACGGCGATGTTGATAATCCCCAGTGGGAATACTATGGCCTTGATTTTACCGATGAAGAGTCTGTAACAGAAAACCTTTTAAATCTTACCTTTGCTTCATCCCAGGACGACAACAGATTCTCCCAGAGATTTGTTTTAAGTTCAACAATTTCTCCACAGCTTCCTAAAATCACAGGAAGTCTTAACCTTGTTTTCCCTTATGTAAACTTTAATATGAGCATGGGCTTTCAGCAGAAGAGTAAGCAGGATTCACAGTGGGTAAAAAATCCTTTAGAACAGTCTATGGAAGTTTCTCTTTTTGATTCAAAACTGCGTCTTACACAGAGCTTCAGCTATAATCTTGAAGAAACCCATGTGGAAAGCCTTAAATTCGGCGCTTCGTATAATAATTTATCTTTGTCTTACATGATGCTTCACACTTATGCATACGAATTCGACGATGTAAATCACACAGGATGGATTGCAGATACTTCAAAGAGCTTTATCCCGTACAGCCTGTCTCTTTCTTATAATTATTCACCAAAGACTTTTTATAAGTGGTTCAACAGGATTTCGGTAGCTCCGGTTTTAAGCACATCGGTTGTTGCAGATCTGGTACGACCTACAAACAGTTATTTCCTTTTTACTCCTGGAATCACATTTAAAATCAATAACTTTTTGAATATCACATTCTCGGCAACTTCAAAGAACACGGTTTTATACAGATACTTCCAGACAATGCTCGGACACGAAGGAAGAATTCCAGGAGAAGATAATATTTTCTTAGATCTTTTTGATTCATTCAGATTCGACAATGAAGAATTAAGAAAGGCTTCGGGCTTTAAATTAAAATCATTAAATCTTACTTTAACACATGAGCTTCACGACTGGGATTTTAGCATGGCATTGAAGTTTGAACCACGCCTTGTAACAGAAAACGGCAGAAAGTATTATGATTATAATCCGTATTTTACACTTGGAATTACATGGCGACCAATGGAAAGCATGAAAACAAAGATTACCGACGAATATGGTACAATTAAACTTGAATAGCTTTTTGGTCTTTCAAAATACGTATAAATAGGATATCATAGAATAAAAGGGGATTAATTGAGCGAATATACAATAGTTGTTCCGGATAACAGTATTCTTGCATGTGTATGCGGAACGAATGACAGTAACTTAAAACTTATAGAAGATAATCTTGGCCTTAATGTTTATACTAAAGGAAACGAGCTTTCAATCGAAACCGAAGACCCTTATCTGTGCCAGAAATTTCAGTTCATTATTGACCGCATTGTAGACGAAGTAAACGACGGCGGAAAAAACACAGAAGATATAGTCATTTCGGTATTAAACACTCAGCGTAAAGTAAATTCTCAGGAAGTAGCTATCAATGTCCCTGGCGGATATAAAAAGATTTATCCTCGCACACAGAATCAGGCGGAATATATAAATCTTTTGCAGACTAAGGATATGGTTTTCTGTACGGGAAGTGCCGGAAGTGGAAAAACTTATCTTGCAGTGGCAGAAGCTTTGAGCGAAGTTCTTTCTCATAAAAAAAATAAAATCATAATTTCGCGGCCTGTTGTAGAAGCGGGAGAAAGTCTTGGATTTTTGCCCGGAGACCTTGAGCAGAAAATAGATCCTTATTTAAGACCGTTGCGTGATGCTATGGAATCCATTATCCCGATGGAAACTATACGTAAACTCACAGAATCTGGTATAATAGAAGTAGCACCTCTTGCTTATATGAGGGGACGAACTCTTAATAATGCCGTGATAATTCTGGATGAAGCCCAGAATACAACCTGTTCGCAGATGAAGATGTTTTTAACAAGAATGGGTGATAATTCAAAGGTGTTTATTACAGGAGATCCGACCCAGGTGGATTTACCGGCTAAAAAGAGTTCGGGATTAATTCATTCAGTAAGAATATTGAATAGAATAGAAGATATAGGTTTTATGGAACTTACGGCAGAGGATGTTGTAAGAAACAGACTTGTGAAAAAAATTGTAAAGGCATATGAAAATGAAGAAGACTGAATTTAAATCGGGTGTTTTATCGACTTTTTTCGAAAACACAGGAAACTACATCAAATTAAAATATCCTTTTTTAATCCTCTTTGTACTGGGCTTTCTTTCTGTCTGCGCAGTAACTTTAGTAAAGGTAAGCACATCTGAATCTGTTGCGAGTTTTGCCTTAAATGATTTTGAAATAGGGCAGGTAGCAGACAGAGATATCATTGCTAATAAATCTCTTCCACCGGACGGAATGGATCCTGTTGCAATACAGAAGGGAGAAAGAATCATCCACAAGGGCTTTGTGATTACAGAAGAAGCGTATGCAAAGCTTAAAAAGATGTCTGTGTCTCCTATTTATATTGATTACAGGTCTTTTGCAAACATCATTCTTTTCCTCTTCCTTGTTGCTGTTGCGTGGTATTTATTGTATTCATTCCTTCCGTTCAACAGAAAGATTAAGATGCGGGAAGTAATCCTTCAGACTGTTTTCTTTTTAATCGTGTATTCTGCTACGGCATTCGGAAGTAAGGTACAGCTTTTTTCTACCCAGTATTCGCTTTGTATCATAATTCCTGCAAGCCTCTGTGTAATGCTGGTAACAATCCTTTATGATGACCTTGCTGCAGTTTTATTTTCTGTAATCATGTCGATTGGAGTTCTTGTAGCTTCGGGCTGGCAGTTACCACCATTCTTATATACACTTGCAACTTCCTTGAGCTCGGTAGCAATCGTAAGAAAAATTGAACGCCGTATAGACTTGGTTCTTTCATCCATAATGCTTTCCATCTTTAATGCGGTCTACATGTTTGTTCTATTAGTAATCTTTAATGAATCATTAACAGACTGCGGATCTTTATTAATCGGTGTTATGTGTAATGCCTTCTTCTCGGGAATCATGACACTCGGTTTCCTTACTCCGCTTGAATATATTTTGAATTCATCATCTGTTTTCCGCCTTATGGATTTGAGCGATTTAAATAATAATCCTCTTATGCAGAAGATGCTCGTTACTGCCAGTGGAACTTATAATCATTCGCTTATGGTAGCCCAGCTTTCCGAAACTGCATGCCGCGAAATAAATGCAAACGCGCTCATTGCACGAGTCGGAGCATACTATCACGACATCGGAAAAATAGACCAGAGCGAATACTTTGTTGAAAATCAGAAGGGAGAAAACAAACATGACGATATTAACCCGTCTCTTTCGGCTTCGGTAATCAAGAGTCATGTTAAAAAAGGTGTAGAGAAAGCACATCAGATGCATCTTCCTCAGGCAATTATAGACATCATCTCTGAACACCACGGAAACAGTGTAATTTCATATTTTTATAACGAAGCAAAGGAAAAAGATCCTACTGTTTCTCCGGAAGATTTTTCATACCCTGGAAATCCTCCTTCTACAAGGGAATCTGCTGTTGTAATGCTTGCCGATACTGTTGAAGCTGCGTGCAGAACACTCGAAAATCCTTCTGTTACAAGACTCGAAAAATTCATCACTACACTCATAAATGCTAAGGTTGAACACGGTCAGCTTGATAACTGTGATTTGACCTTCCGCGATATTTCTAAGATTAAAGAAGCTTTTGTTCAGATTCTTGCAGGATACTATCATTCAAGAATTGAATATCCGGATCAGAAAAACGAAGAGACAAAAGAAAAGAGCGAAAAAACGGAAAAAGGCTCTAAACAGGATAAAAAAGAATCATCAGATAAAAATGAATAAAAAAAACAGGATATTTATAAGCGTACAGGAAGAAATAAAAGAACCCCTCTGGTTAGATAAGGTTGAGCCCTTTTTAGTAAAGGTTTTACAGATTCTTAAAATCAGGGGACAGGAGATTTCGCTTCTTTTCTGCAACGATAAATATATTCAGGATTTGAATAAAACATATCGTAACATTGACAGCCCTACCGATGTTTTATCTTTTGAAGGCGATGAAGTTTACAAAGATGAAGAAGGTAAGTGGAAATGTGCCGGCGATATTGTAATCAGTCTTGATACGCTTCCGGTAAACTCAGAGTATTTTGAGGTTGATACGGATGCGGAATTAAAAAGACTTCTGGTTCACGGTGTTTTACATTTAAATGGATATGATCACGGGGAAGAACATATTCAAAAGGGAGTAAAACCGGAATGTAAGATGCTTAAAATTCAGGAAAAAATACTTGAAAAACTAAAGGATGAAAAAATAATATAATGAGCATATTCAATCACAAAAAGAAAGAAAAACCTTCCTCCGATGAAGCGGATATAATACAACAGGAAATTTTAAACGAAGAAAAACAGGACATGATTCAGGGGGTAGAAGCCCTTTCGGAAACCTCGGTAAAAGAAGTAATGGTTCCTCGAATCGATGTTGATTTTATTTCGAGCGACACCCCTAAAGATGAACTTTTTGCAAAAATCATAGCAAGCGGACATTCAAGATTCCCCGTTTATACAGATTCAATCGACAACGTTCAGGGAATTTTATATGTAAAAGACTTATTAAAAGTAATTTCTGAAAATGCAGAACCGGATCTTACAAAGATAATCCGTAAGCCTTATTTTGTTCCGGAAAGCAAAAGAATTGACTCTCTGCTCAGGGAATTCAAAAGACATCACCTTCACATTGCAATTGCAATCGATGAATACGGTGGAATTTCGGGCATTGTAACAATGGAAGATATTATCGAAGAGATTGTCGGAGATATTCAGGACGAATTCGATAAGGAAAGAGAAGATATCATCACGGTAAACGATAACCTCTGGCTTTGTGATGCGCGTGTAAACCTTGATGATTTGAACGAAATAATCGGATCTGACTTCCCTACAGAAGATTTTGACTCTTTAGGTGGTTTTGTATTTGATTTATTTGGCAAAGTACCTGTAAAATATGAGAAGGCAACATGGAATTCATATGACTTTATTGTGCAGGATATGGAAGGTCACAGAATTAATGTAATTAAAGTTATTCGGAATATAGAAGGTGGGAAAACTAATGAAGAATAATAAAAGAATTATTTTAACTTTGGGTTTGGCTGTATTTTGTTTTTTTACAACTGCTCTTTATGGAGCTGGAACAAAAACAGTTCTGGAAAACTATAACGAAGGCTTAAGATATCAGCAGGATGAAAATTTTTATCTTGCCCAGCAGTATTATCTTGAGGTAGTAGGGCAGAATCCTGCATATTCGAATGCATGGTTTAAGCTTGCAGAATGTTCCTATAAGCTTGGAGAATTTGATCTTGCCTTAAACTATCTTTCCAACGCAGAAAAATATGAGCCTTCAAATTCAAAATACTTAAACCTTAAGGGAATGATTCTTTTAGCGCTTGGTCGCCTGGACGAAGGGCGAAACATCTTTAATTCAATCCTTAAAAAATTTCCAAACGATATAGATGCCCACTTTGGTCTTGCAGAAATCGAACTTTACGAAGGTCGCTACACCGGGGCCGAAAAGCAGTACAACGAAGCATTAAAAAGACAGTCAGATAACCGTAACGCACTTCTGGCTCTTTCTTTAATCAATGCAGAAAAATCAAAATATCCCGAAGCAGAAAAATATCTTCGCCAGGCTTTAACCTATTATTCAGGAGATCCCGAAGTTCACTATCTTGCAAGCGTTGTTTATTCAATGAAAGGTGATTATAAGCAGGCGGAAAATCATGCACGTATATCTGTAGAAATAAACGGCAACCTCGAAAAATCTTATGAACTTTTGACAACTATTTTATATAAGCAGGGGCGTTATGCAGAAGTTCTTGATTTAAGTGATTTTTTAATCGGCAGAAACAGAAAGAATTCTACTGCATGGTATTTAAAGGGAATTGCTTATATTAAAATCGGAAGAACTAAAGAAGCAATCGATGCATGGACAACAGGATTGAATGCTCAACCTCAGGATGAACTCATGCGCTTTGCAATGGAACTCGAAGTTCGTGAGCTTTTAAACCTTGAAAATTCTAAAAGAAAAGCTTTTGCCCAGTATCACGTAGACAATGCAAGACAGTATAAGACCCGATACGACGGCTCTGGCGCAATTTATGAATATCAGAGGGCACTTCTTTTAGACCCTGTAAACTATGAATCCCGTGCCGCTTATGCAGATATCCTTAAATTAAACGGAATGAACGAGCTTTACCTTGAACAGCTCAAATTTATTAAGGATCACAATTCGCAGAGTCTTTCTGCATCTAAAAAGACAGACTTAAACGATAAAATCGAAGCATATGAATCACTTCTGGAAGATACACTTGCAAAACGCTGGAAAATAGATCCTTTTTATCTTGATAAGACAAGATGGAATATCGCTGTTTTCTATGAAGATTCAACTTCGAGCTTTATTCATGCAGATACAAATAAGCTTGCTGCCCGTGCCTGTGCCGATGTATTTTCCGGTGTTGCAATCACAAGTGTAAAAACTCAGGTAAATCCTATTTCGAGCGTTGGAGAAGCGTTTAAAAATGCAAGATCCAATGCCTTTGATTATTTTATCATCGTTTCTTTGAGCGAAGGCCAGAACGACCTAACACTTAAAGCTACAATGTATAATGCAAGAACGGGGCTTTTAATCAATTCTAATGATTATTATTCAACAGGAAACAACCGCTTTTCTACCGTTTTAAGAAGATTCAGAAAGCAGGTTTTAGAGCAGCTTACAGTCCGCGGAAAGATAATCAAAAGAAACGGTAAGACTGTAGTTGTTGACCTTGGTAAAGCAGAAAACATTGTAAAGGGAACTGAGTTTAAGATTATCAGAAAGGGTGGAATTCAGACATCTGATAACGGAACCGGTGTTTATTATACAGAAAACGATATTTATGGAACTTTAACCATAACGAATGCCGGCGAAGAGATTTCCGAAGGCGAAATAAGTAATCAGGGATTCTACGACAGAATTAATATAGGTGATGAGGTTGTTCTTGTAGCACTTCCTGATAAGACTAAAAAAGATGTTTCTGAAAACGCAATCGACAATGTTCCTCGTGCAGACGAAAAGGGAAAAGCTGTTGTAAAAAGCGAAGTTAAGGCTCAGGACTTTATAAGCGACATCAAGCGCATTGTTGAACGCCCATCCGTACTCGAGTTATTAAGAAATATTTATTAATCTTTGATTTCGATTTTATCCATGCAGGCATTAATCCATCTGTAAGTCTGCATAGGGTAAACATGTGAAACCTGAATAAAGGCTTTTACTGCTTCCTCATAATTTCCAAGAAAGTACTCTGTTTCGCCGATGTAAAAATATGCCCTGTTCTGAACAGAAGTAGAGATGTTTCTTTTTACAAGTTTTTTAAGCTGTGTTTCTGCGTCTGAATATTTTCTCTGTACGAAAGTATTTTTAAGGATATCAAAAAGGATGTAATCATCTCCGCCGTCTGGTGAAACTAAATCTTCTTCGAAAAAATAGGGAGAAAGAATTTCTGAATCATCTTTTTTAGAGGCTGTAAACTCTTTTGTTGAATCTACAGTTTCGTCCGAGATGAGGTTTTCTTCGTTGAGTCCTTCGATTATATCAAGATAAGGAAGAGGTGTTTCTCTTTTTGTTCCGCCTGTATAAAGCTTTTCTTCTTCTTTCTGAGGCTTTGTTTCGGGCTTTTTTGTCTGAAGCTTTAAGTGTACGCCGTTTACAGTTGAGTTCATGGAAGCAAGAATGATTTCGTAAGGCTTGTCTGTAACAGTAATAATCGCATAAAAATAATCTTTATAATCTTTTACTGAATCTGTATAGTCAGTCCTGTCGCCGGGAAGTTCTGTAATGGGTGTAAGGTTTTTAAGCTGGCTGTAGCGTGTGATAGGAGTTGTGCTTCTGTAAATAAGCAATTTAGTTATAGGTTCGTCGGGATCATCGGGGAGAACCCAGAAAAGATTGATTTTTGTCCCTTTGGAAGCTTTTGCCTGAATATCTAAAATTACGGGTTTTTTTGCAAAAAGAGGCAGAGAAATAACTAAAAGTATTAATAAACTGATGATTTTTTTCATTTTTTAAATAATAAAGCCCAAGTTTTTATTTGTCAATTATGTTGTAAAAATCGGGTTTTATTGTTATTTTAATAGTATGTTAGAAGAATTAAAAATACCTGTAGAACAGTTACGCGAAGAAATTATGAATGTCTGGGGGCGTCTTTGACTGGGCCTCAATAGATAAGATGATTGCAGAAAAAGAAGCTTTGACCGGTCAGGCGGGCTTCTGGGATGATCCTAAAGCTGCAGAAAAAGTGATGTCGCAGATTCGTAAGTTAAAGAACAGGGTTGAGCCCTGGAGACAGCTTATAAGCGACATGGACGACATCGAAGCAATGTACGAACTTGCCGCAGAAAGCGGGGAGCAGGGCGACGAAGATGAAGTTCGCTCAATGTACGAAAAGGCAAAAGCACAATTCGAAAAATTAAATATCTTAAACCTCCTTTCGGGCGAAGTTGACCAGAACGATGCATTCCTCACAATTCATGCGGGAGCGGGCGGTACAGAAGCCTGTGACTGGTGTTTTATGCTTTCGAGAATGTATTTAAGATGGGCAGAACGTCACGGATATAAAACAGAAGTAATGGATGAACTCGAAGCAGAAGGAGGTTTAAAATCGATTACAATACAGATTTCGGGAGACTTTGTATACGGCTATCTTAAGGGAGAAGGCGGAATCCATCGTCTTGTAAGAATTTCTCCTTTTGATGCAAATGCTCGTCGTCACACGTCTTTTGCTTCTGTATATGTATATCCTGTCTTAGACGACACAATCGAAGTTGATATTAAACCGGAAGACCTCCGTGTAGATACTTACCGTGCGGGTGGAAAAGGTGGTCAGCATGTAAATAAAACTGACTCTGCCGTTCGTTTTACTCATATACCAACGGGAATTGTAGTAGCATGTCAGAGTGAACGAAGTCAGATTATGAACCGTCAATCTTGTATGAACATGCTTAAAGCCCGTCTTTATGAATATTACCGTGCACAGAAAGAAGAAGAGAACTCAAAGTTTGCTGCCGAAAAGAAAGACATCTCTTTTGGAAGTCAGATTCGTTCTTATGTATTCTGTCCATATACTATGGTAAAAGATCACCGAACAAAATACAGCGTTGGAAACATTAACGGTGTTATGGACGGAGATTTAGACGACTTTATGAACGCATACCTTGTAGCCAAGTGGAAAGGTCTTCCAATGGATGGGGGAAGCGACGATGATGACGAGGAATAATCCGTAAGGACAAAAAGGGGTAGTTTTAATTGAGGAGTAGTTTTACCTATAGAAAAAAAATTATTACTCTTTTACTCATATTAATTTCTGCTTCTTTTATTCATGCAAAAGAGGCAGGTAAATGGATTATTGCCGCACAGAAGTTCAGTTTTTCGGGAAAAGAAAAGGAAAGTGTAAAGGAAGGAATTTCTTCCATGCTTCCACAGAGGATTCTTGAAAATATTTCGAAGGCTTCCTTTAGAACAATTTATGTAAACGAAGTCTTTGAAAGAGAACTTTTTAAATTAAAAAATGAACGTACCTCACTTTTTCTCCAGCTTTCGGCAGAAATACAAAGGAGGGATTCTCTGGTCCTTCAGAATTTTTCTAAGGATGAACTTAAAAAACAGATAGAAAACGAAGAGAAAAAGATTGCGGAAATCAAAAAACAGATAGACGAAAACTTATTAAACCAGGCAGAGTACGAAGAAAAAATTGCCCGGGCAAAAGAGCATGAAGTTTATAAGGATTCCCATAACGAAAATCAGATAGAAAAAATCGAAATCTATAAAAATGATTATTCTGCGCTTTATAATGTTCCCGATAATCTTTTGTCATATTCATACGACAGCCGCGAAATAGAAAAAGATGTTTTTCAAAATGGAATAAATGCACTTTTAACAGGAAGAATTAAAGCGTACGGAGAATATATAAGTGTTACAGTTGAGCTTTATAATTATCCTGGTGGAAAGAGTGTAGCTTGTGTTACTGAATACGGTTCTCTTGACGAAGCCGATATAATTGCATCATCAATTGTAAGACAGCTTGCTCCACAGATTACAAATTCACTGCCATGCGAACTCAAATTTGTTTCCGACATTCCTCTTAAAGAAGTTTCAGTTTATATAGATGATGTCTTACAGAAAAATATAAACAGAAAGTTAAAACTTGATTCGGGTATTCATCACCTTGAGTTTGTATGTAAGGATTATAATACAGCCAGCTGTGATTATTATTTTGAAGGTAATCAGTCTTACGAAGTTAAATTCAACTTACAGAAAAAAGAGTTTTTAGATATTTCCCTTGTAACAAAAAAAGAAGGACAGGGTATTTTTTATACTGATGGTAAACCGTTTGAAGGCCAGATCGAAATAAACGGTAAACCTGTTTTGGGTCTTTTATACGGTGGAAAGAAAAATTCTGACTTTTTTATTCTTGATGATTCAATTTTAGAAGCTGAACAGACTTATGTTGTTGATGCGAACCTCGAAGACAAAAATGATTACATTGAAAATCGGCGCAGATGGATGTATACTTCCTATAGTATTTTAATCACATCTTTAATACCGTCTTTTTATCTGAATGGTCAGGCTTTGTCTTATTCAATGGCAGGACAGAAAGGTTATCTTAAAACTTCGGATAAGCTTGAAGAAGCAAACAGATGGATTTTAGCTTCTGATATTTCTACAGGAATTTCAATCGGGCTTGGTGTGTGGTTTGTGTATGAACTTGTGCGCTATCTTTATGCAGCAAATTCTATCCTTCCAAAAAAAGCAGAACCGGCTCCTTTAGATTTTAATCAGACAAAAGAGGCAGATAAAGAGAAAGCTGCAGTGCTACCGGCAGAAGATGGGGAAAGCGCACAGGATGCCGGCCTGGAAGATGAAAAAACACAGGATAAAAATACTGATAGTAAAAATACAGAAAAGAATATAGAAAAAAATATAGAACATACAACAGAATAAATACAGCGGAGTTTTAATTTTATGAAAAAGTCTTTTGGTTCAAAGTTTAAGGCGTTATTTTCTAAGGGAAATAAAAACGAAGAATTTTATGATGATTTAACCGACCTCTTAGTCGAAGGTGATATTGGGGCTAAAACTTCGTATCTGATTGTAGAAGAACTTGAATCAGTCTGCTCAAAAAATAAGATTACCGAGCAGGATGATATAATGCAGGAATTAAAGAAGCTCCTTTTGGAAACCGTAAAATCTGTTGAACTTAATTATGAACAGGGAAAACAGAATGTATGGATGGTTTTGGGTGTAAACGGAGTGGGAAAAACAACAAGTGTTGCAAAATTAGCACTCTGGTTTAAAAAGCGTGGTCTTGAAAATCTTGTTCTTGCAAGTGCCGATACTTTCCGTGCAGCAGCAATTGAACAACTCGAGTTGCACGGTAATAAGGTTGGAGTTCGTGTAGTAAGCCATCAGCATGGTTCAGATCCTTCAAGCGTTGTTTTTGATGCTGCAGAAGCGGTAAAGGCAAAAGGACCGGGACTTGTTCTTGCAGACACAGCGGGACGACTTCACAATAAAGAAAACCTTGTGCGCGAATTACAGAAGATAGATAAAATCTGCCGTTCAAAAGCAGACGAAGGATGTTACAAAAAAATCCTTGTAATTGATGCAACAACAGGACAGAATGCAGTGCGCCAGGCAGAAGTTTTTAATGAGGCTGTCGGAATAGATGCTGTTATTATGACAAAGTATGATTCAACTGCAAAGGGTGGATGTGCAGTTTCTATCGGAAAGGAATTGAACATTCCTGTTGCCTTTGTCTGCGACGGCGAAAAATACGAAAACATTTCTCCTTTTAATGCCTCTGACTATATTGATGATTTTCTGGGATTGTAAAGCGTGATAAAAAAAGCATTTGTTGTTTTAATCACTTTTGGCCTTGTCTTTACGGCCTGTTCTCGAAAAGATAAAAACAAAGAAAGTAATGCTCCTCTTAGTACAGAAGAAAATTCATCAGAATCTTTAGAATTAATAGATAATCTTGATTTTTATGTTCCGGCCTTAGACGACGGTGAATGGGTTGATTATGTTTTATCTTCCATGGAAGAAGAGCGCATAGCAGATGAACTTGAAAGTATGAGCGAACTTGAATCAGTTTTAAGAGGCGGCCATACTTACGAAAACGAAAGCGATAAACCTGTGGAAGTAAGGCTTTTGGATTCATTAAATGAATTAAAAATCATGGAATACGGAAACGAGATTTTTATACCGGATTTTTCTGGTGGAAAGCTTGTTTTTATAAATAAATGTAAGGAAAAAGTCACAAGATTTTTCTACGATGAGCGCTATCGTCTTGTAAAAAAAGAACACTGGAATATCCCTGACGAAAAAACGGCTTCGATCACTCTGGAAGAAGAATTAACCTACGCCTATGACAACGTAATCCCTTATTCAAAAACTGTAACTTCTGGAGATTCAAGATCACGAACTGTTTATAACGACAAGGGACTTCCTCACGTACTCGAAATTTATAAATATTCAGATAAAACCAAAAGATGGAATATTTTAAACAGTTCATCCTGGGAATACGATGAGGAAAAAAGAATCACAAAAGAAGAAGTTACGGATTATACGGGTGCAAAAACTTCCGTTAAGACAGAATTATATTATTATAAAACCGAAGATATGCCTGATTATGAATACTACGAGGACGGTAATTTAAAAATCAGTATTGTTTATTCTTCTAAAACCGCCTATACAAAACAGATTTTCTTTGATGAAGATTTTTCTGTAAAAACATATTATGATGAAGATAAAAAGATACGCGATGAATACTATAACGGAGACACTTTTGTAAGGGAGAAAATCTATGAGTAAGACTTTTTTTGGCGACCTTAAATGGATTACAAGAATTTCTTCCCGATTTGCAAGAGTAGACAGAAAATCAAAATCGGCGGCAACATCTAAACTTGCTACACTTGGAATCTGTTTTGGTGTAATGACTTTAATAGTCGTGATGAGCATTATGAACGGATTTCAGCTGAGCTTTATAGATGCGATTATTGAACTTTCTTCTTATCACATTCAGGCAGAAGATTTAGATACTTCACAATATGATGCAATAAAAGATTTGTGCCGCGATAATAAGCGTTTTGTTTCTGTAAGTCCTTTTTACGAAGCACAAACTCTTATGACAAGCGAATATGGAAGGGAAAGTGCTGCTGTAATAAGGGCTGTGGAACCTTCTGTTTATAAAGATGATAAGGGTTTTAAATCCCAGATGGTAATGCGCTCTGGTTATTTTGACCTTGAAGATAAAAATTCAATCATACTTGGTTCAAAGCTTGCAAGAAATCTTGGAGTGCGTGTAGGCGATACAGTAAACTTTTTTGTTTTGAGTGGAAGTTCAGATGTAAGTCTTTTATCAACAGAAAGGAATTTTATTGTTACAGGGGTTTTTACAAGCGGATATTCAGAGCTTAATTCATCATACTGTTATATAGGAATTGAAGACGGAAAAGAATACTTTGGAGAAAAAGCAAAACCTGTATACGGAATTAAAATCAGCGATAAGGATGATGATGCAGCTTCGATTAATTATTTAACAAAGCTTTACCCCGAAGCAAAGTTCAAATCCTGGCGTGAATACAATAAATCGTTCTTCGGGGCTTTACGAATAGAAAAAAATATCCTTTTAATGCTTGTTGCAATCATCTTTGTGGTTGTCGGAATAAATATCTATAACGGTATGAGACGTCTTGTGTACGAACGAAGAAGTGAAATTGCAGTTCTTTCGGCTCTTGGAGCCCCTTCTTCGAGGATTAAGGCAATATTTATTACAAGGGGTCTTACAACCGGATTAATCGGTTCTTTTTTTGGAGTAATATTCGGACTTCTTATAAGCATAAATACTGATTTTTTCTTTAAGGCAGTTTCATTTGTGATGTACTGGATTCAGTATGCGTTTACGGCAATTACATCTCCTAAGTCGCTTGTATACCTGAGCGAAAATTCTTCCTATGCATTATACGCTTCCATTCCGGCAAGAGTCATATTCGGCGAAGTTGTGATGATTGCTTTATTCGGACTTGTTTCTCCATTATTTGCTTCGTGGTTTGCCGGTAAAAATATATTAAAACTTACAGTTGCGGAGGTTCTTCACGATGAGTAACAGCATTATTCAGATTAAGGGACTTGAAAAAACTTATATTACCGACAGTGAAAGATTGACTATCCTTAAAGATCTTGATTTAGAAATTGAAGAAGGTACAAAGGTAGTTATAGCAGGCGAAAGCGGAAGCGGTAAAAGTACTCTTTTGAATATAATCGGAGGAATAGATACTGTAACAGCCGGCAGCGTAAAAGCGGGTAAATGGCTTGTAAATGAACTTTCGGAAGAAGAAAGCCCGGAATACCGCTCAAAGTTTTTAGGATTAATCTTTCAGTTTCATTATTTATTAAAAGATTTTACTGCGCTCGAAAATGTATATATGCCTGCCTTTATGGCCGGAGTTCCAGAAAAAGAAGCAAGGGAAAGGGCAAAAGAACTTTTAGTAGAAGTTGGAATAGGGGACAGAATGAATCACCTTCCTTCGGAACTTTCGGGAGGAGAAAGACAGAGGGTTTCTGTTGCAAGAAGTCTTATCAATAATCCAAAAGTGATTTTAGCCGATGAGCCAACAGGAAACCTCGATCCTGCAAATGCAGCTTTAATAGGCGATATTTTATTCAGCATGGTAGATAAATATAAAACAACCCTGATTCTTGTAACGCACGATTATAAGCTTGCGGCAAAAGGCGATATCTGTTACAGGATTGCAGGCGGTAAGCTCGAAGTTTTTAATCCGGGGAGAAGTAAATGACGATTAAGTCAATCTTGTTATTTACAAAGAGCCTCATCTTCCCAAAAACAGAAAAGAAATCTCTTGCAAGAAGAAGTATTTCGGGGGCTTTAATCTGTATAGGATTGAGCATCATCCCTTTAACCTGTGTTTTATGCATCACAAACGGGATGATAGAAGGAATGACAGAGCGTTTAATAGGGCTTTCAACAGGACATATACAGGCTTTCGTTGCACAGGATATAAAAGAGACAAGAACCTTTCAGAACTTTTTTGCTTTCGCAGAAAAATTAAAAAAGCAGGAAGGAATCATAAGTGCCTACCCGGAAGTCGATATAAATGCAATCGGTACTGCAAACGATTACAGATCGGGCATTCAGATTCGCGGTGTAAATACAGATATTTTTAAGGATAATCACTCTTTCAGAAGTCTTTTTGAAGTAATAGAAGGGGATGACCTTGAAATAAGCGGAAGCGAAGCAATTGTCGGAAAAAAAATTGCAGAGCTTTTGAACCTTCATGCAGGCGACACATTCAGGATTATTACTACACGCACTGTAAAAGATAAGCTTGTTCCAAAACTCACTCCTTTTAAGGTAAAGGCAATTATTTCATCAGGTTACCAGGAAATGGATGCCTTGTGGACTTTTATCCCGATTGAAACAGCCTTTGCTTCACTTTCACTTTCAAATGCGAATTTTACTGTTCTTATGGAAACGCCGGACGCTTTTTCTCCGGAATTAACTTATACAAAAAAATGCCTTCAATCTGATTACGGCGAGATTGCAAATTTTTATTCATGGCAGCAGGTTCATCAGTCTGAGTTTGAAAATTTTTCTTCCACGAAGGTCATGCTTGTCTTAATCATGGTGTTGATTGTTCTTGTCGCTTCTATAAACATCTGTTCTGCAATAATCATGCTGGTAATGGAAAGAAAAAAAGAAATTGCAATCTTAAAAAGTATTGGTGCAACTCCCTTTGGAATCACTCTTTCTTTTTTACTAACAGCAGTTGTATGCGGAAGCGGGGGAGTTATTCTGGGACTTGTTACGGGGCTTTTACTTTCTGTAAATGCAAACCAGATTATCTCTTTTATAGAAAAAACTGTAAATCATGTGGCCAAAATTAAATATCTTATTCAGGGAGTTCCGCTCGACCAGATGACTCAGATTCATCTTATGGATCCGGCCTATTATATTCAGACAATCCCGCTCGAAATTCCTTTTGGTCAGATATTTTTAATCTGCGCGCTTACGATTTTTCTTTCTCTCATTGTTTCGATTATTCCTTCTGTAAAAGCCGGAAAAGAAAAACCTATAGACACGCTCAGAAAGGCATAGATCAGGAAAAGCAAAAATCCGGCAGAATTTTTTAAATTCTCATGTGTCTTTTTTAACCGTTTATGTCGATAATATAATGTAATTATCTCTTTATTTTTGGAGTTATCATGAAGAATTTTTCTCCTCGTGCTAAACAGGTTATTTCTGTTCTTGCACAAGACGAAGCCAGAAAATTAGGCAGCCGTCAGCTTTTACCCGAACATCTGATTCTTGCTATTTTAAAATTTAAAGAAGGTATTGCATACAGCGTATTTGCAAAACTCATGCTTGAACCAAAAGATCTTCTGGCATTTATAGAAAAATATTTTGAAACAGAACCTAAAACTCCAACACTGGAATCTATTCCATTAAGCCGCAGATATAAACAGATGATTGATATTGCGGACATTGAATCGAATGCACTTCATAATGATTACATCGGTACAGAACATCTCCTTCTTGCTGCAATAAGGGAAGAGGGAAGTATTACCTCAAGATTCTTTCAGTCTACTGATTACAATATTATGGATGCACGCTTTGTTGTAATGGAGCTCCAGAGTCAGATTAATTCTTCGATTAAACAGGAAAGAGCAGAAAATATTGTAGATACAGTATTCAGAAGCATTCTTTCGGACGAAAGCGGTGTTTCCTTATTCAGTGTTTTTGATGAAAAAAAACAGAAAGCAATTCAGGATAAGTCAAAACAGCAGCCACCAAAAACTCCATTTTTAAATGAATACTGCCGTGATTTAACAAAGCTTGCAAGAGATAATAAACTTGATCCTGTAGTCGGACGCGAAAAAGAAATCCATAGAGTGATTCAGATCCTTGCTCGAAGAACAAAAAATAATCCTGTATTAACAGGAGAGCCTGGTGTTGGTAAAACTGCAATCGTAGAAGGACTTGCCCAGAAGATTTCTATGGGTGATGTTCCTGTAGATTTACTCAAAAAAAGAATTCTTTCGCTTGACCTTGCAGCAGTAGTCGCAGGAACAAAATACCGTGGTGAATTCGAAGAGCGTATGAAAAAAATGCTCACAGAACTTCAGGAAAATAAGGATGTAGTTTTATTCATCGATGAAATTCACGCAATCATTGGAGCAGGCGGAAACGAAGGCACAATGGATGCTTCGAATATCATGAAGCCGGCTTTATCACGTGGAGAAATCCAGATAATCGGTGCTACAACAACAAAAGAATATACAAAGCATATCGAAAAGGATCTTGCACTTGAACGAAGATTCCAGGTTGTAAAAGTTGAAGAACCTGATGTAAGCGAAACAGAAAAGATTCTTGAAGGCATAAAAGAAAAATACGAAAAATATCACAATGTTTTATATTCAAAAGAAGTTATTCCTTCTGTAATAAAATTGTCTAAAAGATATCTGCCCGAGAAGGTTTTGCCCGATAAGGCAATTGATATTTTAGACGAGGCGGGTGCTGCCAAAAAGATTTTAGAAGAGGAAAAACCTTCTGAATTTGCAGAACTCGAGCAGAAAAAGCGCGAACTTGAAATAGAAAAACACAACCTTATACAGAATCAGGATTACGAAAACGCAGCTATAATCCGCGACAAGGTAATCGATTTAAAACGTAAATTAAATTTTTATTCAGACTTGTGGGATAAAAACGGAGCAAGCCCTGTAAAAGTTGTAACAGAACACGATATCGAAAAAATAATCAGCGAGATGACAGGCATCCCTCTTGAACAGCTCACCGTTTCCGAAACAGAGAGAATCGTTCACATGGAAGACGAACTTCATAATACTGTAATAGGTCAGGAAAGCGCTGTAAGCATTATAAGCGGTGCAATCAGAAGAAGCAGGGCTGGAATTTCTTCTCCAAAACATCCTGTGGGCTCATTCATCTTCTTAGGTCCTACAGGCGTTGGAAAAACACAGCTTGCAAAAGCACTGGCTAAATATCTTTTTGGAACAGAAGATGCATTAATCAGAATTGATATGTCTGACTTTATGGAAAAACATACTGCAAGCCGCTTAGTTGGAGCACCACCCGGATACGTAGGTTATGAAGAAGGCGGTATCTTAACAGAAAAAGTCAGAAGACATCCATACTCTGTAGTACTCTTAGACGAAATTGAAAAAGCACATCCAGATATCTTTAATCTTCTTTTACAGCTTTTAGAGGAAGGAGAATTAAGCGATAATCTTGGACACGTTGTAAACTTCCGTAATACAGTAATCATCATGACAAGTAATGCAGGTGCAAGACAGATTACAAGTGAAGGAAGAGTCGGTTTTGGAATTACAGACGGAGTTATGCCTTACGAAGACATTAAAGCCGGTGCAATGAATGAACTTAAAAAACTCCTTAGCCCTGAACTCATAAACCGAATCGACGATGTAATTGTATTCAACGCGCTCAACAAAAAAGAAATTTCCAAGATTCTTGATATCCAGCTTTTTGAACTTGCAGAAAGATTAAAAGAAAAGAATCTTACAATAAAAATTAAACCGAAAGCTAAAGAATATTTAATCGAAAACGGTTATAATCCTTCTATGGGTGCACGCCCAATGAAACGTCTTTTGCGAAAAGAAATTGAAGATCCTCTTTCGATGGAGATTCTTAAGAATCAGGGTAAAAACTTTGACCTTGTAGAAATTGAATGTTCAAAGAATGCAGGACTCAAAGTAAAGCTTACTAAAAAGGAGCCTGTTCACGTAGCAAAAGAAAAAGTTGTTGTAAGATAAAAGAGGTAAAAAAAATGATTTTAAAAAAGATTTCTGCAGTATTTGCATCATTTTTAATCTGTGCGGCTTTGTCATCACAGGAAATAAGGGTAGGGCTTTTAAATGGTCCAAGCTGTATTCCTGCCGCTTACATGATGGAAAATACTAAAAGCATAAAAAACGTTAAGATAACTTATACAAAATATGCAGACCCGCAAGCCCTTCTTCCAAAGCTTTTAAAAAACGAAGCCGACATTGGATTTTTACCACCAAACGTTGCTGCAAAAGTTTATAATTCAACTAACGGAGCTATCCAGGTTTGTGCAATCACGGGAAACGGAAATCTTTCTTTAATCACAAAAGATAAAAATGTTACTTCGCTCCAAGATTTAAAGGGAAAAACAGTTTATGTTGCAGGACACGGCGCAACTCCTGAATACATTTTAAAATATCTTTTAAAGGAAAAAAACATCCAGACTGATACTCCAGACGGTGTTACTCTTGATTATTCAATTCCTGCTGCAAATCTTGCCGGTATGCTTGTTTCAGGAAAAATTGAATATGCTGTTGTTCCCGAGCCTTTTTCTACAGTTGCAATCCAGAAAGATTCATCTGTAATAGCCTTAGATTTACAGAAAACAGAATACGAAAAAATCAATAAGGAAAATTATCCTTTAACAGTGATGGTTGTAAGAAAGGATTTTGCTGAGAACAATCAGGCACAGCTCAATGCATTTTTAAAAGAATACGAAAAAGCATGCAAGTGGACAATTAAAAATCCTGCTAAGGCCGGAGAACTCGTTCAGAAAAATGAACTAGGCCTTCCCGCTCCAATCGTAGAAAAATCAATTCCAAAATCAAACTATGTTTACGAACCTGCTAAGAAAAATAAACAGAAAATCGAAAAGCTTTTAAAGCTCTTTTTTGATGATGAACCTTCTTCAATAGGCGGTAAATTGCCTGATGAAAAATTTTATTATTAAAAAGATAGTTCCGGTTTTTCTTTCAGTTTTCACGATTTTATTAATCTGGTATTTGGTCGCCGGAAAAATAAACGCATCTTTAATTTTACCGTCTCCAAAAGAAGTTTTTTTTAAGATAATAGAACTAATCTGCCAGAAAATTTTCTGGATTAATTTTTTATATACTTTTTTACGCTGCGCACTGGCATTTGTTATCTCGCTTTTTGCAGGAATAATAATCGGGACAATATGCGGTCAGAACAGTTTCATTAAAAGCTTTTTTGAATTTCCTCTTTCTCTTTTGCGTTCAACACCTGTAATTGCAGTCATCCTCATAGCGCTTTACTGGTTTTCGTCTGATATAGTTCCTGTTTTTGTTTCCTGTCTTATGACTCTTCCTATAATCATCTCTGCAATCATAACAGGGCTCGAAAATTCAGATAAAAAGCTTTTGCAGATGGCAGAAATCTATAAGTATACAAAAGTGCAGAAATTTATTTATGTAAAAGTTCCTTCTGCTCTCCCATTTTTCTTAAACGGAATAATCTCTGCCTTTGGTCTTACATGGAAGGTTGTCGTTGCAGGAGAAGTTTTAAGCCTTCCAAAAAAAGGAGCTGGAAGCCTTTTACAGACTAATCAGGTGATATTCGAAACAACTTCTGTTTTAGCCATAACTTTAATTTTAGTGTGCATCTGCTTTTTGCTCGAAAGACTTTTAAAACTGATTTTCAAAAAATATATTAAGGGGGTAAAAAATGTCAGATAATTCATTCACACATATTCCCTTAATTCATATAGAAAATTTTAGTCTTAAAGAAAATTACAACGTCTTATTCAAAGATTTTAACTTAGATATTTTTTATAACGAAATAATCGGACTTTCGGCTCCTACAGGAAGCGGAAAAACTACACTTTTAAATCTTATTGCAGGTCTTTCCCTTTCTTCAGATTTTGAAAAAAGCGGCGTAATCAGCGTTCATGATGATATGAGTGTTTCTTATGTTTTTCAGGAACCACGCCTGCTCGAAAATCAGAGTGTTTTAAAAAACGTAATGCTTCCTTTGTTGAATGTTTATGATAAGCAGACTGCAAAAAAGAAGGCTGAATATTTTATCCAGAAGTTTGACCTTGGAACAAAAATTAATCAGCTTTGTAAAAATTTAAGCGGCGGAGAAAAACAAAGGGTTTCCATTGCAAGAGCGTTTGCTTATCCTTCCAGATTGTTACTTTTGGATGAGCCATTCCATTCACAGGATGAAAACAAAAAACAAAAATTTATTACAGAAACGGTTAATCTCATAAAAATAGAGCAGAGAACTTGCATCATCGTAAGTCATGACAAAGAAGAATTAAAAGCCATGAATGCAAGGATAATAACCGACAGAGAATTCAAATAATTTGATTTTCTGGGGATTTTTATTATAATTAAAGGATATATGAGGTTTTAAAATGATAAAGGAATTTCTTCCATACGATAAAGTCAGAAATAACGCATTAAAGCTTGCATCACAGATTTATAAGGATGGATTTATTCCCGATGTAATCTATTGTTCGCTTCGTGGTGGTGCTTATATGGCAAATATCATAAGTGAATATTTTAAAATACTTTCAAAGGTAAAACACTTTCATCCTGTTTTGTATGCAGGGGTTGTTGCACGTTCATATTCAGATGTAGCAAAGCACACTAAGGTTTTTATTGACGGATGGACATATCCTCCTGAAAATTTAAGACCTGGAGATAAAATCCTTTTAGTTGATGATATTTTTGATTCAGGCAGAACAATTAACTGTCTTGTAGAAACATTGATTAATTCAAGAGGGCTTCCTCGCGAAGACATAAAAGTTGTAGTACACGATTATAAATATTTTACATATCAGAAAGAACAGCTTCCTATTCAGCCTGATTATTTCTGCCGCAAATTTGTGATTAATAATCCGGATGAAAACCGATGGATTCATTACATGAGCCACGAACTTGTTGGACTCACAAAAGATGAATTAAAGGAATATTATTATAAGGATGATCCTGAACTCAAAGATGTTCTTGATCCGTTCCTGGGATTATAACGAATGAAAAAGATTTTTGCCTTAATAGTTTTGTTCAGTTCTCTTTTTGTTTCAAACGCTTTTGCACAGATTAAAGTTCTTAGTCCTATCGAAGGAAACTGGGCAAACAGGCAGATGCTTTGTATAGATGATTCTGATGGCGAAGAATATTATTATTCTCTGAATGGAGAAGATCCTGTTTCTTCAGGTTTTGCTTATGATTCTCCTGTTTTAATCGATTTAACAGGCCCTGTTTCAATCAGAATTAAAAAGTCCGGTAAAAAGAATGAAGAAATAAAGATCAATTACACAGTTGAACCGGATAACGCTTATGATGCGGATTATTCTCAGTTTATAGACAGCTTTTACGACACAGGCATTCTTAATTATACAGCGGGCTCAGAAATCTATATTCCTTACAGCCTTTATTACAGTATGGGGCTTCCACCGGATTCTTTTATAGAAGGTCAGCCTGTTTCTATCGCAGAGAACACAGTTATTTCCATGAATATTCCATGTGTTGTAATGGATAAAAACAACGGTAAAAAGTGGAGATTCATAATCAGAACATTTCCGCAGACACAGGGTGTATTTACACAGAACGACGTTCCATTTGAAATTACAAACTGGAATACCATTTCCTTCCTCGACGACAATTATATTTACAGAATAGATTCAGAATATTGGGAATTACCAAAGGACAGTAAAACTTTAGACAGATCTGTTCCTCATAGGATTCAGTGGCAGAGTATAGCATACGAACAGGGTAATCCTATAGAAACTTTTGAGCTTCCTGCAAAACCAGAGGTAAGAAAATCAACAAACGATGACGGAAGCATCACTTATACAATCGACGGTGATGAATCCTACCAGATGAGCATTCTTTCTCCGGAAGGTGAATACCAGGAATTCTTTACGGAAATCGGTGCAGATACCTTCTACGGAAATTCCGTTAAGGGTAATTTTACAATAGGAATTTTTTCTAACTCTGTTTACCAGGGTGACATAAAAGTTGATTACGAAATCAATAAAAAACCTCCTCGTGTACCAGAAATCCTTGTAAAAGATCCCCAAACTTTTTATTCAAGACAGTCAATCTCGGGAAGTATTACAGGCCAGAGCGATGCAGAACTTTATGTTAGTGTAAGCGATCCGTTTTTAATTGAAGATACTTCCGAAGTTTATTCACCGCACAACGAGCTTTTACTTTCGCTTCCAACAAAAGATTATACACTTGTAAACGGAACAAATTACCGCTTTAATCTTGAGCCCGAGGTGAATGGAGCCTGTTATTACAGAATCTGTGCATACTCAAAAAAAGACAGTGTAGTCAGTGCCGTAGCTGAATATTCAGTCATCATCGATAAATATAATTATTATTATGACGAAAGTTATACCGGCGAAGATTCCGACGGAACAAAGCAGAGGCCGTATAATAATTTTGCTCAGTGTCTTGCTTCCATAAATAACGGTCGTTCTGCCATATTAAAGATTTCGGGTTCAATGCACGTTCCTTCCGGAAAAAATGACCTTCTTTCGAACTGTACATTTATAAATGATTACGCTGCAGAAATCATATTCGACGAAAATGCAAGCATCGTAGTAAAGGGCTCAACTTTAACCCTGCAGGATTTTACACTTTTATACGAACACGGTAAAAGCTCTTCTGCCACAAAAATTGCAAGCCTCATTAAGCTCGAAAATGCAGTTTTAGACATGGATAACTGTCAGATTGGAGCTGTATTTGGTAAACACGCATATCTTTTTGATATGTCAAACTCTACTTTGAATATTACAAATTCGATTATCTCTGTTTCTGCAGAAGAATATGTTTCTTTCTCTAATGGATTAAAGAGCCGCATCACAATCAGTAAGTCAATCATAAATACATCCGGTAAGACCTGCGTTGGTATTTCTCTGTACGAAGGCGATGTAAAACTCACAGATAATTCCTTTAAGGTAACTGGAACCATAGGTCGTGTTGCAGAACTCTTTACCGTAAACGGAACTGTTACAGGAAATACATTCAAAGCTGAGCTTCCTGCTGCAAAGAATTCGGACCCGATTTATACCGATAAAAAGACAAAGCTCAAGCAGTCTAAAAACGAAAGCTATGGATTCTAAAAATTCTGTTTTATTGAGCGTCGGATTTGACGAAGCGGGAAGGGGGCCTTTAGCAGGTCCGGTCTGTGCTGGTTGTGTAATTTTACCATCTGATTTTCCAATTGAAATTTTGAATGATTCAAAAAAACTCTCCGAAAAAAAACGCGAAGCGGCAAAACTTGTGATTATGGAAAAAGCATGCTGGGGGATAGGGCTTGTAGACCATGCGACTATTGACCGGATAAACATCCTGCAGGCGAGTCTTTTAGCCATGAAGATTGCGTATTCAAATATGCTTCTAAAACTTCCTGAGTGGGCTAAAGAGCAGGGGATAGAAGCATATAAACTCTCTGGTATTACAGATGGAAATAAGTGCCCGGAAGTTCCTTTTGAATGCAGGGCCGAACCAAAAGCAGACGGGAAATACCCTTGTGTAATGGCTGCATCAATTCTTGCAAAAACACGCAGGGATGAAATTATGATAGAAATGGATAAAAAATATCCTGAATACGGATACGCCGGACACAAAGGTTATCCAACCCGTGAACATATGGGAATCTGCCGAAAAATCGGACCTTCTCCAATACAGCGGCTTTCTTTTAAGTATTAATTATTTTGATTAGTTATTTTCCGAAGGCTTTTTGCTTACAACGTGAATTCTTCCTGTGCGTTTGATTCCGTCATCAGCTTTTGAATTCTTTTTATCTGTTTTTACGCGGTAAACTTTTTTACCTTCTGAGCCTTTTGCGTATTTTGCTTCTTTAAGAGCCTTTTTTTCTCTGGCAGCCTTCTGTCTGGCTTTTCTGTCTTTTTCGATAAATTCGAGAGACTTTTCCATACCCTGTAAGAACTTCTGCATATCTTCGGAAAAAACAGCAATCTGATGTCTGTCTGCTTCTGCTCCATCTCTGTTTTTGCTTTCGACAATCTGTAAGAATACATCACCTGTTCTGTTTTCTTTTACGTTAAAAAAATAAGAACGATTATCTAAATAAACCTGAGTTGTAAAAAGTTCTCCACGTGCTCCCATAATTGGCTCCTTATCTTAAATAGAAAAATATCATAAATGTCTAAAAACTTCAATTATTGAAATTTGAGTTAATTTCTTTTACTGCAAGAAGAAGTTCTTCTACTGCTGTTTTTTCGGTAAGTGGTCCAAAGCTGAATCTTACAGAAGTTTCCCTGTGTTCCGGTTTTACGTTCATCGCTTCTAAAACAGGGCGGTTATTCTTTTTAGATGAACATGCGCTTCCCGTAGAAATATAAAATCCTTTTGAATCAAGAGCGCGAAGCATAACGTTTCCGGGTATTTTATTAAAAGCAGCCTGAACAACATAAGGCGAAAATAAGTCCGGGCTGGATGTTCGTCCCTCAGGAATTATCGTGCAGCCTTTTATCTTCATAAGTTCGTCTATAAAATAAGAGGTGATTTCCTTTTGCTTTTCGTAATGCTCACACGAAAAATATTTTTCAAGGCATTTAGAAAAGGCTACGGCACCATATACGTTTTCTGTTCCGCTTCTTATTCCTTTTTCCTGACCGCCACCTCTTAAAAATCCTTCGATATTGTCTTTTATATATAAGATCCCAATTCCACGAGGACCACAGATTTTATGTGCACTGAATGCTGCGCTGTCTATTCCGTCGTAAGAAAGATTTAATGGAATTTTTCCTGCCGCCTGAACACAGTCTACATGGAACTTTGGTTTTCTTTTTCCCTGGGACCATTTTTTTATAGCATCTGCAATTTCGTAAATAGGCTGTATGCTTCCTGTCTCGTTGTTTACAGCCATAACACATACTAAAACAGTGTCTTTATCTAAAAGCGATGTAACAGCGTCTGCGGTAATAATTCCGTTTTTGTCAGAAGGAATTATTTTTACTTCCCAGCCGGTATTTTTTAATGCTAATGCCTGTTCCCTTACAGCCGGATGTTCAATGGAACTTATAAGAATGTTACCTTTATTTGGTTTTGAAAGAACCGAAAGAAGAGGAATCTGATCGCTTTCTGTTCCGCCCGATGTAAAATAAATCTGTTCAGGTTTTACATTGATTGCTTTAGCAGCTCTCTGTCTTGCTTCGTCCAGAAGTTTACGTGCATTTTTCCCAACCTGATGACTGCTCGAAGGATTTCCCCAGTTTTCAAGAGTTAATTTAAGGCTCTCTTCTGCAATCAGTTTGTCGAGTGGGCTTGTACTGGCCCAGTCAAAGTAATGTTCAATAGAGTCGGAGGTGGAATTAGCGTTTGAATTAGGATTTGAGTTCATCTTCTTGTCCGTTTATTTTAATACCATAAGGATTTCTGAATCTTCTGTTTCTTCCATAGTTATATCTGCTATCTGTTTTGGAATTACCAGAGTGATTTTTGAATTTTTATTCTTTTTATCTTTATGCATTACATTAATAAGTCTTTCTCCGATTGCCCCGCCTTTAATAATCGAAGGAATAGGATTTGTGTCCCAGCCGTAAAGTTCCATAGCTTTAAAGATTTTATCTTTAAATTCCAAGAGGCAGTAACCCTTGTTATTAGAAAGGGCTGTAACACGTCCGATTCCCCAGGCAACTGCTTCTCCATGAGTTACAGCTCCAAGTCCGCTTACAGATTCAAGTGCATGTGCGAATGTGTGACCAAGATTCAGATATGCACGTATATTCTTTTCGTAAAAGTCTTTTTCTACGATTGTAGCTTTAGCTTTTACGCATTCAGGAATTATTTTGTGAAGGAGCTTTGAATCACGCAAGAGAATCTTTTCTGATTCATTACAAAAAAGGTCAAAAAGTTCTTTATTAAAAAGAATTGCGGTTTTGAATGCTTCTGCCAATCCAGATTTATACTGATTTTCGCTCAGGCTCTGGATAAATTCCGGCCAGTAGTATATTTTTTGTGCAGGGTAGAAGGTCCCGATCATGTTTTTATAGTTATCAAAATCGCAGCCTGTTTTGCCACCGACAGAAGCGTCTACCATTGCAAGCAGTGTAGTAGGAACAAATTCAACCTTAGTTCCACGTTTATAGATAGAAGCTGCAAATGCTGTAATATCACAGATTACACCGCCACCTATTCCGACAAATGTATCTTTACGGTTAAAGCCTGCTTCGAGCGCATTTGTAACAATCCTTAATACGCTTTCTATAGTTTTATATGGCTCTCCGGAACCAAGAATCAATAATCTGTCTTCGCCGCAGGAATCATCATCAAAGTTTTTAATAAAATCTTCCATACACGGAAGGCTTGCTACAGATGCATCGGTTACAAAAAGACGGCGTGAATCTTCCCCAGCTCCGGGGTTAAAAACAGAAGATAAATCAGGTTTTCCTTCCATAAAAAAAATTTCAGATACCTGAGGGCTTAGTGATTCATGAGGATAATTGATTTTAAAGCTTTCAATGTTCATACAATAAACATTTTAATACTTTTCCGACATTTGGTTAAGTTGTTCAATGTTTTTTTCTATGCGTGAGATTTCTCTTTTGATTGTGCGTTCGTAATTAAGTTTACCATTCTGGATTCTTTCCCTTTCATCTTCCCATTCCTGTTTTGCAGTGATGTAAAGGAAATTAAAACTTGAGCCGTTAGCCTTTTCGTACCAGACTTTTGCTTCGTCCCAGTAAACTAAAGCGGTTTTATAGCATTGTAAACTTATTTCCAGGTTTTCAAGAATCTGTTTTTTAAATG
Source organism: Treponema sp. (assembly GCA_016286365.1). Taxonomy (GTDB): domain Bacteria; phylum Spirochaetota; class Spirochaetia; order Treponematales; family Treponemataceae; genus Treponema_D. Next base: position 68,377 of record JAEESN010000009.1, read on the forward strand.
GAGAATCATAAAAATAAATTACCTGCTTATCGTAAATGCTTCCAAGACGGAGGTGCTGTTCAATAAGCTTAAGGTTGATGTGCATCATAAATAGATACCTGTATTTTTCCCATTCTTTTTCGTCTTTAATTAAAAAGCCCACATAACGGGGATTACAGAAATCTGCTCTTGCTGCTTTTTCGAGCCAGTAGATGTTTTCCATGCAGTCATCGGGATACTGAATATAATGAATGTGATAGAGTCTGTAATATTCTTCCTTATATTTTGTCATGTAGGAATGAGCATCGTTTACATGAAAAGTAGAGAAAACTAATACGAATAATAAAGTTATGAATGTTTTTTTCACACTTAAAATATCGGCGGAATAATTTAAGATTTTAGAATTAATTTAAGCTTTTGACAGCCTCTTGAATCTGCACGGAAATCTCTTTTATAGGCTTTGTCGCATCAATTCTTATAACCTTCATACCATTTTTAGAAGAATCTTGTTCGTATGAGCTGATTACTTTTTCGTACATATCGGCAATTTTCTTCTGGATTTCGATTTTTTCATATATTTCTTTTTTACCGCTTCTTGCATTTACCCTCGAAAGAGAGATTTCGGGATTAATTACAAAATAAAAAAGCACCTGAGGGAGTGGGAATGTAGAATTTAATAAAACGGGAAGTTCTTCTGCACCCGATGCAGTTTGATACGCAAGACTTGAAAATATGTATCTGTCACTTACAACAATTTTACCGCTTTCGCAGGTTTCGACAATTCCGCCCTTTCCGTAAAGATGTTCGCATCTGTCTGCTGCAAAAAGGAATGCATTTGTCTTTTCACTAACAGAAAAATCACCGGCAAGCATTCGTCTTAAGAATTTACCTGTTTCTTTGTCTGTAGGTTCTGCAGTGATTACGATGTCGTTAAAAGCTTTAGAAAGGAGTTTGAGCTGGGTAGAAGTTCCGCTTCCGTCGATTCCTTCAAATACAATAAAATTTTTGAGTACCATAATGTAATTATATAGAATTTCTGTTATAATATATAGACTAAAATTGGGGATTTTATACCCTGAATTTTTTATTGATATGAAGAAGCTTAGCCGAAGGACAAAGATTTGTTCAGTCATTTTTATTTTCCTCATCATTACAGCACTCTTAGTGTCGCGGCCTATTTATAGAAAGCTTGAAAATACAGTCAATAAATTTACAAAACAGATAATCGAAAACGTATACGAAAATACCGGAATCATTCTTTCATACGAATCATTTTCTCCGTCAATCCTTGCATCGTTCAGAATTAATAACATAATCGCAAAAGATGAAAACGGAAAAGAGATTGCTACAGTTAATAAAGTTATGATTGATTACAGGCTCTTTTCGCTTCTTCGGGGGGACTTTTCTTCCTTTATCCGTGGTGTAAAAATAGATGGTGTTACAGTTGATGTAAATAGAACAATTGCGATTGTCCAGAAAAATATAGAAAGGTATTCGGGCGAAGAACAAAAATCTGATTCGGATTTTGATATAAACACGGTTTTAAGTTTTATCCCTTCTAACATCAGCGTTACGAACATCACTGTTTTATATGATGATGAATATGTAAACGTAAAATATAATATCAAGGATGTAAAACTCACAAACTCAAGACGAAAGAAAAATATTGAGTTTAATATAAAATCACGCGCCGAAGCATATTTAAAACAGCTCGAGATGACATTTACCGGCTCTGCAAATTTCTCAGGCACCCTTTATGATGATCTTGATAATTCTTCGATTCTCGTAAGCCTTTCTGATTTTACAAACGGGGATTATAAGGCAGCAAAAATCAATCTAGTGGCAACCTATAATAATTCTGTAATCGAAGCGCATACAATACAGAATGTTTTCCCACTTTCTGTAAAAGCTGAATACAATCTTACAACCGGCGATGCATATGCAGATGTTTTAGCAGAAGGTTTTGAACCTCTTGATTTAGTAACCACAAAAAACGAAGAAATCATTCAGTATGTTGATAATTTAAAATTTTATTTAGATGCACATGCAGAACTCCGTGGTTTTGATAATAAGCTTGATTATTATTCAAGTGGAAATATCCTTGTTCCCGAAACTTTAGTCCCTGGTGGTCTTTTAGCAAGTTATTCACTTTACGGAAACAATGACTTTGTTCGATTAAGCCGTTTTGATGTGAGCGGGGATCTTGGAAAAGTAAACGGAAGACTTTCCTATACATACGGAACTCTCCAGATAGAAGGATTAATAGGCGTAGAAGAATTAAGACTTTCTAACGGGAAAAAAGTTACCACAGAACTTTATATAGATCCTATTACAGACGGATTTACCTTCTTTTCTCCGCAGGTACAGATTGGTAATAAGGCTTTAACTGCAATGCAGTCTCATGTACACCTTCTTTCTGACTCTATCGATTTTGATTTTGAAATTTCTGATTATTCCAAGGTTTCGAACGAAGCCGAAGGTTCAATCGGTGTTATAAAAATTGGTGGAAGTTATCTTACAGATTCAAACTACGCACAGGCAAATGTTTCTTTAAACAGCATTTCTCTTGGAAGCGTTATGGAATTTGTGGGCGAGCTTGTTCCAAAAGAAGATGCAGAACAGATTCAGGGATTTGCAGAGTTTGCAGATCCATACATCTTTACAGGAGACGTATACGTATCTTCCGATTTTAAGTCTCTTTCTTACAATATTCCTTACGTCCTTGTTGCTAATACAAAGGAAGGAAATCAGTATCTTTTTGCTTCTGCAAGTGGAAACGAACAGAGCTTCCTTTTAAACCGCTTTGACTTAATCCTTGGAAGCTTTGCCGTAAACTTAACCGGAACCCTGGATGTTCTTCCTGAATCAAACGATTTATTCTTCGTGCTCGATGCGGTTGCTTCTTCAATTCCTTATCACTTTACGGGTTCAGTAATCGATAACGTAATCAATGTTTCGGGGGACTATGGTCTTGATTCCCAGGTAAGAATCGGTAAAAAGTCAATCGACGGACATTTTAATGTAAGTAATCTTCCTTTCGCCATTGCAGATCTTTCACTCATATTCTCTACAAATACCAGCTTTGAATATGATTTTGAAACAGGACCCGAAATTGTCGTTAAATCTTTAGACATAGAAAAAACAGATGCAACTTCTACCGTTAATCCAAAGCTCTCTTTGAGCGGAAGCGGAACAAAGTATGGTGCCCAGCTTACTTCAATTTCTTATGCAGATAAGTATTCATCCCTTACAGGTGGCGGAGACATAACAATAAACATCAACGACGGAATATTTACTTCGGCAGGCCTTTCAATTTCTATGAAGAATATGTTCTCGGAAGAAAAAATCCTCATAGATCTTTCTGCTTCGAACCCCGATTTAAAACCTTTAAACGGCGATACCTTTATGAACAGTGTCTACATAAACTCTCAGGTGCAGATAAGTCATTTTGGATTGAGCCGCTTTACTTCTGTTAAAAACGATAATAACGAACTTTCTGCTTCCATTAACTTTACGGGAACTCTTGAACATCCATCTGTGTTTTTAACCGTAAGTAAGCTTTCAATGCTTTTGAATAAAGATTTAATCAATATAAGCGGAAATGCAATCCTCGAAGACCGCCTTGTTTCTGTTTCGGATTTTGATTTCCGCCATACGGATTTTGAAGTTACGGGACTTACCGGCAGCATGGATTTAGATAATTTTGACGGAACTTTTTCTGCACTCTTTGCCACATTAAACGGAGAGATGGACGTAGAAATCCCTCTCAAGCTTAAAGTTTTCGACGCATATTACACAGAGCCAAAAACATTCATTCCTGATTTATTCTCTGTTTCACTTTCTTCAGATAAGATTTCGGGCTCACTTATGAAAAAGGAAGTAGCATTTGATATTACTTTGACATACAATCAGGACTTTATTTCGATTTTCTCTTCCGATAATCTTGGTCTTGTAGGAACTTATATCCCTCAGACAGGCGAAGTAATCGGTTCTCTTGATTCTCCAGATCTTGTTTATTTTGATTTTTCGGGTCTTGCAAAAACTTCCGCCGTAGACATCAACTTTTCGAATATAAACATCAACCTTAAAAACTTTATGTCTTACATGAATGTGGAAGAATACTTTGCTGTTGAGCGTGCAAATATTAATGGTGAATTCCAGATGAAGGGAACTTTCGATACTCCAGAATTCTACGGAAGTGTTTACATAAATGCACCAAGGTTCTATCTTCCAACGATTTTCAAAAATGTGATTTATACAGACAGAATGCAGGTAGATGCCTTCGAAAATGAATTTACCCTCGAAAAGAAGATTTATTCTCTTAAAAATGAACAGAAGTTTGTTTTAGACGGAAAAATCACACTGGATAAATGGATTGTAGATACACTTTTGTTCAGCATGGAAACAATCAGGGGAGTTTCTACACCGCTTGCATTCAAGAGCCCTTATGTAAATGTAAAAGGAGACGTAAACTGTAATATCGACGTTGGTTATGAATCAGATACGTTTAATGTAAAGGGGAAAGTTTCTGTAGAAAATGTTGATGTAGTCTTAAATATGAACGATATTACAGAAGCTTCGAGCAAAGTAAGTGATGATGATGAAGAAATCTATTTTACAAGCGACCTTGATGTAACTCTTGGAACCCACGTAAACTTGAGCTTTGATCCAATCCTCCGCTGTATCTTTGTTCCGAATACTCATGTAAACGTAAAGATAGACACAGCATCTGATTTCTACGAAATTGGTGGTGAATTAAAGCTTAAATCGGGGGATGTAAACTATTTGAGCCGAAACTTCTATATTAAGGAAGGAAGCATCAAGTTTAATCAGGAAGATATCACTAATCCGCTGATTAAGATAAGGGCCGAAACAAGGGAAAAGGATTCTAACGGCCAGAATATCAAAATCATTCTCTCTGTAGATAATCAGTACTTAAAGGATTTATCTCCTAAATTCTCTGCTGAACCTGCAAAATCAGAAAATGAAATCTTAAATATCCTTGGTCAGGTTGCAATTGCCGATTCAGAATCGTTCAGAGAGATTATTGCTACAGCCGGTGAATATTACATCCAGTCTACGCTCATCCGCGATATGGAAAACAAGTTGCGAGACTTGATGAATTTTGATATATTTTCATTACGAACAAATGTTATCCAAAACGCCATTAAAATGAGTGTATCTGACCAGATTGACATGAGTAAGATAACAATCGGTAACTTTTTGGACAATACAACTGTTTATATAGGTAAATACCTGGGAAGTTCATTGTATGTAGATGCAATGCTTCATCTGTCACTGGAAGGTGGAAATGATATTTCTTTTTCAAACGGTTTATTATTTAAACCTGAATTCGGGCTTGAGCTTGAACTTCCAATTGTGAATATAAGATGGAACATGGCGCCAGATATCAATGCAATTATGCGCCAGCAGTATGTTCCGTCAACGTCTGTTTCTTTATCATGGAAACTTACATTCTAGGAATACAAAAAAGAGTATAGGGAGAAAAGTGAAATGCATCGTAGAGTGCTTACTGTATTTTTAATTATTTTTTCGGTTTTTGCAGGATTAAATGCACAGGCTGATGATTCAAACTGGTTCTGGAATAAAACCATCACCAAAGTTGAATTCCGCGGTCTTAAAAATGTAAAGAAGAGTGAATTAACTGCAATTTCCAGTGATTATATCGGAGAACCATTTACAGAAAAAAATTACAGCGACATCGTAGACCGAATCACAGATCTTGATTATTTTGATGATATAAACGCTTTTGCTGAACACGACACAGAGAATAAAGATAATGTTGTACTCGTTTTCGAAGTAGTAGAAAAACCTGTAATAGCATCTATCGAATTTAAAGGTAACTATAAAATCCGTAATAACGAACTTCGCGATGTAATCAAATCTAAGACTTCAAACGTATATGTAGAAGGAAAGATTTTAATAGATGAACGACTTATTCGCGATCATTATATCGAAAAGGGATTTACAGATTCTGTCGTATCACACAAAACTGAACAGACAGAAGAAGGAATTAAGGTAACATTTAATATCACAGAAGGTGTAAATACCGTAATCACAAAGATTCACGTAATGGGAAACTCAGTTTTCTCTGAAAAAAGCCTTTTAGGAAAGATTTCATTAAAACCTGAAGGATTCTTTAACGACGGCGCATTTAAAAACAGTGCCCTCGAAATGGATAAAAGAACAATCTTAAACCTTTATCAGCAGGAAGGATATATAGACGTACAGATTGTTGATGTTAAAATCCAGGATACCTATAACAAGGAAAAACAGAGACAGGAATTAGACATCACTTTCGTAATCCAGGAAGGTTCTCTTTATACATATAAGGGAGTTACAATCAAGGGTAACGAAATCTTTACTACAGAAACACTTCTTTCGGGCTTTAAGCTTAAGGAAGGTCAGATTTTCAACAGCGTTAAATTCCAGGAAGGATTAAATCAGATGCAGGGTTACTACATCGATAACGGTTATATGAACGTTCAGATTAATCCTGTTCCAAATAAAAATGCAGAAACAAGGGAAATTTCATATAAGATTACAATCGTAGAAGGGCAGAGAAGCCACGTAGAACACATCATCATCAAGGGAAATACAAAAACTAAGGAAGAAGTTATCCGCCGCGAAATCCCGATCGAAGAAGGAGACATCCTTTCAAGAGATAAGATTGTAAGCGGATTAAGAAACCTCTATAACCTTCAGTTCTTCTCTAATGTTGTACCTGATATTCAGCCTGGTTCTGAACCAAACCTTTACGATGTTATTTTCTCTGTAGAAGAGCAGAATACAATCAGCGTAAACATGGGTATGACAATTTCGGAAATCACTAATCCGGATGATATCCCGATTGCATTAAACTTTACTTTGCAGAATTCAAACCTCTTTGGTGAAGGAAAGAATATTGGAGTTCAGACAAACCTTTCTAAATCTGAACAGTCACTTGGTTTTTCTTACGGACAGACATGGCTCAACGATATGCCAATTTCTTACAATCAATCTGTTTCTTTTGCACATAAACATGCATATACACCTCAGAACATGTTCCTTCCAAATCTTTCGCTCGACCAGTATTACTACTATATGCAATACGAAGGATACGAAGCTTCTATTGGTACTGCATTCGGACGAAGATGGTTCCCGGATTTTGCAATCCTTACTGTAACAGGAGGTATGAACAACTCCCTTACACGCTACAGTTATGATGAATCATTATTCTCTCCAACAGATTTGGGTGTTTCGATGTTTGCAAACAGATGGGGTATTATGAACTCCCTCTTTGCAAGTATCTCTCTTGATAACCGCGATATAAGCTATGATCCTTCTAAGGGATGGTTTGCAAGTGAAAGATTAACATGGTATGGACTTATTCCGGGGCTCGAAAAAGAGTTCTTCCTTAAATCAGAAACTAAACTCGAAGGATACCTCACTTTATTCGATGTTCCTTTAACAGAAGACTTCAACTTAAAAGGAGTTCTTGCAGCATACACAGGATTATCTGTAATTCTTCCTACATCAACTTCTTTATTAAGTGATTCGAACAGACTTTACATCGACGGTCGTTTGAACGGACGCGGATGGATTAATCTTTCGAATATTACATTGAACAAGGGACAGGCAATGTGGTCTACCCAGATTGAATTTAGAGTTCCTATTGTTCCAAACGTAATCGGTTTTGATATCTTCCACGATGCTGTAATCTTAAAGAAAGATTTTGGTTCGATGATTACAGATATGCATCTTGAAGATTTCTACTTCAGTTTTGGACCTGCAATCAGAATTCTTATTCCGCAGTTCCCTCTGCATCTTATGTTTACATTCCGCTATCACTACGACGGAACAAGCTTTAAGTGGGCTGATTCACCATATGAGTTTATCATCTCATTTAATCTTGCAAATAAATAAATAAGGTTTTATATTAGAATAACTTTTAATGGAGGCATTAAAATGAACAGAACAAAAAAAATCATCGTTACTTTTTTAGCAGTATTTTTCGTAACAGTAGTACAGGCTTTTGCACAGCAGCAGATCACAAAATTCGCAGTTGTAGACACATCTAAGGTATACAGTGCATATTTTAAGAACTCTGCTCCTGTAAGAAATTATGAAGCAAAGAAAAAGGAATTGCAGGCAGAAATCACAAAGCGTGCAGATGAAATTAAAGAATTAAAGAGAAAAAAGACTGAATATCAGAAAAACGGTGATACAACACAGGCTCAGAAATTAGACGCAGATATTACTAAAAAGACTGAATATCTTAAAGAATATACTAACGCTAAGAATGCTGAACTTGAAACAATGCTCGCAAACTTAAAACGCTCTGACGAATTCTATCAGAAATTATATAAGGCACTTGCAAAGGTTGCCGAAAGCCAGGGTTACAGTATGATTTTAAGTCTTCAGGATGCAAACGCAATTCTCTGGTACAGTCCTTCTGTTGACGTAACAAATCTTGTAATCAACGAGCTTGGCTTATAATGGACGAAGAACAGACTTCTACACTTGAACCAAATCTTACACCGATGATGCAGCAGTATCATTCGGTGAAGAAACAATACAAAGACGAAGTATTATTTTTCAGATTAGGAGACTTCTACGAAATGTTCGATTCGGACGCAGTAGAAGTTTCCCGTCTTTTAAATTTGACTTTAACTCAGCGCGTAGGTCAGCCTATGTGCGGAATTCCCTATCATGCAGCAAAGGTTTATATTGCGCGTCTTTTACGCCTTGGAAAAAAGGTTGTAATCTGTGAACAGGTTGGTGAAATTCCTAAGGGCGGAAAGGGAATTACAGAGCGTAAAGTTGTAGAAATAATAACTCCGGGTACTGTTGTAGAGTCTGAATATCTTGAAGGCAGTAATGCCAATTATCTTGCTGCTCTTTCAATTTATAAAGGAAGGGCAGGCTTAGCATTTATTGATGTTTCTACAGGTTTATTTTCTGCAACTTCGTGGCCTGCATCCAAAATGTATGAACACTTTGCAAAGGAATTAAACCGCTGTTCTCCCCGCGAATTTCTTCTTCCGCTTTCTTTAAAAACAAACAGCGATATTCAGAATGCACTTCTTGCTCACCCAAATATTTCTGTGTCATATTATCCCGACTGGGATTTTTCTTACGAGCTTTCGCTCAAAAAACTTACCGCTCAGTTTGGAACTCTTTCTTTAAAATCCTTCGGGCTTGACGAAAACGCTTCCGAAATTGTTCCTGCAGGCTTTTTAATTGACTATCTTGATAAGACTACAAATACAAAGCTTCCACACGTAAGGGGAATTAAAGTTTACGAGGATACTCAGTATCTTGTGATGGATGATTCTTCAAGACGTAATCTTGAACTTACAGAAAACATGAGGGATGGATCTGTTCAGTACACGCTTTTAGAATGCTTAAATTACACTAAAACTGCAATGGGAAGCCGAATGCTCAGGCGATGGATTCATTTTCCTTTGACAGAGCAGAAACAGATAGAAGACAGACAAAGCCGGGTAACTTTCTTTTATAAAAAACGCGATTTACTCGAAAAAATCCGTGATGACTTTTCTACAATACTTGATATTGAACGACTTGCCGGACGAGTTGCCATGGACAAAGCTCATCCAAAAGATTTACAGGCACTCCGCATAAGTCTGGAATCGTGGATTAAAATAAAGGATTATATTTCCGATTTTGATTTTTCATTTATTTCGTCCGACACATCAGAAAAAATTATAGAGCTTATTAAAAATTCACTCTTGGATGAACCTTCTACTTCTTTAACGGATGGTGGAATTATAAGACCGGGCTGGTCAAAGGAACTTGATCACTGGCGCGATGTACAGAACAATTTTAATAAGGTTCTTTCGGAATACGAAGAAGAAGAACGTAAAAACACGGGAATCAATAATTTAAAAATCAAATATACGAATAACGCAGGTTATTTTATTGAAGTTTCTAAAGGTAAGCTTTCTTCTGTCCCTCCGCATTTTATCATAAGACGTGCAATGGTAAACGGGGAACGCTATTCTACAGAAAAACTTCAATACCTCGAAATCGAGATGAAAAATTCTTCTACAAGGATTTTAGAGCTCGAACGTGATTTATTCTTAGAGATCCGCGATAAACTCCATGAACACATAAATTATCTTTTACAGATCGCTGATGAAGTTGCAAATACCGATGTCGTTTCTGCTTTAGCCCATGCTGCAATCACAAATAAATGGGTATGCCCGGAAATTACTTCGGATACAAGCCTTATTGTAAAAGACGGAAGACATCCTGTTGTAGAAAAACATCTTCCTTCGGGAGAATTTGTTCCAAACGATACGAATATTGCTTCCCAGAACGAAGAAGGAATTCCGAGTTTTAATCTGATTACTGGTCCTAATATGGCCGGAAAGAGTACTTATTTAAGGCAGAATGCAATCATACAGCTTTTTGCACAGATGGGTTCTTATGTTCCTGCAAGCTATGCTAAAGTTGGAATTGTAGATCGTATTTTCTGCCGTGTTGGTGCTTCTGATAATCTTGCAAAAGGTGAATCAACCTTCCTTGTAGAGATGATGGAAACTGCAAATATCCTTCGCTCTGCAACTAAAAAATCTTTAGTAATCATGGATGAAGTAGGAAGGGGAACTTCTACAGAAGACGGACTTGCAATTGCACGCGCTGTTTCTGAATATCTTTTAGACTCAATCAAATGTAAAACTTTCTTTGCAACACATTATCATGAGCTTTCCAGAATGGAACATCCATATTTAAAAAAGCTCTGTCTTTCAATTTCGGATCAGAATGGTAAGGTTGTATTCTTACGAAAGGTTATAGAAGGTGTAACAGAAAATTCTTATGGTATTCATGTTGCACGCCTTGCAGGACTCCCGGAAGAAGTTTTAAAACGAGCCCAGGTGATTTTATCGCACATTCAAAGCGTAGCAAAAGATAAGCCTGTAATTCCGGAAGAAATCAAGGAAGAAAAACCTGTAGAAGTTCAGCCTGTAACAGGTGGATTATTCAGCGACGAAGAAATAATCATCTCGGAAATTCTTTCCCAGGATTTAGATAATATTACTCCGCTCGAAGCCTTAGGTTTGATTTCCCGCTGGAAAAAGACCCTTTCTGGTCAATAATCAAAAAACTAATCAGTTGATCTAAAAAAAAATCAAAAAATTTACATTTTTTTTCTCTTTTTGCTCCTTTTTTTAAAAGTAATTTCTATTTATATAGCATGAATAAAATTTCTTTTTTGTTGATTGATTATTTGAAGCATGCTTTAAGGGCCTTTTTTGCTTTTCTGAATGGCGGTGTCTCCTGCGTTGTCTGTGGGAATAAAACCGGTGTTTACATGATTTGTAAAAAATGTCTTAAGGAAAAATTCTCTGCTGATTTTATTTTAGGAATAAGAAGATGCAGGATTTGTGGAAAAGAACTTTTAACAGATGAGGATTTTTGTTCGGAGTGCCGGGAAAAACCGGTTTTGAAGCATATTGATAAGATGATTCCTCTTGAGTCTTACCGTCTTTGGAATAAGGAACTTCTTTTTTTGTGGAAGATAAATTCTGTGCGCAGCATGTCTCGTCTTTTTGCCCATGTTCTTTCTGATTGTCTTTTTAAGCTTGGAATCAAGGTGATTGTGCCTGTTCCTCCGCGTCCGAACAAGATTAAAGAAAATGGATGGGATCAGATTGATGAATTGTGCAGTTATCTGAAGTATAAGTACGGTTTTTGTGTTCTTGATATTCTGGAGCGCAAATCGGTCGAACAACAGAAAAAATTGAATAGAGAAGAAAGACTGAATTCGATTGGTAAAGCGTATTTTATGAAAAATGAAGAAAGAGTAGCTGAAATTTTGAAGAAAGCGGGTTTAAAGAAGCTGGATGAAGTTTGTCTTGTTGATGATGTTTTTACGACGGGAGCAACTCTTGAAAGTTGTTCGAAGATTCTAAAAGATAGGGGGGTAGAAAGGGTTTTTGCTGTTACGCTGTTTATTGTTGACTGAATTTACTTTTTTTTGTTTAGGTTGCAAAACCTTAAATTTCGGGGTATTATATAATGATACTATTATTCGATAAGCTGGGTTTAGGGGGATAAATCAATGGCTAGCGCAGATACACAGTTTCAATTAGTTACTTTCCACTTGGGTGAAGATTTATACGGTGTTAACATTATGGATGTAAAGGAGATAGTGCGCCTGCAAAGTGTCCGTGCTATTCCAAATGCACCTTATTATGTTGAAGGTATTATCAACCTCCGTGGCGATATTATTCCAATTATAGATTTACATAAGCGTTTTAGAATTCAGGCTATGGCTAAAGAAGAAGACGATTTTGAAGGCGGTTTTATTATTCTGAACATCGATGGGAACAGAATTGGTATTATTATCGATAAGGTAGCACGTGTTGTAACCATTAAAGGCGAAGATGTTAAAGATCCTCCACAGATGATAAGTGGTATTGGCTCTGAATATATAGAAGGTGTAATCCGTCAGGATGATATATATCTTATTATGCTCAATATTCGGAAATTATTTAATGCTAAAGAATTACAAAAAATTATAGACAATCAGTAAATGATACAGACTTACAGTACAACAATTAGAAGAAAAGAAATGGATGCCGTGCTTACATGCATGGTTGATGAAAAAATTGGTCCGGGTGAATCAAATACCAGACTTATTCAGCAGGTTAAAGAATTTTTAGGATGTGATGGTGCTGCCGCTTTAAGAAGCCCTGCAATTGCGCTCATGTATGCGCTTAAGGCTTTAGGAATCGAGAAGGGGGAAAAGGTCATTATTTCGGCTCTTGCTCCGGCATGGCAGTATCAGACTCTTGATTCGAATGGTTATATTCCGCTGGTTCTTGATGTTCAGGAAACAGACGGGCTTGTTTCTGTAGAAAATATACAGAAGGCAGTTTTGGATGGCGGAAAGGTTTTAGTTCTTCACGAAACAGAAGGTATTCTTCCTGATTTTAATGCTGTTACAGCACTTGGAATTCCTTTTATTGAGGATATTTCTCAGAGTGCAGGCGCATCTGTAGAACTTGAAGCCGAAGCCGGAAAAGAAGCAAAAAGAAAGAAAGCAGGTTCTTTTGGTGTATTTACAATAATGGGTCTTGAAGAACGTGATGTTATTACAGCTGGCGGTGGGGCAGTTTTAATGGCTCCCGGCAGACGTGAATGGATTGTTCTTAAGAAGTTTATTGATGAAGCCCCTGTTACAGATCTGCTTCCGGATATTAACTGTGCTCTTGCTTTTGTACAGATTAAAGAATATCCGCGTAATGAAAAGACAAGGAAAGAAATATTTGATATGTACCAGCATTCGTGTCTGATCGGACGTCATAAGATGTTTGCAAGAGATATGGAAGGCGGTTCAACAATGTGTTCTTTTCCTTTGATTTTGAACGGTTCTTTTAAAGATGTTAAACAGTATGCGGCAAGGAAAGAGATAGAGATTGAGCCTGCATTCGAAGGCAGCGTAATTGCATTTAAGGATGAATTATCCGAAAAGTGTATTCATGCTAAGTCTTTGCTTTTAAGATGTGCGCATTTCCCTCTTTATCCTCGTTTGACTCATGCTGAAGCTGCAAAAATAGCTAAAGTTTTGGGAACATTACCATAATTAAGATAAGGTGTAGATGAAAAAAGTCCTGATTGTTATAAACATTAGTAAAGATGAATCAATGGTTCTTGCAAAAGAGATTGCTTCTTTTCTTAAAGCAGAAGGCATCGAAACTACTTTTTTGAGTTTTGATGGTTTTTGTGATAACACTCCGTTCAATGGATACGATTTTGTCGTAACTCTTGGTGGAGATGGGACTGTTCTTTATGCCGCTCGTAACTGTGTTGAGTTTGATATTCCTGTATTCCCTGTAAATCTGGGTCAGTTCGGTTTTCTGGCAACGGTAGAAACTTCTGCCTGGAAAACTGAGCTGAAGTCTTTTTTAGAAAATAAGGCATCTATACAGGAACGAAGCATGATAAAGGCTTCTTTAATAAGGGATGGAAAGGTTATTCTCGAAAGTCCTGGTTTGAACGAAGTGGTTATCAGTGCAAAAAATACTGCCAGAACGGTAGCTTTGAATATAAATGTTGATGATTTACTTTTATGTAATCTAAAATCTGACGGTGTAATCATAAGCACTGCTACAGGTTCTACTGCATATTCGGCTTCTGCTGGTGGTCCTATTGTCGCTCCTGCATTGGATGCTTTTGTCATGACTCCGATTAATTCTTTTTCTCTTTCTTCCAGACCAATCGTGCTGGATTCGAATCAGGAGATAGAAATTAATGTTCAGCCATGCAGAACAAAAGAGATTAATATGATTGTAGACGGACAGGAAGGCGTTCCACTTTTAGCAGGAGATATAATAAAAATTTCAAAAATAGAAAAGAAAATCAAGTTGATTTCCAGTACAGAGGAAAAATTCTATAATACTTTGCGTTCAAAACTGAACTGGACGGGAGGGCCACATGCTTGAAGAATTGACAGTTAAAGATTTTGCTCTCATTGAATCAGATTATCTTGAATTTACAAAAGGATTTACAGTGCTTTCTGGAGAGACGGGTGCGGGTAAATCTATTCTTATAGGTGCTTTATCTTTTTTACTTGGCGGAAAGGCTGAAGTTTCACAGATAAGGGCTGGAAAAAACGAAGCGAGTGTAAGCGGTGTATTCTGTATTAAACCTCCTGCAAAAATAAGACAGCTTAAGGATGATGAAGAAGCAGAAAATGCTTACGAATGGCTCGAATCACACGGCATTCAGATAGAAAATAACAGGGTACTTTTAAGACGTTTTATCCGCGACACAGGAAAATCAGGCGCATGGATTAACGATACTCCCGTTACACGCACAGACCTTGCACAGTTTTCTTCTTTTCTTGTGGATATTCATGGACAGCACGAACATCAGTCTTTGATGAAGGTTCCCGAGCACAGAAAGTTTTTAGACAGTAGGGCAGGGATTGTTGCAGAAGTAGATGAGTTCAAAAAGGTTTTTGCACTTCTTGTAGAAAAACGAAGGCTTTTTGCAGAATATTCGATGTCGGAAAGTGAACGTCTTAAAAAGTTCGAAATGATGAGTTTTGCTATTCAGGAGATTTCTGAGGCAAAGCTTAAAAAAGATGAAGATGTTACACTCGAAGAAGAAGAATCAAGACTGATTTCTTTTGAAAAGATTTATTCCGACGTAGAAGAAATAAACAATCTTCTTTCATCTGAAAGTGCCATAATTGACTTATTAAAGAAGGCAAGACGTTCAAGCTCTCACCTTTGCGAGATGGATAAATCTGTTTCAAAACTCGACGAAAGAATTGAATCAGCATTCTACGAACTTTCTGATATCTCTGATGAATTTGAAAGCTATAAACGTTCTCTCGTATTTGATCCTGCAAGATTACAACAGGTTCAAGACAGGCTTTCTTTAATTTTTAATCTTAAGAAAAAATATGCTTCTTCTGTGAATGCTCCTTTGTCCGAAGTATTTAAGTATTTTGAAGAAGCACAGGCTTATGTTCAGGAAAACAGCGACGGAAACAATAAAAAAGATATTCTTGCCCAGGAAATAAAACAGCTCGAAAAAGAAGTTTTACAGAGGGCAACTGTTATTTCGAATAAGAGAAAGGCTGCGGCTCAGGTTCTTGGTCCGGAAGTTGATTCCATCCTTAAAAATCTTGGAATGGTCGGCACAAAGTTTGGTGTAAGCATAAAAGAAAAAGAAGGTTCGGAGCTTGTCCAGAAATGTGGTCCATACGGAATCGATGATGTAGAATTCTTAATCAGCGCAAACCCTGGATCTCCTTTAATGCCGCTTGCAAAAATTGCTTCTGGTGGTGAACTTTCACGTGTAATGCTCGCCTTAAAGACTATTTTTGCCCAGTCAGATTCTGTAGAAACCTTGATTTTTGATGAAATTGATACGGGTATTGGCGGTGAAGTTGCCGTTGCAGTAGGCAGTCATCTTAGAAAATTAGCACAAAATCGTCAGATTTTTTGTATTACACATCTTGCAAGTATTGCAGTTTACGCCGATAATCAAATTAAGATTGAAAAAGCTGTTTCCGGTGGCATTACTTCTTCTAATGTACACGAAGTTCGTGGAGAAGAAAGGGTAACAGAAATTGCCCGCATGCTTTCGGGTGATTCAGATACATCGCAGTCTCTTGAACATGCAAGGACTTTATTAAATAAATATAGCGGAGGCATTTAATGGCAAAGGTTTCTGAAGAAGCAAGACTTGAATTTAATAATGCAATTCAGCCTTATAAAGACAGAATTACACAAACTCTTGAAAAAGAAAAAACAATGCTCAATGCCATGCATAAAGGTGATGAAGATTTAAATATCAAAAAATTGACTTTATGTGAAGATATGATTTATGTTTCTTCGCTCTATGTTGTTCAGAACAGTCTTTCCATGAAGCTTATGGACATTAAGAATAATGATGCTTTAAACGAAGGAAGAAAAATCCTTTATAAGGCAATCATTTATCTTGAAGATATTGTTACTAACTTTATTGACGTTCCATATAATGATTTGAACGAAAATCAGGCTTCTATTGCTTCTATCGGAATCCAGCAGCGCTACCTCATTATAAGAAAACTCGGTCTTTCTATAAGAATCATTAAAGATGCATTCGGCGATAACAGTAAGTGGAAATGGTCTTTTGTTGAACTTGAAGGCCGCTTTACAACTGTTGCAAAGAATCTTATTGATATGAAGGAAGCTTCTAAGGATTATTTTGATCCACGCTCCGATAATTATGAACCTACCGTATTGTATATACGTTTAATCGAAAAATTATTGAATAATGCTGCAACCGGATATCGTGACCGTTACGAACTTTCTACAAGACGAATCGACGATATGCGCGATGCCATCAAATATCTTTTAGCACTCCGCCGTTTATATGTAGTGCTTGGAAATTCAGAACAGGCAGAAGAAATTAAAAAGAAGGCTGTTGTCTGGAAAGATAAGATGGATGCAGATCAGAAAAAAGGTCTTAGTAACTAATGGAAAAAAATTTAGCTCTCAAAATATTCGAAGGATTTTCCATCCAGCGATGGAACGATCTTGTACGCCCGTTTGAACTTGTAGAGATGGATAAGGCCGGTGAAAAAATGATTCTGGCCTACATCATCGGAAAGTATGAAGAAAAAAACGGAAAACACATCGACTGGAACTGGATGATTTATGCCTCGGTTTTTGATCTTCTTAAAAAGATAGCCCTCTGTGATATTAAAGCCCCCGTCCAGCAGATGCTCAAACGCGAATTCCCCGAAGAATATATGAGGCTTAATGAATGGGTTTTAAATCAATATAAATCACTGATTACAGACGAAGAATTATTTTCTAAGTTTACAATCTATATAGGGCAGAAGGCAGGCTCTTTCCCTCTTCCAAAGAATCTTGTTGATTCTCTTCACGTTTACAGCGCCGCACATAAATATTCAACCATGCGCGAACTCGAGATGATTTCCCTTGTAAACGAAAAAGAAAGGCTTTCGAATATAGAAAAACAGCTTCATAAAGAAATACAGCCTTACCTTGATTTAGAAGGACTTCAGAAACTGATTACTCATCAGAAGGAATTTGATTTTATTCTTAAGATTGAACAGCTTCGTTTTCAGACAAGATGGAATCAGACTCCCAGAATCCCTCAGACTTCTGTTTTAGGACATTGTTTTTATGTGGCAGTAATGACTCTTCTTTTGGGACGTGAATCAAATCCTAAGATGTGCGAAAAAAGAGTAATCAATAATTTCTTCAGCGCGCTTTTTCACGATCTTCCTGAATCAGTTACACGCGACATCATCTCTCCTGTAAAACAGGCAACAGATGATTTACCAAACATCGTTAAAAAAATCGAAGACGAAATTGTAAATAAAGAGCTTCTTCCTTTTATGGATAAGTGCTTCTCTGACGAAGTAATGTATTATACAAGTGATGAATTTGCAGACAGGATAAAAGACGAAAAGGGTAAGATGATTCATGTTAGTTTTGAAGAATTAAACACAAAATATAACGAAAATAAATATGAGCCTGTGGATGGAAAACTTGTACGCATCTGTGATCATCTTTCTGCCTTAATGGAAGCCGATATTTCAATCAATCACGGAATCACTTCTTATCATCTTACCGAAGGACGAAAAGGAATCCTTAATCATTATAAACCAGGTCAGATAATCAGCGGCATAGACGTAAATGAGTTTTATCATAAGATGATTTAGTTTTTTATATTTTTTTTATCTTTTTCTGCCGATAATAAGAGTATGAAAATATCACCTAAAAAAATTATACTGACAGTCAGTTTATTACTCATATCGTCGCTTTGTTTTGCAGACAGTAAATACAAGGTTAATAAGGGCGATACATTATATTCAATCAGTAAAAAATATCAGATAACTGTAGCTGAACTCAGGGCTGCAAATAATCTTTCTGAAAAAGATGTTATAAAGGTTGGTCAGGTTTTAATAATTCCTACGGCTAATCTTAACAATGCAGTTTCACTTAATTCTGATCCTGTAAAAACTGATGCTTCAAAAAATAAGGCTACTAAAACTTATGTAGTTCAGAAAGGTGATACTTTATATGGTATTTCTAAAAAGAGTGGAATGAGTGTAGGTGAACTCATGGCTCTTAATAATTTTGATAATAATACGGTGATTAAAGTTGGTCAGAAGGTAAAAGTTTACGAAACAGGTTCAGCAGTAAAAACTTCTACAACAACTGCTGCCGGAACTACGGCTACTCAAGTTACATCAAATCCTCCTGATACAAGAACTTACGGCTCTACAGTAAATGCAGACAGCTCAACAGTATGGCCTGTAAAAAATCCTAAGGTTACTACAGTTAAAGGCAAGGTAAACGGCGTCCAGCTTTCTGCGGGTAAGGATGAAACTGTAACATGTATCCGCGAAGGTTCTGTAATGTATGTTGGAGTTTACCGCGGTTATGGACAGATTTTATTCATTCAGTCTAAAACCGGAATTATTTATGCTTATGCGGGACTTGGTTCTATAAATGTAAAAAAAGGTGATTATGCTATGTTTGGAACATCTCTTGGAACTGTAGGAATTGACCCTATAAGTAAAAAATCTCAGATTACACTGATGGTATTCCAGAACGGTCAGCCTATTGATCCTGCTAAGGCTCCAAGAAGCTAGACATCTTCGTTCATATGACAGAAAAGCCTGTATAATTCCATGCAGGTTTTTGCATCATCTAAGGCTCTGTGTGAAGAGCCTTTATTTATTTTAAATGTATCTGCAAGAAAATCAAGCTTGTGTTTTTCTACGTTTGGAACAGTCCACCTTGAATACTGAAGCGTATCTATACATCGATTTTTTGTAAGTGGAAGTCCTGCCCATTCACATTCAGCATTCAAAAAATTTAAATCAAACCCGGCGTTATGTGCAATCAGGATTGTGTCTCCAATGAACTCCAGAAAAGAAGGAAGTACATCTTTCATAAAGGGAGAATCTTTTACCATCTCGTCTGTGATGTGTGTAAGATTTGTAATAAAAGAGGGAATTGGCGTTCCGGGATTTATGAGTTTGGAAAAAGTTCCTATTACACCATCTTTATTGAATTTTACTGCTCCAAGCTCCATAATACGGCCGGTTGTCGGAGAAATATCTGTTGTTTCGGTGTCAAAAGCGGTAAAAACTTCACCATTTTCGAAAAAATGGTGAAGTTTTTTATAATCTTTAAGAATCTTATTCGGACGATGCATCAAAGTTCCTTTTAAAGAATTATTTTGATGCGGCGTCGATTATTTTCTGGATATCAGCGGCGATTCCGTCACACAAAACGGCAGCTTTCTTTTTGGCATCTTCGTACCATTTGTCGCTTCCGTCTCCTGCTGGAATCATAGAGTTGATATAGAATTTGATTTTTGGTTCTGTTCCAGAAGGACGTGCAGAAACGATTGTTCCGCTTTCGAGGTAGAACTGAAGTACATTGCTCTTTGGAAGTTTTGGATCGTTCATTAAGTCGCGTACTTTTGTTACTTTTTCGCCACCTAAAGTAGCCGGAGGATTACTTCTCATTCCAGCCATCATAGCCTTCATTGTCTGGCCACCAGTAGCACCAGGGAAGTTCTGAGAGATTGCTCTGTCTTCGAAGTATCCGAATTCTTTGTACATATCGTCGAGGTGTTCGAGTAAGCTCTTTCCTTCCGATCTCCAGTAAAGAATCATTTCGGCACACATAGCGGCAGCAGAAACTCCGTCTTTATCCATTACTTCTTTTTCTACTTTGTAACCGTATGATTCTTCAAGACCGAATACGTAGTTGTAAGAATTATTCTTTTCGAATTCGTCTTCTACTGCTGCAATCCATTTAAAGCCTGTAAGACAGTCCATCATTGTTACGCCGTATTTTTTACAGATATAGTCGCCGAATGGAGAAGTTACGATTGAGCGGATACATGCAGGATTTGCAGGCATCTTTCCAAGTTCCTTTCTTGAACGGAAAACATAGTCCATCAAAAGGGCACCCATCTGGTTTCCGCTGAGTAATACCCAGTTTCCGTCTTTGTCCGGGAAGGCTGTACCAAAGCGGTCTGCATCAGGGTCTGTAGCCATAAGTCCGTCTGCGTTTTCTTTTTTAGCAAGTTCTACAGCGAGTTTAAGGGCTGGTTTTTCTTCAGGATTTGGTTTTTCTACGGTAGGGAAGTTTCCATCCGGTTCTCTCTGCTCTGGGACAGTGATGATGTTTAATCCAAGGTCACCGAGTACTTTTTCTACATGCATAGCACCTGTTCCGTGGAGAGGTGTGTATACGATGCGTACATCCTTTGCCTTTTCCTTGATTAAATCCGGGCGGAATAACTGAGCTTTACACATTGCCCAGAATTTTTCATCAATTTCTTTATCGATGATGACAAGCTTTTCTGTAGCGATAGCTTCTACTCTTGTCATTGTCTTTACATCTTTTACCTTATTTACTTCTTCGATAATTCCAACATCATGAGGTTCGATTACCTGAGCACCGTTATCCCAGTAAGCCTTGTAACCGTTATACATTCTTGGGTTATGAGAAGCTGTAACTACAACACCAGTTTTTGCACCAAGTGTTCTGATTGCAAAAGAAAGTTCTGGAGTAGGGCGAAGGCTTGAAAAAAGATATGCCTTGATTCCGTTTGCTGCAAAGATGAGGGCAGTTGCTTCTGCGAATACATCTGAGTTTAAGCGGCTGTCGTAAGCAACAACGGCACTCAATGTTCCTTCTTTTGCTTCTTTAGGGAATGCTTTTAAAACATAATTTGCAAGTCCCTGTGTAGCCATATTTATTTCGAGGGTGTTCATTCGGTTAGTTCCGCCACCCATGATTCCTCTAAGACCGCCTGTACCGAATTCCAGAGTCTGATAGAATCTGTCTTCAAGTTCCTTATAATCTTCTTTGTCTATAAGGTCCTGAACTTCCTTACTAAAGCGTTCATCCTTTTCTGCTTCAATATAAGCTTTTGCACGTTTAAGAATTTCTTCTTTTTCCATTTATATTACTCCTGTTTTTATATAACTATTTATCGCTTAAAGAGATGAGCTCGTGTTCCCATTCCAAAAGCTCTTTTTCCATTTTTTCGTTATCGCCTTTTACGTCGCACATGATTCTGAAAACGGGTTCTGTTCCGCTTCCTCTCATCCACATAAAGGCAATGTTTTTATTATCCTGATTTTTAAATATGATTTTTAATCCGCCTTTTTTAGAGAGCGAAAAATCTTTTACATCTTTAGTTTCTTTTGTGCCGTTTGTGATTACTGCTTCCCATGAAGTTATCTTATATTTCTTTTTTAAGGAAGCCTGTTTTTCTTTCCAGCTTTTTTCAAATTCTTTCTGGAAAGCTTTTTTTAATTCGGCGTGATCTGTGTTTTTTACTTGAAGGATTGCCCTTTCTTCTGAAACACCTGTTGTTGTGTATACAGGAAGAGATTCAAGAATATCTGAAAGTGTAAAATCAGGATTATATTTAAGGCCAGCCTTATCGCACCAGATTTTATAGATTCCTTCTTCCCTTAAAACTAAAAGTTTGATTATGGCAAAGATTGTATTTATTGGATCTCTTACGCTCGAAGGCCATGTGATTGTTCCACCGTTTGAACCTTCTCCCAAAATCCTTACGTTGTATCCTTCTTCACGCTTTTCGCATGCGCAGTTTACGACATTTGCTTCGCCAACTTCTGCACGAAAAACTTCTGCTCCAAGAGTACCGGCAATTTCGTCAATCCTCATGGAAGTAGGGCAGTTTACAACAACAGCAGGCTTAAAATCTTTTTCGCCGCTGTGCTGCCAGATTGAATAACAAAGCTCTGCCAAAACAGAAAGACTGAATACTTCCTGTGCTTTAAGAATCTTACTTTCTTTTTCTTTGTCGTCCCACCAGACGATGTTTCCGCGGTCTCCGTCGCAGTCTGGCATATAACCGAGTATTACTTCTTTGTGACCTTCTTCGTGTAAAAGATTCATTGCATCCCTTACGTGAACAAGGTTTTCTGCTTCCGGAATTATTTCGTGTACAATCTCGTCTTCGTTGAGCGCGTAAAAATTGATTCTGTTAGTTACAAAGAATTCTTTATCTATGCACTTTGCCCTTGAGCTTCCGTTAAAATCACAGACTACTCCAAGAGGCTTTTTTGAAAGATAAGACTGAATCATATTAAAAAAGTCAGTCTGATATTCCTTATTGTCTGTACCTGTAATTGTCTTTAAAACAAAATTCTCGTATGCGTGAAGAGCATTATATTTTGAACTGCTCTGGGTTTTATATGCTTCCTGTAACATCGAAGTACTGCAGTTATAGGCGTCTTTTACAAGCTTTGAAACTTTAGCATCATCACTTAAAACAGATAAAAAATCTTTTGTAACAAGGGCATTTTCTTCTGCATTTAAAACACCACCGTTATTTGTTCCGAATTTAATACCGTTGTGGCCTACAGGATTATGACTTGCAGAAATATAAATAAAGCCGTCTAATTTTCTGGAATAAGCCATGATTTCTGGAGCAGAAGTTACTCCTGAATACTGGATGATTGCTCCTCTTGCGGTAAGTGCGTGTAACATTGCATCAGCAATAGCAGGGCCCGTTGGTCTTGTATCAATACCGAGTGCAATTACCGGGTTTTCCTGATTTGAAACTTTTGAAATATAATCAAAAAAAACATCTGCTGCTACAACACAAAGCGCTTTATCATCTTCGGAAATTTGTGGCGATTTGTCCTGTTCGTCTTTTGATACAGCAAAAACCTTCCGCCAGCCGGATGCCGACAAAATCATGTTATGTTCCATAAATTATATAATAGCACGAAATAAAGGATTTAACAAACACTACAAACTTGTTTTATTAAAATATAATCAGTATACTAGGCAGGTGGAGAAAAGATATGACTTTTATTGATGCGCCAATGCCGGCTAAAGGAGATACAGTTGTTGTAGGTCTTTCCGGCGGAGTAGATTCAACATTAACAGCACTTTTATTAAAGGATGCAGGATGCCGTGTTATTGGTGTTACCATGTCTTTGTGGGATGGAAAACTTCCCCCGGGACTTGATCCCGATGCAATTCCTGATTCATGCTATGGTCCTGGAGAATATAAAGATATTGAAGACTGCAGGACTTTCTGTGAACAGAATGATATTGAATATCATGTTGTTGATGTAAAAAAAGAATATCACGAAGAAGTTCTTGAATATTTTAAAAGAGAATACAGGAACGGGCGAACTCCAAACCCATGTATTCAGTGTAACAGAAAAATAAAATTCGGAGCTCTTTTAAAAGGAATCGAAAAGATTGGTATTCAGTATGATTATTTTTGTACAGGACATTATGCAAAGGTCGTAAAGCCAGAAGAAGGTCTTTTTGGAACTGATATTAAGCCTTTTATGGTAAGCTCGGCATATGATTATACAAAAGATCAGACTTATTTTTTATACAGGATTCCATCGGAAACACTTTCTAAAGTTCGCTTTCCTCTTGCAAAATATAAAAAATCAGAAGTTTTCGAGATGGCAAAAAAACGTAATCTTATTGCGGCAGAAAGAAAAGAAAGCCAGGATTTTATTCCTCCCGAATATTTTGATGTCCTTTTTGCAGATAAGCCTTCTATCCCCGGAGATATTATTGATCTTGACGGAAAAAAGCTTGGAACACACAGGGGAATTGAACATTATACTGTAGGGCAGAGGCGTGGTCTTGGTGTTGCAGTAAGCTATCCGGTTTATGTTCATTCAATCGATCCTGTTTCTAATACTGTTGTGCTTGCAAAAAACGAAGATCTTAATGCAAAGGGCCTTGTAGCAGATAATTTTGTCTGGAGTGGAAACGTCGAACCTTCGGAGCCGATCGAAGCTTTTGTAAAAATAAGACTTGCTTCTAAACCTGTAAAAGCTAGAATCGAAAAATACGAAGCAGAGAATGGCGAAGAGTTTACGGGAACTCCCTGGAAAATTTCTTTTGAAAATGAACAGCGCGCAATTGCACCCGGACAGTCTGCTGTTTTATATATCGACGGTACAATCTGTGGCGGCGGAATTATTTCTAAAGTCTTGCGTGATTAATTTTTTCGGGGGATTAATTTTTCTCACAAGATTAATTTAATCTCCCGCCTCTTTATTTTCTAATCAGTTTACAACGAGAATAGAATAATTAATCTTTTTGGTGTTTCCAAGATAATCTTCTACCTGAATACCAAGAGTTGATTTTCCCTGAGTTAAAATTACTTCACCTAAAAGGAAAAGATTTCCGTCCGGATAAACATCTGAGCTCAAATATTTCTTTTTTCCACTGATGTAAATGCGGTTATTTTCCTCGTCAATCTTATCGTAAGAAAGCTGGTCAATTTCAACACCGTTTATTGTTGTCGTAGATTTATACGGAGTAGCGATTGAATTTCTTCTCTGATAGATTTTATATGTTCCAGATTTAAAACTTGGTTCAGAGATTTCGAAAAGTTCTCCTGATTTATTTTTTAATACGATTGGAGAAAGAACATAAGGAACTTCGTTCTGTGTGCGAGGCATAAAGATTTTTGGGTTGATAGAAGTACTTTTTAAACTGTCGAAAATCTGAAGTTCGAGTGTGCTTCTTTTTGTCTGATAGCCCGAATTACCCGTAGTACCAATTTCTTCGTTTTCTGTGAATGTATTTTTAAGATCAAGATTTGCCTTGATAGAAGTTCGTTCAAGATTTCCGTAAACAGAAACAAGGTCTTCTGAATGCTGAATCATCACAGAACTTCCCAAAGTTGACGGAAATAAAAATGCTTCGTCGCTTGAATCATTTGTATAAATTAAAAGTCTTCCATCCCCGATTGCCTTTACGTGCGAAGGATCAGAGAAGATGAATGATGTACTGATAGAGTTTCCCCTGCGCTGACCAAAATATGACTGAATATTAGAAGCTTCAATATCTTCTACAGGCCATGAAAAAGCAAAGAGTGAAGTAACTGCAAAAATAACAGAAAGTGTTATGATTATTGTTTTAATTTTTTTCATATCCGTACTCCTACTTTTTCTTGATAGTCATTTTAGAGATTGTTGTATCTTTTCCAACGTATAAAACTTCGCCGAAAGTTTTTATGAATGCAGAATCAGCGGTAAAACTGAATTTACCCTGAAGACTGTTTGTTTTTTCAAGGATATAAATTGTGTAATTATTGTTTGTTTTTCCAAGGAGGAATAAAAGATTTTCTGTTTCCTGGAAATCAAGGATTCTGTCTGTTAGAGGAAGCTTTATAGATTTTTTGAGCTCAAAATCATAAATACCAAAGCCACCCGCATAGTTGTAGAAAACCTTTGTGCAGTCTTTATTAAATTTAACAAGAGTTCTGTGATTTAATTCTCCCGAAAGATTTTCGTGGAAGATGATTTTAGACTGATCTTTATCGCGCTGAGTGATGATGAATCTCTGTGGGTCGTGTCCCGAAATGGAAGCAATGTATTTTCCGTCTTTACAGATATCTACACCAAGGATAACAGAATAATCACTTCCGCCCGGATTAAAGGTTAAAACGTTTGAACCATCTGTGTTATTTACAATTCTTATGTCTCCGTCTGCATAACCTGCAATTGTGTATGATTCGTTCGAAGAAAAAGCAGTGATTGGGATTACACTTTCGTTAGTCCATTTGATTGAACCATCCTGATTACATCTTGAAAAAGAAGTTCCGCCGGGGAGCATAAGATAGATTCTGTTGTTTTCGAAATATGGAAAGCCTGCATCCATAATTGTTCCGACTTTATTTCCGTAAGAGCTGAAAAAATCAGTCTGTGAAGCGTCGGTATTATATGTTGTAAAATAAGTTTCCGAAATTGATGACTTTTGAGGGTAAGTCCTTAAAAGAGCGATTTTTCCTTCTTCTGTAAAATATCCCATTGTCTGACCAAGCTTAAAAGGAATCATCTGGGCTTCATCCGGGATTTGTTCAAGTACAGGATCTGTAAGGTCGAGTTTCCATTCAGAAATATAATTATATTCTTTTGCAAGTGGAGTGGCCGCAAGAACTATGTAAAGAAGCGAAAAAATAATTGCAATACTGGTAATAATAATTGTGATACTTTTTTTTGTTTTCATACTATTCTTATGCTATAATAAAGAAGAATAAAAATCAATTAAAAAACAACTTTGTTTATATCTGTAGTAAAATGTTATTCCTTGACAAAATACCGTAATGGATGCAAAATATTACATATATTTCAAAGTAAATTATCAAAAAGTTAGAGGTAGATTATGACAGACGACATCCTTACAATCGAAGAAGTTTCAAAATATTTACGCATTTCCGACAGAACAGTTTATGACTGGGCTCAGAAAGGTGAAATTCCTGCGGGAAAAATCGGAACTGTATGGCGTTTTAAAAAATCAGAAATTGAACGCTGGGTAAATGCAAGACTTTCTTCTGAATTAAATACAGATCAGGATACCGAAGTAAAGGTAAGAAACATCCTTTCACCAGACAGAGTTGTTTTTATTAATCAGACTACAAAGCACGATGCACTCGTACAGCTTGCAGGTGTTTTAGCAAATGCACCACAGGTAAAAAATGCGGCTGAACTTACAGAAGGAATCCTTAAAAGAGAAGAACTCATGTCTACAGGAATCGGAAGGGGAATTGCTCTTCCACACGTAAGACTTGCTTCTGTAACAGATTTAGTTATGGCTGTTGGTGTGTGTAAAAAACCGATTACAGATTTTCAGGCAATTGATGATCAGCCGGTAAATATAATGTTCATGATTGCAGCAGCATATAATCAGCATTCATATTATTTAAGGACAATTTCGCACTTCAGTTCAAAATTAAAAAACGATGAACTTCGCGAAGCTCTCTTTAATTCAAGCTCAGAAGAAGAGATTTACAGTCTTTTATTAAAATAAAAATTTAAAATCGAAAAATCTGGCGCCTGATTAAAAGCGTTTAATTAAAAACTCACCGCGAACCATTTTGTTCTATCCTGCATTTTTGCAGCGATGGTTCCCCAGGTGAGGCGTGCAGTTGTTTCACCCATAAGATATTCTTTTCCGTTGAAGTTGTATTTTTGTCCAGGTTCATTAAGGGCTATGGCTGGCATGGCGTGTTTATATTCTGGGGAAATTAAAAGGATAGAATTAATTCCGTAATAGTTTAAAAGTGCGCAGATTAAAAAGCTTCTTGAATCACAATCATTTGCAGCCCCGATTAAAACTGCAGGAAGGGAGTTAAAATCAGATTCATTTGCTGTCGGAGCTCTTTGATAACCAAAGCTTTGTGTCCATGTAAGAAGTGTCTGAGCAATAAATAAATCAAGGTTTTCTACATTATTCTTTTTTGCATAATCTTTTAACTCGGTGATTATGATTTCCATCTGTGGTTTAATGCGTCCGTAATTATCTCGGTAGAGGATTCTGTAATATCGTTTCCAGGCTTCAATTACATCATCTGTATTTAAATATTTATTGAGTAAATCATATTCGACTTCTATATTCATCTGTGATAAAGATACATCAGAAGTATTGATGGTAATTTGTTTTTTAATGTCTACATCCCCGATTTTGAATTTATATTTTTTAGGATTTTTTGGTTCGTCTTCAGAAAAGGCAGAAATAAGAATTCCCGGAGTATAGTAATAATCATCATTTATACAAAGGCTGTTTATTGCGCTGTACATAACAGAAAAGTATGAATCAAAAAGATCTTTATGGGCATATAAAAGTATAAAAAGATGCTGTGTTTTTGAAAGTTCGACTGTATATGACATTCCTGTAAGGGGAACATCATTTATTGTGGCAGCAGGATTTGCAATCAGGCAGGGAGTTTTGTTCCATGTAAAACCCTGGGTTTGATAATCATCACTGAAGTTTTCCAGGCATTTTTCTGTTGTTTTTTCTAAGGTTGTATCTTCATCTATATCTAATACTTTAGAAATAAGTGTGATTCCGAATTTTTCGTGTTGATAAAGTTTTACGTTTGTGTCTTCGGAAGGAAGTTCTTCAAAACCAATCGGAAGATCAAAGAAATAATAAGGCTCATCATCTTGGGCAAATGATTTTGCGAAAGTGAGTGTGAGTAAAATAAAAATGAAAAATCCTTTTTTAAGCTTATTACTTGTCATTTTTAATCTCCTTTTATATAGTAGAACTCGTGGATAAAGTTCAAATCATATTCGAAAATGATGAAATTATCGTGCTCAATAAGCCTTGTGGTCTTGCCGTTCAGGGCGGGCAGAATATTTCTCATTCATTAGATAAAGACCTTTCGGATGCTCTTGGTTACAAAATATATTTAGTTCACCGTCTTGATAAAGAAACTTCAGGCCTTATGATTGTGGCAAAAAATCCTGTAGCTGCATCAAAATGGACAAAGCTTATTTCTTCCAAGATTGTACAGAAAGAATATGTTGCAATATGTCTTGGCTCTTTACCACAAAAAAAGGGTATAATAAAAGAAGATTTAATTCAACACGGGCAGAATAAAAGCGCCGTTACAAGATACGAAGTAGAAAAAGAATGGGTGAGTGATGGGGAAATTCCTGTTAATTTTTCGAGGATAAGGCTTTTTTTAGAGACAGGGCGCATGCATCAGATTAGAATCCATCTTTCTAAAAACAATTGTCCTATTGCGGGTGATGATCAGCACGGGAATTTTAAACTCAATAAGATAATCAGAAAACAGTTTAAGATAAAAAATCTTTTGTTGTGTTCCCAAAAACTGTCTCTTCCGCTGGCTGGTGGCATGAAAACCTTTGAGATTCCTCTTCCGTCTTCGATGGAGTTTTAATTCCGGGCTTTAAGTTTTAATCTTGACCGATTGTTTTATTACCGTTAAAATATATTAATATGTATGATTTAAAAGATTCAGATTTCTTCGATATGGACGAAGAGGCTTACGACACAGTTGTTGAAAATGATATTTCGTTTACCGGCACTGTTAAGATGAAAAAGCCTTTCATGATCAGAGGTAAAATTAAAGGACACATAGAATCAGAAAGTGATTTAGTAGTTGATTCTAATGCTATAGTCGATGCAGACATAACTGCAGAAAGAGTTTTAATCCGTGGAAGAGTTAAGGGTAATGTACGCGCAAACAAATTGATTTTCGTTACTGCATCCGGAACTTTAATTGGTGATATCACAAGTCAGAAAATAGTACTTGAACCTGGAAGTGAATTTACAGGTAAGTGTACAATGGTAAAATAAAATGAAAAATAAAAAGATTGTTTTAGTTTTAGCTTTTGCTCTTTTCTTTGTGCCGGTTTTTGCACAGACAGTTCAGAAGGACGCACTCGTTTTGTATCACAACGGAAAGTACCGTGAATCGGTTCAGGTTTGTGAAGAAGAATTAAAAGAAAATCCATATCGTATTGAATCATACGTTGTAATGTGCTGGTCTCTGGTAGAAAACAAACAGTACGCAGAAGCAGAACAGCGATCTAAAGAAGGACTTGCAATCAGCCCTTATGAACCACGTTTAATCGAAATCCTTGGTGAGGCATTGTACTATCAGGGAAAGAACAACGCTGCGCTCGAACAGTTCGAAAAATATGTTTCTAACTCAAACGAAAGTGCCGGCCGTTATGGTAAAGCATATTATTTTATGGGAGAAATTTACATCAAGCAGGGAAGATATCAGCACGCAGATATATCATTCTCTACTGCAGTAAAAGCTGAACCATTAATCGATAACTGGTGGGTAAGACTCGGTTATGCCAGAGAAATGGCTGGTAACTACAAGGAAGCAATGGAAGCATACGACGAAGCCTTAAGATTGAATTCTTCTTCGGTAGATGCTGCTCAGGGTAGAAACCGCATCAGTACAAAATTACAGTAATTTAAATAAAGACTAAAGTGAAAAAAATACGCATAGAAACATTGGGTTGCAGGTTGAATCAGATTGAAAGTGAAGCCTGCGCCCATTATTTTTTAGAATCCGGTTTTGAAGTTCTGATGGGCGGTGTTTCTGCTAAATCAGAAGAAGACCCGGATACAGTTCTAACAATAATCAACACATGTACAGTTACTCAAAAAGCAGAGCAGAAAGCAAGGAGAATAATCCGTCTTGTTTTAAAAAAATATCAGAATGCGGCCTGCCTTGTTACAGGCTGTTATGCCCAGCTTTCACGTGATGAACTATTAAAAATGGATCCGCGAATTATTGTCCTTGGGGGCCAGATAAAAAGCCGTTTAACTAAGGTGCCCGAAGTTTTAAATTCCTTTATAAAAGAAAAGGGATGGGATGCTCTTAAGTTTGCAAGCTTTATGAATCAAAAGATTACTTCTGCTCCACAGGAAAAACCCGGCTTTCCGGAAGAATCATTTAAGCTTGCAGGGACTTCTTTTTTAGCACATTCACGAGCTTCTCTAAAAATCCAGGACGGATGTAATAATAACTGTTCTTATTGTGCAATTCATATGGCACGTGGTCACAGCGTTTCGCTTGATGCATCTTTGGCAATTAAAAGGGTACAGGAGCTTGAAGAAAAGGGGAACGAAGAAGTTGTTTTAACTACGGTGAATATCGGGCAGTATAAATCTGAATACGAAGGAAAAACAGTTTATTTTTCTGATTTATTAAAGCTTTTACTTGAAAATACAAAGACTATCAGCTTTAGGATTTCGAGTCTTTATCCTGAAGTTGTTGATGATAAGTTTTGCAGCGTGATTAAAGATAGCCGTGTTCAGCCTCATTTTCATCTTTCTGTCCAAAGCGGAAGCAATAAGATTTTAAAACTGATGAACAGGGTTTATAAGGCAGAAGATGTTTTAAATGCATGTAAGAAGCTTAGGGGGGCAAAAGATAATCCTTTTATAGCTTGTGATATTATTACAGGCTTTCCGGGCGAAACTGATGATGATTTTATGCAGACAAAAAAGCTTTGCGATGAATGTAATTTTACATGGATTCATGCTTTTCCTTATTCACAGAGGCCTGGAACTAAGGCGATAGAATTACCCGGCAAAGTTCCCCAGAGCATATCTGATTCAAGAGTAAAAATACTTAATGATATAGCTGTAAAAAATAAGATTGATTATATAAAGAGCTTTATAGGTAAAGAGATGGATGCAGTTTTAGAGACTGTAAAAACCTCTCAGATTATGGGCCCCGGTTTGATTCACTATCATGCAGTAACCGGTAACTTTTTACATTGCGAAATTATTTCCAGAGAAGTGCGCGAGCCTCGTAAAAAAACACGAATAAAACTTTTATCCGTCCTTGAAGATAAAATCCAGAAAGGCGGCGAACTCGAAGTCACCGCCACATTTATCGACTAAACAAATTTTCGGACAAGAGGGATTTGAACCAGCTCTAATCTATTGCGCGTAAAGCGCAATTTCCTCTTAGCAGGGGGCAACGGGGGCGGCGATTAGCCCCCGTTATATTAATGTATATTTACAAACAAAGCGCTCCGAATGAACGGCAGTGAATGAGGCCTGACAGGATGTCGGGGGTTCATCAAAGCCTTAACGTTAAATAAAAAAGCTCACCTTTTCAGTGAGCTAATTCGGGCAAGAAGGATTTGAACCAGCTCTAATCTATTGCGCGTAAAGCGCAATTTCCTCTTAGCAGGGGGCAACTAAGGTTCAGGATGGCGTTGAGTTTGCGGTCGTTCTCCGCCACCTTGTTGTCGTTGGGGAAACGCAGACCGAAGAAAATGCCCACGAGCACCGCCACAGCGATGGCGATGGGAATCCACAAGAGTTGTTTTACGGGCTTCGTGTTCATTTCTTTATTTTCTCACTGGGTCATGTGATGGTTTATAACAGCCAATGTCTCTTGATTTCGGCCAGACGGTTCCGCTGCTGTTGGATGACAGACGAGAGTTCCAGATTCTCGGTGATGGGGAACACTGCCTTGTGCTTGTTCAGCGCCTTGAGCGCCTGCTGGACGTTCTTGTCGTTGCGGTTGAGGATCGGATAGTAGGCCTGGCTGCCAAAGATGTCCCGGGCAATCAGCGCCTTGAGGTTGGTCACAATCACGTCACGGGAGATGTTGATGTAGTACCAGCGGGGAGTGACCCCGTTTTCGGCGGCATAGTCGGCAAACATGTTAATCAACTCTTCGTCGCTGGGCGCCATGCGCAGGAATTGCTTGTAGTCGCTCATCTTGCTGAGGGCGGCATGGTTGTCGCTGCTGTAGGCAAACGCGAACCGCTGCAGCAGTCCCGCATTGTTGACCTCGTTGTAATAAGCCGTGATGCCGCTCGTGTCGCGGGGCACGAACACGTCGGGTGTGATGCCTCCGCCACCGTAGACGGTGCGGCCGTGGGCTGTGGTGAACTTCTTGCTCTTGTCCACCTTGATACTGTCCTTATAGTCCATTTCACCGTGCAGGTAGCGTTCGGCAAGTTCGTTGGTGTAATCGTCGATATTGCCCCGTTTGTAGTCTTTCTGGATACAGCGGCCGCTGGGGGTGTAATAGCGTGCGGTGGTCAAGCGGATGGCACTGCTGTCGGGCAAGACAAATTCCTTCTGGAACAAGCCCTTGCCAAATGAGCGGCAACCCAAAATGAGGCCACGGTCGTTGTCCTGCATGGCGCCTGCAAAAATTTCGCTCGCACTGGCGCTGAACTCATCGATCAGGACTGCGACTTCGGCATCCTGGAACGAGCCGTTGCCATCGCTCCACACCTCGCTGTCGTCACGCTTGTAACGTCCCTTGGTGAACACGATGGGCTGATTGGCGGGCAGGAACTCGTTGGCCATGAGCACCGCCATTTCCATGAAGCCGCCGCCGTTGCCGCGCAGGTCAATCATGTAGCGCTTGGCGCCCTCGTTGTCAAGGCT
>JAEESN010000022.1 GCA_016286365.1 Treponema sp.
TCAGCTGCTTCGTAGTAATATTTATCGTGCATGTAATGGATAGCGTTCAATGTGTTTACATAAAGATCGCAGAGCCATTCAAGCATTACGTCGTATTTTCTCATTACTTCGTCGTAGTCGAGGTATTCAGAAGTAATTGGCTGGAGTTCTGGACCAACCTGAGCATATGGAGTAAGACCAGCACCTTCGTCTTTACCACCGTTGATAGCGTAAAGAAGAGCTTTAGCAAGGTTAGCACGAGCTCCGAAGAACTGCATTTCTTTACCAGTCTGAGTTGCAGATACACAACAGCAGATTGAGTAGTCATCTCCCCAGATTGGACGCATGATATCGTCGTTTTCGTACTGGATAGAAGATGTATCGATAGAAATCTTTGCAGCATAGCGGCGGAAGTTTTCAGGGAGTCTCTTTGAATAGAGTACTGTGATGTTAGGCTCTGGAGAAGGTCCCATATTTTCGAGTGTGTGGAGGAAACGGAAGTCGTTCTTTGTTACCTGTGAACGTCCGTCCTGTCCAAGACCTGCAACTTCGAGTGTAGCCCAGATTGGGTCACCAGAGAAGAGCTGGTTGTATGATTCGATACGAGCAAAGCGTACCATACGGAACTTCATAACGATATGGTCAACGAGTTCCTGTGCTTTTTCTTCTGTAAGGATTCCCTTCTTGATATCGCGTTCAATGTAGCAGTCTAAGAATGTAGAAATACGTCCTACAGACATAGCAGCACCGTTCTGTGTTTTGATAGCAGCAAGGTATCCGAAGTACAACCACTGGAATGCTTCCTTAGCAGTTGTAGCTGGTTTAGAAATATCATAACCATAGAGGGCAGCCATAGCCTTCATTCCCTTGAGAGCTTTAATCTGCTCTGCAAGTTCTTCGCGCTGACGGATAATGTTTTCTGTCATTGTTCCGTTTCCGCAGTTAGCCTTGTCTGCTTCCTTCTGTTCAATAAGGTAGTCGATACCATAAAGAGCGATACGGCGGTAGTCACCTACGATACGTCCGCGTCCATAAGTATCTGGTAAACCAGTTAAGATATGAGCCTTGCGGGCTTTACGAATCTCTGGAGTGTATACATCAAATACAGCATCAGAGTGTGTCTTGTGATATTCTGTGAAGATTTTATGAAGTTCAGCATTTGGTTTGTAGCCATACATTTCGCATGACTGTTCTGCCATCTTGATTCCACCAAATGGCATGAATGCTCTTTTTAAAGGTTTGTCTGTCTGGAGACCTACAACCTGTTCAAGTTCTTTTCCTTCAGGACAGATATATCCTGCTGGATGTGAAGTAAGACCTGTTACAACATCTGTATCAAGGTCAAGAACACCTGTACGTTCCTTTCCGTCTAATCCGATCGACTTCTTGTTATGTTCTTCTTTCTGGAGCTTCTGAAGTTCGTCAAAAAGCTTTTCTGTTGCTTTAGTCGGTCCGCTTAAGAATGATGCGTCACCATCATACTTTGTGTAGTTCGCCTGGATAAAGTCGCGAACATTTATTTCGCTTGTCCATAAACCATCAGGATTAAATCCTTCCCATTCTGGTCTTAAAGCCATAATAGCACCTCTTTTCCTCAGGGCTCCTTTATGATCCCTTTGGATAATAAATTATACCGATTTTTCTTTTAAGACTCCTTAATGATTCCTAAAGGAAATGGAAAAACTTTCCGCATCGGAATTTATATAATATTACAAAAGTTGTGTTTCTTCAAGGTTTATTTATAGAAGAAAACATGAAAGTATGCCTTAAAGTAAGCAAAATACCAGCAAGACAATATTTGTACTTATTACAACTTTATAATAATTACAAATTCACAATTAGTCAATAGTTTTGAAAAAAAAGTTTCTAAATGGTTTCCAGGGGCTCAATCACCGCGGGGCGTGAATTAAAGCTTATATTCTTTTTCCGGTTCGACGATTTCTACATCATTAAAACCGGCTTCGGCGAGGTGTTTTATAAAGCCTTCCTGCTGGTCTTTTTCACCATGGATAAGATAGATTTTCTTAAGGCGTGATGTATCAATTTCTTTGAGCCATTCAATCATCTCTGAATAATCTGCATGTGCACTGAATCCGTTACAGCGTTCAATCTTTGCTTCGACCTTGTAATTATCACCTAAAATCTTAACTTCCTTCTGACCATCAAAAAGGCGGCGGCCAAGAGTGTCTTCTGCCATGTATCCTACAATCATGACTGTATTCTTTTTATCAGAAATACCGTTTGCAAGGTGATACAATACCCTTCCCGCTTCACACATACCATCAGCAGAGATGATAATCATAGGGCCTTCTTTTTTATTGAGCTCTTTTGAATCTTCCACGCTTGTTGTAAATGTGAGGGAATTAAATCCGAACGGGTTTTTATGATGCTTTAAAAATGCTTCGTTTACACTTTCGT
Organism: Treponema sp.; assembly: GCA_016286365.1. GTDB lineage: Bacteria > Spirochaetota > Spirochaetia > Treponematales > Treponemataceae > Treponema_D. The sequence goes on from JAEESN010000022.1 coordinate 2,398, forward strand.
CATAACATTCAGGATGAACACGGAAAACAGAGGTTGCATTCGAAGCCATAGGAGAATCAACATAAATAGGAACAACAGGAATCTTCTTTTTATCCGTAAGAAGATGTAAATAGAAAACAAGCTCCTGTGCGCGTTCAATTGCAAAAGACGGTATGATTATTTTTCCTTTTTTTGCACATGCATCGCGAACAATTCGTTCAAGATCCTTCATTGCCTGATCGTAATTATCGTGAAGCTTATCGCCATAAGTTGATTCAAGATAGATGTAATCCGGGGCAGGCATGTTTGTTGCAGGATTACGGATGATTGGTTTACACTTTCGTCCTATATCACCGGTGAATAAAATGCGTGTTTCTTTTTCAGGATTTTTTGGATTAGGATTGATTGTAACGTTTGCAAAAGCTGAACCTAATATATGTCCGGCATCAAAAAACTCAAGCTGAACATCAGGAGAAATAAACATCTTTCTGTTATAAGAAAGCGAGATAATCTGATTTGCGGTATTTACACAGTCATTTTCGTCGTACAAAGGCTTCCAGTAAAACTTTTCACCTTTTTTTGCTGCCTGTTTTGCAAGGAATTCTGCATCGTGTGCCTGAATACGCGCGCTATCCATCATTACAAGATTTGCTATATCACGGGTGGCAGGTGTTGCAAAGATGTTTCCTGTATAACCTTTTTTTGTAAGAACGGGAAGAAGTCCGCAGTGATCAAGGTGCCCGTGGGTTAAAATTACGGATTCAAGCCTTTCCATATCAAAATCAAACTGTCTGTTCTTTTCGTCGGATTCCTTTCTCTTACCCTGAAAAGCCCCGCAATCAACCATGTAATAGCGGCCATTTACTTCAAAGACATGTTTTGAACCTGTTACTTCGCCTGCAGCTCCAAGTGAAAAAACTTTAACTCCCATCTTAAACCACCTTTTATTCTATTTTGCAAGAATCTTAACAATAGATCCCGGTACAATATCCTTTAAATTATAATCAACTTCTTTACCATCTGCATCAACTGCAGGAAAGAATCTGTAATATCCTCTTTCCTGAGGGATGAGTCTTCCGCGTACAACATTGATTCCATAAATTTCTACATCGGCACCAGCGGCTGTAATAAGATAGCGCGCACGAGGTACAACATAAACAGAAACATTATTTTTTGACGGCGCCTGTACTACAACTGCATTGTGTTCTGTATGATTAAGCATTTCGTTAATACATTCAGTGTATGCGATGTTCGACTTCTGATATTCGAGCGATCTTCTGTTCAATTCATCTTCATGAGAAGCCTTTAATTCTTCCATAGATTTCTGGAGATTTAAAAGCTGCCTCTGATATTCATCCCTTTCTTCCTTAAGATTAATTGTTGTCTCTTCGAAAGTTTCGCTCATGCGGTCTACAAGCTTATTAGTTACAGCCACATAATCACGAACGGAATTTTTCTGAGGAACGGAAGCAACTGCATCGCGGAGGTATTTATACTTATCGTAATAAGCCTGATAGTTGTTATAGCCTTCCATGAGCTTTCCATCTTTTTCCTCGTTCAACTGATAGTATGTAAAGAGGCGTTCTGCATTAAATGTCTTAACGATTGCAAATTTATTTTCGTTTACGATTTCGTCTGCCTTTTCGTCTTCAAAAATCGGGTCGAGCTTATCCATCTCGTTTTTATATTTTCCCGAAACCTGATTAACTGCCTTTCTGTAACTCTTGTTTTCTGAACTTGTATGAAGCTGCCTCTGTAAATCCGAAATCTGTTTTTCGTACATTTCTACAAGGCGTTTTCTTTCGAGTTCCTGAATCTGACGTTCACCATCAACTGCGCGATCCTTTTCCCTTGCGGCATCAATTTTGCTTGCGTCGTAAGTTTCGAGTTCCTGCTTGTATTCTGCAATTTCCTGTTCGAGCGCTGCAATCTTTGGTTCATATTCAGCTTTGATTTCTTCTATTTTTGAATAATACTCGCTGTTTATCTGTCTTCTGCGACCCTGAACTGATTCAGCATCGATTTCGCTTAAGGATTCAACAAGGAATAAATCATCATCATGCTTTCTTTCTGCTTCCTTAAGTTCTGTTTCCATCTGGCTCTTGTAAATGCTCTGCTGCTTTACGGCGTTATCATACTTATCCTGAATTTTTGTTACACTATCCAGAAGGTCTTTTAAATTCAATGCATCGAATTCTGCAAGGTTGATTTCTATATTCTGATTCTGCTTTTCGATTACATTACTTACAATCCATGCCATACCGAGTGTAACTGCAAAACATACAAACAGTAAAAGGATAACGAATGGTGATTTGTTCTTTTTTGTCTTTGCATATTCTCGTTCAAGATTATAAGTCTGTGTAGCAGTAGTATCCTGAAGATTATTAAGTTCTTCGTTTAAAAAGAGCAATACATCTTTATGTCTCTGATTTCTGGAAAGTTCCCTGTTTTCTATTTTGTTGTCATAGTCCATATACCGCTCCATTTATCCGGGGCTCCTTTAAGTCCCATTCTTTCGAGGAAAACTTCTGTTACATCAAGATTTGCATCTTTAAATTCTTTTCTTGCAGTTTTCCAGTCTCCCTTGTAATAAGCTTTTAATCCACTTTCAAATAATTCGTAGTTCGAAAGAAGTGAATTATCCATCTCCTGGGTGTCGAACGGGAAGTAAATCTTCTTACCTTCTGTCTTACCTTTAACCTGTACTGTATCTATTTCGAAGAATTTATATCTGTCTGTTTCTTTTTCTACTTCGTCTTTAATATAGCCCGAAACAATTACCGGAAGATGATAGATACGTGTTAAACCTTCAAGGCGTGATGCTGAGTTTACGTTATCTCCGATTACTGTATTTGCCATGTGCTCGTTAGAACCGATGTTTCCGTAGAATACTGTTCCTCCGTCTATACCAACACCTACATCAAGAAGTACTGCCTGGAATACTCTTTCTTCTGATTCTGTAAGCTTTCTTCGTTTTTCCACCTCTTCCCTTCTCTGAATCATTGTTTCGCGAAGATTTGCTGTTACACGTGTAATATCCCACGCTGCTTTAATCGCGTTAAACGATTTACTATATTCTGAATCGAGGGTACCGTAAATGGCTAAAATCGCATCTCCAATAATAGAACCTACTACACCGCAATTTTCGTGCACATTGTGGATTACCCTGTTGTAGTGAACGTTTAATACGTCGATGATGTCGTTACCAAGTGTTTCCGTTCTGTATGTAAAGCTCTTGATATCGGAAAAGAGCATTGTGAGTTCCTGCTGACTTCCTTCGAGTGCGATTTTCTGGTCTGTATATGCTTTTTTTACAACGTCCTTAGAAACGAATTTCTGGAATGTTCCAAGAAGATTGTTTACCGAAGAAGAAAGCGAGTTGAATGAGGCTGCAAGATAGGTGATATCGTCGTTTGTAGCGCCCGAAAGATCGATTAAATCAAGCTGCTTTTTCTTCTGCATTTCGTAAAGGTCTCTTGTAATATCGCGTACGGTTTTAAATTCGCGGTTGATGATTATGAATCCGATTATTACAAAGACAATCGTCATGGAAAGAATGATGATTGAGATATAAATATAAATGCGTCTTGTATTGTTGGAAATATCTGAATTGCGTTCTGCACGGATTAAGAAAAAATCCCAGTCTGCCTGATACTTATAAACGCCGATGTAATCAATTCCCATCATATTAAATTTTAATGAACCTTCTGTTATACCTTCCAGATAGTTGTTGTTCATTTTATCGAGGGCATCTTTATCTACAAAACGGTTCCAGTATTCACCTTTATTGTTGCTTATCATAAAGCCCATCAAACCTTCTTTAGAAATACCCAGGGCAACGCTATTCGGATTTTTAAAAGTTGACTGAGTACTCTTACAGATAGCCTGCATACATTCGTATCGATTCAAAGAAAAATTATAAATCTGATACTGTGTAGAAGAGGTGTTGTATAGTTCCTTTAACTGGTCTACCATGATTTCGTTATTTAAAGTGATGATTTCTTTCTGTTCAAGCTGCACCGAAATTACATTTGTTGCAAAGTTAGAAAGAAGAATAAGGCAGATAAAAATAACAAGAATTTTTAAACCTAAAGGAATGATTCGTGTTTTACCTACTTTTGGAAAGAGTTTAAAACGCTCTGACATTAGTTGTATTCCTCCATAAAAAAATGAAAAAACACTTTATTAAAAAAACACTTTATTAAAAAAACACTTTATTAAAAAAACACTTTATTAATAAATAATATTGTAAATCAATTGATAAAATTTCTCAACTTAGATATTTTATAAGAAGTATAATTATGGAAAAAACTAAGAAAAAATCAATACTTAAATCAGGAATAATGCTTTCGCTGATGACTCTTGCATCCAGAATTATGGGGCTTGTACGCGAAAGAACAAGGGCTCGCTTTCTTGGAACCTCGATGATTGCAGATGCATTCTCTACTTCATTCATGATTCCAAATCTTTTAAGGCGCCTTTTTGCAGAAAATTCTGTATCTGCGGCTTTTATACCAACTTTTAAAGAGTATCTTAAATCGGACGAAACTGCAGAAAACCGTAAAAAAACACAGGAATTCATTTCTGCAACATTCACCTTCCTTACATTTGTTACTGCACTCGTAGTAGTTCTTGGAGTTCTTATTTCTCCATTAATCACAAAAATTTTCTGCCCTATTCCGGATGTTGATGCTGCAAATTATGCAGAATTATATAAACTCTATCTTTTAAAAAGTGCTGAAATAACTGATCTTACAAGACTGATGTTCCCGTACCTTCTGTTCATCTCTATTGCGGCTTTATTCCAGGGAATCTTAAACGGAAGCGGAATCTATGCACCTTCAGGATTTACTCCGGTTTTATTCAACGCATTTGTAATTGCAGGAACATACATCCTTTCGCCTTACACAAAGGATCCTGCTTTTGCCATGGCAATTGGTGTTGTTGCAGGAGGAATCATTCAGGCCTTATTCCAGTGGCCTTTTATTAAACAGACTGGATGGCGGATCACCTTTACCACAATTAAAAAAGCATTTACGAATCCCGGTACTAGAAAGGTTTTAAAACTTGTAGCACCGACAATCATCGGGATGGCAGCGTATCAGTTAAACGACATTGTTTCTACAAGGCTTGCGAATATTACAGGAGAAGGAATTGCTTCCAGCCTTCAGTATTCTCTTCGCATGCAGGAACTTGTTTTAGGAATTTTTGCCGTATCGATTGGAACTGTAATCCTTCCTGATTTTTCATCATTTGCGGTAGAAAAAAAATGGGAAGATTTTAATAAGCTCTTTCTTCAGGCTGTAAAAATCATGACGCTTATTGCAATTCCGGTTACTTTTTATTCGATTGTAAACGGAAAGGAATTGATTTCTCTTCTCTATAAAAAAGATTCCTTTGATGATAATTCTGTAATGCTCACCTTCGGCGAATTTAAATATCATATGGCGGGTCTTCTATTCATCGCCTTGAACAGAATTATAGCGCCGGCTTTTTACGCACAAAAAAAACCAAAGCTTCCAACCCTTGCGGGAATCTACAGTTTTATTGCAAATATTATTTTTGCCATTGTTCTTGCAAGATTCATGCAGGGAAACGGAATTGCACTGGCGCTTTCACTTTCGAGCTTAATCAACACACTCTTCCTTTTTATCTTTACAAAAAAACTCGAAAGTATGGAAACAAAAAAAATCGTATGGGGTACAATTTTTTATTCACTCAAGATGATTATCTTCTCTGTAATTGCAGCACTCCCTTGTTATTTCTTACGCCCATATCTTGTAGAATATTTTGCAGGAAGAAATGCATTTGTTTCTTACGGAGTTCCTGCATTCATCTCGCTCGTTATTTTTGCTGCAATCGGAGTTCTTGAACTTTTAATCACAAGAGATGAAATTGCGCGTGCAGTAATCAGAAAAATTAGAAGAAAATAAATACAGGCATAAAAATGAAAGAATACACAAAAGACGACTTAAAAGCGATTTACAAAAGCAGAATCAACAGACTTGCAGATTATCTAAAAGAATCGAATACAGGAGCCTGCGTTTTTATAGATACAGAAGAACACAGAGATCCTTCCCTTCCTTATTACACTGGTCATCCTACAGATGCCGTGCTGATTATTTATTCCGACGGCTATTCAATTCTTATTCCGTGGGATGAAATTCTTGCAAAAAAAATATCTGTTTCCGATAAAATGATTCCTCTTACAAAATTTAAAAACAATAATATGGAAGCGGTAAAGACTGTTTTGAATTCTACTTATACGCACGGATTAAACAGCAGAATTGAACTTCCTCCATATCTTCCCTATCTTGAATATCTTAAATTCATAGATGCTCTTGAAAAATATGACTGCCGCTGTTCGGAAGACGGAGCTCATGCATTTACAAAAAAATGCAGATTTGTAAAAGACAAATACGAAATTGACTGCACAAAAGAAGCAGCAAGAATCGGTGATTTAATCATAGATAAAATTGAATCTGAAATCAAAAAAGGAAAGATTAAAACCGAAACTGATGTTGCACTTTTAATAGAACGGGAATGCAGAATTCACGGCTGCGAAAGAACAGGATTCGACACACTTGCGGCTGGTCCTTCAAGAAGTTTTGCAATCCACGCTTTTCCAAATTACACTGCTGCCCAATGGCCTGGAGAAGGTCTTTCCATCCTTGATTTTGGCGTAGTTTATAACGGATACACAAGCGATACAACTGTTACTGTTGCAAAAGGAAAACTTACCGACGCTCAGGAAAAACAGCTGGCCCTTGTGCAGAAAGCATACGATGAATGTTTAAAGCTTTATACAAAAGATCACACAATTTACGAAGCAGCAAAAAAAGCCGATACTGTCTTTGCCGCTGCTAAAAGAAAGATGCCTCACACTCTGGGACACGGGATCGGACTTGAGATTCATGAAACACCAAGGGTAAGCACAAAAACTGATTCTTCTTTGTATTTTGAACCTGGAATGATTGTTACACTGGAGCCTGGCTTATACGACGAAGCTCTGGGCGGTGTTCGCCTTGAAAACGATGTCCTTATTACAGATTCCGGAAACGAAGTAATCTCGCATTCCAGAATCATAAGGATAAAATAAAAAATCCCGGGATTCATTGTAACTGAAATCCCGAGATTTTTTGTAAAAGATTAATCAAAAGCCTTTGATTGATTAAAAAATCTGTGACTTTGTGTCTTCTATTTCTATTCGCTCAAGAACTGTATCTGCACACTTGATTAAAGAAGCTGCGATTCCCTGGTCTTCGAGGTTCTTTGCAAGATTCTTCATTATTCCAAGAACCTGCTTAATAAGAGAATTACTGATTCCTGCGGCCTCTTCTTCTGTTGCAGGGGCTGTAAAGTCATCGCCAAGAAGTCCTGCCTTTATGAGCGACTGAATTGTCTTTAATAAACCAGGCTTTCCGGACATCTTATGGATTATATATTCAAGAAGCATTCTGATTTTTCCTGAATCGAATTCGGCTTTTTCGTCGTCGGAAAGGTATTCACGGAAAGTAAGAAGCTTTTTGAAAAGTTCAAGTTTTTCTTTATTTTCGTCTGCAAGTTCGTCGTCTTCGAGCATCTTTTCGATTTTTGGAAGAAGCTTTTCGGCATCGGAGATGTCAAAATCAAGGTCTTCGGGTGAAAGTTCAAGGCTTGAAACTTCAACGTCTTCCGGTTTGATTTCGTCGTCTGTGAAATCTGGAGCAGTTGAATCTGCATCTGGGGTGTCGGCTGAGATATCGCTTAAATCAAGGCCGTCTGCAAGATTGAGTGAATCGTCTGCGAGATCAAGGCCATCGTCTGTGGTGTCAATTCCTTCTGCAAGTTCTTCGCCTGCTGATTCATCAAAGACGTCTTCTGTAGCGGCTGTCTCTTCTTCGCCTGCAGTATCGAGGCTTTCTTCTGCTAAATCAAGACCGTCGTCTGTGAGATTCAAATCATCCGAGAGGTCTAAACCGTCGTCTGTAAGATTGAGTGAATCATCTGCGAGATCAAGGCCATCGTCTGTAATTTGAGTTTCATCATCTGCTGGCACATCGAGGCTGTTGTCTGTGGGATTCAAATCATCCGAGAGGTTTAAGCCGTCGTCTGTAGCTGGAATTTCTTCGGCAACTGCTTCATCGAGGACATCGTCTGTGGCTGGAATTTCTTCGGCTGCTGCTTCATCGAGGACATCGTCTGTTACGCTGAGGGAGTCGTCTGTAATATCAAGTCCGTCTGTTGCAATTGCGGCATCAGAGATTTCGAGGTCTTCGGGATTAATTTCTGTTTCAGGAAGCTCAAACTCTTCGGTGTTGATTTCGTCAACTGAAAGTTCTGAATCATCAGCGAGAGGCTCATTTTCCTGTGCTGTGTCTTCTGCTTCAGCTTCCTCTGTTTCAGGGATTTCAAGTTCGTCTGAAACTGCTTCCTCTGTTTCTTCTGATTCAATTTCTGCATCATCAAAACTTAAATCTGAATCTGCAGGTGGCTCTGTTGTAACTGCGTCTTCGAGTTCCTGTGCAATAGATTCAAGGTCGGAATCTTCGCCATCAAAAATAATCTGATTAGGATCTGGAATATCTGGCGGAATTTCATCCGGGAGTTCTTCCGGTAAATCAATTTCATCCAGTGCTTCTTTTTCACTTTCGCCCGAAAGAACATCATTTGTTGTTAAGAAATTATTATCTTCGGAAGGAGCGCTTTCTGTAAGGTTTTCTGGTAAATCAAATACATCTTCCAAAGGTGCATCTGTAATTTCCAAAGGTTCTTCTAAAGTTTCTGGAAGATCAAATGTTTCTTCCATCGGCTCGTCGAACAAGCTTTCGTCGAACACTTCCTTAGGAGGCTCATAACCTTCCGGTGTTTCTGTATTTTCAAGTGTTGTATCTGTTGCTTCTTCTGTAGAATCGGCTTCTTCAAGGGAAGGTTCTTCAGAAAGATTTTCTTCTGCGACAGGTTCTGTAAATGATTCTGTATCTGCAAAAGGCTCTTCTTCGATTGCAGGTTCTGAAACAGGTTCTTCTGTGGCAACAGGAGTTTCTTCAACAGGTTCTGCAACCGGCTCTGGAGCCTGCTCAACAACTTCCGGTTTTGGTTCTTCTTTTGGAAGACTTTCGAGTTTCTGTTTTAATTTTTCCTGCTCTTCCGAAAGTTCACGTGCAAGCTTTTGTGCGTTCATTGCAGTGTCCATTGCGTATTTTGCAGAATCCATTATTGCATCCTGCATTTTTCTCTGCATGTCGTCTGCAAAACTCTTGAATGCATCCTGAGGTGGATACTGAGGCTGCTGGTATGGCTGCTGTGGATACTGCTGCTGTGGTGGATACTGAGGCTGTTCGTAAGGCTGTTGTGGCTGCTGTTGATACTGTGGCTGTTCTGGCATTGCCTGCTGATTCTGATAAGGAGCACCTCCATCACCCTGTAATCCACTGTTTCCATAATCTGGAGTTCCAGACTGGGCTGGAGTTTCCTGAGCGCTTACTTCATCAAACTGATCAAAATCAAAATTATCATCTGAATCTAAATCATCCAGCATGTCGCGGACATTTGTATCGTCATTAAAGCCCGGGTATCCTGAATCATCATCCGATGGAAGATCAGACGGAAGATCTGAAGGTAAATCAGAAGCACCTTCCAGAGGCGAATCGCCGGTAAGATTGTCTGGAAGGTTTTCCGGAAGTGAATCAGAAAGATTATCAGAAGAAGGTTCACCTGCTCCGGAATTTTCATCAGCCTTATCTGGATAAGAATCATCCTGAGTTCTTGGCTCAAATGGATTTTTCATAAAGTCAGGAGTTTCACTTTCTTTATCTGCATCTGAATCAGAAAAATCTACGCCAGGAACAAGCTGTTCTGCATCGGATTTAGGTTCATCTTCAAGGTCTGCAAAAGGAGAAAGACTGTCGTCTTCGATATCTTTATATGGATTTTCTTTTGGTACAAAATTAGTATATGGATCTTCTTCAGGAGCTTTTTCTTCGGGCTCTTCAGGAGTTAAATCAGCTTCTTCTGCTTCGCCGGTTGCTTCATCAAGATCATCAAAGAAGTCTTTTTCTTTTTCAAGGAGTGCTTCGCCCATAGGGACGTTATCTCCCATGGTTCCAAAATCAAATTCTTCTTCCTGCTCTTCTTGTACTACAGGTGTTTCTTCTAAAACTTCATCCTGTACAATTTCTTCCTGAACAGGTTCTTCAGTTTTTTCCGGAACAACAGGTTTTACAAGCTGTCCCTGAAGTTTTTGAATCTGTTTGTCTGCTAAAATATTTGGTTTTCTGAGGCTTCGGCTCTTGTCGTAAGAATCGATTGCCTTCTGAATATTTCCTGTTTCTGTATAAATTTTTCCAAGAAGGTTATAGCCTGCAGGATTTCTTACATCCTTAGAAATATATGCTTTAGCCTTCTCTTCTGCCTTTTCGTTATTTCCAATCTGATTATAACGGTCTGCGGCAGATAAAAGGTATTCTTTATACTGTTTGCTTATTTTTTCAATCTCGTTGTAATAATCCTGTGCCTTGTTGTCGTTTTCGGTACAGATATAATACTGGCCGTAAAGGTCTAAAACCTGTGGATCCTGCTTACCGTTTGCGTCGTACAAATCCTGAACATTGTCTTTGGCAACATCATATTCTTCTGCAGAAAGAAGTGTGTGTACGTACTGTTTCTGAACATCTTTATTATCGGGAGCAAGACGGAGGGCCTGTGAAACTGCATCCAAAGCTTCTTTTGGTTTTTCTCCTTTTTCGAGTGACTGTGCAAGACCCCTTAAAATATTTACATCCTTATCGTTTACAAGCTGTGCGCGTTTGAATGTTTTTTCGGCTGAATCATAATCATACTGATCAAGATAGATGTTTCCGAGCATTACCAAAAGGTTTGTGTCGTTTGGATGAAGTTCAATTGACTGCTGAACCAGATCCGAAGCTTCCTTTGTTTTCTGACACTTAATCAAAAGCGAACTGAAATCTTTAATTGCGTCGATCCAACCCGGTTTTGCACGTAAAGCTCTTTCGTAACATCTGATAGCATCATGAATCTGATTATCTTCGCGGTAACATGTTGCAAGGTTGTAGTTTAAAATAGGATGATTCTGGTCAATCTGAAGACCACGTTTAAAAGCTGCAATAGACTTATCGTACTGTTTTTGAGCAAGATAAATCATACCAAGGTGATTATGGGCAAGTACATCGGCAGGGTTTTCTGTGATTACAGAATTGAACGCTTCGATTGCTTCGTCGTATTTTTTCATATCCTTGTAGGTAAAACCAAGGTTGTAGTTTACGCTTGCAGTCTGGCGGTCTTCATCAAGAGCCCTGTTCAAAATTGTGATTGCATCATCATATCTGTGAAGCCTTCGGTAAATTGCACCAAGGCTGTTCATTGCTTCTACATAATGCGGATAGTAAGTAATAATCTGTTCGTAATAAGGGATGGCTTTTTCATCTTCAGAATTCTTTACGTAGATGGATCCAAGTTCCTTAAGATAATCAACATTAGAAGGATCTTCTTTTAAAAGCTGTTTATATAAACGGGCAGCAGTTATAAAGTCGTGAGACATAACGGCGGCTTTAGCTCTGGAAAGGATAAGATTCATCTCATTAACATTGCTCAAAAATTTTTCTGCCATATTTTTCTCCCTATTTCAGTCTGGAAAGAGGTCTAGCATAAACCTCTTTAGACAAAGGTCCAATAATTCTGTCATCAAGAGAAGACCAGGATGCTATGGCAAAATAATAAATTTTTCCATTTTCCAGGCCCGTTATTTTAAATGTTGTCGTATTACCGGCATTTATTGGTGAATCACCTTCTACGGCAAATCTTCCAAGATATTCTCCCGGTCTTGTTCCGTAATAGATGTAATATCCACCGGCTGTATCATCAACAGAATAACTCCACGAAAGAGTAACGCTTCCATTTCCGGCTTCTGCTTTTACAGTGAATGGTGGAAGTGGTAAAGGCATTTCTTCAAAATCGAGTTTAATCTGTGTGATTGTTGGAGTTATTGTTCCGTCTCCGTCCGGATATATGTAACATGCAATCTGGAAGTACATTCCTTTTACATCTTTAATATCTTTTCCGCTTGTTACAGGCTTCCATGCAGGATATGAATCTGTCCAGTTATAATAATTGTCTCCCGAGCGCACAAAAAAGCTTACTTCTGTCTGAGCAGGGACATTCATCTCTGCAATAAGATTTGTGAGCTTTGAACCGGTAGAAACAACGATTGGTCTTGTAATAAAATGGCCACCCTTTGGCTGATACAAAAGTCGTTCAACTTTACCGGCAACTTCTGCTGACTGATAATCAGGAATTGAGTAAGGACGACGGAGAATTCTTATATCATCTATTTTACCTGTATATTCGGAACAGAATTCAACTTCGGCTTTTGCACCAAAGCTTACAAGATAAACCTCGCCGCCTTCCCTTTTTGTAGAAGTCATGTAGCAGATTGCTTCTGTTTTTCCGTTTACAAGATATTCAAGAACACCTGTTTCGCAATCATATGAAAGTGCGTGATAAGACCATGTATCAGGAATTATCTTGGAAATTCCTTCGAGCACAACGTCTTCGCTTTCGGTTGAGTAAGAATCAAAAATATTAGACAAAGTCCATTTAAGGTGTCCCTTATTAAAGCTGCAGTTTATGAGCTGATATAAAAGTCTCTGGCGGATATTTCTGGAAGATTCCCAATTCATGATTACTTCGCCGTTTTCTGCAATTGAAGGGCAAAGCCAGAATTCAATCGAGAATGAACCCATCAATCCTTCTGAGCCAAAGAAAGTTCCGTTATCGCCGACGATGTTCAATCCACCCATGTTGCGGCTTAATCCCGCATTTTTTGCCATTATTGTCTGATTGGAAGTCTTAAGGTTATTTTTTACAATCTGATAAGAACCTGTGGCTATAGGACAACCAGGATTTTCAAAATCTATAAGGAGATCGGTATCGCTGTCTTTTGTGAAAGAATTTGTGGCAAGCTGAATACAATCATAACCGAATCGTCCCTTTCCCTTTGTAATATTTGTCTGTGACTGGAATTGAGGCCATCCGTCTTTACCACCAAGAGTTATTTCTGTAGAAAATGCAGAAAAACAGAGGTTCATGGCCAGAGATAAGATAATAAATTTTTTTATACGATTCTTAATCATACAGTTTTCACCACTAATATAAAATATATCACATAAGTTTTAGAATACGAAGTCCAGAATTTGAAAATTCAAAAACTCTTATTCTTTTTTTACATCGGAATAAAATGATTTCTCCTTTAGAAAAATAGGATTCTCTGCTATAATGAAAAAAACTATGATAAAAGCCGATTACCGTAAGAATTTACATGAAACCGCACTAAAAGCCCCGCAATCAAGCGGTGTTTACCTGTGGAAAAATGAAGAACAGACGGTAATTTACGTAGGGAAGGCAAAAAATCTTAAAAACAGGCTTTCATCATACTTTTCGGGAAACAAAGACATAAAGACCCGCCTTTTAATCTCGCACGCTTCTTCCATTGAATACATCACAACAACAAACGAATATGAAGCTTTAATCCTTGAAAACAATCTTATAAAACAGTATAAACCGCGTTACAACATCGATTTAAAAGACGGAAAAAGCTATCCGGTTTTAAGAATCACAAACGAAGATTTCCCGAAGGTTTTCCGCACAAGAAGAATCCTTCAGGACGGCTCTACATATTTTGGTCCCTACCCCGATGTAAATGCCCTGGATACTTTTATAGAAACTCTTTTTAAACTTTATCCTTTACGTCACTGCAGAACCTTCCGTAAGCGTGACAATCCATGTCTCTACTATCATATGGGTCAGTGTAAGGCACCGTGCTCAGGAAAATTTACCAAGGAAGAATACAACAAAAATATAGAAGAAATCATAAATATCTTAAGCAGCAAAAATGATGAAAGCATTAAAAAACTCACCCAAGAAATGAAAAAAGCCGCAGCGGAATTGAATTTTGAAAAGGCGGGCAGACTCCGCGACGGAATCAAAGCGCTGATGGTTTTACAGAATCAGAATATCGTTCAGGCTTTCGACACAGACGACATGGACTACATCAATTACGCTTCGGAAGGAGAACTTGTAACATTTACGGTATTAAAGGTTCGCCACGGAAAACTTCTTGGAAGGGAAAACTATCGTGTAGAAACTTTGAGCGACGAAAATGATTACCTTGCAGAGTTTATGGCATGCTTTTACGAAGAAAAAGAACAGGTTCCACCGGCCATCTGTATTCCACCGACTGAGAATTTTGAAATCATTTCCAAGTGGCTTTGTGAAACCTTTAAAGAAGTAACCTGCAAGCTTTTTACAGGCTCATCTCCAAAAGACATTGCTTCTCTGAACATGTGCCATCAGAATGCGAGGGAAGATATAATCAGGCGAATGAGGGACAGAGGCGACACACCTGCGATGAAAGAGCTCAAAGATCTTTTAGACCTTGATGTGCTTCCTGTAAGAATAGAAGGCTTTGATATTGCGCATATCGGCGGTAAGTTCCCGGTTGCATCCCTTGTAAGCTTTTACAACGGAAATCCTGACAAAAAAAATTACCGCTACTTCCGCTTAAAAACTACGGATGGAATAATAGACGACTTTGCTTCGATGAGGGAAGCTGTTAGCCGGCGTTATACAAGGCTTGTAAACGAACAGGAAGACCTCCCCGATTTAATCATGATAGACGGTGGTATTGGTCAGGTAAATGCGGCAGAAGGAATCTTACAGGCATTAAAGCTTGATATTCCGGTTGTTGGTCTTGCAGAAAAGTTTGAAGACATCTATCTTCCTGGAAACTCTACCCCTATAAGGCTTCCAAGAAGAAGCGATGCCCTTAGATTATTGCAGCGTGTCCGAGATGAAACCCACCGCTTTGCAACAAGCCGTAACCAGAACCTTCGTACAAAAGAAAACACTGATTCTATATTTCTGGAGATTCCCGGAATCGGAAACAAAAGGGCTATGGAACTTCAGAAAAAATTCCTCACTCTGGAAAACCTCTGTGAACAGGAGGAAAGCGCGATAGCACAGTGCCTGCATGTAAATGCGATGAAGGGCGCGGAAATTCTTTTGAGCGCAAGAACTCTTTTAGAAAAACGAAACGAAAAGAAAAGCTTTCAGAAAAAGTCGCTCGGTGTTTCCGGTACCACAAAAGAAAAAGCAATGGAATCGCAATATATTTCTGATCTTGTAAGTCTTGCATTAGGTGAGAGTCAGGATGATAATAATATGGAAGAAGAAAAGGAGGGACAATAAATGCCTGTGAAAGAAGTCGAAGGAAATGGTCTTGCAGAATTTTTATGCGAAGCAGTAAAAGATAAATCGAACACCTTTGTTTTTTCTACCGATGTTGTTATGAATTCGTGGATTGATTATCTTATTACAAATCCCGAAAAAACGGGACTTTCTGCCCTCCCCTTAGAACGCTTTACTGCCTGGGACAAATTTAAAAACAATTTCCTTCACTCAACAGAAGAAAATAAAACTTCCATTCCGTCAATTTTACGAAAAGTTTTTATAAGCAATTTAATAGATAAGAATGCCGAATCTCCGTTTTTCAAAAGGATAATCAATCCGGATTTTAAAGACCACGCCTCTTCTTTTACAGACTGGCTCACAGGTCTTCTTCCTTCCCTTAAACTCTGGCACAAATTAAAGGAAGAATCTGGCACTCCTTACGATGATGAAGATTCTGATTACAAAACCCTTTACGAAAAGTATTCTTCCTTCCTGGACGAACATGATTTTTTTGAACCGGCCTGGCTTGATGCAGATTTTTCAGGCGACCAGAAATTCATAATCATTTATCCCGAAATTCTTGAAGACTTTTATGATTATGAAGAAAGCCTTAAAAAAAGTGAACAGATTACAATCGTGCGTCTGCCACAAGCTTCCATAAATGATTCAAATAAAATCAGCTGTTATAAATATTCTGATTCACGAAAAGAGCTCCGACGAACAATTCTTCAGATAAGAAAGCTTGTAGAAGAAAAAAAAGCTTCTTACACAGACATCACTCTAAGCGTACCGGACCTTGATACCTGGCGGCCATACCTTGAACGCGAGCTTACAAAATACTGCATTCCGTTTGTAATTAAAGCAGGTCTCCCCCTCATCAAAAAAACAGCGGGAAAAATCTTTACGGAAATTCAGGACTGCTATACCTCTGATTTTTCTTTTGACAGCATAAGATCTCTTCTTTTAGACAGTTACATCCCATGGAAAAATGACGAAAAAGATACAATCGAACAGCTCATAAGGGAAGGAAACCGCATGCACTGTCTTTTCAATTTTGAACAAAAAGACGGAACAAAGCGCGATATCTGGAAGGAAGCTTTAAAAAATTCTAAAGGCGAAAAGGATGAGCTGGAACTTCGCTTTTACGAAAACCTTAAGGAAAGAATCACAAAAATCTGCAATGCAAAAAGCTTTTCTGATATCCAGCAGCAGTGGAATGCCTTTAAGACAACTTTCCTCGATATGGACGACTTCAGCTTAGAATCGAACAATATAATCTCGCGCTGCATTGTCCACCTAAATGAGCTCATTCAGATAGAAAAAGATTTTATAGAAAAATTCGATTTAAAAATTTCTTCTCCGTACAGCTTCTTTTTAAACATTTTAAACAAAAAAACATATACACCGCAGAACACAAAGCCGGGACTTCTTGTATATCCTTATAAGCTTTCGGCATCTGCCAATTATAAATATCAGTTTGTGATGGATGCAAGTCAGAACAGCATAGAAGTTCCTAATAAAAAGCTTTCGTTCCTAAACGGGATTAAAAGAAAAGAACTGGGGCTCATAGAAAAAGACAGAGAGTTCAATGCTTCAAGAGCGATAATCAGTCTTTATGCAAAACACAACGAAGATGCGGGACCGGATGAAAAATCCATAGTAACATTTTCTTTTGCAGAAGAAAGTTTTTCGGGCTTTGAAATCGTACACAATTTTTTGAACATAGTGAATAAAGATTCAGAGGGTCACGTAACAGAGGCACTTAAGGAACTTGATAAGGATGATTTTATTTTAAACGAAAAAAATCTATTTTTGAATCAGGATTCTCCAAAGAAGGGATTTTTCAGCAAAGACCAGAAGGAGCATTTTAACGGCTGGTATAAAATAAACGAAAAAAGGCTCACAGGCTCACAAAAAAATGCTGACTTATCCGAAGATGCTAAAAAAATAATTCATGAATACCTTTGCGAAAGCCGCAATAAAGACGAAAAACCGGATCTCAAAGATAAAATCCTTATGACTCAAACCGATATGAAATACTTCTTTGAATGCCCGCGCAAATGGCTTATGAACAACGCGTTTAATATCGAAGAGGATTCTTTAGACACAGAACTGATTGACCGCTTTGATATGGGAAATGTTTACCACGATGTTCTTGAACATTTTATGAAAGATTACAAGATTTTGCAGGAGCAGCTTCCATGCACGAACGAAGAAGGACTTTTTGAAAATGAAACAGAGATAAAACAAAAGCTTTCTGAGCATACAAAAGCTACCATTCAGGATTACAAGCAGAAATTCCGCGACAGCCCTCTCACTCTTTTGATGCTCAATTCCCAGACAGAAGAAATCAGTCAGACTATTTTCGATTTTCTTTCGATCCTGCTCAAAAAATATGACGAGAATGCAACAGCAAAAAAAGACTTGGGTTTTGGAGGACTTTACGTTCACAAGGTAGAAGAAAAATTAAGCACGGGCATTCCGGACGAAAAGTATGGTTATTACGGAAAAATCGACTGTCTCCTTTCAAAAAACAGAATTGATCAGGCAATAGAAAGCGTGATTCTGATTGATTATAAGACCTCGAAGTTGCCGGCCGCTAAGGATTGTAAAATTGATGATGAAGGAAAAATCAAAGACTTCCAGGTTCCGACATACATGACACTCATCAATTCCGAAAAGAAAAGAGAATTTGATTACGCGGGTTTTGTTTCCATAAAAGATTCAATAAAGGATAATCAACTTGAAAATCAGGGAATCATAACCACGGAGGCTAAAAAGACAGAAGAAGATTTTGAACCGACTTTAAAAGCTTTTGCCGGACATTCAAAAGAGTTTTACACTAGAGTATCTAATTACGATTTTTCTCCGAAGGAATCGGAAGTAGACATTTACAAGGACTGTGTTTCGTGCAGCTATAAGGCGATGTGCCGTTATCAGTTTACCGTAGCGGGAAGAAACATTAAGAAGGGGGAATAAGATGAGTTACGAATATTTAAATCTTTTAAAAACAAACCTTGACCCGGTACAGACTGAATGCTGCTGTTCGGAAGGAAACACAGTTGTTGCGGCAGGGGCTGGCTCGGGAAAAACTCAGGTTCTTGCTACCAGATTTGCATGGCTTGTAATGTCAAAAGAAATTCCTGCTTCCAAAATCCTTACCCTCACCTTTACAAAAAAAGCGGCCGGAGAGATGTTCGAACGAATCTATGAAACCCTGAGCTTTTTTGCTGCAAACCCCGAAACTCCGGAAAAAGAAAAAAGCCTTGCAGAAAACGCACTCAAAGAATTCTCGGAAGCAAAGATAAAAACGCTCGACTCATACTGCTCGGGAATCGTTAAACAGGCTGCAAGTATGTACGGTATCCGCCCGGACTTTTCTACAGGCTCAGAGGATTCAGAGAGCGACATAAAAGAGCTTGCACTTCCATTCGTCTTTAAAAATAAAGAACGCCTTTGTATAAGAAGTTTTGCGGAGCCCGGAAAATTCCAGGACTTTTCGGATAAGATTCTTTCTGAGGCAATCATAAAACATACGAGTATCGCAGGCGAGAGCGGCCTTTTTTCTAAAAAGCTTGTGCTTCAGAAAACTCTCATCGTAAAAGCCTATAATTATTTTATCCTCGGTGATGAACAGCAGGATGATCCGGCCTTCAAAAACTATAAAAAATATCTTTACGAAGTGCTTACTGCTAAAACCGGCACTGCTTGTTATACGCTTAAAAAGCTTATAGGCGAGATACAAAATGTGTGTGATGAAGAACTGGAATCAAGCACAAAAGAAAATAAATTCCTGTCACTTCTAAAACAAAATAAAGAAACATTATTTGAACTTTTTGATAAAGTCATCAACCAGAATAAAATCAACGACTCTACAGAACAATACAAAGAGCAGATTATAACATGTCAGACAAATCTTAATAAAATATCTTCTCTGGTTAGTAAAATTACATATAACGCAAGAGGAGATTTCGTATCAAAAGAATATCTTAAATTTCTTAAAGAGCCCTTCATCCCCCTCCTTTCTTCCATCATCCAGTTTTTTGAAGATTACGAGGCGCTCAAAGATTTTGCAGAGCTTACAGATGAATTTACCGCTCTTGTAAATGATGCAAAAAGGGAATCGGGAAACCTCACCTTCAACGATGTTTCTGAGCTCGCATTTAAAATTTTAAACGAAGACGAAGAAATCAGAAAGCAGGAGCAGGAAGCCTACGACATAATCATGATTGACGAGTTCCAGGATAACAACGGAAAAAACCGTGACCTTCTTTTTAACCTGTGCGGAGATAAGGAAAAGCTCTTCTTTGTAGGCGACGAAAAGCAGTCAATCTATAAATTCCGCGGTGCCGATGTTTCAGTCTTCAACAGTTTAAAAAATGACAAAAGAATCAGACCTGCAAAATCGATGACCTGTAATTACCGCTCAAGTCACCAGATGCTTGCGGCCTTTAATCTCTTTTTTAATAACGAACGCTATGCCTTCTTCGACAACAATACTCAGGAAGATTACGAGGCAACCTATACCCTGCGTGCATTAAAATATGATTCTGAAACAAAACAGGAAAAGCCCGAAGCAGTTTTAAATGCCGCCAATGTACCTGTTCACCTCTGCATGCTCAATACATCAAAGCTCATAGAAAGTGGTGAAGACGAAAGCCTTGATGAAAAAAATCAGAAGGCTTATTTTATTGTCTCGAAAATCAGTGAGCTCAAAGAAAAAAATCAATCACTTTCTTACAGTGATTTTGCAATTCTTGACAAGGGACGAACCGACAGAGGAACACTCATAAAATGGCTCAACTATTTTAATATTCCGTATATCATCGATTCAAACTCTTCTCTTTTTGCAGACGGGCCTGTAAACGATATCTATAATTACCTCCGTCTCTGCGTTTACCCATCCGACAAAAAAGCCTATGCGGGTTATCTTTCGTCGCCGTTTAAGGGATATGATTTTAATTCAGTAATCAACATGGTTTCAGATTTTACAAAAGAAGAAATCCCGGGTAAAGATAAAGTTTTGAGTCAGCCGATTACAAAAACACTCACCGAGCTCTGGATAAACTCGGGCTATTATTATGAGACCCTCCAGAACCTGAGCACTTCGATTTTCTCCGAACAATTTGACCTTCTTTTTGAGCTTGGACGCCAGTGTGATGAGAGGGGAAAAAGTGTTTCGTGGTTTATTGATCAGCTTGCAGTAATCAAAGATAACGAAAATACATCATTCAGGGACAACACGGATCTTGATGTAAAGGATATAAGCTATCCGCTTGAAAAATCAGACGGCGTAAACATCATGACGATTCATAAGAGTAAGGGGCTTCAGTTTAAGCATGTATTCATCTATGGGATTACAGGCATCACTAAGAGGGAAAACGATACCTCCTTTTTCTATGATGAAGAAACAGGTCCTTCTTTAATAACCGAAGGCCGCAGTTCAAATTTCTTTTACCTCATAAATAAGACAATAGAAAGAAAAAAAGAGCTTGCAGAATTCCGCCGCCTTATCTACGTTGCAGTTACCCGTGCAATAGATTCAGTTTATATAACAGGCTCATGGAGTGTTAAACTAGACTCAAGCAATAAAAAAATGTCAACAAAAAAATATTCAACTTCTCCGGAACCAGGCACAACTGATTTTAATCTCATAGAACGATTAGCCTATGCATGGTATTCACTTATAGTTGATGATCTTAATCTTGTCATGACTGAACCCGTTTACACCCCCGGCGCTCCTTTTGATTTTTATTCATTCCCGCCTGTTTCCAAAAAAGAAGCCTACAGTCACAAAAAAGAATCAGACAAAAATGCCCTCGAAGAAATTTATAAAAACTATCAGACAGAAGCTGTGATTAAACTTCCCGAAATCACTTCGAACAGAAAAACTCCAAGCTCACTTGAAACAAACAGGACTCAGCCGGCAGAAGATTCAGACAGCGGAGAAAAATTCGAAAAGAGCGAAGATTATCTTTATTCAGAAAAATTCACCGCCGCAGATTTTGGAACCCTGGTTCACGCCTACCTCGAAGCTCAGGCAAATGGAATTACTCCTGAAAATTATGAAGTACGCACAGCAATGTTCAAAGATCTTAAGGAAAAAGAACAGGAAGAGCAGAAAGAAATCTGTAAAAAGATGTGTGAAGATTTTAAGGCTTCCGAGATTGGAAAACGTTTTGAAGAGGCAAAGGCGGCAGGAAGATTTTACAAGGCTGAATACGCATTCCGCATGTTCTTAGACGGCTCAATCTTTACAGGTTCCATAGACTTAATTTTCGAAAATCCTGATTCAACTTATACAATCGTGGATTATAAATCGGACACAGAAATAAAGCCCGAAATTTATGAACCTCAGCAGGCATGCTATAAGACGGCAGCTTCTAAACTTCTTGATGTTGGCGAAGAAAAAATAAGCTGCAGCCTTTATTACTTAAAGCACAATAAGGAAGTAAAACTATTCAATAAATAGTTTATTTAATAATCAGTTCTGCAAGTGCTAAAAGAGCCGGAATAGTGAGAACGCAGAGCATTGTCGTAAGGCAGACTAAAAGGCTTGAATATTTTGCATCCTTTTCGAAGAGGCAGGAAAGACTTGGAACGCTTGTAGCAGATGGACACATGGAGCAGATAAATGGAACAAAGAGCATCATGTGGAGCTCCGACTCCGGTGTCTGAAAGTTTACTGCAAGAAGGATTTTATAAAAAACAAAGATAACACAGAAAGAAAGAATTGCACTTCCAATAAGGCGTAAGAAACAGGTTCGAATAATACGGAAGAGGAATTTCTTATCGAACTTAAAGCTTGCAAAAAGAATACCGATTAAAATCATCGCAAGCGGAGAGTTCATCTCGGCTATAAGATTCATAGGTTTAAAAATTACTTCGGGAAGTTTAATCTGTGTGCAGTAAAAGAAAAGACCTAAGAATACGGCAATTATGTTTGGATTTGTGATTATCTTTTTGATGTTCATTTTACCGCTCATCTGCTTATAGCCGAAGGTCCACAAAAGAATATTAAAGCATACTAAAAAGCCAATCAGATAAAGAACGCCTTCTGCACCAAAAACACTGCTGATAAGAGGGATTCCTACGAACCCGCAGTTTGTAAAGATGACTGTAAGGCGGTCGATGATGTTGTAATCCTCTTCTTCCTGATTTTCGCTGTTTTTTCTTATCGTAACAAAGGCAAGCCCAATCATAAAAAAGTGGATGATTAAAGAAACTACGGCAACAATTCCCATGTTCTTCAATTTTTCCACACTGAATGCAGTGGTAACAAAGGAATTAAAAACTAAAAACGGATTGATAAAATAAAGAAGGAGCTTGCTTAAAAACTTCTGCTCCCCTTCTGTAACCTTAAATACCTTTGCAAAAGTAAAACCACACAGTGCAATCACGAGCATGATGACAAGCTGTTTTAATACAATAAGACTCAACATAATGCGATATTCTACTTCAAATTATGAATATTTGTAAATTACCCCACTTGTAAAAAATCCTTATTTTAGATATATTATAGGAAGTCGCCGGGATGGCGGAATTGGTAGACGCCCAGGACTTAAAATCCTGTGTCGGGCAACCGACGTGCCAGTTCGATTCTGGTTCCCGGCAGATTAGCCTCCTTGTTTTGCAGGGAGGTTTTTTTTTACTTTTTTATCCGGAGTATTTTTATGGAATTTCATTCATATCCAGCTAAATGCGCCTTTTCTTCAATTTCTGATATAAAAGGAAAACACGTAACAATTATGGGACTTGGATTAAACGGAGGCGGAGAAGCAGCCGTTCGATTTTTCCTTAATAAGGGTGCCCACGTTCTTGTAACGGATATGAAAACCGAAGAACAGTTAAAGCCGACAATTGACCGACTTTCCAGTGATTCAACTTTAGATACTTCACGCCTTACTTACCGCCTTGGTGAACACCGCATCGAAGATTTTGAAAATGCCGACTGCGTAATTAAAAATCCAGGCGTAAAATACGAAGGAAATAAATATCTGGCAGCCGCAAAAGCAATCGAAACTGATTTGAGTATTTTCCTGCGCTTTACAGACTGCCCTATTATCGCGGTAACAGGAAGCAAGGGAAAAAGTTCTACAGTAAGCGCAATTTACTACGGATTGAATAAAGCAGGTTTTACAGCCTTTCTCGGCGGAAACATCACAGTAAGCCCTCTCACTTTTATAGACGAGGTAAATCAGGATACACCTGTTGTAATTGAATTTTCTTCGTGGCAGCTTTCGGATTTACGTGGAAGGGGTGTTTTAAGACCTCACATTTCCATCATCACAAAAATAGTTCCCGACCACCAGAACTGGTACGGCAATATGGAAGACTATGTAAAAGACAAGCGCCTTATCTATAAAGACCAGACCAAAGGCGACTATTCCATTTTTGATGCAGAAGACGATGAACTTGGAACAGGCCCCGATAAATCCCTTCACCCAGGCGCTACAACATGGGGAAACCTTTTTGCAGATGAGTCAAAGGCAACAGTTTTAAGATACGGAAGACAGCCACTTGAAAACACAAGCGCAGCCATCACACAGGATAAAAAAATCTACGGTGTATGGCAGGAAAATAAGGCTGACGGAACATTCTGTGGAAAAGTATTACTCGGCGGAATGACAGAACCCGAAGTTATTTTAGACGGACTTTCTGTTCCCGGCGAACACATGAAAATCAATGTCTTAAATGCAGCACTTGTTTTATACCTTATGGGAGTTGATGCAAAAAGAACAAGGGAAATCTGTAAAAGCTGGACAGGAATTGATCACCGCCTTCAGTACTTCCACAGTTTTAAAAACAAAAGCGGAAAAGAAATTAAATTCTATAACGATTCATGTGCCACTGTTCCAGAAGCCGCAAGTGCAGCATCGCAGTCGTTTGGAAAATCAGTTATTCTTTTAACAGGCGGCACGGACAAGGGACTTGAATTAACACCACTTAAAGACGTCCTCTGCCAGAAGGGTGAATTAAACGCTTTGAATGAAAACGGAGTAATCCCGGTAAAAGATATTTATTTCTTACAGGGAAGCGCTACAGACAAAATCACTCCGGAACTCGAAAAAGAAAAAATCAGTTTTAAAGGACCATTCGACAGCCTGGACAAAATGCTGACAAGCCTTAAAGAAAAATTATCAGAAACAAAAGATGATGAGGTTGTTGTATTTTCTCCGGGAGCCACTTCTTTTGGTATGTTCAGTAACGAATTTGACCGCGGAAATAAATACATGGATGCCGTAAAAAAATTGTTTTAGACAAAAAAAAAAGACTCCCGGAAAGCCGGAATAATTCCCCGGATGCCGGAAGCCTTTCTGCTGTTGTAAAGCTTAAACTTTAAAGAGGTCTACCTCATTTCCAATCTTCTGGATGAATGACTTAACCTGAGAAGAAATCTCATTCAGCGTAGTTCCTGTATCATTAATCTTACCGGCGCCGACAGCCATCTCTATCATGCTTTCGTTCATCTGCTGAGTTGAATCAAAGAGGGATTTCATATCGCTTACAATCTTAGTATTGATTTCGGACATATTGCGGGAAGAAGTCTTTACTTCGCTTGTAGACGAATTCATGTGACGGAGAGCTTCGAGAATCTGCTTTGAACCTTCGTTCTGCTCTTCCATAGCATCGTGAATCTGAATTACGAATTCATCCGTTGTCTTAATATGACTTGCAACCTCATTAAGCGCAATACTTGCTTCGCCGGAAGAAGCTGCAACATCTGTAATAGAAGTCATAATCTTTTTGAGCTGTTCACCAATCTTCTTAGACTGTTCAGAAGAGGTTTCCGAAAGCTTACGAATTTCATCAGCTACTACCGCAAATCCCTTACCAAGTTCCCCCGCATGAGCTGCTTCGATTGCCGCATTCATGGCAAGAAGGTTTGTCTGAGCTGCAATTGCAGAAATAGCAAGGTTTGCTTCCTTAAGCATCTTAGACTGTTCTTCGATTATGCGGATTCTTTCGTTAACGTCTTTCTGTTTAGAAAATCCGTTTTCCGCATTTTCTTCGAGGGTTTTGAATGCAGAAGACATCTTTTCTACCGAAGAAACAACCGAATTGATGTTTCCTATCATCTGTTCAACGGCGGCAGAAGCCTGTGTTACACTCGATGACTGCTCTTCAATCAATTTATCAAGATCTGTAATTCCAGCCGTAATATTCTGAACCGATTCATTTGTTTCGGTAACGCTCTTTCCCTGATCGGTAATGCTGTTATGAATACTGTCGATGTTTGCAATAATTTCCGTGATGGAACTTGCAGTATCTTCTGTGCTGGCAGAAAGCTTTTCTCCGCTCTGGCCAAGCTCAATCTTAGATTCCTTAAGCGTCTTGACTATTCCGTGAAGCTTATCCATAAATAAGTCAAAGTTGATGATGAGGGCTCCGATTTCGTCCCTTACATAAAGTGCACAGCGTTTTGTTAAATCAGCTTCGCCGCTTGCAAGATCAGCAAGGAAAACAGTTACGTTGTTGATTCTCCTCATAATCCAGCGGACAAAAGTAAAGCCGCAGAGGGCAAGAACAATAACTAAAATTGCACCAAGAGGAATAACATAAGACATAGTTCTGTATTTTACAGATTCAATCACCTGCATAGATTTAGCGACAAAGACCATACCTGTTATGTCGCCGTTTTCGCAGACTAAAGGAACATAGTTCGAATAGTACTCAATCTTATTGATTGTGTTTGGTCCTGAGTAAGGATTTCCGTTTCCTAAAACCTGTTCTACAATTGCTTCGTTTGCAAGCTCTGTTCCTACAAGATTTGCTCCCAATGTTGTGGCCGCACGGACTTTCCCCTTGAATACAGTACATTCAACATTGTAATTATCATGAACGACGGTTGTATATGCATCACTGCCGTCGTCTGCAAGTTCATATCCTGTAACAATACAGCCGATTACCTTTCCATCCTTAATTACAGGAACAGCCGCAAGCAGAGCATAATCAAGCTCACCGAATTCAGAATATGCATAAGTCATTTTTCCCTTGAGGGCTGTAGTTACAATCTCGTGATGCTGGCGTTCAGTCGTATCAATTGCATAACCTCCCAAAACCCTTCCCGCAGGATCTATGTATGCAATTAAATCAAGCCCCGCACGTTCTGCAACCTTCGTAAGATAGTCATCCGTCTGCTTATTCATCGGGATGTCCTGTACAAAAACATCTATTTCGTCCGGCTGAACGGAAAGCATATCACCGTAACGTTCAAGATTATCGTGCCAGTCTGTAAGAATGTAAGAAACACCACGTGCAACACTGTCTACTTCTTCCTTTGCATTGGAAATAAGACCATTATCAAATACTTTAAGGGCAACATAAATACTGATTACAATTCCAAGGACACTCGCTCCTACCATCATTGCAAGAAGCTTTGTCTTTAATTTCATGTTTTTTCTTGGATTTTTTTCAAAACGGTCCAGTTCTCTCGCCATAAATATTTCCTCTCAAATAAAAATACTTATTCTCTTCCAAACGATTAAACTAATTTTTGAATTCAATTTAATAAAAGACGATTTTGTAAAAAAATAATGCCTTGTGTGTCTGTTAAGACTGTCTTTAAATTATCTATGATTTTTGGCAATAAAGCAAATTTTTTATACGAAAATAACAGAATTTTTAGCATGATTTAACAGAATCTGGCAGGCTCCGTGTATATGGCCGGGGAGGATTATTTATTCTTCAAAGTTGATTGCGCTTACTACGGCTGCAATACCGGCACGACCAACGTTGGAGCTCTTACCTACGCCCCATTTTGTTGTTCCGTCTTCGAAAGTAAGCTGAACATAAGCCATAGCGTGAGTATTTGAACCTGTACCAATAGAATGTTCGTGGAAGCTTGTGATGTTGAAAAGAGGAGCCGATGTACGCTTCATGACTGCTACAAAGGCATCAAGAGGACCGTTTCCGCTTGCAGTGATTACATAGCGCTTTCCAAGATATTCGATTGTTGCTGTTGCTGCAACGTGTTCTTCGCCAGAGCCACCGCGTTCCCCTTCGATATGCTTTTCTGTAATCTCGAATACATTAAGAGGATATTTTGTATTGAGCCATTTTTCTGAAAAAACATTGTAAACATCTTCGGGAGAAAGTTCTTTCTGAAGTTCGTCTGCCCTTGCCTTGACTTCGCGCCCGATAACAGGAAGCATTGCTTTTGGAGGTATGATTCCAAATTCGTGTTCGAGGATATATGCTGCTCCACCCTTTCCGCTCTGACTGTTGATTCGAATAATTCCCTGGTATTCGCGGCCAATATCGTGAGGGTCTATGATTAAGTATGGAACGTCCCAGACATCCTTATCTTTTCTGAGCTTAAGAGCCTTGTTTATTGCATCCTGATGGCTTCCGCTGAATGATGTAAATGCAAGCTCTCCTGCATAAGGAAGACGTCCCGAAAGTTCCATTCCGGTAAGGCGCGTAAAGTTTTCGGAAAGCTCCATGAGGTTTGAAAAATCAAGACCGGGGTCTATCCCCTGGGTATACATGTTCAATGCAACGTTTACAATATCCAGGTTTCCGGTTCGCTCTCCGTTTCCAAAAAGACAGCCTTCTACACGCTCAGCTCCGGCTAAAAGTCCCATCTCGCAGTCAGCAACACCTTCCCCGCGATCATTATGGTTATGCAAAGAAAGCACGCATTCCGACCGCGCCACAAGTCGGCTCGAAAAATATTCTACTAAATCCGCAAACTGATTTGGCATTGAGCTTTCCACGGTAACCGGAAGATTGATAATCACCTTGTTTCTATCTTTTCCCCACTCTTTAATAACCATGTCGCATATTTTTACAGAGTAATCAGGCTCGGTCTGCGAAAAACACTCGGGTGAAAATTCAAAAGTGAGGTTTACGTTTTTAAGGGAAGAAACAGCATCCTTTACAAGATGAACGCCTTCTTTAATAAAGTCGAACATCTCGTCTTCGGACTTATTAAAATTGTATTTTCTGTGAGCCGGAGAAATTGCAGTATAGGCATGGAAGATTACATTTTTTGCACCCTTAATCGACTGGACAGTTTTTTCTATAAACTCTTTTCGGAAAGGACACAAAACCTGAATCGTAACATCATCAGGAATAAGATTATCTTCTATAAGTCTTCGCACAAATTCATACTCGGTATCTGACGAAGAAGGAAAGCCGACCTCAATCTGTTTAAAACCTGTCTTTACAAGCATCTTAAAATACTCAAGCTTCTGTTCAATGCCCATAGGTATTTCAAGCGCCTGGTTTCCATCCCTCAAATCAACGGAACACCACACCGGAGCCTTTTCTATTTTTTTAGAAGGCCAGGTCCGGTTTTCCAGAGAGACTGCTTTATATGGTCTATACTTTCCGGCTAATTTCATTTTTTTATTTTACAAGCTCACTGAAGATAAGTTTGATTTCCGAAACAAATTCTGCAGTTGTAACCTTAAGGTCTTTTAAGAATGAGTTGTCGCTCAAAGGTCCGATTACAGTTTCCATTTCTTTTTTATTTCTGTATACCATGTTTCTGTAGTAATCAGTGTAATCTTTTTCGCGTGATTCAACAGAAGCATTGTAGATATCGTTTGCTACAACAGTAACATCGCTGATGATATCCTGATAAAGCATTTCGGTGAACTCTTCTACAGGGCGTGAATAAAGCTGCTCTAAAAGATAGAGGGAATAGCGCACCTTCCACTTAGGATATTCTTCGTTGCACTTGTCGTAGAACGCGTGAACTTCTTTCCAGTCTGTAATATTTCTTCCTTTAATAAGGTTAAAGAGTTCTTTGATTTTATCGGAAGGAATAATCTGTCCGCCGGCATTTTCCCATTCAGTGTACAGAGTTTCCTTTCTGATTGAATTAATCATATCGAGTGTAAGGTTCTTTTTATTCTGAGCCTTACAGTAATCCATGAGTTCGCGTGTTGCAAAGTATTTTACGATTTTTCTGTACATCTTGTAAGCTTTAACCGGCTTTGCAATAACGGCACCAAATTTCTTCTGGCATGTTTCGTCGAATAAAGTGAAATCTGCATCCGGATTCTGATGGAGGTAATCCTTTGCTTCCTGAAGCTTTTTTGGTTCCTTAAGATAAACTGCAGTAAGGCTGATGAGTCTCTCCATAGCTGCCATGATTTCCTGCATTGTATCCGGAGCCATAGGATCAAATTCTATATTCTGAATTTTTGTCTTACGTTTATCGCGTTTTGCAAATTTGTTTTTATTGCGTGTGATTGCAAACATGTCGTACATAAACCAGAATGCCGGAATGATTGTAATCGCTTCGTCCGATTTTTCACCAGGGCTAACAAGAGCAAATGGATATGGAATATCAAGCTCATGCTG
>JAEESN010000031.1 GCA_016286365.1 Treponema sp.
GATGAAGCAAACCTCATTGTGCTCAGGATTTTAAAGAACAATCCCGATAACATCAGGGTTAAGTCTGTTGCCGACTTAAAGAAAAAAATAGATGCAAGGTTGTAAAATGGAAAAACGAAATGTGCCGTCAAAACTTTTATTACTTTTCCTCGTTTTAAGTTTCTTCCCTGCCCGCCTCTTTGCCAAAACCGACTTCTTCTGGGAAGAAACCCGCAGCCTTTCTTCGGGCGATGCGCGCTTCCCTCGTACAGTCGAAACTGATGATGCAGGTTACGTCTTCTACGAAGAAGTTGATACAAAAGAAAACAAAATCTGGCTTTCGTGCCGAATATATAATTCTGTAACAGAATACACCGACAAAAAACGCTTTGCAGGTCCGTTCGATTATTCAGGCGAAGTACCTGATATTTATTCTGCCGCTGCAACTTCCAAAAACCACGTGATTGTTGCAGTTTCGTCGGGGCTTTCCGGAATAGAAGTTTTTACATCGCAGGATAAATTCGAAACCTTCTCGCAAGTTGTAGTTCCTTCTTCTGCCAGCATGATTGCTCCCCGTCTTTTTGTTACCTCGAACGGAAACGTAAGGCTTTTTACTTCGGTTATCCAGGACGATTTATTCCAGCTTTTCTCTGCAGACACAAAAGACGGAATTTCGTGGACGGGCTTCAGGCGCTTTAATCCTGGTGCACAGTATAAAAATCCATTCCTTCCTGTTTTAATTCCTAACGGAAGCTCAGATCTGGTTGTTTTCCAGGCGCAGTATTCGTCTACTGTTTTAAACCGAATGTCTTATCAGCTTTTTGTTACTTCTACAAGGGACGGCTCCTCTTGGTCAACTCCTGTTTTATTGACAGACCAGAACTCACTTCCCGAAAGCGATATACATAACTTTGCAGCGTACCAGAACCAGAGACCGGATATCTTTAAGTTCCAGGGGAAAATCTATCTTGTATGGGAAAGAACAGAAACAGTAAGCTCTGAACTCTGGCTTGCAGAAATCACGACAAGCGGTATTCAGAACAGGACTTCAAGAAAGATAACCGAGAGGGGAAATGCGAGCCGTGCAAAATTCTTTTCTTATAATGAAAATCTTTTCCTCACCTGGTTTGACACGCGAAACGGAACAGAGGCAGTCTATCTTGCAGAAAAAGCGGGTGAAGACTGGGAAGAAGTATTACAGATAGAAAACACTAACAGCAATATGTTTTCAACTCCTCTTTTTATTCCTGATTTACGGGGCTTGAATTCTGAGCAGGATAAAAAAAATAAAGTCATCAAAAAAGAACTTGGAATCATTTCACAGAGGACTACAAAAGATTCAAACTTTATTATGGCAACTCTGCCGGATGCTTTTGTTAATCCTCCGACCCTCATCCCGGTTTCCTATAAAGCCGGAAGAAGGGGCAGAGAAAAGGATGTTAAAATCCAGATTACATTCCCAAGCGATTCATCGGGTATAAAAGGATATTCATATACCTGGGGAATGGATAACGAGGCAGAACCCGAAGAGACTTCTTCTTATGAGCCTAAGCAGAGAACGCTGGAACTTGAAGCCGAAGAAGACGGAAGATATATCCTCAATGTAAAAATCTGCGATAATGCGGGTAACTGGTCTAAGACTCAGAGCATCACTTATATCCACGATATAACACCTCCGCAAACTCCTTCTATTACAGAGCTCCCTGTTGATGAATATGGCTTTAATACGGAAAACACATTTAAAGTTGAATGGCAGGCTCCCGAAGATACTGATATTGCAGGCTACAATTATGAACTTGAATATCTTGGAAGCATTCCTAAAAAGTATACAGTTAATAAAACTCACTCAATCACAGAAGAAAGCGAAAAAGCCCAGGAAGAAATGAATGAGCTTCGCGAAAAGTATCAGGAAGATTTAGAAAAACAAAAATCATTCCGATCTGTGATTGTAACTCCATCATCAGAAAGTAAGATGTTTAACAATAAGGAAAACGGTGTCTATAAATTCAGCGTAGCCGCAATCGACGAAGTTGGAAACGTTGGAGAAAGCACAAGCATCCTCATCATCTTAAATAAATATGCACCTCAGACATTTATTGAATCAGCTTACCAGAAGACAAATGATATAGGTGAAATTGAACTTGTCATAAACGGCGGCGGCTTTACTTACGAAGGAACAATCACAAATATTTATATAGACCGTGACGGAGAGGCTCCTTACGACCTTGAACTTTCTTTAGATAGGGGAGACTTCAGGGTAAGGGAAGACGGCTCAATCACAAATGTAAAAATTGGAACTGAACTCGACGAAGGCTCTTACCGCGTAGGACTTTTACATTCAGACAGAGGATTATTCTTTAGCCAGAGCCTTCTTTATGTTTCTAAAAATGGTACAGTTAAAATCGAAGCTCAGTATGAATATAAACCTAAGTACAGATTCTTAGAACGAAATTATAAATTTACAATCGTCATCAGTGTAATTCTGATTATGCTTTTAATCATTCTTGCACTCGTGATTATTCTTGGACTTATATTTGTCCTCTTAAAGGGAAAGAAAGAAAACTCGTTGATTTTCAGGGAAATCAATTCGCTCATATCAGGAGATATTATGCCATTACTCAAAAAATCTTCAAACAAAAACATCACAAAGGGAAGAAGCCTAAGGGCCAAGCTTGTAGGATTTACAATCGTCTTAGTAATTTTTGTAACTCTCTTTGTTACAATCCAGAACGGTGTAAACATGGTTCAGACTCAGGAAAAGACAATGACAGACGCCCTTCAGAACCGAATAGAAGTTCTTATGGAAAGCTTGTCTACGGGTGTAAAGAACTTCCTTCCTACAGAAAACGATCTTGAAATTGGTGCTCTCCCGGCACAGAAAGAAGCAATGGCAGAAGCAAAATATGTAACAATTCTCGGCGACCCTGTATCCGGCCTTGAAGATTTACCTGCTTCGAATAATCTTGCTTATGTGTGGGCAACAAACGATCCTGATATCCAGATGAAGGTTCAGGGTTACGGACAAAACGGAATCATAGCCGGACAGACTTATGCAACAGACGAAAAGATTTTAAGCATCATAAATAAATTTACGGGGCTCAACGAACAGACTGCAACAAAGGTTCAGACAGTTTCCCAGGAGATTGCAAAGTATTCAGCCGAAATTACAAACCTTGCAGGACGCGAAGACAGCGAAAGTGTAAGAAGAAGAACAGAATTAAGTTCATTAACAACAAGATTAAGAAATGAACTCAATACAAACCTTTCACAGATTGCACAGGAAAACAGTAACTCATATCCGGTATTCAATTATGATATTTTAAGTTCAGACAACATTGATTATATCTTCTATAAACCTGTAATGTACCGCGCTGGAACTTCGAGCAATTATGTTCACGGTGTAATCCTCATGGAAGTTTCAATCCAGTCTCTTGTAGATGAACTTCATGACGAAATCAGCGATGTTATTGTTTCTGCAGCCCTTGCCGCTCTGGCAGCACTTGTTCTTGGTTCTCTTGGTGCATGGCTTTTGGCAAGTCTCATCGTAAAACCGATTAAAAAACTTGAAAGCCACCTTGAAAAAGTTGGAACTCTTATGACTAAATCTGTACGCGAAAGACAGAGGCTCGAAAAAGAACACATCGATATTAAATCTAAGGACGAAATAGGACGCCTTGGTGATGTAGTAAATAAGATGACTTTATCTGCAGGACTTGCGGCATACGAAGAATTCCTCCAGCTCGACGGTAAGGCTGTTCAGGAGCGCTTTATCCCTCTTGCAGACGGTGAGGGCGGTCGAAAGCTTCCTATAGTAAAATACAATGAAGAAAAGCTTGATCTCTTTGCCTTCTATAAGGGAGACTCTGCCGTTTCAGGTGACTATTTTGATTACCGTAAGCTCGACGACCACTGGTATGTTTTCATCAAGTGTGATATTTCGGGACACGGTGTACCTGCTGCTCTCTTAGTTTCTGTTGTAGCAACCAAGTTCAAAGACTTCTATTATTTTAATAACTGGAATTATGCTAAAAACGGAATCAACTTAAAGAAATTTGTTTCGGCAGTAAACGACTTTATTTTTGAGCTTGGCACAAGAGGAAAGTTCAGTACGATTAATATCAGTCTTTATAACAAAGAGACGGGAGAACTCTTTATCTGTAACGCCGGAGATAACAAAATTCACATTTTAGACGGAGCCACAAAAACAATCCGCGAGGTAGTACTTTCGAATACGCCGACGGCCGGTGGAGTTTCTACGGACCTTGTAGAGATGACAGCCGGAGGCTATAAGGTCGAAAAGCTTACCCTGAACCACGGTGATATACTCTATCTTTATACTGACGGTATTGACGAAGCAGAGCGACTTGTGCGCGACAGAAACTTCGAAGTAAAGCAGACTGTTAAGGAAGAGACACGAGTAAATAAGGCAACCGGTAAGGAAGAAAAAGTTTCACAGGTACTCGATATAAAAGAGCAGTTTGGAGAAAAGCGAGTAGGCGAAGTTATCCAGGCAGTTCTTAAGAGGCAGAAGTTTGTCTTAACAAAACAGGATAATCCTAATCCGTCTGAATTACTCGAATTTGATTTTACCGGATGTAAGGGAACAATCGACGAAACTATCGTAGCTCTTGCGGCTGTAGAACGCGTATTCCGTATGATTAAGACTCCTGATGTAAGGGTGAGCGACGAAATAGAAGTCGACAAAATTGTTGATGATTTCTTACAAAAGCATTTTACTCTTTATTCAAAATACTGTATGCCTGTTCCTGCCCCTATGGACGAAAATCTTTCTGCAGAAGAGATTGAACGCCAGAAGCAGATGGCCGATCCTAACGTAACAAAATACGCGTATGTCCTCGAAGATAAGCAGGCTGATGATATTACACTCATTGCGATAAAAAGGGTTTAATAAAGCTATAAAAATTTTTGTTGACGATATATATATATATATATATAATTTTTGTAGGGCTTGAGCCTGTTTTTTACGTATGTAAAAAAGTAATAAAGAAAAAAAATTAGAGAAAAAAAGTAATCTCTGGGAGTTTTTTAATGAAAAAATTGTGTCTTACCCTCGCGGGAATTGTCCTTACATCCCTTTTCTTTTCTGCATGTTCATCAAACAAAGAATTAACAAAAATCGAAAGCAAGAAAACCGGTTCTTACGTTGGCCAGTATGATGAAAATATGACCCCCGAAAACAGTTGTGTAATCTGTATAAGAATGCGCCATTATGAAGCAGGTAATGTAACATTTAAGCAGATTAATCCTAAGATGGAAGCAGATGAGCAGAGTTTTCATTATGGATCTGATGAAGTTATTATATTTAAACCATGTAAACCGGGTGCAAAGTATATGGTAACTAAAGCAAAGGGAGGTTACGAAGATGGAGTTATGTGGATAGGCTGGGATTTTGAATTAAAACCAAACCAGCAGTATTATGTTGTTGAGGCTCCTAAAAAGCCCGGCCTTTATTTTTTCGATGATGATAGTATATTTCTTTTAAGTTTATTTACAAGTGATATGTATGATAAAATTGATGTTACGGATCCAGCTAATACAAGCATATGGCCATACTGGAAGCGCCTAGCAGATGCCCGTTTTACAAAAGGAAATATTGGTCTTGAGTTGACAGACAGAAGACCGGAAAAAGCCGAAGAAGATATAAACCGTCGTCTTGTAGAACAAAAGGAACATTACGGGTATGTATATACTGATGTTTATAATTGGTATAAAAGTTTAAAAAAATTAAATCAGAATTTTGCAGAATGCTATGGCGGTACACCCTGGTATGATATTTTTTATGAATATGCCAAAAAAGAAAAAGAATACTTAGACAAAGCCAGTGAGGTATTGGAAGATTATAAGAAAAATAATCATGTTCCACCATTTGCATGTTGCAATTAAAACGATTTATTCTATTATTAATAATTTTATTCACCTCAATCTTTCTCTGTGCAGATACAAAATTGCCAAAATTAAAATCTAAAGAGATTGTTATGGTTGGTAAGTTTGATGTCCACATTCCAAAAGATAACTTAGAGTTTTATGCCAAGTCATGGGGAGTCACAGATTTTTCTGTTCCAGATAATTATGAAGTATACAATTATAATTATAAATTCAATCAACGCCTCCCTAAAGGAGTAGAGCCACCTGTACAGACAGACTGGATTCGTTATAGAGATGACAGGCTTTATCTATGTAACGAAGGTGATCATTTTTTATCTAAAAAAAAAATCGAAGATAAAACAAAACTCAGGTCCAGAAGTCCCGTAAAGTGGCGTTTCTTTGGCAGTAAAGATTTTTTTGTTTATCTTCCTTTTACTTTCGAAGCAGATATCCCGCAGGGCAAAAAATATATCTACGTTGGTGATTTTGATTATTATCTTGATGGTTCAGATTTCCATGTAATCAAGGTAACCGTTAAAGATAATTATGATTCAGCAAAAGAAGCAGTCGAAAATCTTTTTGGTCAGACAATCGACTTATACAAAGCCCAATTAAAACCTTTAAAAGACGACGAATAATTTAGCAATTTTTCTTTAAAAAATTTACAAAAATCTCAAAATTTATGTTGACACTTTTTGATTTAGGGTATATATTCTTATTCACCGTCGCTTCAGTATACGACGGGTCTTATTAAAAGCTTCTGATTCTTTAGAAGAAAAAAAGCTCTTTGACAAATCAGGGAAGGAAACAATTGACAATAACAGTCAGAAATGATTGTAGCATATTGTAGAAATATGTCATAAC
>JAEESN010000010.1 GCA_016286365.1 Treponema sp.
ATATAAAAGATTTGATGTTCCATTTGTTGGTAACAGCCTCCTTCAAGCTGCGCACTCCTTCTACCAGAAACTCATTGTATTTATACCGTTTGTTTCTGTTTGTTTTTAGAACCTCAAACTTCTGATATGTGCTGTCTTTTGCAATAATCTTTGTTTCCTTCAATTTCAACCATCCTTACAAGTGTTCTCATTATCTCCTTTTCAGGCTTCCGGCTTTTTTGCCAGATACATGACATAAGTGTCATTAAAGATGATTTTGTTACCGTGTGCTAAAACAGCATTTCTAAGGCCTTCAAAAAACTTTGTCTTATAAGGCTCGGCAATTACCATGTGGTCGCAGTGGGTACCGCTAAAGGCAACGTATTCGTCGGAAGTCATTTCGCGTTTGCCGTAAAAGTCCCGTTCTTCAAAATCTACATAACCGTAATTTGTGGCGTTCTGATAATGAAATGAGCCATGCGTATATGGGGTCTCCGGCTTAAAGTAGTTGTCATAGATTTTCTGGATATCATCGTGAAGGGCCGGATTTGTGCTTTTGTATTCAGATTTTGTGAGCAGCATTGCAAGGGTTCCGCCGGGAGCCAGAAGCTCAAAGGTTTTTGAAAAGGCGATGTCTTCCGGAATCCACTGAATTGTTGCAGCAGAATAGATGAGGTCAAACTTGTGTCC
The DNA here is from genome assembly GCA_016286365.1 of Treponema sp. Lineage (GTDB taxonomy): Bacteria > Spirochaetota > Spirochaetia > Treponematales > Treponemataceae > Treponema_D. The sequence continues at coordinate 670 of JAEESN010000010.1, forward strand.
TGCAGGATTCTTTTCTCCCGCACAGAGCATATCCGAAAAATCATGTGTAATAAAGTCATCATTCACGATATTAAAGTTTTGGCGATCGCTATATTTTTCCTTCATTTTAGCATAAAGATGTTCACCAAGTTCAATTGCATTGTAGTCGCAACCGGTGTTTAAAATCGGTTCAGTTGCCTGCCCTGTTCCCGGTCCAAGCTCAAGCACTTTTTTCCCGCGCCCTATTTTTGCATAATCAATCAGACTGTCAAAAAGCTCCTGACTGTAGCGTGGGCGAAATTTATCAAACTGTTCGGGGATTGTGTCAAAAATTTTTCTGAATTCCATTTTTTAAATTCTCCTTTTTTATTTTAACAATCCGGACTTTTTTCGTAAACGTCTATAATACTTTAATTATAGCAGAAATAAACTGATATTTCGAGGCTTGATTACGAGGTACTGAACGTGAAGACCATACCCGCCAAAGACAGTTGATATTATATAAAAATACTGGATTCACAGTCTAAAGCTTATACTGCATAAAGTTTCCGTTTTTCACAAAACCAGAATTTGTACTAAGAAATCTGAGACCCTTCTCATAATTCTCTTGACAAATATACTTTTAAATGTTAAATAATGAGAGTGTTCTCATAAATCACACAAAAGGAGCAGGCATGGCATATAAAAAATCCGAAGAAAAAAGGGGAATCATCCTTGAGGCTGCTTTAAGGGTTTTTCAGAAAAAGGGATATAAAAACGTTTCCATGACAGACATCATACAGGAATCAAAAATCAGTAAGGGCGGAATCTATCTCTATTTTAAGTCCGTACGAGAGATTTACGAAACTTTAATAAATCAGCCGCAGAGAGATGATTCCATACTCACGGATAAAAAGCTTCCGGCAAAAACTAAAATCAGATTATTTCTTCAGTCCCAGATGGACGAAATTCTTAATCCCGAAAACAACATGATAACCGCAAACTACGAATATCTTTTTTCCATAAAGGATGAGCTTCCTCCCGAAATTATGAACAAACGTTTTTCAGAGGCTGTCTCAACCATCAAAAAAATTCTGGACGAAGGAAACAAAAATGGTGAACTGAATGTCGATTCAAAATACCTGGCACAGCATATCGTCTGGTTTTTGGAAGGGGTAAGGCTTTCGAGCACTGTCACTCAGATAAAAAAATCAGATTTGAGCAGACAGATTTCGGGATTATTAAAACAAATAGAAGCAAATAAATAGAATCTAAAGGAGCAAAACATGACAAATCTTACAAAGAAAAAAACAATCGCTGTTATCTTAATCAGCTACATCATCTGTTCAATAATCAAATATATTGAATTCTTTTTTATTCAAACAGACCAGACTTTTATTGCAGACAACGTAATCTGTAAAATCTTCTGCATCATCTTTTTAGCAGGCATTTTAAGGATTTATAATTCGGGCTTTGCAGAAATCGGTTTTGATTTTTCCAACATAAAGAAAAACCTGCTTTATGCACTTTTTGGATTCGGTCTTGGTATCGTGACATTTGCAGTCTCTTATCTTGTAGAAATAATCATCCTGCTTTGCCAGGGAAAAACCGTAAGCCTTGGCTTTTACGTTACAAACTTTGCCTTAAGTGGTGCAACCAATTCTGTTGAGCTTTCTCTTTCTGCACTTTTAATCTGCATCGCGGGAAACATAATAAACGTAGTTGCAGAAGAAGGCTTATTCCGCGGATTTTTCCTCCATATTGCAAAAGGACCATTCGGATTTAAAAAAGCCAATTTTATTCAGGCTCTGCTTTTTGGAACCTGGCATCTTGTAACGGTAGCCCTGGAAGTCAGAAACGGCACTATGAATATTCCTACTGCGGCTGTTATGGCCATCGGTTATATTGTTCTTGCAGGAATTCTTGCGCTCGAATGGGGAACCTGTGTTTCTATGACAGGAGTTCTCTGGGCCGGAATCTGTGAACACTTTTTCAATAACTTTATCGGAAACACACTGCACGTCATCACAGAAAGCGGAACTGACGAAATGCAGATTGCACGAATTGTTCTTTCAAATCTTCTGTCTCTTACAGTAGTGCTCATCATAAATAAGAGAACAAAGAAATCCGTGCAGAAGGATTAATCCTGCCACATGTCCCTTGTGATGTTTTTAAGCCAGCCTTTTTTGCGGTAATGTCTTATGACAAAAGGAATCTTTTCGAATTCATCAAGATATAAGATAAAATAAACCCACAGGGGCGGAAGCTTTAATACAAAGGCTGCAATAAGTCCAAGCGGAACAGAAACAAGCCACATATCGATGCAGTCGGCAACAAAACCAAAGCGTGAATCCCCGCCGGAACGGAAAATACCGCAGATATAAACTGTATTTACCGCTGCCCCGATTATTGAATAAGAATTGATGAATAAAAGAATGCTTCTGTAATGAGCCGCTGTTTCGTTCAGTTCTGCAATAAAAGGAAGAATCGGATAAAGACAGAGCATTAAAACAGCCCCAAGAACACCGGATATAATCGTAACCTTTGCAAGACGGGCGGCATTTCTTTCTGCAAGCTCAAGATTACCCGCTCCCATATATTTTCCAAGAACGATTGCTCCACCATAAGCCATTCCAAAGCATAAAACCGTAGCAAGCTGACGGATTGTATTTACAACTGAATTAGCCGCAACTATGTCTTCTCCAAGGTGACCAAGGATTACAGAATACATTGCAAAGCCGGAACCCCACACAAGCTCGTTTCCGACAGCAGGAAGTGAATACTTAAAAAAATCCCTGGTCAAAACCGGATTTCGCCTGAAGATGCACATAACAGAAAATTGAACATCCTTCTGGCGCGACGCATAAACAAAGCAGACAATCATCTCTACAAAGCGGGCAATCGAAGTAGCAATTCCGACACCCATAATTCCAAGCTTTGGCACTCCAAAAAGCCCGAAGATGAATACTGCATTAAGACCGATGTTCAATATAAGCGAAGTCGAAGAAGCAATCGTAACGATTTTTACACGCTCAATACTTTTAAAACCAGCCTGGAACATCTGTGCAAAAGATAAAAAGATATAAGAAAAACTTGCAGCACGAAGATATTTACACCCCTCTACAATCAGCCCTTCTTCGCCCGTAAAAATGAGCATGAGGATGCGCGGATAAAACATTGCAACAAGAGCAACAATTATTTCGACCGTACAGCAGATTCTTAATCCGATTCCCAAAAGAGTCCTGATCGATTCAACATCCTTTTTACCCCAGTACTGTGCACCAAGCATCACAAGCCCCGAAGAAAGACCTGTAGAAATCATAAAAAGAATGAACGCAACATTACCGGCAAGATTGGAAGCGGCAATTGCGGTCTGACTTACATACCCCAGCATGATTACATCGGCCGAATTTACTGCCGCAGAAATGAGGTTCTGAATTGCCATTGGCTGAACAACGTGTCTTAAATTTTTGTAAAAGTCTTTTGCTTCCTGATTCTTCATGGTGTCAAACTATACCACATTTTTTATATTTCTGATATACTGTTTTCGGAGCAAAAAAATGAATGAAGTTAAAAACATAATGATAGTCGGAGTCGGAGGACAGGGAGCGCTTCTTGCTTCTAAAACCCTTGGACAGGTATTGCTCGATGCAGGCTTTGATGTAAAGGTAAGCGAAGTTCACGGAATGAGTCAGCGCGGTGGTTCTGTAGTAACTTACGTCCGCTACGGAGATAAGGTTTATTCTCCAATCGTAGATAAGGGCGAAGCTGATTATATTGTTTCTTTCGAAATGCTCGAAGCTGCAAGATACACAGATTATCTTAAAAAAGACGGACAGATTGTAGTAAACACACAACAGATAGATCCAATGCCGGTAATCACAGGTGCAGCAGAATATCCCAAGGATCTGGAAAAAGAAATGCAGGCTAAAGGTATTAAAGTAGATGCCCTTGACTGCTTAAGTCTTGCTCAACAGGCCGGAACTGCAAAATCTGTAAACATAGTTTTGATGGGACGACTTTCAAAATACATGGACTTCCCCGAAGACGCATGGCTTAAAGCAATCGAAAAGCTTGTAAAACCACAGTTCCTCGAGATGAACAAAAAGGCATTCTCGCTCGGAAGAAATGCATAATCATTCTTACAATATGGCCCCGCACTAAACGGATGCCTTCGAAAACTGAATAGAATAATAAAAGCCTGAGATTATCGCTAATCCCAGGCTTTTTTAATGAGTGTTTTCTTGTATTTTTAAATTATTATTAAATTATTTTGTAATTATTCTTAAATTATTTTTAAATCATTTTTAAATATTTATTTACATTTTTAAATGCACAACCTTTTATGAGTTTGCAAACATCTCATCTATTTTCTTCTGATATTTTTCAGCAATCTTATAACGCATCATTTCCTGTTTTGCAGAAAGTTCTACACCAACCTGGAAGCTGTCCGGAATCAAACTGAACTTGTTGATTTTTTCGCAGAATCTGAATCCGTTAGAAACAGAAATCTTACTGCTAACTTCTGTGTTGAACAATGTCTGAACTTCCGGTGTTTCAAGAAGCTGTGAATAATCTGTATAAGTGATGGCATGTTCATTTGCATAAGCTTCTACCATTTCTTTGTTTGGAACAATCAAAGCGGCAAGATACTTCTGATCCTGTCCTACAATCATTGAACTTTCGATGTAATCACTTGCTGCAAGTCCTGCTTCAATAACTGCAGGTTCAATGTTTTCTCCACCAAGAAGAACGATTGTATCTTTTGAACGTCCTGTAATCTTGATTTCGTTATCCCATGTTTTGATTACGAGGTCTCCGGTATTAAGCCATCCATCCTTGTCGATTACTTTTTCTGTAAGGTCCGGGCGTTTGTAATATCCCTTCATAACCTGCTTTCCGCGTACAAAAAGAAGACCCATCTTTCCAGGTGGTAAAGGTTTATCATCAACTACTACACCGTGTTCCTGTTTTAATACTTTTACTTCGAATGTAGGGAAAATTGCACCTACGCATCCAGGACGTGGTTCTTTATAATATCTGAACGAAATAACCGGAGAAGTTTCTGAAAGTCCGTATCCTTCAAGAAGATTCAATCCTACTGCACGATAGAAATCATCAATATCCTTCTGTAATGCACCACCGCCGGAAATAGCAATCTTTAATCTTCCACCAAACTTTTCGCGGAGCTTACTGAATACAAGAACATCACCAAGCTTATAAAGTGGCCAGAGTAAAATCATCGGAATTAATCCAACTAAGAAATCAAGGAACTTAACTCTGTACTTAATGCGGCAAACATGTCCCTGAACCATATCCTTAGAATTCTTATAATGCTTTCCAACACCAACAAAGAACTTAAAGAGCTTTAAGGCAATACCGCCCTTCTTCTGCATTGCTTTATTAACACCTTTTGCAAGTGCTTCCCAAAGGCGTGGTACACCACACATCCACTGAGGTTTAATTGTTGCCATATCTGCAAGCATGACAGAAGCAACAGGTTTAGAATAAGCAAGTCCACTGTTCATAAGAGGTGCAACATACTGAATAAGGCGTTCAAAACTGTGCCATACAGGGAGAACAGAAAGCCACCAGTCACCGCGTTTACAAGGGATGAATACCGGAATTGCAGAAAGCATGTTCATGTAATTTGAGTGAGTAAGCATTACACCTTTTGGAACACCTGTTGTTCCGGAAGTAAAGATGATTGTTGCATTTTCTTCACCTTCTGTTTTTTCCATTTCTGCTTCGATGAGCTTTTTACCTTCGATGTGATCTTCGTCGAATAATTTCTTTCCTTCTTTAAGAAGATCTTCGAACTGGCCAACCTTGATTTTTGATGCCTTGAATTTTTTCATCATTTCGTCATCAACATCATCAAAGATATAAGCCTGTTTAAGGTTAGGAACCTCTTTAATATTTTCCAGAACCTTTTCGAGCTGTCTTGCATTTTCGAAGAAACCGATTTCACAGTCTGCAAAGTTGATTATGAATCTGATTTCGTTACCCATAGAATCGCATCCGCGTGGAACATCTGCAGCACCTAAAGATAAAACTGCAAGGTCGGTCCAGAGCCATTCTTTACGGTTATCAGAGATGAGTGCAACATTGCTTCCTCTCTTTACACCAATCTTTCTTAAGGCAAGCGCAAGCTGAATTACAATATCGTAAACCTGTTTGTAAGTATAAAAATCAAATTCACCTTTTTTGTTTTTAGAAGCCTGTAAATTAACATCCGCATCTTCTTTTGCTCTCTGTCTGATTAAAAGCGGAATGTTTTTTGGTAATGTAGTGTCTAATGGAAACTTAGCCATTTTGATTACTCCTTAAAATAAATAACATCTATTTTGACATTATCATTAATTTTGTCATTTTACAAGTCTTTTTTTGACAAAAATTAAAAAAATGTCATAAAAACCACATTTTTAACTACACAAAAGTATAGTGTAAAACAAAAATTTATAATAAAAAAACTTTACATAAAGACAAAAAAACAATATTATTAAGTTATTATGTATAGATACATAGGCTTTTTTAAGTCTCGTGCAACATTCTTCTTCGCCTAAGGGCGATTATCTCTTCTTTTTTTTGTGCATTGCGTCCAAGACCCTGCACGGTAACTAATCACAATTAAAATCTCAAAACTTTATCAAAAATATTAATTAAGGAAAAAACATATGAAATATTATCAACCACAATATGAATGTATGCCCGAAGCTGAATTAAAAAAGCTCCAGGGAGAAAGACTGGCAAAAAACTTCCGCCATGTTTATGAAAATGTAGAATATTATAGAAAGCGCTGTGAAGAAGCAGGCGTTACACCTGATGACATCAAAGGGCTTGAAGACTTAGACAAGATTCCTTTTACCTGCAAGGATGATTTACGTGCAACTTATCCTTACGGACTTTTTGCAGTTCCGATGAGCAAGGTTGTTCGTATTCACGCTTCTTCGGGAACAACAGGAAAACAGATTGTAGTAGGTTATACAAAAGAAGATCTTGATATCTGGGATGATTGTACTGCCCGCCAGCTTGTAGCAATCGGTGCAGACGAAAACGACATTGTTCAGGGTGCTTACGGATACGGACTTTTTACCGGAGGCTTTGGTCTTCACGGTGGAGCAACAAAACTCGGATGCGAAGTAATTCCTATTTCGAGCGGTAATACACAGCGCCAGATTACCTTTATGCAGGACCTTAAATCGACTATCCTCTGCTGTACACCTTCTTATGCGGCATATCTTGGAGAAACCTTAAAGGATATGGGACTTACTCCGGATGACATCCATCTTAAAGCCGGAATCTTTGGTGCAGAACCATGGACAGAAGAAATGCGCCGCGACATCGAAAAATCGCTGGGAATTAAAGCATACGACATCTACGGTCTTACAGAAGTTATGGGTCCGGGAGTTGCATACGAATGTACAGAACAGAAGGGTATGCACGTAAACGAAGACCACTTCATTATAGAAACAATTGATCCGAAAACAGGAAAGCGCCTTCCGGACGGAGAAAAAGGTGAACTTGTATTCACTGCAATCACAAAACAGGCATTCCCGCTCATGCGTTTCCGCACAAAAGACATTGGTGTATTAAACCGTGCACCTTGCGGCTGCGGAAGAACCTTTGTACGCATGAGTAAACCAATGGGAAGAACAGACGACATGCTCATCATCCGCGGTGTAAACGTATTCCCAAGCCAGATCGAAGGAGTTCTCTTACAGAACGGATATCCGCCGAACTACGAAATCCATGTTGGACGCGAAAACAATACAGATACATTCGAAATCAAAGTAGAAATGATTCCGGAAAAATTCAGCGATATCGTAGCAGAAATAAGCAAGCAGGAAAAAGCTCTTGAAGCTGCCCTCTTATCTGTACTTCAGATTAAAGCTAAGGTAACACTTGTTGCACCAAAGAGTATTGCAAGAAGCGAAGGTAAGGCAAAACGCGTTATCGATACACGTAAACTTTTTTAGTCAAGGAGATAGAAAATGACAATTAATCAGATTTCAGTATTTATAGAAAATAAACCGGACACACTTGCTCACCTTACAGACATCATGGCAAAAAACAGCATCAACATGAGGGCTATGATGCTTGCAGATACAAGTGATTTTGGTGTTGCACGCTTTATTGTTGACGATTCAGCTAAAGCAGAAGAAATAATCAAAAATGCTGATTACATCGTAAAAACAACAGGGGTAATTGCTATTCAGATTCCTGATGAACCTGGCAGCCTGAACAGAATCTTAAAGCTTCTTGCAGACAATGGAAGAAATATTGAATATATGTACGGATTTACAGGTAAAAAGACAAACTCTGCCTGTATGATTATCCGCACAACTGATATCCCTAAAACTGTCGAAGTTTTACAGAAAGCCGGAATCAGCCTTATAAGTCAGGACAAGTTAAAAGACATCTAATTTTTTGTTAAATAATCAGATACAACTTTATTCCTTACAGAATGTGGTGTATAATTATAGTTACGTATATGCAGAATACTGTAGCACTTGTAAAGTGCAGTGATTATAATTTCGAAGAAGTTTACATATCCCTCACAAGGATGCTTAAACTCGTTCCTCCCCCAGACGTAAAGAATAAAGTTGTTCTTTTAAAGCCGAACATTCTTTATCCTAAAAAGCCCGAGATGGCAGTATGTACTCATCCGGTTGTTGTTGGAGCAGCTGTAAAAGCATTCCGCGAACTTGGTGCCAAAAAGGTAATCGTTGGTGAATCTCCTGCGATTGCCGGTTCTACTTCTGCAGCAAAATCCACAGGAATGTATGATCAGGTTGTTGCTAACGGCGGTGAATGGGTAGATTTCCACGAAAGCCAGATTGTTCAGTGTCCGGATGGAAAAATCGTAAAGCAGTTTAATTTTGCAAAGCAGTTCTTCGAGGCAGATCTTGTTGTTTCTCTTGCAAAGCTTAAAACACATCAGCTTATGGCATATACCGGAGCAATGAAAAATCTCTTTGGCCTTATGGTCGGCCTTGAAAAAGCACAGCAGCATTACCGCTTCCCGAATAAAAATGATTTTGCTGCCTTTTTAACCGATATGAACATTGCAGCCAACGCGCAGTACGCAATCATGGATGCAATTGTTGGTATGGAAGGTCCCGGAGGTCCGGGTAGCGGAGACCCTGTAAAACTCGGATTTTTAGCTGCTTCGGACAATATTCTTGCCTTAGACTGGAAATGCTCTTCTTTAGTGGGCTACGATCCATATACAATCCTGAATCTTAAGGATGCAATGGAAAGAAAAAGATGGCTCAACTCCCCTTCCGACATAAAGGTAACCGGCGAAAAAGAGGATGCTGTAAGATGCACTTCCTTTAAAATTGTAAAAGAACCTTCCGCGACCCTCCAGAAGATGATTCCGGGCTGGATTAACTTTCTTGCAGATAAGATATTCGTTAAAACTCCACATGTGCTTTCTAAAAAATGCCAGAAATGCGGCCGCTGTATTAAAATCTGTCCTCCTCAGATATTAAAATTCAGGGAAAAAGACGGAACTGCCTTCTTAAGCGATAAAACAAAGTGTCTTCACTGCTTCTGCTGCCACGAAATCTGTCCGTTTGCAGCAATAAAGCTTCGACATTTTTAATATCATAATCAGCATATACTTACATGCAATCTCATCAACTCCGACATCTACTCATCCCCCTCAATTGAAAAAAAACCTTATAATATGGTAATATATCGCATTATGGATTTATTGAAAAAACTCGATGAATGTGAAAAACGCTTTAAAGAAGTAAGCGACCTCGTAATGGACCCGAACCTTGTTAAAGATGCAAAAAAATACAAGGACACAATGCGTGAGCACGGTTATTTAACAGAAGTTTGTGCTCTCTACGATGAATATAAAAAGGTTTTAAGCGGAATTAAAGATGCCAAAGAAATGATTACAAACGAAGATGATGCAGACATGAAGGAAATGGCCCGCGAAGAACTTAAAGAACTCGAAGAAAAACAGCCAAAACTCGAAGAAGAAATAAAACTCAAGCTTGTTCCGCCTGATCCTCTGGACGAAAAGAACATTATTCTTGAAATCCGTTCGGCAGCCGGTGGTGATGAAGCTTCGCTTTTTGTACGCGACCTTTGGGAAATGTATACCCACCTTGCAGAAAGAAAGGGCTGGAAAACAGAAACAATGGAAGCACAGGAAACAGAAGTCGGTGGTTTTAACAAAATCGTAACTTCAATAAGCGGAAAATTTGTATACGGAACTCTGCGCTGGGAATCTGGCGTTCACCGTGTACAGCGTGTACCTGCAACAGAAAGCCAGGGACGTCTTCAGACTTCTACCGCTACAGTTGCCGTTTTACCGGAAGCAGAAGAAACAGAAATCGAAATTAAACCGGGTGATGTACGTGTTGATGTAATGCGTGCAGGTGGACCTGGCGGACAGTGTGTAAATACAACAGACTCTGCCGTACGTTTGACACATATTCCTACAGGACTTGTTGTAATCCAGCAGGACGAAAAATCACAGATTAAAAACAAGGAAAAAGCATTCCGCGTACTTCGTGCCAGACTCTTTGACCTTGAAGAATCTAAAAAACAGGAAGAACGTGCAGCTGCAAGATCGAGCATGGTTGGTTCAGGTGCAAGATCAGAAAAAATCCGTACCTATAACTTCCCACAGGACCGCGTAACAGATCACAGAATCAATTACAGCCAGCATAATCTTCCGGCCTTTATGATGGGCGATATGGACGATATGCTCGATGCATTAAACGTTTACGCAAAAGAAGAACAGCTTGCTGCAGATGTAACAAGCCTGGAAAATAAATAATCACAACGGGCAGATTAAAAGTCTGCCTTTTTTTATGACCATTCAGGAATTTAAAAAGCTTTCCATAGCAGAATTAAAATCAACTTCCCCTTCTCCCGCCCTGGACACAGACGTTCTTCTTGAGCATGCACTGGGGCTTACAAAGACAGATCTTCTTTTAAAAACTAATCAGCTTATAGAAACAGAAAAGTTTGAATGGCTTAAGGCTGCCCTGGAAAAAAGAAAAACAGGATTACCGGTTGCATACATCACAGGGTATAAAGAATTTTACGGATACAATTTTCATGTTAATCCTGATGTTCTTATTCCAAAGCCCGATACAGAAATACTTGTTGAACGCGCGATAGAAATAATCATAGAAAAAATGGAAGCACATCCTGGGAAAATTCTTTCTGTATGTGATATGTGTACAGGAAGCGGATGCATTGGAATCTCTGTGATGAAAACACTTCTTCAAAAATATAAAATCTCTCCATCAGCTTTACCAAAATTTACACTTGCAGACATAAGTGCTCCGGCCTTAGAAACTGCACATAAAAACGCAGACTCCCTTATCCTTTCTCCTGCAGAAGACAGCGGCTCAAAAGTTCTTTTAGAATCAAAACTTTGTTTTATTCAGTCAAATCTTTTTGAGATGCTTCCGTACCAGTACGACATCATCCTTTCAAATCCGCCGTATATTCCGCACACAATGGTTGATGAGCTTTTAAAAGACGGAAGAAATGAACCACGCCTTGCTTTAGATGGAGATATCAGCCTTACAGGAGAACGTGCAAAAGATAAAAATGGTCAACAAAAGGATGATGGACTTAGTGTGATTAAAAATCTGATTCTTCAGAGTAAAGATTCTTTGTGTACAATGGGGACAGCCCTCGTTGAAACAGGCGAATATAATGCAAAACAGACTGCAGAATTTGCAGAAAAAAGCGGATTTTCGGCTCAGATTCACAAAGATCTTGAAGGCCAGCTCCGTGTTGTGGAATTGAATAAAAAAACATAAAAACTTAGCTTTCATGTTACTTTTTAACTGTACAAAACGGGAATTCTGTTATATAATTATAGTTACTACAACGTTTTCGTAGATTAAAAAACCACAAAATCAGGAGTTCCGCAATGAAATTCGGACATTTTGACGATAAAAACCGCGAATATGTTATTGAAACACCGCGCACACCATATCCATGGATAAACTATCTTGGAACACAGGGATTTTTCTCCCTCATTTCTAACACAGCAGGCGGATACAGCTTTTATAAAGACGCACGTCTTCGCCGCATCACACGTTACCGCTACAACAACGTACCAATCGACATGGGCGGACGATATTTCTACATCAACGACAACGGTACAATCTGGAACCCTGGATGGTCTCCTGTAAAAACTGAACTTGACTCATACGAATGCCGCCACGGTATGGGATACACAATCATCAAAGGTAAAAAGAATGACCTTAAAGCAGAAGTTACTTTCTTTGTTCCACAGGATTACGACGGCGAAGTTCAGCAGGTTGTACTCACAAACGAAGGAAGCGCACCTAAGACATTTAAGTTCTGGTCTTTTGCAGAATGGTGTCTCTGGGATGCACAGGATGACTGCACAAACTTCCAGAGAAACTTTTCTACAGGACGCGTAGAAATCAAAGATTCAACAATCTATCATAAAACTGAATACCGCGACCGTAGAAATCACTTTGCATTCTATTATGTAAACGATAAAATCGACGGCTATGATACAGACCGCGACTCATTTATCGGCTTGTACAACGGCTTCCATAATCCACAGGCTGTTTTAGACGGAAAATGTACAAACTCTCTTGCTGACGGATGGTCTCCAATCGCATCACACTATAAGGAAATCACTCTTAAAGCTGGCGAATCAAAGACTTTAGTATTCATCCTCGGCTACGTAGAAATGCCTCAGGACAAAAAATTCGAAGCAGACGGAAAAACCATCAACAAGGAAAAAGCCCTTGCCATGATGGAAAAATACAACACTCCGGAAAAGTTTGCTGCCGGTATGGCTGAGCTCCGCGCTTACTGGGATAAGCTTCTTGGCATCCTCAACGTAAATACTCCTGAAGACAAAGTAAACCGCATGGTAAATATCTGGAACCAGTATCAGTGTATGGTTACTTTCAACCTTTCACGTTCTGCATCTTACTTCGAGAGCGGAATTGGACGAGGTATGGGCTTCCGTGATTCTAACCAGGATATCCTTGGCTTTGTTCACCAGATTCCGGACCGTGCACGCGAACGCCTTATCGACATTGCTTCTACTCAGCTCGAAGACGGCGGATGTTACCATCAGTACCAGCCTCTTACAAAGAAGGGTAATGCAGATATCGGTGGAGACTTCTCTGATGATCCACTTTGGATGATTCTTTCGGTTTCAAGCTACATCAAGGAAACAGGCGACTGGTCAATTCTGGACGAAAAGGTTCCTTACGACAACGATGAATCTAAAGCAAAATCAATGCTTGATCACCTTACAGTAAGCTTCTACCACATTGTAAATAATCTTGGACCACACGGACTTCCACTTGCAATGCGCGCAGACTGGAACGACTGTATCAACCTTTCATGCTTCTCTGACACACCGGGCGAAAGCTTCCAAACATATACAAATCCAAAATTCAAAAAAGAAGGCGGTTACTCAAAGATTGCAGAATCTGTATTCGTTGCCGCTTTATTCACATATGTAGGACCTGCTTTTGTAGGAATCTTAAATCATCTTGGAAAGAAAAAGGATGCTGCTAAGGCTCAGAAAGAAATCGACAAGATGAAGAAGGTTATGATGGCATCTGCATGGGACGGAAACTGGTTCATGCGCGCTTACGATGCAAACGGCCAGAAGATGGGTTCTAAAGAATGCCAGGAAGGACAGATCTTTATTGAACCACAGGGATTTGCAATCATGTCTGACGTTGGTAAAGAAGAAGGTACTGCTAAAAAGACTCTTGCCGCAATCGATGAACGCTTGAACACAAAGCACGGTCTTGTTTTGAACAACCCTGCATTCTCTAAGTACTACATCCAGTACGGAGAAATCTCTACATATCCGGGCGGATACAAGGAAAATGCCGGAATCTTTACTCACAACAACGCATGGATTATCTGTGCTGCAGCTTATGCAGGAGAAGGAGACCAGGCATTCAAATACTACTCAGAAATTGCACCGGCTTACACAGAAGAAACTTCGGACATCCATAAAACAGAACCTTATGTATACGGCCAGATGATTGGTGGTAAGGATGCAGGTTCCGATGTTGGCCAGACCGGCAAAAACTTTGGTCAGGGCAAAAACTCATGGCTCACAGGTACAGCCGCATGGAACATGGTTGCAATCAGCCAGTACATTCTCGGAATCCAGCCGGACTTTGACGGTCTCAAGGTTGACCCTTCAATTCCTGCCAGCTGGGACGGATTTACAGCAACCCGTCTCTTCCGCGGTGCCCGCTACAACATCACAATCAAAAACCCAAGCCACGTATGCAAGGGCGTAAAATCGATGATAGTAGACGGCCAGCCAGTTGAAGGCTGCGTAGTTCCATTCGTAGAAGGCAAAAAAGAAGTTAATGTAGAAATCACATTAGGCTAAAACTAACAACATTTTTCATAGATTCCTTTTTAATCCTCAGAGCAATCTGAGGATTTTTTTTACACTATAATCTTATTCCTTTTGGACAAATCTTCTTTTCAAAAGTGGATTTGTCCAAAAATAGAAATCTTGACTTTTGAGGGGGTATCAAATATCATTTTTATAAGAGGTTTGTTTATGCCAACAATAAGTATGTTCAGAGGAATTAAGATTTATATAAATTGGAATGATCATATGCCTCCTCACTTTCATGCAACGTATTCAGGTCAGGACATTCTTGTTTCTATAGATGAACTTGAAGTATTAGAAGGTGAAATGCCTTCTAAACAATTAAAGATGGTTTTAGGATGGGCTGCTTTTCATCAAACAGAATTAATGGAAAACTGGCAGCTTGCCGTAAACCATCAGGATTTATTCAGTATAGATCCATTAAAATAGGAATAATTATGCCAAAAACCGTGGAATACTATCTTTCAAAAGGATTTGACTCAAAAGCCGCTGAATATTTTGCAGCAGGAAGAAGAAAACCCGTGTCTGTAGTTCCTCAAAACCAAATGAAGCTTCTTATTACATTCGATAATAATGAACAGCGAATTTTTGATATGAAACCATTAATACACAAAGGAACTGTCTATTCTATTTTAAATGATGAAAGTATTTTTAATAACTGCTATATAGATTCAACAAATTCAATCTGCTGGGATAAAGACCCCAAAGTCGACAGTGAAGAAATCTGGTCCAACAAAATCGACATCGGAGCCGACACCTGCTATCTGGAAAGCGTGAAGGTATAAAACAAAAATATTTCCCTTCCAACATTCCCATCCCAAATGCTATAATATCATCATGATTCAAACAAACAACATACCGGATTACACTTCTCTGGCACGGGCGCTGGTGGAGCTTTTTGGGAGCTCGGTTAAGATTGTGCAGACGGACAGGGTTTCGGGCGGGGATATAAATAAGGCTTATGGGCTTTCTCTTAATACGGGCGATAAGATTTTTATGAAGGCCAATGCAAAAGAGAATGCCGAGTTTTTTACGGCAGAGGCTGCGGGCTTAAATGCAATTAAAAGTACGAAAGCAATTTCTACGCCGGAGATTTTGTGTACGGGAACTGATGATGGGGAGGACGTTGGTTACAGCTTTCTTCTTCTAAAATTCATTAAAAGCGGCGGTAAAAAAGCTGATTACTGGGAGACTCTTGGGACCGAGCTTGCAGCAATGCATAAGGCAGATACGGGCGCATTCATAAACCTGGACGGAAGTGATAAAGATAAAAATATAAAAACTTCGCCGGATGGCAGATTCGGATTTTTTCAGGATAATTTTGTAGGGGCACGTGCACAGAAAAACACACCTTCCTCTTCGTGGATTGATTTTTTCCGTGATTACAGACTTGCCCCGCAATTTCGCGATGCCGATTCATATTTTTCATCAGACGACAGAAAAAAAATCACAAAGCTTTTAGATAACCTTGACCATTTTCTTATTGAACCTGCCTATCCTTCTCTTTTACACGGGGATTTATGGAGCGGAAACGTGATGTGTGGACCGGACGGAAAAGCCATGCTGATTGACCCTGCCTGTTATGTGGGAAACCGCGAAGCAGATATTGCCATGACAGAACTTTTCGGCGGATTCGGGCAGGAATTTTACGAAGCATACAAAAAGGCCGCACCTCTTGAGCCTGGCTACGAAGAACGGCGCGACCTTTATAATCTTTACCAGCTTTTGAATCACTTGAACATTTTTGGTTCAGGCTATCTTGGGCCGGTTTTAAGTATTGTAAGCGAGTATGTCTAGAACTTTACAACCTTTGGAGCTCCTGTAAAGCTCGAGAATGTTGCAGTTACCGTTCCTTCCTTAAAGCAGAAAGCTTCTGTGTTACCATCATCAGGAGAGTACATGTTTTTGAGCTCAGGATAATGATCGAGCATATCGGCTCTTGCTTCACGACGGTCATCATCATAAAGTTCTCCTGCAACTCTAAGCCATACACCCGAAGCACCATCAAAACAGCAGATTTCTACCTTTGGATTTTTGTGAATCTGTTTTGAAACATCCTTGCTTTTTCCAGTCTGGATATAAAGCTTTCCTTCAAAAATATTGATTGTTCCAAACGGTCTGTTTCTTGGCTGCCCGTCCGAATCAACTGTTGCAAGATAATATGTCCCGCATTTTTTTAAAAATTCATATACTTCTTCCATTTTTCACCTCAGCTTTAATTATATTTCATTTTTTAATAATAACAACCCGATTCGTCTTATAAAGATAATCTTTTAAAACCACAATAAAAGGAATTTCAATGCAATACTCATCACCATAATCAAAAAACGGGATTGAATAATCATCTGAATTAATTCCTTCAAAATATGCTTCTTTTACAGATGGAATTATTTTTTTGGAAATCAAAATTCTGCACTTTGCTGATGATAAAATTGCATCGCTCATTTCATCATACTGTGATTTACCCGGGCCCGATAAATTTCTTTCATTCTGACCAAGTAGAAACGGAACAAAATATTTATTATCCTTCTTTTTTAACAAAAACTGCTTCTCTTTCTCATCTGCTGTTTTTGGATTCACCTCAAGATAAAACTCATATCCCGCTTCTAAATCTGTATCAACTTTTTTTACTCTGATACTTTTTGGAAGCTCATCCGATTGTACCTGATCAAAATCTCCAAAAAGATCATCAGGCTTCTGATTAGCCATTGCAAGCATAACTTTAGAAACTGTAATCTTATAGTATAGATGATACTTTCCATCTTTATATGAAATAGACTGAACATAATCCATACAGGAAACAAAAATCAGCGGAAGAAAAATTAATAAAATGATTTTAAATCGATTCTTCATTATTCTCGGGGCTCCTTTTTGGGAAGGATTGTGATTCCCATTGATGTTGTCCTGGAGCCGTCGGGAAGTGGAATAAATAAACCGGCAGATGCAATTACTGTGACGGCTTTCCGGGCCTGTTCTTTTATTTCCTTTGGTCTTTCCTTTTCTTCCTCTGTGATAATCCTGTTTTTTTCCATAAAATCATTTATTACTTCTAAAGCCCTGTCGTAATCGTTTGTAAGGATATACACTTTGATTGTAAAGGCTGATGAGGCTCCAAGATTATTGAACGAATAAAGCATATTTACATGCTCGTGGTCTGCATAGCTTGGAATACCTTCCGAAAATAAAAGGCTCTGAATAAAAGAACTGACCCTCCACTCGCCGACTTCTAAAAACTCCTGTGTCTGTTCTCCGTTCGAAGCGCGAGTAAAATAATCAGTTTCGAAATTCTCTATCTCTTTCATTGCCTGGTCGTGTTCTGCTTCGTCTGTGTATAAATCAGAAAACGAATTTTCTTTAGAATTTCCCTTAAGACTTTTAATTCCACGCACCAGAACAATTATCAGTACAAGCAGAGCAAAAATACATGTGATTACAAGAATTGTATACGGCATTCCTCATCCCCCATTTTATTCGTATTAAAAAATCCAGCAAAAAATATGCTGCAAGCCTTTGTTTTATTTTATTCTACTTCGACCATAATCGGACAGTGATCCGAGCCTGTTACATCGCTCAAAATTACTGATGATTTTACTTTGCCAATAAAAGACGGATTTACACACTGATAGTCTATACGCCACCCGATGTTCTTTTCGCGGGCATGAAAGCGGTAACTCCACCAGGTGTACATCTTTGGCTCAGTGCAGAAATGACGGAAGGTATCTACATAGCCTGCCGCAGTAAACTTATCCATCCAGGCACGCTCTTCGGGTAAATAGCCGGCATTTCCTTCGTTTGCTTTTGGATTTGCAAGGTCGATCGGTTTATGGGCAATATTGTAGTCGCCGCACAAAACTATATCAAAGCCATCTTTTACAAGAGAGTCGCATTTTTTAAGCATGGCATCGCAGAAAGCAAGTTTATAATCAAGTCTTGCACCAGCATCCTGACTGTTCGGAAAATATGCAGAGATTACGGCAAGCTTTTTGAATTTTGCAATTGTTACCCGGCCTTCGTCATCAAAACGGTCGTCGCCCATTGTTTCTACGCTGTCGGGTTCAACGCGGGTAAAAACTGCTGTTCCCGAATATCCCGGTTTTTTTGCACTCGAAAAATAAGATTTATAAACGCCGCCAGGGGCAAGAAGTTCTTCGGAAAGCTGGGAAGGGTTTGCCTTTGTTTCCTGAATACATACAACATCGGCCCCGGAAGCAGTGAGCCAGTCAATAAAACCTTTTTTTTCTACTGCGCGAATCCCGTTTACGTTCCATGAAATAATCTTCATAATGCCCCCGCGTTTTTTTGAATAACTATCCTATCCGTTTACAAGGCTTTCGGAAATGCTGAAGCAGTTATCACCAATGTGTTCAATTGCACGTACCATATCGATGTACAAAAGCTCAGATTTAACATCGGCACCACCTTCGAGCCTCTTTCTAGCAACCTTCTTCAAATCTTTTCTGAATGCATCAATTCCGTCTTCGAGCTCGCGTGCAAGTTCAAGCTTTTCCGGAGTAAGAGTTTTGTTGATGTTGATTCTGATAAACTGAAGGAACTGTCGTACAAGCTCAATATAAGGAAGAAGGCGTTCCATATCTTCGGTTTTAAATGTCATCTTCTTTTCGATAGAACGGCAGATAAGCATAATTGTTCCAAAGCAGCTGTCGCTCATATTTTCAAGCTCATCAACAATCTGAATCATGCTGGAAATATGATTAAGCTGTTTTTCTGTCAGCTGGAATTTTTCGCAGTTGATAAGATAGTGAGTAATCTGTTCATGCATCTGATCTACATAATCCTCAGTCTTACTCATCTCTTCTTTATAATTATCAATAAAATCGTTGTTACGTTTGGTAATACCAATCTGAATTTTATCGAACATATCCGTAACAACATCGGTCATATCGGCAATTGCTTTTTCTACCTGGATGATGTGGGTTGTAATACTGTCCTTTCCCATAAGATTTGTAAATACAAGCTTATACTGTGCCGGTCTGTCATCAGGATCATCTTTAATAAACTTCTGTGTAAGCTTAACAAGAATACTCTGCATTGGAAGAAGGATGATTGTAGATAAAGTTTTAAATACCGTATGAAGCATAGAAATGCGGATTGCAATATTTGAGTTTTCCTGTCCCGGAGTCAAAATTGTAACAAGATGCAGGAAAGGATTAAAGAAGATGAATGCAACCACGGTACCAAGCACATTGAATAAAACATGGATTAAAGCAGAACGGCGGGCATCGGCACTCTTTCCTATTGCGGCCAAAATTGCATCGATTGTAGAACCAATGTTACTTCCAAGTGTCATTGCAGCGGCTAAAGGCCAGTTGATAAGTCCGTTATAAGCCATTGTGATTACGATTGCAGAAAAAGCTGAAGATGAATGGAGCAATGCTGTGATTACAATACCGATTATAAAGGAAATAACAATTGCTAAAAATCCGCTTCCGTCTATATCAAATAAAAAGCCAAGCTGATCCGGAGAAAAAACTTTGCTCAATCCCGAAAGTCCAAGGAAGAGCATGCCGAATCCCATTATTGCTTCGCCAAGGTTTCTGTAACCGGATCTTTTTTTAGATAAAATTGTAAGGAAATAACCAAAACCGAATACCGGGACTGCAAATGCAGAAATTGAAAAGCTGAATCCGAATAAAGAAACAATCCATGCTGTAATTGTGGTACCGATATTGGCACCAAAGATTACGCCCACAGACTGAGTAAGGGTCATGAGCCCGGAATTGACGAATGTTACAACCATTACTGTCGTTGCACCGGATGACTGAATAATCATTGTTACTACAAGACCGGTCAAAAGGGCAATAAAACGGTTTCCTGTAATTACACTAAGCGCACGCTGAAGTTTTTCTCCGGCACTCTTCTGAACACCATCAGA
The DNA here is from genome assembly GCA_016286365.1 of Treponema sp. Lineage (GTDB taxonomy): Bacteria > Spirochaetota > Spirochaetia > Treponematales > Treponemataceae > Treponema_D. The sequence continues at coordinate 20,931 of JAEESN010000010.1, forward strand.
CATGAGCTTCATACCGTAAAGAAGCAGCGCAAGACTTCCGATAAGTGATATTATAGGGGTTAAAACATTCATGCCTTATAATAACAGAATTTGTTAATCCTTTTCAATAAAAATCAAATACGGTAGAATTATTATTATGAAAAAAATTATCACACTTTGCATTTTATCATTAATTCTGGCTGCTGGTTGTAACGGAAAAAACAATAACCAGACAGGTTCCTCATCAGTTGAATTAAGAGTCGACACTATAAAAAATGACTCAAAAACTGTTGAACAGCTTATCCAGCAGTGGAACGTAACAAACAAAAGAATTGTCGTTCTTTTTGGTTATGATTTTAATTCCGAAGAGACTGTAAAAAAACTCACAGCAAAACTCGAACAGCGCTATGGTCTTGATTCAGACGGTGGATTAATCATCTCGTATATTTATCCTGACAGTTTTAAGCACAACGGAAAAACCTTCCCTTCTGAATTCCCCGCTTTAGTAAACGAAAACGAAAAAGAAATCTCGGGAATTGTTCTTCTTGGTGCTCCATCGGGAACAGAAACAGCTCTTACAAGAATTCAGAATTTCTGGAAGCTCGAAGTTCCTTATCCTATAATCGCACTTTTTTCTCAGGAAGAAGCAGCAGGACTCGAAGCAAATTGTGATATCGTAATAGACAAATCTCAGAAAGCAGAAATTACAGGCGGCATTGCTCCCGAAGAAACAATTACAGAAGTGAGCGAAGATGCCCCGGAAATCCTTATGGACACTATTGATTATATTCTTTTGCTCAACGGTTCAATTCAAAAGGACCTGAAAAAGAACGAAATAAAAGACCACGTAAAAGTGATGCTTAAGAACCGCGAATTTACACAGTACAAGGATCCTGAATCTGGTCTTACTTCAATTAATCACTTTGTTCTGCACCAATAGATTAAAACAATAAATTTTGCCGGATAAAAGATGATTGAACTTCTTCAAGAGGAAAACAATTTAATAGGCTCTGCGGCCGCTGCCCGTTCGCTCGAAAAAAAAGAACATGCACGTCTTCTCGTCCTCTCCGACTCTCACGGAAACTACAGGATTATGATGAACATCCTTATGAAGTACAGTCCCGGCTGTGATGCCTTTATCTTCTGTGGAGATGGAATTACAGACCTTGCAGAAGTTTTAGAAACCGCTGATTCCGATCAGAACTTCCGCGCCTGCCTTCCTCCCGTAATCGCTTTTGTTCGCGGAAACGGCGACCCCGACACTTTTCCTCTTTCTTTTGATGTAGGAAAAAATAATCCTTTAGCAAAAGGTCTTTTAAAAGGCACTCTGATTGTCCCTTCCCGCCAGATTTTGTGCGTTAACAATACCAATTTTTATATAACACATGGACACAACGAAGGCGTTTGTTACAGTAAAGATCTTCTTGGAATGCAAAGTAAATATTCTGAATGCACGGTTGCACTTTACGGACACACCCACATTGCAGACGAAGCAACAGAAGGCCCTGTAACATTTATAAACCCAGGAAGCTGTTCTCGCCCGCGCGACGGAAAAAAGCCCGGATTTGCAATCATAACGGTAGAAAAAGATTTTACGGATACTGCGTTCATTAAAATAGAAAACATCTTTTCGGGAAAGCCTGAATTTAGTGTGGAAAGATAGGCTACGGGAAAACATCGTCCCCCACAGAATTGTTTTTTTCTTCGCGAAAACATCGCTGCCCCGAAATGATTTTTTTCTCCGGGAGAACTGATTTTATCTAATCAAACATAAATCCAAATTCGTCATGGCCGGGGTAAACTTTTGTGCCAGGTTCAACTACATTCTTTAATCGCGAAAGACTCTTTATGATTTCTGCCTCATTTCCGCCATACATATCGGTTCTACCATAGCCTCCGTAGGCAAAAAGGGTGTCGCCCGAAATAAGGATTCCCTCTTTTTTATTATAAAGACAGATTGAGCCGGGTGTGTGCCCCGGAGTATGAATTACTTTCCATTCTGAATATTCTGGGATTGTGGGAGCCAGAGAAGAAAGATTCTGGCCGTCTTTAAGAAGTGTGTCGGCACCCGGCTGTTTAGAAACCATGTCCAAAAGCTCTAAGACACCAAAATATCTTATTACAGAGTCGTTCATCGGCCCCGGAGGATTCTGTAATTCGCCTGCTTCGTTTTCGAAGATTGCAATCTTACACGAAGGAAAAGCATTTTTAATTTCTGCAATTCCTGTTATGTGATCAAAATGTGAATGTGTTAAAACCACTGCATCGCAGGTAAGTTTTTTCTTTTTAAGATAATCCACAATCACATTCTGGTCGCCCGAAAGCTCACAGGCAGCGGGATCTACAACAAAACAATGTTTTTCTCCCGCCGGTACAATAATCGTATTTACACGAAAAACGCCTGTACGGATTACATGAATCTCCATATAAAAGCCCGATTATACTCCAAAAGGTTCTTTATCTGCTGCGGCTTTTTCTGCTGCTGCAAGTGCTTCTGCATCTTCGCGAGCCATTTCCTGTGCAGACATATCTTCTGATTCAAAGCTTTCCGAAGCTGATTCTGTTTCTGTTCCGGCATCTTCATCAGATTTCTGGCGGCTGTAGCTTACTGCAAGCTTACGTCCACGGTATGAGTAATCATTTAATTTATCGATTGCTGTCTGAGCATCTTCTGTATAAAGCTGAACAAAAGAATAATTTGCTAAAACTTTGATATCACCGATTCTGTCTCTTTCCAATCCTGCAACTGCAATCAAAAGACCAACTAAATCGCGTGGATATACGCGTCTGTTTTTACCAATTCCAATGAAGATTGATGTAGCCTTGTCCGGGTCAATCTGAACTCTTGGTGTGCGTGTTTTTTCTTCTTCTGAAGAAACTTCTGTATCTGAATATGCTTTTTCGCTTCTTCCCTGTGATTTATAATCATTCTTATAACCACGGTTATCGCGTGAACGGTCATTATTTCTTCCGTTTCTGTTATTCGATTTACTAAAGAAATGATAGTGTTTTAATGATTCTTTAAGCATATAAGCAATTACATACTTACGGCGAGAAAGAGGTACATTTTTCTTAAAAAGCTTAACAAGTTCTAAAAGAGTGTCGATATCCTCTTCTGTTGTAATTTTTGAAACAGCGTTTGTCAAAAAATCTGCTGTTTTTTCTTCATTAACTTCAAAATCCCGGTTATTGTAGTAACCCATAAAAAACTCCTTTTACTGTAATTTAGCTGCATATCCATAACCTGCTTTTTCAAAGCCCATTCGTGATAAAAGAGGCTGCAAAGTTTCGGACATGATTACGTCTGGTAATAAAACCCATCTTGTCCCGTTTTCTTTTAATTTAGCAAAACACATAGAAATTAATTCTGTGCCAATTCCAAGTCCACGGTAATTTTCAGGAACAAAAAGATTCGTCAAAACAGAAATCTTTTCCTGATTTTCAATTAAACTGGATGCTGTTATACATCCTGCAAAATCATCCGAAAGGCTGTGGCATATTAATCCTGTTTGTCCAGTGGAATCAGCATTCATAAACTGTTTTTTCCACATTTCGAAAAATGCCTCCCTTAATTCCTCCGAAAGATCCTGCTCCTTCCCTAAAAAAAATTCGTGCATATGAAGTATTACATCCTCTCTATTAACTGCCGATTCATACTCACTGAATACAAAATCATCATGAATCAGGTTTTCATCAGATTCCGGGATGTAATCCAGTTTTTCAAGTCCCCATATTTCACGCAAATCGTTATACCATTGATTGATGTAAAGGCCCATCGTATTATTCTTAAAAATGAACCATCGCTTTTCAACCTCAGGATATTCTTTTAAAACAAGTCTAAAATTCTTAAATACCCCCCTTCCAGAATGCATTACTGTCTGAAGCTTTTCTTTTACAAGCGGAATACGGACTGTTTCTACAAAATCTTCCCGTAATTTAAAACCGCTGGCAGAATTCCATTCCGGTAATTCATAAAATCTATCTTCATCCTTACCCGCTTTATCTGCTTCAATCAATGTGCCTGTTTGTGAATCAACCAGGTATTTAATTTCCTGATTGTCCAGGGCAGAAATGATTTCGTTGAACAGAGTGTCGGTAATGGAAAAAGTCATACTATTTTTTTAATTCACTCTTAGTTGAAATAATCGAACTGATTAATCCATACTTAACGGCTTCGTCTGCATCGAGCCAGTAATCGCGGTCTGTATCCTTTGTTACCTGCTCAAGCGGTGTGCCTGTTCCTTCTGCAATAATCTTATTGATTTTTGCACGGATTTTTTCCATGTCTTTTGCGTAAATTTCGATATCTGTTGCAACTCCGCGCATTCCGCCCAGAGGCTGATGAATAAGATAACGGCTGTTTGGAAGACCAACTCTTTTTTCTTTTGGAACAGAAAGAAGGATGAGTGTTGCTGCCGAAGCGATTAATCCCATTCCGATTAAATAAACAGGTGCTTTTACAAAACGGATGATATCGTAAATTGCAAAACCCGCATCAACGTCTCCACCAGGAGAATCAATATACATATAAATCGGAGCTTTATCATCTTCCGAATCTAATATAAGAAGCTGGCGTGCTATCTCATCTGCAAGTTCTTTTTTAATTTCACCAGTCAGGATAATCTGTCTTGTTTTTAAAAATCTTTCAGAAAAAGGATCCGGTGCTTTTGGTGTCTTTTTTTCTTCTTCTTCATCATCAAAAAGAGGAGAATTATACATAAATTTCATTGCTACTCCTATAAAAAGCTATACTATTAATATAGTCAAAATATGGCTTATTTTCAATAAAATTTTTATGACTTGAGATTTTTTGTTTTAACAGTTAACATAAAAATCACTTAAATATGGTTACCTTAAAAGATATTGCAAAAGAATGCGGAGTCTCATTTTCAACTGTAAGTAAAGCCCTCCAGGGTAGTCCCGAAATCAGTCTTGAAACAATTAAAATAATCCAGTCTAAAGCCGAAGAGATGGGCTATCATCCAAACATAGCTGCCCGAACCCTGCGTACAAATAAAACCTTTGACCTTGGAGTAATCTTCGAAGATAAAACGGGAACAGGGCTTCAGCATCAGTATTTTGCAAAAATTTTAAGCGGATTTCAGGAAGTTGCAACCGCCCATAATTACGATATTACTTTTACAGGCCCTTCCACAAACAAAGATTATGATTATTACAAGCACATCATGGGAAGGAGCATAGACGGAGTTGCAATCCTTTCTGCTGATTTTACACGCCCTGATTTACAAAAGCTTGTTTCTTCCGGTCTCCCCCTGATTACTCTTGATTATAAATATGACTCAGGCCACATTGCAGTTTTAAGTAACAACACAAAGGGTATGGATGATTTAACAAATTACGTCATCTCTAAAGGCCACACAAAAATTGCGATGATTTATGGTGAAGATACCCTTGTAACCAGAGAACGAAAAACAATTTTTAATAAAATTCTCCATGATAATAACATCACTATTCCGGATGAATATTTTGTTCAGGGGCAGTACTACAATTCAGATTTGAGTAAGACTGCAACAGAAAAACTTTTATCTCTCCCGGAGCCTCCAACCTGCATTTTCTTTCCGGATGACTTTTCGGCACTTGGTGGAATAAAGGCTTTACACGCACGAGGATTAACACCCGGAAAAGATATAAGCATTGTAGGATATGACGGCATTCTTCTTTCTTCCATGCTTGTTCCTCCACTCACAACATACGAACAGGATGGAAATACAATCGGCCGAACAATGGCAACACTCCTGATTGAACAGATAGAAAAAAAATCCACTTCTACAGATAAGACAATCTTCATAAACGGAAAATTAATCCCGGGTGGAACAGTTTTAGATATTAATCAGACAAAGTAACCACAAAAACCTTCGCAGAAAATCATCACAAAAAATCACAAATAAATCAGAAAGCACCCGCGAAATAATCATCACAGAGGTCAACAGAATCATCATCATGCCCCGCAAAAATCATCACAGGCTTAACTGCGCAATATATTAATTCTTGCCGATAATTAAAACATGAACATAAAAAAATTATTATCAGCCTTTTTATTAATACTGACAGTTAATTCTTTTATATGTGCAGCATCAGTCTACAAAAACAACGTAACAGCCTCTTATTATGCAGAAGCTTTTCATGGTAAAAAAACATCCAACGGAGAACGCTTTAATATGTATGCCTTAACCTGTGCTCATAAAACACTTCCGTTCAACACAATCCTTAAAGTAGTAAATCTTAGAAACGGAAAAAGCGTACAGGTGCGTGTAAACGACAGAGGACCATTTGTTTCGGGAAGAGAAATTGACCTTTCTAAAGCCGCAGCGGTAAAACTCGGGATGATTGGAAGCGGAACAACAAAAGTACGACTGGAAATTGTAAAAAAAGGACCTTCGACTAAAGCGAGCGTAACAACAGCAAAAAAGGCCCAGGAAATGATGAAAAAGATCGATGCAAAATCAGCCGTAAAATCAGCTAAAAACACAAAAACTGTGAGCGCTAAAAAAACATCGCCTTCTACAGTAAAAAGAGCGGTTGGTTCCAGATGGGACATTCAACTTGGAGCTTTTTCATCAAAAGAAAATGCAAACAAAAGGGCACAGAAACTCATCAAAGCAGGATTTTCAAACGTCGTTTTCCAGACAAATAATTCGACCGGTGTTATAAGAGTTGTGATTAAAGACATAGATGCTTCAGACCTTTTTAAACTCGAAACAAAACTGATTCAATCCGGCTTTAATGAATACACGATTAAAGAGAGAAAAAAATAGTTTTTAAACAATCTCTTTGTATTATTGCGAAGACAAAATCGCCATGTTATAATAAAAAATACTAACAATATAGGGTGGTATATATGAACGATGCAGAATTAGATCCTGAGATTGCAGCCCTTTTATCTAATGCGCAGACTACTGTTGAAGATGAACAGGGTAAAGAAAAAGGACCTGCAGGAGCTTTCTCTTTTAGAAAAGGTTTTTCAAAAAAATCTGTAAATATAACAGGTGAAGAACCACGCCAGAGAACTGCCTCTATTCACGAAGTAGATTTGAGTAAAACTACTTTTGATCCAATTCCAAAACTTATAAATGACACTTCTAATCAGGTTTATGATGATCCTAAATACTATAAGGTATGTCTTACAGGAGAAAATGCGTCGGCACAGCGTGTTCACCAGATTCTTTCTAAATATCTTACATGTACAGATCCAAAAGACCGCGCAGTATACAGACAGCAGATTGTAACATCTTACTGGGAGCTTTTAAGGGGTATGTCTTCTAAAATGGCTGATCCTAATCTTCCGCTTCCAAAAAGAATGCTTATGCGCTACGGCGTTATCCTTCCTTCTCTTTTTAAACCGGAACAGAAAGAATTCTTTTCTAAGATGATTTTCAAAAATGATTATGCAGAACCTGTTTTATATGTTGATGAATGGTTCCGCGAAATCTCTACAGGAAAGATGACTAACTCTGCAACCGATGAAAAAAAGCAGGTAAAGCTTTCGAGCATGACAGCAGAACAGCAGATGTCTGCAGAACAGTCTCGCCTTATGCAGCTTCAGTCTAAAAACTCAGGAAAACTCCAGAGTTCCGAAAACCTCTTGAACATAAAAGAAAACGAACGTGCAATGATCGAAACAGAACTTAAGGGAAGAATTGATTCCCTCTGCGATCACATGCCGATTATGGGACTTGAGCCACATAAAAGTGCGATGACAGAAATCCAGAGAAAGCTCTTTTCCGAAATCACAGATCTGCTTCACCGTCTTTCTAAAAACGACAAGGAACTTTCTAAAGCATTGAATGAATTCCAGGAAGCAAAGGGAACATTCGATTCTGTAAAAAATAAAATCGAAGCTAACGGCGGTGCAGAAGTTATTCAGGCCGACCAGGAAGCAATCAAAACCGAGTTCGACACAATCCGCCAGATGGCAAAGATGACTATCGGACGCCGCGGTAACCAGTTCCCAATCTTTACACGCGAATTCTACCACTGTACCGAAAAAGGAACAGGAACACGCGAAAACGTAATTGAAGTTTTAAGATGGGTTGAATCAATTGACCCGGGAGTTTTCCATCGAATCCATAAAAACATGCCTAACAGAATTGTACCTTATGTTCTCTTAGTTCCAACTTATGGAGACAGGGGCTTCTGCTGGGAACCTTTTGACCGCTATAACCGCGTAACAAGCCGTGGACGAATCATCATTCCAATGTATCCACGCGACTTAAAGATTGCAGTTCTTACTGCTGTTGCCGATTTAAGATGGCAGGTTGCAAAGGAAAAGGCATCTTACTACTGGATGGAAGAAGGTCTTACAGGTCAATATTACCAGCACGTAGAACAGCTCAAATTAAAGGGTGATCTTAAAGAGTTCTTTATCGAAGACTATATTTTGTGGATGACAAAAGAAAGCGAAGGCGTTCAGCGTCTTGATAAGGATGTACGCGGTATCTTCTGGCGAAACATGCCGTTCCCAAAAGAACGCAAAGAAGAACTTAGAAAGCGCTCCCTCGTCTACGATGAACTTTGTAAGAAAGATGCTAATAGGGAAATGAGTGATGGCTACTAATCAAAGCCCGCGAGGGCTTTAACCTCTAAGCGGGGGCCGGGTGGGGCGGCGCTGAGCCCCAGCCAAATGCACAAACAAAAAAAAACGGAGCACACGCTCCGTTTTTTTATACTCATCTATAAACTAAACATATTCTGTATGATATCTGCTCCACTCACGAACGTCGCAATAGAACTTCCAATTGTCGAAAGAATCAGTAAAAGTAAAACGCGCAGGATTCTGTTTTTATAAACACCCTTAAATGTAACATCATCCTGGAGCGTTTCCATATCGCTTACCTTTGGCTTACAGATCAAAGCCTGCACAATTGCAACAACAAAACCCGTACCCACGAACGGACAAAGCGAACAAAGCGGTGCACTTACAAAAGCCGTAAGAATTGTAAGCGGATGTCCAGCACCTATCAGAGTAAAGACTGCAGCCATAATTCCGTTCCACAAAATCCAAGACTGAACATTCTTATAGCCAAGCTTTGTTCCACCGTAGATAAAGCCCGCAATAATCAGTCCGATAATCGCAGCCGGAATAAGCCATCCGATTATTTTTCCGAAGGAGCCCTTTTTTGGAACCACGCTGATTTCGTCGAGATTTTCGCCCATCTTTTTTTCAGAAAGCTTTTTAAGACATTCTTCTACACCATCAAGGTGTCCTGCTCCCAAAACTGCAACAACAGATTTTCCATCGGACTGCCAGATTTTTGTTGCAAGATACAGGTTTCTTTCGTCTATAAGAACGTTTTTGATTACAGGCATAAACTCTGCAAGCTCAGCCATCATAGAATCCATTTCGTTCTTCTGCTTGATTTCTTCGATCTGTTCGGCAGTCATTTCGTCCTTAGAGAACATGCTTGTTAAAAGAGCCGAAAGAAGCTTGCATTTTCCCCAGAGGGAGTTTTTAGCCCAAGCGCGTTTTAATGTAATCTGAATAGGACGGTCGGCAAGAACAACAGGGATTTTCATCTCTTCTGCAGTCTGAATTCCCGCAAGCATTTCGTCTCCCGGTTTTACACCGATATTCTGTCCCATCCTGCGCTGGAAAGAAGCAAGAACAAGGTTTGCCATCAAAAGAAAGCCTTCATTCCTTCTTAAAACCTTTACAATATCAAGCTGTTTATATTTATCCTGATTTTTAATGGATTCAGCACGCTTATCGTCAAGTTCAACGGCTACACAATCAGGCTTTAATTTTTTGATTGTTTCCTTTACTTCTGTAATACTTTCTGCACTTACGTGCGCTGTTCCAATCAAAGTGATTGTACGTCCGTTTAATTTAAGCACTCTTTGAGTCTGACTCATTTATAAATCCTTATAGTTTATTTTATTTGTTTCTTCCAAGCGCCCATTCAGCAAGGCGATACTCAAAAAACATCGGAGCCTGCATTGCGGTTACTTTGGCATAATATTCTTTTGCCATTTCGTCAAAACCATTGATTTCGTAATACTGACCCATATAAAATAACATTTTTCCGCGATTAGTGCTATTATCTATCTTATTTAATTTCTGAGTAATCTGAACTTCCGCATTTTTGCTGTATGAATCGTGATAGAATCGTACAACATGATATTCAATTGAGTCACGGTCTAAGCCCTTCATCACCTGCTGTAAAACCTTTTTTGCATTAACTGGATTTTTGAGTCTGTAATAACATGCCGCAACCATCAGCTTATAAGAATAATTTTTGCTGTAAGCATAAGCTTTTTCAAAATATTCAATTGCACCCTGGAAATTATTTTTGTGATATTCCAAAAGAGCAATCTCTTCATAAGCAAAATAATAATCAGGATTTGTTCTGATTACCATGTAATAATTCTGAAGAGCCTTATCATACTCATTCAATTCATCATAAAGACCGGCAAGATATGCATAACCAAGGAAGTAAGACTTATCAAGAGAAACAGCATTATTCCACTGTTCTAAAGCCTTTGTAGTAAGATTTCTGCGCTTATAATACATTCCAAGTTCAAGATAATAATCATAGTTCGGGCCGCCGTAAGAGAGCGCATTTTCGAGCATTTCGGTTGCTTTTTTATATTCATTATTTTCTGCATAAAGCTTGCCTCTTAAAGCGTTTGCAGCAGGATTCTGAGGATCATCTTCTAAAAGTTCTTCTACAACAGTTTTTGCCGTTTTTGTATCGTTAAGATAATAGGAACAGAGGGCAAATCCATAAAGTGCATCTTTATTTCCCGGCTCGCCTTTTAATGCCTTTGTATAACAGTCTTTTGCAAGCTTAAACTTCTTTTTTACAAGATAATCTTCTGCCTGAATGATGTTTGCAGCAGGATTGTTAGGATCTTTATCAAGAAGTTTTTTATTCATCTGGGCAACCTTTTTTGTGTCGCCCTTTGCCTTGGCAATATAAGAAAGAATTTCGATTGCATCAGTTGAATCAGGATAAACTGCAAGCACTTCGTTCGCAATTTTTTCTGCTGTTGCGTACTGACCTTTTGACATATAAAGTGATGCTAAAATCAGCTTAAAATCGGGGTCATCTTTGAGTGGTGCAGGGATTGAATTAAACAGAAGGATTGCTCCGTCAACATCATCATTAATGAGTTTTTCCTGCAGTTTTTCTGCAAAAACAATGTTTTCGGGCTTATTTTTCTCGTTTTTAAGGTCTTCATAATACTGATCCTCAACCGAAATTTCTTTTTCCTGAGCAATTAAAACTGATGGAATCAACATGAGCGACAGTATCAAAAATAATTTACTAATGTGTTTTTTCATCATTTATTTCCTTATTATAGGGTCTTATATGGTTGAATTTACTTCAATTATTATCTAAACTAATACATTATGAGTATGCGTTCATTTAGAAGAGGTATCGCCATTACAGGAGCATACCTTGCTATTATCATCGGCATTTTTGTTCTCCAATTTAGAACAGATTCTACAATAATTGAAAAAATTGGAAGCCTTCAGGTTACACTTGAAAAGCAGGATTCTGAATCCGAAAATGCGGACCTTCAGAATAAACTTATTGCCTCTTATAACGGTCTGAACTTCTTTACAGATGATCAGAATTCGGCAAAAGTGGTTTTAAAGGGTAAAACAAAGCCTGTAGACATCATCCTTAAGAATTACGAAAAAAAGGCTGGCGAGAGTATTACATTCTATTTCTCTAACGAGATTATAGTTTCTTTTGTACTTTCGGGTACTTCGGCTGATTCAAGTCTTTCTATTCTTGCTGAAGTTCCGGACAGTGTAGAAACCTTATACTTCCCTTACAGCTTTGCAAGAAACATGAACATCCAGCGTGATGATGGAAACAGGGTTATCCTTAACGGTAAAAACTATAACTGGAGCTTTACTACAAACGAAGTTAAAGACGGATTTATCTGCTTTACTTCTGCTGATTCTTCTGCTCACTATGCTGTATTCGACGACACAAAGAAATTCACATTCGACAGCATTACAGAACTTGCTATTGCAGACGACGCAGTATACGAAAAGACACTCACAGGATTTAAGAACAGTGTAGTTTCTAACTTCCGTGCAGTACTTTCCGATAACAACTTTACAGAATCACTTGCTGTAGCTTATGTTGCTACAATGGGTGAACGCGGACGATACACACAGGCTCTCGAAGAAATCCCTTCTGCATTCAAGAAGAGCGAAAAGAGAACTTATGTTTCTTCTCCATACTTCAATAACCTTGCAAAACTCAACTCAAGCCTTGATCAGGATGTAAGAGCTCACGAAGGAGACATCACAAAAGCTATTAATGATAATGATGTTTCAATCCTTATGACTCAGAACATTGCAGCATTCCTTTGTATCTACCCTGATCCAGAAGGCGTAAAACAGCTTCTTTCTTACTGTGCAACACTCGATATGAGCACACTCAGTTTGAACTATGTAACCGGTATCCTTAAGTCTTATGTTGAACTCTACGGATATAACAGAGAACTTGCAGATATCCTTCATCCTGCTGTAAACGGATGTATCGAAAAGATTACAGATGCATGTACTTACGAAAACGAAATGCTCACTATGAAAGAAAACGATCAGTTCCTTTCTGTAATTCAGGCAGTAGATATTGGTGTTGCCCTCATCCGTTACGGTAAAGTTTCGGGTCAGTCGGTATACGTAAAAGCCGGACAAGTTATTGTAAATACATATATCAACGAAAATACTTCTTATGATGTTAAGACAATCAATATCCTTTACCCTATCTTCGCATACGACAACTGGTACTACCCACACTTCAAGATTATCAAGGCAGATCCATCAGATTTAATCTGGGCATGGACTTGTGCTAAAGAAATCACATATTCTCAGACTCAGGAAACCGGACTTACACTCAATGTTGACTTCCCAGAAGGACAGATTCACCACGTTATCTTCAAAGGTATTCCAAAGTTCACTGCAATTTATATTTACAACATGGCATACCGTACAGACCCTCGATTCGAAACATATAACTCTTCTGGTTATGTATACAGAGACGAAGGTTATACACTCCTGTTAAAGTCTAAGCAGAAGCAGGAAGTAGAAGCCGTACAGATGACATATCCAAACGGTGTTGCTCCAAGAAAAGAAATAAGAAGACCTGCAAGAGCTGATTCTTCATCTTCATCATCTTCCAGTGCATCTTCTTCAACAGAAACAACTTCTGCTACTACTGCACCACAGACAAAATACAAGGTAACACTCGAAATCTGTGATTCAAGCAGTAAGCGTACTGTTGTGGCTGCAATCCGCGAAATAAGAAAGGATCTTTCGGGAACAGAAGCAAACAATATCTTTATTTCGGCACCAATCGTACTTAAAGAAGATTTAACTTCCGCTCAGGCTGATGAAATCATTAAAAAGATTACAGATGCCGGTGGAAACGCAACAAAGAAAAAACAGTAATAAAACACACTGATTACAGAACTGAAATATAAAGACTAAAAAGGAAGGTTTATGGCAAAAACATTTGATGACAAAAAGATTATTTACACTATGGATCGTGTAGGCCGTGCTTACGGAACAAAGGTTGTATTAAAAGACATAAGTATTTCATACTACTATGGTGCAAAAATCGGTGTAATCGGATCAAATGGTGCCGGAAAATCTTCTCTTTTTAAGATTCTTGCCGGAATAGACAAGGATTTTACCGGTGAAACAAGCCTTGCACCAGGATACACAATCGGATACCTTGAACAGGAACCATATCTTGAACCTGGTAAAACAGTAATGGAAGTCGTAAAAGAAGGTGTAAAACCGATTACAGACCTCCTTGCAGAATTTGATAAAATAAACGAAGCGTTCGGTGACCCGGATGCCGATTTTGATAAGCTTTGCACACAGCAGGCAGAAATTCAGGAAAAACTTGATGCCTGTGATGCATGGAACTTAGACAATAACCTTGAACTTGCTATGGACGCACTCCGCTGTCCTCCTGGGGATCAGGTTGTAGATGTTCTTTCCGGAGGGGAGCGCCGTCGTGTTGCACTCTGTCGTCTTTTACTCCAAAAGCCTGATATCCTTCTTCTTGATGAACCTACAAACCATCTTGATGCAGAAACTGTTGCATGGCTCGAAAAACACCTCCACGACTATCCTGGTACAGTTATTGCAATTACCCACGACCGTTACTTCTTAGACGATGTTGCAGGCTGGATTTTAGAGCTTGACCGCGGAGAAGGATTCCCATTCAAAGGAAACTATTCGAGCTGGCTTGAACAGAAACAGCAGCGACTTGCACTCGAAAGCAAAAACGAATCTTTACGCCAGAAAGAAATCCAGCGCGAGCTTGAATGGATTCACATGGGTGCAAAGGGAAGACAGGCTAAACACAAGGAACACATCACACGCTATAACGAATTGATGGCTCAGGAAGGAAAAACACAGCTTAAAGATACGCAGATTTCCATTCCTGCAGGACCACGTCTTGGCGGCCAGGTAATAGAAATCGAAGGATTAACAAAATCATTCGGAGACAAGCTTTTATTCGAAAACCTAAACGTTCATATTCCTGCCGGTGCAATCATCGGTATTGTAGGACCAAACGGTGCTGGTAAAACAACCCTCTTTAAGATGATTGTTGATGCTGCGGGCTTCCCTGGTGGCGAAAAACCTGATTCAGGAAGCATTAAAATAGGTTCAACAGTAAAACTTGTATACGTAGACCAGATGAGGTCCGGCCTTGATGAAAATAAAACAGTTTACGAAACACTTGGTGGAGGCGGAGACCTTGTAAAACTTGGTGCCGTAGACGAAAAAGGACGCGCCTTAGAAGGTGGTGTACGCGAAGTAAACGCACATGCCTACTGCGGATGGTTCAACTTTAACGGTCCTGACCAGAATAAAAAAGTTTCTGTTCTTTCGGGCGGTGAAAAAAACCGACTCAACCTTGGTATGATGCTCAAGGAAAGCGGAAATGTTCTTTTATTCGACGAACCTACAAACGACCTTGATGTAGAAACAGTACGTGCCTTAGAAGAAGCCCTGGAAGACTTTGCAGGCTGTGCACTTGTTGTAAGTCATGACCGATGGTTTTTAGACAGAATCTGTACACATATTCTTGCATTCGAAAACAATTCAGAAGTGCGCTACTTTGAAGGAAACTGGTCTGAATACGCTGAATGGAAGAAAGAACAGTTTGGCGAAGAAGCAGGTGTTCCAAAACGCACAGTATACAGAAAGCTTTCAAGATAAAAATAATTAAATCAAAAAATCGGTGCCATAAAAATAAATCGGAATTAAGCAAAAAAATCGATGCTAAAGAAATTAAATCGGCACTAAGGCAAAAAAAATCGGTCCTTGAAGTTCTCAATGGGCCGATTTTTTTGTTTTTTATAAATATTTCTTAATTTCTTCCGGAGTCGGAATCTTTTTAAGGGTGGATTTTGTTGTAAATTCCATTACGTTTGGAGCTTTGTTTGAATACGGTTTCCATTCAGGAAGCTTCTGCTCGCTCAAATCCTTTCCGTTTGGATCTCCTGTCTTAATGTAATTACAAAGATAATCACAAATCTGGCGGGCTACATCGTAATGCACCCCGGTAAAAGGTCTCCAGCACTTTGCAAGAGTTTCGAAGAAGAACCATAAATCTACAGAATGGAAATCACCCGGTTTATCCCAGCCTGGGATTGGAACTGCAAACTTATAAAAGTAATTCTTTCCGGTTTTCTTGTTCTTTTCTTCCAGGTTGATTACCTTTCTAATACCAAGGTCTACCGTATTTATAAGCTTCTTTTTCTGCTTACCCTTTACATCTTCTCCATCAAGGAATTCATCGATTGTATATCCGATTAATAATGGAGGAAGATCAAGTTTGTCGCGTTCAAGACAGGTAAAAACATCACCCTTAATAAATTTATCATCATAAACAGGTCCCCAGGTGATTACAGACTTCTGGAAATCGCCCCATTCAACCCATTTTTTTCTGAGCACATCTGTAGGTATTTTCTGAGCTTCCTTAAGGTTTTTAGCACCAATGAATTCAAAGAATTTTTTACCGATTTCGTGTGCATCTTCCACAGTGTGATGAGGGAAAAGATTATGAAATGGATTAAAGAAAATACCGCTTTCGACAACTGCACGTTTAATATACTTACGGCTTTCCTTATTACACAACTGAAAAAGAACACTACCACCACCGGCAGACTGGCCGCCGATAGTGATATTTCTTTTATCCCCTCCAAAGGCCTCGATGTTATTATAAACCCACTTAAGCCCTGCCTGCTGGTCTAAAAGCCCCATATTAGCCGGAGCATCAGGATATTTCGCAGTAATTTCCGGATGATTTGTAAAGCCAAACATATTTACACGATAGTTTACTGTTACGACTACAATACCACGGCGAGCAATGCGTTCACCGTCAAATTCCATCTCTGCAGTGTGACCTACCTGCCAACCGCCACCGAAAATCCAGAAATAAACAGGTAATTTTTCGTTAGCTTTTTTTGCAGGTGTCCATACGTTAAGGTAAAGGCAATCTTCGCTTACAGGAATTTCCGGGTCTACAGACCATTCACGTGAATAAATATCCTCTGGAGGTGGATTAGGATTTGGTGAAGGCTGAACCGGAATTGGAGAAAACTTATAACATTCCTTTACACCTCTCCATTTTTTTGGTGGCTGAGGAGGAGCAAATCTGAGCTTTCCAACAGGAGGAGCCGCAAAAGGAACCCCCTTAAAAACCGTAATGCGTGGATCTGCTGCAGGAATCCCCTGTAACACACCTTGTTCAACCTTTACAACACGTAACATATTAAAAAACCTCCATCTTAAAAAAAAAGGGGAAATCCCTCAAGATTTCCCCTGTAAATTTTACTTAGTTTGGAAAAGATTACTCTTTTACACCACCAATTGTCATGCCGACTACGAAGTATTTCTGAACGAACGGATATACTACGAGGATTGGGAGAGTCGCAATCATTGTGATTGACGAACGAATACTGATTGGGGTTGTCTTACCCTGTGCTGTCGAACCACTACCCGAAGCTACGGCCAAAGCACCCGCATCAGATGCAGATACCGTCTGGTTTTGACTCTGCTGCAGGAACGACATCAATACGTACTGCAAAGAGTGAAGCTTTGGTTTATTTGAAGTATAAAGGTATGTATCGAACCAGCTGTTCCATGCGTTTACGGCAGTGAACAAAGAAATCATAGCAATAGAAGGTACAATAAGTGGCATGATAATCTGCATAAAGATTCTAAACTCGTTTGCACCGTCAATACGTGCTGATTCTACAAAGCTGTCTGGTAATCCATTGATATAAGTTCTTACAAGAATGAAGTTGAATACATCAACCAGACAAGGAACGATGTATACAGCATACTTACCAATAAGGTGAAGGTTCTTTATAAGCATGTATCCAGGGATTAAACCGGCATTTACATACATAGAAATTACAATAATAGAAGTAAGGGGTTTTCTAAGAACGAATTCTTTACGGCTTAAGGTATATGCAAGAAGAGCTGTACAGAATACACACAATACAGTCTGAAGTACAGTTCTTGTTACAGAAATAATACCCGCCTGTAAAATACGAGGTGTCTGGAACAAGTCTGTATAGTTCTTCCATGTGAAAATTCTTGGCCATACGGTAATTCCACCTCTAAGAGAGTCATAACCGTCGTTCAAAGAAATTGCAATTGTGTTTAAGAACGGATAAACAGTGACAACTACTACAAATGCAAGTGTAATAAAGATAATTGTATCAAAAATGATATTACCTAAATTAGTTTTTCTTTTAAGTGCTAAAGCATCAGCTTTTGCTTCGTTATTCATCATAC
The DNA here is from genome assembly GCA_016286365.1 of Treponema sp. Taxonomy (GTDB): domain Bacteria; phylum Spirochaetota; class Spirochaetia; order Treponematales; family Treponemataceae; genus Treponema_D. Next base: position 38,719 of record JAEESN010000010.1, read on the forward strand.
TAATCGCTCCTCACCACTCTTCTTAGCAATCCAGTTAGCAATAAGAAGAAGAAGAATATTTACGGCGTTCTTAAAGATGCCGGCAGCAGTTGCAAGACCATATCTCTGTAAGTTGAAACCGAATTTCAATACATAAATATCAATTGTTTCTGCAACATCCTGAATCAAACCATTCTGCAACAAGTATGGCATTTCAAAGTTAGCATCAAGAATATGTCCGGCAGACATAATCATCATGATGATAATTGTAGGCTTAATACCAGGTAATGTAATGTGCCAGATTTTTCTAAGACGACCACAACCGTCAATCTGTGCAGCTTCATATAAGCAAGGATCGATAGCTGTCATAGCACCAAGGTATACGATTGTATTCCATCCTACTTCCTTCCATACATAGGTCCAACCTACAATGTGCCAGAAGTACTTAGGTGTTGAAAGCCATAGAATCGGCTCTTTTACAATATTCAGTTTTAATAATACATTATTTATAATACCATCCTCAACAGAAACAGCGTTTGCAACAAGACCACAAACGATAACCCATGAAAGGAAGTGAGGAAGATATGATACTGTCTGTACAAATCTTTTAATTCCAATATGACGTACTTCATTTAAGAATACGGCAATAATAATAGCAGTAATATATCCCAGAGCTGTAGTAATAAGGCTCATACCAACAGTGTTTCTTAAAGACCGCATAAACTCTGCATCTTTAAAAATATGTATAAACCATTTAAGTCCAACAAATTCCTGATCCCAGACATGTTTTCCAGGAGCTGGTTTATAGTTCTGGAAAGCCATAGTCCATCCCCAGAGAGGGACATATCTGAAAATAATTACATAGATAACAAATGGAACAGACATAAGGATAAGAAGCTTCTGCTTTCCTAAAAGGTTCCACTTATTTTTTCTTACAGCAAGGACTGTTGGATCTAACTCCTTTGTCTTTGCCTTTGCTTCATTTTTACTTTTCATAAAAAATATCCACCAAAAAAGAATTGATTGCCGGGCTCTACTCGACAATTATATGCAATAATCGGAATACCTCCGACAACCTCATTTTTTTCCAACAAAAAAGTCCACAGAAAACAAAGCTCTCTGTGGACCATTTGTAAAGTATAAGGATGCATAAATGTATCCTTATACTTAGGCTAAGTATAACTTATAAAAGTTATTTCTTATTAGTTTCCACCGTATGCTTTAATACGCTGATCAAGCTGTCCCTGGAAGTATTTGTTCCAAGTTTCAAGAGCAGGTGCTAAAGCAGCTGTGTATTCAGCCCATGTCTTTTCGAAGTCAGCTTCGCTACCCATGATGAGTTTTGGAAGGTACTTTCTAGCACAGTTGTCTTCCATTACGATCTGAGCAAGTTTTGCTTCTTCTTCTTCACCGCCGTTTTCAGCGTTAGGGTTACACTGCCAGAGTGGGTACCATGGTTCGTTTCTAACTTCTTTCTGGTTTTTGCGCATGAATTCTTTGTAAGAACCTACACCATAAGCCTTCCAGAGTTCAACATCAACTGCCTTCTGGCTAGCTGCATATTCCCATGGGAGATCGTTCATATCACGTGTATATCCAGATGGTAAAGTTCCTTCCAATTTTGGAGCTTCATCAAGCCAGAACATAGCACGGTTCATCTGGTTCCAGTTTGGATCCATCCAGTTGTCTCTCATTTCCTGAGTTCTGTAAGCAGCACCCTTTGTTCCTGTTACAGAACCATCTTTATCGATGAGATAATCTGTTCCTTCAAATCCCCAGTAGAGAACTTTCTGGTTCTTTTCTTCGATCATTTCATCCATAAATTTAATGATGCGGATTGCTTTTTCTTCTGGACAGTTTACAGTGATACCGTAACCTCTCTGGAGGTTTGGAAGATCATCATCAACATATTTTGGTTCAACACCTTCGAATGTTACAGGAAGTGGAGCATATGTTCTTTCATCTTTTCCAGCAGCATAGAGAGCCTGGTCATACTGACCCATGAATTCCCATCCCTGGATGAACATACCAAGTACACGACCCTGTGTGATCTTAGCATAGTACTGATCTTTGTTGTCTGTGAAAGAAGCTGGATCAATTAAACCACGTTTGTAGTATCCGTTAGCCAATTTGAACCATTTCTTTGCATCATCACTAGCAAAGTTGTCTTTGTAAACGTATTTACCATCAATCTTTTCAACGTGTCCGTTACCATCGTTTGGATTTCCGCCTAAGAAGTTAGGTGGGTTCCAGAGGTTGAATGCTTCCCAGTCATATGTAAGGATTGAGAATGGGATTGTAGGCATACCATCGATTGTTGGATATTTCTTGTAGTAGCTTTCAATAAGATCGAAATACTGATCGATTGTTTTAATCTCAGGATATCCGAATTCTTTAAGAACTGCTTTCTGAATCCACCAACCATTCTGGTTGTAGTATGTACCTGATGTGATTCCATCAACTACACCATAGTTTGGAAGAGAGTAGATGTGTTCTTCAACAACGTTACCATTAGCATCCTTTTTAGAATCCTGGTAAATCATTTTCTTCCAAGCACCAGCGTAATGCTTCATAAGATTTGGAGCATATTTTTCCAAGAGAGGTTTAAGGTCTCTAAGAAGTCCAGCACCCTGGAATTTTTCAGAATCTACTTCTACGAGATCAGGAAGGTCACCTGAAGAGATGTAAAGACCAATCTTCTGATCCTTATCACCTACGAGAACGTCCCACTGGAATGTTACGCCAAAGTTATCAGCGATCCATTTGTAAGCTGGGTTATCAGCTGAAGGCTGTTCTCTGTTCTGAATTGTAAATACAGAGATGTCTAATGGTTTTTTAGATCCATTACCACATCCTACCAAGCTTAATGCCAACAGTGCAGTTAATACTATTGTCATTACTTTTTTCATAAAAGTCCTCCTTTTATTGACTTTTCGCGTTAATATAGGTTTAACGTTTAACTAATTGTAATTTTCATTTTGCAAATTCGCCATAGGAGAATTCCCCTATATCATTGGATTTTTAGTTAAATCTGATGGTTTTAAGCTCCCCAGAACCGTTGCCTGTGAACACTAAATAAAGGGCGTGAACACCATCAGGAATATCAACTTCGCCCGAACGCTCTTCAAAGAAATTGGCAAATTCAACGTTGATTTTACCAAGAGTCTTACCATTCCAGTCAGTTCGTACTTCATAATCACCCGAAGCATAGCCGCGGACAGTCAGTGTAATCTTTTTTACATTCTTAAAATCAAAGTATTTAAATCCAAGGACTGTCCCCCCTGTAATATTTGCAATGTAGCCCGTTTCCTTATCGCCGTCACAGCCATCCTGAACGATTTTTGAATTAGCTGCATCACCGACGTACATAACAGGCTTTTCGGGATTAAACTGATTGCACACAATATAAGTTGGATACTCACCCACAGCTTTAAGAGGTCCGCCGTTTAATCCGCACGAAGTAATTTCTACCTGAGGGATAGTTCCGTCTTCGAGTATCTTTATTTTTTCTGCACAGCCCTGTCTTGAATACCAGGTGTTGTTTGTGTGTCTGTGATAGAAAATATAATAATCATCTTTGATGCGAACAAATCCGCCGTGATTATTTGCTCCGTGATTCGAAGGTAAATCAGCTTTTTTATATGAACTGATTCCGATATCACAGTTACTTACGATTACACCTTTATACTCAAAACCAGATGTAGGATTTTTACTTACGGCATAGGCTAGCTCGTGCATTACGGCAGAAGAGAAAACAAAGTAATAAAGATCTCCCACCTTACGGATGGATGGAGCTTCGAAGAATTCGTGGTCTTTATATGCGTTCCAGTTTTCTACCGAGTCGAGTTTGTAAGGACAGTCAGTTTTAATTTCGGATGCTTTTTTGCATGGAGAATAAACATCACCCGGAACAATTACAACAGGCTCTTCTTCTATAGTAAGCATGTCTTTTCCAAGAACAGTTGCCATTGCCCCGATTCTGTCCTTCATCTGTCGGCCGGAAAATCCTGTATAAAGATAAATTTTATCTCCTTCTGTTAAAACTCCCGGATCAAACTGAGGCATATCGCCCTTTCTTTCTCCAAGTCTGGTTCCATCCTTATAATGAACGTATCCGTAGAATTTATATTTACCCGCAGGCTTATTGCAGACTGCAACAGAAACAAATCCGACCTTATCTAAAACATAATAAAGATAATATCTTCCGTCCGGGCCCTGAGTAACATCCGGAGCATATAAAACCATGCGGCCGTCGTTTGCAGGATCATCACCCTTTTTATAGATAGTACCTTCCCACTTCCAGTCAGATAAATCATCAACAGGAGCAGAATAACACTGATAGTCGCCCGGACAGAAAACTGTGCCGTTATAAAAATCGTGCGAGCCGTAAATATAAACCCTGTTTCCGAAAACATGAGGTTCACCATCGGGGATATATTCCCATGAAGGTAAGTAAGGATTGAATGCCTGTTTTTTCATATTGTCTCCTGATTATTTTTTGTGATTATTTAACCGTGAAAATTCTGACAGACTTTATTTAAACGCTGCCTGAAGAAAATGATACAAACCTGATCTGATTGCCACATCGTTATGATCTGCACCCGGCACTTCGAACCAGAGATGTTTTACATTATTTTTTTCGAGCACTTTGTGATAAGTTACCGGAAAATGAACAACGACCTTATCATCATCACCGGAGCAAATCATAAGGAATTTTGTTTTATCATCTTTCTGATATTTAAAAGTTTCTTCTGTAAATACTCCCGGATGATCAGCAAATTTATCTTTAGAAGGAAGGAGTCCCGGAGCCGGAGCAATTGCACCAGCGTAATCAAAAAAGTCCGGATGATTAAGAATTGTGATTATAGTTTCCCTTCCGCCCATAGAAAATCCTGCAACTGCGCGGTTCTCTCTTCCTGTAGCTACAGAATAATGACTTTCTATATATGGTATGATTTCTTTTATAAGCTCGTTCTGGCAGTCATCATAAGCATCAAAAACTTCCTGGCAGAAAGACTGTTCAAGATTTTTATCTTTGCGCACAAAAATATCGGGGAAGACAAGAATCATTTCGTGTGCTTTATTTTCTGCAATAAGATTGGAAAAGATTTCGGAAACATGATTTTTTTCATCGCCTGTGAACATAAATTCATTACACATGATTCCATGGAGAAGATAACAAACAGGATATTTTTTTGATTCATCATAATCAGGTGGAAGCATGATGTTAAAATAGCGGTCCATATTACAGTTATTTGAATGATATTTTACATGAACAGCAACAGGATATTTTCTTCCATTGTATCTCTGGCAAAGCTCGTCAGGACAAAGATTATTGAGCGCCCCGATAGATTCATACAAATCCATTTTTTAATTCTCCTTTTTATTTTCAGAATTTTTGTAAATTCTTTGTTAAACGTTTTACTATTTTATATTTTTAAGATACATTTAATTAATGAAAAACGCAAGTTTTAGTTTATTCACATGGAGACTATTATTAATTATGGCATCAACTCTTATTTTTGGTTCAGAAGTAACACCACTCGAAAAACAGATGGCTCAGAAAGCAATTAAACCACTTTCGGAAAATAATCCTATTATCATGCACAAATTCAATGCTGATCCGTGCGTGCTTGTTTATGGTGACACAGTTTATGTTTATGCAACAAACGACACACAGCAGGCTGAATTTACAATGGGAAAAGAAAACAACGGATACAATAAAATCAACTCGCTCAACGTTTACTCTTCCAAGGATTTAGTAAACTGGACAGACTGCGGAACAATCCCTGTAGCCGGAAAAAAGGGGCCTGCATCATGGGCAACAAATTCCTGGGCACCTGCAATTGTATGTAAAAAGATAAAGGGTAAAGATAAATTCTTTTTATACTTTGCTGATTCAGGAAACGGAATCGGAGTTGTATGCTCGGATAGTCCTACAGGACCTTTTAAAGATCCGATTAAAAAGCCGCTCATTTCAAGAAAGGATCCGGCTTGTGCAGATATCGTATGGCTCTTTGACCCTGCAGTTATAGTTGATGATGATGGAACCGGATACATCTATTTTGGTGGCGGACATCATGATGATAATCCTGTAAATCCAAAGACAGCAAGATGTGCAAAGCTTTCTGATGATATGATAAGCCTTGACGGTACTCCTCAGGTGATTGATGCACCGTGGCTTTTTGAAGATTCAGGAATCAATAAGATAAATGGTAAATGGGTTTACACATACTGTTCTAACTTTGCAAAACGTCCTGAAGGAGACAAGACAATTCCTCCAACAGGAACAATTTCTTATATGACATCTGATTCCCCTCTTGGACCATTCAAGTACCAGGGATACACTTTATTGAATCCTCAAGTTTACTACGGACCGGGCGGAAACAATCACCACTGGATATTCAATTTTAAGAACAAGTGGTACATCGCTTATCACGCACAGACAGAAGAAAAGAAAATCGGATTTGAAAAAACTGGATACAGACATATTTTTATAAACGAATTTGCAATCAACAAAGACGGCTCATTCCCGATTCAGAAGGTAACAAAAGCAGGCGTTTCTCCTGTAGTGCCGTTCAACGTTTACGAAGAAATCCCTGCCGCAACAATACACAGCTTTAAAAATGCAGCCGTAACCGCCGACCAGAGAATCATCAGCACAGAAAACGGTTCATGGATCTGCATCAAAGGCGCTGATTTAAGTGCCAGTGCTAAAACAGCCATTTTCAATACGGACAAAAAATCCCAAGGTAAAATTAAACTCGTTGTGGGAAATCCGGAAAACGGAACTGTAATCTGCACAGCGGAAATAAACGGAGACTCGAACAAGGCAACTGTGACACTGCCAGAAAAAGAGCTTTCAAAGGTTGATTTATTTCTGGTGTTTGAAGGATCGATTAAACTCCGTTCCTGGCGTCTGGAAAAATAAAAAGAATAAAACGGCGTTGGCTCGCGTATATAAAAAAATGCTTACGTGAAGAACCACATTTTGCTCCGCGAGTAGCATAGAAATATATAAAAAATAAAAAAAGAGTAGGCTACCGTATATAAAAAAAGCTTACGCAGCGAACCACATTTTGCTCTGCTAAGATGACGCGCCGCAAAATGTGAACCCCTGCTCCGCTTTTTTTTATAAAGGTAATCAGCAATTTTCATTTTTCTAATTCCCAACTTGTACGTGGAAAATACACGGGTTGGCTGACGTACAAACATTTTTTCACCAAGTTTTCGCTCTTCCCAAATCCACACACTTCTTTACAAAACCGACCATCACTTCTCTGCCCGGCCCTCACCTTCGGGGGGATGGAAATGAATTATAAATAATTTTTGAAATTCGATTCTTCAAGAAAAAAAACTGTATATAAAACTCATTATTGAAACTCCACACCAATTATGAAAAATTACGAAACTAAAAATCATCAATTATATTCGATTATAAAAAAATACGGAAACATTGTTTGATTGAAAAATCTCTATAAAGATTATGAAAACTGCGGAGCAGGGGTTCGCCAGATGCGGCGCGTCATCTTAGCAGAGCATCTGGCGGTTCGCTGCGGGAGCAGTTTTCCATGGGGTGGAAATAAATTATAAATAATTTTTTGAAATTCAATTCTTCAAGAAAAAATATGTTTGTAAACAAATTATTTAAACTCCATACCAATTATGAAAAATTACGGAGTAAAGGTTCGGGATATGCGGCGCGTCATCTTAGCAGAGCATATCCCGGTTCTTTACGGGAGTAACTTTTCATATATATTATAAAGATACTATAATCAGTTTTATACACATTTTCTCCTTGAAGTTGATGAAATTTCATATTAAAATTATTTATAAATTTATTGAATTGAGGTATATATGAACAATTTTATTTTCTTAGGTGCCCCTGGAGCCGGCAAAGGTTCCCTCGCTGTTAAGGTTGCAGAAGATTACAAAATCCCGCACATTTCTACAGGTGATATTTTCCGTGCAAACATCAAGGCACAGACTCCCCTTGGAGTAAAGGTAAAGGCAATTATAGATTCTGGTTCTCTTGTAAGTGATGATTTAACATTCGAACTTGTAAAAGACAGACTTTCTCAGGATGACTGCAAAAACGGATTTATTCTTGACGGATTCCCACGCACAATTCCTCAGGCAGAAATGCTCGAAGGACTTGGTCTTGAACTTAAATGCGTAAACTTCGAAATCTCTGAAGAAATCGTTATCAAGAGATTGAGTACACGCCGTGTATGCCGTGCCTGCGGTGCAAACTACAACACAATTTCTCTTCCACCAAAAGTAGAAGGCGTTTGTGATAAATGTGGTGGGGAAATCTATCAGCGTGATGATGATAAACCTGAATCAATCAAACACAGAATGGAAGTTTACAAGGAACAGACAGCTCCTTTAATCGACTTCTACAGCAAAAAAGGCAACATGACAAATCTTGATGCTTCAATCGAAACACCAATTCTTCTTGGCGAATTCGAAAAGATTTTTGCAAAATAATTTTTTAGACTTAAATTTATAAAGGGCTATTCAATTTGAATAGCCCTTTTTTTGTTGATTACGAACAATTAATTTACTTTGATTGTCAGATTTATTGTTTTACCATTACTTACTGTTCCATCTTTACAAACAAGTCTGAAACTAACTGACACACTTGATGTTGAATTTGCGGTCCAGAAATCAGGTGGATAAATAACATAAGAACCATGTGAGTCAGGTATCTCGATTTTTTGTACCTTATCAAGATAACTAATCTGTAAGTAATCTACAATTGCATCAGGATCTGAAATATAAGCAACTAGCCAGATATCTTCACCACTATTCACTGTTGTAGTTTTTGGGCAATTTGCTTTTATTGTCTCATAATAATAATTATGCGGATCTACTCTTGTATAAAAGACATCTTCCAGAATTGCAGTTGAAACGTCCTGCTTACATCCACTAAACGACAGCAACACGAATAATGCTGCTAAACCAAATAACAATTTTTTCATAATAGCTTTCTCCTTTAAAAACTTTTATTTAATAAATTATAAACCTGATTGTTTTAATAAATCAAATATTTTTTATCCCTTATACTCTTTATATATAGAAAAAACTTCTTCCTTAGAGATGAGATTTGGGCCGTCGAACTTGAGGCAGATTATGTAGGGCATTAAATCGATTATGTTCATAAAACTTTCGGCATTGAATGACGGGTCGTAATAATTCAAGATGCTGCTAAGGGCGGTTCCGTGAGTTCCGATTGCGATTGTTTTATCCTTGTGATTTTGCAAAATCTCGTTTAAGGCCTGGATGTTTCTTTTCTGTACCTCGCCGATTGATTCACCATCCTCTTCTGCAAAGGAAAGATCTGCCCAGCGTTTTTTAAACATTTCGTAATTATTGCTGTTGTTTCCGGCTTTACGTTCGCGAAGTCTTTCGTCTGTCTGAATGGTTTTACCGTAAAAGTCTGCTGCTTTTTTGATTGTGTCGTAACTTCTTTTATAAGGGCTGGAAATAAAAACATCGATATTTTTATCTTTTAAAACTTCCATCACCTTTTCTGAATCGGAAAGCCCCTCTTCTGTTAATGGACGGGTTCGGTCATCAGCCCAGGTTGAATCGGGTTTACAGTGTCGGACGAAATATATATTGGTCAATCTATCTCTCCTTAAAAAAAAGGGTCTATACCGAAGTATAAACCCTCTTATATTTATTTACTGAATTCTTCCAGAACTTCCTTAAAGATTTTCAATCCTTCTTCGATTTCTTTATCGGATATGTTCAATGGTGGAAGGAACCTTACTACGTCTGTTCCGGCTGTTGTTGTACAAAGTCCTTTTTCCAGGCATCTTACTTCGATATCAAAAGGTTTGATTTTAGGGTCAATCTGAGTACCAATCATAAGTCCCTTACCCCTTACATCCTTTACAATCGGAAGGTTCCAGCTTGAGATTGCACCTCTTATGTAATCTCCTGCATGATTAACCCTGTCTAAGAATGCGCTCTGGCTTACAGTTTCTGCTACTACGCAACCTGCGGCACACGCAAGAGGGTTTCCTGCGAATGTAGACTGATGGTCACCTGCTACAAAAACATCTGCTGCTTTTCCCCTGAACAAACATGCTCCCATCGGCACACCGCCTGCAATTCCTTTTGCGAGTGTTACAACCTCAGGTTTAAATCCGAGTGCGTCGCTTGCAAGGAAGGTACCGGTTCTTCCGATTCCTGTCTGAACTTCGTCTGCCATAACAATTGCACCAGCCTTTCTTGCGGCTTCTGCGGCAGCCTGGGCCCATGCAGGATCTATAAGATTTACACCACCTTCTCCCTGAATACATTCAATAAAGAGGGCTGCTGTTGTGTCGTCAAATGCGTTTTTAAGGCAGTCAAAATCGTTTGCCTTGATTGTCTTAAAGCCTTGTGGATATGGAGCAAAACATTCCGGATGGAATCTGTCCTGTCCTGTTGCAGTCAATGTTGCAAGTGTTCTTCCGTGGAAAGACCATTCGAGTGTTACGATTGTCTTTCTTTTTGCACCACCGTTGAGCTGTCCGTATTTTCTTGCAAGTTTGATTGCAGCTTCGTTTGCTTCTGCCCCGGAATTTCCAAAGTAGCCTTTTTCAAAACCTGTTACTTCGAGTAATTCATCTGCAAACTTAAGACCAATGTCGCTAAAGTAATAATTAGAAATATGAATCTGTTTCCGAGCCTGAGAAGATATAGCTTTTACGAGAGGTTTATAGTTGTGTCCAAGGCAGTTAACACCTATACCGGCAATAAAATCGATGTACTTCTTTCCGTCAGAAGCCCACATTGTAGCACCCTTTGATTTTACAAAGGTTACATCAAAAGACCCGTAATTGTTTACAATCTTCTTTTCCATAATTCATACCTCTTAGTGCAAAACATATCACTTTTAGATAGTATGTTCAATTAGTGATTAGAATTTTCAAGGCTGATTATTTTTTTAGGAAAAAGAATTATTCACTTGCGAGCATCCACTGTTCGGTTACTTCTTCGATTTTAGAAACAATTTCGTTTAATTCACGCTGAACGGCTTTTGCCTTTTCTCCGTTTGAATAAACTGCGGGATCTGCCATTTTATTTTCGAGTTCTTTTTTCTTTGCTTCGAGCTCTGTAATCTGATTTTCGAGCCTTGTGATTTCCTTTTCCTTCTTACGCTTTTCTGCTTCGAGCTTTTTCTGCTCTTCCCAGGAAAGAGGTGCTGATGGAGTGGGCGCAGATGATTCTGGGGGCGTTATGGGGGACCGTGTAGTTTCAGTTATATTATCGCCAGATGACGCGCCGGAGTTCTGTTTGATTTGTCCCCCGTTAGAAGGGGTAGGCGAAGACGCAAGGCCGGCGGCGGTTGAGTCTGTCGAAACCATAGCCGGTTTTGTGGCTGAGCCGAGGGGGATTCCTCCCCCCCCTCCTTCTTTTTCCATCTGCTCGAGGTAATATTCATAATCGCCGGGGAAATATTTATAGGTGCCGTTTTCGAGGTGAAGAACATGTGTTGCAAGCTGGCTTATAAATCCGCGGTCGTGGCTTACAAAAATAACGGTGCCGCCAAAGGTTTTTAAAGCATCAAGAAGGACGTCTTTAGAATGCATGTCCAGGTGGTTTGTCGGTTCATCAAGCACTAAAAGATTTACCGGGCTTAAAAGAAGCTGCAAAAGTGCTATACGGCTTTTTTCTCCTCCGGAAAGAACATCGAGCGCTTTATAAACATCGTCCCCACGGAAAAGAAAAGCACCAAGCATGTCGCGTAATTTCGGGATGAGTTCAAGCGGCGCAATGGATTCAAGGTATTCTAAGATGGTTTGTGTCCCACGAATTGTCTCTGCATTATCCTGACTGAAGTATCCGATTTTTACACCGGCTCCAGGGTTTACATCGCCGGAAAAATCTTTGTCTTCTCCTGCGATTATTCTTAAGAGTGTAGATTTTCCCGCTCCGTTTCTTCCGGCTACTACAAGCCTCTGTCCGTTTTCGAGTGTGAGTTCAAGATTATCAAGGACATTTTTTTTATGGTCGTATGTTTTTGTTATGTTGTTCAGGCGGAGAACAAGGCGTCCTGCGTGTGGAGCGGGCGGAAAACTGAAGTGGATTTTTTTTAAGTTTTCTGGGATTTCTATCCTTACCATCTTATCGAGCTTTTTCTGATATTCCTGTGCCTGCGCCGCCTTTGTTGCCTTATAGCCGAATCGGTTTATAAAATCTTCGAGCTTATTTATTTCCTGCTGCTGCTGTTCGTATGCGTGGATGAGCGTCTGTAATTCTACTTCGCGAACTTTTTCGTAGTGGGTAAAGTTTCCCGGATATCTTTTTAATTCGCCGTTAAAAAGTTCGTATACTTCGCTGATTGTTACATCAAGAAAATATCGGTCGTGACTTACGAGTAAAAAGCCGCCCTTATAATCTTTTAAAAACTGTTCGAGCCAGTTACGTGCTTCTATATCAAGATAGTTTGTAGGTTCGTCCAAAAGAAGGATATCTGGATGCTGCATCAAAACTTTTGCAAGCGCAATCCTCATCTGCCATCCGCCCGAAAATTCTTCGCATCTTCTGTCTAAATCCGAGCGTAAAAAACCGAGTCCCAAAAGAACTGATTCTGCAACAGCCTGTCTTCTATGCCAGCCGCTTTCTTCCAGGGTTTCTATGAGCTCTGCCTGTTTTTGTACAAGGTAATCTACATTTGCAGATTCTTCCTGGAGCTTTGTTCCAATTTCGTCGATTTCTTTCTGGATCTCGTAGCCGAATTCAAAAGCCTTGTCTGCTTCTTCTATGAGCGTACATCCCTGGTGTGTGAGTGAACTCTGCGGAAGATATGCAATCCTTGTATCTTTCTGAACAGCCCTGTTACCTGAATCCGGTTTTATAAGCCCCGCAAGAACTTTTATAAGAGTTGATTTCCCCGCTCCGTTTGCACCGGTTAAGGCTACCTTTGAACCCTTCTGGAGATTTATGGAAACATTTTTTAAAATATCCCTGTCGCCGAACGCCAGGGATACTTGAGAAAACTGTATGAATGCCATTTATTAATTTGACTTAAAGTAGATAATTACAGAGCTTGGACTTCTCTTTGTAATTCTTCCGTCTATGAATGTAGCGTTGGAAGCATCTTCAAGTCTTAAACCTTCGCTTTCGATTTTGAATAAGAAGTTTACTTCTTTTCCTGCAGCTCCATCAAACTTGAATGTGAGTACACCGTCGTACTGTTCTGCAAGAGATTTATCTACAACGTATTTATAAGAAACTGAACCACCTGCTGTTACTCCATCCGGAATGATTACAGGGCTTAATGCGTCGAATCCTGTCCAGCTGAAGGTGTATGATGATGTAAAGTTTAAGTTTCCGTAGCTTGTACTTACGTAGTTTGGTCCCTTGTTTACAATCTTTGAATAAAGTGAAGATCTTCTTTCGCGTTCTGCCTTGAGGATATCTTCGAGTTTTTCGTCGAGTGTGATGAATACATAATCACGTGGTTTTCCAGAAGGAGCGCTGTATCTTACTGCAATTACGTTTTCTTTTCTTACTGTAACTGTAAGAGGGAGTCCTGTAAGAACATACTGATTTCTTCCCTTCTTTTCGTATCCCTTATATGTCCATGAATCTCTGAATGCCTTTATATTTGCATCCTTGTTTTCCGGAACGCTGATAGAAACCTTTTCTTTTTCTGTGTCGATTGAAAATCCGTAATCAAGCTTTACGATTGTCGTATCTACAACTGAACCGCCTATAACCATTGCGTATTTTTCCGGATACCATGACTTGTCGTAAATTGATTCGAATGTTTCGTCTGCCATGTCTTCGGTTGCAATAACTTCTCCACCAATCTGATTTCCCTGTTCGTCGAGGTCGTAAACATTAAGATTGTATGAATAACACCATCCCTGTGTTCCGTCCTTTGTTAAGATGCGTAGCCATTCTCCCGGAAGTTCTTCCTTACCCTTCATAACCGGCTCACCCTGTCCTGCCCGAAGAACTTTTACAACTTCACCTTTTCTTAATCGGTATACCTGTTTTGCAAGGTTCTTTGCTTCGTTACGGCATGGAAGTCCGTCGAGTTTTACAGATGCGTATTTGTGATTATATTCGCTTATCTTGTTATATAATTTTTTTGATTTGTGTTTTGATGCAGGTTCTGTAATCTGCCATAAAGGAATTTCGATTTTTTCTCCGCCTGGAGTTCCGATTACATATTTATGAATGATGTTTGATTTTGAGTAAACCGGAACAATATCTCCGTCCTGAATATGATACTCCGGAATTGCCCAGAGGACAGCCGCATATCCTTCCTTTCTGCTGCATGAAAAAAAAGTCTGGGTCATGATAATTGAAAATATAATTAATAAAACTTTTTCAGTAATTTTTTTCATGTAAATACCTCTTTGACAATACAATATATCAGAAAGTTATAAAAAAGTCATTGCCTTTTTTTTTTCGTTCGTTGTATACTTTTAAATACGATGAAGAAGGTTTTAATTATTGATACCCACACACTTTTCAAAGATTTCCTTAAGCAGAAACTTTCGCTTGATCAGATTGAAGTAACAGTTTCGCAGCAGAAAAGAGACGGGTACACAAAGCTCATTTCGACACTTCCAAACCTGGTAATTCTTGATATGAATGAAGATAAGGAAATCGAAATGGATTTTCTTGAAAAAAAAGCAGGCGACATAAACACTATAAATATTCCGGTAATCATAACCGGTCCTTCCATCGACCGTAAGAATATTGCATCTCTTGCTAAATACGGTGTAATCAAATATTTTGCAAAACCAATCCAGTTCGATATCTTCTTTGACGCCATCAGTAAGATTTTAAAAATCCCTCTTACCCTCGATACAACACCAAGCGTTTTAGATATCCATCACAACGGAAACGTAATCTTTATTGAATTTGCATACGGCTTGAACAGGGAAAAACTTGCACTCCTTCAGTATAAGCTTACAAACATGATTGAACATGAACAGATTGAATCTCCAAAAATAATCATCATGTTTACGGGTCTGAACTTAAGCTTTGTAGACGGATACAACATCGAATTCCTTCTGGATAATATTTTATCCTGTCCTAAGGTTCACACTAAAAACGTAAGGATTCTTTCGACTAATGATTTTATTGCAGAGCTCATCGACGGACATCCGAATTATTCGGGAATTGAAGTTTCGGACAACCTTGCTAAAATCACTTCTTCGCTCATCGACACTTCTTATGCTTCGAGCGTTTCCGACGTAATCACAGACAGAATCATCACTTCTTCTGCAGTTTCTGATGCGGAAACAAGTTCAATCGAAACCCGTTTTTATGCCGATACAAGTTCAAAAATTCCACTTGGTACAGACAAAGACGGAACTGTATTAAACGTAGCAATCATAGACAGCGATACACAGAACCTCATGCTTACACGCACGGTTTTCGAAACAATAGGTGCAAACTGTACTCCTTATACAACAGGTCAGGATTTTCTTGTTGATTATGTTCCTGGAAAATTCAACCTGATTATTCTTGATGTAATGCTTGCAGATTCAAGGGGATTCGAAATCCTGGAAAAATTCCACCTTGAACACGACGCCCCTCCAATCGTTGTTTATTCACAGAGTCTTCAGAAAGATATTGTTGTTAAAGTATTGAGTCTTGGAGCAAAGAGTTACCTTGTAAAACCTCAGAAACCTAATCTTCTTTTACGAAAGTGTCTCTCTTACATCCCGGATTCTTTCTAAAATACAAAGGAAGCAAGATGCATACTCCAAAATGTAATTTTCATACTCACACGGTCTTCTGCGACGGAAAAAGTTCTGCAGAAGAGATGGTTTTATCTGCCATAAAAAAAGGATTTACAGCGATCGGTTTTTCGGGCCACTGCCTGCATCCTCTCAATCCGGAATTTTATGAACCCTTTGATAGCATCTGGCACATCCGATCAGAAAACATTAAAGCCTATACAGAAGAAATCTGCCGTCTTAAAGAAAAATATTCGGAACAGATAAAAATCTATCTTGGCTTTGAAGCTGATTATTTTTCTTCCACACAATACGGAACTGCCATTCCTTCTAAAAAAGACTATGCGGAATTTTCACCTGATTATCTGATTGGTGCCGTTCATTTTATAAACACAGATAAAGGCTTTTTCACAGTTGATCATAAACCCGAGATTGTAAAAGAAAATCTTATCCGCTTTTATTCGAAACCAGACGGCAGTATAGACGGCCGCGCGGCAGTATGTGATTATTTTTCTTCAGAAAGAGAAATGCTTAAAAAAGGGGACTTTGATATCATAGCCCACTGCGATTTAATAAAGCTTAGAAACGGACCTATAAACTTTTTTAATCCAAAAGAAAGCTGGTACAAAGAAGAATTAAAGGCAACCGCAAAGGAAATCAAGCGCGCAGGAGTGATTGCGGAAATCAACACAGGAGCCATTGGAAGAGGAAATATGGACGACACCTACCCTTCAAAGTATTTCCTCGAGCTTCTTTTTGAACTTGGTGTCCCAATCTGCATCAATTCCGACGCCCACACTACCGCAATGCTCGACTGTGCCTTTGACCGCGCCGCCGAAATGGCAAAAAAAACCGGATATACTGAATTAGTATACCCGGGTAATAACATAGTTGAATTGTAATCGGCAAACCCGCCGTTATTTTGTTTGTAAACTATCTGTTTTTGCGTTCCTGAGCGCTTGCACAGTTAATGCACATGAGTGTGTATGGCAAAGCCTGGAGTCTTTCTTCCGGAATATCTTTTCCACAAACAACACAGTGTCCGTATTTATTCTGTCTGATTCTGTCTAAAGCACTGTCTATCTGCTGAAGGCGTTTTGCGTCCTGTGCACCGAGTGCTGTAAGAAGAGTTCTGTCGATTGCATCAGATGCTACGTCTGCTTCGTCGCCGGATTCAACAGTTTTTACTAATTCACGCATATCGTCGCTCTGTCCTGAAAGGGACTCGAGAATTGTATTTCGCTGATTGAGCAGTTCATTCTTCATTTTTTCAATAAATTTTTGTGTCATAAATAATTCCCCCTGGTAATTAAACACCCAAAAAAATAACGCATCCCCGACGATGTTGTCAAGGTCAAATGTTTTGTATATACTAATATAAATGCAAAAACGTAAAAACACAAACTTTTTTTTCGTTTTTTAAATCATTTTTTATAAAGAGGCTGTATGGCAAAAGAAGAAGCTATTGAAGTTGAAGGCATTGTAAAAGAAGCACTTCCAAACACTACATTCCGTGTTGAATTACAGAACGGACACGTTATCCTTGCACATCTTTCTGGAAAAATGCGCAAACATTATATCAGAATTGTTCCGGGCGACAGTGTAAAAGTTGCTCTTTCCCCTTATGATTTGAACAAGGGAAGAATCATCTTCCGTCAGAAATAAAATCAGAACAAACATACTAAAAACACTATTCTAAGCAGGCATTATTATGACTTTATTCGAAGATTTAAAATGGCGCGGCCTTATTAAAGACGTAGCCGGAGAAGAAGCAGACTTACAGAAAACTCTTGATGGAAAACCATTCACATTCTACTGGGGAACAGATCCTACAGCAGATTCTCTCCACATCGGTCACTATTCTTCTCTCTGTATGGCTAAACGTCTTGCAAACGCAGGTCATCATCCTATTCTTTTGTGCGGTGGTGCAACAGGAAGAATCGGAGACCCTCGTCCGACAGCAGAACGCGAAATCATCTCCGAAGAAGCTGTAAACAACAATATCGAAGGAATCAGAAATCAGATTAAGAGACTTGTTCCAACTGCAGAACTTGTAGATAACTACGACTGGACAAAAGATTACACATTCTTAAACTTCCTCCGCGATATCGGTAAGTACATAAGCCTGAACTACATGCTCGACAAAGACATCATCCGCCGAAGACTCGAAACAGGTATTACCTTTGCAGAATTTTCATACATGCTTTTACAGGGTTTTGACTTTGTTCACCTCTTCCAGGAAAAGAATTGTATCATGCAGGTTGCGGGTTCTGACCAGTGGGGTAACATTACAACTGGTGTAGATTTAATCCGTAAAATGCTCGACAAGCCTGCTTACGCATTCACAATGCCACTCATCCTTGATGCAACCGGTAAAAAATTCGGTAAGTCAGAAGGAAACGCTTTGTGGCTCGACAAAGAAAAGACTGCACCTTATGCAATTTACCAGTACCTCATCAATTCTGATGACTCTAAGGTTCTGGAATATCTTAAAGTATTCACATTCCTCTCTAAAGAAGAAATCGAAAAGATTTACGAAGAACATCAGGCTGCTCCGGAAAAACGTCTTGCACAGAAAACACTTGCATACGAAATCGTAAAAGACATCCACGGAAAAGAAGAAGCAGACAATGCAGTTTCTGTAAGCGAAAAACTCTTTGCAGGCGATTTTAAAGGTCTTGCAGTAAAAGATATCCTTACCGGAATGAAGGGTGTTCCAACTTTCAAATATACACAAGAACTTCCTCTGGTTGATGTTCTTGTTAATAACGGCATGGCTTCTTCTAAACGTGAAGCACGCGAATTCATCAAAAACAATGCAGTTTCTATAAACGGCGAAGTTGTAAATGATGAGACAAAGGTTATTACAAAAGACATGGCACTGGAAGGAAAAGTAATCATCTTCCGTCGCGGTAAGAAAAAGTACTTCCTCGCAGAAGTTTAATTCTATTCGAAAAAAATAATCAAACTTATAAAAAAAATCAGGCTTCCGTACAGAAACCTGATTTTTTTATTTAACCTTTCTTTGGAGAAAAGATTCCCCTTATACCCCGGATTACCCTCTTAATTCCGTCCAGTCCTATTAAAAATGCGATGATAGGACCGATTGGGAATATGAATAACGAAAGTCTGAAAAAGAAGAATACAACGACAGTCTGGAGTGCCCCGGAAATTGCCATTGTAAGATATTCAGACCTTGTATAATTTCTTTTCTGATAGTGATAGTGGTATGTTCTCTGATTAAAATCCTGATTCTGCTGGCGTCTCTGTGCTTCCTGCTGTGCACCTGCGAACCAGCTCCAGAAGGTATCTTCGTCGCTGAATGGATTTGAGTAACCGTATGCCGTAGAACTTGAACGGTATGTGTTGTATGAATATGATGATGTATCTGCGCTTCCGGTTAAATCGTAATTTCTGCGCTTAGCTTCATCACCTAAAACATCGTATGCGGTGCTTATTTCTTTGAATTTTTCTTCTGCAGCCTTGTCTCCCGGATTTCTGTCGGGATGATATTTAAATGCGAGTGTTCTGTATGCTTTTTTTATTTCGTCTGCGGTGGCTGTCTTTTGAACGCCCAGTACATCGTAGTAGTTACTCATATCTATAAAATAATAATTATTTTCGCACGTTACAAGTTATATAACGCAAATTTATTAATTATTTTTTAAAATAATCCATGTAGCCCCGGATCCGCCGTCTGCCTGACTTTTAGGATGGCCCGACATTCCACATCTCTTATCGTTTTCTATGAATTTACGCACAAGCTCGCCAAGAACGGGCTCTTTTCCCGAAGTATGAATGCCCTTTCCGTGAATGATGATTACTTTTTTTATACCCTTTTTTACGCATTCACCAATAAAATAATCAAGCTGGCGGTATGCTTCGTCCTGATGAAGTCCGTGTAAATCAAGAGTTTCTTCGGGCTTCATTTTTATAAGCTGATTTTTATCTGCATAAACTTCGTTATCTTTATAGCGCGCAGCAATTTCATCCTTATCTATAACGCCGTATTTTTCCATCCAGACGTCCATAGGGTTTGGACCTTTTTTGCTGTTTTTTTCTAACTGTAAAGCATTCATCTTATCCCACTTTTGCAGGATTTCGTTCATGTCCATCTCTCTCTCCGCACTTTATTTGATAATTATAAAGCTTTCTTTTTTACACCAGCCACCTGTTTCTCCAAGGTTTACATAAAGCCAGTCGCCGTTTTTTTCTTTAATCTGAACATAACTTCCCGGCATCAGTTCGCTCTTTGATTCGGCATTAACTTCCGGAATTGAATAAAGCGTACAACCCATACTAACGGCATGCTCGCGGTTTGCATTCATCACAATTCCAATAAAATACGAAAGCGAAACGATAAGGAGCGTAGAAAAAATGATGTTAAAGAATAATTTTTTCTTTCGTAAGAAGATTATAAAAAGCACTAAAGATGCAGCTACAAGGAAAATAGAAATATATAAATAAATGATTTTAAATTCATCCTGGGTAGAAGGTAAATCGTATTTCTGCTCGAGCTTTATCCTTTTAGCTTTTGCATCGCTTATGAGCGAATGTCTCTCTTTAATTCTTAATTGGGCAATCTCGCGGCAGATTTCTTTTGTTATCGGCTCTTTTTCCTCTACCACAATATTTGTTTTTACTTCTGTAAATGCATCCTGATAAAATCCGTCTTCGTGCACAATCACTTCGTCTGTATTTTCAAGAATTGCAACAGAAAAATCGGGCAGCCTGATTTCGCTTCTAAAACCGCTGAAGCCTGTAACGGTAAGTTTTATAAGAGGGAAGGTCATTTTCCCAGGTACAAGCGGCATCCATTCAAAATCAGAAACTGGAATTAAATCATCCTGCGAGCCCGATTCAGCCACCTGATTTTCGATTATAGGATAGGTTTTTGTCTGAGTAAAAATTGAATCCTTTGGTATATCCCAGTTAAAAGCCGTAAGCTGAACTCCATACTGAATGAACACCGTAAACCTGATTTTTTTACCCGCAACAATCGAAAAATCCTCTGTTTTTTTTCTGAACTCCGCATATGATTCTGCATCCGAAGTGAGGACTGTCCCGTTATCAAACTTTACGATTAAAACCGGAGCCTGTTCCCTCGGATTAAATTTGATTGTTACAGGGCGTATTTTTATTTCTCTTGTGATTCCCTGAATGATTAACGGCACAGACGGAAGCTGATAGTTGCCTTTTTTAGAAAACGAAAACCAGAGTTCAACCGTTGTCCCTTCGTTTGTCA
Source organism: Treponema sp. (assembly GCA_016286365.1). Taxonomy (GTDB): domain Bacteria; phylum Spirochaetota; class Spirochaetia; order Treponematales; family Treponemataceae; genus Treponema_D. Next base: position 59,647 of record JAEESN010000010.1, read on the forward strand.
AATCTGTCTGAATTCTTCTTGAAGAAGTGAACGTTACATTTTCCTGATCCGGCGGCGTTATAATTTCTACTTCCGAAGGAGAAACGTACGGAATATCTACAAAGAATTTTATTTCGGTATTTGTTACAAGCTCCTGACCACCTGCAGCAGAAAAATAAAGATTTTTTACATCGCTGTTTGTTATGAACCTTGCATATAAAGAGAAATTACACAATGATAAAACTGCCAGAAGGATTAGTAATCGCCGGCAAGATTTTGTTCTGAAGTAGATTCGCTGCTTTTCCATTTATTCTTATCGTTCTCCTTTATAGATTCAAAAATCGCATTTTCAAGTTCAGGGTTGTCGGGTTTTTCATCTGTTGCAGGAATTGCCTGAGCCTTTTTCTGCTGAACTTCTACCTCTGCCTGCTGAATCGAAAGTTCCATATTTATTTTTGCTTCGATGCTCGAGCTGTCTATTTCCAGTGCTTTACGGAAATATTCGGTTGCCTCTTCGAACCGTCCGCTTTTATGTGCAATAATTCCCGCATTATAAAAAGCCGCATATCGAACAGAATCCAGAGCGTTTTCCGAAATCTGAGAATATTTTTCCATTGCCGCTTCGTTTTCTTCGAGCTTTGAATAAGCCGTACCTAAATCAAAAAGCGAAAAATTGTATACAACGGCATTTCCTTCTTCCTGAGCATTCATCGCTACATCAAGATAGCAGGAAACCGCATGACTGTATTGTTTTTGATTAAATGCATAAGAGCCTTTAAGAATCTTTGTTGTATCGGACGAACATCCTGTAAAAAGCATGAAAGTACAGAAGATGATGACAAGGGATGCCGTATGCTGGGCTTCTGGAATAAATCTTGAAACATCAAACTCTGTGATTACGAATCCGGCCGCAAAAAGAATTACCGCAAGAATCAAAAAGAGTTTATATCGCGGAACAGATTTTTCTTCGTAAGAAAGAGTCTGAACATCATTTTTAGAAATCTGAGACAAAAGCGTAATTGCAGAACCTTTTTCTATCGAGTCAATGTAATTTACCTGAGTCTGATTCTTAAAATAGCTTAAGTTCTTAACTGCACTTTCGATTGTTTCTTTTATCTTCTGTGAACGAAGCGCCGATTTAATATGAGTTTTTCCGTCTCCGGCAAGGATGTCTGTTTCTGTTTCGTTTCCAAATCCGATTATTGTTACAGGCACTCCCGACTTAAGACATTCAATCAGGGCATTCTTAAGATGATTATCTGTTTCTTCACCGTCTGTAAAAACCCAGATTCTTCCGGCTGTAGCATAATTTGCCGGGAAAGATTCTTTTGCCTTTAAAATTCCTTTTCCAAGGCTGGAACCAGGGGTCGTCATCAAAGAAGGAGAAAGAACATCTAAAAGAGATTCTATCATCGCATAATCTTCTGTGATCGGAATAGCAGTAACGCCATCGCCCTTTGCAAGAACAACAGAAACCGGGATTCCCTGCATCTTACCAATCATCTTTTTTGCATAAATTGATGCTGCCCTTAATCTTGTTACGCCCCTTGGGCCGTCTTTAGCAAGCATACTGTTGGAAATATCAAAAACAAAACTCACAGCAGAGCCGTTTTTCTGAACAGGAACAAGGTCTGTCCCCCATGATATTTTTGCATAAGAAAGGATGAGCATAGCCCAGGCAATTATAAAAAGCACGGATTTAATGCGAGTCATCTTTCCAAACTTAAACAATCTTTTTTTCTTGTTATTTGTTCCCTGAATGGAAAAATTTTTTTCTACCGCAACAGAGTTTTTTCTGTTCTTTATAAATGTGATGAATATAATCGGTATAATCAGAAGAAGGGCAAATAATACATAAGGTCTTTCACAATTCATATCTTCCTCCTACACAATCTCGTTCAAAAACAGCCGCTTGATTACCCAGGCTGCCGAAATAAACAGGATTGCCCAGAAAAGGAATTTGTCGTAAAGCTGTTCCTTTACAATCCTGTAAGTAAAATTCTGAACTACATTTTCTTTTTTAGTAACGTTATCTATAACCTTAATCAGTTCATCAGATGTTTTAACTTCAAAATATCTTCCGTCTGCAAGGCTTGCAATTTTTCTTAAAGACGCCGAATTAAAGTTAGAATTATAATCACCGTATTTAATTGTTCCGGCAACAGGGTCTTCGTATTCAAAATGAACGTTTCCCTTAGAACCAATTCCGACTACATAAATAGTGATGTTTTTAGACTTTGCAAGGTTTGCCGCAGTTTCCGGGTGAATTGTTCCGCCGTTATTTTCTCCGTCTGTAAGAAGAATTATACATTTGTTCGGTGCGCTCGAAGTTGCAAGGTGATAAACCGCTGTACTGAGCCCGTCACCAATAGAAGAATTTTCACCAAGAATACCGATTTTAATTTCCGAAAGCCTTTTAATTACAGCCTGATGGTCGGTTGTCGGAGGTACAAAAACAGAGGCATCGCTTCCAAAAACAACAATTCCAACCCTTATACCATCGTTTTCGTTTATGATGTTCACAATCGTATTTTTTGCAGCATCTATTCTGGAATATCCGTTTATATCGCTTGCAGACATCGATGGACTTGAATCGAGTACAAAAACAACATCGGTACCAAGAGATGTATAAACCTTTTCCTGATGCGAAATCACAGGATCAGAAAGGGCCAGGATTGCAAAAACAAAGCCCGCAATTACACAAACCTTAGAGATTTTAGAAAGGATGAGTTGAGCTTTACCTTCCCACACAAATGGCTTTCCACCCCAGTCCGAAAGAACAGCAGGGAAAGAAATTCTTGAAAAGAGCTTGAGCTTTCTTAAAATATATAAAAGAGGAATTATGAGGAAAAGTAAGAACGTAAGCGGGTTCTGAAAATCAGGCATTGCTTTCTTCCTCCTCTGGAATTGTAACTTCCTCTGTCTCGAGTATTTCTATTGCATTTAAAAGGCGGCTTATGAGCTGTTCCTTTTCGCCGCTTTCAAAAGAAACTTCGTTACTGTAGCGCACATAGTCTGTACGGATGAATACACCTGTAATATCGATGCAGGCCGGAACCTTCTTCTGCGAAATCATGTTGTTTGTAGCTTCGTAAAAACTCTTGAGGATTTCCGAAGAAACCTTTTTTGTAAAAGGATAGTCAAAACGGAATTCCAGATAAGAGCGCATGATGTTCTGAAGGCTCATAGAGACCTCATTGTCCGGCATTTTTGTATTCTGTTTGATTTTCATGAGGGCTCTGAACGTCTGCTTTTTATTTTTGTTGTAACGCCACATAAGGAGCCTGTTTCTGAAGAAGAACGAAACCTTGTGACGTTTGATAATCAGCCTTACTAAAAGAATAATGAACAAAACTAAAAAGATGATTGCCCCGTAAAGTTTATATGTAGTTCCCGGTAAAAGAAGAGGCGCATGCATGTCGCGGATTGTCGAAATTGACTGAGTCTCCGTGATGGAAACAATCTCTACCGGCAAAAATTTTACCATGTAAGTTTCGGCCTCGCAGTTCAATGCAAAGCCAATATCGTAATCAGGAAGCTGTATTTTTCCTGTGTGCCATGCGTTTAATGTAACGACCAGCGTATACTGATTATAATTTCCCGATTCAATCGTTATTTTTTTGATGTCGTATTCAAGACTTGCAAGCTCGCCTGCAAAACAATCTTTAGAAAGTTCCATTGCACCTTTTTCTGCAACTCCGTTCCTGATTCCTGCAGAATCGCTTTCGAAGGTACATCGAATTTCTGCTCGGTCACCAATGTAAACCTGGCGCGGAAGTAAAATCTGTTCTGTCTTTAAGTAAACCATCCTTTACCCCTGCTTTGCCGCCATAAAGATTGAATTTAATAACTGTAATGGCTCGCCTGTTGTGTCCAGCGTAGCAGCATAAACACCGTGCTTCATACAGTAATCCTGAAATTCTTTTAAACTCTTTTCGTTCTGAGCCTTCCATTCCCTCTGGAAATTTTCTGCGCTGGAAGGAAGTATGATTGTTTCTCCTGTTTCGCAGTCTGTAAAAGGAACCGAACCAAGGCGTGGAAGTTCTTCGTCCATTTTATCCTGAATACGGATTGCAATTACGTCGTTTTCGTGTGCGAGCGTTACCATTGGCTTTTGCCAATCAACGGAACGGAAATCAGAAAGGATTATGACCATAGACCTCTTCGTAAGCATCTTAGCCGCACCCTTGATTGCATTACTTAAAACAGACCCCTGCACCTTGTTTTCCGGAACCTTATCCAGATGAGTGAGCACAAGCATGGTTCGTTCACGACCAAGCTGTGGATTGCATGAAAAATGAATTTCTCCGTCGAAGAATACGGCTCCAAGCGGACAGTTATTCATCTCGGCCGCAATTGTCAAAAGTGCTGCTGTTTCTGCCGCAATGTCGTATTTTGTTTTTCCGTGACTTCCTATCTGCATGGAAAGAGAGCGGTCTACAATAAGAAAAATCTGAAGTTCTCTTTCTTCTTCGAAAATCTTTACATAAGGACGCCCCATTCTGGCCGTAACGTTCCAGTCAATAGAGCGGATATCATCACCACGGATGTAATCGCGTACACCACTGAATTCAATTCCCTGCCCACGGTACAAAGAACGGAAATTTCCCGACTTCATGCCGTCTGCCAGATCTCTGGCAACAATTCTGAGATAGGTCGCTTTTTTTACAAGAGAATCCTCTGAATCGGACAAGATATTGTACATAACTGCTTATTCAACCACCGCTTATGGAACTGGAATAAATGACAGAATGCGCGAAATGATTTCGTCGGCAGTTACGTTATCTGCTGCAGCTTCGTAAGAAAGTACAATTCTGTGACGAAGAACATTCATCGCAACAGATTTAATGTCTTCCGGAAGAACAAAATCGCGTCCCTGTAAGAGAGCGTGAACTTTTGCACACTGAAGCATTGCAATTCCCGCACGAGGAGAAGCACCAAAATGTATGTAATGTGTAATATCGCTGTTGTTAAAGCTCTGCTTTGAACCGAATGACTTTTGAGGATCCGGTCTTGTAACAGTAAGAATAGAAACAATGAATTCTACAAGCTTGTCGTCGCAGGTAATTTTATCTGCTAAAACCCTCATCACCTTTAATGTATCTGCAGTGATGATTTTCTTAACCGGAACAGTAGGAGCCTTTCCGCAGGTTTTTACGATGTTGATTTCGTCTTCCTGAGTTGGATAATTCACGATTAATTTCATAAGAAAACGATCGAGTTCGGCTTCGGGAAGATTGTATGTTCCTTCCTGTTCAATCGGGTTCTGTGTGGCAAGAACAAAGAATGGGTCCGGCAATTTGTATGTTGTTTCACCGATTGTAATCTGTCTCTCTTCCATTGCTTCGAGCATAGCCGACTGAACTTTTGCCGGCGCACGGTTAATTTCATCTGCAAGAATAACGTTTGCAAAAATCGGTCCCTTTCGTACAGAGAATGTCCCCTTATTCTGTTCGTAAATCAAAGTTCCGGTAACATCGGCAGGAAGTAAATCAGGTGTAAACTGAATACGCTTAAAATCCAGCCCTAAAATTTCTGAAAAAGTTTTTATTGTCAAAGTTTTTGCAAGACCCGGTACACCTTCCAGAAGAACGTGTCCACCAGAGATGATGGCCGTTAAAATATCTTCTACAAGCTGATCCTGTCCTACAAGTCTTTTTGCAGCTTCCTTTTTACAGGCATCTACAATTTTTTTACAGTATTCTATTTCGTTTTCCATGAAAGAAATTATAACATATTTATAAATCTTATAATATAGTCACATATCAGAAATGCATAAATATACAATTTTTCTGCATAAACTTGACATTTATATGCATATTTACAATAATTAATCATTATGATTAATCCATTAGCACAAGAATTAAATAAGACTTTAAAAGGCAGTATTGCAGATTCTCTCATGTCGGAAATGGGCCGACGTCTGTACTTCCCTAACGGAATTATTTTCCAGGGTGGCGAAGCAGCAAAAGACGCTCATTTAGCAAACGGAACAATCGGTATGGCTGTTTCTAACGGAACTCCAATCGAACTTGATTCCTACAAAAAGCTTTTCCCAAGCCTTTCTCCAAAAGAGACTGTTGCTTATGCAAAAACTGCAGGAAATCCGGACTTCAGAAAAATCTGGAAAGAAAAAATCATAGAAAAAAATCCACTCTTAAAGGATAAGACATTCTCTTTACCTGTTCTTGTGCCAGGTCTTACAGCAGTTCTTTCTTATGTTGCAGACCTTTTTGTAGATAAAAAACATCCTCTCCTTGCCGCAGATCCTTGCTGGGACAACTACGAGCTCATTGCTTCTGCACGCTGCGGAGGAGAATTCCATCAGTTTAAGTGCTTCGACGAAAACGGCTTTAATCTTAAAGACCTTGAACGCGCTATGAAAGCCGATGCTAAAAAATACGGTTCAGTCCGCGTAATCTTAAACTTCCCACAGAACCCTAGCGGCTACAGCCCTACAGTTGACGAAGCAAAAGAAATTGTACGCATTGTAAAATCAATTGCAGAAAGCGGTAAAAAGGTTTTAGTTTTAAGCGACGACGCATACTTTGGATTAAATTACGAAGACAACATCGAAAAGCAGTCTTTATTCGCATACCTTGCAGACCTTCACGAAAATGTTCTTGCCATTAAAGCAGACGGTCCTACAAAAGAAGACTTTGCGTGGGGATTCAGAACAGGATTCATCACCTTTGCTTCTAAAGGATTAACAGAAGCTCAGTATGCGGCTTTAACAACAAAATTCATGGCTGCAATCCGCTCTTCCGTATCATGCGCATCTACTCCTTCACAGAGCATCGTTATGCATGCCCTCATGGATCCTGCACACGACAAACAGAAGGCAGAATTACGCACAATGCTCAAACGCCGCTACGACGCTGTAAGAAAATTTGTTAACACACATACATCATCAGTTTTAACACCGCTTCCTTTCAATTCCGGATACTTTATGAGTTTTTACGTAAAGACAGGAAACGCAGAAGTAATCAGACAGAAGCTTCTTAAAGAAAAGGGAATCGGTATTATCCAGATTGATGCACACACTTTACGCGTTGCATTCTCAAGTATTGATGAAGATAAGATTGAAGGAGTTTACGAAAGTATTTATAATATAGCAGAGGCTATGTAATTTCGTGAACAAAAAGACATTTTTAAAATCATTAATACTCATTATTCAGGCATTATTTATTTTCACTTTTTCTTCGTGCGAAGAAGATAATTCCAGCAGGGTTGTTATCTGGACAAGCAACAGTGAATTTGCGCAGTATCAGGAGTTGTTCAATAATACTCACGTTGACTGTAAAGTTATCATCGTTTATAAAGAAAACCCTGCCCTCGCTCTTCCACCTGCAAAAGATGAATTACCTCCAGATATTATTGTAGGAAGCTGGCTCAACTCAGAAGACATCATCTCTAACTTCCGCTCTCTTGATTATCTTTTTGACAGAAAAAACATTTCTTCTTCACGTTTTTACAGCACACTTTTAAAAGCTGGGAAAAAAAGAAATACACAGTATCTTTTACCTGTAAGCTTTAATCTTCCATGCGTAATTTTCTCCGAAGATAACAGCAGCCTTATAACAGATAACTACACACTCTCGATCGATCAGATAAAAGAAATCTCGCAGAATTTTAATGTAACAAAAAAATCAGGCGCATATACAAAGATGGGCTTTACTCCTTCATGCAGTGACGATTTTCTTTACCTTGTGACAAAGCTCTTTGACACAGATTTCTACGTTGATGACGGAAAGATTTTATACAATCAGACAAGACTCCAGGATTCTATCAACTTTCTTAAAAACTGGACATCTTCGGCAAATAAATCGGTTCAGACAGAATACGATTTTTCATTCAAATATCTTCAGAGTCCTATTTACCGCCAGATTACTTCAGGTAAAACTTTGTTTGCATATACAACAAGCAACAATCTTTTTAAAATTGCTCACGAACAGGATTTAAATATTGATTACCGCTGGATTTCTCAGAACAATAAAATCCCGGTAGAAGATGATTTACTCATGCTGGGGATTTACAAAAAAACAGAAAACCTTGCAAATGCATCTGAATTCATCACATGGTTCTTCCACACAGAAACTCAGGACAGCATATTAAAGAGAAAATCAGGCTTAAGCCTCGACACAGATTCCTTTGGTATTGCAGGCGGATATTCGGCAATTCAGGAAGTAACAGAAAAAATTCTTCCAACTTATTACACACACGCAATCTCTAACCTCCCACCTGCTGCACTCTTAAGTTATGATTCAAGATACAACGCAAGATGGGCAAGCTATAAAACAAAAGTAATTCAGCCATATATTAAAAATACAATTACAGCAGAAGGCGAAGAAACTCCACAGGATTTTTCTGAATACGAAAAAGAATGGCAGAAAAAAGTATTTGACTAAGCATAAGGAGAAATATATGAAGGGTATTATTTTAGCCGGTGGTTCTGGAACAAGACTTTATCCAATCACAAAAGCAGTATCAAAGCAGATTCTTCCACTTTACGACAAGCCGATGGTTTATTATCCTCTTTCGGTTTTGATGCTCAGCGGAATCCGCGAAGTTTTAATCATTTCTACCCCTCGTGATATAACTCTTTTTAAAGAATTATTCGGAGACGGTAAATGGCTTGGAATGAATTTTGAATATGCCGTTCAGGATCAGCCACGCGGTCTTGCAGATGCATTTATCGTTGGCGAAAAATTTATAGGAAATGATGATGTTGCCCTTGTCTTAGGTGATAATATTTTCTACGGTCAGAGCTTTACAAAAACACTTAAATCGGCTGCAGAAAAAGTTGCTACACAAAAGGGTGCTGTTATCTTTGGTTATTATGTAAAAGATCCTACAGCTTACGGTGTAGTAGAATTTGATGCAAACGGAAATGCCCTTGGAATAGAAGAAAAACCAAAGAAGCCAAAATCAAACTATGCAGTCCCGGGCTTATATTTTTACGATAACTCTGTTGTAGAAATTGCAAAAAAAATAAAACCAAGTGCGCGTGGCGAAATAGAAATCACAGCAGTGAATAATGAATACCTTTCGCGAAAACAACTCAAAGTTGAACTTTTAGGACGCGGAATGGCATGGCTCGACACAGGTACATACGACGGACTTTTAGAGGCAAGTAATTTTATTGCAACAATCCAGAAGCGTCAGGGTCTTTATGTAAGTTGTATAGAAGAAATTGCCTATAAAAACGGATGGCTTACAAAAGAAGCTCTTTTAGAACTTGCAAAAGGCTATAAAACTGATTACGGAAAATATCTGGAATTTATAGCAAATAGCTAAACTGTGTGCGAATATGCACCCCCTGATTATTAAACTGATTACAGATTATAAGGAAATAATATGGCTTTTGAATTTACAAAGTGCGATATAGAAGGTTTATACGAAATCCAGCCAAAGATTTTCGGCGATAACCGCGGATACTTTTTAGAAACTTACAGCGAAAAAGATTTTTTCCAGGCAGGACTCACAATGAAGTTCGTTCAGGATAATCAGTCTAAATCTGTTAAAAACGTTCTCCGCGGATTACACTTTCAGAAGCTCCATCCACAGGGAAAGCTTGTACGCGCACTCGAAGGCAAAGTTTTTGATGTAGCCGTAGATTTAAGAAAAGAAAGCCCTACATTCGGAAAATACCATGGTGTAATTCTTGATGCCGAAAAGCAGAACATGTTTTATATTCCGGAAGGATTTGCACACGGATTCTGCGTTCTTACCGATACAGCCGTTTTTTCTTATAAATGCACAGATTTTTACCACCCGGAAGATGAAGGCGGCCTTATGTGGAACGACCCCGCAATCAATGTAGACTGGGAAAAAGTACTTCCGGGCATTACAAAAGATGCTGTCTTAAGCGAAAAAGATAAAAATCATCCGTCCTTTGATCCGTCAGGCTCTTATTTTGATAAAGACGGAAAATGGATTGGAAAATAATATAAATCTCTCTTTAAATATGATATAATTTATGGGCAACCGGAAAACCTAATCCCGGGGGCTTACAAACAATCTCTACCCGGAGTTTTTTTATGCGTAAATTACAAAACATTTTGATTACAGGTGGAGCCGGTTTTATCGGTTCAAATTTTATCCATTATTTATTCGGCCACTCAACTGCAAAAGGAAATCTCTTTAATGATGCAGGATTCACAGGAAATGTTGTAAATGTTGACTGCTTAACTTATGCCGGAAACCTGGAAAGCCTTAAAGATATAGAAGATGAATTTGGTGGAAAGCGTTATTTTTTTGAAAAGGTTGATATAACAGACCGAGTTCAGATTGAACGCATTTTTAAACAGTACGACATAGATACAATAATTCATTTTGCAGCAGAAAGCCACGTAGACCGCTCAATCTTAGGGCCGGAAGCATTCATAAAGACAAATGTAATGGGAACTTTTACCCTTCTTGATGTAGCCCGCAACTACTGGAAAAAAGAAGACGGTACAATCCGAGATGATGTTTTATTCCATCACATCTCTACAGACGAAGTTTACGGCTCTCTTGGAGAAACAGGCTACTTCCGCGAAGACACTCCATACGACCCAAGAAGCCCATATTCTTCGAGCAAGGCTGGAAGCGACCACATTGTAATGGCTTATTTCCACACATACGGTCTTCCAATTACACTTTCTAACTGTACAAACAACTACGGACCTTATCAGTTCCCGGAAAAGCTCCTTCCGTTAATGATTGCAAACATCCGCGACGGAAAGAACCTTCCTGTATACGGTAAGGGCGACAATATCCGCGACTGGATTTATGTAGAAGATCACAACCGCGCAGTATGGCTAATCGTAAATAAAGGCGTTACAGGAGAAAAATACAACATCGGCGGCGAAAACGAATGGCAGAACATCAAGCTTTTGCACAAAGTAATCGAACTTACAGGAAAAGCACTGAACAAACCAGTATCCGAAATAGAAAAGACAATCACTTACGTAAAAGACCGCCCGGGCCACGACAAACGCTACGCAATCGACTGCACAAAGATTAAGACAAAGCTCGGCTGGGAAAGAAAAATGACATTCGAAGAAGGCCTCCAGGAAACCGTAGACTGGTACCTCGAAAACCCCGACTGGGTAAACCACATCCTAAGCGGCGACTACAAAAACTGGATCGACAAAAACTACAAAGAACAGGGAAGATAAATGATAAAAAAAATCCTTTTAACCTTATGTTTTATTTTCTGTATTACTATTTGCACCAGCGCTCAAGACAAAAAAGAAAATCAGAATAAAAAAATTGGTATTTCTATGCCTGTGGAAAATCGTGGAAGCTGGAAATTTTCTGGCGAAGACATTAAATCACAGTTAGAAAAATATGGATACACAGTTTATCTTACATTTGCAGAAGACGATCCTGAACTTCAAATTTTACAAATCAAACAAATGATTGAAGATGACTGTTCTGTCCTTATAATTGCACCTGTCCACGGTTATACACTTACCGATGTTCTTGCAATAGCAGAGAAGAAAAATATAAAAGTTATCTCTTTTGACAGACTTATTTTAAACTCAACCGCAGTTTCTTATTACGTAACGTTTGATAATTATAAAACAGGTGCACTTATGGGCCACTATCTTGTAAGAAAACTGAATCTAAAAAATAGGACCGAAAAAAATCCTGTTTATATGGAATTTTTTACAGGTGACATAACCGATTTTAATGTACCCTTATATTTCTATGGAGCCATGAATGTTTTAAAACTATACATTGAAAAAGGAGTAATCATTTTTCCTTCCGGTCAGTATTCAATACAATCATGTCAGACATATTACTGGTCCAGTAAAGTCGCTGAAGAACGCATGATTTCTTTAATAGATAAATATAACTATCATCCTGATGGCCAGAAACTCGATGCTGTATGCTGTTCCAATGATTCTACAGCAACCGGTGTAACAAAAGCTCTTTTAGACGCAGGATATACTGCCAAAAATTTTCCTCTCATAACAGGGCAAGATTGTTTCCAGGAAAATATAGAAAGTATACTCAATGGTACACAATCCATGAGCATCTTTAAAGATCCAGAAGTTATTGATGCTAAAACAGTAGAAATGACAATTGCTTTATTAAATGAAACTGAACCAAAAATCAATAATAAAATACGATATAATAATGAAGCAAAAGATGTACCTTCATATCTTTGTAATCCAAATATAATCACAAAAGAGACTTACAAAAAATATATCAATAAACAATTGAATTAAATATATAAAACAGCTTTTTTCGGTGGTTTCGACAGGCTCAACCACCCCATGAATACAACAACTATCATTATGTATATAACAACCACCGGCACCCGCGTTAAAACAAAAAAGGGATTTTACAGAGCACTGTAAAATCCCTTTTCTATATTCAGTATACGTTGCTTTATACAAGCCCTTCGAAAACCTCAGGGCTCACACTCAAACAAGCGTATAAACTATGCCTTAAGTCTCTTTTCAAGATCATCAAGTGTTGCAGATAATTCTTTAGGAAGGTGCTTTCCGAATTTTGGATAGTGGTTTTCACGAACATCCTTAACTTCTTTGAGCCATCCTTCTGTATCAACCTTGAGGATTTCTGGAAGAGTCTTCTTGTAGTAGTCTGCAAGACCATCTGTGTTGAGGGCTCCTTCTTTTGGCATAAATCCGATTGGTGTATCAACGTAGTTGTCTTTTCCGTCACAGCGGTCGAAGATCCAAGCGAGTACACGGCTGTTGTCACCGTATCCAGGCCACATGAATCCACCAGGAAGATCTGCATTGTTTTCGTCCTTGCGGAACCAGTTAACGTAGAAGATCTTTGGTAATTTGTCCTGATCAGCTTTTGCACCAACATCAATCCAGTGCTGGAAGTAGTCACCCATGTTATATCCACAGAATGGAAGAATAGCAAATGGGTCACGGCGGATCTTACCAACTTCTGCAGCGTTGATTGTAGAAGCAGCAGTGATTTCTGAACCTACGATAGATCCAAGGAATACACCGTGGTTCCAGTTACGAGCCTGATGTACGAGAGGTACAGTAGAAGGGCGGCGTCCACCAAAGAGGATAGCAGAAATAGGAACTCCTTCTGGATTTTCCCATTCGTTTGCAATACAAGGACACTGTTTAGCAGGTGCTGTAAAGCGTGCATTTGGATGAGCAAATTCTTCACCCTTAGGAGATTTGTCTTTTGGAAGAGCATCACGTGTCTGACCTTTCCAGTCAACGAGCTTACCTTTAGCAGGATATCCGATTCCTTCCCACCAAACATCTCCGTCTTCTGTAAGAGCACAGTTTGTAAAGATTGTATTTTTAGAAGCAGAAATCAAAGCGTTCTTGTTTGATTCTTCTGAAGTTCCTGGTGCTACACCAAAGAAACCAGCTTCAGGGTTGATAGCATAAAGGCGTCCGTCTTTTCCGAACTTCATCCATGCAATATCATCACCTACAGTTTCTACCTTCCATCCTGGAATTGTAGGAATAAGCATAGCAAGGTTTGTTTTTCCACAAGCAGATGGGAAAGCACCTGTTACATATTTTACTTCGCCCTGTGGGTTTGTAAGTTTAAGAATGAGCATGTGTTCAGCAAGCCAGCCTTCTTCGCGAGCCAAAACAGTAGCAATACGAAGAGCAAAACATTTTTTACCGAGCAATGCGTTTCCACCGTATCCTGAACCGTAAGACCAGATGAGGTGTTCTTCAGGGAACTGTGAAATGTATTTGTGTTCAACATCAGCACATGGCCAGATTCCGTTGTCTGTTTCGCCATTGTTTAATGGTTTACCAACAGAGTGGAGACATGGAACGAATTCACCGTCTGTACCGATTACGTCAAGAACTTTCTTTCCGGCACGAGTCATGATGTCCATGTTCAAAACAACGTATTCAGAGTCTGTTAATTCAATACCGTTTTTAGAGATTGGTGAACCAAGAGGACCCATACAGAATGGGATTACATACATTGTACGACCGTGCATACATCCTTTGTAAAGTCCTTTCATTGTTGCTTTTAATTCAACTGGGTCAATCCAGTGGTTTGTAGGACCAGCATCTTCTTCTTTTACAGAAGAGATGAATGTACGTCCTTCAACGCGTGCTACATCGCTTGGAAGTGAGCGGAAAAGGAAACTGTTAGGTTTCTTTGCCAGTGGAGTTGCAAGTCCTGCATCTACACACTTTTTCATCAAGCGGTCATATTCAGCTGTAGAACCATCACAAACGTAAACATCATCAGGTTCACACATCTTAACACATTCTTCAATCCATGCCTTAATTTTTGCATGTTTGATGTCATTTAAAGTCATAAAAACTCCTTATATATCTTTAAGCCTTCCGTATTTTTCCGAAAAGACCCATTCTATACCGATTATAACTATAATGATTTTTTGCGTTATCTTCAATAGATATAGATAATTATAGACGCCGAAAATTGAGAAAAAATTTTGATTAGATTTGATTAAAAATGATGATTATATATCCTGCGGGAAAACTCTTTAAACCTGGAAAGAGAAAAGTTCGCCGCTCAATGGTCTTGCCCCGGAAAGAATATACGGTGTCTTCATTGCTTTGTGAATTTCTTTCTGAAGAGCGTTCATAAGCATGTTCACATCTTTTTCGGGTACGTTATCGAGGCTTTTGATTGTTGGTGAAGGCTGATTTTTGATGTCGGCAATGTGTTCAATCATAGAGTTTAAGATTCTGAGCTTATCAATTGAAACTCCAGTCTGTCCGGCCTTTGCTGCAACACCAGAAACGTGTTCAAAATGAGAGTATAATAATGCTGATCTGCTTACAGGGACATAGAGCTTTCCGTAGTTATTACTTGTCTGAGCAATATTTTCGTATGATAAAGCACTTAAATTTCCTACTGATGAAGTCATATCACCACCTCTCTACTTTATATAATCGGAAAGCGCAGTAAAAAATTTAGTAAAATTTATAGAATTTATTAAAAAATAAATATATACTCCATATTATATTTAACAGGAATCTGAAAATTATTCCACATTAAAAACCGGCAAAACACAAATCTTAAACCGGCAAAACAGGAAGGATAAAATGGGCGGATTTTTTGGAGTTGCTTCTAAAAGTGACTGTTCTTTAGATCTTTTTTTTGGTGTTGATTATCACTCGCACTTAGGAACAAGACGCGGTGGTCTTGCTGTATACAAAGATAACGGAAAATTTGAACGCTCAATCCACAATATTCAGAATTCTCCATTCAGAACAAAATTCGAAACAGACATAAACGAAATGAAAGGCAAGATGGGAATTGGTTGTATCAGTGATTACGAACCTCAGCCACTTTTAGTTCATTCCCACCTTGGAGATTTTGCCATTACAACAGTCGGAATTGTTACAAATAAAGACGAACTCGTGCAGGAAGTTTTAGACAGCGGATACACACACTTTTTGGAAATGAGCGGTGGCGAAATCAACCAGACAGAGCTTATTGTTGCCCTTATCAATCATAAAACATCAATCGTAGACGGAATCAACTTTGTTCAGGAAAAAATCAAAGGATCCATGAGCATGCTCATCTTAACAAAAGACGGAATCTATGCTGCCCGCGATAAATACGGCCGTACACCAATTCAGATCGGTCATAAGGAAGGCGCATACTGTGCATCATTCGAAAATTTTGCATACGCAAACCTTGGTTACGATGATTATCACGAGCTTGGTCCTGCAGAAATAGACCTCATCACCGCAGACAAAGTAGAAATCCTTCAGAAGCCTGGCAAAGAGATGAAAATCTGTACCTTCCTCTGGATTTACTACGGATATCCTACAGCAAGTTACGAAGGAGTAAACGTAGAAACAATGCGCTACAACTGCGGAAAATATCTTGCACAGCGCGATAAAGATTCAGTTCATCCGGACAGCGTTTCTGGTGTACCGGACAGTGGAATTGCACATGCAGTAGGATACTCAAACGAATCAGGTATTCCATTTACACGTCCGTTCATCAAATACACACCAACATGGTCACGCTCATTCATGCCGGTTAATCAGGAACAGAGAAACAAAGTTGCACACATGAAGCTCATTCCTGTAAAACCATTAATCGACGGAAAGAAAATCCTTTTAATCGATGATTCAATCGTACGCGGAACACAGCTCAGAGAAACAACAGATTTCTTATACAAAAACGGAGCAAAGGAAGTTCACATCAGACCTGCTTGCCCTCCTCTCGTATACGGATGTAAATACTTAAACTTCAGCCGTTCTAATTCCGAGATGGATTTAATCACAAGAAGAATAATCAAACAGTTCGAAGGCGATAACGTAAGCGAAGAAATTTTACAGAAATACTGCGATCCTGACACACCGGAATACGAAAAGATGGTAGAAGAAATCAGAAAGCAGCTTCACTTTACAACACTCCGCTTCCACCGCTTGGACGATATGCTCGACAGCACAGGATTAGATCACTGTAAGCTTTGTACTTACTGCTGGAACGGAAAAGAATAAAAAAAGGCAGACATTAAGTCTGCCTTTAAAACCCACAATCCATCTATAAAATCTGTAAACTCAATTCTATAAACTGATATTAAAAGGTCCTACAGGAATTTCATCCTTTGTATAAAGATTTACTATATCAGGATTATCGCTCCAGAGATAACGAAGCTCGCACAAAGAAGCAGAATCAATTCCGGCTCCCACAGGCTCGTAAATTTCAACTTCATTTTTAGAAATCAATTTTGCTTCTGCATCCAGAACAACCTTTTCTTTTCCTTTTTCTGCCAGAAACGAAAATCCGTAAACTTTTTCTGTCTGTTTAGAAAAATCTGCCCTTTCGTCCGTTACTTCGTATGCAAAAAGACCTGATTTTTCACTGTCAAAACGGATTGTAAACACCTTGTTCTTTTTTTCGCAGAATAAAACCTTTGGAGATGCAGGATATTTTTTTCCGTAAGCAAGACGCAATGCTTCCTGTGCTGCACGGGTTCCGGCTGTAAGTTTTTTCTCCGGATGAAGATCATTCCATTCACCACCGTCGATTAAAACAGCAAGACCCGCATTTTCTGTAGAATAAACTGCATCTGCCTGTGCTTTTCTAAGCTGTGGCCAAGAGCCCGCATCCGGAACCTGTACATTTTTTCTTCCATCGTTCCATCCAGGAAGCTGAAGTACAACAAAAGGCATATTTTTATAAGCATATTTAAACTTACCGCGCCAGAGTTCAATCATCTTACACAAAAGCTCTTTATATTCTGAATATCTTAGCGCATTCGATTCACCCTGGTACCAGATTGCACCGCGCACAGAATGATTTAAGCATGGAGCAAGCATTGTGTTGTAAAGAGCTGTCGGTTCCCATTCAAAAAACATTTCGCCAGGGCGGAGTTCTACTTCGCAGCCTACGCTACACTTCCAGTTACCGCTTAAATCAATCCTTAAGCCCTTTGGCTTTTCCGAAAGTTTTTTTGCCGGGACTTTTTCCACATTTCTGTATGCAACAGGCGGAATATAAACATCATCCGTAAAGATAAAATACGGTTTTTCTTCGTAAAAACGCACAGGAATAGAAGAATTTTTCTGAACCCTTACAGTTAAAGTGTTTTTTCCTTCTTTAAGGGCACCGGTTGGAATTGAATATCTTCTTGGAGGATAGCAGTAAGGAGTTTCACCGCAGAAAGCACCGTTCACCCAAGCCTTATCTGCATCAACGATTGTTCCAAGCCAGAGATTTACTTTCTTTCCCTGAACAGCTTTTAATTCTTCGGCTGTAAGTTCAAATTCTTTTTTAAACCACATTACGCCGGCTTTTTTAATATCAGTAAAATCAGCTGGAATAACGCAATCCTTCCATTCAGAACCAAGACTTAAATAATCAAGCTTGTCCCAGGCATTTTTAATTCCCTTGTCTTCTTTTTCTACCTTTGCGTACCATTTTCCGATTGCATCAGCTGCTTTTTTTGCAGTTTCTTCTACAAGCTTTGAATTCTTCCATTTGTCTGCTCGCAAAAGATAATCCTTTTTACCAAGCTGTTTAAAAGAATCATAATCCATCCACGATTCAACCGGAGAGCCACCCTGACTCGCATTAATAATTCCAACCGGAACCTTTAATTCTGAATAAAGCTTTTTTGCAAAAAAATATGCCGTACCCGAAAGAGAGCCCATAGTTTCCGGACTTGCACAAACCCATTTAGGATTTTCGACAGTGTCCCTCGGGCCATCAAATGCATAAGAGATTGGCATTGTAATCATTCTGATGTTGTCGTTTTTCTTTAAAGAAAATTCTTCGGGATAGCTATAGAAAAGACGTTCCATAGGAAGCTGAGCATTAGACTGACCGGAGCTTACCCAAACTTCGCCTACAAAAACATCCTTATATTCGATTTTTTCGTTTTGATTAGAGATTGAAAGTTCAAAAGGGCCGCCGGCTTTACCCGGATTAAATTCTATTGACCATTTACCATCTGCATCAGATTTAGCAGAAAAGGTCTTGCCCCTAAAAGACAGTTGTATAGAAGAAAATGGTTCTGCAGAGCCGGTAGCACAGTTTGTTACTTCTCTCTGCAAAACCATTCCATCACTATAAATTCCGTTTACGCAAAAAAGTTCTTTACTCATAATAGAATATTTTAACTGTATAAAAATATCCCGCAATCAGTTAAAACACTGATTATCAAGCTAAAACCTTTTTACGACTCAAGTTTATCTTCTTGCAGCATCCTGTCTCTTAAGTCTCTGTGCACTCTGAATTTCTTTATCGATGTAGTCGATATATTCAGCAGCACGCTTGTCTCCAGAAGCTTTGTATACTTTTTCCATTTCTGATTTAGCCTGACTAAGATTTCCTAAAGCGAGCTGTAACAAAGCAGCATTGTATCCTGCAACAAAGTATCCTGTTTCGTCGTAAACTCTCTTGTAAATCTTATAGCTGTCTATAAGCTGACCTTTATCTGCAAGCTTATCTGCCTGTTTCAAATCATCATTCTTTGTTTCATCTTCAAGAAGAGTAACAGAGCATGTTTCCTGATAAGGCTGGATTGCATAAAGAACATCATCAACAAAACCATTTATATCGTAGCGGAGAAGATCAAGTGGAGTAGACAAGTCTGATTTATCTGTAACTTCAGAAGAAGTCTTTGTAAATTCGCACTGCTTTGTAGCAATAGTCTTGTCGTTGATTCCATTTACAAATGAATACCTCATAACAAAATGGAGTTTTCTCTGCCATCTTGTTTCATAGATGTATTTTTCTGTTGTATTAATATTGCTTCCGCGCTTTTCAACTCGTTTTTCACCAGGTTTTAATGGAACATAATTTGGATTTTCAATTCTAACCTGTCGCGAAGTATCATTTACTTCAAAAACGATGATTTCTGCATCAAAATAAACATCAGCATTTGCACGACGGTCGCGGGCTGTATAAACAGTGAAGTATCCGCCCGAAGTAATACGTCTATTTAAAGTATCTTCTATATATTGTGCAACTCTAGTGTCATCACCGCTGCTTGAATATCGTGAATATGATGGTACAATAACACTTTCGATTGCAATAGAACGGGCACCATTCAAATCAAGATCAGCAGGACGGTCAACCTTATAACTTACAGTAGTAGCACAACCGGTTAAAACAAAAGCCGATAAAACAACTCCAAAAAACTTTCTTAGTTTCATAAAAAATACCTCATATATTTTTGATTTGTAAGTACAGTATAGAAGATTTTCTTCAATATTAACAGTAAGAAATTTCTCAAAAACCCCCTCCACTTGCTATAAATTTACTTAATAAATATAATGATGTAATTTTATTTATAACAAAATTTTATGGGAACAATAATATGGATGCTTTACCAGACACACAGATTGCTTTACAGATACTATTATCCGTTGGAATTATTGTAATAGCAGCAAAATTTTTTGGAACACTTTCTAAAAAAATCGGAGTACCACAGGTAGCCGGAATGATAGTTGCCGGCCTTCTTTTAAAAATACTTCCTTTCTTTAAAAATTTCGGTGCAACAGAAACAAACGCTGTCTTTGCAGAAGCTAATCAGTTTATTTCATACATGAGCGAAATAGGTGTAATACTGATTATGTTTTCGGCAGGGCTTGGAACAAATTTAAAACAGCTCATCAAATCGGGGCCAAAAGCAACAGTCATAGCTTTATGCGGAGTTTTAGTGCCTTTAGTTATGGGAACACTTCTAGGCTTCTGCTTCTGGGGATTCAGCGGCTTTGGTACACCTGAATTTTTTAAATGCGTCTTTATTGGAACAATTTTAACTGCAACTTCAGTAAGCATTTCGGTAGCAGTTTTAAAGGAATTCGGAAAAATTAAAACCGATGTAGGACAGACAATCATAAGCGCCGCAATCATCGACGACGTAATCGGTATTATAGTTTTAACAATTGTACTTGGTGTAAGCTCGGGAAAGGGCGGATACCTTCAGATTATCTTAAAAACACTCGCCTTTTTTGTATGCGCCATTGTAGCAGGCTTTATAATCTACAGATTCTTCCGCTGGTACGACAAAAGACATCCCCATTCAAGAAGAATTCCTATTTATGCACTTGGTGTAGCACTCATCTTTGCTTACTGTGCCGAAAACTTTTTTGGAATTGCAGACATCACAGGAGCTTATATTGCAGGAATCGTCCTCTGCAGCTTAAGCGATGCATCTTACATGGAATCAAAAATCGATATCAACTCATACATGTTCTTCAGCCCGATTTTCTTTGCAAGCATAGGCTTAAAAACAAATATCTCTGGCATGCAGATAGATTTACTCTGGTTTTCGCTCGCATTCGTAGCCGTAGGATGTATTTCTAAGATTATAGGCTGCAGCGGAATTTCAAGACTCTTAGGATACAATAACAAAGAATCAATTCAGATAGGACTTGG
The DNA here is from genome assembly GCA_016286365.1 of Treponema sp. Taxonomy (GTDB): domain Bacteria; phylum Spirochaetota; class Spirochaetia; order Treponematales; family Treponemataceae; genus Treponema_D. Next base: position 80,470 of record JAEESN010000010.1, read on the forward strand.
TATGATGGTTAGAGGCGAAGTTGCCCTAATTGTAACAACAAAGGGACTTGGACTGGGACTCATAGATTCAAAATATTTTACTTCGGTAATACTTTTGATTATTGTTTCTTCTATGCTGGTACCGGTTCTTCTTAAAAAAGCCTTTGACATAAAAAAAGAACCCGAGATTCCCCCGGAACAAAAATCGTCACAGGAAAGAATCCCGGCTTCCAAATAAATCTAAACGCTTAAAAAAAATTATTTATTTAAAATATCCTCTGCAAGTTTTACACATTCATAAACGAGGGCATCGCAGTGAGCTTTTTTATCGCCGCCTTCCCTCTTGTTTATTTCTAAAAGCTCAAAACAGTTGATTTTATCCTCGTGATTTTTTTTGAACTCATTGAACAAAGCTTTAACATCAGCGGGATCAGCCTTACCACAAAGCCCCATAGCCATTAAAGCCCCGGTGATAGCCCCGCAAACACTTCCACACTTCATCCCTCCGCCAAAATTCGCAGCAAAATTGTATGCAGTTTTATCATCCATCCCGGTTGCCTCAGATAAAGCCATGAGCACCGACTGCGCACAATTATGATGCGGCTCCACAATCGCCCTTATTTTTTCCGCCTTTTCAAGATATTTACTCATAGATACTCCTTTTGGAATATTATAACTCAAATATTTCAAAAAGGAAGAGGGGAATGCCTTCCCCTCGCTCCAGCCATAAATGGCTTTCGCTACCCCTTCTCCTAGGGGTTCCACCCCTAAAACCCCGTTTTAATATAGCTATTTTAACTTGATTATAAAAATTGATTAATCTACAATTATTTCAAAACTCATATGCCAGGAGGATGTCTATGCCAACTATTTCGAAGTATAAAAAATCAGAAGTCAAAAACAAATCTACTGTCGAATTCCGCAAAAAAGTAGACGACACTCTCACCGACGAAGAAATCGACAGAATATTCGACGTAAGGGATCATTCACCCGACACATACGAAAGTCATGTTTTTGATGGAGTATTTGACGATTAATAAATAATTATGATGATTACAATGATAAAGAACCTCATTATCTTTTAGATTCAAATATTGTTTCTGAATTAATAAAACAAAACGCAGAATTTAATGTAATCAAAAAAATTGCAGAACGGATAAGTAGAGCTGTTCCCTTTTCTGACAGCATGATAGCCGCCATTGCCCTTGCAAATCACATGGTTTTAGTCACACACAACACAAAACACTTCGAATCCATCCAGAAAGTCAGCGACCTCCTGGTGGAAGACTGGTTTAAGTAAAGACTATCTAGATAATTATTTATTTACAAGCAGCCCTTTGTTTCCAATTTTCTTTGTACTATAATAAGCCGAACCAGTCGTCAAATAAAATGTATTTGTTGGCAGGTTTGGTTGGGTGCCTTCCCAATATTGACCAACAACTTCATATTGTCCTGTTGTATCAGCGTTGTTTGTAAGTGTAATATATATTTGTCCGGTTATAGAAAGTGTACTAGGGCTTGGTATAGTTACTGCACGTGTGTTTGGAGTAAAGATGTCATTATGTCCTGAAGTTCCTGCATTACCCTGTTTAGGCGTCATAGCAATCGTACCGCCTATGCTAAACTTCGTACCATCAGACAACCAAACAGCTCCACCTTTGCCAGAACTATTTTTTAACGTATTATATTGTATGCTTGCGTTTTTCATCTCAAGACCACCACCCTGAAGATATACGCCTCCACCATAATATAATGCCTCGTTATTCGAAATCTGAGCATTATCACTTAATTTAGCACTAGCAATCTCACCCTGTAGTTCAGAGCCATCAACACATGAGAAGATTCCGCCTCCATTATATGCTTTGTTAGAATTTATTTTTGCATTACTGCCAGAAACTGATATTGCCGCCCAATGGCTATAAATACCACCACCATTTCCACTGTCACTCGCAGCGTCATTTGAACTTATATCACCTGAAATATCCATGTAAACGATATCAGATCCATTAATTTGATATTTATAAATATACAAACCTGCTCCGTTTGCTGCACGATTTCCAATTATATGTGCATCACTACCCATTTCACTCCAGAATCCACTACTCATACCATTTGTAAATTTTACAGTAGCACCGCCACCTTTCTTGGAAAGATTATAGCCGATGATACCTGCGCTAATATACCAGGTACTGCCTTCAAAATAAACACCTCCTCCAAAGCCTGTAGGATTATCACTAGTAATATCAGAAGCATCTCCACTGGCATAATTATGTAAAATTCCATAACCGTCATCATAGGTTCCACCCGAGAGATTTCCACTACCATCAAATCCAACGTTACCCATATAAAGACAAGCACTCGCTCCCTTTACAAATACACCACCACCAGCTTGAGCAATATTTCCGTAAGAACTGCTTGTTGCAACACTTGTACCCGTATCTCCAATAAGTGCTTTTCCATACATAAATAAATTACCGGTAGCATAAACTCCACCGCCATAATTCATGGCACTGTTTTTAGAAATCTGTCCACCTGCCATATAAATGTCACAATATGTATTTGCCCAGATACCACCTCCGTGGCCATAAGTTGTTCCCCCATTAGAATAATAAGCTTTGTTGGCCATTATTTTTCCGGAAGCCATATAAACATTTACTTCTTTTCCTTCAGAACCCTGACAGTAAATCCCACCACCATTTGTTGTAGCGTAGTTAAAGTAAACACCACCATTATCAAGTGACGCAGTTGTATTTTCATCGCGACTTGTATAAGCACTATAACCGAAATAGAGACTTGCACCATTAAAAGCAGCTATACCGCCACCTCTTGAAGCCTTATTTATACCACCTGTGCTTGTATTTTCTGGAGGAGCATCTGATGACTTTCCAATAAGAGCATATCCGTACATAAACAATTTGGCATCTGATCCATTCAAACCAATACCGCCACCTGCCTGATTAGACACATTATTGGTTATACATGCATAGCTGTCGCTGGAATCTCCCTCCATATAAACAGTCGAAGTAGAAAAAATACCGGCACCACCTGTCCCTGAACTTTGACTTGCATAAAGATAATTATATGCAATTGTTCCGCTGTTGAAATGCAAAGTACCGGTATTTACAATTCCGGCCCCTCCAGAATTTTGACTGCTATCGCTTCTGTAATTTCTATAAATACCGCCTGTTAATTTTGATTTTGTATTTTTTAAAGAATAGCCAAGCCAGGCATGTCCGGCATTAATCAAACCACCTTTATTATTCGAACAGTCAGTTGATTGTGCAACACTTTTTGTACTACCATCACCAATGCAGGCTGAGCCCCCCATATAAAAGTAACTACTAGAAGCATTATAAACTCCAGAGCCCGCATTTTTATGTATTGTACCACCTGTCATAGAAAAACATGTACTACCGCCAGTGTACGAATAAACACCACCAGTAGCAACTCCATAGTTATAACTGACATTTCCAGACATCATATAAAAAGAACCATAATTATAAATGCCTCCTGCAGCTCTATTTTTCTCAGTTGAATTTGTAGAAGAAGTTGTACAAATATTTGCGTATACTCCCTTTGTAAGACTACTACTACTTATTCCACCTCCTGTTGAAAGACCAGGTCCCCAGACTCCGCCAAGATACAAATTGGCATTATCATTGTAAATTCCTCCACCTCTGTCTGTCGCAATATTTATACCAGTTGATAAGGCCGTGTTAGCTGCTGAACGGTCTTGTGCTTCATCATTCCCAATTGTAGCAGTTCCAGAAAGACATAGTACCCCATGATAGCAGGAAGCTCCACCTCCGTAAACAGCCTTATTACCTTGAACAAGAACTCCGCTTTTAAGGTTAACTCTAGGACATGCTGCAAAACTACCGTTCCATGAAGAAGGTCCATTTACACAAATTCCGCCACCATTACCAGAAGTGTTACCACCTGTAAACTTAAGGTTTGTTATATCAACAAAGCCTACAAAATTAATTATAAGCGCGCTGCCGCCAGAAACTGCATCGCTGTTTGCAAGTCCGCGGTTAATTCCATCTTTTGTGTTTCCCGTAAAGCCTGTAAGAGTTATTTTATTTGCAAGAGTTTTACCATTAGTTGTATCTGTTGCAGGAAGCTCCTGTGTTGATCCAGTTATCATTCCGGAAATATGGATTGTAAAATCTTTGTCACTCGCCCAGCAATGTTCGGCAGCTGTTTTTATTGAACTAAACGGTTTACTCTTTGTTCCAATATTTGAATCACTTCCGGAGCCAACACCGCTCGTACTTGCATAACCGGTACCCGAAACCCAAAGCTCTGCATCGATTTTTCCAACATTACTATGATCTGTAACAGACCATTCAGCATCGCTAACAGCAAAACACCCTGCAATTCCAGAAGTAATCTTTTCTACTTTTGTTCCGTCTGCCACAAGAACCTGTTTTCCACGCTCCTTTGTATATGGAGTTATAGTTGCAATCTTACTGCTACCGTTAAGAGTGTCATTAACTGTTATATATTTTGTACTTGCAGCCTGATAAACATCATTTGTTCCTGCTGTATTTCCAGAAAAATAAAGGTTCGCACTACCGCTTAAATTAAATGTTCCATTCTGATAAACAGCCCCACCGTATGATGTCGCAGTGTTCTGATAAGTTGATGAACTTCCACCGACAGTACCACCTGTCATAGTAAGTGTTCCGCCGTTATAAATATATCCACCAGTAACTGCTTTATTTCCTTCAAAGGTCCCACCAGAAATATCTACAATTGCACTAGTATTTGAGTAAATGTAAAGTCCCCCTCCACTTGAGGCAGCCTGATTATAAGAAATTGCACCACCCGCAATTTTTAAAATTCCACTTCCTGTGGTGTAGTAACCACCACCCTTTGATGTAGCATAATTTCTTCTAATTCCATAACCAGCCGTAATAGCATAACCATTTTCTGTAGAACCATTTGCGTCACAGCCTATATAAACTCTTCCTCCGGCATTGTAAATACCAGCTCCTTCTCCTGCTTTATTTGCATAACTTGAAGAACCGGCAACTGAAGTAGAAGACGCACTATCTCCTATTAATGAAGTACCATTCATAAAAAGAGTTCCGTTTGAGCCTACATATACGCCACCACCGGAATTTGTACATGTATTTCCTGTAATAATTGAACCATTTGTAAGGGTCACTGTCCCTTTTGTAATTACAAGACCCGCACCACTGTCAATTGAATAACCACCTTTTATTGTAAGATCCTGAATCGTTACAGGAAACGATGCACTAGACGTATTTACTGTAAGAACAACCTTATAACTGCTTGTACTTCCCCCTCCATTTAATGCTGCACTACTGCTTGTTGCTCCACTTGCCTTATATCCTTTGATTGTAACTGCATTTGCCTTAATTGTTACACCAGATCCACCTATAGTCTGAGCCCCAGTCACAGTACCTGCAATTGTTATTTCTGCAGGTTTAGAGGAATCTTCAAAAACTTCAAGCGCTTCTTTTATTGTACTAAACGGTTTACTTTTAGTTCCAAGTGCACCGTTTTCCTTTGTAATTCCCTTTCCAAATCCACTTGGTCGTGTATTATCAGTTACTTCTGTCCCTGCCACATAAACCGGAGAAGTAATTACTGCAGCTGCATTTGAATCTGCAAGCTGTTTACCCCAGTCAGAATCTGTAAAAGAAAATTTTGAAATAATTGTTTCTGTAAGAGCAGAAAGGTTACCACTTTTTTCGAGGAACTTTTTGTTTCGCTTCCATCCCGACATTGTGATTGTTGCAACAGTAGTTACACCGTTAGGTGGATTCAAATCACCTGTAACATAGAGCGTAGCATAACGGGTTGAACTAAGTTTATTTAAATAAATATCATTCTTTCCGGCACTTTTACTTCCATTTACACCATAAGGAATAGAAAAGGTACTATTTAAATATACTTTTGCCGTATCGGCTTCTGAATTACTTACACTTACATCTATTGCTCCACCAAAACCGGTTCTGGATGTATTTTCTGCTATTTTTCCGCCAGAAATTGTTATATCCGCTTTAGATGCAGCTTCGATTCCCCCTCCGGCATCAGCTTCGTTATAACTTATCTCTCCACCAGAAAGTTCAAGCTTTGACTGATAAACCCTGATTCCACCTCCAGGATTCCCAACATTTGTACTCTGCTTTGTAACATTATATGAAACATATCCTGAATTAATTTTAAGGGTACTGGCAGTCATATTCTCTATTCCAGCTGCACCCAGACCAGAAAAATTTCGTCTAACACCACCAGAAAGACTATCTGCTACAGGGGTTCCATTATTCATTCCACTATAGCCAAGATAAACATTACCATTGTTATAAATACCACCACCAGTATAACCGGCATAGTTAGAACAACCTGTACCTAAAGTATCTCCTGTAGCTTTTGAATTAGTCGAATCGCCTACAAGGGCAGTCCCATGCATAAAAAGACTTGCTCCAACTTGAACACAGATACCACCGCCGTTTTGCGCCTTATTTCCGGATATTTTTGCTCCATCACCAAGAATTACTGTAGCACCACTTTTATCTATCAAAATACCACCACCAGGAGTTGATCCTGCATCTCCCCCGGTGATTGTTAAATTTTCTATTGTGATTGGGATAGTTGTATTAATTGTTAAAACACGGCCTTTAGTTGCCCCGTTGAGCTTATCGTTTTCGTTATTTCCGCTTTTTCCCTTTATTGTAAGAGACTTTGCTTTTCCAGAATCAAGACTGATTTCTGTATTACATTCTACGTCACCGCTTATAAGAACTGTAAAATCTTTTGTGATAGCTCCGCGCTCATTTATATAAGACATTGCTTTGTTGAGTGTCTTATACGGATTATAAACAGTACCCATATTAGAATCTTTACCATTAGAAGAAACACAGATGTTTGTAAGGGTAAAGTTTTCGATTAAATCATTTGATAAAACAAAAGTACCAGTTGATTGAATCGGATTATCTTGAAGATTAAGCTCACTACTTGTAATCCAACGGCTTGTCACAAGATAATCATAAATATTTATTGTCTGAACCGTACTGTAAACAAGAACTGCATTTCCATTTGTAATATCAGCCAATGCATCACTCTTAGTAGAGCCAACACTAAGATTACTATCATTAAAAAAATCTATTCTTATTGTATATGTACCCGAATTTATTGAATACGTCTGTCCACCAATCTTAAACTCTCCACCACTACCTTGTGCCGGAAATAATATTTCATCTTCATCGGAAAAAGAATTGCTCCAATTTGTAGCATTACCATTAAGAAGAGTAAGTTTTACAAACTTTATACCATAATCAGCCTGACGATTCATTTCAAGATTAATATAACCTATATCACTCTGATTTGGTCTTGCCACAAAGCTCTTACTGTAAGTTTTTGGACCACCGTCGGGTAAATCAACCTGCTCTGTAGAACTGTAAATGCTTTTATTTGTGGCTTTATCCCTTACACCCGCTTCTACATCCCAGCTTCCATAATCAAGCTGCATCGAAAATGATTTATCTGAGCCGTTACCAGTCCACTCTGCATCTTCTACCACTGTATTTCCACAAACTGCTCTTACATAGTATTCATATTTTGATGTATCATTTACATTAGGAATTGTATAAGTTGCCGCTCTTCCATTCGAAAGGCCATCTTCGCCGGAATCTATATCATCACAAGTCGAATTAATCAAAGCTGCAATTTCGCCCGGAACAGCACCTTCAGTTTCCGGAAGCGCTAACTTTCCCAAAAGCCTTGCCTTACCCTCAGGAACATCATCCTGAGACGGAGAAGAAATATTAGAACAAGAAAAATAAACAAAACCTGCGCATAATAAAATAAAACTAAAAACCCAAAAATTTCTTTTGATTTTCATCCCATACTCCTATTTTATTTTAAACGGAAGAAGAGCATCGTAAGTAACGCCCTTATATGTAACCTGAATAAACAATGCGTAACCCGCACCCTTTTCTGTTAAAGTACTTTTAAGAGTAACCTTGTTACCGTTTGCAGTATAATAGTAATTTGTAGAATTTCCCTGTGGACCAGAGTTATTCAATACACCAGACATATACATAATCATATGCCCGCCAAAACTACACTGTGATGTTATATCGTTAGATTTTTCATTCTGAACACTGACGGTGATTGTGCCGTTCGTTCCACCCGCAGTAAATTCTTCTGTTCCACCTGTAGAAACAATCAGTTCTTCGCCGTTATATATTTCAAAAGAAGAAACGCATGAAGAATAATAAACTTCGCCGTCTTCGCTCTTATATAAAACAGAACCTTCAGGGTTATCCGGAATAAAAGAGGTATAAGGTGAAAGTCCTGATACAGCACCATCTTTAAAATGTGTTGTAATTTGGATTGGTTTTCCTGTTTCAGGAGGGTTTTGTGTTGTAAAACCGATGCGTCCGGAAAATGGAAGAAAACCATATTCTCCTATAACTATCTGCTTTCCATTTGGGATATATATATTTGTACTCTTATTCTCTGTATCTTTATTATTTATAATCTGAGTATTTCCTGCAATCACAAAATAAGGAACGTTATTAATACCATATACACCGTAACCGGTATTCCCGCTTATTGTACAATTTTCCAAAACAAAGAATGAGTTTCTTCCCTGAGGATTGGATGCCGTTATATTTAATGCCCCTGTTGTGTCATCATCACAAACAGCCCCTGTAATAGTAAGGTTTTTAATAATCACACGTTTATCCTTTTCCATGATTATTTCTAATGCACTTCCAGTATTTCCTTTTGCATCAATTTTATGATTGTTTCCATCTAACTCTACAGCATGCTTTATTAATAAACTATCAGATGTAGTTTCTATATCGCTTAAAAGGATTATTTTATATTGTTGTATTCCGGGATCTTTTATTAGGTCAGCACTTACTTCGCTTTGAATCATATTAAGGGCCTGTGATATTGTTTCAAGCGGATAGTTAGAAGATGCATTATTACTGCTGTTTCCTTTTTTCTCATCTACATAATACTTTTCATTACTATAGAATATAAATAATCTAGATTGTGTCGATCCAAAACCATCATTTTTATTGCTATCTGCGAATCCTGGTGCCTGAGCATAAGCCTCTACATAGTATTTTCCCTTGTTTAAAGGAACTTTTACCGGAGCCCGACCACTACCACTTTTTACAAGAGTATCATCTTTAGTAAAAATTTTATATTCAATCACAGGAGAAGAACAATACTTTGTCTGAAAGTTTCCATCTACATCCTTATATGTTGCCTGACCTGAATGATTGATAGTTAAATCATATTTACCATCAGTCGAACGAACATAATAATCTGTACTTTGATTCAGATCTATAGTAGGTTTTTCAAGCTTTGCCATCTGGCTTGAAACAGTTACTTCTTTTGTAAATTTATAATCATCAGTAAGTGTGATTTTATATTTTATTTCATCACTTGAATCTTCCGGTCTGATGTCTGTGTAATAATAAAACTGAGTACAGCCGCTAAGAGAAATAAATGCTGTAGTTGCACCGTCGATATCTACCAGATCGCTTCCCGGATTTGTCGTAGTAAGATTTTGTGCAATATTTCCATCCATATCCCTTATAACAGGATTAGAAGAAGAAAAATCAATCTTAAAATGCTCGCCTCCAACTGTTAAATCCTTTGTATCCTTTTCGTGAACAGTGTTATGAATATCTGGAATATTAAAGCATACTACATATTTATCATCCACCTTCTGAAACATAGCCCCCTGAATCCGTGGCGGCAGTGAATTTACATAAAGTGAAAGATGAAAAGGTTCTACCATTGTAAAACCATTAGAAAGAGTTATTGTACAAGAAATATTTTTCTGAACGCGGCCGGTCGGATTATTGTCAGAATCCAGTTCAGAAAAAATTCCGTTATCCAGGCATTCAAGAAAATTCTTTTTAAATGTAAGAGTACAAAGGCTTTTATCATTACTGTCCTGCCGGAAAATAATATCCCCGTTTTGAGGCAGATCATTCAACCTGGGATCATCAAAATTTATTGCAGGTATGTCGCCCCCTTCCGGCAAAAATAAGTCATATCCTTCCGGATTTATCATATACAGAGTAACAGTTTTATCATCGTTACTTTCGATGCATGTAATACCCGAATATGAACCCGCAGGTTCTTCGACTTCTATCCTTCCAAGTAACGCATTTTCGCTATAATATCTTAAATACCATCGAGTCGACTGATTAAAAATTTCGCAGGAAACAAGCGCGAATAAAAGAAAAAGAGATATAAATAATAATCCGCGGGACAGCCAGAGCCTTTTTTTCTCCCTTATTTTGTCAGTAATTTTCCTCACTTTCAAATCCTAAAACAAAAATAAAAAAATCAAAAAAACTTGGCTTTAATACTATATTATACAACAAAATAGCCCACTTTGTGAAGAGAAAAATAATTAAGGAGGAGGAAATTATAAGATGGAACAACTCACCGTAACGCCCCCTGGAAAAATTGTTAAATAAAAAAAGCCAGCAGCAGAAAGATAAATCTTTCTCCCGCGGTTTAGCGGATGAGCCTAAAGAATGCTCGTCGCATTCTTTTTAACGGCTCTCCGATAAGAGCGTTACTTACCCACTCTCGAGCGATTCTGTGTCCGCCCTACAGGCGGACCTTTGTCGGTACCGTTACTGCAATTTGCGGCGTTGGTGTATAGATGTAAAATTTAAACAAAAAAAAGCCAGCAGCTATCTACTTTCCCGGGTTACCCCCAGTATCATCGACGTTAGAGAGCTTGACTTCCGTGTTCGGAATGGGAACGGGTATTGCCTCTCCACTATGGCCACTGGCATTTTATTCATAATTTAATACAAAGGGTGTTAGTCACTTTTTGGGGTGAGCACACCACAA
>JAEESN010000002.1 GCA_016286365.1 Treponema sp.
ATTTTTTTAATGCTTTTCAGGCATTGTTTTTATAAATCGTTAAGGAGGATTTAATGGAAAATCTTACAATTAAAGTTTATGGCAGCGGCTGCAAAGGTTGCCAGACTTTACATCAGAATGTGATTGATGCTCTGGCCGAAATGAATATTGCGGCTGACGTTCAATACATTACAGACATGCAGAAAATTATGGAAGCCGGAATCATGGGTATGCCAGCTCTTGCGGTGAATGATAAGATTGTTTCGGCTGGAAAAGTCTTAAGTGTGACAGACATTAAAAAGTTTTTGGAGTAGAAAATATGAATCACAAAGAAAAAGCGGTGAATTACTTTTCACAGAAATTGCATTGTTCTCAGGCTGTTTTAGCGGCTTTTGCAGAAGAATGCGGGATTACAGAAGAAGAGGCCATTAAGCTTGGCAGTTGTTTTGGTGGCGGTATGCGCAAAGGAGAAGTTTGTGGAGCTGTAACCGGAGCTCTGATGGCTTTAGGATTATTATATGGTCAGAAAGCTGCCTCTGACACAGAAGGCCGCCAGCTTTCAAATAAAGTAAATGATTTAATGATGGACCGCTTCAAAGAAAAATACGGCTCTTATATCTGTAATGATTTATTGGGCTGTGATATTACTACAAAAGAAGGCCATCAGTATTGCATGGATAATAAACTCTTCACCGAGTTTTGCCCAAAGATGGTGGCTGCCGCAGTGGAAGTAGTTGAAGACATTATTCTGGAACAGAAAAGCGTATAAGTTTTTTACGACTCATTAACCAGCTTGCCTGTCATGTGTTCAATTTCGAGCTCAAGACATTGAACACGCGGCAAGGCATTTGTAAGTTCTTTTTCAAGATATGCCTGAATCATAAACGCAGAAGCTGACTTTGTCATAATTTTTGATGGCATCAATTTTGTGACCTTCCTTTGCGCAGTGAAAATAAATCTTATTATCTTCTTCGCTGTAAAGGTGGGAAAGAGGATTATTTTTACAACTCTTCCAGCTTCTTTAAAAGTTCTGCCTTCAGATAATTATAGCGTTCGTGTTTTTCTGTTTTCTGCCAATGGGTTTCGCGGAACTGTTCGGGATTGTTTTCGTAGCAGAGTTTTTCGTCGCCAAACTGTTCGCTGGTTAAATCAAAAACGCAGTCGCCGACAACATTGTAGCAGTGGTAGTTGCCGCCCTGACGAAGGATGCCGTAAACCTTACCTCCAAAAATATCCTGGGCAAGAAAAGCTGTTATTGAACACTGGCCAACCGTCTGATTTTCGCGGGACCACTTTTCCCTCAGGCGGGGAGCGCAGGTATATTCACACCAGATTTCAGAGAGTATATCATAAAGATGTCGCGGATTCTGTATTTTTTCATAAGCCGGATCTGCCGGTTTGCAATCAGCGGTCTGCCATCCGTAGAATTTGTATTCTTTCATTTTAATGCCTTCCTTTTTTATAGATTTTAGGAATTTTTGATAAAGCAGTAATCATCGCCATCCATACAGGATGTCTTAATAAAACCATTTTTAAAATAAAAGCGTGCTGCTTTTTCATTATCTTTGTGAACTCCAAGAATAATCGGGTGGATTCCAAAATCATTATAAACCTTTTTTATTGTGCTTTCCAGAATCCTGCTGCCTAATCCTTTTCCCCTGAAATTTTTATCAAGGACAAAAAATACCAGACGATAAAAAGGTTTATCCTTTAATTCTTCAGGATCATTTTCGCAATATAATCCTTCTCCAAGAAGAATTGTTCCAATAGCCCGGTCGCCCTTTGTGATTAAAAAAGCATGCCCCTTCAATTTGTTTTCAAAACCAAATTTCAAAGTTTCAATAAGGGTAGGAACATCATCAACAAAAGCTTCCGGAATATCAGTCCTGTCAATTTCATAGGCCCTTTCACAATTTTCAAAAGTTAAAGCTTCGAGGTAAAAGTCCATAGTTGATCTACCCTTCGAAGCTTTCTTTTCCGGAAGTTCAGCATACATGCCATCAAGAAGTTCCTGAATCAGGGGCCTGTCTTCAAAACTATCAAATACATGCATCAGAGTCTTTGATTCTTCATAGGGATAGCGCAGTTCGGAATCTGCAAGCAGTCTGTTTGAGGTCGGCGTTCGCTTTAAGAAAAGTTCATCACCACAAACGTCACCTATCAGCTTTCCATTAAAATATACAAGGTATCCGCCCATCATAGGTTTTATGACAATATCGCCTGCTTCAGAAAAACATTCGCGAACATATTCATTAAATTCATTCACCTTGGTTGTCCTCCATAAAAATCACAGTACATTTTGTGCTCTTATCCAGTCCAGGATTTTTGTCTCGCGACCATTTTTTAGAATGGAATCAATTACATCTTTTTTTGACACAAGCTTATGTATGATTTTTTCATCCAGATTATTGAATACCTCTAAAGCATCAACCTGCCCTGTTTTTCTAATTTGTTTTAGAAGCTCTGTATCTTTAATCTTACGATTTTGTTCTGATTTCGGATAGCCTTGCCCGAATGGTTCTGAAAAAAGTCGTTCAATTGTCTGTTCAAGATTTTGCGGGCCTGTCCACGTGTACTCTTCTCCAAGCGGAAGAGAGATAACATTTCCATTATTAATCTGTGCAAACAAATATGCATCTTTAGGGGTTGGCGCATAACCACACAAAACTTCCGGCATACTGTTACAGGCAAGCATCATTCCCTGCCCTGAAGAACAACCTGTAACAACAAAATCTACAGCTTTACTCGAAATAAGTAAGCCAATTAACAAAGAGATTTCAATGTAACTATATTTTTCAACATCAGATTCGGTGCATCCAAAATTATAGATTTGAGAGTTGGTTGCATATTTTTTTGTCGCATTAAAAATCAATTCATTTTTGCTTATTTGCGAGGAAGCCTGTATAACCGCGATTCTCATGATTTTCTCCTAATTTTTTATTTCTTCGCCAGGTTTTTTATTAAATGATATTTTTTATTTCCCGCCCTTGCCTCTACTACGGGCAAAGGTTATTTGAGAATTGTTGAGGATGGAGTTGTGAAGAGTGGGTTTATTCATTAGACTGATTATAGCACATCCTCCCCAAACTCATCCACATAATCATCATCGTGCTACACCCAATGACAATCAGAAAAATAACACAGATATGCAGATTTATTCGGCTTTGTTTTATCACAGCAATATTTACCATAAATGTTCCAATTAATTGACTTTTTATCCGCTTAGTGTTAGTATCTACTAACTATTACTGTTAGTGCTTACTAACAAATACAAAGGAGTAATCTAATGGATGATTCAAAAAAGCTTAAAGGTAAAGACCTTATTAACATTGGTATTTTTGCAGCCATTTATTTCGTAGTTATCATGGCGCTTGCCATGCTCGGTTTTATTCCGATTTTCATGCCGACATATTCTGTACTCATGCCTTTACTTGGTGGCATTGTCTTCATGCTTTTCCTCACAAAAGTAAAAAAATTTGGAATGGTATGGATTATGACTATCATTATGGGAATTCTTATGTGGCTTACCGGCATGTCTTATTACGCACTTGCTATTGGAACAGTAACAGGTCTTATTGCAGAACTGATTTTGAAAAAAGGTGAATATAAAAGTGCAAAATGTGCTGTTCTTTGTCATGCCGTATTCTGCTTCTGGATTGTAAGCAACTATATTCCGCTCTTCTTCTTTGCAGACAAATACTGGTCTACAAGACAGAACTTTGGTCAGGAATATATTGATGCCCTTACAAGATTATTTCCTAAGTGGATGTTCCCTGTTCACATTCTTTTGTGCTTTGGCTTTGGAATTCTTGGCGGTCTTCTTGGTCGTAAGATTCTTAAAAAGCATTTTGCAAAGGCTGGAATTGTGTAATAAAAATGTCTGATGATAACTTTCAGTTTTCATTATTTGATGATGAAATAGAAAAGAAATCTCAGAGTCTGGATTTTATTACTATCGACTTTGAAACCGCTAACCAATATGGCAATAGTGCAATTTCTGTTGGACTTGTACGTTATATTGATGGTAAAGAAGTTGATAGTATATATGAATTAATTTGTCCACCAACGGATTATTTTGTTCCGGAATGGATAAATGAAATTCACCACTTAACTTATAACGATGTAAAAGATAAACCAAGATTCCCGGAAATCTGGGATAACAAGGTTGTTCCTTTTATAGAAAAGACTCCGGGCATTCCGCTTGTCGCTCACAATGCAAAATTCGACACGACGGTTATCTGGGATGCCTGTAGTTTTTATCATCATAAAATTCCGCATTACAATTATTTTTGTTCATTGAAAATTTCAAAAAAAGTCTGGCCTGACTTGGAACACCACTCTCTTACCTTTCTGGGACAAAAATTTGGGATCAACTATCTGGCTCATGACGCTCTGGAGGATTCAAGAACCTGCGGACTGATTGTTACTCTTGCAGCACAGAAATTACATGCCGCCAGTGTGGAAGAACTTCTTAAAAAGTGCGGCCTTAAAATGGAGAAATTATAAAAAATGGAACTGATGAAATCTTCTTCGCATAAAGCATTATTGGATCCCCGTACTAAACTTTTGCTGCTTACCTTTGTTTCCGTATTTGTACTTGGAAATGCCGGTGGAGATACTGCGGCAGAATTTCGTGTTGCCTTAAACTATCTTCCTCTTTTCCTCTTACTTACATGCGGCAAATGGAAGCCTTTTTTATTTGCAATTATTTTTTATACCCTCTCTTATGTTTTAGCGGTCTTTGTAATGCCTCACTGTACAGGATTTTTAAATTTCATAATTCTTGCAATGACCGGAATAGTACTCCGCTTTATGCCCGGTATTTTTACAGGAATGTTTTTAGTTTCTACAACAACCGTAAGTGAATTCATTGCAGCCATGGAAAAAATGCACATAACTCAGAAAATCACAATTCCGCTTGCAGTAATGTTCCGCTTTTTCCCCACAGTAATAGAAGAAGCCGGCAGTATAAATAAAGCGATGAGTATGCGTGATATAAAATTTGGCGGGACAAAAGCACTGCAGATGATTGAATACAGGGTAATTCCTTTAATGACCTGCTCTGTAAAAATCGGACAGGAGCTTAGTGCAGCAAGTCTTACGCGCGGACTTGGAGGGCCCGATAAACGTACAAATATTTGTAAAATCGGATTTGGCTGGTGTGATGTGCTTGTGTTCCTGGCCCTGGGTGGTGGTCTTACCTATGTTATTATTCGTGCCTGCGGGGTGCTCTAAATGATTGAATTAAAGAATGTCAGTTATACTTATGATACTGAAAATAGGAATTGCGAGTTTTCGCAAGAAAACTCGGTAAGGTCGCAAAGCGACCGACGGACTGCAGGTGGCCAGGGTGAAACCGTCTGGAATGGAAGCCTTCATGATATAAACCTGACGGTTAGTGACGGGGAATTTGTCCTTTTGACCGGTGGATCTGGCTGCGGAAAAACTACCTTGCTCCGTCTTATAAACGGACTCATTCCACACTTTTTTGAAGGAAAGCTTGAAGGTTCTATTAAAATTAATGACATTGATATCAGTCACGCTGAATTATACGATACTGCAAAGACAGTAAGCACAGTTTTCCAGAATCCGCGATCACAATTTTTTAATGTAGATACGACAAGCGAGCTTGCCTTTGCCTGCGAAAATCAGGGAATGGAAGAAGGTGAAATTTTAAAACGGATTGAAAACACCGTAAACGCCCTTCATCTTGAGCCCCTGATGAACAGAAGTCTTTTTGAATTAAGCGGCGGTCAGAAACAAAAAATTGCCTGTGCCTCTGTAGCCGTTACAGGAAACAAGGTAATCCTTCTTGATGAACCAAGTGCAAACCTGGACCTTCAGTCAATCGATGAACTTTCGGGCCTGTTACGAAAATGGAAGGAAGAAGGTAAAACAATCATCGTTGCAGAACACCGTATCTCATACTTATGGGACCTGGCAGACAGAACAATTATCCTGACCGATGGAAAAATCACACGAGAACTTTCAAGGGCCCAGATGAATAAAATCACCGAAACTGAACTTCACAAGATGGGGCTCAGAACGAATAAAACAACGCCGGTGGTTGAGCCCGTGGTCCCTGAGCCTAGTCGAAGGGTTGAAACCACCACAGAAAAAAAATCAACAAAAGATGATTTCGACAAGCTCAATCACCAACCTTTATCCAAACATCAGGAATTACTCAATCAGTTTGATTTTCTTACCCTCCAAAACTTCCGTTACAAATACAAAAACGGCTGTGTCGCCCTAAATATTCCTCGGATACAGATTCCTGTCAGAAAAATAACCGCTATAACCGGCAATAATGGCGAAGGAAAAACCACCCTGCTCAACTGTCTTTGCGGTCTTGGAAGACGGTCAAAGGGGACTCTCCTCTACAACGGAAAAACCTACAAACCTCGACAACGCCAGAAACTCATCTATCTTGTAATGCAGGATGTAAATCATCAGCTTTTTACAGAAAGTGTTTTAGACGAAGTTCTTATAAGCCAGGAAGAAGCAAACGAAGAAGCAGCACACCGCATTCTTTCATCACTGGACATTGAACAGTTTGCAGACCGTCATCCCCAGTCACTTTCGGGTGGGCAGAAACAAAGGGTTGCAGTTGCATGTGCCATTGCAAGCGGCCGCGACATTCTTCTTTTTGACGAACCTACAAGCGGACTTGATTACACACATATGCTTCAGATTGGAAAAATTCTCCGCTCCCTGCAAGCAATGGGTAAAACTGTCATCGTAGTAACCCACGACCGCGAGCTCATAAAAGAATGCTGCGACGAAGAAATCCGTTTACGTCATTTTAATGAATTACAGACAAAAGCTGCCGGAGAAATCAAAAAATAACAGATATAACATTATAGATTTTAAGTCCTTTTTTTAAACTTGAGGTAAGAAACTTCAAATTATACCTCCAATAATATCTCCATTATATGGGCTGAAGTTTCTTACCTCGTCCTTTACTTTCTTATACTCTTCGGCGCAGTCGGGTCGAATGGCTTACCCATTTTACTCACAGCCGACTCATCAATATGAGCAAAAAGCTTAGACATATCTGTCCTGATTCCGCTGTGGCCGGTGCATGCAACTTTTACACCCGAGCCGGTAATTTTATCACGCAACCTTATAAGAGACTTTTTATTCAGAGCCGGGTTCTGCGTAAAAAACTCAAAGAGACTGTAGCCGCCGTTTTCGATTACCGCAAGACAATCCCCGCTGAACAAAATCTTATCATCAATGATATAGCAGACGTGACCAACCGTATGTCCCATCACTTCAAAAACTTCAATCTTTATTCCGTCGATATTCA
This sequence comes from Treponema sp., assembly GCA_016286365.1. GTDB lineage: Bacteria > Spirochaetota > Spirochaetia > Treponematales > Treponemataceae > Treponema_D. The sequence goes on from JAEESN010000002.1 coordinate 7,289, forward strand.
AAACCTGTCCGTCGCTTACAGTTTTATAACCGTCGCGAAGCCTTGCCGGGTTCATCAGCGGAATTCCCATTTTTATCATACGGCAGACATGACCATCAAAATAATTTTCCTCACCCCTGCCGATATACACCTGGGCATTGGGGTAAAGATAGTTTTTATTAGTCCTGTCCACTCCACCAACATGATCAACATCAGAATGAGTAAGTAAAAGAGTTTTTATTGCCCGCGGATCTATCCCGATTTTTTCAAACTCTTTTTCGATTCCCTTAAAAACAAGATGTCCCGCATCAATCGCAATCGTCACGCCGTTTTTCGTATAAAACCAGAGATTTACATCATCCTCTTTAATACAGCTGATTCCATCCTGATAAATGCCCGTCTGTGAAGGATGCAGCATCCGCTTTCCATACATCGTAAATCGTTTTAATTTACAGTCAAAAAAATACATGAACTTCATATTAGACTCCTTTTTGTGGGAGGGGAAAGCCTTCCCCTGCGGCCGCATTTTATTGCGGCCTACCCCTTCTAACGGGGACACCCCGTAACGCCCCGTTAGTCTTATCTTACAATGAAGCTTTACTGTACACTTCTAAAAATCTGCTTTTTATAATTATTATTTCTGACTTTCCAAAACCTTTGTTACACTGATTCCGGTGAGCTTTCGGCATACATCAGAAAAATGTGATGGGGAAGAAAAACCTGCATCCATAGAAGCATCTGTCAAAGAGCGGCCTTTCATCACCTCGCGCCAGACATATTCAAACTGCCTCATCAAAAGATAACTTTTTAAGGCAATGCCGGTTTCGTTCTTAAAAAGATGTGTAAGATAACTTTCTGAATAAGAATATTTTTCTGCAAGCTCACTTACGCGTTCTCCAAGATGCTTAAAGCTGTCGATATTCTGGAGAATCTGTAAAATGCGTTCGTCAAGATTCAGTTTAGAAAGCTGAACCTCTCCCGCAAAATCAAATACAGTTTTTTTGATGATTTCTTCGGTAATGTTTGTTTTATCAAACATCAAATCCGGGAGATTAAATACTGCTATCGGTTCCCCTCGTAAAAACTTCTCTCTAAGAACTTCTGCAAAATGAGAGGTTGGATCTACAAAAAGAAAGAAAGCAATTTCGCCGTCCGGAGCTTTGTGATCAACATCGTTTTCAAGGATTATTATGTTGCCATGCACATCTTTCCCACCCGCCTGTAATTGTAAATCCCCGTTACCGAAAAATACATGCAGCATATTATGGCGGTGAACGAGAGTATCCTTATAAGATGGAACAACGATGATATATGTTTTTTCAAAAAAAAGCTGAAATAAGTTGTGCATTATTTTTCATCCCCCATAATTTTGTTAGTATTCACTAACTTATAGAAATAAGATATTCATTTTCACCCTTTTATTCAAGGAGAGGATAATATTTGTTCACCGAAAGAAGAAAATTGATGTAATTCTGCAGGAATTTATCGGAGCAAAATTGAATCATGTGCAATTTTACATAAATTCCCGGCGCAGAAAACACAGAATTTATGTAATTTCATGAAGCTCTGACGTCGCGCCGGGTAAAAGAGCCCTGATTTACATAAATTCTGCCCACCAAAGGAATAAAATTTATGTAATTCTGAAGAAATCTGTCGACGCAAAATTGAATCATGTGCACTTTTACATAAATTCCCGGCGCAGAAAACACAGAATTTATGTAATTTCATGAAGCTCTGACGTCGCGCCGGGTAAAAAAGCCCTGATTTACATAAATTCTAACCGACAAAGGGACAAAATTTATGTAATTCAGAGAAATATCGCCGGTAAAATGCTGCGGCCCACAAAATTTTACATAAATTCAGCCCGCAGAAAGGTGGAAATTTATGTAAAACAACAGGAATATTGTCGGAAGAAGAGAGAAAAAAGAATGCTGCAACGAAGAAATGAGGCTGAAAGGATTTAATCATCCAATCGTACAAATCTTACCACGAAGAATATATCCTAATTTTGTATAGCAGGCGTTTGAGGCAGCGTAATCTGCATCTGTGTAAAGGGATGGAAGTAAGCCCTGCTTTACTGCTTCTTTACTAACCTGATAAACAAGATTTTCTGCGTAGTGTCTGCGACGATAATCTTTGAGTGTATAAACAAGACTAAGGCTTGCAAGGTTGTTGGAAACCCTAAAGTTACAGCTTGCAACAAACTTACCTTCTGCGTTTTTCCAAAGGTACATATGACCGTCTTCAATAATAGTCTTGGAATCTTTTCTATAGGTATCGCGATCCTGAACATCAATCTTGAGTTCTGTGTGAAAATTCTCTTTAAAATTTGTAAGCTCTTCTAAGTCTTCCATAGTGCAATGATGAAGTTCTCCGTCAACCTTTGTGATTTTCACCTCATCAACAAGCTTAGGACAATCGTATGCAAACATGTTTTTAAGGATAGAAAGTTTTTTGCCTTCGTCGGAAGCGCGCTTCATAAAATATTCTGCAAGCTCATACTTCATGACTATGCCGTGGTTCCCGTCTAAAAATCCGTGCTCGGAGGCTTGCTTCCAGGCTTTATCCATTTCTTCCTGTGTCGCATCATCACCAGTCCATATCCACACAGGAAAAGGACTTTGAGAATAACAGATAATCATGCGGCTGTGATCAGTCAAAAGCAGTTCACAGTCTCTTTTCATAATGCGGGCAAGAACAAAAAAAGTATATTTATCTGCTTCAAGAATTTTAAAATCTCTTTCGTCTGCAAAAGTATCCATGGGTTATCCTCTCTTTACAATGACAGGGACATAAATCATAAACTGATTGGTCTTAAATTAAAAGGAAGACGCTTGTACAATTATTGTACCAATTCCTACTGCAAAATCTAAGAATATAATGATTACATTGATTATTTTGATTTTTGTTTTTGCTTGTATATTTTTAATCACGCCTGTTATTGTCAGAATGATAAGCACAGGAAGTAAAACAACAACATAAAAAATGCTGATTCCCCCAATAAAAAGTAAAAGCTTTCTACTTACATTAAAATTACCTGCAAGCAAACAAATGTAAACAATTTCTGTAATGATAATTATCAGAAGCACAATGAGATTGAGTATTATATTTTTTTGTTTTAACTTTTCCGTTGTCCCAATAGTCATATTTTATAATCCGGTAAAATTTCAAAACTGTTTTCGTTTAATAAGAAATCATAAAAACTTCCTACATAATATTTTTGCATACAGATGTACAAATATCAAGTAAAGTCTGACAACCCTCCAAAAATTTACCGTAGTCAAACTAAATCTATATAAACCCCCATACATCATCCTCTGCCCATTGTCGTTTTAATCGCTCCTTTTGCATGAATCCTCACTACCCTATTTGTGTCGGTTTCTGAGATTTTTTTGAGAAGTTCAATATAGGGCACCACAAACTCAAGTCTCCTTTTCCCAAGAACTCTGAAAACCTCCGGTGCTTCCATTCTCACTTTATCATCCGGGTCAGAAAGAAGTTCTGTAAAAACATCCATGTACCCAGAATAAATATCCGGAGTACTTGTTGCAATATTTTCCGATGCCCAGATGAAGTTTAATCGCACGTTTGGGGCTTCGTCTTTTGCAAAAAGAAATAGATCCTTCCAGTAAGGTTTGACTAACTCAAAATCTGCTCGACCGATTCTTCCAAGTGCATTGAGGGCGCGTTCACGAAGAAGTGAATCAGGGTTGTCCAGAAAGACGGTAATTTGCGGAACATACTCAGCAATTTTTTCCGGAAACTTCAGTCCCATCTCTCCAAGAAGCCACAGGACTTTAGCCTGGATTTTTGTAGAATCTGATTTAAGCAAGGAAGCAACCTCAGAAATACTCTTCTCCCATTCACCTTTATTTTTTGTAAGCTCGCCGAGTTTTTTATAGAGTTCTTCTTCCGTCATTTCTTCATTTTTATATTTCATAACTTTCTAAGAGTTTCCTTTTCCATCTGAATTATCTGAATCATCCTGTCTATGGAACAGATATTGATATAAGGAATTTTTTGTGAAAGCATTATGTCGCGGTGTTCCTTAGTTCCTTTTTCATATTCATCTAAAAGGGCGGCGCGTTTTTTCTTTTCTGCTTCAAGCTCTTTTTTTGTAAGCACCCCTGAATAAATCACTGCAAGGCAAAACCACACAGAATCAAAATCAATTCGTTCAAAAAGTTCGCAGATTGTACCTTTCAACTCCGCTCGACCGCTTTCCGTCAAACGGTAAACAGCTTTGTTTTCGGCTTTACCTGTATCTTCTATAAGGCCTTTTTTTTCAAGCCGAAGACATGTTTCGTAAAGTGTAGTCGCTCCAATCGGATGCCAGTACTGCATGTTCATATTATCAATCATCTTGAGCATGTCGTAAGCATTCATTTCGCCTTCCAAAAGCATTCCTGCAATTACGATTGAAGTTTTAGACAGCATTACGTTTTCTCCTTCTGATTATGAAAATCCAGATTGCTGATAAAGCCAGAATCACAAGCGCAATGATAAATGATTCAAGATTTTTGATTTCGTTCCCCGCTTCCGAAGAAACAATCACATCCCATAAAGCACCAACTCCCCAGAAGAAAGGAAATATAATTAAAAGATTTTGTGTGATGTAATAAACCGAGCAATACATGAGTCCGACCAAGAACAAATGAAGGAACTCCGGCTGAAAGCCCGCATGATGGAAAGAATAAAATGCACTGGTCAAAAGAATTGCAGGAATAATACCAAACGCCTTTTCAAAGCTTGCACGAAGATAACCATAAATAAAGGTCATCTCAAAAATCCCTGCTACAAGAATATAAGTTGCCGCATAAAGATTTTTGATTTCCAGGATTCCCGTAGGCCTTTCATCTTTCAAAAACATTGCAAGAAGTCCGGCTGCAAAAACAAAATCCAGCACAAGACTCAAAACTGTTTTTCGCCCTGTAAAGCCGATTGCTTTCATCCCTTCTTCCTTCTTTCCGACATAGAGCGAAACAAAAACAACACCAAGCCCAAAAATCATCAAGAGATCACGGAGAACAAAAGACATTGCTTTATCAAAGAAAGAATCTCCGCCAAAAAGGAGCATTATTAAACTGAGAAAAATCATTCCCGCCCCGGCATAGAATGCCACAGCAGTTTCTTTTGTGAAATTGAATCGAAATAACTTATTCATAATCACCTCCATTGGGGTGAATTTACTACGTATACGTAGTATTGTCAAGTAAGTTATTCTTTTTTTTTTCTGGAATGATTTTGCATTATTTATAAGTCAATTTTCATTACGTATATACTAAAAAAAAATCCGCCGAACTTTTCGGTAGGGCGGATTAGATGGATTTAATTTCCTGAATTTTATTTCAACTTTTTATAACCGTAAACCGCAGTTGAACCAAGCTCTTCTTCGATGCGAATAAGCTGATTATATTTTGCCATGCGATCGGTGCGGCTCATAGAACCTGTTTTGATCTGGCCAGAGTTTGTTGCAACAGCGATATCTGCAATGGTTGTGTCTTCTGTTTCGCCTGAGCGGTGAGAAGTTACTGTTGTGTAGCCGTGGCGGTGTGCCATTTCGATTGCTTCCAAAGTTTCTGTAAGTGAACCAATCTGATTTACCTTGATGAGGATTGAGTTTGCAACTCCAGATTTGATTCCTTTTTCGAGGAACTTAACGTTTGTTACAAAAAGATCGTCTCCTACAAGCTGGCAGCGGTCACCAATGCGGGCAGTGAGTTTTTTCCAGCCTTCCCAGTCATTTTCATCCATACCGTCTTCGATTGAATCAATTGGATATTTTGTGATGAGCTCTTCAAGATAAGCAATCTGTTCATCATCACTAAGTTCCTTACCATTTGGATCTTTTGGAGTTCCGTTGGAAAGCTGTTTGTAGTTATAGAAGAACTTTCCGTCTTTTTCTACAGAGAACTCAGATGAAGCACAATCCATAGCAATCTTAACATCTTCTCCTGGTTTATAGCCGGCATCTTTGATTGCCTGAACAATACTGTCGAGGGCATCATTAATTCCATCAAACTTTGGAGCAAAACCACCTTCATCACCTACGGCAGTGCTCAAGCCACGCTTCTTCAAAAGTTTAGCAAGTGCATGGAAGACTTCGGCACCCATACGGATAGCTTCACATTCTGTCTTGGCCCCTACAGGACGAATCATAAATTCCTGGAAAGCGATTGGAGCATCTGAGTGTGCACCACCGTTGATGATATTCATCATTGGGACAGGAAGCACGTGGGCATTTGCACCACCGATGTATCGGTAAAGAGGAATGTTCAAAGCCTTAGCTGCAGCCTGAGCAGTTGCAAGAGAAACACCAAGAATTGCATTTGCACCAAGCTTACTCTTTGTTGGAGTTCCGTCCAGCTTGAGCATCTTCATATCAATTTCGCGCTGTTCAAAAACATTTGAACCTTTAAGGGCAGGAGCGATGATTTTATTTACGTTTTCTACTGCCTTAAGAACACCCTTACCACCAAAACGATCTTTGTCGCCGTCGCGGAGTTCAAGTGCTTCGTTTTCACCCGTACTGGCTCCGCTTGGAACTGCAGCACGACCAAATACACCGTTTTCAAGAATAACATCTACTTCTACAGTAGGATTTCCGCGTGAATCAATAATTTCACGACCAATAATATTGCTTATAGCAATTTTGTTTAACATAGTGATACCTCGTTTATAATCTTGTTGTTAGTCATTTCTAACAATTACGGTTAGTATATACTAACACAACAAAATAATCTAGCACGAGGAATTTCACACCACTAGAAACTTTTTTCCTACACATCTAATCAAAGAGCTCAGGCTGACTGATTTTTTCATCCTGCGGAAACTCTTCTATCCACTTAAAAACGCTATCTGTTCCAAGCATGATGTTATTCTTTCGGCAGAGATCTTTTAAATAAATCATAAGTTCATGTTCGTGCGGACTTGGTGCCATATAATTATAACCAAAAGTTTTCATATAACGTTCTTTGAGCCCTTTGAATATAACTCCGGTTCCTTCATTATTTGAGTATATCTCTTCTTCCGCCTTTGCCAGCCTGTCCAGCGCCTTATAAAAATATTCCCTGTTTCCATCGCGGAGTGTAAGACCGATTCCAAAACAGAGAATTGCCTTCACTCTGGCGCGAACACAGTAATCAATAATACCATCAATGTTTTCCCGCGTGTCATTTATAAAAGGAAGGAGCGGGCTGAACCATACAACGGTAGGAATACCCGCATCACGGCAGGCACATAAAACTTCAAATCGACGGCTTGTGGGACAGACTCCCCCTTCAATCTTTCGGCATAATTCATCGTCTGCAGTGGTGAGCGTCATCTGAACAACAGCCTTTGTTTTATTGTTTATACGTGTAAGGATGTCCAGGTCACGGAGTACAAGATCTGATTTTGTTATAAGCGTTGAGCCAAAATTGTAGCGCTCGATAATTTCAAGACAACGACGCATAAGTCCTAGATCTTTTTCAATCGGGATGTAAGGGTCTCCCATACTGCCTGTGCCGATCATGCATCGTTTGCTTTTTTTTCTGAGTGTTTCTTCCAGAAGTTCCGGCGCATTCTTTTTTACTTCGATGTCTTCAAAATCATGTGTAAACTGATAGCACCTGCTCCGCGAGTCGCAATAAATACACCCATGCAGACACCCGCGGTAGATGTTCATGCTTCGAGGAGTCAGAATTGTCTTGGCGTTCACAAAATGCATGAGCCTATTATACCACATAAAATATGACAAGTGGATGTCATATTTTTAATGAGAGAGGTTGAGGCGCAAACATGTATTCTTGGGAAAAACTAATAGCAAATAAACAGGATTTTACGGACGAAATGCTCAAAAATCGTGATTTCGTCCGTAAAATATGACATTGTGGGGCATTTTGGGAGATGGGAATATGGATTTGCCACAAGATTTTACGGACGAAATAGCTAAAAACAACGGTTTCGTCCGTAAAATACTAAATTGCAGCTTCATTCCGGAGAATGAAATATGGATTTGCCACACATTTTTACGGACGAAATGCTCAAAAACAACGGTTTCGTCCGTAAATATAATCATTGCAGCTGTATTTCGGGAGATAGAATATGGCTCTGGCACAAGTATTTACGGACGAAATGCTCAAAAATCATGATTTCGTCCGTAAAATACTAAATTGCAGCTTCATTCCGGAGAATGAAATATGGATCTGCCACACATTTTTACGGACGAAATGCTCAAAAATCGTGATTTCGTCCGTAAAAAAGATTAAAAACTAAACTTTGCATTAAAACTGATGCTGCTCAAATCCTTGTAGGCGCCGTATTTTCCGTCGCGGTCGGGGCCGGGGATAAAGATGTAGGCATTCAAGGCAAGGCTTATCTGGTCAGAAAGGCTGTATTTTACCGATGGCGAAAGCATGCTGTCAAAATCGTTCAGGCCGATGACTCCGGCAAAGCTCAATTCCATTGTTTCGTTAAGAAGTGATTTTGAAATGCTTAAAGTTGCACCATGCTGATATGCATCTTTACGATCCAATGACTCAAGGCTGCCAAAAACATAATCACAATAGTACTGCGCTGTGATTGTCCATCCTGATGGCATCCAGTCTATACCGGCAAGAGCAGAAAGCTGATTGCGACGTTCAGAGATTTCCGTTTGGGCAGGATCTGTTGCACTAAGGTTTTCGGAAATAATCCCGTCTGCTTTTTTCTGAAAATGCCTCATCGGGAAAAAGGCTGTTTCAAGGCGGAGAACTGTTGCACCAATCGGGAGTGCCGCATCTATACCAAGCATTGCCATTCTTTTGTAATCTCCGCTGACTATCATCTTTTCCGGCATTGCAGTAGACGGATCCGAAGGATTTGTCGGTGCTCCGAATATAATCTGATAGTTCATAAATGGAAGATCATCCCATCCGTAAAAACCATAGAAAGAAAAATCCAGAGCCGAAAAATATCCGGAAACTTTTAAGCCATATTCACCGTTCCAGATTGCTGCCTCTGGTTTAGAAATATTTCCGATGTAGACTGGAAGCGGAAGAACAATACCTGGTCCTGCTGGGAAACTGATTATAGAAGGAACAACGTATTTTTTAAGAGGATTATCTTCTGCGAGTGGAAGTGCTGATGGTGTAAAAAATGGAATCCAATATGCATCCATAGTGAACTGATCGCCTGAAAAGGAAAGACGGATCGCATCAAATGGAAGTTTTGAATTATCAGAAATCATTGCAGAAAAGCTTGACATATCCGAAGGACACAAAACATTTGTGATATCGATTCCATCAGCTTTACCCCACGCTGCTTTCTGTCGCCCGATGCGGATTCCCCAGAATGAATCTGTATAATCAAGCCAGAGTTCACCAAGAGATATATCAAATCCATCGGAAGGGTTTGCCGAAGTCCCGTTTAGAACTCCGGTTGCATCGTAGGAAAAAGTTCCTTCGGCATAGGCAGAACTGTTTCCATAATATGCCTCTACTTTTCCTGTGAAGTCAGTATTAGCTAACGAAAAATCGCCTGCAACTTCGTCGTTTGTCCACGGAGCAAACACACCCCAGGTGGTAGAGATATCGCCGGAAAAGGATGCACCTTCGGCAAAGAGATATATACACGATAATAAAAATGATAAGGTTAGAAATTTCTTTTTCATAAAAGTTTTCCTTTTTAGATGAGGGTAAGATTCGAAGAAAAAATTATAAACTACGTTAGCGCTGGGAGCCCCTTGCCGACCGGAACGAAGTGAGGACGGTGAGCGTTAGCGAAGGGCAGACATAGCGACCGCGAGCAATGCGAGCGGGAACGCCCAACGCAATATTTGTATTTTATTTTTCCTACTTAATTCTTCCCTTCTCCAATGCTGCGACTGTGAACAATGAATCGTCGATGTCGCCGTCGTTGTATTTAATATTTTTTGTTTCGATGAGCGACCAGGTTCCAGTCTGAACATTTTCCATCTTCATCTTCTGGGCAGTTGTATAGCCTTTGATTGTTGTAAAATCAGTGCAGGTAAGAACGCGGTGAAGCTGATTCTGTCTGTCGTAAAATTCACACTTGCGCATGATGTAATCTTTTTTACCAATATAAGTGATGTAGCGTGGATCTTTCTCTGTTCCCTTTTTGCTTTTACATTCAACCTTGTAGCAGTCAACGCCATCAACTTTTTCTTCGCCAAGAAGTTTATAATCATAATCATTAAGACTACGCTCGCCCATATCCTGATAGGTAAAATCAGTTCCCATAAAACTTCCTTCGCTTTCAGAACCGCTTGATGCAATACGGCGAGTCTTTTTCATGGCTGGAAGATAGAGCCAGTTGTCGGCATCCTTTTTGTTACCCTTTGCATCTTCTTCGTAATTGAACATAAGATAACCTGTGCCTGCAACATCCTTTGGTGTGGTAAATACGATAACGCTTTTTTCTACGTCACCATAATCCTTACTCTTCATGATTACTTCGCGGACTCTGTCTGAACCCTTCTTTGAATGAATTGTAAGAGTGGCAGTTGATGATGAAGTTTTTGGTTCAGGAACTTCGTCTGCCTTTTTCATGATGTCGTAACCTGTGAGGCTCTGTGCAAAAAGCGAGCCTGCAAGTAAAAGTGTTGAAAGTGTTGTGATAAGTTTTTTCATATAAATCTCCTTATTTCCTCTCTCCCGCGCCTCGATAAATCTCGGCGAACCATTCTCTCGTTAATCCTAAAATAACCCTGTCGGCTTATTTTTTAACGGATTTTCGATCTTCGGTACCAAATGGTTTAGTTATAAACAAGAGAACTGGGGTCAATGTGTAGTCGGCAATCAATGCGCTGCCAAGACCTACAATCGAAAGCCAGCCGATATTTACTAAAACAGTCATTGTGCTTGTAAGGAAGATTCCGAACATTGCGCACAAGATGATTGTTGTCATGATCATTGTTTTTCCGATTTCGCGGTATGAGTTCAAAACTGCCTGCCTGTAATTTCCTGTAAGCTCAAAGTGATACTTGATGTGATTTGTAAAGTGGATTGTATCATCAACGGCAATACCAAGAATCATCGGTATAATCATTGCAGTAATCATGTCGAGATTGACTCCGGCGTATCCCATAATTCCTCCGATGATTGCAATTGGTGCAACGTTTGGAATCATTGCGATAAAACCAGTTCTAAACGATGTGAATGCCAGGATGAGCAAAAGCAAAATTACGATGAGCGAAGTTCCGATTGAGCTGAGTGAACCACGAACAAGTTTTCCGTTCATCTGTGCATACTGAACAACCTCACCTACTACACCGGCATTCGATGCATCAGGGAAAAGCTCTGCACACCATTTTTTTACTTCCTCAAGATTACGAACAATTTCTTCGCCGTCATATCCATTAAGTTCTATATGAAGATAACCGGCCTTAAAGTCTTCGCTTACGTAATTATATAAATCAGAACCACCAGAAATCTCGTAGAGGAACATTTCCTGACTTACAAGCTCCTGATCATCCGGGATAACATAGAAGGCAGGATCGTCGCTGTTCAAAGTGCGGTTCATTTCTTTGATTACTTTGGTAACAGAAGAAACACGTGGCTTTCCGTTAGAAACTTTTGTAGAGCTGAGTGTTCCAATACGGGCCGCAAGTTCATCCATATTTTTAAGAACTTCCGGATTTTTAAGAGCGTCCTCTTCCTGATATTCAACAAGAACTTCGTAACTGTACTGACTTCCAAGCTGGCTTCGTGTGATTTCCATAAGGCGCTTGATGTATGGAGTACGCTCGCCCATCATATCAGCATAGTTCATGTTTACCTTGATTTTGAACATGCCCGGAACTACTGCAAGAATAACTGCGGCACCGGCAATAATTGTAATCCATTTTTTATTAAGAATTGATTTTCCCATTGCTTCTACACGAAGGTCAGAATTAGTTGATCCTTCATTCTGTACATATGTTGGATCAGGTTCCTGATTTTTTCCAAAGCTGTAAAGAACAGGAAGAAGTATGATTTCGAAAATGAAAACTGCAAGAACGGCAGCGGCTGTAATTCCACCGACCCAGCGCATAGGTCTGATGTTTGCAGAAAGGAAAGAGAGCATACCGGCCATTGTTGTGATTACTGTAAAGAAAAGTGCCCATCCGGAATCTCTGATTCCCATTATTACAGATTCTTTTCTCTGTCCTGTTTTTCTAAAGTATATCTTAAAGCTGTTGATATAGTGAACTGCATAACCTACCGCAAGAGCCATGGCAAGAAGAACAGTTACGAGAATCATTGTGTTGTTTCCCTTTATGTTCATCCAGGCAGAAAAACCAAGTGTTGTACAAATAGCTCCGATTGTAGCAATTGAAGGAACAACAACTCCACGCAATGAACGGATAAAGATGATTAAGAATAAAATCATGACTACAAATCCGATTGCAATTCTGCTTATACACTGTGTAGTAATCTGATCTTCTTCTTCGTATTCTGTATAAGAAAGTCCAGCAGGGCGGATTTCCCATTTATCTGATTTATACTTTGGGTCATTAAAGATTGACATTGCAGGTGGAGCAATTTTATGCATTGCCTCATCAAGTCCTTCGGAATACTGTTCAAGATTTACGATGAGCCATGTTTCCGTACAGTCGGCACTTACAAGATTGTTTATCAAAGACTCACGACTTAAGATGAAGGCCTTTTTCTCGGCTAATTCCTGTGGATCTGTTGGAACACCATCTTCGAAAGGACTTTTTACTTCAAAGCCTTCGTCTGTTCCTATTGGAAGAGATAATTCCATTAATGATGTAATACTTCCGGCATAAGGAACATTGTTTAAAAGATCGTCACCAAGTTCATCAATCATCTGAAGAACATCCGGATCAAAAACATTGTCTGCTTTTATGTGAGCAAGAAGTGAATCTGTAGAACCGAAAATACTTTCAAAATGATCCTGGTTTACTTTTGTTGTTTCCCAGTCATCAAACCAGTCTTCTTCTCCGTTATCAAGTTTAATACGCGGAAGGCCAAGACATCCGATTATTGTGATTACAAGAAGGCCAATAATAAACCCCCATCGATGCTTTACTTCAAAACGACCGAATTTTTCAAACCAGTCGTTGATTTTAGTTACTTTCATAATGGATTTATCCTCCTGAGGGAAAACCATTAAATGAGTTTGGCAAGGCTTTAAGCATAGCGTACCTTGAAATACTCATGTTATAGTTTTCTGTTTTATACGTTAGCAGTTGCTAACAAAATTGATAACACTGTTATCGTTAACAGATGATAATGATAACAGTGTTATCTTGTCAATAGAATTCAGGAAAAATTCAGCCCAAAATGCAAAAAATTAACAAATTTTGATAACAATGATTTACCTTCTTGATTTTTTTAGATAACACTGTTATCGTTAGTATTATGAGCGAATCAGCCGCAGAAACAAAAAGTAAAATTCTCGAAAGTGCTAAAAACGAATTCCTGGATAAAGGATTTATGAATGCATCGCTTCGTACGATTGCTGCAAACGCAGGACTGACCACGGGCGCAATGTATCGTCATTTTAAAGATAAGGATGCCCTTTTCTGCGCCCTTGTAGACGATGCAATCGATGTAACAACAAAAGCCGTTATGGCTGCTGATGTAGTGATGCACCAGGGGGAAGAAAACCCTGTAAGCGAAGAACATCATAAAAAAGAAAACGCAATCTTAACGAATCTTCTGGATTATTTATATGCCAATTTTGATGCCTTCACCCTGCTTCTTACAAAGGCTTCGGGAAGTACCCATGAAAACTTCCTCGACGAAATGTGCGAGCTTTATACTAAAAACTGTATGAAGACATTTAAATGGTTTTATAAGCAGGGACTGGCAAAAAATGCTCCTGATGAAATGACAGTTCATGTAATCGCATCGAGCCTCATAAACGGATTTGCAGAAATCATCCTGCATAAGATTTCGAAACGCAACGCAATAAAATTCGTAGAAAATATAAGTAATCTCTTCCACTACGGTACCATCCACATGATGGGCATTCCGTTTAAGGACTAACCCAGAGCAACATCCAGAATCATCATCAGGGCAAAGCCGAGCATAAAGGTGATTGTGCCCCAGTTAGAATGTTCGCCTTCTGCCATTTCTGGAACAAGTTCTTCTATTACGACATAAATCATAGCGCCGGCTGCAAAGCTTAAAAAATATGGAAGGACGGGCATTACAAGGCTTGAAAGAAGGATTGTAAGTAAACCCGCAATTGGTTCAACAATTCCGGAAAGAACACCATACCAGCAGGATTTTGCTTTAGAAAGACCGCGGGAATGAAGCGGCATGGAGATGATTGCTCCTTCCGGAAAGTTTTGAATCGCAATTCCAAGGGCTAGAGAAAGAGCACCTGCCTGCGAAATCTGTGCAGATCCACTTGCCCATCCGGCATATAAAATACCAACGGCCATTCCTTCAGGAATATTATGAAGGGTAACTGCTAAAACCATCATCGTAGTTTTCTGAAGTTTAGACTTTGGACCTTCCTCGGTTTCATCAAGGTGCATGTGAGGAACAGTCTTATCGAGAATCAAAAGGAAAATCATCCCGATACAAAATCCTACCGCAGCAGGAATAAAAGAAAGTTTCCCCCAGTCAGAAACCATTTCCATAGAAGGAATAAGAAGACTCCAGACAGAAGCGGCCACCATAACACCTGCGGCAAAGCCCGAAAGCATTTTCTGAATTTTTGAATTCAACTCCTTTTTCATAAAGAAAACAAGGGCCGAACCAAGAGCAGTTCCTAAAAATGGAATTAAAAGTCCTTTCGCAATTATGTAAGTCATGACTAATAGTATACACTATTTTCCTGGATTTTTGTAGATATATCATTTTTTGAACAACTGTAACCGGCTGATTTGGTTAGTTTTGACTAACTCTAGCAAAGAGTATATAATGTCATTTATGACAATCAAACGCCTGTGTCCCTGCAGCTTTTTGAGTGTGTCAAAAAACAGTTTTTAAAAATCAGTTTATGGAGGTTTCAATGAAAGAATATGTCTGGCTTTTTCCAATCATTTTTATGTTTCACGACATGGAAGAAATAATCGGCTTTAAATTTTTCTTACGTCAGAATCAGGCAGAACTCAAAAAACGCTTTCCATTCATCCTCCACCGTTACAAAGATTTTTCCACAGAAGGATTTGCACTTGCCGTATACGAAGAACTGATTTTATGTATTTTAATTTCCACCCTCGCCTATTTTATCGACCGTAATTTTTTGTGGTACATCTGGCTAGGAGCTTTCCTTGGCTGCGACATCCATTTTTTTGTACATTTAATCCAGGTAAGTATTTACCGCCGCTATATTCCTGCATGCATCACAAGTCTTATCTGTCTTCCAATCAACACGCTGATTATCTGTAAGTGCATTTTATTTATTGAAGACTCTGCTTTATTTGCAGGGGCCTTTATGCTTTCGGGTGCAATCCTTGTTTTTGTAAACATCATGATTGCCCAAAAGCTTATGGGATGGTTTACAAAAATTACAAAAGACCAAAAGTATGACCAAGCATAGTTGTCCACGATTCAATTGAGTTCACCGTTATATATTTTTTTACCTCATTAACGGCGCCCTTTGGAAGCCACGGATTAAAATGATTGAACACTACATCAACTTTTTTCTGCAAAAGAACATCCTTATTTCTGATAATAAAATCTCTGACTGGCGCACACATTCTGAACACCCAGATTGGAGTAACGATGATGATCCTGTCATAATCAGAAAGAGAAACTTCAAGCTCACGAGTTTTCATCTGCCACATATGCATGCCAAATCGTCCGCACCACCAAAAGCCGAGCGTTCCTTCTGTCATCTCATCAGTTTTTAATTCTGTGATTTCCGAGCCTTCGCGGTCTGCAGTCATATAGGCGATACGCTTTGTATACTTCATCCTCGAAAAATAAACTGTGAGTGTTTTTGATTTTTTGCTGATATTTTTATAAGCCGCTTCATCAAACTTAAAATTCACCTGATTAAAACAAACAAGAGCATTGTAGCCGAAAAAGAGCTGTAAAACGCCAAAAGTAAAATAACAGTTATCGAGGATGTTTGGCGGGAAGATTATAAACTGAATCGTAATCCAAAGCATGAGCGTAAATCCAAAAATTGTTCCAAGGACAAAGCCCGCCTTTTTATTTTTTATAAGCAAAAATGAGGCAATCAGATTAGAAATCCCGTTCACAATAATCAGCATGATGCCTGAAAAAATATAATCCTGAAAAAGCACATCCGAAAATGGCAGCACGGCAAAATAAGGAAGCATAGCCTGCATGTGCAAAATACTTCCATCCGGCGCGATGAGCATGGAAACCCCGCCAACCATTGCCCCAAGCCCGATGAACAGACACCAGAATAACAATATACCCTTTAATACTTTAAGTTTTCGCATGTGTTGAACTCCTTAGGATTATTATAGCATTTTTTTAAGGTTTGATGAAAAAAAATCAGCTTTGGAAAATTATTTTGGATTTACAATTTCTATTTCATAACTACAGAAAAGTTCAGCCTAACGACGCCCATAAAATTTGCCTTTGCTTTAAATAATCAGATTTATCAATTATAATTATCTTATGCGAAAACTTATTATGCCATTAGTATGCCTTTTCGTTATGACATCATGCGATCCATTTTCCTTAATCGACACAGAACCGCAGAATGCACGTGAATTTCTTGAAGCAAATTTTGAAGGAAGTTTTACTAATGAACGTCAGATTACTTTAGACCCGGACTCCACCAGATATGATTCATCAGAATATTCATCATGCAAGCTTACAAAATTTTATTCTTCATTTTTACAGACTGATGTTGTTGTAGTTGATAAGCTTCCTGACAAGGATGATAAATTACACTCATTTTCGACCAATTTTCTTTTTATTCAATATAACAATTATTATACAGATGAAATTCAAAAACTTATAACCCCTGATTTTTCGGATTCAAAAGTGCTGTATGATTATGACTGGATGTTTTCGCATGTAACACAAGGGGAAAAAAATAAGCAAGAGTTTTTAGATTATGAGTGGTATGCTTTTAAAAGACACAATCTGTACATCCTGATTAATGTATCCAGTGAAGAATTACCGGAGATAGAAACCAGACTTAAATCTATAAGCTTCAGGCTTTACAGCAAAAATAGAAAAAATCATTTTACCGAAGTACCAATATACTTTTTTATAACCACTCCTCAGTCACGTTCAGGAATAACTTTTGATTATGATTCAATTATAGTTGATGATTTTTTTAATAACCAGGAAGTAAGACAGATAATATCAAAAGCTTATAAACAGGAAGACCTGCGCTTGGAGGAAATACAGCCATGAAAAAATTATCATTTCTAATCTTACTAGCCTGCTGTATACTTCTAACAGGCTGCCCTTTATTTTATTCAGACAAACTTGAAAATCACAAGAGCATGACAGCCGAAGAGCTCACAGAATATATCAATTCTCTGGATTATGGCACAACATTTACATTGATAGATTCTGATTTTTCACAAAACAAGGATACAAAAACCACGACAGTATATCTTAAAGCTCAAGATTTACCCGAAAAAACAATAAGGGCATATCAACACTGGTGTATGTATGGAGGTGATATTGACTCCATAGCACGAACCACAATACCAGCCTACCATGACATATATTATTGTGATTACCCATTTTATAAATTTGAAAATGAAATTACATCATATTTTGAAGAGCTTTATTCCCCGCTTGTAAAGAATCTTGAAAAAAATAAAGAATGGAAAATTCTTATAAAACCAAAGATGAGCACTTTTTTTGCTTCTAAATATGATGTTTCCCGTGATTACGAAACTTGCGAAGAAACTTTAGAAAACACAAATTATTATATTTACCTTTTAATAAACAAAGAATTAACTTCACAGACAGAACGTGAATATAATTCTTTTATGTATGATTTAAAACAGTCCGTTAGCGATAGGCGCTGGTTCTGGGATGATTTTTCCTGCTACTATTCCACCACCTATTCCGCCAAAACCATTTCCGACCAGACCCTCTCCGATCCAGATTTCCCTTCCCGCACCGGAGTTTTCATTCCTGATGGAGAATAGGGGGGGGCTGGAGGAAAAAAAGCTTGAAAGTACATTGAATTTGTACATTGTTATAGGACCTTTACATAAATTTCTAAGCTTCTGGCCACGTTTTTTATGTAAAAATTCTGTCTTTTTTCCATTTTGGCTGTAGATTTCCGTGGAATTACATAAATTTTGGCTTTTTTGCGGGCCGAATTTATGTAATTATCCGCTCATTTTTATATTTATGCAATTATATTTCTGATTTTTTAAAAGATTTTACATAAATTTCAAAGTTTCCACCACTAAGTTTTATGTAAAATTCCACTCATTCACCCTTTCGCCAAGCAAAATTACATAAATTTCACCTTTTTTTAGCCCTAAATTTATGTAAATCCCCCTCCAGACAGCCCAATTCTGTTTGAAGCCCCTGCAAATTATTACCATCATCAGCCAAATAAAAATCACCATCATCCTCCCCCTCACACTCCCCACAACAGCACCCCCAGCAGCTTCAGATTAATTCTTCAAAAAAATTTTTCACTGCCAAATCAACAATAAGTTTCCAAGAATCACTCTAACAACCTGCTCTTTTTGACAAAACAACAAACAACAATCTTATGAACGAATTGCATTCTTTGACAAAACCCTGAACTCCAATTATCATTAATCTCATGAAAACCAAACATGCCATAAAAACAATTTTCTTATTAATTTTTACAATCTTCATTTTCTCATGCAGTCATGAAGCAAAAGCTAATTTTGCAATTGGTGAAATTACGGTAATAGATTCAAGTTCGATTTCGGCGCTGAAAGGATATTATCCTGATGGGAAACTATGCACGATTCAAACAGGCGAAAATGAGTGGCAGATGTTTTGGGCAGAAAAGAATGATTATTTAACTACAGCTACAAGTCCATGGCCGGAAGATCACTGTTCACAGGTAAACAATTCAAATATGGTTTTTGGTAAAGATAAGCTTCAGCAAAACCCGGAACACAAAATCACAAATTTTAATGAAAACGGCGCCTGGTTCATCGGTGTATTTCCATTGAATGATCCAAACGACGGAAAATATGTGGGCTTTTTTCATGCAGAAAGTCACTACGATAATGAGGGAACTGCGCATAAATCGATTGGAGCAGCCTACTCTGATGATTATGGAAGAAACTGGAAAGATGTTCAGCCGATAATCCTTTGTGAACAGGCAAAAGGTACGACTACTGCATGGACAGGAATTGGTGATGGATGCGTAATAAGGGACAGAACAAATTCACGCTGGATCTGCTACTATCAGGGAAAGGCAAAGGATTCAGGTGGTTCTATAGATAATCGACTTTGCATGGCAGCATCAGATGATCCAAAAGGAGAATCCGGCACCTGGAAAAAATGGGATGGTGAAAGTTTTTCCATACCGGCATGTAACACAGAAACAATGACAGGTGGTAAAGAATGTGCAATAAAAAATCTGGCAAAAGTTCCCGGCGCAAACCCGAGTGTTTCCTGGAATGAATACCTTCAAAAATATGTGATGGTTTATGCATCCTGGTCACATAAGATTTACATCACCTTCAGTAGCGATGCAATAAACTGGTCAAAACCTGTTCACGTCATCGGTTCAAAAGAAAATCCATTATGGTACCCAAACCTAATCAGCGAACAGGGTGATACAATTTCCACAAAATGCAACAAACTTTATTTTTCATACCAGCAGGGTGATGATGGAAAAAGAAAAATTGCATATGTGGATATTGAGTTTAATCTACAGTAATTGATAAACGCTGATGCTTCCAACCGAAATGTTGTTTTTCAGTGCCTCAATAAAGAACTGAGGAGTATATTCTGTAATCTCACCTTCTGGAATTTCAAAAATAATATTTCGCCATCTGTTCTTCTTATCCTTTGTGATTTTTGCTTCGTAACTGTTACCCTTGTAATTGAGGATAAGTTTTTCATTGCTGGTAGAAACATCAGTACGGATAATAATTACAGTCTTACGGCCTTTTACAACATTTCTAAGATTAAACTGAAGACTAGTTTCCTGAAGATTATAAACAGTATCGGAAACCTGAACTCCATCAGGATAGTTGAAAGATTCTTGTGATTTTGAATACTTGCTTTTATTACCTTTGGCTTTTTCTTTTGTTGAAAGAGAAACTCTGTGGGCTTCGGTAGATTCCGCTGAATAGAATTGTAAAGTATCAACAAGAGTAAGGCGTTCTGAACCATACAAAAGGATGCGTGGAAGTTTTGACATCACTGAAATTTCTTCCTTTATATCGGGAACCTTCTCTGGCTCTATAACCTTTTCTTTACTTACAACAACTGCCACCTGAACATAAGCACCGCCGTCAGTAAGAGAGTCATTGTACTTGTAGCGTTCCATAGTATGCTTTGCTTTTAAAGCATCATTTTCTTTAATTGATTTAAGATATTTGTCCAGTTTTTCGTTAGCAAGTTTTTCTGCAGCATCACGGGCCATTTCCAGCGAATAGATTTTATCACTGCATTTGACATTTGCACATGCATAATAAGTCTTATCGACAAATACAACCCAATCTCCGTTTGCATTCTTTCTTGTAATTTCCTGTTCCGAAGTTGTTACCTCTTCTGTATACCATGAAGGAAAATCTTCGGCAAAAAGAGCTGTTCCCATAAGGGCCACAAAAGCAGTTATAACTGCAAGACAAATAGTCTTTTTCATAGACATTTTTGTTCTCCTTTTTTTTACTTCAATAAATTTACTTTATTTGATTCTAGATTTCAAGAGAGTAATCCCTTCATCAGCTTTATTTGAATTATCAAAAATCAGCTGCGAGCCAGATAATGACATGAAATATTTTTGATTCCTTCACTGAGAAAACTTGAAGATGACTTGGATTTGTACGTTGTTATAGGGCTTTTACATAAATTTCTGAGCTTCTGGCCCCGGTTTTTATGTAAAAATTTTGTCTTTTTCCAATTTTGCCTGCAATTTTTCGTGGAATTACATAAATTTTCCCACTTCTGCGGGCAAAATTTATGTAAATCGCCTCTGATTTTCAGTTTTACTCAATTGTATTCCTGATTTTTCAAAAACTTTTACATAAATTTCTGAGTTTCCACCCCCGCTTTTTATGTAAAATTCAACTCAGCCGCCAATTCTCCCTGCAAAATTACATAAATTTCACCACTTTTCAGCCCAAAATTTATGTAATTCGCCCCTCCGACGTCCCCAACTTGCTCAAATCAATATGTATAAGTTGCAACTGCACTAAAATCGCTTGTGGCACTTGTTTTTGAAATCTCATCGGCAGATTTTATCCAGAAGTAATAAGTTCCTGACGATGGTAGTGTCATTTCATATGGTAAAAAACTAGTTCTTTTTTCACAGGTTGCGCTCGAAGAATCATTTATAGTGTTATAGTAAATGTAGTAATAATGAGAACCGTTATCCTGGCAAGAGATATTTACTTTATCTTGTGATGTCGAAGCTGTAACTGTTACTCCTGTAGGTGCAGAAAGAGGTGTATAAGTAAAATTATAGGAACAAGGCAAACTGTTGAAATCACTTGTGGCGCTGTCATCATTTTTTCCATCTGCGGCTTTTATCCAGAAGTAATAAGTTCCCGAAGATGATAAAAGCATTGAATATCCCACAGATGCAGTACCTGATCTTAAATTTTTAGTTTGACAGGTTGCAGTCGAAGGATCATATACAGTGTTATAATAGAGCCAGTAATAAGCTGAACCGTTATCCTTCCAGGTTATTTTCACATAATGAGTATATTCTCCCGCTTCTGCTTTTACCCACTTTGGGGCAGAAAGACTGCTTGAATTATTCCCGGACGATGAGCCACCGTTTCCCGAAAAAGATGGTGTTGAATTCTGACATCCTGCAAACACCAGCACGGAAAAGATACTAAATAAAAGAACAATACTGTTTCTGATTTGTTTAATCATTTTGATACTCCTCTCAAATAAATTTTAACGCAAAACAAGCGTAGCAATGTTTTGCGTTAAAGGGATCCGTCAATCCCTTTGTCAATGGTACCATTGACAAAGGACCCAAAAAAAATTTTTTATTTGAAAGTGTAAAATTATGATTTAAGTTTGCCGGTAAAAAGTTAAAAATTTTCCTTACAACACCACACCCTTCACAAAAATCTCGATTCCAATACCGACTAAAATCACGCCGCCTAAGAGTGTGGCTTTAGAACCAAGTTTTTCGCCGGCTTTTTTACCGATCAAAAGACCTGTCATACAGATGGCAAAAGTCACGCCCGCAATTATCACAGAAGCAACAAACGCCATCAGTAATCCGTAATCAGCGATTGTAAAACCGACAGAAAGGGCATCTATAGAAGTGGCAACTCCCTGAATCAAAAGGGTGGCGAAAGTGAGTTTTGTTAATGCATTTTCATCGTCACTGTCTTCTTCGCCACGCACGGCTTCCCAGATCATTTTACCGCCAATCCACAGTAACAGGGCCAGTGCAATCCACGGAATAAATTTTTCAAAGTTTTGAAAATATTCTACTATAGTGTGAACACAGATCCAGCCAATCATCGGCATGGCAAACTGGAAGAATGCATAAACGCCCGCAATAAAACACATCCGGCTTTTTTTCATTCCGGACTCCCCTAATGCATTTGCGATTGAAACCGAAAAGGCGTCCATTGCGAGTCCAACGCCAAGAAGAATGCTGTTTACAAAAAAGATAAGATTCCATTCCATAAGTTTAATAGCCTTAAATCATGAGTCTCGCAATTTAATACAAGCCAGGATTGTCCTTCAAAACCAGGAACAATTCCAGTATGTTGACTTGTTACGTCAAAAACGCCAGCTACTCCCTCATGGAAGATTTAGTGATTAATTCATTATGGCACGATTTTAGTCAGGAGGTCAACAATCAATCAATTTCAAAAACTCCCGTCAAAGAAAATAAATTGCAGAATGGAGTATTTTTTGCCTTTTGGAGTAGTGACCAATTGTGTGGAATTATATTATAATGCTGTTAGTTTTAACTAACACAAACAGGCGGAAAATAATATGAATAAATTACCGGCAGATAAACTTTTTCAAACCTATTTGGATTTAATCAGTAAACAGGAAAGCGAAGAAATCTATCGTTTAAATGAACCTGTCGGCGAAGGCATTATGAAGCACTCCCACATTGCAAGGGGAATTGAACTTGTTTATTCAGAACTCGAAAGCTATAACCCGAACTATCAGGCAGAAAAAAAGGAAGTTGACGGGCTGGAAATAATGTACATCGTCGATGGACACGGAGAATTTGAATTGCAGAACCGACAGTTTGCAAGCGGAGAAAAAGGCGATGTAATGATTTTCAACTGTAAGACTAGTGTAAAAAAAGCCATGCTTGGAAAAAGCGGAATGAACTGCATAAGCATTATTCTTTTTACAGAAGACGCAGTTTCTTTTCTGAATGATTTTCTTGGCACAAATGAATTTTCAGAAGCACGTTTTTTTAACGAAATCAGAAAAACAGACTGTGCCGTAACATTCCCCTGCGGTGAACTTCTGGAAAAGCTTTTTCTGGAAACAATCAGACTGCCCGGGGCTTATTCAAAACTAACTGTAAAGCTTGCAGTAGTTCACGCAATTATTCTGTTAATTCAAAAATTCAGGGACAAGGACAGCCTTGATATTCGCACAAGAAGCGACACGCCCGATGCATACTTTAGCGGATCTATCGGACGAAAAGTTCAGAATGTACGCCGAATCATAAATTCAAATCTGGAAAACGAAATCTCCATCGAAGAGCTGTCTGCCAAGGTAAACTTAAACCGCACTACCCTGCAAAAAAATTTTAAAGAAATGTACGGACTTACGATAAATGAATACCGTACAAAAGCGCGTCTTCAGTTTGCAAAAAATATGTTAGCTTCTACTAACTACACTATAACAGAAATTGCCGGCCGCTGTGGTTATGCAAACGCAAGTAAATTTTCACAGGTTTTCAAAAAACACGAAGGATGCCTTCCAAAAGAATGGCGGAAATAAACAAAGGATATAACTGGAGGTTTATATGTCAGATAAAAAAACTAAACGTCCTGCACAAAATAAAAGTTCAAGCTTTAAATCCCCTCATCGTGGACTTATAGGCTGGATTTTTTATTTTGCAGGAAGCAAAAAAGGACAGTACATAGTAAGTGTGTTCTTTGCCCTTTTGAGTGTGGCATGCTGTATTGCACCATACTTCATAATTGCACGAATCGTTCAGCAGCTTCTGGACGGTGTTCGTGACTGGAAACTGTTCTTGCAGGAATGTGGAATTACTGCTGCCTTCTGGGCTGGTAATGTAATCTTCCATGCAATCTCTACAAGCATGAGCCACATGGCAACCTTTAATCTGCTTGGAAACATCAGAAAAGGAATGTGCGACAAGCTTTCACGACTTCCACTTGGAACCGTTCTTGATATGCCATCAGGTTCGCTCAAAAATATCATCATCGAACGAATCGACAGCATGGAAACAACTCTTGCCCACATCGTCCCTGAATATACATCGAACATTGTTCTTTCAATCGTTCTTGTTGTTTATCTTTTTGTAATAGACTGGAGACTTGCACTTGCATGTATGGCCGTCCTTCCAATCGGTATTATCGCCATGTGTTTTATGTTGAAGGATGGAGAAGCACGCTTTAAGTTTGCACTCGATAAGACAAAAGCTTTGAACGATACAGCCGTTGAATATATCAATGGTATAGAAGTTATCAAGGCATTTGGAAAATCTAAATCAAGTTATGAACGCTTTGTCGTTGCTGCCCAGGAAGGCTCTGCCTGCTATGTTGAATGGATGCGCGACTGTATCTGGCCACATGCCGTTGCAACAGTTGTTACTCCTACCCTGCTTTTCTCCATTCTTCCAATCGGTGGATTTATGTTCCTCAATGGAAGCATCACAGCATCGCTTTTTATCACAGTGATTGTTCTTGCCGTGAGCGCCATCCAGCCGTTCTTAATCGCCTTTACCTACCACGATGATATTGCAAAAGCCGGAGCAATTTTTGGAGAAGTCGGTTCCATCATGACACTCGAAGAACTTAAGCGCCCGACAGTTGATGTAAAAAAGCCTGCAGATAATTCTATCGTGCTCAAAAATGTCAGGTTCAGCTATCATAAGGTGGGGGAAGACTCCCCCTCGCGCCAGCCTGCTTCGCAGTCTTCTGCTACCCCTTCTCCTAAGGGGACACCCCTTAAAAACCCCGAGATCTTACACGGCATAAACATGACATTGCCTGAAGGATCATACACAGCATTTGTAGGACCAAGCGGTTCAGGAAAATCAACAATTGCACGCCTTATCGCATCGCTTTGGGATGTAGATTCAGGAAGCGTAGAAATCGGTGGTGTAAACATAAAGGATTTATCTTTGGAAGAATACAACAACCGCGTTGCCTATGTTTCACAGGATAACTTCTTATTCGATATGAGTGTACGGGAAAATATCCGCCTTGGCCGCCAGGATGCAACAGATGCAGAAGTAGAAGAGATTGCAAAAAAAGCCGGCTGCTACGATTTTATCATGTCGCTCGAAAAAGGCTTTGACACAATCGTCGGTGGAAGCGGTGCACACTTAAGCGGTGGAGAACGCCAGCGTATTGCCATTGCCCGTGCCATGATGAAGGATTCACCTATCGTAATTTTGGACGAAGCCACAGCCTACACCGATCCTGAAAACGAAGCAATCATCCAGAAGTCGGTAGCACAGCTTGTAAAAGGCAAAACCCTCATCGTAATTGCCCACCGCCTTTCTACAGTAAAAGATGCAGATAAATTGTACGTCATAAAAGACGGTGTAATCGACAGCGAAGGCACACATAACGAGTTACTTTCAAAAAATGGTTTATATGCAGAGATGTGGAAAGCACATGTAGGAGCCCGCGATAAGTAACAGGGTTTTAGGGGCTTCGACCTTCGCAGCACAGCTGCTCGGAGATTCGCTAAAAACAGTCCACAGGACTGTTTTTGCCCTGCCTGGCAGGGCCGCTCCCTATCTAGGAGAAGGGGTAGTCCACAACAACGTGTGGACTCAGGGGAAGGCTTTCCCCTCCCAAGGAGAAAAAATATGTTCAATACGTTAATAAAATTTTTTAAATTCTGTGATGAAGAGAACCGTAAAAAGTTTACAGGTTCGATTATTGTCGGAATCTTTAATTCACTTTTTATGGCTCTCAGAATTGGTGCGGTTGCCGTTATGCTCCGCGGAGTAATCGGAACTGCAATAGAAGGACAGCCGTTTGAAACAAAAACAATCTGGCTTTCATTTGGGATTATGTGCGTTAGTATAATCGGTGGAATTATTACACGTAAGGTTACATCGATGTGGCAGTGCGAAGGCGGATACAGAACCTGTGCAAAAAAACGTATAGAGATTGCAGAGCACCTTCGTTACCTTCCAATGGGATACTTCAACGAAAACAGTCTTGGCGAAATTACGTCAGTTACGACTAACACAATGGAAAGCGTAGGAGACGTTGCGACCCGTGCCGTCATGATGGTTTTCCAGGGACTGCTCGATACATCGCTCATCATTCTTATGCTCTTTGCGTTTGACTGGAGAATTGCACTTGTAGGACTTGCAGGTTTTGCTCTCTTTGAATTCGTAAACTTCTTTATGCGCTTTGCGGTAAAAAATATCTCTGCAGATAAAATCCGTGACGATGCAGCAGAAATCGGAAAGGTTTTGGAATACATCCAGGGAATTGCAGAAGTTAAATCATACAATCTTATTGGAAAAAGAAGCCGCGAATTAAACGAGGTAATTAATAGAAGAAAAAAGACTTTGATTAAAATGGAAATGAGATGTATCCCCGTTTCTAACATCCAGTCGTTAGTTGCAAAGCTCAGCGGAGTTGCAATGATGATCACATCTTTATATTTCTATCTTGCTGGCTCTATGACTCTTGCAGACTGCTCGACAATGCTTGTCTGTTCATTCATGCTCTTTAATGCACTCGAAGCCGGCGGTAACTACTCTGCCCTTCTTCGTACAATTGATCTTGGCGTTACAAAAGCAAGTAAGATTTTAGCATTACCTACAATGGATATAAATGGTAAAGATGAAGGGGAAAGCCTTCCCCCTGGTCTCAAAGCGCAGGCGCTTTTCGACGCACCCCCTTCTCCTAAGGGGAGACCCCTTAAAAACCCTGCGCCACTCATCCAGGCAGACAAAATTGACTTTGCTTACGACAAAAAGAAAATCATCGATAGTATTTCCCTTTCAATTCCGGAACACTCAACAACTGCAATCGTTGGTCCAAGTGGTGGCGGAAAGACAACCTTCTGTCACCTTCTTGCACGCTTCTGGGATGTAGATAAAGGAAGTGTATCTCTGGATGGAAAAGATGTCCGCGATTACAGCATGGATAATCTTATGAAAAACTACAGCTTTGTTTTCCAGAACGTTTACCTCTTCCACGATACAATCGCAAACAACATCCGTTTTGGTCAGCCCGAAGCTCCTATGGAAAAAGTAATCGCAGCGGCAAAGAAAGCCTGTTGCCACGAATTTATCAGCGCTTTACCGAACGGCTACGACACAGTAATCGGTGAAGGTGGAGCAAGTCTTAGTGGTGGAGAACGCCAGCGTATTTCAATCGCACGTGCCATCATGAAAGATTCTCCAATCATCATCTTAGACGAAGCAACTGCCAATGTGGACCCTGAAAACGAGCGTGATCTTATGGCTGCCATAAAAGAACTTACAAAGGAAAAGACAGTCATCATGATTGCACACCGCTTAAAGACAGTACGTAATGCAGACCAGATCGTTGTAATAGACAAAGGCCGCATTGCCGAAAAAGGCAAGCACGACGACCTCGTTAAAAAAGGCGGAATCTACGCCCGCTTTATCGATTCTCGTAAACAGGCAGTAAGCTGGAAGCTGTAATATCCAGTTCCATAACATCATAAAAAATTACAATACAAAGCCAGCGCAGAAGAATTAATTGTCTTCCCGCTGGCTTTGTTTATGTCTTTAAAAACAAATCTTTCCCCTCCGGGCGCGCAGTCTTTTCCACTTGACTTGTTATACAAGACTAACTAAAATATCTAATTGTTAGTAATACCTAACATTATAAGAGGAAATCATGAAGAAATTATCAGAACTCACAAAGGACGAAACGGGCGTTATCGCTTCCATCAATGGAGATGCGCGTTTTGTCAGCAGGATTACATCCATCGGACTTACTCCCGGATGCAGTATCACAATTATAAAAAATGAAAAACGCAGGCCCATCCTTGTTTATTCACGCGACACCATGATTGCGTTGAACCGTAAGGAATGTGACGATATCGAAGTAAAGGAGGCATCTGTATGACAGAAAATGGAGAAACAGTAATCGCACTTCTTGGTCAGCCTAACTCCGGAAAATCAACTTTATTCAATGCTCTTACCGGATTAAAACAGCATGTAGGAAACTGGCCTGGAAAAACAGTAGAAAAAAAAGAAGGTACTTTTGAACATGACGGAAAAAAATATCTTGTAGCAGACCTTCCAGGAACTTACAGCCTTAGTGCAAATTCAGACGAAGAAATCATCACCCGTGATTATATCGCAAGCGGAAAAGCAGATGTTGTATGTATTCTTGCAGACAGTTCCCAGCTTGAACGAAGCCTTTACATGCTCGCCGATTATGCGGAAATCCGTGTACCGACTTTCTTACTTTTGAACATGAGTGATGTTGCCTTAGAACAGGGAAAATACATCAATTACAGCGCAATAGAAGAAAAACTTAAAATACCTGTAGTACTCTTTTCGGCACAGGACAGAAAAAATTATGATTCCTTCTACAATGCCCTGAACAAGACAATCGAAAAGAAAACAATACTCGACACAAAAGCACTGGAATCAAAATACGAAAAAAATGCTGAATACAAGGCTATAAAATCTTTGATTCCGGAAATTGTTATCCCTGGTTATTCTTCTACATGGCTCGCAGTAAAAGCGATGGAAGGAGATGCTCCGGTAATTGCTAAAATCAGTGATGCACTTATCGGTGAAAAACGCAAAGCTTTTACCGATGCAGTTTCAAAAATCCAGAAAGGAATGCTCGTATCAGGCGAAATCAAGTTTGAGTGGATCGATGAACTTCTTAAAGGAAACGTTGCATCAGAAGCAAAGACAAGAAAGCTTGGAAAGTTCGACAGAATGATTACTCACCGAGTATGGGGTAAACCTGTTGTAGTTCTCACAGTATTATTCGGACTCATCGCATCATTCATCCCTGCCCTGCCGTTTATGGGAATAGGTTCTGCAGTGGGTGCACTTGCAAATCCAATCAGTTCTGCATTAACGAGTGCAGGCTGCCCGAACTTTATCATCGCAATTCTCTGTGATGTTCTTATCAACTCGCTCAGCTTTATCTTTAAGATGCTCGGCTTTGTATTCGGTGTTACTCTTGTTTTCGGCTTACTCGAAGAAGTCGGTGTAATGGCACGAATCTCATATGTATTCGACAACACAATGTCTAAGCTTGGCCTTCAGGGAAAATCGGTTATGCCTTTCCTTGTAAGTTTTGGATGCACGATGGGAGGAGCCGCAGGTGCCCGTGTAATCGATAACTGGGGACAGAAAGTTTTGACAATCGCTCTTGCCTGGGCAATTCCTTGTGGTGCCGCATGGGCAGTTGTACCAATGCTTTCTACAGTCTGGTTTGGTGCAGGCGCTCCTCTTGTAATTGTGGCAATACTCGC
This sequence comes from Treponema sp., assembly GCA_016286365.1. Taxonomy (GTDB): domain Bacteria; phylum Spirochaetota; class Spirochaetia; order Treponematales; family Treponemataceae; genus Treponema_D. The sequence continues at coordinate 36,973 of JAEESN010000002.1, forward strand.
CGTAATGGTACTTCACATGTGGATCACATCAAAAGTATTCGGACGATCTCTTGTTAAAAAAGAAGACCGCTGCGGTATAATTATGGAGCTTCCTCCTTATCATAAACCACGCTGGGGAAGCCTTTTCCGTTATGTTCTTGGTCGCACAAAGGATACTTTCTTCCGCGTACTCAAAGTAATCCTCCTTGTTTCTTTTGTATTCTGGCTTCTTACATTTACAAATACCGGCAGCATGGATAATTCCATCATGTACAAAATCGGACAGTTTATAGAACCTGTAACAAAGATATTCGGACTCGGTTGGAAAACCTTCATGGCATTCATCGTATCTTCTCTTGGTAAAGAAGGTGCAATCGGTGTTTTGAGTACAATCTTTACAGATCACAGCATGCTCACAGTCGGAAGCACAGTTACAGGAGGAGCCGTTGCAAACATCAATGAACTTCTTGTTGCCAACGTTGCAAAACCTGAAGCACTCGCATTTATCTTTGCAATTACATTTAATATGCCTTGTATAGTTGCCCTCGCTGCAACCTATCAGGAAACACACTCTGCAAAATGGACAACACTCATTGCGCTTTATTACACAATCGGTGCCCTTTTGATTGCGTGTGTTGCATATCATATCGGACTTTTAATCTGGTAGGGCGTTCGCCGTTCGCCTGCGGTGGACTGTCGGGCTTTGCGTCCCCAGAACGCTTCGCGCCCCTACAATCCCGGACGCTTGAGGAATATGTAATGGAAAAACTTTTACAACTTTTATCCGATGGCCGTTCCAGAACAATCGAAATGCTTGCCGATGAGTTAGGTACAACTACCAGCGACATCCTCCGTAAAATTGATTTTCTGGAACGATCAAAGATTATCCGCCGTGTTGCAACCTCTTACCCGAAAGGGGAAACGCTTCTCACGGCCGGAAAAGATAAAAACAATGTTCCCGCCTGCCCGGGGCATTGTACCTCATGTTCAGGCTGCTCGCACAAAGGTGGCACAGGTTCAAAAGCCTGTACAACCTGCATGCCCAAAGGCGGCTTTAAGAACATGGGAATTATGTGGGAAGTAGTAAAATAATTAACTACTGATAGGGGATATAATCATCTCTTTCCCCTATTGCATCAGAACCAAGCATAACCATTTTGCCAGCATCGACAAAATGGTCTGATATATCATGCCCTTTTTTTTCACATGATATTTTTGCTCGTTTTATTGCTTCTTCAAATCTTCTCCATTATGAATACTCTAATACAGACTGCAATTCGCGAGCATACCAAAATTCCTGCTAAAAAAAAATTAAAAATCAATTTCGAATTGAATTATTTTTATATTAATGATATTTTATATGTTAGCACTAACTAACATATAAAAGGATAAAATATGGGAACATCAGTTACAATTATTATTTTAATTATTATAGTTATTCTGGCGGTGATTAGTTCTATAAAAAGAATCAGACACGGATCTGCATGCTGCGGCACTCACGATTCCGGGCCAAAAAAGATTCGCGTGCACGATAAAAATAAATCACACTACCCTTACACTTACACGCTCACTGTGGATGGAATGCACTGCTCAAACTGTGCTACGCACGTAGAAAATGCACTTAACACAAAGGAAGGAGTTTGGGCCCGCGTCGATTTGGGAAATAAAACAGTGCTGGTGCGTACAAAAAGCCCAATGGAATGGCATGATTTTTCCGCAGCAATTAAGGAAGCTGGATACACATTGATTTCCCAGGCTTCGGATTAGTTTTCTGGTGGGGGGAAACATATTTTTACGGACGAAATGCACAAAAAACACATCTTTCGTCCGTAAACTTTCACACCGCAGCTTCATTTTGCAGGCTGAGATTTGCCTTAAACACAGGATTTTACGGACGAAATGTTCAAAAACTCACCTTTCGTCCGTAAACATTCACATCACAGCTTCATTTTGCAGGCTGAGATTTGCCTTAAACACAGGATTTTACGGACGAAATGCACAAAAACTCATCTTTCGTCCGTAAACATTCACATCACTGCTTTATTTTGCAGGCTAAAATTGCCCGTAGACAACATTTCTTACGGACGAAATGCACAAAAACATACCTTTCGTCCGTAAATATCCACATCACAGCTTCATTTTGCAGGCTGAGATTTGCCTTAAACACAGAATTTTACGGACGAAATGCACAAAAACTCATCTTTCGTCCGTAAAATCCCCTCCACGTAACGCCTGCATCAATCCACAAATTATTTTCCCGAAGAAAAATCTCTTTCACCACCAAGGTTACTAATCACAATTCCTGCCAGAACAAGGATAATTCCAGCCGCAACGCTCCACGACATTTTTTCTCCGAACAAGATGATGCCGTTCAACGTTGCAACAACTGGTTCAATCGAAGCAATAATCGAAGCCTGGCCGTTTTCTACAGATTTTAAACCGCGGGTATAAGTAATATATGGAATCACAGTGGAAACAAGAACAAACACAAACGCAAGGCCCACACCGGAAAAAGAAGAAGCCACTGTGGTCGTAACATCCAGAGGTTTTGCAAAAAACAAAGTCGCAAAGGCGGCAAACAAAAAAGTATAAAAACTGATGGTATAAGATTCGTAACCGCGTTCAATTGCAAAGCGGCTGAAAATCGAATAAAGAGCATATCCAAGCCCAGCCCCCAGTCCAATCATGATTGTAGAAAAATTGAGCCGCTCTACACCGCTTCCACCTAAAACGCCGGTAACAAAAATAAGACCTGTAAAAGAGAGAATAAGCGCAATAATTTTTCGGACAGAAAGCCTCTCCTTAAAGCAGAATGCAGAAATAATCATCACAAAAGCGGGAGCAGTATACAAAAGGATTGCCGCAACAGAAAGAGATGTAATCGTAATTTCCTTAAAATAGCAGAGATTAAAAAACACGATACTCAAAAGCCCGGTTCCAAGAAAGCACCAGATATCACGCAGTCGGATTTTAAAAAGAGATTTATCCTTGATCAAAAGAAGCAGGGCCATAAAAACAGTCGTAAGAACCGCACGCAGAAAAACAATATCCCACGAAGAAAGCCCCATGTCATTCAGTGGCCGCACAAAAAGCCCCATACAGCCCCAGAGGACCCCCGCAAGTAAAATCAATATTTTTGAAAAGTAAGATTTTTTTTGCATTTATTTTCTCACAAGCTCTTTAAACATTGAATGTCTTTTTTCATCCTGCATCAAAAGATTCAACTTAAACTGACCATCTCGGGCACCTGCAAGGATACATCGTTCTTTATAAGTTTCAAAGGAATTTTTCTGCATAGCAAATGGTATGGGTTCTGCAATTCTGAGGGAATCCCTTTTTGATTCATATTCACAATTAATTTCCATAAGTTTTTTATCTACAACAGAATTGAAATACTTTACGAGTGTTTCTTCAAGATCGATTTTTTCAAACTCATAATAAAAATCATATACAGAATTCTGGACATCAGCAAAACCTACAAAGAATTTTGTCTTTATTCCTGTTTCTTCTTCTGCAAGATGAACTGCTTGAATAAACTGACGCTCATGTACTTTTTCTCCGGTCATAGATATAATTCCATTAATTTTTTGGACAAACTGAATTGTAGGAATCGTTCCATATTTTCCGGTAATTTCAATTAAATCATTCATATTATATCTGTACAGGCCTGCAAAAGTTGTTACATAAATTGAATAGCGTTTACCAACTTCTATCTCATCTATCCGCAAGAATTTTTTTTGTGAAGATTCAATCTCATCCTCCGAGACAAATTCAAAATAATGCATGTGTGGAAAAAGAACAGTATCATTTTTACCATTAAGTACCAAACCTGTTCTACATTCAGATGAAAAATAACTAAACTCCTGATAGAGCATATGTTCAGGAAAAGAGTCTTTAAATTTTTCTACATAAACACTTGTATTTCCACATTTCCAGGTAGTTAAAATCTGAATATCTGGCCAGTAATGTTTTGGAAGAACTTTTCCATACTTTTCTTTAAGAGCTCTAAGTTCTGCCGCTCTCTTCGGATTTGGATGAAGCATAGGTGCTAAAGCTTTACGAATTTCAGGTGAAATATTTAGTTTTTCGTTAAGCGTTCCTTGTTCAATATCATTACAATAATCATCAAAAAACTGATTAACATTATTCTGCATCTCAACAATTGTAGAAGGGTTAGCTGTAACAATAACATGGATATCCTGCTCAATCCCAATACGCATGATTGTATAATAACGGGCAGTATAATCTGTTATATCAAAAACATCCGCCGGAGCAGAATATATTGGCTTTACAAATTCCGGGATATCACGGCGGGTAACTCCAGAGACCGAACCATATACAGTACCATCCGGAGCAAAACCTTCAATAGCTTTTCCGACGATAGTCATTGTTGGTCCTTCAACACATTTAGGTCTATGCTTAAGAAAAGTATACAACCAGATGTTTGTCATTTTGCTGTATACATTATCATAATACTTATTTGTAATAGGAATCCATTTTGGTTCATTCGTGGTTCCACTAGTTGTAGCATACATTTTGGGTTTACCCGGGAATAAGATATTTTCTTCTCCATGTTTATGCCGTTCTACAAAAGGACGTAAATCTTCGTAATCCTGAGGAGGAATATTTTTCTGCCAACGTGAATATAATTCTTCGGATTTTTTTGCCGCAAGAATTTCAGAAAAATGATGCATCTTTCCCCATTCCGTATCTTTTGCATATTCCAGTATTTTTCTGAGTGTATTTTCAGAAGCTTTTTTGCAGTTTTTCGATGCTCTTTTTACTTTAGTAAAATGTATTTTACCAGCGATTGTAAGGGCATATCTGATAAGTAAAGCATTTTTTAATTTAGACATAAAAACCTCTGATTTTTTTAACTTCAGATAAAATATATCATATTATAAGGGAGAGGTCTCCCCCTCGCTCCAGCCATAAAAAAAACTGGAGTTTTCTTTGAAAACTCCAGAAAGCCATAGATTTATTTCCTATTCGAAAAAAACCTTTTATGTCTTCCGCTACCCCTTCGCCTAAGGGGACACCCCTTAAAAACCCCGGGATTATTTCTTGCATTCAAATATATAATAAGCCAATGCCAGAACAAGAATTCTTGTTGAACTTTCAATGGCATTATATAATAAAGAATATGACCCAAATCCAGAAAATCCTTTTTAAATATCAGGATAAAAAATACGGTGATTTTTCTGCAAAGCTTGTGCCAACCCTTCCACGAAAGACATTTATCGGGGTGCGCTCGCCTGTATACAAAAATATAATCAGCGAGATAAAAACTCTTCCTCCGGGCGAGCTCGAAAATTTTTTTAAAGATCTTCCGCATAAATATCACGAAGAAAACTGCTTGCACATCGCATTAATCAACAAAATCAAAGATTATGATGAATGCCTTAGAGCCCTTAAAAATTTTCTCCCATATATAAACAGCTGGGCCGTTAGTGACGGACTTAATCCGCCGGCTCTCAAAAAAAACAGACAGAAACTTCTACCCGACCTTCAAGCCTGGATGCGAGACACAGCTCCTTTTACCAAACGTGTCGGTATGCTTCTTTTAATGAAATATTTTCTGGATGATGATTTTAAACCTGAATACCTTGATCTTCCGGCGAGCATCCGGAGCACTGAATATTATGTAAACATGATGACTGCATGGCTATTTTCCGAAGCACTTGTAAAACAGTGGGATACGGCAATCACTTTTATTCAGGATAAGAAGCTTGACACGTGGACTCACAACAAGGCAATCCAGAAAGCTTCTGAAAGCTTTCGTGTAAGCGCGGAACATAAAGAGTATTTAAAGACGCTCAGGATATATTAAGCCCGGAAGAATTACTGTTCTTCGTAAGAGAGCATGCGTTTAATATATCTTTTTTCTTCGCGGCTGAGGAAGAACAGCTTCATAAAACATTCTTCTTGTACTGATTAAATTTTCTTCATCAACTGGAATATAAACACCAATGTAATCGTCGTCCACATTTCCAAGAAAATATGAATCTACTGTTTTTGGTTGATTTTTCTTTTCTGTTCGATTTCTTTGAATTTTTCAGTTTGATTCGTCTGCCTTTTCTTCTGAACCTTGTCTTTTGCCATCTCTAAAAGCGTAATTCTGCATCATTTCTACAGTCATATACTGTTTCCTCCATTGCGTGTTGTGTCTGGCGTCTTCTACATAGGTGTGCAGTTTCGAGGTGTAATCATAGCCAGTATTGTTTGAAATAAAGATTTATTTATTTATCTCTTTTTTAAGTTCCCGGACTTTTTCAAGAGGAAGACCAATGCATTCAGTGATAATACTTTCGGATATACCTTTTTTCAACAAATTCACAGCATCTTCTTCGGCCTTTCTGTTTGCACCTTCAATTACACCTTTCTCCATGCCATCTCTAAAAGCGTAATTCTGCATCATTTCTACGGTCATATACTGTTTCCTCCATTGTGTGTTGTGTCTGGCGTCTTCTACGTATTTATGCAGATTTGAAGTATAATCATCACCAGTTTTGTTAGAGATAAAAAAGTCAAAAAAAGTTTTTGCCTTTTCATCTTTAATCATTTTAGCACACAGTGGAGCAATAAAAAAGAGTTTAGATGTGCGGTCTCCAAGCTCGATATTTTTATCTTCCTTACAAAGATATTTAAAACTATATAACGGAAGCCCCAAACCAAAAATATCCTCCATGCATATAAATATGACATATGAATCTTTAAGCTTATCATACGTCTGCCCCGGCTTTAACATATCCACATCCATCACACTCTGATAGTATCGTGCACGCTCAGGAAGATCATGCGTATTTACAACCTGAACTTCAACATCGTAAACATGATTAGAGTTCTTTACGTAAACATCAAGCCTTATGGCTTTTGAATCGTGATCGATAATCAGTGTTTCTTCATTCGACATCTCCATATTTTCGATTTTGATGTGTAATAAAAGTTCAAGAAGATGCTTACAGGCCTCCGGGTGGGTGTGCATTACCTTGTAAAAGATAAAGTTGTTTGCAAGTGTGATGTTCTCCCATTTTTCTTCGAGTGATAAAGTTTTTTCATTCATATTAAATCCTCCTCTAAATGAAAAAAGTTCATACCCTAATATTGCTTTTTTACGCGATTTCGGACCATTTTTGAAAAAAAAAATTGAAAATTTTAACTTTTTTTTATTGCTTTAAGCAATTTATGAGGTCATAATACTTTCAGGGAGAAAAAGATGAAAAAGTTTTTTTGTATTCTGGCAGTTATGGTGGCAGGGGGGCTTTTTTGTAATTCATTCGGATTTGCAAAGGATATATCCAGATCACTGTCATTCAGGGTTTTGAGCGATGTTCCTTATGACGAAAACCTTAAACCAGAAGAATATCCTGAAAACACAGAACCATTTACTTATTTTGATACATTCAATAAAGGATTTAAAACCGTATTTGTAGAAAAACAGGGATTATCCTTCAAAGATTCAGATATAAAAGAAGTCATACTAAAGAACAATAATTTTGGAGAAACAACCATCGACTTTACTTTCACAGAAGAGGGAGCAAAACTTCTAAAAAGCTTTACGGAAAAAAATTTGGGAAAAGAAACAGCGATGGATGTAAACGGAACAATCATTGTTGTAGCTATAATCCATGATGTAATTTCGGGCGGAGGTTTAATGCTTTCTTCATCAGAAACAAACGCCATCTATCATGTTGCAAAAGCTTTCGGTCTTAAAAATGATTACGAACTTTCAGAAAACACCACTACCATCAAAAAGGAAAATCAATTCACAAAAATTGAAAAGCCTGATTTTTCAAATCCTACCGACGTAATCACAAATTTCTTCTGGAGCATTTATAATGATGAAGAAAGATTTTATGATTATATAACCCCAGAAACAGAGTTTCCAGATTGGGTCTATGAACGCATTATTAAAAACTTTGAAGAGTTTAAAGAATCACTGATTACAAAATACGAAGATTGCACTATAACAATCGATACTTCTACCCCTATAAAAAGAAGTATCATGAATACCTTAAAAAAAGAAAAAGCATCTGTAAAAGTAAACTGTGTAATCAAAATAAATAATTATGATTACGTATGTGAAATATACCTTTCGGCTGGTAAAGACGGGAAACTCTTTATATATGAAATAAAATAATCCCACGCTCAACACAAACTGTATTTTTGTTTCTATTAATAAGAATTTTTTAGTTGACTTTATTTTTATATTCAAATAAAATTAATTATACTGCAAAGAGGCAGAACTGTTGTCCAGTTCTGCCTTTTTTATTTTAAAATTTTCAGGAGTTTTTATGATTGAAAAAATTACCTCTATAATTACCTCTATCAATAATTCCATAAACGGTGCAGTTTGGGGAACTTTTGGTATCACACTCCTTTTTGCTGCAGGTCTTATAATGACCATCGTTAACAAAGGATTTCAGTTTACTCATTTTATTTACTGGATTAAAAAAACTATCGGAGCAATCTTTAAAGACAAAAAGATTACAGCTCACACAGGAAAAGACAACAAAGCTATTTCACAGTTTCAGAGTCTTTGTACTGCCCTTGCCGCAACAATCGGTACAGGAAATATCGTCGGTGTTGCAACTGCCATAATTGCAGGTGGTCCTGGAGCAATCTTCTGGATGTGGGTAATGGCAATCTTTGGAATGATGACCAACTATTCAGAAAATGTCCTTGGTATTTATTTTAGAAGAAAGGGAATGAATGGTGAATGGCGTGGTGGTGCCATGTATTATCTTAAAGACGGATTTGGTGCCTATAAATTTATGAAGTATCCGGGAATCGTCCTTGCAATCTTATTCAGTGTATTCTGTCTTCTTGCAAGCTTTGGTATTGGAAACATGAGCCAGGTAAACTCTATTGCCGGTAACATGGAATCGGCATTCAATATTCCAACATGGGTAACAGGTATTGCTCTTGTAATCATTGCTTCTATTGTCATTCTTGGCGGATTAAAGAGAGTTGCTTCTGTAACAGAAAAACTTGTTCCTGTTATGGCAATCATCTATATAATCGGTGCACTCATCATCTTCTTTGCAAACATAACTTCTGTTCCTGCCGTATTTGCAGCAATCTTCAAGGGAGCCTTCTCGGTAAAATCTGCTACAGGTGGTATTGTAGGATACGGAATCCAGAAAGCAATCACAATGGGATTTAAACGAGGTGCATTCTCTAACGAAGCTGGTCTTGGTTCTTCTGTAATGGTTCACTCATCTTCAAACGTAAAAGAACCGGTTCGTCAGGGTATGTGGGGTATCTTCGAAGTATTTGCAGATACAATCATCGTTTGTTCATTAACTGCTTTCGTAATTCTTTCTACCGGTGTTGTAGATCTTGAAACAGGTATGATGATTTCACAGAATGCCGGTTCAGGTCTTGTAGGTGAAGCATTTGCAACAATCTTTGGAAGCTTTGGTCCAAAATTCATCGCCATCGCAATTCTTCTCTTTGCCTTCTCTACAGTTCTTGGATGGAGCCACTACGGAGCAACAGCATGGCAGTATCTCTTTGGAGAAAAAACACAGGTTATTTATAAAGTCATCTTCGTAGTGATTATTTATTTTGGATGTACAATGAGCCTTGATCTTGCATGGGATATTTCCGACACCTTCAACGGCCTTATGATGATTCCAAACTTAATCGGTGTAATCGCCCTCTGTCCTCTTGTTTCTAAAATTACTAAAAACTACGTTGATCGTAAGATTCATAAAAAAGATGTTGAACCAATGATTTCTAAATTCGCTGAATATCAGGTTGACGAAAAAGAACTCGAAGCAGAAGAGTAATTTCTTAGAACTATAAAAGCCCGTAACAAAGTTCATCTTGAGTGGTGAACATTTTCCGAGGCTGATTATAAGGACTGATTCATAATTATGGGTCAGTCTTTTTTTTTGCCCCCGCGACTAATACTTTTTATCCACATCCCCATTTCTTCCCCATCCCCCTTGACAATAGTTTTATATAAAACTATTATTCAGTCATGAAAAAATTATTATTAGCTTTATTACTCATTCCTGTTTTGTTTTCAGGATGTTCAAAAAAAATCGGCGGTAAATCAATTGCCGTTTTTGTTCCGGGCATAATCGACGACAGTCCGACTTATGCAAAACTCACACGCGGCGTTCAGAAAGCGGTAGATGAATTAAATGCGGGAGCTGATGAAGCTTCTAAAATCAACCTCTATATTCTGGAAGCCGGAACCAATCAGGCTGAATGGAGTGCCAAAATCACAAGCCTCTGTGCTGAAGGAAAATACGATGTAATCATCTCTTCTAACCCTTCCCTCCCTGATCTTGCAGAACCGATTATCAAACAGTTCCCATCCCAGAAATTCATCCTTCTTGATGCAACAAAAGAAGGTAATCAGAATATACACACCGTAAGCTATGATCAGTCACAGCAGGGATATCTTGCAGGCTACGTCGGAGGACTCATGAGTAAAACTCACCGCCTTTCGCTCATCGCTGCTCAGGAATATCCTGTTATGAATGAAATAATTTATCCTTCGTTTGTAAAGGGTGCAAAAGATGCCTGTGCCGATACCGAAGTTGATTTCCGTGTTGTAGGAAACTGGTACGATGCAACAAAGGGTGCAGAAATTGCAGACGCTGTTATTAAAAACGGTGTTGATGTAATTCTCCCGATCTGTGGTGGAGCAAGCCAGGGTGTAATCGCTTCTGCAGTAAACGCAAAGGTTTATATTTCATGGTTTGACGATTCAGGATTTTCCCGCGCTCCGGGAACAATCATCGGAAGCAGCACAGTAAATCAGGAAAAGATGGCATACCAGAAGACAAAAGAATACATCGAAGGAAATACTCCATGGGGAAAAGCATTCATGGTTGGAATGCAGGACGGCTTTATTGATTTTATCCAGGATGATGAACTTTACATTCAGGCTGTACCGGAAGATATCCGTGCAAAGATGGCTGAACTTGTAAACGACATCACTTCGGGAAAACTTAAAATTGAACTTAAATAAAAAAGACGACAGAAGATGCTCACGCTTAAAAATATATGTGTCAGATATTCGTATAAAACAGTTCTCAAAGATGTTTCGCTTTCTTTCGACAGGGGAAAAATCTATTCACTCCTTGGAGAAAACGGAGCGGGAAAATCAACTCTGGCACATGTAATCTGCGGAGACTTAAAACCGACTGCCGGAAAACTTTTTATAAACGAAGAAGAAGTTTCTTTTAAAACTCCTCACGCTGCCATAAACCGTGGAATTGTGTGTGTTCATCAGCGGCCACTTTTAGCACCGGGCATTTCTGTCTTTGAAAATTTAAAACTCGGCCAGAAAGATTTTGATAAGGACCGTGCAGAAAAAATCCTTAATAGCTGGATCCCCGAAATAAAAAAATCATTTCTGGTAAAAAATCTGACGGAAGAACAGCGCTTTTTTGTTTCACTTACAGGCGCCCTTCTCCGCTTTCCAAAGCTTTTGATTTTAGACGAACCTCCATTCATTAAAGAAGAAAAACTTCGCACACTCACAAAAGAAGGAATATCAATCATCATGATTACGCATAACCTTAAAGAAGCGCTTGAAAAATCTGATGAAGTAATTCTCCTTCAGGACGGAAATGTCTTAGAAAAAAAGCCGACAGAAAATTATACCGAAGAAGAAATCAAACAAAAGCTTTTTGGAATCTCTAAGGAAGTAAAAATCCCTTCGTTCATACAAAAAGAAAATATAACCGAAGAAGAAGTTTTAAAAATGCGCGCAAAAAAAACTGAGGTACGGGCGGGCTACATCCCTTCCGATAAAACCTTCCGCGCTTCGAATCCAGAACTTACAATTTTACAACTCTGCACGGCTTACCACACAGATAAAAAATCAGAAGATGAAGAAAAGTTTACAAAAGAGATTTTAGAAAAAGCACAGGTAGAAATAAAACCCTACGAAAAGGCCAGAAATCTTTCGGGCGGAATGCTACAGAGAATCATTCTTGAACGAGAGATTATGGAAAGGCCCCGGGTGTTATATCTTTTTAATCCAACAAAGGGCCTTGATGTAGAAAGCACAGAACGCCTGTATAAAAAATTAAAAACCCTCCACGAAGAGGGAACCAGGATTGTTCTTTCGGAGGCAAACTGATGAATCTTTTTTATTTTGGTTCTGCCTTAAACTTTGCCGCCATCTACATGATTGCAGGAACGGGAGGCGCTTTTTCCATAAAATCCGGAAACTTAAACTTTGGTGGAGAAGGACAAATCTATCTTGGGGGTTTTATAACAGGAATCATCCTTGCGGGAGCTAAAAATCTTCATCCATTAATTGCACTTCCCCTGGCCCTCATCCTGGCATTTTTATCTTCTGGGGCACTCGCTCTCATTTCGGGCTTTTTAAAACAGTACAAAAATGCAGACTTTCTATTCACATCGTTTCTGGCATCGAGTGCAGTCTGCCCGATAATAAGCGGATTAATTCAGGGACCTTTCCGAAGCAAAACCGATAACCTTCTGGCAACTCAATTCATAGAAGAAAAGTTCAGATTCGGGAGCATCCTAAAACCTTCCACACTGAACGCATCTTTTTTTATAGCGATTCTTCTGTGCGTTTTATTCTGGTATTTAATCAATAAAACTTCTTACGGAAAAAAACTCACTATTTACGGAGTCTCACCAGAATTTTCGCGCTTTGCAGGATACAATAATTCAAACTTTGTTTTTACAAGCGCCTTTGTCTCTGGCGGGATGCACGGTCTTGCAGGATTTTTTGCAGTAACCGGAACCTATTTTACCTGCCACGAAAACTTTTACGCCGGCATGGGATGGACCGCTTTTTCTGCAGCACTCCTTTCACGGGCAAACCCTCTTTTTATGATTCCGTCTGCAATTTTCTTAGGCTTTGTTACAACCTACGCAAACCGATACGCATTTTTAAATAACATCAACTTTGATATTTCAAGTCTGATTCAGGCAGTCATACTTTTGATAATATCTTTTACACTTTTTAAAAAGGAGAAGTCTTATGCTGATTGATATCCTTTCTTTTTCGTGCCCCCTTCTCCTCTGCTCGTTCGCAGCCCTTTTTACAGAATACGCCGGTTCCCTTGCCCTCTTTTTAGAAGGACTTGCTACTTTTTCGGCTTTTGTTTTTTATTCGTTTTTTGCAGCATTTAATCAGACAGGGGGGACAACCCTCGATGCAACAATGGATCAATTTACAACGGGGACACCCCTCAGTGCTTCCATCCCAGCCGCCCTCCTCACAATCCTTTTAATCACGCTGATCATCTTTGCCTTTTCGTATTTAATAGAAAGATTCCGTGCGCACAAATTTATAGCGGGGACAGCCCTCAATTTATTCTTTACATCGATGACATCTTTCCTCTCTGTAATGATTTTCAAAACCCGCGGAGTACTCACAAATCCTTCATACAGATTCGACGTAAACACCACAAAAATCCTTACAATCATCATCACAGGATTAATCGTTGTACTTTCTGTTTTATTTTTATCTAAGACAAGAATCGGACTATATTTAAGAATTACGGGAACAGACAGCGACGTACTCACAGCCAAAGGAGTAAACCCCAAAGTAGAAAGAATTTTATCGTGGACACTGGCAGGAACTTTCTGCAGCCTGGCGGGAATATTTTTAACATTAAGGATTTCATCTTTTGTACCGGGTATTTCGAGCGGGCGCGGCTGGATGGCACTGGCAGCAATTTTCTTGGGAAGAAAAAAGCCACTTATAATGCTCACAGCCGTTGTAATCTTTTGTGCAGCAGATTATTTTGGCGTACACATCCAAAACATTTTCCCGAACATCCCGTCATCCATCCTTCTTTCGCTCCCATACGTTGTAGCATTATTATTGACGATGATGGGAAAGAGGGAGAAGTCTCTCCCTCAGCTCATCTAAAGAATCGCTTACCCTCTCTAACGGGGGCACCCCGTAGCGCCCCGATTAATATACGCTTAAAATCTTACCAAGTTCATCCTTACCGATGATTCTCATAAAGCTTCCAAGACGTGGGCCCTGGTCTTTATTGATGAGAGCGTTGTACATGGCTGTAAACAATGCCTTTGCATCAAGTCCCATTTCGGTAGCGATGTCGTACATAGCCTGCTGGCATTCTTTATCCTGAGTAAAGCTTTCCATTTTTGGAAGAACTTCGTCGCGTACACGCTTAACTGCAGTAAGAAGGTCACCGGAAAGCTCAGCCTTGCTTCCGTCTGTGCGGAGTGCAAAACAAAACTCAGGTGCGCAGTCAGGGGCTGAATGCTGAATCCAGAACCATGCACATTCAATTCTGCGTCGGAGGCGTTCTTCCTGTTCAGTTTTAACATCACCAAGCGAAGCAATTACCTTATCTACATCGCCTGAATAAATCTGGAGTAAAGTTGTGAGCATACGGAATGTAATCTGGTATGGCATAGTTTCAGGAATTTTTCCATCGATCTGAGAAAGCATATAAATGCGTTTTTCTTTATTAAAGTGATCATCAGATTTAGCCTTGTCGATTCCGTAAACAATTCGTTCAGTCTTGTCGTAGTCTTCGTAAACTTTAAGAACATCCATATCAAAACTGATGGCAAATTCTGTATTAGGGCGAGTTCCTGCAAAAAGATAGCGGAGAACTTCTGCCTGGTAAACATCGAGCGCATCCGGGAGAGCAATTACCTTTCCTTTAGAAGAAGACATCTTTCCGGGAACGCCTTTAAGGTTTACAAAGTCATAGCGCATTGTAACAGGAGCATCCCATCCGTAAATACGTTTAGAAACAAGCTTTGCAGTATCGTATGAACCACCAGGACTGATGTGATCTTTTCCACCCGGTTCAAATACTACTTTTTCTTCGTTCCATCTCATTGGCCAGTCAACACGCCAGCCGAGTTTTGCTCCCTTAAAAGTACGGATATCTGCAGTTTCTGAATGACCGCATTCGCACTTATAAGTGATTCCATATTCACCATCGTAATCAGTGATTTCTGTAGTATCTTTGTTACACTTTCCGCAGAAAATAGAAACAGGCCAGTAAACATCTTCTGGCTTCATCTTGTGAGCGTCATCACGGTATTCGTTTAAACATTCCTTGATAACATCACGATTCTGCATAGCCTTTTTCATACCTTCTGCATAACGGTTTGCACGATAGCGGCTTGCCTGATATAAAAATTCCGGAGCAATACCAACGCGTGGAAGCTGAGTTTCGATATCAACTTCGTGGTGGCGCGCATAGTTTTCGTTACGACCAGTTGTGTCCGGTACTTCTGTAATTGGATAGCGGAGATATTTTTCGAGTACTTCAGGGTCAGGCATGTTAGCTGGAACCTTACGGAAAACATCATAATCATCCCAGGAATAAATAAAGCGTACTTTCTTACCGCGGTCGCGCAATGCACGCACAACTAAATCTACAGTGATGATTTCGCGGAAGTTTCCAAGGTGAACTGTTCCCGAAGGAGTAATTCCCGATGCACATGTATATGAATCTAAATCGCCTTTTTCGCGTATAATCTGACTTGCCATCTGATCCGCCCAGTGACAAAGAAGCGGATCTCTCTTTTCGTTATTGTTCTGATTTTCGTTACTCATAGGAAAAGATTATACTAAAATTGACGAGAAGTGAAAAGAGAGAGCAAAATTAAAAGAACTGTATCTGCGGACGTTTTAAGTATAAATAAAAAATCCCTGCAACCGGGTGGCTGCAGGGAGAAAAATATTCTATTCAAATTTATTTAATCCTGTATGTAACGACTACTTCGCGGTTAGAAGAAAGAATACCTGGGGCTACTACAAAGCCTGATGTGCTGTTCAAAGATTTATTCTGGGAAACGGCAGCATAATCACTTTCGTAAGCATAAGCAGAATAACTATAAGCAGTGTCGACATCGGAAATGTATAATACTTCACAGATTTTTACGCCCATGCGTTCAGCCATTTTTTCGGCAGAAATTTTTGCATCGTCCAAAGCTAAAAGATTTGCTTCTGCATCAAATTCGTTCTGCTTAGAATGAGAATATTTAAAACTTCCAATTGAATATACCTGAAGCTCAAAGATTTTACCTGTAAACTCTTCGAGTTTTGAAATGTCCTTTAGTTTTATTTTAGTACTCTGTTCTGATCTGAAACCTTTAAAAACACGATTATTTCCGTTCCACTCATATTCCCTGCCTGTCTCGGAATAACTTGTTTTTACATCCTCGTCGGGAATTGAATATTCAGCACAGAGCTTTAATAAGTTCTGAGTTTTTTCCTTTGTTGTTGCTAAAGCAGATTTTAAAACCGGTTCAATTTCTTTGATTGTTACAGTAAAAGAAACCGTATCGGGAACATATGTAACTTCTCCGTTTCCAATTACCTTGATTGTCCTTGCTCCTGGTTTTGCACAAGAAACACCCATAATCAAAAATGAAAGGCCAAAAGCCATAGTTAAGATTTTTTTAGCTGATAATTTAATCATATATCACCCCTTAAAAATTTTTAGTCCACCGGATAGCAGTCGTGTCCTGCGCTTCTTAATCTGTCTGCAAGATTGCCGCTTCCGTCGTCGTTTACAAGAACAATATAATATGTTGTTCCGCTTACACGGGTCTCTGTTGTAATATAAGGTTTAAATCCCTCTTTTTTAAGCTGCTCTATAAGACCTTTTGCATTAGCTTCTGTTTTAAAAAGCCCGAGCTGCCATTTAGTTACTTTATCGCTTGAAGAAGTTTCAGTTTCTTTTGATTCAGCCTCTGCTTCCTTGTATGAATCGGAGAAGGTACCGGTTCCCTGCTCTGCAACACCACTTTTTGGAACAAAGAACCAGAAAGGAACAGGAAGAAGCTGAACATCCCCATTTACAATTGCAGCCTCTGTTGAACCGGCAAAATCCTTTGTAATCTGTTTTGAATACTGACTATCTCCTGTTACATACCACAAAGTTAAAAGGATAACCGGGTGAAGAGCCTTCATCGAACTGACCTTAAGATAAGCTTTTAAAAGTTCAAGCGGTTCCTGTAAATCTTCCTTTTTTTCTACCTTGCAAAGGGCACTCCACTGAGTATAAAGCTTAATATAATTCTGAATGTTCTGATCTTTAGAATTACGAACGCTGGAATTCAAAAACGAATCTGCCACAGCATAATCGCCGGTACAAAGGGCACAACGCACTGCATCCAAAACAAGCTGTTCATTTGTCTTTTTAGACATTCCTTCTGCAGCTCCCGCAGAAATTGCTGCCGCCTGTGAATAAGATTTCTGTGCATCTTCGTAAAGATTTATCTCTTCCTGAATCGATGCAAGGAAAATATAAAGAGCGCGCTTTTCGGCCGGAGCAGTAGTCTTTTTAATCTGTTCTTTGATATAAGAAATTGACTTATCTGTGTTTTCTTTTTTGAGAGCCTCCTGAACAACAGTCTTTGCCTTTACTTCGGCACCGAAAGCTGCAAGAGGTATAAATGATAATATTAATAATATAGAAAAAATTCGTTTACTCATTGCTTAATTTATCGGAATTATCTTTGTTTTTATTTAATTCTGATGATTTTGCAAGAGTGCGTTTTAAAAGTGATTTTTTCTTTGTATCTGATTTTTTATCGTCGAGCTTTTCTTCGGTTTTTACCTTGTTCTTTAAAACCTTACTCAAAGAAATGAGGATGAGTGAAAAAACGATTCCTGCGGCAAAAGCAATAAAAACTAAAATTGCAACCGGTAAATCGGTGTAGGTTTTAAAAAACCAGAATGTACACAGGTTCGAAAGATTCTTTCCAATAAAGAAAGCCAGAAAAACAATTACAAATAAAAATATAACCAGTGTCGCTATCATCGTTTACTCCATAAGAAGGCCTTTATAGGTATGAGTCGCACACTAAAAGTGTGCTTATCGAGTTTATTGCATAAACTCGCCATGATAAGTGTGTCCACTCAATGAAACTATTTTAACACTAACAAAGGTTCCTATCAACTTTGAAGGGGCTTTAAATGCAACTTTTTCATGCTGCTCGGTCTGACCAAGAACTTCTTCGGGATTATCACGGCTGATTGATTCAACAATCACTTTTACAGTTTTACCAACACGCTCTGTCATACGCTCTTTTGTATGTTCAAGCTGTAAATCTATAACACGCTGAAGTCTTTCCTTTCTGATTTCTTCGGGAATCTGTTCAAGCTTTGCAGCAGGAGTTCCTTCCCTAGGATTATAATAATACATCATTGCAGATTCGTATTTAATCTTACGCATCAAATCAAGGGTGAGTTCAACATCCTCTTCTGTTTCGCCGGGGAATCCCATCATTATATCTGTGGTTAAAGAAACATCAGGGATTTTATCTTTGATTTTCTGAACAAGTTCCAGATACTGCTCGCGGGTATAACGGCGGTTCATTGCTTTTAATACAGAAGAAGAACCATGCTGAACAGGAAGATGAATGTGATTACAGATTACCTCTTCTTTTGCAATTACGTCGATTACAGAATCAGTAAAATCCTTTGGATGCGAAGACATAAAGCGCACCCACTGAATGCTTGATTTAGTTTCCCTAAGATGATCAGCAATCAGCTGTAAGAGAGAAGCAAAATCAGTGTCGCCATCGTGATAAGAGTTTACGTTCTGCCCGATTAAAGTGATTTCGCGTACACGAAGGCGATTCAAAGCATCAAGCTCTTTTAAGATTTCCGAAACAGGACGACTTATTTCCCTGCCCCGCACATAAGGAACAATACAGTAAGTACAGAAGTTGTTGCAGCCGTGCATGATTGGAACAAAAGTAGAAAAAGCTTCCGGCTCTGCAGAAACAGACGCAAAGTGGTAAGGCTCATCATCACGAACTTCAAACGATGATTTTTTTTCTTCTATATTTTCTATAATTTCGCCAAAGTGATGCTTTCCGAAAGTTCCGATAACATAATCAACAAAAGGATACTGCTTTTTAAACTCATCAATCATCCTTTCTGCAAGACAACCTGTAACAATTACAGTGAGCGGGCGCGGACCATCCTTTACATATTCAACAGCCTCTTCCAAAAGCTTTGTTTTAGCCCCGGCTTTTTTCTCCCTTACAGCCTTAAGACCGCTTATCCAGCCAAGACGCCCTTCTATACGCTCGTCCGCCGACTTTCTGATGGTACACGTATTCACTACCATTAAATCGGCCGTCTGTGGAGAATCAGCTTTTGTCCATCCGCGTGCTAAAAGAATCTGCTCCATCGAAGCTGATTCCGCAATGTTCATCTCGCATCCATATGTTTCGAAAAAATAAGTCATGGGGTAAGTATAATGGAATAAAGGACGGTGGGACAAGGGGGACAACCCTCTGTGCAACAATGTAATTTACAAGGGGGACAACCCTCGGTGCAAAATCAATTTCGGCAGGGGGAACAACCCTCTGTGCAACAATGATTTTACAAGGGGGACAACCCTCGAAGAAAACTCCAAAATCCTATATAATATCCCCCGGAGTCGCAAATGTCTTTTACATTCAAACAATTCATCGTGCCAAATTTCAAAAAACGCCTGTGCTTCATGCTTCCGGCAATCGTTCTGATGGGATTTTTTGTTTCTATCCTGGTGGAAATAGGCTGGGGAACAGATCCTGCAAACTTTATGAACCTTAATATCGCAAAGCTTTTGGGCTGGCAGCTTGGAAATACCGCAGTTTTAGTTTACGGCCTTATGCTCATCTTTACGTTTATCTTCGGCCCCCAGCTTATAGGATTCGGCTCCCTTGCAAACATGATTTTAATAGGCTACATAGTTGATTTTTGCCGCTGGCTCTGGGAAAAGACCGGATTTTCTGCATTCATACAAAATGCCTCTCTTCCAATCCTGATTACGCTTTTTACAGTGGCACTCATACTCTTTGTGATTGCCGCTTCTATTTATATGAACGCTCAAATGGGAGTAGCCCCTTACGATGCAATGCCACAGATAATTAGCGGCTGGCTTCCAAAGATTCCGTTTTTTGTAGTAAGGATGCTTTTTGATTTTTCTGCAATTTTAATCGGAGTTCTGACAGGAAAGCTTTCGGGAGGAATTGAAGGCTCCCTTATCGGTTCAGTAGCAATGACCTTACTTTTAGGGCCGGTCATCACGCTCGTGGGAAAACCGCTTAAAAAGATTTTATAAAAGCTGCCCGGCCCCCATGCATACCCGTACCCCATGCATATACGCACAAGCCCGGACAAAAAGACAAACCCGGGGGTAGAATGATTTACCAGATTCTGTATCTTCCGCTCAAGGCCAAAAGTGCAAAAAGATAAAGACAGTTATCGTAGTAGCGTCTTACACCCTTTCTTGGTGGCTCATTCCAAAGCCATTCAACCCATTTACGCGCAGTTTCAAAATCACTGCCCTTTTTATCTGAATAAGGAACAGTTAATGCACCCTGCGCTATGGTAGAAAGAAGCCCAAGCGGATGAAGGACTGGTCGGTCAGTAGGAGTTCCATCAGTTGTATATTCACAGCGGACAGCTTCTAAATCAGTTTTAAAGAAATTCATCATTTTTAAAGGCACACTAAACTGCCCCTTATCTTCTCCGCCCCACAAAGCATCAAGACCGATATTTGCCGCAGTTCTGTAGGCATCGCTAAAGAAATTTCCAAAGTAGCCCCACGGAAGTTTTTCTGATAAAGGAGTTCCGTCAAAATTTGCATATTCAGCGCATAAGCCTGTTTCTTTGTGACATGCACTTACAAGATATTTTCTGCTTGCATCTGCCGCTTTTTTCCAGAAAGGCCTGTCCTCTTCGTAAGCCCATAAAGCAAATAAATCGTAAAAATGTGGAAGATGATAAGAAGGATCTGTAAAAGGACTTCCCGGCACAAATAAAATCTGGGCATTGTCTTTATTCCACATTGCCTTACCGCTTCGTCCGTTTTCGCCCTTATGAAGACAGGCTTTTAAAATCTCCTGAGCTTCGTGACTGTAATTAAAGATTCCTTCTCCATTACCCCATCTGTGCGAAGCAAAAAAGAGTGCCATTGCAAAAAACTCTTCGCCGTCCGGAGCCGGACCATAAGCATTTTTAGTTCCGTCTGTTTTACAAGACCAGGCAAAATATCCTTCGTTTTCGCCATCAGCCATGAACATATAAGTTTTTGCCCATTTCCAGATGCGGTCAAATTCATTTTTTTTATCAAGCTGAACACACATCATCATGCCGTAAGACATTCCTTCCGTGCGCGCATCATTGTTTCCGGTATCTACAAGATATCCAAGATCACTTCCTTCTTCGCGGTAAATCCTTTCTTCATCATCATAAAAAAAGGCCTCTACACATTCAGAAAGCTTTGCATTTATTTCTTCTTCGGTTTTCCCGATTTCCTTAAAAATATTTCTGTATTCTTTTTTCTTAAAATCTTCCATATTAAATCTCCCAAAAATCATTTTTCCTATAAACAATTTTATAATTTTTTTAAACTCAAGTTGATCAGATTTCTATATACCTTCTGATTCTGTATTCTGCTCCAATCTTCTGGCATAACTTGCGGCATTCTTCTTCATCTTCTTTTGTGATTGTAGTGCTCACAGTTGTCATAATGACACGCGGAAGGTTTTTACAAGCCTCCGATGCAAATTTTATTAAAGCCGGATAAGCTTTTTCTTTAAAAGACGGACGCACAGTTTTTTCGTACAAGACAGGGTCCGAAGTATTAAGGCTGATCGAAACTACATCAATTTTTCCTTTTAAAAGAGGCACAACCGGTTTATTATTGATTAAATCTGCAAGCCCGTTTGTGTTGATTCTTACAGGAAGATTAAAATTCTTTTTAAGATAATCACTCACTTCCAGAAGGACATCGAGCGCCTGTGTAGGTTCCCCGTATCCGCAGAAAACAAATTCCTTATAATTTTTAAACTCCGGTTTTTGTGATTCAAGATTAATAGCCTCTATAACTTCTGCTGCAGTCGGTTCACGTTCAAGCCAGAGAGTATCGACATTTTCAAACTCATTATTTTTCCCCTGACGGATGCAGAAAGTACAGGAACACGGGCAGCGGTTTGTAAGATTGATATAGAGTCCTTCGTATTCAGGATAAATAATCGTCATACCTTTTTTCATTTTGTTTTCCTTTTACACTGATTAGAATCTTCTGAGCGGACAGTCAGATAAAGTGATTTTTTTACAAAGCTCGGGAAAGCCTGCAGAAATAAAATAATCACACAGAACATCTTTTGTCACCCTTGCCTGAGGCCCAATGCAGATTTCTGTAAATAAATCAGAATATTTGATGCAAAGCTTTTCGCTTATCTGTCTGAGCTTTAAGATATAATATTTTTTGATATTAGTCTCTTCCACAAAGAACTGCGGCTTTCCAAGATATTCATTCACTTTATATGGAAGGGAAACAAGGCGGTATTCTTTTTCGCTTATAAAAGATGGATGTTTAAAAAGCGGAGAGCTTGCAATCAGTTTATTAAAAAGGATTCTTTCTTCCTGAGGATTTTTGTTTTCCGATTTGATTAAGGATGCAATTTCTTCGACAATTTCAAGATTATCGCAGCTTTTAGAATAATTCACTCGGCACAAAGGAGCATGACCTTCGTCTCCGATTTTCTGAAGAAGCTCTTTATTAAATGCAATGCACACTCCCATCCCGTTTTTAGCATAGCGGGCCCACTGGGAAGCATCGTCGGCATATTCACTAAAGCAGCTTGCATAACTCGAAAGATTATCAAAATCCTTAAGGTTTTCCGAAAAAATCCTGTCCATCTTTTCATAAAAACTTTCCGGAATCGATTTTTTTACCGCAGCCTTAAGTTCGTTAATAAAATACTGCATCTCCTGACTGTCGTTCATTCTCCTGAGGTTCCACAGCCAGATTTCCCCATTCACGATGATTCCGTTCATCGCATTAAAATCCGTATAGTGATATAAACTTTGCATACGCTGATTATACCACAAACCCCCAAAAACAACGAGGGTTGTCCCTGTTGATGAGGTTTAATTTATCTACCAGGAGGGTTGTCTTCATCAGTTTTCCCGATTTCTTTAAAAAGATTCCTGTAGATTTTTGATTTAGTGTCGTGCATTTTTTCTCCAAAAGCTAATTCTATCCTCTGCCGTTTATACAAATGACAGAGGATTTTTTTTACGGTGTAACAATTGTTCTTACGATACGGGCACCACAGTTATTCCAGCGCATAGTTGAGGTATTACTTGTTTGCCTGTCGATAACGCGTTGGCGGTTCTCATCCTGATAGTCTACAGAACCTCCACGAACAATTCTTCTTGGTATACCTGCATAACTATCTCCTGTAGAACACCATGCATGGTCCTTACTAACCCCATATGGATAAGTTGTGTCAGTAATAGTCCCTTTCCAGTCCCAGCACATTTCATAAACATTTCCACTCATATCATATAAACCAAAGGAATTAGGATCTTTTAGTTTAACCGGTCTTGGTTTTTTATAACTATCCGCATCTCCGGAAACAAACGTATTAACATAATACCAGGCAACATCTGTAGCAGTGTTGCTTCCACTAAATTTTGTTGTTCCATCCCCCCTTGCAAGATATTCCCATTCTGCCTCTGTCGGAAGCCTCCAGCCGTTTTTAGATGGATCCATTGTAATAGCATCCCAGGAATCCACAAGACCATTTGGACCACAATATTTTCCATTAGAAGGATCACATTGATCCCACTTTCTAGGATCTGTTTCTGTACCTAAGCTATAAACAGGGTCAAGACCTTCTGCCATACTCCTTAAATTACAATAAACAAACATATCATATATACACATCCCGTAAGCAGGATAAATATACGAATCTCCAGAATATCCTGAAATATAATTACCTTCTGGGGGTTTACTAATATTAGTTGCTTTATAATAGCAGTATTTTTCGTATTCAGGCTGTGTTAACTCAGTAACACCAACACACATATTAGGAATATTTATAGTTCGCCCCGTTATAAAAACCTCTGAAGAAACGCCGCCACTTGATAAAGGACCATTTATTGTAGCTTTATCTACCTCTGTATAGTTATTATTATTTGTCACAACTTTTCCCTTGTCTGTATCAGATGTTTCAATATAATACCAGTTTCTATCTCCACGCTGAACTACATTAAACCTGCTACAGTTACCACTTATAAGTCCACTTGTTGATTCTTCTAGAACAAGTTGCGTAGCCGAAGGACTCGAAAGATAATCATCATAACCAGGCGTAATTGTTGCTACAGTTAAATTAGTACTTGTCAAATTCCCTGTAAGTGTAACAGGGTAAGAATTATTGCTATTTTTAAAGATATACACATCATTCACCCTTTCTTTATAACCGAAAGGAATATATATAGGGCCTTTCATAGTACAGGTAGCTTTCTGAAAGATCGCCCCCCCCTTTCCGGAAGTATCGGTTACTTTATTCCAGTCGTCATCCTCACCGGTTTTTCCTATAGTTCCGCCTTCGAGATTTAAAATTCCATTATTGTATATGCCACCACCGGCAGTTTCTGCTTCATTTCCAGAAATTGTTCCGCCCTGGAAAGTAAAAGTTCCATAAGAAGAATCACTATACCAATATATATTAACTCCACCACCAACCCCTGCTGTATTAAAACTGATTTTTCCTCCAGTCATGGTAAAAGAAGCTCCGTTTGAAACATATACTCCACCTCCACTAGTTTCAGCAGTATTAGGGGCTTCTTTTGTCCCAATTTCTCCAGCACTCATTGTTGAACTACCATCTTCCATGTATATGCCACCACCAGTTTTCGCTGTATTACCCCTGATTCTCCCTCCAGTGATCGTAACTGGACCATAAATTCCACCACCCCAATTCCTACAATAATTAAAAGAAACATCACCACTGTTTATTATAGTTGTAGCAGAAGAAGTACTATAAATTCCGCCACCCCATCCACCAGTTTTATCAGAATTTCCTATTACACCATATCCATCCGTAATGTCACATTCTTCATTAACCATAGAAGATGTATAGTCACTGTAACCAAGATAAACTTTACCCCCCTCATTATAAATTCCTCCTCCCCTATCACCAGTACAATAATTAGCTGCATCTGTATAGCCAGTTGGAGCCGTTGTTCTTGTTGCACTGTCTCCAATCAAGGCTCTTGCAAACATAAAAAGAGTTCCGGAAGAAGCAACATATACACCCCCACCATTCGTAGCAAAATTGCCTGTAACTATACTTGCATCTCCAAGCTTTACAGTTCCGTTTGTAATTGCAATGCCACCGCCATTACCACTCGCTTTACCTTTTGTTAAAGTAAGCGTTTCTATTTTTACTTCGGCATTTACTGTAAGGTTTAAAACACGACACTTGGAATTTGCATCAAGGATATCTTTAGTATTATCCGTAAGACCTATAAGGTTTATCGTTTTTCCATCGTAATCAGAAGAAGAGATATCTACAAAGCCATTAGCGGAAGAATAAGTATTATTTGCCATAACCTTTCCGACAATATAGATGTCCCAGGGGGTGGTTGTGTCGGAGGCGTAGACTTCCTTAAAATATTCAAGGGCGGCGTTTACTCCACCGTGGGTTACGTCGTAGCAGACAACCCGTTTACAGGTGATGCTTCGGTCTGCAAAGGCATTAACCATATCAGCCTGGCTCGAAGAAGTTGTAAAAGCGCCGCCTGTTCCTACGACACAGACTTTTACATCTGAATTTTTTACAACTATCATATCTTCAAGATTAAACTCAATATAATCAGCTTCTGAACCATCCGAAACACTATATGAACTTTCCATGTTTGAATAAACTACGACCATGTATGTTATGGTTACGTTTCCTGTTGTAAAATTTGAATCTTCAGAAACTGTAAAATTTATATGGTGAGTACCAGGTATTACATCTTTAATTTTAAACTCTTTTGTATCCGTACTTGTAGACTTTAATGTTACTGATTTTTTGCTATCACTATCTATTTCGCGGGAAACACCATCATCTATTTCTGCCTTTATATAAAAAGTACGATCCGACTCACCCAAAGGAAGCATTGGAAACCTAACCTCTATTGAAACACTTCCATACTGTGCAGTATCTGTATAAGGCTTAAGACTTAAGTTATAAGAAGGTGTGGAAGTGCTGATTGTAACAGTCTGATTATCAGATTTTAATACTACAGTGCCGTCATTCTTTGCCGCTTCTATCTGGATTGTGTGATTACCGGGTAAAAGATTTACATCAAGCGAAGAAGTTTCTTCTGAATAAGGTTTTTCTATAAAGTCCGAAGAGGCGGTTTCTCTATCTATATAAACTTTTAATGATGTTACTCCAAGTTCAGTATCCAAGTTACTAATTGTAATATCTTTCGAAGGAATTATGACACTGCGTTCAAAGGAAGGAAGCCCCAGATAAAATCTTACAGTGATTGTTCCATCCTCATTTATTTTTGCTTTTTCCGGAGTACTGCCCGTAGAAAAATCGCAGCTTAAACAGAAAATCGAAAATAATACTAAAAAAACTACGCTTAATCTTTTCATATATATCTCCTTACTACTGAACAATAATCTGATAATTCTTTTTTGTGATGATTGTCATAGAATCCGCCGCTTGTGCATAAACCTGAATATTATTAGGACCTAAAGAACAGTCTGATGGTATTGGTATATCTGCATAATATCCAACAGAAACATCTGATTGAATTTTTGCCTCACCATAACTGGTAAACCAGTACTGTATATATCTGTCTGTACCCCACAGATTAATTGCATTATAAGCATCGCTTGAAACAATGAACCGTATATAACCATCTGAACGGTAAACATTAAGCGACGGGAAGTCTCCCGGATCTATTTCTGTATAATCATCTGGAATTTCAACCCCAAGCCCAATGCCATAACTCTGCATCTTTATGTAACCGGCCTTATTTGTGCTGTCGTAAACTATTACATAGCCTTCCTGGGTACAGGTGAATTTATTAATACCTGCATATACATAATTACCGTTATTACTATCTATTAATACTTTAGGAGAGTCTGCATAAACATCTGACTTAATCTTTGCAACTAGAGGCGCTAAAAGGTTGCCGGCATCTTGAATTTTAATATTTGCAGAAGTTGGGGCACTATAAGCTTCAAGATAAACAGGAGTGTCAAAATATGTGCTTCCGTCTACTGTAAGAGTTTTGCCGTTAGAAACATATGCACCATATTCTGAATTACCGGTTACAGTAGTATTAATAAGAGAATCACTACTTGCGTTACTTCCTATTAAAACTCCATGGCCCTTGTTTTTTTTAATTGTCGTATCTGTAAGAGTTATATCTCTATCTGTAGAAAGTACAGAACAATATTTATAATTTTCATCCGAAGCTATATAACTTGAATTATCCATAAATGTACAATTAGCACAGACAAGATTTAGCGAAGAATAAACTCCTGAAACTCTCACATTAGTATAATTATTCATAATATTATCATTATTTTGAATTTGGACATTATTAAGTGTAAGTTTTTTTACGGTACTTTGAATTACAGGAGCACCTGCTTTTATTCCGCTATTTGTTCTTGAAGAAACATTCGAAGAACTCCATATAGCACCACCATGAATCGTAAGATTCTCTATAGTTAATTCTGCATTTACTCCACCAGAAGCCGTTGTCGAAGATATATCTATCATTACTCCTGTAAAACCAGAACTTCTTAAAAGCATTGAATAGTTATAAGCAGATGTTGTTAAACTGTTTAATTGATTAATATCATTTTCATTTTCTATAGTGCTCATAAGTCTGATTGCCCGGGCCTGGTCATTAAGAGAAAGATATTTTTTTGCCTCGGCAATTGTTCTTACAGGGTGAGAAGAATCTATTCCTGTCTGAGTATCGTCTGCTTTTTCCGAAGTATTTTGAGGATCTACATATACATAATTATATTGCCACCTGGCATATAAATAGATATCATCAGGATCTGTTGATTGATAATAATATCCGTTTGCATCAGAAGGCAGCTTACTGGAAGCATTGCAGTCTGGATCTGTATACCAGCCTTCAAAACTTACACCATTTTCAGAGATAGAAAAATTTATATAAGGTGGGTCTGGAATATATGCTTTTTCATCAGAGTTTGTTCTTAAAAAGGTATCAGGTCCTCCGGAATAATCCTTTCCTTCAGGCTCAGTGCAGCCTATATTTCCATCCCTGAAAGTTATAATTCTTGCCCTATACCAGTCGGGATATAAATCAATTGTATAAGTACCATAGTCTAAATCTTCTAAAATGGATTTAACCGCAATACCGGAAACATAACCGGAACCATCAATTGATATATAAGCATTTGGAGATGAGGCTGCCATTTTCCAGCCCCGGATAAGATAAAGCGGATTCCAGTCTTTCAGCTCTTTACTTTCACGATCAGGAAAAGAGACAGGATATATGACATCAGTAAGTTCATAGTGTTTTACTAAAACTTTGGAATCAGAATGTGAAGTATCACCAGGATCATACTCATGAAAGATTACCGTAAAAGTTGTGTCTTTCATTATCTGGGTTTCTATATCACCGTTAAAAGAAATTACATCACAATTGGTGACCAGGAGAGAAAAAATGAGGGAGAAAATGATAATAAAAAAACTACGTCTTTTACTCATAAGCAGCCGTACCTCATCCCCTAAAACCTTACTCCAAGACTTAAATAAGGCCATAAAAACATTCCGTTTGCGCTGTTCATCCGGGCATAAAGAAAATCAAGTCCGGTTTCTACAATCAGATGTTCAAACGGAATCCAGTTAAATGCCAGCCCACCCTCATAACATATATATCCATAGTATAAAGGATTATGTGCCATTTTGGAATAGTTTCCGTGATAATTAATTCCTTCTGTTACAAGAAGAAAGCCTGCTCCAAGCCTTGCATTTATTCCGATTTTTTTATCTAAGAAATTCCTTCGCACAAGAAAAGAAAAATTTGCTGCGTCGAACGAAAGATTCAAATCATAAACTGCATCCTTCTGCTTTATTCGCTTAAAATGATTATAATCTAAAGAAAGGCCGAACTGAAAATCACCCGCTTCCATAAAAAGCCAGTTTACTGCACCGCCATAGCCTAAATAATTCTGAATAAGAAAGTCATCGTTTTTTAAGAAGGTGTTCCAGAGCTCTGTAAGGATAAAACCTGAGAGGGCTGTCCCCGTTATATCAAATTCGCCGTAATCTACAGCCTCTTTCTGTTCGCGCGAAACTGTAATCACTTCGGAATCTGTAGAATAACCGCTCGGATTTGTGATTACAAGCTTCCAATCGCCGGTCTTAACATTTTCAAAAGTTGCCGAAGTTGATTTTGCTTCGTTTTCGTCGTAAGTTTCTGAATCTTCTATTTCTTCTACCACGAGTGTTCCTGGGATTCTTTCGCCTGTTTTTGTGTTTACAAGCTCTACCGTAGAATCCTTTGTGATGTTTTCTATGTCTACAGGGATTTCAAGCGTGTTTGTCTTACCCTTGCGCGGCACCTCTATCTGATTCTGCTCAAGATTAACCTCTGGCTTTAAGGCCTTTGTGATGGTAAAGTTATGCCACTCTGTACGGCTTGCTTCGTGCCCCAGAAAATCGTATGCGATGATTGAATACCTGTATTCTCCCGCCGGAAGTGAAAACTCAAAAAAACAATCTGTAATCCGCTCGCTTTGTAAAACCTCCTGCCCCATACTGTTCTGAATGATAATCTGATACTCCAGCGCATTCGGCTCTTCCTCCCATTCAAGCTTCTGGATAAAGTCGTGGGTCTGAGAGTTGGTATTCTGTTCGGATTCTGCCGGATTTCGGGGGGGCGTATTTTGTTCGGGAGTAAATGCATTCTGGGGGTCGGTTTGCTGTTCGGATGGAAGTGTATTTTCCGGCTCGGTTTGCTGTTCGGACGTTCGTGCATTCTGGGGGGCGGATTGCTGTTCGAAGCTAGCTGAATTCTGAGAACTACCCTCCTGAGCATAAAGCTGTCCCGGAATGATAAAAATCACGGCCAGAAAGAGAAAAATCGCGAATGTCTTAAAAATCCATTTTCCAGAGCACATATAAAAGTCCGAATTTTAGACATTTAATTATATATGATAATTAGAAATAATTATATAGAAAAAAAATTGAGGGTTACATCGAGGGTTGTCCCCCTTGTAAATGCAGTTTTTCAGCTTTCATCGAGGGTTGTCCCCCCTGTCCAATTGTTCTATAATCAATTTATGCGCGATATTCAAAATGAACAGGATACGAGGGAGATTCCCCTCAAAAAAGTTGGTGTAAAAGGGGTGCGATACCCGGTCTGTGTTTTGGACAAAAATAAAAAAAATCAGAATACGACTGCTACGGTGGACCTTTTTGTAAACCTTCCGCACAAATTTAAGGGCACACACATGTCCCGCTTTATCGAAGTTTTTCATAAGCACCACACGAATATCACCATGCTCCATTTTCTTGATATGCTGGACGAAATCCGCACAAAACTCGACGCAGAAGAAGCCTTTGGCTCAATCACCTTCCCCTACTACATCGAAAAAAATGCACCCGTTACACAGGCTAAAGGCATAATGCAATACATCTGTTCTTACGAAGGCGAAGTTTCCTCATCTGAACGAAAATTTTACATCACAATCGAAGTTCCTGTAACAACCCTCTGCCCATGCTCAAAAGCGATAAGCGAATACGGAGCACATAATCAGCGCGGCAAAGTAAGGGTAAAACTTTTATATAAGGATTTTTTCTGGATCGAAGACGTTATCAAAATGATAGAAGACAGCGCATCTTCTCCACTCTTTTCGGTTCTCAAGCGCGAGGATGAAAAATCTGTGACTGAACACGCATACGATAATCCGCGGTTTGTAGAAGACGTTGTTCGCGAAGTTTATCTTGGATTAAAAAAGATGAATTTTGAATGGTTCAGCGTAGAAGCCGAAAACGAAGAAAGCATCCACTACCACAACGCCTACGCCTACACAGAGTATACTAAATAATCAGCCAAACGCATGAAAAAGTTTTGCATAGCAAAACTTCAGGCGCAGGCATATGCATGTATTATTAAATTACCTTTTTCCTGCGCCATCCTGCGCCATGGCACTTTCCAATGTATTCTGCATGAGCATTGCAATTGTCATTGGACCAACTCCGCCCGGAACCGGTGTGATATAACTTGTCTTTTCCTTTAAATCATCAAAATCGCAGTCGCCGATTAAACGGAAGCCTGATTTTTTTGTACTATCCGGAATTCTATTTACACCAACATCGATTACAACAGCTCCATCCTTCACCATATCTTTTGTAAGTGTATGAGGATGACCGGAAGCAACAACCACAATATCAGCCTGCCTTGTGATTTCTGCCATATTTTTTGTTCCGGTATGACACATTGTCACAGTACAGTTTACATCCTTTCTTGCAAGAAGAATCGAAACAGGTTTTCCTACGATATTTGAACGGCCGATTACAACAGCATGCTTTCCGCTTGTTTCTATTCCCATCTTCTGTAAAAGAACGATGATTCCGTGAGGTGTACAAGGTAAAAAGCCCGGACGCCCTATCATCAAATTTCCAACGCTCACAGGATGAAAGCCGTCTACATCTTTAGAAGGATCTATTGCCATGATAACTTTGTCTTCGTTTATATGCTTTGGAAGAGGAAGCTGAACGAGGATTCCGTGAACCTTATCATCCTTATTAAGATCATCGATGATTTTTAAAAGCTCTTCTTCTGTAGTTGATTCAGGAACTTCGATTGAACGGTCAACCATTCCGACTTCTGCGAGCGCCTTCCTTTTTCCGGTAACATAACTTACGCTGGCAGGATTTTCTCCTACTAAGATTACGGCAAGACAAGGCTGAATTCCTTTTTTATTTAATTCTGCAACCTTCTTTGCAACGTCTGCACGTACATCTGCAGCAATCTGTTTTCCATCTATAATAACGGCACTCATTTAATCCTCCTGGTGTAACTTTCCCATACTGTCTGATATTTTATTGATAAACAGTCTTAAAAACTGTATAGTAATAAAATATATTATTATAAAAAATGGAGCAATATGAAACACATTATTTCGGCTATACTTTTAATTTTTCTTTGTGCTGTACCGGTTTTTTCTCAGGAACAGGGCGATGAATATGATGATGGTTATGTATATGAACAAAACGGCTCTGGAGATCAGTTTGTTAAAATCAATGTAGGATTACAGATTCCGCTTAATTTTGGAGATCAGCTTCATAACGGAGGAAGTCTTCACTTAGGATATTACAGATTCTTAAACAGCTGGCTTGCATTGGGAGGAGAAATCTCTGCAAGTTACAATGTTTCTATTGGAAATAAGGTTTTGGTAATGGTTCCTCTTACTTTTGGAGCATTGTTTCAGCCGGTTTATGATAAATTTGAATTCCCGATTTATGTTACAATGGGATTAGGATACGAAACCTGGCAGAACATGAATTATTATCCGTCTTTTATTGCTAAAATATCAGCCGGAGGATATTACAGATTAAACGAAATGTGTTCTTTTGGTCTTTCAATGGATTATTTCTTTATCCCGGAAACTTACTCAGATTCATCAAAGAATTTCTGCGCTAACTTTATGGGAATCACTATTGGAGCAAGATATCACTTCTAATTTATAAGGTAACGAAAATGAAAAAAAATATATCAAAATCAATTATTCTAGCTTTACTCTTACTTCCACTTGTTACAGGTTGCCATGATTTAGTATTCAGTAACATCCTAGAAGACGTTGTACCCGAAGAAGCAACTGTAAGCGGAAGCATAAACTCAATCACACGCTACACTGTGGGCTCTGGCGAATACCTTGTTTCTTATTCACAGAACGGTCTGATTTATAAATCAAAGGATGATAATCACCACGGAGCATGGAAAGTTTATAAGCATCTTCCTTTTGAACTTCATCACTATGATTATTATGATACAAAACACTATGGCCAGCAGATTATAAAAACTGCAGCAGATTCAACTAATCTTTATGTTGTTGCCGTTGAATATGAAAATCATTCAAGCCTTGGAACAAATATTCCTTCAATCTGTCATATCTGGGCAGCAAATATCGATGACTGGGAATCTTCATCTGTAAGCTGGACTGATTTGAATCCAAGCGGAACTTACACAACAATCTACCGCGACGGAAATTATTATTATTCAAATTTCAATGTGTTCTGCACAAATGCACCTCAGAAAGGACACAGAAGAGCTTATTTAAGAAATGGGGATTCAACTCTTTATCTTCTTAACGGAACATCTTTAACAACAACTTCTGCCACAAAGCTTCCATGTGAATCTGGCGGTGATGGAAAAATTGATTCTGCAATTTATTTTGACGGATATTACGTTCTTGATGCCATAGCAGCTACCACAAACGAAACTTACAGTTCAGGTCCAACACATTTCTACTTTGCTCCAGATAAGTCAAGCAGAGTTTATTTCGGACAAAATGCATCCAGCGTTGATTCAACTTCAATCGATGCCGGTGAAGCTGTTTCATGTCTTGCAATCACTAAGAATGCACTTTTAATCGGACGTGCAAATGTAGAAAAATCATCAGCTTCTTACGGCGGAATCGTAAAGGCAAATGCAACAAATTACGTTCCTGAAGGAAGTCTTTCTGCATTCACAACAAATGCTGCTGCTCAGATGCCAAGTTCTTATATGATTAATACTCTTTTAGCAGTGGATTCAAGCCAGAATGAAACTGAAACTGCAATCTACGGATCTGTAATCTTTAGAACAATCGGAACTTCATCTGCCGTTAATTATGATAACGTCGGAATGTGGTCATACTATCCTTCAAGAGGAAACTGGAACAGAGAATAATCTTTTAAGATGGCGGAAAATCTATTCGAAGAAGCAGTATTAAGTACAGAACCTCTTGCTGCCAGAATGAGGCCGCGGAATCTTGACGAATACATTGGTCAGGATCACATAGTAGGTAAAGGAAGACTTCTTCGAAGAGCCATCGCCGCAGACCAGCTCACATCAGTTATTTTTTACGGGCCTCCGGGAAGCGGAAAAACAACTTTAGCAAGAGTAATCGCCAATCACACTAAATCAAACTTTATCACATTAAATGCCGTATTAACCGGTGTTGCAGATATCCGTGATTCAATTAAAAAAGCAGAAGATTTTAAAAATCTTTATTCAAGACGCACAATCTTATTCGTAGACGAAGTTCACAGATGGAATAAAAGCCAGCAGGATGCCCTCCTCCCGTGGGTAGAAAACGGAACAATCATTTTAATCGGTGCTACAACAGAAAACCCTTTTTTCGAAGTAAATAAAGCCCTTGTAAGCCGTTCCCGTGTATTCCAGTTAAAGCCTCTTACAAACGAAGATTTGATGAAGGCCGCCCAGATGGCACTTACAGATACGGAAAGAGGATATGGCCACTGGAAGGTAGAATTTGAAGAAGGAGCACTGGAGCATTTAATCGATACTGCAAACGGAGACGCACGCTCTTTATTAAACGCACTTGAGCTTGCGGTAGAAACAACTCCGGATCAGTGGAAGCCAAAGGAAAATCCTCCTATCCCGGCATGGGGTTCAAAAATATACATCAGTAAAGAAGCGGCAGAAGAATCCATCCAGAAAAAAGTTGTTTTATACGATCGTGATGGAGACTACCACTACGACATAATTTCTGCATTTATAAAATCTTTGCGAGGACGCGACCCCGATGCTGCATGTTACTGGCTTGCAAGAATGGTAACGGCCGGAGAGGATCCTCATTTTATTTTCAGACGAATGCTCATCTCTGCCTGCGAAGATACCGGTCTTGCAGATCCTAATGCAATCAATGTTGTGGAAAGCTGTGCACAGGCGTTCGACAGAGTCGGTATGCCCGAGGGACGATATTTTCTTGCACACGCAGCGCTCTACCTTGCTACCGCTCCAAAATCAAACAGCTCAATGGCTTTCTTTGATGCCCTTGCAGCCGTAGAAAAAGAAGATGCCGAAGTTCCTAATCACTTAAAGGATTCAAACCGCGATGCAGAGGGGTTTGGCCACGGAGCCGGATACCTTTATCCTCATGCTTACAGGGATCACTGGGTTGCACAGCAGTATCTTCCTGACACACTCATGGGCCGCGTTTTTTATACTCCAAGCACGCAAGGTTACGAAGCAACAATCAGAAGTGATGTTTTAAGCAGAAGGGAACTTCAGATTGCATCAATTTTAGAAAAACAGACACACAACGGAGAACTTTCAACCGATGAACTTGCAACAAGCCCGGCAGAAACAGGTTCAATCAATCTTACTGTTCCATCAGCTTCTAAGGATGGAAAATTAAGTTCAAACTGGGTAAAAACAGAATTTGGTGCAAACCCGATTAGCGAATGGTGGATAAACGAACACTTTAAAAGCGGAGATCTTAAGAAAGAAGAAAATCTTACTTTCAGCCCGAAAGATAACGCAAAAGAAATTGCTCTGGACAGAGCGGACAGATTCTGGCGACAGAGACTTGATTCTAACAGAGCAGAAATCTTACTCAATGTCCGCGACACAATGATTGAACTTGCGGATCTTGCACGCCATCACAGAAGTCTTATCTGGAATGCTGATTCGGGTCTTTTAATCTGGGAAATAGCACGAAAGGAACCTGAAGGAGTTACCTGCGGAGTTTGTAAATCGGAAAAAGGAAAACAGATTATTGAACAGTATTGCCGAACACTCGGAGATTTAGATAAGCCTGTCCTCAAAGTAAGGGGAGAATCCCTTTCTACAGATTTTCTTTCTCCAAAAGATTTTTATAATCTTCTTGTAAAATTCCAATACGAAGGGGCAATCTTTGACCGTCTGTTTTTTACAGATCCATTTATAAACGAAACTACAATTATTGCCCTTGCAGATGCCATAAAAAGTGTTCTTACACCACCTGAAAACAATGTTCTTATTCAGGAAGATCTTATAGATAAAGACAATGATGATGAAGAATTCGAGTTTGAATCACCTGTTGCAGAAGGATTTAAGGTAATCATCTCGCAGAAAATTCCGGTTCACGGCCAGAGAATCAGCGAAATAGTAAAAAATCAGATTCTTTCCGGCGAATTAATCAGTACATATAAACCAATCCTTGAAAAAATGGAAGCGGCAGAACAGGAATTCTTTGGCGACAGGGACAACCCTCTGTTTACATGGGACGGAGTGTTCATTGCCAACGCCTTCAGAAAGCAGGGATTCACTGTAAAGCTCATAACAAGCGAAATTTTTGAAAAACGCCGGATTTCCCGCGACGAAATCAAAAAATGGTTCGATGTGAACAATTCTGCCTACGGAATCAAGATGATAAACGCCATAGGAACTGCTGACACACAAAAAATCATCAATCTTTTGGAAACAAGCTCCGACAACACAATCTTTAACTGGAAAAATGAAATTGCTTACCTGATTATTTCCAAATAAATTGGAGAATTTGTGGGAATTTTTGGGGGGATAATAGAGGGATTCTTTTTGACAAGGGGGACAACCCTCTGTGTTTTCATGAAAACACAGAGGGTTGTCCCCCTTGTCAAATGTTTAATTACGTATTGAATCGATGTTTGCTTTGCCACCAGGTACAAAAGGGAGTACTGTTTCTTCTGAATCTATACTGATTCTAACAAAACATGGTTTATTTTTCCTTTTTGGGTCAAATGCCTTCAAATACCAGTCAGAATCTTTATCGGCATCAATTGCTTCAATACCAAAACCACGGGCAATTGCCAGTAAATCAGTAGAAGAATCAAAAACTGAAGCACTGTAATTCTTATCAAACAGATATTTCTGCTGCTGATATACCATTCCAAGTGTTCCATTCTGGAAAACTATAACTGTAACTGGCAGATTCAACTCACATAAAGTTGCCATTTCCTGAATATTCATCATAATAGAGCCATCACCACTGAAACAAACTATTCGTTTTTCCGGATTTGCAAGGCTTGCCCCGATAGCAGCTGGAAGCCCAAATCCCATTGTTCCAAGGCTACCAGAAGTAAGGAATGTCCGGGGTTTTTCTACAGGATAATACTGCGCAGCCCACATCTGATGCTGTCCTACATCAGTTGTAATGATTAAATCATCTTTAGAAATACCGGCTTTTTTAGCAAAATCAGGT
The DNA here is from genome assembly GCA_016286365.1 of Treponema sp. Lineage (GTDB taxonomy): Bacteria > Spirochaetota > Spirochaetia > Treponematales > Treponemataceae > Treponema_D. The sequence goes on from JAEESN010000002.1 coordinate 73,926, forward strand.
GTAGATGCAATAATTTGACGAGGATTAACTGATTTTTCATTCTTAGGCCTACCCAAAGTGATTAAATCAGTTTCATCCTTGATTTTCTTAATCTTTTTGAGCCAGTTTGAATCAGTTTTTATCTTTTTTTCCTTAATTAATTCTGCGAAAGCAGGCATAAATGATTCAACATCAGCAACAACTGATATCGTTGAAGGAATAATCTTATCAATTTCTGCAGCATCAATATCTACATGAATGATTTTCGCATCAGGACAAAACTGTTTTACAAGACCTGTGGCACGATCATCAAAACGAACACCTGCCGCTATAACCAAATCCGATTCATGAACGGCTACATTCGCTGCATAACTACCATGCATACCTATCATTCCAATAAATTCTTCCCTAGATTCAGGAATACAGCCAAGTCCCATCAAACTTGTTACAACAGGAATAGAATATACTGAAAGAAACTTATTCAAGCCATCTGATGCTTGAGGAGAATTACAACCTCCACCACAATAAAGAACGGCTTTTTTAGAAGAAGCAAGAAGTTTAATCATCTGTTCAAGTTTTTGTGAAAAATTCTTAGCATCTGTATGAAAACGTACGGGATTTCGTCCGGATGAAGCTGTTTTTGTTGATTTTTTAAGCTGTGCAGGATCAACATCAATGCTCTGAAGTTGAACATCACGCGGAACATCAATAAGAACAGGGCCTGGACGTCCGCTCAAAGCTATTTCAAAAGCAAGAGGGATTGCTTCAAGCAGTTCTGATGCTGATTTTACCATAACAGAATGTTTTGTTATCGGAAATGAAAGACCAAATGTGTCTGCTTCCTGAAAAGCATCAGTTCCTATCAGACTTGTATTAACCTGACCAGTGATTGCAATAATCGGAATGGAATCACAACGAGCATCAGCAATTGCCGTAAGAAGATTCATTGCTCCAGGACCACTAGTTGCCATACAAACTGCAATATTCCCGGTTGAACGGGCGATTCCCTGGGCTATAAATCCGGCTGCCTGTTCCTGGCGCACAAGGACGTGTCGGATAGAAGATCTGTTCAATTCATCATAAAGAGGTAAGATTGATCCTCCTGGTATTCCTGCAACCATCCTAATACCATAATTTTCAAGCATCTTAATAATAATCTGTGCGCCGGTTAATTTCATAGCCATACTCCTAATATTTTATTATTCAGTATTTAAACTAAAAAAGCTCTCTGTTCATTCCAGAGAGCTTTAATTATATTTTTAAGTTCCTTAGTCTAAAAATAATAACAAGTCTCTGGTTAGCAACTAACCACAAGGACGAGAACTGTTACGACTTTTACTAAAGATTTAGTTTTCATGACTTTATAATGATGATTTTATGGAAAATTGTCAAGAGAAAGATGGACAAGGGGGACAACCCTCGATGTTTATATGGCATCGAGGGTTGTCCCCCTTGTCATTAAAGAAAATCATGCAGTTTTTCTGAATTTACACTGTTCGCATGCAGCCGGATTCTGAATCATACATGAAGCAGCATGTTCTGAACAAAAACACTTTACCTGTACCAGATTATATTTGACAATATCGTCCATAGAAACCTTAAAAAGTCTGGCTAAAACGAGAAGATTATCAATTGAAGGTGCATTTTTTCCCTGTTCCCAAGCGTAAATTGCCTGCGGATATTCAAAACCGAATACTTCCTGTAAATCCTGAACGGAAAATTCGTTTAATTTTCTGAGATTTTTTATAGTTTCACCAGTTTTTACTAAATTTATTACCGGCTTTAATATTATTCTTATATTTTTTATACTTTTCATAGGTTAAATAATCTCCTTTAACAAAAATCTTAAATACTTTACATTCCTTAATGGAATCTACTAAATCATTCATAATCAATCTGGTAAGTCGAACATGAATTACATTCGATGGATTAATAATCATTAGTTTAAAAGATAAAGTCTGATAATTGTTTGACATAATTTTCATGTACTACTCCTTAAAATTGATATATGAACGCTAAAGCATCCAAAATTTCCGTGATAAGATTACAAACCTAAATCACAACTTTATAAAACAATATAATACTTTTTATAAATTTATGAAAGCATTATATAACTTTTAATATAATTTTAAATTAAAGTTATACTTTAATTTTTTATAAGAAAAATCAATCTGAGGTCAGAAGATCAACCTTTCTTTTATCATCATTTCCTATAGTTACCTGGATCTTATTATATTCCCATCCAAATTGCATTTTTTCTGCTTCCACCTCAACTATTGCTGTTACAAAAGGACCAATCAATTCATATTTTAATATTGCACCCTTTTCATCTAGATTGCCAGCCACATTCCAGCCAACTTCATAATCATTCCCAATCAATTCTCTCAACTTACGGCTTGACTTAACAAGCTCCAGAGAATGCTGATATGGTTCAGATTTTACATAAATACTATGTCCACAAAGAAACATAATAAACAACACAAAAAAAAGCCCAAAAAATCCTATCAGGCATTTAAAAAATATCAGCCTTCGCCCTGAAAATGAGAAGCGTTTCTGCTTACTTTCAATAGATTTTACCATCAAAACACCTTTGAATTGGGATTATAACATAATAATTGACAAAAGGGACAGCCCTCGATGATTTTTTTTTTAAATTCTTGCACTTTTTTAAAAGTAATTTCGTATATTATTGTAAGGAGATTATTATGTCTCGAAAGAATAGAAAATATGGAAAAAGCGGGATTTATCATATCATAATCCGCGGAAATGACAAACAGAACATCTTCTATGACGAAAATGACCGTTTCCATCTGCTAAACAGGCTTTCGAAATACGCAAGGGAACTTAATATTCAGGTTTTCGCATACTGTCTGATGAATAATCATGTACATATGCTTATTGGTAACGGGAATTTTGGTATGAGTAAGTTCATGCTCAAGTTAAATACTAGTTATTCTATGTATTTCAATCGAAAATATGAAAGATGCGGCCATCTTTTTCAGGGAAGATATCTAAGTGAAACAATAGAAGATACTGTATCTTTTAAAGAAGTCATCAGATATATATTCTATAACCCGGTAAAAGCCTGGCACCAAGATTTTACTACATATAAATGGTGTAGCTACAAACATTTTCTTTCGGATAAAGAGTCAATTTTCAATAACTTCCTTGATAAACAGACCGTTTTGAATATTTTTGAATCAAAAAATTCATTCATAAACTTCAATAAACTATATTCCACCGATATCTTTATGGAATATGAAAATAAACCACTGATAAATGACGAACGAGGACTCATCCTCATAAAGAAACTTTTAAAAATAAATAACATATCATCCATAAAAAAATATGATTCAAAAATACTTAAAAATAAACTATCGCTATTAAGAAGAAATGGTCTACCTGTTAATCAGATATCAAGACTGACAGGAATAAGTCGTCATATTATTCTCCTTTCTTGAAATACTAAAAAGTATTATAATGATTTCATGAGTTTAAATTGTAATGAAATAAATCTTATACTTAAAGAATTAGATTTAACAGATAATTACATACAGGACATAATTCAACCTAGCTACGATGTTATTGTTTTTCATGTATACAAAAAAGGAACACCCAAAACTATCCTAATTTGTACTGCCCAGAATTCAGTTAGAATAAATGAAACAAAACGAAAAATAACCAAAAACAACAAACCTCTCAGATTCATGGAATTCTTAAAATCTCACATAAAAGGATGCCGAATAGGAAGTTGTGAACAAATTGGGCTAGAACGTGTGATAAAAATGATACTCTATCGTCAAAATCCCGATAATTTAGAAGATAATATCATTTTCAATTTATATATTAAGCTTTGGAATAATGCTGCAAATATAATTCTTTGTGATAAAAATGATTTAATCCTGGAAACTATGTTTCGTAGACCAGAACAATACGAAATTAAGGACGAAACTTTCATCCCACCAGCTCAAAATCCAGAAAAAAACAAAGATTCTTTAACAAAATTTCCAATAAGAGAATATAACACCGAGGGCTGTCCCCCTTGTTCTTTCAATCTCTTCATAGATTCCTGGTATTCAGAACATGCGCAGACATTAAGCCGGGAAGCTCTTCTGTTACGTGCTGAGAAATGGTTCTTCTCCAGTTATTCAAAACGTAAAAATGCATTAAATAAACTACTTGATAAGCAAAAATCTTTTGAAAATGCAATACAACTGAAAAATCAGGGAGATTTAATTCTTTCATATGCACATTTGATTAAAAAAGATTCAAATACACTTACATGCACAGATTTTAATACGGGAAAAGAGGTTAATATCATTATAAATCCTAACTTATCACCACAAGAAAATGCCTCATTGTATTATAATAATTACAAAAAAGCATTAAGCGGAGCAGAAGAAATCAAACATGATATTGAACTTTCTAAAAATTCTCTTGAAAAACTGAAAAAACAATACGAAGAAATAAAAAATGAGCCAAATCCTGTTAAAATTGAACAGCTACTTCGATACACGACAAAACCAAAACAGCAACAGAAGAAGATTCATCCAGGATTAGATTATATCATCGATGGTTGGACTGTATATGTTGGACGAGATGCCAACGAAAATGATGATCTTCTACGGCATTATGTACGAGGAGAAGACTTATGGCTTCATGTGAGAGACTATCCAGGGGGATATGTCTTTATAAAATCCAGAAAAGGAAAGACTGTCCCCCTTGATATTCTTCTTGATGCGGCAAATTTAGCTGTTTATTACTCAAAAGCCAGAACAAATACTAAAGTTGATTTATACTACACCCATGTAAAATATCTCAGACGAGCGAAAACCTCTTCAAAAACACATAAAGGGCTGGTTTTACCAACTCAGGAAAAAAATTTGTGTATCACACCAGACAAACAACGCTTAAAACGACTTGATTCTATCCATCAAGAAAATATTTAATGTTTATAACAAGGGTTGTCCCCCTTGCAAAAACCAATCTTTTCATAAACACCAAGGGTTGTCCCCCCTGCTCACCCCCTGCCCATATTCACTCAATCCCTTTTTTCCTATATAATAAACAAAACTTGGAGGCAATTATGTCAAAATATCCTTTTGAATCAATCGAGCCAAAATGGCAGAAATACTGGGATGAAAAGAAAACTTTTAAAGTAACTGAGGATGAAAAATTTCCGAAGGATAAACGCATGTATGTTCTTGATATGTTCCCTTATCCTTCTGCAGCAGGACTACACGTAGGACATCCTGAAGGCTACACTGCAACAGATATTTACTGCCGCTACCTTCGTATGAACGGTTACAATGTACTTCATCCTATGGGATATGATGCATTCGGTCTTCCGGCAGAAAACTACGCCATCAAAACAGGAACTCATCCAAAGACAACAACAAACGCAAATATAGAACACTTTACACAGCAGATTAAATCGCTCGGCTTCAGCTACGACTGGGACCGCTGTGTATCTACCTGTGAACCAGATTATTACAAATGGACTCAGTGGATTTTCCTCCAGCTCTACAAAAAAGGCCTTGCATACGAAGCACAGACTCCAATCAACTGGTGTCCTTCATGTCTTACAGGTCTTGCAAACGAAGAAGTAAAAGACGGAAAATGTGACCGCTGTGGTGCAGAAGTAACACACAAAACAATCCGCCAGTGGATTTTAAAAATCACTGAATATGCTGACCGCCTTGATAACGACCTTGACAGCCTTGACTGGCCGGAAAGCGTAAAGACAATGCAGCACAACTGGATTGGAAAATCAACCGGTGCAGAAGTTACATTCACTGTAGCAGAAAAAGACGGAAAACCAACAGATAATAAACTCACTGTATATACAACACGCTGCGATACATTGTTTGGCGCAACTTACATGGTTGTAAGCCCAGAACATAAAATCATTCCGGAAATTACTACACCAGAGCAGGAAAGCGCAGTAAAGGCATATCAGGAAGCAGCAGCAAAAAAATCTGACCTTGAGCGAACTGATCTTGCTAAAGACAAAACCGGTGTATTCAGTGGAAGCTATGCAATCAATCCTGTAAACGGAAAACTCATTCCTATCTGGATTGCTGATTATGTTCTTATCTCTTACGGAACCGGTGCTATTATGGCCGTTCCTGCACACGATGACCGCGACTGGGAATTTGCAAAGAAATTTGACCTTCCTATAATCGAAGTTTTAAAGAGCGAAGTTGATGTTCAAAAGCAGGCATGGACCGAAGACGGTATCCACGTTAATTCTGAATTCCTTGATGGATTGAACAAACAGGATGCCATCAACAAAATGCTCGAATTCCTCGAAGAAAAGAAAATCGGACGAAAAGCAATTAATTATAAACTCCGTGACTGGGTATACAGCCGACAGCGTTATTGGGGTGAACCAATTCCTTTAGTTCACTGTCCTGACTGTAGAACAGTTCCGGTTCCAGAAGAAGAACTCCCATTAAAGCTTCCTGAAGTAAAAAGCTATCAGCCTACAGGAACAGGAGAATCTCCTCTTGCAGCAATTGATGATTGGGTAAACTGCAAATGTCCAAAATGCGGAAAACCTGCAAAACGCGAAACAAATACAATGCCTCAGTGGGGTGGAAGCTGCTGGTATTACCTGCGCTACCTTGATCCTAACAACGAAAAAGAATTCTGTTCAAAGGAAAAAGAAAAATATTGGATGCCTGTTGATCTTTACATCGGTGGTGCTGAACACGCAGTTCTTCACCTCCTTTATGCACGCTTTTGGCACAAGGTTTTATATGATTTGGGATTCGTTTCTACAAAAGAACCGTTCCAGCGCCTTGTAAACCAGGGTATGATTACTTCATTTGCTTACCAGAGAAAGAATAAAACTCTTGTTCCTATCGACGAAGTTGAACAGAAAGATGACGGAGCATGGTACGAAAAAGCAACCGGCGAAAAACTCGAACAGGTTGTTGCAAAGATGAGTAAATCGCTCAAGAACGTTGTAAACCCTGATGATGAAATTAAAGCTTACGGTGCTGATTCTGTTCGTATGTACGAAATGTTCATGGGACCTCTTACAATGAGTAAACCGTGGTCTACACAGGGAATCGTTGGTATTCACCGCTTCCTCGAAAAAGTATGGACAGTTTCTGAAAAACCAATCTCGGACATAAACATCGAAGGTAAACTCGAAGACAAGGCTCTTATAAGTGCAAGAAAGACTTTTGCACAGACAATCAAAAAGGTAACAGAAGATACAAAAACCTTGAACTTCAACACTGCAATTTCTCAGATGATGATTTTCATAAACGAAATCTCAAAACTGCCTGAAATCCCTCGTGCAATCTGGTCTGACTTTGTTAAAGTTCTTTCCCCTTATGCACCACACCTTGGCGAAGAACTCTGGGAAAAACTTGGAAACAAAAACACAATTGCATACGAAAGCTGGCCAAAGTTCAACGAAGAATATGCAAAAGATGATACAAAACAGATTGTTGTAATGGTAAACGGAAAACTCCGCGACAAGTTTGATGCTGCACCTGGAACAAGCCAGGATGACTTAAAAGCAACTGCATTCTCACTCGCAGGCGTAAAGAAGTTCACAGACGGCCACGAAGTGGTAAAGACAATCGTTGTTCCGGATAAGCTGGTAAATATTGTTGTGAAGTAGACTATCCTCCCCCGGAATGAAACATCTCAATTCCGGCACGGAAGTAAATCTATACCAATTATATAAAAATAACTTATGTAATAAAAAAAAGGGTGGGCAAACATCTGCACAAGCGAAGCGCTGAAGCCGTTTGCCCACTCTTTTTTTATGGGAATAAGGTATTTTTATATGTATGATATATTATTTTACTTCCGTGACGGAATTAATGAGGTTGAACAGGTATTTAAACCCACTTGCCGCAACTGTCTTTTCTGATTCGTTGGACATGGCCATAAAATAAAGCTTATGGCCTGCTTCATCGCAATCATTAAAGGCAGCCATTAAAAGGCCAAGGCCCGAAGGATCAAGTTCAATTAATCTTGACATATCAAGAACTACATTATTCTTTTGAACAGCGGCATAAAGAGTATCCTGAAACTCACCGATTGTATAAGCATTCAAAGCACCTTCAAGAACATACTGAAGATAGTTTGCACCTTCTTTTTCGATAACTGTTAACTGTTCCATTTTATTACTCCTACCCTGTCTCTAGTTTTTAAACATATCATCAAAATTATCAAAATTGTCCAGATCTATGTTGTCCTGTAGCTCTGGCATTGATCCTGCAAAGTCTTCTGTATCAAAACCGGAAGGGTTGTCCCCGTTGTTCAAAGCCTCATCAACCACAGGCGCCTCAAAATCAACACCTGCTAAAGGCTCTTCAGAAGGCGTTTCATCAAACACCGGTTGATTTTCCGGGTTTGTATCTATAAATTCATCTGGAACTGCCTGCATATCAGAAATATCCTGAGGAACAATGTTTTCAGAAGCAAACGAAACTTCATCTGCACCCGTTTCCTGAACAGAAGCCTCAAATGAATTTCCATCAACTGTCGGAGTCGTAAATGCACCTTCTTCTACTGCAGGAGCTTGGAATGCATTCTCTTCTGCCATAGTTTCAGCTGTAACTTCCTGTACAGGTGCATCTTCTGCAGCTGGCATTTCTTCTTCCAGAGGTTCCATATCATCGGCATATTCAATTGAAGATTCATACTTCATTACAAGAATACTGATGTCGTCTTCCATTTCCTTAGACATGAACTTCATAAGTCCGTCAAAAGTGAACTGAGCCATACGCTGTGCCGGATAAGTAGAATTATCAAGAATAGCCTGCTGAATGCGTTCCTTTCCGAACTGTTCACCACGAAGCGAATGAGACTGAACAAGACCATCAGTACAAGCAAGAATGATGTCTCCAGGATTAAGCTTTGTTGTCTTAACCGAAATGAACGGAGAAATATCCTTTACGAATCCAAGAATATGTCCCGAACCCTGAATCTCGATTACGTTATTATAAACCTGAGTATACATCATAAGGGCCGGAATACCACAGTTGATGTAGTACATCGTATCAGTTTCAAAATCAACAAGTGCAAAAAGACCCGCAAAGATTGTACCCTTAGGCAAACTTGTTCTGATAAAGTCGTTAAGCTTTACAATCAGCTGCTTAAAATCATGAGTTTCTGCAAGGAAGGTTCGGATGATGGACTTTAAGATGACCATGTTCATAGAAGCCGCAATACCCTTTCCAGACAAGTCACCAACTACAAAAAGATGACGTGTTGCAGTAAGACGGATTAAATCGATGAATTCACCACCGATGTTGTGGGCAGGAACCATGAGGTATCCGATATCGACTTTTGAATTATTTATGTGATCAATGTTTTCCTGAATGGAAGTAATGATTTGAGAAGACATCTTAATTTCGCGGCTTACAACAGAAAGAATTTCCTTGTTTGAAATGTTTCTCATATAATAACCGAATACAAAGAAGTATGAATAAAGCTTGTTGAAGATATCAATATCGTACTCTTTATAGTGGTCACCGCTGACTTTTTTACCAAGGGTGATTAAACCAAGGATATTGCGACCTTCATTCAAGATAAACATTGCATCGGTCTTTGTAGTAGTAAAGAATTTATCAAGCTGTTCTTCGATTGGAGAAAGGTCGTGAATTTTTCCAACCTGATAGTAACAGACAACTGACTGGTTGATATTTAATAAAGTATCAAAAATTGGATTCGAGGTTGCAATTGCCTTAGTAGTCTTATTCGAAGAATATGCAACTTCAAGAGCGCCCTTCTGGTTAGAAATATATACAGTCATAGAAGAAGACTGAACATTACGTCTGAAAATCTGATACATCCTTTCTGTAATCGTATCCATCTCATCACTGTAGTCAATCGAAGCAAGATCCTTTTCAAGAGAAGGACCATATTCAGATGTATACAATCTTGCAGATTTAGAAAGAAGAATTGAGATTTTATATGAAACAAAGAATGCTACAACGGCAATAACAATAAAGAGCAAGATAAATGATGGTGTGTACATCATCTTACCCGAAGGCTGAGAAGACATGATTAAAAATCCGACAACTACAGCAGGAAGAATGTACGAAAGAATTGCCTTAATACAGTTTGTAACAATATTTGCTCCCGAAGGAATATCTTTTTTCTTGAGCGCAAAGATAGTGAGCACAACCATAAAGATAACAGGAAGCATATAAAGACAGGTAAATCCAGGTAATGATTTTACCATTGTATCTTTAAAGAAAATGAGTGCCCACAAAAGGAGTAATGATTCACCTATAACAAGTCCCTGATATCTTTGCAGAGAGCTTCCATTTCTTTCCTGAAGAAGAACAAGGAAGATATAACAGATGGAAGGAAGAAGAATCTGAAACAGAATCTGATATAAATCAACCCAGTTCCATGGGAAGAAAGATCTTGCAGGCTCAGAGAAGAAATAATTTGATTGGATAGTATAAAGATAATCAGCGCTTATTTCCGGATTATGGAATTGATTAGAAACAAGTAAGATTCCAAGAAGCATCGAAATAGCGCAGAGAACAGTTGTTACCTTCTGCTTTTTCTGAACACCAAGGTTGATTAAAGAGAAACTGAACAAAGACCAGAAAATAACATCAATATATTTTGTTAAGATTAAAATCTTTTCTGTTAAAGACGGCGACCAGAATCTTGAAAAACAAAGAATGATAGAAAAAACAATTGATTCTACGGTAGCAAGCAAAAGAGGTATGATCAGGTTACTGCTTTCCGGAGTAACTTTCTGAAGCTTTCGGTCAATATATAATGTACAGAAGAGGAATGACAGTGAAATAATAATATTTAATGCAGCATATACCATACTAATAACCTACCTTTGCAATCATCATTGTAACGTCATCATGAAGTTTTTTATCACCATTATATTTCCAGATTAAATCTACAATATCATTTACAAAATCCTGAGGAGATTTTGATGCACCGGCAATGAGTGTTCGCTTATAGATATCTGTATCACCAAGTTCAACACCACTGTCATCCATAACTTCAGAAACACCGTCGGTTGCCATAAGGATTGTATCTCCGCGGAAGAGTCTCTTTTCTGCAACAACAGGATCTCCCATATCAAGAATTCCTACGAGTGAAGCATTTGATGTAAGAGGTTTGATTCTGTAGCCGTCAGGAGAAGGAGAAAGGATGATAGGATCCGACATGGAAGCATTTATGTATCTGATTTTCATCTTTTCTGTATCGACAATACTAAGGAACAATACAGTATATTTATCCTGAAGGTGCATTCCCTTAATAGCCTTATCGATGGCATGAATTACGCCAACTAAATCTTCCTTATCTTCGATAATCTTTACGGTATTCATTACCAAACCCATGATGAGGGCGGCAGGAAGTCCCTTACCAGAAACGTCTCCAAGCATCAAAAGTGTACGTGCTTTATCGATCGGAAGAATAGAGAAATAGTCTCCCGATACGTTTACAAGAGGGCGGAAATAAGTTGCAATCTTAAGTTTTGGAATGTTTGGAATTTTCTGCGGAAGGAATGACTGCTGTGTTTCTGCAAGCTGCTGCCATTCCTTTGTTGTAGCGGCGATTTCTGAAAGAGTTGAAATTGTCTTTGTTCTTGTAATAAAGCGTTTGTATTCTTCGAACAAAAGCGGATAGATGCTCAAGTCAAAAAGACGAGTGTAGTTACAGAAGACAAACATCAGCTGCTTGTCTGAACAAAGATAGAAACCTCTGGCTTTTTTGAAAACAGATGTATAACCAAGATGTCGGTCAAAGAAGAAATAGCCTTCCCTTTCAACATCATTAAATCTCTGATCAAGCTTGTCCCTTACCTTTTCCGATGTAGTTACCTTATCGGGACTGTTATAAAGAACATAATTTTTTACCTTATCTACGAGGATAACAGAACAGTCACCCTTTAATTCAAGGATTTCGGAAATAGCAGTATAAAAATCTTCAAGAGAGTAACAGAAACGAAGCCTATTGATAAAATCCTGGATTACGGTAGTTTCACCTGTTTCCAGTGTATCATAGTGAACTTTAGCTATGAGCGTTGTACGTAAAATGTTTGAAATGAACAAAACTGCCACAAAAAGACCTGTTATAACAATACCTGTATAGATAGAATATGATTCTCCTGTGCGAACAGGCAGTAATAAGAGTCCAAAAATAACAAAGAATATGATAGAAATAGCTAATACGGCAACTGTTACTATTTTTTTCCGAGTTTTATACATAATCACCTCAAATTTATAGTACTACTATTCTACCACATTATCGGCAGAATTTGGGAAAAATCGTATAAAAATATGGAAAAAGCCGGAACTGTAAAAATGAAGAAGCTATCGGATTCAGCTGATTGAGAAAAAATAAATTTAAAAAGGCTGATTATTTAGTTTTCGAGCTCGGAAAGGCGGATTAAAGCAGGCTCTTTCGGAGGATTTTCAAGCTCAAGATACTGTTTTAAAAGATCCTTCTGCTTTGAAGAAAGATGATTAGGAACCTGAACCATTACCTTTACATAAAGATCGCCTTTTCTTCCTGATGATGAAATTGGTACACCTTCATTTTTGATTCTTAAAAGCTTACCGTTTGCAGTTCCTTCCGGAATCTTGATTGTAACTTTTTTATCGTCCAAAGAAGATATAGTGATTTCGCAGCCTAAAGCAGCCTGAGCCATTGTTACAGGAACAGCACAGTATAAATCGCTACCCGAACGCTCAAAGAATGGATGATTTTCAACGTGAAGTACAACAACTAAATCTCCGCTTGGTCCACCGTTTTCACCGGCATCACCCTGCCCGCGGATTACTATACGTTTTCCGTTATCAACACCGGCTGGAATCTTAAGCGACATTGCCTTTGATTTTTCCTGAATACCTGTTCCACGACAATTTGTACAAGGCTTATCGATTACAGTGCCTTTTCCACGGCAGTTTGGACATGTCTGCTGAATAGAGAAAAATCCGTTTCCCTGTCTGATCTGACCCATTCCGTTACATGTCGGACAGGTCTTTTTATTTGAACCCGGAGCTCCGCCTGAACCGTGGCAAACATCACAGGTTTCGTTGTGTTTAAAATGGATTTCTGTAGAAGTACCGTAAACGGCATCCTTAAAGTTTAAGTGAAGATCGTATCTTAAGCTTGCGCCTGTAGAAGCTCCGCCGTTTCTTCTGGAAGAGCCTCCTCCAAAGCCGCCGCCAAAGATACTGTCAAAAATATCATTAAAGCCGCCGCCCATGCCTCCGAATAAATCGCTGAAGTCGTGGAAGGCGTGAGAGTACTGGGCACCGCCACCACCCCCCATTCCGTCAAGGCCGGCAAAACCGTACTGATCATAAATAGGGCGTTTCTTATCATCGGAAAGAACTTCGTAAGCTTCTGTCGCTTCCTTAAATTTTTCCTCCGCTTCCTTATCGCCCGGGTTTCTGTCCGGATGATATTTTACAGCCAGTTTACGATAAGCTTTTTTAATCGTATCCTGATCTGCATTTTTTTCTACGCCCAATACTTCATAATAGTCACGTTTTGCCATTTTTCGATAATCCTAAAATAAATCTTTCCATTGCGCCTCGCATAGTCTCGGCGCTTGAGCCGTTCTTTCGATAATCCTAAAGCGGCCCACTGTCGTAGCCCGCTTTTTAACGGATTTTCGATTTTAGGCTGCCTCGCATAGTCTCGGCGCTTGAGCCGTTCTTTCGATAATCCTAAAGCGGCCTACTGTCGTAGCCCGCTTTTTAACGGATTTTCGATTTTAGGCATTACTTTTCGTCTTTTACCTCGTACTCAACGTCGTCGGCATTGCCTTTGTTGAATCCGGAAGCGCCGGAAGATGAGCCTGCATTAGAACCTGCATCACCGCTGGCACCGTCGTTTGGATTTGGACCTGCGCCCTGTGCTCCGGCCTGTGCACCCTGCTGTTTGTAGAGTTCTTCTGCAATCTTATAAGAAGCCTGTTTTAATGCTTCTGTCTTAGACTTAATTTCTTCTGTGTTGTCACCCTGGAGTGCCTGTTTAAGGGCAGCGATTGCATCATCAATCTTCTGCTTTTCTGCACCGTCAACCTTGTCTCCAAGTTCCTTTACAGATTTTTCTGTTGCATAAATCAAGCTGTCTGCTTCGTTTCTTGCATCAACACTTTCACGTTTAGCTTTATCAGATGCTGCATTTGCTTCTGCATCCTTTACCATCTTTTCGATTTCTTCGTCGCTCAAGCCTGAAGAAGAAGTAATCTGTATGTGCTGTTCCTTTCCTGTTCCAAGGTCCTTAGCAGATACGTGAACAATACCGTTTGCATCGATATCGAATGTAACTTCAATCTGAGGAACTCCACGAGGTGCGGCAGGAATACCAACTAAGTCAAAGCGTCCAAGTGTTCTGTTCTGGTCAGCCATTTCGCGTTCACCCTGAAGTACATGAATAGAAACTGCTGTCTGTCCGTCTGCTGCAGTAGAGAAGATCTGACTCTTCTTTGTAGGGATTGTTGTGTTACGAGAAATAAGTTTTGTCATAACACCACCCATTGTTTCAATACCAAGTGAAAGTGGAGTTACATCAAGAAGAAGAACGTCTTTTACATCTCCTCCAAGTACACCACCCTGGATTGCAGCACCTACTGCTACAGCTTCATCAGGGTTTACGGCACGGCTTCCTTCCTTACCAAAGATTGATTTAACAACTTCCTGAACTTTTGGCATACGAGAAGAACCACCAACTAAAAGAACTTCGTCGATTTTGTCAGAAGTAATTCCTGCATCTGCAAGAGCCTTGCGGCAAGGTTCCTTTGTTCTTTCGAATAAATCTTCTGTCATCTGTTCAAACTGAGCACGTGTCAAAGACTTCTGTAAGTGCTTTGGACCTGTGCTATCCGCTGTGATGAACGGAAGGTTGATGTCTGTAGAAGTCTGTGCAGAAAGCTGAATCTTTGCATTTTCTGCTGCTTCACGAAGACGCTGCATAGCCATAGGATCTTTAGAAAGGTCAATTCCAGTATCCTTTTTGAATTCGTCTATTAACCAGTTGATGATTACACGGTCCCAGTCGTCTCCTCCAAGATGTGTATCACCGTTTGTAGATTTTACTTCGAATACACCGTCGCCAAGTTCGAGGATAGAAATATCGAATGTACCACCACCAAGGTCGTATACGGCGATTGTTTTTTCTTTGTTCTGATCTTTATTAAAACCGAATGCTAAAGAAGCTGCAGTTGGTTCGTTGATGATACGTTTTACATCAAGACCTGCAATCTTACCTGCATCCTTTGTTGCCTGACGCTGAGCATCGTTGAAGTAAGCCGGTACAGTAATAACAGCTTCTGTTACTTCCTGACCAAGATAATCTTCTGCAGTTTTCTTCATCTTCTGTAAGATGAAAGCAGAAATTTCCTGAGGAGAATACTGTTTCTTTGCTCCGTTTTCTTCTACTTCTACACGACAGTCAGAACCGTTATCTATAACTGCATAAGGAAGCTTTGTTGCTTCTCCCTGAAGTTCTGAGTATCTGTGACCAATAAGTCTCTTTACAGAATAAATTGTATTTTTTGGATTTGTTACCATCTGGTTTTTAGCAGGAGCACCTACAATTCTGTCTCCCTTAGAAGTAAAACCAACAATAGATGGTGTTGTTCTTCCGCCTTCTGCATTCTGAATTACAACAGGTTCACCGTTTTCCATTACGGCTACACAAGAGTTTGTTGTTCCTAAGTCAATACCAATAATCTTTCCCATAATTGCGCTATCCTCCCGGGTAGCGCAATTAAACCGGTTGTCAAGGCTTTAAGCGTAGCGTGCCTTGACAACCAGGTATTTCACTACCCGGCTTTATTTAATTAATTTTTTATTTATTCCTCACGCTTTTGGTACGCTTACCATTACCTTAGCGTGTCTGATTACCTTATCTTTAAGTTTGTATCCCTTAAGATAAACCTGCTTCAAAGTTTCCTTTTCGGCACCTTCTTCTTCCGTACGGCCGATTGCTTCGTGAATATCAGGATTGAATTCATCTCCTTCTGCACCGTAAGCCGTAAGTCCATATTTATCTTCGAGCATCTTTACCAGATTGCCGTTGATCATTTTAATACCATCTACGACTGCCTTTACATCAGTTGCATTTGCACCCGCTTCGAGTGTTCTGTCAAAATTATCAAGACTGTCGAGTAAGTCTCCTAAAAGACTTGCATTGGCATAATCGTATGTATCCTGCTTTTCTTTAAGCATTCTCTTTCTGTAGTTGTCAAAATCTGCAGCACGTCTTAAAAGCTGATCCTTTAAATCAGCATTTTCTTTTGTAAGAGCTTCGATTTTTTCTTCGGGAGTAAGCTCTTTTTCTTCTTTTACTTCTTCTCCAGCTTCTTCTGTCTTCTGTGCATCTGCAGTTGTTTCAGTTTCACCAGAAGCAGTATCTTCGGCCTGTGCTTCTTTTGTTTCTTCAGCCTGATCTTCTGCTTTCTTATTCTGTTCTTCCAAAGCCTTTCACCTGTCCTTAATTATTTATCACCTTTTAAATTACTGATTTCTACAGTTAAACGTCAATATTTTTTAAAAAATTCCTTAAATTTTTCAGGTAGTTCAGATCTTACATCATAAAACTTTTCACCGGCCTTAAACGAAAGCCTTGCCGCATGAAGGCATATTCTTTCAAAATCTTTTCCACTGTAAAGCTCATCTCCCAAAATCGGAAGCCCTTCTTCGCTCAAATGTACCCTTATCTGATGAGTCCTTCCCGTGTGCAAAATGCATTTAATCAAAAAAACATCATCTTTACCTGATTTTCCTTCATCAATAACTTCAAAATCTGTCCGCGAATATAAACCGCCTTTTTCCTTACCCAACGCGCCCCACTTAGCAGCCTGACTTTTAGAAGAGATTCGCCCCATGTATTTTTCTACAGAAAACTTATCTCCAGGTTTGATTTCTCTTTTAGCCCCCGGAGCCTTTGTTACAACGCAGAAATATTCTTTTTGTAAGTCATCACTCTGATTATGATTTTCGAAAAGCTCATGGATGATTTTATTTACAGGCCGGTTTTTTGTAAAAAGAATTACACCGGATGTCTCGCGGTCAAGCCTGTGCATAATACCTGCATAAGGCGGATTTCTAAGCGATGGATTTCTCTTCCATAAATAATCAACAAGCGCATCGTGAAGGTTATCCCTCTTACCGGTAATAGTCTGTTCTACCGGGAAAAAGGCGGGTTTATTCAAAAAGATTAAATCATCGTCTTCAAAAAGGACTGTATCATCTGTAACAGAAAACTGAATATCGTCGGGCTTTTTTTCGTAAAAGAACTTTTCGCTATCGAATAAAACACAAACCTCCGATTTTCCGCGAAGTTCAAAAGATGGCCTTGTTACAACACGCGAATTTACACTCACACTGCCAGAAATGATGAGCCTGCGCAGTTTTGAATTGGAAGGGCTGTCCCCCCTGTCAAAAAAATCATCTTTACCCCGAGGGTTGTCCCCCCTGTTCAAAAAAATTTTAGAAGGCAGTTCTTCCCTTAAAAAAAGGTCCAGTCGCTGAGTTTTTTCTGTCTTTAGAATGATTTTCTTAGTTGCGGACATTTAGTTTGCCGCTCCGGCGTTTTTCAAAAGCTTTTCAACTTCTTCGTGATTTAAACGTCTGGCATAATATAAGGCGGTTTTTCCGTCGGAATCGGTTTCTTCAAGATTCAGATTTGTATTCGAAAGATACTGTTTTACAACATCACTTTTGTTTAAGATTACAGCTTCGTGGAAAGTATAAATCAATGGGAATTTATTTTCCTTTCTTGCAATCATATCAAGAATCTGGCAGTATTCCTTAATTTTCTGTTCGTTTGTAGATTTATTCAGATATTTTACTGCATAAGTTCTTGGAGTTTCACCGCGTGAGTTTCTTACATTCACATTAATCCCAAGTTCAATCGCACAGATTGCACCACCAAGCTCGCAGGCCGGATAATAAGGCGGATTAGGTTCTTTTATACCATTAGAAAGGATGAACATGAGAGTGTTTCCAACATCAGGATTTTCTGCATTGATGTTTGCACCCGCTTCGTACAAAACCTTCATCTGCTTAGGATGATTCCATATTGCAGCAAGAATAAAAGGAGTATATCCGCTCGAAGGATCCACATAATTTACATCACAGCCCTTCTGAATGCAGAGTTTTACAAGCTCGGGACTATCTTTAGAAATACAGGCCATAATCAAAGCCGAAGTTCCGTAAGAATCCTTTATTGTAATGTCTGCCCCGTACTGAATCAGAAGAGAAACACATTCAATTTCTCCGTTGTAGCAGGCATTCAAAACAGGTATTTCATTTTTATTTTTCTTTGTTACTCTTGTGTCCGCCCCGTTTTCCAGAAGGATTCTGAGGATTAATGGAAGTCCGTTGTAAGCCGCAATCGAAAGCGCTGTATTTCCTTTTTTAGTGATTGCATTTACATCGGCACCTTCGCTTATGAGGTACTGAACTAAAGACACATCAATCAGATTTGAATAATAATCAACTGCAAGAATAAGAGGAGTTTCGCCATCAGAATTAGAAACATTTACCTTTGCACCATACTGAACTAAAAGCTTTGCATATTTCCCACCCTGCTTTTTAATCGTAGCCATGAGCGGAGTGTCGTTTGTATTTTTCTGTTTTTTATTTACATTTGCCCCGTACGAAATCAAAAGCCTTATCATATCATTCTGATTTTTTGGTTTTTCAGAAGCCCAGCACACTTCGTACAGAGGAAAGTTCAATCCTGCATCAGGTTTAGCTCCGGATTTTAAAAGAAGCTTTGCAAGTTCATATTCATTATCGATTGCGGCATAACTCAAAAGCGTATAGCCTAAAAGATTTTCTTTATTAAGATTTATTTTTTTCTGATTTATTGCTTCGTAAACATCCTTATCTCCGCTGCGGAGTTTTTCATAAAGCACATCAACCGAATAACTGTTAATCTGCTTATATTTATCCTGCGCAGAAAGCGAAAAAGTGAGGAAAATATGAATGATTGACAAAAGCAGTAAATTCTTCTTCATTCTATTTATTGTACTATAAAATCAGGACCTTCGCCACCCGCAAAGACTTTTATTTTACAATGCTCCATGCAGACGTTTTCTATAAAGGATTCAAGATCTAAAACCTCGGGACTGAATAAATCATCAGGATTATAAGAAGTTTCTATTACAGATTCAATGTTTTCTCCGGTCAAACGCGACATTGCTCCATTCAGTCTGATTATGTCATCAACTAAAACAATATATTCACTTTTTGATTTTTCCTCGTATTTTTCGTTCG
Source organism: Treponema sp. (assembly GCA_016286365.1). Taxonomy (GTDB): domain Bacteria; phylum Spirochaetota; class Spirochaetia; order Treponematales; family Treponemataceae; genus Treponema_D. The sequence continues at coordinate 93,161 of JAEESN010000002.1, forward strand.
TAAAAAGAATCTGCATTTTTTCTATGGCAGGATGATTTTCTTTTTCCGGAGTATATCCGCTTTTAAAATCACAGTTATTGCATCTCTGCCATTCAGCAAAGTCAGCAAAAAATTTAGAAGGATAGATTCGAAGTGGTTTTAGAACCGACAAAAACCATGGAACTGCGCGCCCGAAAGAATAAAAAGTTTTACAGGCAAAAGAAACATCGCGAGCATAACGGATTTCCTTTGCAGAAAAAAGCCCCGTAACCTTTGCCTCGGTCTTTTCGTTCTGAGAGTTTTCGAGCTCGGGAAAATCAATGTGATTAGGATACTGCTGTACTGCAAAATCCAGGCGTTCCATATAAGCTTTTAAGGTATCGCAATCATCAAGAGCATAAAAAAGCATGAATCCAAAAACAATTCCGTTATCGTTTAAAAGCCGTGCCTTATTCGCATAGTATTTTTTATCAAAAAGGATTTTGCCACCCTTACTCGTACACCTTAAAGGAATATCAAAAGAAATAAAAAGTCCTTCCGAAGCTGCAATAACTTCGCGGTCTAAAACAGACGCCTCTATATAGAAAGAAACAAACACCTCGGGCGCATGCTCTTTTAAAAGATTTAAAATCTTTAATACACGTTTTTTGTCTGAGGCAATTTTGTCGTCGTGAATGGAAAATTCGGTAATCTTTTTAGAGACCAAAGCCGGAATCTGAGATTCTATTTCTGCTCCTGTAAACTGATATTCATTCTGCATAATCTAAATCCCAAATCCCAGGCAATTTTTTAAAGAAGAACTATTCCTCTTTTTTTACAATCCTGTTTGATTTCGTCGGTCCAGACGCTTACCTGTGTTTCTCCAATGTGAGCCTTTCTTAAAAGGAACATACAAAGGCGTGACTGTCCGATTCCACCGCCAAGAGTCTGAGTGAGTTTTCCGCTTAAAAGCTTTTTATGGAATTCGAGTTTTTCACGCTCAGTCATTCCTCTTTCTTTAAGCTGAGCTCTAAGGCTGTCCGGACTAACACGAATACCCATAGAAGAAAGTTCAAACGCAGAGTTTAAAACCGGGTTCCAGATAAGGATATCGCCATTTAAACCGCGGTGTCCGTCGCCTGTTTCTGTAATCCAGTCATCGTAGTCTGGCGCACGTCCATCGTGGATAGTTCCGTCATCAAGCTTTCCACCAATACCTGTAATAAATACAGCACCATACTGCTTACAAACCTTATTTTCTCTTTCCTTTGGAGTAAGCTTTGGATACTGGCGCTGAAGGTCATCAGCATAAAGAATCTTAATGTCTTTTGGAAGGCAAGGCTTAATCTTTGGATATCTGTCAAAGATAAAGAATTCAGTGCGTTTAATACAGTTGTAAACTCTTTTTACAATCTCGTGAAGGTAGAAAACAGTTCTGTCTTTAGGATCGATTGCCATTTCCCAGTCCCACTGATCTACGTAAATAGAATGAATAGGATCCAAATCTTCATCAGGGCGGAGAGCATTCATATCTGTATAGATTCCAAAGCCCGGTTCCATACCAAGTTCTGTAATCTTCATTCTCTTCCATTTTGCAAGCGACTGCACGATTTCCATTTTAGAATCGTTCAAAGCTTTTACAGGAAAAGATACAGGGCGTTCAACACCGTTCAAATCATCATTAATACCACGGCCACTTCCAACAAAAAGAGGAGCTGTAACGCGGGTAAGATTTAATTCTGTAGAAAGGGCAAGCTGAAAAAAATCCTTTATTGCGACAATCGCATGTTCTGTTTCTTTTGTGTTTAATATTGATTTATATTTTGCAGGTAATTTAATCATAAGTTTTATCCTTCTTTATAGTATAATTTATTTTCCACTGTAATTAATCAAAGTGGTGATTTTGCATGGTGATAAAACCTTCTGATAATTTAATTCGGGAAGACCGATTACACCGAAGAAATCAGTTACTTCCCCGCCTCCCTGCTCAATCAGATTTTTACTTGCAGCGAGCGTACCGCCTGTAGCAATCAGATCATCTACAACTAAAAACTTCTGTCCCTTCTGAACATCAGCTTTGTGGATTTCTACAGTTGCAGAACCATATTCAAGGGCGTAACTGCATTCGTATGTATCGCCCGGTAATTTACCTTTTTTGCGGATTAAAACTAATGGAATGCCAAGTCTTTCGGCTAAAGGAGATGCAAAAATAAAACCGCGGCTTTCTACAGCCCCAATCGCATCGATTTTAGAGTCTTTATAAATTTCGTACATCTGGTCTGTTACAAATTTTAATGCATCCGGATTAACGAGAATTCCTGTAATGTCATAGAATAAAATACCCGGTTTTGGAAAATCAGGGACACGGCGGATAGCCTTATCAAGCAATTCTAAAGTCATTTAAATACACTCCACAAGAGTAGTATTTTAATACAAACTAAACAGAACGTCTACCAATAAAGTAAACCGATGCGCAGACGAAAGCCAGAAGATAAATCACAAGTCCTGCAAAAATTGCTCCGGTTGCTCCTATAAATCCTAAAAGTACATAATTCAAAAGGCGGAAGAGGAACATCATCATCATAAAGAATAAAAGCTGTCCGAAAATCATGAACGGAAAACTGAATACCCACGAGAACTTAAAGTACTGACTTTCACCAATTCTGTTATTCCATCCGAACGAAGCCATGCAGATAAAGAGGAACAGAAGGAAAACAGGATATAAGAGTCTGTTCAAAAGATTCTGTCCGTACATCTCGGTAGAATATCCAAACATAGATACTTTCGAAACAATCTTAAAGAGCGTGCTCATAGAAATTGCATTCGGATTACCGGTTGAATCTTCAATCATCTTGAATAAATCAAAAGATACAGGATAGAGGATTGAATCAGATTTTTCTTCCTTTACACCGGTTGCAAAAGTATATTCCGGAGCCGAAACCATTCCTTCATCATCCCTGCCAATAGATTTTAGAAGGATGTATGGAATGTAATCAGTTTTTTCGTCAATTCCAAGTTCGTTCTTAGTCTTTTCATCAAAATTAGCAGCGGCAACAGGTAAAACTTTTGCATAATCAACGTGCATTGTTTTAAGCCATCGGCCTTCTGTGTCGAGCGTGATGATGGAAAGATCTCTTAGGTACTGAACGGAAAATCCTGTAGATTCAACAACAGTCATTCCTTTAAAATAGAAGATTGATTGAGTGAGATCAGGATTTTTATAAATAAAATAAACATTGTTTGCACTTTCAAAACTTGCAAGTTCTAAAGTTTCATCTATAAAAAAATATTTTTCTTCTACGCTTTTTTTAGAAACATCAAGATAGAAAACAACATCAGGGTCGCGGCTTAATTCAAGAGATTTGTTACTAAGACGGCTGAATAAATAATATGCCTTGATGTCATCTCCCTGGATGAGCGCCATATAAGCTTCGCATTTTTCTGCATAATCAAGCTGGGCCTGTGTTTTAGATGTGTTGTGAACCTCTGTGATATTATTCCATGCCTTTGCCGAAAGCTGTTTTAATTCTGCAAGATTAGGATCCTTAGAAGAAGTGAGTTTAATTCCCATCTGTGCGTTGTAATGTGCATCAAACCATTTTCCTTCTTCGTATGCCTTGCGTGATTTTAAAAGACACTGATAAGCCTGCGAGATTTTTTCTTCTTCGAGCTTGAGTTTTGTGTCTTTATCTTCTATCACTTCTGCAGTAGCGGCATTGATTTTAGGAGCCTTTACCATCTGATGATTTAAAATGATCTTGGTTTTGTTTTTAAGATCGTTTGCTTCTGCAGAATCCGGTTCAAGCTTTAAAACTGCGTCTGCATAGCGGGCTGCACGTGAATAAAAGCCTTCTTCGTAAAAATGATTTCCAACCTTAATATATTCCTTAATGATTTTCGGTCTGTTTACGATTTCGTTTTTGCTGCGGTTTACCATAAGGCCGAATGTTTCGTTTGCAAGAGTCAAAAGAGCCACACCGATGATCGAAACAATCATAACAGTCTCGAATCTTTTAAGCATGGCGTGACTGAATCGTCTGGTAGCCCCTTCTGAGTTATGGCCAAAGTGCACAGAGCAGCTTACCGCAAAGCCTGTAAAGACCATAGCGGGCAAAAACTTAAGAAAGTAATCCATGCCCGTTAAAAACTTATAGGTTTTTGCCCCGTACACGGTAACCTCAGGAGGCAGCCCCGTACAAAAGCCTGCTATTACACATACCGCAAATCCAAGAACTAAAAAAAACGATAATATACCTAAGACCTTTTTCATACTCTTCCCCCCTTAATCCTCATCTGCGGAACTCTTTTTAAAACACCTGATTATTCCGATTACCAGGAAAACAACGCTGAAGAACAGATTAAAGAGTACTAAAAGCGGTGCGTCAAATTTATCGGAGAAGGAAGATATAAATCCATTTCCGGCAGCCCAGGCCTTAATCTTTTCAAAAGCAGAGCCATAATACAAAGTATTGATTACAATAAAAAATCCAGAAAATAAAATCACAAAAGAAGCGTTCACAAGCTTCCAGTCGAACATGTGGGAGATTCCGTAAACACAGCACAAAACAAGTCCAAAGCTCAAAAATCCAAGCCAGAAAGTTCCGCCCTTAGCTTTAGCTTCGCCGGCGTGCATCAGAAAATCCTTAAAACTCAGGGCACTTAAGGCAGAAGTTTTTGAATCCTCAGAATTACTGAAGCTCTGTTTTAAAAGGATATCGCTGTAAGGCTCTGCATTTTTAAAGAGAGGAAAATCAGGCGTACTTTTTACCTGCTCAAATTTAATTTCACCCTTATCATCAGTATCTATGATTACGGCATTTACAGAAGAGCCCGGTTCACTTGCCTTTAAATCCTTTGTAAGATAATAAACCTTGTTTTCTGTCTCCCGGAAATATCCTGCAGTAACAACGTGATCACTTGATTTACTTGCTTCAAAAACTCCCGCAGACTGAGCGCCCTTTAAACACAGAGGAAGAAGTAAAAGCCAGGTAAGAACACATAATCCTATATAAAATAAAAGCTGGATTATTCCACCTCTATGTCTTATACGGAAATACGCAAGGCACGGACAGATGATAACCAAAAGACATGTGCATATATACATAAAAGATTTGAATACTAAAGTCTTATTAAAAAAGAGCATTTTCTGCCCTGCACTGAAATTCAAAACATTCAGAAAGAGAAAATAAAAGGCAGTTCCAAGCACTACAAAAACAAGTGCAAAAAGAATGTACATTACTACTAACTTTAAAGCTTTATTCATATATATATTATCGTAAAAAACCCTAATTAATTTAAATTTTCCTACCAATAATGTTAATAACAGTTTGACAGAAATATCTAATATATTGTATCATATTATGAATAAAAATTGTTTAAAAAAAATTGCGTTTTAACGTTGCGGAGTTAGAATAATTTTATGGATAATAACGTAGTAATCCCTGGTTTTGATAATGAAAAAGACGACAGCCTCGCCATCAATTTAAGAAAGGCAGAAGGCGTTCAGAATGGAATTTTCATTTATCTCAGCGGATATATCGACACTTACAACTCAAGTTACTTTCAGAAGAAAGTTACACAGGTAATCGAAGCAGGTTATATAAATCTCATCTTCAACTGCTCTTCACTCAATTATGTTTCATCTACCGGAATCGGTTCCTTTACTGTATTCTTAAAGATGGTAAAACCTAAAGGTGGAGATGTTGTTCTCTTAGAAATACAGCCAAAAGTATACGAAGTATTCCAGCTTCTCGGATTCTCTCAGTTCTTTAATATCAAAAATACTGCAGACGAAGCAATTGCATTCTTTTCCGAAGGAACTGTAAGCACTTCTTCAATCTTCCCTCTTGTAATTTCATGTCCTGTATGTTCCAAAAAGCTCAGGGCTACAAAATCTGGAAGATTCAGATGTTCAGGCTGTAAATCAATCCTTGCAATTAACGAAAACGGTGAAGTTTCTTTAGGTTAATTTAAAGTGGATTAAATGTGGATAAGTCGGGGATAAGCCCGAATTTATCTATACAAAACTAGACCAGTATTAAGTATGATATAAGGTGAAAAAACAGTGTTTTTTCACCTATTTTTTTATATTATAAGGATTTACACGATTTTTTAACAAATATTAAAAAAATTTATTTATTTTTTAAAAACTACTTGACATAGATTTTTTACTTAAAAAAGTAAAAAAAATGTGGATAACTTGTGGATTTTAAGTGGAAAATCGGGGATTTTGTGTGTATAAGTCTAAAGCTGTTTTTTGGAGAGCCAAAGAGAGAGAACTTAAAAATTTGTTTTTTATCAGTTTTTTCTATATACTCAATATGTATGAATAATTCTTTTACACAAAGGCTTAACAAAATCGAAGACTCTCTGAATAAAGCCTTGAACATGGACTTTACACCCGGGTGGCAGGCTGAATCTTTTGGAAAACTTTCTTCTGCTGTTCAGAAAAAATATATACAAAACCTGATTGAACCGAATAAAAACCTTGTAGACCTTGGCGGAAAAAGATGGAGACCTCTTCTCTTAATCCTCTGCTACGAATATGCATCTTCTACTTCTAAAAATGCCGTAAGCGAGCAGACAGCCTATGATTTAACTCCACTTGTAGAATTTGTTCACACAGCAAGCCTGATTCACGACGACATAGAAGATTCTGCCGATTTACGCCGCGGAAAGCCTGCAGCCCACATCACATACGGAATGGATACTGCAATCAACTGTGCATCGTGGTTATATTTCCAGGCGCCTGTCTGCATAAATACACTGGATCTTACAGACGAACAAAAACTCATCTTTTATAAATTATATACAAATGAACTTCGTCGTCTTCACCTTGGGCAGGCAATGGATATTTACTGGCACAGAAACAAAGAGATTTTCCCAAGCCTCGAAGAATATAAATCGATGGTAAGATGTAAAACAGGAACTCTTGCAAGCCTTGCTTCTAAAATCGGGATGATTGCAGGCGGAAAAACAGAAGATGCAGATAAAACCGGAGAAATCTGTGCAGATATAGGAATTGGCTTTCAGATTTTGGATGATGTTCAGAATCTGACACTTGGAAATCCCGGTAAAAAAAGAGGTGATGACATTGTCGAAGGTAAAAAAAGCCTTCCTGTCCTCCTTCATATAGAAAAAAATCCGGCCGACAAAGAAATCCTTTCTAAGCTGATGGAACAGGCAGGAAAAGAAGGAATTGATTCAGCGGCAGTGGAAGAATGCATTGGTATTCTTGAAAAATCGGGAAGCATAAAAGAAGCAGCAGAACAGGGAATCAGACTGATAAAAGATAACTGCGCTCTTCTTAAAGATGCTCCTTTGATTTATGAACTTTTTTACAATATGATTCCGGAGGCTTTTAAATGATAGAACGCTCAGACACACTGAACAACCAGGCAATAATTCTTGCTTCCGGCGGAAACTATGTAGAATCAATCGCATGTTTTAAAAGAGCCATCACAATAGACAAAAATAACTATCTTTTGTGGTACAACCTTGGAATTACATACCGCGATGCAGGCGAAAACGAAAGCGCAAGGGAAGCACTCATTCAAGCTTTTCAGATTAATCCCGAAAACGAAGAAGTAATAGAAACTCTTGCAACACAGTGTCTTTCCATGGGAAATTTAAACGAAGCAGTTTATTACTGTAATTACGGGCTTAAACTGAATAATGCAAACGCACACTTATGGAACCTTCTGGGTGTATGCTTTTTCCAGGAAGAAATGTACATAGAAGCATCGGAAGGTTTCGAAATGGCACTTTCGCTCAATCCATATTATGCTGATGCTCTTTTAAACTTAAAAGACACTTATTCCGAGCTTGGAAATAAAAATGGTGTGATTGAATGCACAATGCGCTTAAAGGAAATTAAAATTCATTCTTAAGGGCAAGACGGTTAATCTGGAGGGCAAGATTTTCCAGAGGAATCTGCTTTTGAACGCCACCCATTTCCCAGGCAACTTTTGGCATACCGTAAACAATGCATGATTTTTCATCCTGACCAAGAGTCCATGCCCCTTTCTTACGCATTTCTGTTATCTCTACAGCTCCATCGCGTCCCATACCTGTCATGATTACGCCAAGAGCCCTGTTTTCGTAGATATTCGCAATAGATTCAAAAAGAACGTCTGCTGATGGTCTGTGTCCGTTTCTTGGAGGATCTTCTGTTGTCCTGATTACATTAGAAATAGCCCTGTGTTCAACCATCATGTGTTTTCCACCCGGAGCAATATAGATGTGACCACCAATTAAAGGCTCTCCATCCTTAGCTTCGGAAACATCAAGCGGACAGATATTATCAAGACTCTGCGCAAATTCATTTGTAAAACCTGCCGGCATATGCTGAACAACAAGAATCGGCTGTTTTATGTCTTTATCTAAATCCTTGAACATGTCTCTTAAAGCGTTCGGACCGCCAGTAGAAATTCCGATTGCAATTACTTCGATTTTTCCGCCTTCTTTCTGAGGAACAATAACAACAGGCTCTTTCTTTTTTGGAGCCATAAAACGGTCGGAAGGAAGGATTTTTGAAACAGATTCCGTTGCTTTTTTTGCAGCTTCTTCGCCCTTCTTCTGAATTACAAAACGTTCTGCTTCTTTAAGCTTAGCCTGCTGGATAAAATATTCTGCTTCGGGAACCTTTTTTCCGTGTAAGAGCGCATGAACACGACCGTAAGAGGCAACATAATCAACTATATCTGTAGAAACATCGCTGATTTTTAAAGTAACGGAAGTTCCACCCGGTTTAGAGATGAAGTCTGTAGCACCAAGTTCAAGACACTGCATTGTAACGGCAGCACCTTCTGTTGTGATGCTCGAAAGAACGATGACAGGAATATCAAGACCAAGTTCACGTCGTTTTTGTAAGAATTCAATGCCGTTCATTACAGGCATTTCTATGTCGAGGAGGATTACATCCGGCTTTTTTTCATCAATCATGGAAAGAAGAACCTGACCGTTTTCTGCCTTTCCGACAACCTCAAATCCTTCTATATCGTTTATAATTCTTCCGATCAGATTCCGCATTAAGGCAGAATCATCACAAATCATTACAGAAATTTTATCCATTTTAACCTCTATTCATTTTTCTGATACAGACAGGCCCAGTCAGTTTTTAAAAATTCAAATTTAGTGTTCATTCCAAATAAAGACTCTGAATGTCCAATAAAGAGGAATGAATTCTTTGCCATATCATCATAGAATTTATTAACAACAGCACGCTGAGCAGGTTCATCAAAATAAATAAGTACATTGCGGCAGAAAACTACATCAAGATTTCTGAGTCCCGAATCGTTTTTTAAGTTATGATAGTCAAAGCGGATAGTATCCATCAAATCTTTTTTAACCTGATAGCCGCCGTCCACCTTTGTAAAATATTTTGTAAGATAATCAGCAGGAACACCTTCGACTTTTGCATCAGCATAAAATCCCTTCTGCCCTACCATGAGCGATTTGAGGGAGATGTCCGAGGCAGTAATCTGGAAAGAAAAATCAGGTGGAAGAATTTCTTTAAGAATCATTGCGATTGTGTAAGGCTCTTCGCCTGTTGAACATCCTGCACTCCATATACGGATTATTTTGTCGGAAGAACCGGATGCTTTTCTAAGCTCAATCACCTTTGGAATTACATAATTTATGAATGCATCAAAATGCGGCTGATTGCGGAAAAAGCGGGTAAGGTTTGTTGTGACAGAATCGAGCATGACTTTTAATTCTTCAGCGTTAGAAGTTACAAGTGCATAATAATCTTCAGGCTTTTCAAGATTTTTTACCCGGAGCATTTCTTTGATTCTGCTGTCCAGGATTGATCTGTTTGTATTAGAAAAAGTTATTCCACTTTCGTCGTAAATGAGTTTCCTGAATTTTTCGTATTCAACATCGTTCAAAATATCCTGCATATTAATATATTATACATCAAGATACCGAAAAAAGCGAAAAAAAAGAATTAAAAAAAATTTGTGTGGGAGAGAATTAATTCAAACAGACAATTATTTATAAACCTTATACTTCAGAAAAAGACTCATCATTTTGTCGAGGTTTAAAAAAGGCCTTGATACAATTTGGATTAATTATAGCTATTTGTATATGATCCTTTTCTCTGAAACCTGAATCAGGATATATCTCATTTCCTTCAAAGAATACCCCACGAACTGAATCATAAGAAACGTGATTTTCATCTCTTTGATATTGGACAAAAGAATTAATTACAAAACAATCCAACTCTCTTTTGTATAAATCTTTACCACCAGAATTTTTAGGTAACTCAATCCCTAATTCTTTTAATTTCTGATAATGCTCTTTAACTTTCTGCAGGCAATCCTGTTCTGTAAAGTCCAAACAATTACCCAGACATATAACTGCACCTAAAACTGCTGGGTTAGTAATTTTCTGTTTATTATTCTGCTTGTGTTTTTTTAAATCTTCTGCCCATTTTAATGCTCTTTCTTTATCATTTTCCCAAAAATACATGCCTTTTCCAAGCCAGTCATATTGATTTTCACTATAATTTAATTTCTTTCTTCGATTATTTACAAGAGAATCACAAACAGATTGATCACAGCCATGAAAGCCATAAATAAGGTTATTTCTAATTTTATACATTTTTATTAGGATCTGATTCGTATTTTGTTTTTTTCAATTTATTATCAACAAGCTTATAACCACAATAAGCCAAAACAGATGCTGTGAGTAAACCAGCTATTACAGCTCCGGTATTTGATTTTTTTTCTGCAGGGGAATTATTATTCTTTGTATCCATAATCATCCTCCATTTTTTTGAATATAACATCAAAGAAGACCAGCGTCAACATCACAATAAACTAAAATTGACGTATTGGGAAAGCGCTGTGTCTGGCATCATTCTGATGTGTTTTCCTGATTGTTTAAACATCCAGTAAAGAAAAATACAAAAAAAACTAAAAGTGATAAAAAGCTATAATATCTTTTCATAATTGCCCCTCTCCATTATTTCTTTATTGTTTCTGCAAGTTCTAAAACTTTGTCTAGAGGAGCATTCATCTTCTGAGCCGCAATTTCTGGAGAAACATTAAAATCTCGTATTAAAATCATAGCATCTTCAATAGCCTTTTTATTTGCACCTGCGGACAAGCCTTTCTCCATACCGTCTTCGAAGGCTTCTTCTTTCTGGACTTCTAAATCTAATTCATAGTTATATGGATCTAAAAACATATTGATAACCTCCGTACATTTTCGTTTAAGATAATCTGGCAGGATGTTTTTCTTGATTGCTTCCCTTACTGCCTTTTCAAGTAATTTTGCTTTTGCTTCTTTGGATTCTGCATTCTCTGTTATCTGGAGCCTGTATATAATCTCTATAAAATCGCAGTACTGCTTAAGGATATCACATTTTTTTATAACAGGCAAACTTTCTGCAACCCCATTCTGAATATTGATAAGTTTTACGGTCACCTCAGAAAACGGTTCTTCCTGAGGAACAATAAATGCATCTGAAAGTTTTAAGGTCTGTTCTTTAGGAAGTTTATCTTTCCCATTATAAAAAAACATAAAACTCAGGGCTCGGGATTTTAAACAACTTTTGCTTATATTTTGCCTTAGCTGGAATTATCCCGTACATAATATGCACAAAATATTCCATCATTCTGAACGTCATATTTTCGTTAACCGTACTCTGATGCTCAATAAAAACAATGAGTTTATTATTCACCAGCATGCTGATGTCGTTATAAACGCTCCTGAAAATATTCTGTGGGATAGTCTTTCTCTCGAGCACAGTATCTTCAAGCTTTAAATCCGTTCCGTGAATCGCATTGTAAAGTGAAAGAAAATTCTTTTTCCCAACAAGTTCATCATCTGCAAAAAGATCCGCGAACAGCGATGATTTAATTTCTCGATTTTCATTAGCCATATTAAATCCTCCTCCAAAAGAAAAAAGTTCATACCCTAATAGTGCTTTTTTACGCGATTTCGGACCATTTTTAGAGAAAAAATTTTAAATATGTTTAAAATCTTTTATTTAATTTTCCGGGACAAAGACCCAATTTTCAAAGATATAATCATCGTCAAAGTATAATTCGTCATCAGGGGAGAAGCTTTTTTTACATGTTATTTCAGAATGATTATTTGGACGAATAACTGCTCCAAGGGTGAATGTACTTGTGGAAGTGATAGTGTTTTTAATATTAGTAAGATATTGTTTTGTTGGATTAGATATTATATAAAATTCTGATGGAAGCATAAAATCTATAAATGTCATTGTGTTGGATAAATCCATATTAGCGAAAAATTCTTCGATGCCATTTATATATACACCGTTTTGACAATGAATATTAACACCGTAATGTGTATCAGATTGTGATATATTATCGTGCATTATTATTTTATTTTCTGTTGTAGTTTGATTATAAAAATATGCTCCGCTGTAAAAAAAGATACCGGGTACATATTTAGCTTTATTATTAGCAAATTCTGTACTCTGGATGTATAAAGATGATTCATCTTCACAGTATATTGTTCCGAAATCCTGACAATTGTTATATAAAATTTGTGGACATTTTGAGCCGTCGTTTTTCAGATATACAGTACCTCCATAATCTATATAGATGGCACTTCCATCTCCTGTACTTAAACCAAAAGATCCCTTATTAGAACAGTTTTCTCTTATGCAGGTTTCACCTTGCATTGTAAAGGTAGCGTTTTTAGAAACATAGACACCACCTCCTTTTGTAGCAACATTGGCAGCATAGTTTAAATTTGGTGGAGCAGTAATGTTACTGGTAGTTTTTCCTATAATGCATTTATCTTTCAGGATAACATTGCTGTTTTCTGCAAGCAGGATACCACCACCATATTGGCAATCATTTACATGATTAAGAGTAGAAGGAATGCAGCAACCACCATATATTGTAAGGTTTCTTATTTCTATGGTGTTATATTTTCCTGCATATATTGCAGAACCAAAATGACTAGAATCTCTGTTTGCATTGTAAGACTTTCCGTTTCCAAAGATGATGAATTTTTTACGGTTATTCGAAGTTGTATTATCAAATACAGCAGGAGAATAATTTTCTTTATAATAAGAATCTGTATTTTTTGTATATTCATAATTATCTGTAAACCATATGATTCCAGGGTTTGATTCAGAAGCATTAGAAGATAAAGCATTGATGAGGTTTTGGAAAGAAGTTGAATCATACCCGGGTGCGTGTTTTTGTTTTTCCAGTGATTTAAGATTATAACTTTGCGAGGTGTCCGAAGGATTGTCTGAAAGGAGGCCTGTGTCGAGGACAAAGCAGGTATCATATAAGGAATTACTAAAATCAAAATAATTTAATGCTTTTGCGGTGTTTTCTTTAGTTGTATTAGCAGAAAGGAGAATTGTGTTTTCCCCCAGACTTGTAAATGGTTTAAGTTTAATTCCAAGGTTAAAAGTAGTTGTGTTATTAAATGGAACTTTAATGCGGCCCGGGAAGAAGAATATGTCCCAGTTATTACCTTGTATGTTCAGATTGTTTGGTGTGTTGCCGTCTTCCAGATATAAGGTTAAATTTCTCTGATTATCGGGATCGTAGTTGGTTGCAATTCCAAAACCGTGATCATTGCCATTGCTGGTGTAAGTATGGCCCGAAACGATTAAATTTGCCACCGAAAGATTATTATATCCGAAAAGACCACATCCATTATTAGAAGTGATTTCAAATCCGGATACAGAACAGTTATATGCACAACAAATACCTGCAGTAGGATGGAAATCTTCCGTATGACTACTACTATTACCAGAAACCGTTGTGCCGTTTGTAAAAGTACCATCTTCTTTTAGAGTGATTCCAGTAATAAGATATGAGGATCGTGTAAAAATTCCGCCTCCGTCATAAGCAGAGTTTCCGGTTATATTACAATTAATAAGTCCGTTGTTTTTGTTATTAAAATAGAAGCTGTTTGATGTAATAAATACTCCGCCACCACGACCAGAGCTGGTGTCTGTGGAATTATTTTTAATTGTGGCATAATTTATATTTGAATAACCTGTAAGATAAATACCGCCACCATCATAACTTGTATAGTTATTTTGAATTGTAAACTTAGAATTATTGCTATTCTTTTCTGTAAGCACAAAACCAGTTGTACAGTAAATACCGCCACCATTTCTTACAGATTTGTTTTTAGAAATTATTGTATTTTCAAAGGTAACCTGAACAGGGTTAGATGTGAGCGAAGAATTAAAATAAAGGCCTCCGCCGCCGTATTCATCGTTAGTTTTAACAGTGGATTCATTTGCCCAATTTTCACCTGTTGTTGTAGTTGAACCAATTACAGAATCTTTAAACGAAATAGTTGAACCGGCTGTTGGAAAGTTCAGATAAAAACCGCCGCCCATAGTTGCTTTATTAGGATTATCAAGGTTTCCAACTGTTGTACTTGTTACAGTCAGAGTTTTTACTCCCGTACCCGTCATATAAAGAGCGCCACCTTGTCCATTTGTGGAAACGTTATCATAAAAATTACAGCTATCTAAGCTTAGATTTCCATAACTGATATAGATTCCGGCCCCATGTCCTGTACCATTACCATTTTTTATTGCCTGGTTGCTATATATGTCACTATTTTTTAAGCTAAGAGTTCTGGTTGTTTTGATTGCGCCGCCGGTTGAATTATCCGCTTTTCCACCGGTAAAATTGACGTTTTCTATTTCGAGTTCTGTTGTTTTTGTAGTAATCAAACGGCCATAAGATTTAGCATTGAGTATTGCGCGCTCTGTGTCGGAAGGAGCTTTTATTGTGACTTTAGAAGGACCTGAGAAGACCAGAAGGGTTTTAATACTCTGACTGTTTTCTCTGTCACTTGTCATATCGTTTTCTGTAGCAACATAATCTCCTTTTTCAAGAGATATTTCCCATTCTTCTGTTTTTCCTATTAAATAATCTCTGACTTTTGTAAGACTTGCAGGATGATCAGCAGAGCCACCCATATAAGCATCGTCTGTATCTCCATTTGTTACATATAGTTTATTTTCTCCTGGAATCAGTTTTTCTTCTGTGTCACTGGAATCTATATCATGGCTGTTTGTTGTCTGATAGTAATTTAATTGTACATTACCGCCTGGAATGTAAAATTTTATTGATGGAGTATCCCCTGCAGTAAAATCTTTGCTTTTCCACTCTGATTCATAATTAAGTTTATAGTGAATGGTTACGAAACCGGCCTTTTGAATTAATTGTGTTCCATCTTTATTTATAAGGTCAAATTCCGGAGAAAGTGTTATTTCATCCTCGTTTCTTTCAAATTTTGCATTTTTTAATTTTGCTTTTCCTGTAGAAAGTGTTGTAGCGGAGTATGAGGTCTGAAGGCCATGCTGATCTGTAATCAAAACTTTAAAAGTGTTGGTTTCTTTTTTTGAATTAAAATAAACAGGAATATCTTTTGCCTGGAAAGCAGGTAATTTTTGATAATTTAAGTTTGAAAAAGAAGAACTGTTCTGCGAAAAAGAAGAATTGTCAAAAGTAAAGGTATTGTTATTTATGTTTACACTAAAAGTATAATCAACATTATTTATTTTGATGTGGCATTTTCCGTTATCGTCTGCAAGGTCTTTGTAAATATGTGGACAGGTTGAAGGTTTTTTTAAATTAAAGCATAAAACGCTGTTTTTTAATCCTTCATCATCATAATATTCTCCAATATAGGGTTCTTCTTCAAAAATCTCCGGCGGTGTGTTTACTGTACAGTAAATTGTTAAGGGATCGGTTCGGCCGCCATCTCCAAGGGGATTAAGAGCATGAATAGGTTCATCTAAAAATGAGATTTTTAGAGATATATCTCGGGTGTCATTATTTTCGCAGTTTCTCAGGTAGTCTTTATTATAAGTTATTTTTGTTTTTCCTAGAGGCTCACTATAGTCTTCTCTATAAAAAGTTTTCGGATCAGTAGAATTATCTTCTGGAATATCCTGCCATTTATCTTCTAGAGGATCATAATACTGAAAAAAACAGTGATGAGCGCCCGGGTTTGTAAAATAAACTTCGAAAGAAAAATCGCTGTCTGAGCGGATACAGAAATTACCATCTTTGTCTATTTGTCCTTCTCCAAGAGGTCTGTACTGTCCTAATAGTATTTCCGTTGAATACTTATGTAGATAATCGGGTATAGAAGAAGTAAAAATTGTGCACGAAAAAAAGGACAGAATTATTACGGTGGAGAGGAAGAGAAATTTATAAAACTTTTTAAGACGAAACACTTTTTTTATTTGTCCTTTGTTTTAAAAACTCAATCGAAATAAAGCAAAAGATGAATGTTACTCATATTATAGAACGAAAATGATTATTATTCTATAAATTTGTGCAATATATTTGGCTGTTCAAACAATCGAGCTGGAATTAAGAGAGTTTTAAATCATGTAAAAACTAAATCTGAATCAGGCTATAATGCCGTGGAGTGCAAATTCCACAAGTTTGATAGAGGCAGAAAGGGATTCGTCGTCGGTAGGAAGGGCAAAAAGGGTGCTGGCGCCGCTTTCGGGATTCTGGCGGACAATTTCTTTGCGGTTGGCAATGTAAAAATCACGCTGCTGGAGGATTATGGAACAGATTGATGCAGCTGCTTCGCGGATTTCCTTATTGGCTTTGAGCGTGATTTTTTCTATCTGACTAAAGGCTGCAAGAATTATTGTCTTTGTCGTAATAATACTCCTGTTCGGGTATTATGTCTTTAATCATTATTGTACTGGAATATTTATCAAGATATTCAGGAACAGATGGTTCAAAAATTTCACACGAAGAGAAACAAAAACAGGTAAATAAAAAAAGAAAGAAAAGGAAGCGTCTAAAGAATTTCATACTTTTTAATAAAATAAACTCCAAAAATGTTATTAATGTAAACTCATTTATTGTATCACTTTAGAGGAGTTTTTTAAAGTTTGAAATGTTTAATTCTCAACAAAAACATTACCAGGTTCATTGTTTTCTATTTGAGTATCAGAAGTATATTGTAAACAGTTTAAAGATGTACAGTAAATACCAGCACCTGCATTACTTACAGAAGAAGGAAGACCACGAACTGAATTATTTTTTATACTACAAGTTGATAAAATTAGTTTAATGGAATAAACATAAAATCCAGCACCTCTATTTTTTGAGCTGTTTTTATTTATTGAACAATTGGTGCAATAAAATTTAGTATTAAAAGAAGAGTATGAGTCTTTAAGATAAAGACCACCACCATAGCCCCAATCACCATCGGATGTATTTTTTGAAATAGTACAGTTAGTTAAGCGGGAAATATAGGTGTTAGTATCTGTAATTTTATAATAAATTCCTCCACCGGTAGAGGAAGCATAATTATTATTAATTTCTGTATTAGATATTATTAAAGAAGAATTATAAGAAAAAATACCTCCCCCTTCATCTGCACAACTATTGTCATTTATTTTACAATTATTCAATTCTAGGGAACCCATAGAAAAGTATAATCCTCCGCCCCAGCTTGGTGTAGAATTTTTCTTGACTTCGCAATTGTACATTTTTAAATTCATATGTATACAATAAATTCCACCACCATGTGCTAGACCAGAGTTTTCCTTTTGCTTTCCATTTTGCATTATTAAGTTTTTTAATATAACTGTAAAATCTGGTTTGCCGGTAATTCCTGTAAATTTAAAGATAGAGCTTTTTTTATTTCCATCAATTGTTTTTATACCATTGTATCCTTCAATTGTGATTGTAGAAGGATAATCGGAATTCGTCGACAAATCTATGGAAGCAAAATGAGAGTCAGATGAGTCTTGAATTAAATCTTCCATAATTCTAATAGTCCATTCTCCGTTTTTACCTTTTAAAAAGTCTAAAACATTTTGTAAATTAGCAGGGTCTTTTATAAAACCGGAATGATTGCTTGATTTAGGAACGTTGGCAACGTAAAGAATTTTTTCAAAGGAGGAAGAATTAATTTTATATTCAACTTTTAAGCCTGCAGAATCTTCTGCTATAACCGTAAAAGAAGAAATATCACTGTCGAAAGCAAAGTAAATGGAATTTGAATTTTGTGTAAAAATTCCTGTATTAAGAACTATAGAATTATGATTTTCTGTTAAAAGAGTTCCTGAGTTATTTGACCCAATATATAAAATAGTATCGTTACTTTTATTAAGTTCAAATTTATAATCTTCGTTATTTATTTTAATTACAAAAACAGTTTTTCCGTTTTCCTGTGTACAAAAATCATTCCAGATAATTGGATTATCAGAGTATTTTGCAAAATTCAAGCAAAGGACAGCTTGCGTTCCTAAACTGCCAAAAACAGGTTCTCCCTGGAAAATATATGGAGGGGTATTAATTACAAAAGAAAGAGTTTTTTCGATTGTCTCACCGTTTGTTCTATCAACTAATTTAAAATTTAAAGAAACTTTTGTATCTCCGTCTTTTTCTTTTTTCTTAAGGCTTGATTCTTCAAAAAAAAGATTTAAGTAATTTAAATCAGCCTTATTATTCACACTAAATGTTAAAGAGTCATAGGAAATTGGTTCCCCTCCCTCGATAACGGTCCAGGGAGTTGAATTATCAAAATATTGAAGTTGAAAAGAGTGATCGGCCGGATTAGCATAGAAAAGAGTAAAATAATTATTACCTTCCGAAGGAATACATAAATTTCCGTTTTTATCTATCTGATAGTCTCCAGCCGGAATAAAATCCTTTACAATAATATTCTGCGAATATTTAGAAAGATAATGTCGAATTGAGGGTGAAAAAACGTTGCATGAAAAAATTAAAAAACAAAATGCAAGAAAAAGACAAAAAGACAGAAAATGGGGGCGAGAAAATAAGGATGATGATAAACTCTTAAACTTTTTCATATACAGTTCTTTTTTGTATAAAAATATATTTATATAGAAGAACAAAGAAGAAACTAGTTTATTATAACATATATTTTAAAATAAATTCAATTATTTTAAATGTCCCCGCCAGTGCTTCGTCATCACTAGGAAGTGCAAAAAGTGTTCCCGCGCCGCTTTCTGGATTCTGGCGAACAACTTCTTTTCTATTAGAAATGTATAAATCCCGCTGTTCAATAATAACTGCTGCAAGACAGGATGCTGCTTCCTTTAATTCTTTTTCTGTTTTGAGCGTGATTTTTTCTATCTGGCTAAAGGCTGCAAGAATTTTTCTTATGTCGTCGGTAATTTTTTCGTTTTCGGCTTTTATAATTTCCAGGGCATTTAAATTAAAATACTGTTCCGAGCGTACAAAAACGTACATATGGAAAAGAGGCTCAGTTTCGTAGAGGTTAAAAAATCTTGTAACAAGGCGTTTAAAAAGAGGAAGCAGGGAAGTTTTATTGTTTTTGATTGAGTCGATTACCTTATCAGAAAGAAAGCTGATGGAACCGATTTCTTTTTTACAGAGATTTAAGGTTTCTTCGTAAATATCATCTCTTCCTGCAAAGTGGTTGTATAATGAAGCTTTTTTAATTTCCAGACTGTCCGAAATATCTGCAAGCGATGTAGCTCCTGCTCCTTTTTCAAAAGCGCTTGCTAAAAAAGACTGGATGATTTTTTCCTGCGAAATATTTTTTCTACTCATATTTAAATTATCGGAAACTAACGCCTGTTAGTTTAATAGTGTACAATTTATCCTTTGTTTTTACAACTTTACAAGCGGGAAAAATCCGTATATACTATTTTTATCTTTACAAAATTTTAAAAAATGTCATTCATTTTTTATCGGAGACATACTGGAGAATTATTATGGTATTTGATTCAAATTACACTGTACCTAAAATGATTAAAGAGGTTTCGGAAAAATATCCGGAAGTAAATGCTCAATATAAAAGAGTAAGCAACGGCGAATTTGAGCCTATTAATTATAGAACAATGTTTTCTTATGCCATGGATTTTGGTGCAGCACTTCTTAGCATTGGTGTAAAGAGAGGAGATCATATAGGTCTTATTTCCGATAACCGTGCTGAATGGCAGCATGCAGATATTGGAATTATGTCTATTGGTGCAATTGACGTTCCACGTGGTTGTGATGCGACAGTCATGGATCTTGAAAAAATTCTTTCCATCGCAGAATGTAAAATCGTAATTGCAGAAAATAATTCTCAGGTTAATAAAATTCTTTCTATTAAAGATAAGCTTCCTTGTGTTCAGACAATCATCGCTTTTGAACCTGAATCAGAAATTAAGGATGATGTAAAAAAAGCGGCAAAGGATAACAAGGTAACACTTCTTTATTTTAATAATCTTATGAAGGATGGACAGAAGTGGAGAATCGAAAACAAAGGAAAGGTAGAAGAGGAACTTGAAAAAGGTTCAATCGAAGATACTGCTACAATCATTTTTACTTCGGGAACAACCGGAACTCCAAAGGGTGTTGTGCTTTCACATAAAAACTTCCTTGCACAGCTTGATGAAATTCCTGAGCGTATTTATCTTAATCCTGGTGATGTTGGTCTTGTTGTTCTTCCAATCTGGCACGTATTTGAACGCGAAGTAGAATACGTTGTTTTCTGCCAGGGTGGATCAATCTGTTATTCAAAACCCATCGGTTCAATTCTTCTGGCAGATATGAAAAAAATGAATCCTACTGTTTTACCAGCTGTACCACGCGTTTTCGAAGCTGTTTACGACGGTATTACAAGAAAGATGCGTAAGACAGGCGGAATTGTAAATGATTTATTCAACTTCTTTGTTGGAGTTGCAACACTTCTTAAACGCATGCACAGAAAAATGTTCAAACAAAACGCATGTTTCTCTGCTTATTGTGCACCACTGTGGTGGGTTTTATTCTTTATTCCATGGCTTTTACTCTGGCCTCTTTACTGGCTTGGTGATTTACTTGTTTTCAGAAAGATTAAGGCTATGCTTGGTAAAAACTTCCGTGCGGGTGTTGCAGGTGGTGGAGCATTCCCTCCAAAAATTGATGAATTCTTCTGGGCAATCGGTGTTAAGCTTGTAGAAGGTTATGGATTAACAGAAACTGCTCCAATCGTTGCAGTTCGTCCTATTGCTGCCCCGATTTTCAGAACTATCGGTTCACCAATCCGCGGAATCGAAACTCGAATTGTTGACCCTACAGACGGCTTTGTTTTGGGTCGCTGTAAGGAAGGTGTTTTACAGGTTAAAGGTCCTACAGTAATGAAAGGCTATTATAACCGCCCTGATTTAACAGAAAAAGCAATCAATCCGGAAGGCTGGCTCGACACAGGTGACCTTGCCATCATGACTATTCACAATGAACTTCAGATTAAGGGTCGTATTAAAGATACAATCGTTTTGCGTGGTGGAGAAAACCTTGAACCATTACCAATCGAAATGAAGCTCGAAGAAAGTCGCTTTATCAAAAAAGCAGTTGTTCTTGGTCAGGATAAACGTTATCTAGCAGCGCTCATCCTTGTAAGCGAAGATGATGTTAAGACTTATGCAGAAGAAAACGGTATTCAGTATGATACTTACGAAAATCTTTTGCATTCGGAAGTGATTCAGAAGCTTTACGAAAACGAAATCAGTAACTTAATCAACTCTAAGACTGGCTTTAAGATGTTCGAAAGAATCAACAAGTTTACGCTCATCACAAAGGATTTTGAAGTTGGCGTTGAACTTTCGGCAAAACAGGAAATCATGCGCTTCCGAATCAACGAGATTTATAAAAAAGAAATCGACGCAATGTTCCCTGAAGCAGATGACTAATTGGAAATAACAGATAAATGATTCGTAAAAAAACTTGCCGAAAGGCAAGTTTTTTTATTATCTTTAAAATAAAATCAAAAAACGAGGCTTACACATGGCAAAACATGAATTTCAGACGGAAGTTAATCAGCTTCTTCAGTTATTAATCCATTCTCTTTATTCTAATAAGGACATTTTTTTAAGGGAAATTGTTTCCAATGCTTCGGATGCGCTGGACAAGTTAAAGTATCTTACTGTTTCGGACAACGCATTTAAATCAATCAAATTTGAACCAAGAATCGATATTCAGTTTGACGAAAAGAATTCTACACTCGTTGTTCAGGATTCCGGAATCGGTATGACAGACGAAGATTTAACAAACAATCTTGGTACTATTGCAAGATCCGGAACTAAAGCCTTTGTTCAGCAGCTGAGTAAAGATGCTTCTAAAGATTCTAATTTAATCGGTCAATTTGGTGTTGGTTTTTATTCTGCATTTATGGCTGCAAAAAAAATCGATGTTTATACACGAAAGGCTGCCGGCGACGGAAAAATCTGGCACTGGTCGAGCGACGGAACTAATTCATACGATATAGAAGAAGTTGCACCGGATTCATCAGTTGCTAAAAAATATGGTTTTGACAAGGCTGAATTAAGCGGTTCTGCAATCGAAATGCATCTTAACGACGAATCAAAAGAATTTGCTTCAAGATGGAAGATCGAAGAACTGATTAAAAAATACTCGGATCACATTGCATTCCCTATTTACCTTCACTACGAACAGAAAAAATATGACGACAAGGGAAAAGAAACCGGAAGCGAAAACAAGATTGACCAGGTAAACAGCGCTTCTGCTTTGTGGAAGAGACCTAAGAGTGAACTTAAAGAAAAAGATTACAACGAATTCTATAAGACATTTGGCCACGACGGACAGGATCCACTCCACTATGTTCACACTCATGCAGAAGGAACTCAGGAATATACAACACTTTTCTACGTTCCACAGACAGCTCCGTTCGATATGTACCAGGCTGATTACAAGAGCGGCTTAAAGCTTTATGTAAAACGCGTATTCATCACAGATGATGACAGGGAACTTCTTCCTGCATACCTTCGTTTCGTTCGTGGTATTATCGATTCGGAAGATTTACCATTGAACGTAAGCCGTGAAATCCTCCAGCAGAACAGAATTCTCGAAAATATCCGCTCATCTTCCGTAAAAAAACTCCTTGGTGATTTTAAAAAGATGGGAGAAGCAGCAGATAAGGCAAGAAAAACAGAAGAAGCTAAGAGAAGCGACGACGAAAAGAAAGCTATAGAGAAATGGAATAAGTTTGTTCAGAACTTTAACCGCCCTATGAAGGAAGGTTTGTACAGCGATTATGCAAACCGCGATGAAATTTCGGAAATCGTGCGCTTTAAATCTACAGATGCTTCTGGAACAGGAGACGGAAATTATACAAGTTTTGCAGATTATGTTCAGAGAATGAAGGCCGATCAGAAGGCTATTTTCTACATCAGCGGTTCGGATGAAAAGAATCTTCGTGCAAATCCGCTGGTAAAGGCATATACAGACAAAGGTTTTGAAGTTCTTATTATGGATGATGATATTGATGATATTGTTATTCCGGGCTTTGGAAAATACAAGAACGAATATGAACTTAAAGCCGTAAACCGTTCCGGTGCTGATGAAGATTTAGTTGGCGATAAGGAAGCGGCTAAAAAGAAGGAAGAAGAATTTAAACCTGTTGTCGAAAAAATTAAAAAAGCTCTTGGCGAAAAGGTTAAGGAAGTAAAACTTTCCAAGACATTGAGCGGCGACAGTGCATCATGTATTGTTGTAGACGAAAATGATCCAAGCTACCAGATGATTCAGATGATGAAGGCAATGGGACAGTCTGGTCCTGAATTAAAGCCAATCCTCGAAATAAACGGAGACCATCCTGTTGTTGCAAAAATCAAGGATTCTTCGGATGATGCTTTGATTGCAGATGTATCTGAAGTATTGCTTGATCAGGCACTTTTAGTTGCAGGAGTAGAATTAAAGGAACCGGCAGCCTTTGTAAAAAGTTTGAATAATCTTTTGAGCAGATAGAAAAAATCTGTTAAAATGATTTTTGATGTTATATAAAAAAAGAATACTGTGTGGAATAATATATTTTGTAATCGGTGCGATTCTTTATGTATTATTCCACGACATAACACAGTCATATGTATTAAGGAACCTTTCTCAGACCTATCTGTTTTCCCTTTATAAGGATGTGCAGTCTGGTTTTTACGAGATTTTCATGAAGGTTCCTTTTTATTTATACATTCAGAGTTATTTAATCAACTTTATTTTTATACTTTCGTTCTGCCTTACCTTTTTTACAATCATACCGAACCGTATAAAATTCGGTTTTGCGGCCCTCCTGTCGCTTGGAATAGAGTTAGTCCAGCTCATAGACCCCCGCTTTGGCACCTTCGACTTTATCGACATTCTGATTTACATGGTCGTAATCCTGATTTTTTATTACGCAGAAGAAAAAAAGAAATTAAAATAAAAACATATTCTTTGCCACGCCAAATCTAATCACAAAAAGGATATATAAATTCCTGTTATTTGAAATAAATTCTGTTTTTTGTTAAAATATATGTATTATGAAGCGTATTAAGAATAATCATTCCAGAATTTTGAGATTAGCAATTCTTAAGAACTTAAAAACCATAATCAGATATTATCCAAAGATGGTGTATATGTGTAAGCATCCAAAGAAGTATACACGTGAGGAAACTTATGCATATGGCATGCGAATTATAGATTATTTTATGAAAGAGAGTAACCTTGCAATCGAGGTTCACGGAAAAGAAAATATTCCGGACGAAAAAGGTCTTTTTGTATGTGCAAATCATCAGGAAAAGTTTGATGCCCTTGTTTTGTGGAAGAGTTTCCCTCAGAAGCTTGGTGTAATTGTAGATGGTTTTGCAGCCCGACGTCATTTTATAAGGGAAATGTGTAAGCTCGTTAATTCTATTGCGCTTTTAAAGAACGACATGAAGTCCATGATGATTGCGGTAAATCAGCTTACAGAAGAATTAAAGAATAAAATTAACTATATGATTTTCCCGGAAGGCCGTTACGAAGATGATTGTAAACAGCTTCTTCCATTTTCCGGCGGTTCGTTTAAAAGTCCGCTAAGAGCAAAATCAATTATCCTTCCTGTTGCGCTTATAAATTCTAATCACGTATTCGAAAAAAATATGCCAAAGCCTTATGTGATTCAGGTTCATTATCTTAAACCGATTTATCCTGCAGAATACGAAGAAATGCGTTCTTTAGAGATTGCAACAATGGTTCAAAAACGAATCCAGGATGTTGTAGATAAGTTCCAGATATAAATTTTATAGAGATAAAAACAAAAGGCGTTTGCTTATGCAAACGCCTTTTGTTTTTTCAAACCTATAAATAAAATCTTCGAAAAATCTTTTCTAAAGAGTGAATTTCTGTAATTCGTCTGTAATTGTGATTACGGAATTCTGGTTTTCTGCAGCCTTTTCTTTTACAGTCTGGATAGAGCCGTAGAAATCCTGGATAACGTTTTCTGATTCCCTCATGGCAGTATTTACCTGCATAGAAAGGGCAACTACATCACCAATACCACTCTTGATTTCCTGTGTATAAGAAGCCTGGTTTTTAATAAGGTCGTTTACATTTTTAATTTGCTGTGAAATCTGGCTTGTTGAATCAAGGACGCTTGCAGCACCGGAAGACTGTTCCGACATAGTTCTTGAAATGTTATCAACAACCAATGACTGTTCCTGGATTCCGTTCTTAATTTCGTCGAAGGCCTTAGATGTATCTTTCATACTCTGAGAACCCTGTTCAATAGATTCTGTAATTTCTGTAATAAGGTCGCTGATGTTCTGAACGGAATTCTGTGTAGAAATAGAAAGCTTTCGGATTTCGTCTGCTACAACCGAGAATCCCTTTCCTGCTTCGCCCGCGTGAGAAGCTTCGATTGCGGCGTTCATGGCAAGGAGGTTTGTCTGTGTAGCAATTTTAGAAATCACCTGAATGATTTCATTCATCCTTACAGATTTTTCTGTAATACTTTCTACAAGTACGCGGGATTTATTAACTTCGATTGTTCCAAGGTTAGAAGTTTCTGAAAGAACATTCGAAAGATTTGTTGCCTTGTCGATTAATTCCTGGATGGCACGAATGTTGTTTACCATATCCGTAATCTCTTCGGCGTTCTTTTCTTCGGCCTGTGCCTGTATTTCCATAGAAGAACTGATTTTTACAGCGTCTTCGTTTAATTTGTTGATGTTGTTCTGTACAGATTCAAGAAGCTTGTCTTTTTCTTCGTTTTCGGTTGTCATTTTCTGGAATGTAGCAATAATCTGATTGATTCCTGCTGCAGAGTTTTCGGAAACGTTGAACAAATCCTTTGCACCTGAGTCTACCCTTACGTTTTCATTTTTAAGATTTAAAAGGGAATTCTTTAAAGAATCCATGAGGGAGTTTACTTCGGACATTACAAGGCCAAAGTCATCGAAAGTACCGATATCGAGTCGTGTTGCAAGGTCTCCTTCTTTTCTAAGAGCGTGAATCTGATTGATTGTAAGATAGAATCGCTTTCTGAGCTGGCTTAAAATCATAAAACAGAGCGGGATGGAAAGAGTAATACTCTGACCAAGAGCCTGTGTTGCATAGCGAAGGAATGTAATCTGATCCCAGCCGTTTCTCTGAGTACCGTATCCTGAGCAGTAAACATGCCATCCAACAAAACATCCTACGATTGTAATGGTTTTACCAAGAGAAAGGGTAAATCGTTTTGTTTTGATGCCTTCTGTGGAATGAATGCGGAGCTTTGTGAGCTGCTTACGTGCCATTGCATTAAAACAGTTTACTGCGTATTCAACAGCGATTAAGGCATAAAGAAGAATTAATACAAAGATAGTACAGTAATCATAAATTGTGTACTGGATATGACCCATAAGGTAATTTATAAAAATAGAAGCACCGTTGCCTGCAAAGTATCCTAAAAAGATAGAAATCGAAGAAATTCTATTAACGTTTTTTAATATTCTGTGTGTTTTTAATATTTCTTCCTTTGATAAATCTCTTGTTTCTGCTTCCTTGATAAGCTTTGTTAAAGGACGCATGACAAAATAAACAATTACTGAAATTACAACAAAGGCCGAAGCGGCAGGAATGATAGTTGTATCAACATGTTCAAGCCACTGACCAAAGGTGTCGCCTTTTACCTGAATTGTCTGGAAAGAAGAAAGAATTGGAACACCAATAACGGTAGAGGCTCCAAAAAAAACCATGTAAAGTACAAATAGATTCATATAAGTTCTCCAAAGATGTTATTCTTCTATTTTATTTCAATAACGGAGAATTCTCAACAACTTATTTCACAAGAATGGCATAATTTGTTATAATACAGCATTATGATTATCGATTTTCACGCACATGTATATCCGGAAAAGATTGCAGAAAAGGCAACACAGGCAATCAGTGATTTTTATGATGCCCCAATGGTTTATCACGGAAAGGTAGAAGAGCTTTTAGCAAGCGGTTCTAAGATTGGAGTTGTAAAATATATTGTTCATTCAACAGCAACAAAGCCAATGCAGGTTGAATCTATAAATGATTTTATAATCGGCTTAAAAAATGAACATTCAGAATTTGTTGGTTTTGGAACAATGCATCCGGATTACGAAAACTTTGAAGCAGAATTAAAGCGAATTTCTGCTGCGGGTCTAAAAGGCATAAAACTTCATCCGGATTTTCAGAAATTTCAGATTGATACTCCGAAAATGGATGATGTTTATGAAGCTATGGCAGAATTAAAATTACCTGTATTAGTTCATGCGGGAGACTGCCGTTATGATTTTTCGGGCCCAAAGAGAATAAAAAATGTCTTAGATAAACATCCTAATTTAACCGTAATCGCAGCGCATTTTGGCGGTTATACAGAATGGGATGCTTCTTTAGAGTATCTTGCCGGACAGAAGGTTTATTTTGATACATCAAGTACCCTCTGGAAGCTTCCAATAGAAAAGGCAAACAATATGATTAGAAAGCATGGAGTAGAAAAATTCCTGTTTGGTTCAGATTTCCCGATGTGGGATCACGAAGATGAGCTTGGAAGATTCAACAAACTTGATCTGAATGAAGAAGAAAGACAGGCAATTCTTTACGAAAATGCCCGAAAGCTTTTAGGCTTATAGAATTCTACAGGAACAGAGTTTATAAGGTTTAAGATGGTAGATATACTTTATACTTTGATTGATTTTATATGTATTTTCATTCTCCAGGTAATTTTATACCGTACAAAGTATCAGCCTTTTTATAAGGGAAAAACCAAGGTTAAAGATAAAGCATTCATAAAATATCTTAGTTTAGCATCTTTTATGTGCCTTACAGATGCCTTCTGGGGTTCTATGGCTTCGCATCAGTTAGCAGTAGGCTTGAATGTTTTTAAGGCTTTAACAGGTATATTAAACATCTTTTTCTGTATTATTCCTTTTTCGTGGTTTTTTTATGTCGAAACAAATAGGGAAAATTTTACCGAACAGTCTAAAAAAATCATTTTGTTAACATTTTTACCTGTAGCAGTCACAATTGTTTTAAATATTGTCAATTTCTGGACAGGCAGCATGTATGTCATAGAAAGAAATCTTGTAATTTACCCGGGTCCGCTTCTTTTTATTCCGGTTACTACAGGAATTGCTTACTACGCCATCTCTATGATTTATATGCTCGTCTCTTATGGAAAAACAAAAGATAAGGAAATAAAGAAAAGATATCTTGTTATAGCATTTTATTCACTTATCCTTATAGTTTTTACACTTCTTCAGTTCTTTTTAAATGACGGACCATTCGGCGCGCTTGGTTATATGATTGCGGGCTTTGCTGTTTATATTTTTAATAATTCTAAAGAAAAAGAAAATCTTTTAATCGACTTTCACGAAACAGAAAATCTTCTTAAGCTCGAAAAAAACGAAATGGTAACAAGTACAATCGCAAATATGTTCATTGTACTTTTGAGTTTTGAAGGGCTTGATACTCCTCCGCAGAAAATAAAGGGTGGAGAATTATTCGAAGATTCTGTAAATAATATTTCTGATCCAAAGATGATATTCAGCGAAACCCTTAAAAAATATGTACATCCTGATTATCTTGAAGAAATGATTCTTTTTACAAATAGAGCGTCGGTCAGACAGAGACTTGAAGGTGCAAAATCAATAAGTAAGGATTTTCTTTCTAAGGATAGTGGCTGGTGCAGGGCTATCTGGGCAAGTGTAAAAGAAGGTGATGACGAAAAGTCTGATACAGTTTTATTTGGTGTAAGGGTAATCGATAAAGATAAAAAAAGGGAACTTGAGTATCAGCAGAAGTTAAAGCTTGCATTAAAAAATCAGAACGAAATTTTTGGCGAAATGCTTCAGATGCAGAGTAACGGTATGCTTGCTACAGACATGCATAATAAAATTCTGATGATGAACGATGCAGCTGCAAAAATATTTGGTTTTTCAAATTCGGGAAGTGTAAACGAAGTAGAAGATTTGTTTATAAAAGTTGATATGGAGAATAAGGAAGAAATCCGTGCAAAACTCCGTAAAATCAAAATGAACGGCGGAAAGTATGCATTTGAATTCTCTGTAACGGATTTAAACGGAAATCTTATTCACTATATTGCTGAATCAAAACTCACACATCTTTCTAACGGAGACAAAGTTGTTCTTACTTCGTTTGCAGATATCACTAAAAATAAAAAGATGGAAAGGGATCTTGTAATTCTTTCTGAAACAGATGCCCTTACCGGAATAAGCAATCGTGGAAGCGGTGAAAGAAAAATTGAATATCTTCTTTCTACCGGAAAGAGCGGAATGCTTTGTATTTTAGATGCAGATAAATTTAAGAGCATAAACGATAATTACGGTCATGTTGTTGGCGACAGGGTAATCATAAAAATTGCGGAAAGTCTTAAAAAGACATTCAGAGACAGAGACATTATAATGCGTCTTGGTGGTGATGAATTTGCCGTCTTTGCCGTTGGAATTGTAGAAGAAAAAGATGCAAAACTCTGTCTGCAGAGATTTTTTGAAAATGTGGATGATATTCAGATTCCGGAAATGGGCGAAAAAAGAATTTCTGTGAGCCTTGGAATTGTTCTTTGCACAGATGTAGAAAACAAAAGTTTTGATGATTACTATCAGATGGCAGACCGCGCTATGTATGTGAGCAAAAAATACGACGGAAATCATTTTGAGTTCTGTCGAACAATGGAAAAATAGATGAAAAAAAATGTTTTTTTACAGGGAGTAAGGGATGGTTTACCGATTGGACTTGGTTATCTTGCCGTTTCTTTTTCTCTTGGAATTGTTGCAAGAAATGCGGGGCTTTCGGCTTTTCAGGGATTTCTTGCCAGTCTTTTGAATGTTGCATCGGCAGGGGAATACGCCCTTTTTAAGGGAATAGAAGCTGCTTCGCTTTATATAGAAATTGCCCTTATTACTTTTGTTATTAATGCCCGCTATCTTTTGATGAGCTGTGCACTGTCTCAACGATTTGATGAAAAAACGGGGCTTCTTGCTCGCCTCTTGGTTGGTTTTGGGGTAACAGACGAAATTTTTGGAATTACGGTAGCGCGCGACGGTTATATTGAACCAGCCTATAATTACGGAGCAATCTGTATTTCTGTTCCTTTGTGGTGTATAGGGACAGCCCTTGGTGTAATTGCAGGAAATCTTTTACCGGCAAGCGTTGTAAGTGCACTTTCTGTTGCTTTGTACGGTATGTTCCTTGCAATCATCATTCCACCTGCAAAGAAAAATCCTGTAATTCTTGCCGGTGTTTTAGTCAGTTTTGCATTAAGCTTCTGTTTTACAAAGATTCCATATATAAAAGAAATTTCTTCGGGAAACAGAACGATTATTCTTACGGTTGTTATCTCATCTGTGCTGGCAATCATTAAGCCTGTAAAGGGGGACAACCCTCAGAAAAACGAACAGAATAAAGAAAATAATAAAGAGGAGGCAGCAAAATGAATGCGTACATCTATATTTGTATTATAACTGCAGCTGTTGTTTCATATTTAATAAGGGTTGTCCCTCTTACTCTTATCCGTAAACCGATTAAAAATCAGTTTATAAAATCATTTTTGTATTATGTTCCTTACGTTACTCTTTCTGTAATGACTTTTCCGGCAATCATAGAGGCAACAAATTCTCCAATTTCAGGAATAATTGCTCTTGTTGCAGGTGTTGTTGCAGCATTCTTTGGGGCCGGGCTTTTACCTGTTGCAAGCATCTGTTGTGTTGTAGTTTTTATTGCAGAATTGTTTATAAAATAATCAGGGAATAGAAGTATGAACAGAAAAAGACTTATTGTAATTCTTTCCGGAGTTCTTGTTTTTGTAACAGCTCTGGTTATTTCTTTTATGTGTTATGTAAATGGTGTTTTTGGGGATGGCGGAAACGGTAATCCTGTTGTTGATATTCAAGAAATGCGTCCCTTAACAGAGATTTTATCTAAGGACCAGGTGATTGAAGACCGCGATAAACTGATAGAATATATTGAATCCGTTCATCCATATTTTGATTTAGAAGAAGATAAGTCTGAGTATGTCGAAGAAAAACTAAAATTCATGGCTTACTGCAGTAAAGAAATGACCGTTCAGCAGTTTTTTATGGCGTGTGCCAGTTTTGTAAATTTTTTTAAAGATGGCCACACAAGGATGATGTGGAATCAGACGGTTTTCTTTTCTGCCGATTTTGATTATTCAGATAATAAATTATTTTATGGCGAAGAAAAAAGTCCTGTAAAAAAAATTGATGGAATTCCTGTGGAAGAAATTTTTAATATGATTATAAATCTTCTTCCAATAGAAAACGAAATGACCCAGAAGCTTTATTTTGAAGAGTATTCAAAAAATCTGGAAATTTTAAAGCTTTGCAGTTCTAATATTCCGGCAAATTATCTTACGGTTAGCCTGGAAAACGGACAGGAATTCAAAATCACAAAGATAAAGAATAATAATGCAGGCTATGACAGAACAACGGTTTATGAAAAAGGCGATGTTGTAGTTGTTGATTTTAACCTTTGCCAGGATGATGAAATTTTTCAAAAAGCGTGTAAGGATTTAGAAGAACGTATAAAAAAAGGATTTAAAAAGGTAATCATCGATATACGCGGAAATCCGGGTGGAAACTCTAATACCTGCGATAAATTACTCGAGATTCTTGGGATGAGGCCGCCGGAGTATTCTGTTTATGTAAGATATTCTCAAAAGGCTAAGCTTCAGAACGGATATAAAAAAGGTTCCGGAAATTATCACTACAAGGGTTCGGCAAAAAAAGCAAAACAGAATCCTGATATTCAGCTTTGTGTTTTAACTGATTGTCATACCTTTAGCTCGGCTACAATGCTTGCAGTTTATGTTCGCGACGGTAAACTTGGAAAAATAGTCGGGGAGCCTAGTGCAAATAATCCTTGTTCTTATGGTGATATAATTTATTACAGCCTTCCTAATTCAAAAATAAGCGGAACAATTTCGCACAAGCAGTTTATAAGGCCAGATGATTCTCTTAAAAAAGAACGCATGCTTGTTCCAGATGAACAGATAAAACCTGAATACGCTTTAGACAGGGCATTATACATTCTTGGAAGTAATTAAAGGGGAAATATGATTTTTGACAGCTTGATTTTAGACGTAGACGGAACAATCTGGAATACTACAGAGGTGGTAGCAAGGGCCTGGAACAGACAGATAAAAAAATATTTTCCGGAAGTTAAACCCGTCAATGCAGAAGTTTTAAAAACTCAGTTTGGAAAACCCATGAACATAATTGCAGATAATCTTTTTCCATCTTTGACAGAAGAAGAAAAAGACCGCCTTATGGAATATTGCTGTAAAGCCGAGCAGGAAGAAATAGAAAATAATAAAGAAAACATAACTTTTCCGAACGTGTGCGAGACGATAATCAGTCTTAGTAAAAAAATCCCGATTTTTATTGTGAGTAACTGCCAGATCGGTTATATAGAACTTGTGATGAAGAAAAACGGCATTGAAAAATATATTACTGATTATGAATGCTTTGGAAAAACAAGATTAAACAAGGACGAAAATATCTCTTTAGTTATAAAAAGAAATAACCTTCAGAAACCGGCCTATGTAGGAGATACCCAGGGTGATTATGAAGCCTGTAAAAAAGCGGGCGTTCCATTTATCTGGGCATCCTACGGTTTTGGTAAGCCGGATGACGAAGGTTATTTTGCAAAGATAGACGATTTTTCCAAGCTCGTTAGCTTAATCAAAGCTTAAAAAAGTTTAATCGAAGGTGAAGGAATCAAATTCGGCGATAACGTCTTTTGAATCAGAAATAAATTCAAAATAAACGGCTCTTTTTCCGATTACTCCCGATGTAATTTCTGCTTTTGCAAGGTTCTGTCCTTTTTTTACCAGAACAGAGCCGATTATTTTTCCCTTATAATCATCTATGCGGACATTTACAGTAAGGTCTTCTTTTGCAGAAAGATTTAATGTTACTGTGGCTGGACTTTTTGTTCCAAACTGAAGGTAACGGAAGCCTGCTGTAATTCCGCTTGTGATGTCTACGATTGGTGCAGAAATAGAATCTTTTTTGTCGTAAACCGCTTTGATGTAAGCACCTCCTGCTCCACCGTTAGGACCGCCTTTTTTACCGCCAAAAAGATGGCATGCGTAACCTGCAGAGATTATCTTTCTTGCATCAAGGCCGTTTATGTGTGCACCCTGCGAAGTCATTTCTACAGGCTCTGACGAGACTGGTTCACCATCTTTGTATGTAATCTTTCCTATAAAGAGGCGGCCGTTTTTATCCATTGCAACATCAACAGGTTCGAGCATTGCCTGGCGTGAAAATTCATCTGTTCCGGTCTGGCGGTGATAGAATACGTACCACTGTCCTTCTACATTGATTATACTTCCGTGGTTATTTCCCCAGCGGTAACTCATAGATTTAGTTCCGTCTGCGTTTGGAAGGAGTTCTCCGCCATTTAAACTGATGTCGCCTCCGGCTTTATAGCCTTCCAGAGGTTTGTCGCTGTATTTGTAAGAAAGAAATCCGTTACAGTCTTCGTATACTCCAAGCTGTGGCTGTTTTGTGTAATATCTTTTTGAATAGATGTACACATATTTTCCAAGGACTTTACGAGGAGAAGACGCTTCGAAGAATGCATCCTCAGGATCTTCCATATTGTCTTTTGGTGACCATGGTGCAATCGTGTGTTTGATTATGTTTTCTTTGATTGTTTCTTTTTTTAAGGTAACCATGTCGTCGTTTAATTCGGCACAGTACTGCTTGCAGAATCCCCAGTAAACATAAACACGTCCGTCATCGTCGACCAAAACGCCCGGGTCAAATCCGATTTCTGTTTTTACAGGATTTTTAAACGGTCCTGCAGGATTTTTACTTGTTGCGACAACAATGCACGAACCTTTTTTTTCTGCAGCGAACATGTAAAATGTATCTCCCTTCTGGACAACGTCCGGGGCATATAAAACAGAACCATCAGTAGATTCATAACATACACCGTGGCATTTCCAGTCGGTTAAATCTTCTACAGGGGCGCTCCACACAACCTGATCTGTTCCGCAGTATTCAGTTTTTAATGTGTCGTGTGACCCGTAAACATATACGCGTTTTTTTCCCTTGTATTTGAATACGCGTGGTTCTCCGTCCGGAACATGTTCCCAAAGCGGCATATAAGGATTAGCACCTTGTATATAATCTTTCATTTGTGACTCCATATAAGTTGGAATTAATTGGACAAAAATGCCTGATAAGTTATTGTACCATAGACGGCTTGCCCGTATGTCGGCTACGAATAACTTATCATTATTTTATCTGTATCTATCATAATACAATCAGGCTGCCAGGAATGTCAGAAAATCATAAAAAAATATAACAAATCTATAATATAAGTAAAAAATATTATGGATTAATTGAAAAAAAGGGTTATACTTAATATGTTAAACGTTTAACAACACAAAAAGTTTCTTCATCATCATTATCAAAAGTATAAAAAATCAAAGAAAGACAGTAAGAGGATTTTATGGAAAACTTACCGGAATTCAGAGAGTTCAAAGGAGAAACACTCTGGTCTTATACTTTTAATACTTTTGAAGCAACAGTTTATGTTCCAAAGGCGCAAAGCACACTTTTATCTGATATTTTAAATTATGGATTTATTTCGCCATATCTTCTTGTTTTTGCAGAAAAAAAGATGAGCGATAACGAAATGGTAAGTTTTGCTGCAGAAAAAGGTTTTACAAAAATAGCCGGCGACTTTGCTTCGAGCGTTGTGTTTATAAATCCTGTAACATCGGACTGGAAAACAGCTTCGAAAGATATTTTTTCCGAAATCATCACAAATTCTAAAATTCATGAACTTTATATAAACGGCTGTGTAAAAAACTATAATCGCTTTGTAAATAAAATAGATGGATATTATATCCGCGGGGCAATCTTTAGAACTTTTGTTTATGGAAAAAACGAAGCGGCGGATTATATTGCCAGAAACTGTCTTGTTCATTTTGAAGGCGATGGCCTTTGGGGAAAATCAGATATTGCACCTGTTACATGCGTTTTAGAAAATCTTAGTGTTGTGCCAGAAATCCAGGCAGATGATATTCCTCTCATTTCTTATTCCAATTCCGAAGAGATCAATAAAGTAATCGCAGAAAAATGTAAGTATGCGCTTATTAAAGATAAGGCAGATATCCCTTCTGATTATTATTCATTTGCACAGAAATTCAGAAGGATGACAGGTCTGCTTAACATAGACGAAAATCTTTATGAAGACGGCCTTATCCGTGAACCTCATTTTGCAGAAGTCACAACATCACCGGATAATTTTGGAAAAGACAAAGGAACTAAAACTCATAAAATAGGATATTTTGCTTTTTATAACAAAGGGATTTTTGATAAGGGTAAAGTTCCTCTTGTGCTGGGCTTTCACGGTGGCGGCGACAGCTGTTTTTTCTTTAGCATAATGGCGGGATGGGCAAGAATATGTCACAGGCATGATTTTCTTTTAGTCACAGTAGAAAATCATCTTGATTCAACAGCCACAGAAATGCAGGAATTGATAGAAATTCTTAAAAAACAATACCCGATAGACGAAAGCCGCATTTATGCAACAGGATTTTCGATGGGCGGAATAAAAACCTGGGATTTAATTCAGGAATATCCTTTGAGTATAGCAGCAGCCGCTCCAATGGATGCAACAGTGGACATTGGCGAAAATGTTTATTTTAGGAAAATAGAAAAAGAAGTGAATACGACAGAGCCGGTTCCGATTTTTTATGCCGGAGGAGAAATCACACCGTTACCGGAGCTTCCTTTCCAGGAGCAGAAGTGTTTAAACAGAATGGCTTACGCCCTTAAATTAAACGGAGCAACCGCCGAATACAACGTAAAGCTCGAAGACAAGGACAACTGGAAGAATAAAATCTGGGGAATTGATGGAGATATCACTTATAAATCTTATGATAAATCTCGTGATGCAACTTTAACAATGCAGCTTTTTAAAAACCGTGATGGAAAAATTTATAATATTTTTGGAAGTATAAGCGGACAGGGACATGACTGCCGTGAACACACCTGTGAACATGCATGGAGATTTATGAGCAGCTTTAGACGTGATGAAAACGGAAAAATTCAGGGTGGAGAAAATATCGAAAGCGAAATTTGTAAATAATCGATAATAGGTTATAATTATTATGATGGATGAAGCAAAGAAAAATCAGCTTAGCAGGGAAGTTTTAAAGAAAACTAAAACCGGTTTATGGACCATAGAAATGAAAGCTGATTCTCACCCCAGGATGTCCGGCGATGAGGTAATGGAACATTATCTTGGGCTTAAGGGAAAAAAATATACTCCGGAAGAATTTTATGATTTATGGTATGCGAGTATAGATAAGTCTTATCATCCGGTTTTGGAAAAAGCAATCAACAAGATGAAGAAGGGAAAGCTTGTTGAACTTTTATACGTAAGTCACACTTCTAAAAAAGAACCAAAAAATATCCGTGTAACAGGTAGACTCGACAAGAATTATACTCAGGGTATAAGAATAGAAGGAATCTATCAGAATGTTACGGATTTAGTTCAGCTTCAGAAAAAAGTTGAGTTTAAAGAAGAAGAATTAGTAAGGGCAAAAAATAATATCGTCACTTATACAGGAATAATGCATGCGCTCTGCCACGATTACGAAAGCGTATATTATGTAAATATAGAAAACTTCAAATATAAGGAATATATAGGCAGTACGAATTTTGCAACGTTTAAACTTCAGCACGAGGGAGATGATTTTTTTGAAGATTCTATCGAAAATATTCCTAAAGTAGTTTATGTAAGCGACAGGGCAAAGGTTATAGAGTTTATGAAGAAAGAAACAATCCTGCCCGATTTAAAAGCCGGAAAAAATCTTTCTATCCGTTACAGGGTAGTGCTGAATAAACAGCCTATATTTTTTCAGATGAATGTTGTTCCGGCCCTCGAAAGAGATTTGAATCATTATATTTTTGCGATTCAGAATATAACAAGCCAGGTAGATAAGGAAAAAGAATATACAGAAAAGCTTAGAACTGCGGCAGAAATGGCCAATACCGATGGGCTTACCGGTGTAAAAAATCGTCTTGCATACGAAAAGGCAGAAGAAATCATGAATTCAGAAATTTCCGGCGGAGTTATGAATCCATTTTCTATCTGTGTATTCGATGTAAATAATTTAAAGAAGATGAACGACAAGCATGGGCACGAAGCGGGAGATCAGCTTTTGTGCGAAGCAAGTAAAATCATTTGTTCGTTCTTTAGTCACAGTCCGGTATACAGGATAGGTGGTGATGAATTTGCCGTAATCCTTATAGGGGCTGATTACTTTGACAGAAAAGCAATTCTTTCTGCTTTAAGAAAAAAGAGCGTAATCAATAATAAAAAAGCAGATGCAGTAGTAGTTGCAAGCGGCCTTGCTGATTATGATTTTAATAAGGATAAGCTTTTAAAAGATGTTTTTGCCCGCGCAGATAAAGATATGTATCAGAATAAAAAGAAATTAAAAGAAAGCGCAAAATAGTGTATTATTTTAATCATGATAGAAATTCAGAAAGTTTGTAAATCTTATGGAAAAAAAGAAGTATTGAAAGATTTTTCCATTAAAACCGAAAGCGGAAAGATAATCGGAATACTCGGACAAAACGGATGTGGAAAATCAACTCTTTTATCTGTTCTGGCAGGAATTGTACCGTGTAAAGGCGGAAGTTTTTTATATAAATCTGTAAATCTTTTAAAAGACAAAAACGCTTCAAGAAAAATTATAGCCTATGTGCCGCAGGAATTATCATTAATAGAAGAACTTTCTGCCCGGGATAATCTTAATTTCTGGTATAAAAAAGATGAATTGGAAAAGTCTCTTTCATCAGGATTTTTAAAAAGCCTTGGAATAAATGAATTTTTAGACGTGCCTGTAAAAAAAATGTCGGGCGGGATGAAAAAAAGACTTTCGCTTGGCTGTGCAATCTACAATAATCCAGAAATTCTCTTGCTCGATGAACCAACCGCATCCCTTGATTTATTCTGTAAAGAAACAATTTATAAATATTTAAAAGAATTTACCGGGACAGGGGGGACAGCCCTCATTGCAACTCACGAAATTCAGGAAATTGAACTTTGCGATACCTGTTTTATCATTAAAGACGGGGCTTCGGTTGAATATAAAAAAGGTCGCAATGCTAAATCCATCTTAAAAGAAATCTGGGGATAAGCGTGTTTTCGTATTTTATACTTAATCTTAAAAGAATTAAAAAGATTTTCAAAAATGCAGTTTTAATTTCCCTCTGTTTTTGTTTTGTCATTATCACGGCGGGCTATCATATAATCAAAAAATCAAATCTG
The DNA here is from genome assembly GCA_016286365.1 of Treponema sp. Lineage (GTDB taxonomy): Bacteria > Spirochaetota > Spirochaetia > Treponematales > Treponemataceae > Treponema_D. Next base: position 131,692 of record JAEESN010000002.1, read on the forward strand.
GCAGAAAATAAAATCAGGTTTTCGGTCGGGGTAACCGGCTCTAAGAACAATAATCTTTTAAAGCTCGGAATGGTTTTTCTTAAAAACATGGATGATACACGCTATGTTCTTGATATCCGTGAATACCGTTCAGAAGAGGATGCAAAAAAAGCGCTCGAAAAAGATGAAATTTCTGCTTACGCTGTGATTCCTTCTGATTTTGTTGATTCACTTTATTATCTTCAGAATGATTCTATTATTCAGTATTACGTAAAATCCGGGCTAAAAGGTATTTCTGGTGTTGTGATGGACGAAGTTGCTTCTCTTGCTTCCAGCGTGATTTTGTATACCGAAGGCGGCCTTTTTACGCTGATGGAATATATGGATAAAAACCATGTTTCTTACAGGATGCAGAATTCACATATCGCAGGTATTTTCGAAAACTACATTAAGCTTTTGATACGCCGTGGAAATATTTCCGAAGTTAAAGTGGCCGGTGGAAGACAGGGGATCTCGCTCTATGCATCCTTTCTTATTTCGCTGCTCCTTTTGTACATTCTTTTGCTTTCGTTCGTGAGCAATGGGTTTTATGCCGGGCCTGCGGATGGATTTTTTGTATTGCTGGCGCGGCGGGGGGCAGGCCCGGCAAAACAGGTTGCATCCGAGCTGTCCGCTGTTTTTCTCTTGAATCTGGCGCTCTATTTTATTTTTTCCCTTTTTCTTTTGTTCTTTTTTATAACAGGTATTTTTGACTTTCCGGAATTCGGCAATAATCCGGCCGCAGGTTTTTTTCTGTTTTCCATAAAAATGATTTTATGTGTTCTTCTGTTTACGGGCCTTCAGACCTTTGTTTACGAAGCAGTAAAAAATCCGGCATTAAAAATAATCATACTTTTTTTAGTCATATTCAGTTTTTCTTTTGTTTCGGGCTATTTTTATCCGGGCTCATTTTTACCTGGGGGAATAAGGCGTTTTGGAGAGGTTCTTCCAACGGGGACAGCCCTCTCGTATGCAGAAAATATTCTGGCGGGTGGGAAAGAAATGTACACCGCAGAAAGCATGCAGGCCGCAGAAGCAATGTCCCGCGTGGAAGCAATTACAGCTGCAATCCCCGGTGTTTTTATAATCATCTATTTTCTTTTATTTACAGGCGGTGCAATCTTTTTAAGGCATCTTAAGATAAAAAAGGGAGCCGCTTCATGAAAAAGTATTTTTATCTTATAAAACGATTTTTAATGCAGCCCTGTTTTTATAGCATGATTTTAATCATCTTTTTAATCTGCATTGGCCTCAAAAATTTTAAAACTGATTCTGGTCAGCTTTTTACAATCGGTCTTGTGCTCGAAGAAGCCTCAGATAATACTGCAGAAAAATTTTATCAAAAACTTCTTACCGAAAAATCAAACTTTAAATATGCAGCTTATAATCATATCGAAGAGGCAGAAAAAGCACTTTATACCGGCGAAATCAACGAAATCTGGGTTATTCCTGGAAATCTTCACGACGAATTAATCGCACTTTGTAAAAAGGAAGACATAAAAAACAAAATTCAGGTCATTGTTCCAGAAGAAAGTGTGAGCCATAAGCTTTTAAAAGAAGTCATGTTTTCTAAACTGATGGAATTCGTAGCTCCTGTTTTATGTGAGCTTTATATAAACAATAATTTTCCTAACTCAAAAGAAGATTTTTTGAGCCAAAGAGATTTTGAAGCTTTTTATAAGAGGAATGTCCCCGTTGTAAAACTTTTTGAACAGGTTGGACTCGAAGAAGACGCAGGGATTTTGACCAAAGATAAAATATCACCTTTTAAAAACGAAGGACTAATCTTTTTGCCACTTAGAGGAATCCTTTCTGTCTGGCTTTTGGTTTGTGTCTTTGCAATTGCAGTTTATTACATCATCGACCAGGAAAAGGGGCTTTTTATCTGGTGGCATGTTAGATTTAAAACTCTTAGAACCATGTCTTATTTTTTCTTTTTGAGCCTTATTCCTTTAGTGCTTGTACTTCTGGCTGTATATTTTTGTGGAATCGGGACAAATTTTTTGCGCGAAATCCTGTCACTTTTACTTTACGAAGCGGCTTTAATCGTATTTGTGAATATTTTGTGCACTGTTTTTTCTTCGCTTAAATCTTTTGGAATTGTTCTTTGTCTTACAGTTTTTATGTCCATCATTTTTACGCCGGTATTTATAGAATTAAAACATACAAAAATCATTTCTTCGCTTCTTCCGGGCTTTTATTATCTTAAAGGAATGAACAGCTTTCGATATCTTTTATACGAAGTTTTATACATCATCATTGGAGCAGCTCTCTGGCTCTTCCTTGAATTTTTAAAAAACACTGATTATAGACATAAAACCCTTGAATAGTTATGATGAAACATCAAAAAAAAAGGGAGACGAAAATGAAAAATTCCAAAAAAATTTTTGCCATTGCAGGTTCAGTTCTTGCAGTTGGCATTATTGCCGCATTAATCATCATTTTTGCAGCAAGAGGTTCTGTTTCTTTTTCTAAAGAACAGATTGATAAGAGCACACCACAGTCATATCTTAATGGTGTAATTAAATACAACCTGAACGAAGGTTTTAAAGATTTTTCGGGTGGCTTAGATGTTTTAAAGAATTTTGATATTTCAGATTTTGGATCTAAGACTCAGATGAAAGTAATTCCTTCTGATCTTTTCTACTCTGTAATCAATCCTCTGGCAGGTGTAGATTTAAGCTGCATCAAATCTTTAACTTTGGATTTTAATGTAAACAGGAAAAAGACTGATTTAGGAATGTATTATAAACTTGGTGCAAATGATGTAGATATCGTAAGTGCTGATATTCGTTTTAAATCAAGTTCAAACAGACTTTATCTAAACGTTCCTGAAGTTCTTACAAAACCAATGGTTATGAAAGATAAATCTCTTTCCATTGCAAAAATGGGCGATGTTTATGGTATTTATGACAGCCTTTTTGAATTCTTAAAAAAGGATTTTGGAAAATATACAAAAAATATTTATAAGTATGTTGATATCATCTTTAATTCAGAAAGCAAAGTTCAGCTTGGAAAAGATTTGAACGGTCAGGCTTGTTTTATCGGACAGATTGATGAAGCAACTTTGGAAAAATTCCTTGTAGTATTTCTTGAAGATGTAAAAAAAGATAAGGATATTAAAAAGCTTGTTAAGGACTTTTCAAAAACTCTAGCCGATTGGGATGGAACAAGTTTTTCTGAAGATGATTTTGAAAGCGGTATAGACGAAGCAATTACTTCAATTAAACAGAAAATAGAAACACTTTCCGGCGAAAATGAAATCACTCTTGCTTACGAAATCTCTATCGACGAAAACGACATCATCAATTCAAACAGATTAACTGCAAATGATTACGTTACTGTTTTCTCTTCTAACATAGTTAATGGAAATAAAAACACATTTGATCTTGAATTTACTATTCCAGACGAAGGAAGCCTGGCTGTAAAAGGCGAAGGAATAACAGAAAACAATCTTCACAACGGAAAATATGTTCTTTATTTCCAGGATGATGCAGACGATGTACCTGTAGATGTTTTCTCTGTTGTTTTTGAAAACTTTGACCTTGCTGAATATAAAAAAGGCGGAGCAAATGGAAGTTTTTCTATAACAGATTTTAATCCTGAACTGGATGATATCTTTGATTATTTTTCTGATATGAAAATTGTTTTTGACTACAACGATTATTCTGAAACTGGAATAGCAGGTGTTAATGTTCTTATTGCAGATCAGGATTTTGTTAAGCTTGAAATTAAATCAGTTCTTGGAAAATCTGAATCAATTAATGTGTCAGAAAAAGATGCACTCGTTTGCGATATTGAAGAAATTTCAAACGTTATAATGACTAATGTTGACTATATGAATCTGCCAATAATTTCAAATCTTACAAATGCAGGTTGTATAGATCTTATTACTCAGTTGGGTGCCGAATTCTAAAATAAAACGGTAACGATGAAAATGGTAATGGTGCTTATTGAATGATGAGCACTGTTACTGATTTTCCGCTTACTTTAATTTCACCAGAGAGAGTTTTATTCTGATTAAGTACTACAGCTTCTTCGGGAGCGCGCTTCTGACAAATCTCCAGGTTAGAAAGCTTTGAATTCTTAAGAACCTTATTTCCTTCTTTTAAATCTACAGCGTCTGTCGGTACAACTTTTTTAGCTTTTCCAGATAAAGCCTGCATTGTAACAATTTTTGCCTTTGCAGAAAGTGGTTTTTTGTCTGTACTCAAAAGTTCAATATTCTGTTCTTCTTTCGAGCCGTTAACAATCTTAATGATTTTCTGTGTTCCGTTTTTAACAGCCGAAATATAAATTCCTGATTTTCTGAGTGTTTTTTCCTGACCGTTTAATTCAAGTGCAGCTGTACCAGAATAATCAGAGAAGAGCTTCTGGATGTAATAGCTTGGTGTTAAAACAACCTTTTCTGTATCAAACCAGATAAGATCTGGAGTCCACTGTGAATGTCCTATTCTGTTAAAGAGTGGTGCATAAGAAGCAAATTCTACAAGGTCGCCGTTTCTTTCCATACCGGTCATCATTGCAGCTTCGGCTACAGCGCCTTCTACAGAGTTAGAAAGGTTTACATCGTGGCTTGCGTATTCTCCTGCAAAAACCTTTATGTCGCGAGGGTATTTGTCGTATAAAGCAACGTTTTCGTAGAGCCATTCCGGGGCAACATAGTAGTGTTCGTCTACGGCATAAGTAAAGTTTTTATTTGTCTTGATGTTTTTACGGTAGAAGTTCCATGCCGAAGTGTGTAAAGGATGATTTATAAATGGACCTGCCGTACCAAGGCATTTGATTTTTGGATATTTTTTATGGATTGCCTTTTCAAAAGCGATGTAACGTGGAGCAAGGTCTACGGCACCGCTTTCCCACTGTTCATTTCCGATTGCAAGAAGCTCAAGGTTGAATGGTTTTGGATGTCCCATCTGGGCACGGAGCTTTCCCCATTTAGAAGTAACAGGTCCGTTTGCAAATTCGATTAAATCAAGGGCGTCCTGTACATATTTTTCAAACTCTTCTGAGTTTACAGGAACAGTCTCGTAAGAACGGAACTGGCATGCAACACCAATGTTTAATACTGGAAGAGGTTTACATACGCGTTGTTTAGAAGATAAAAGCTCGCACAGGAGGAAGTATTCATAAAAACCGATTCCGTAGCTCTGCATATAATGGCAGTCAGGCATTTCGTACTGTCCGATTGTATTTCCACCCTGTACGGCCCAGAGACAGGTGTTTATTTTTCTGTCTTTTAATTCACCAACGGTGTTTTTCCACTGGTAACGGCGCATCAAACTTGTACCTTCTACAATACATCCGCCCGGAAAGCGTAGGAAAGCCGGGTGTAAATCTTTTAAAGCATTGAATAAATCTTTTCGGAATACACCTTTTACTGCATCTTGGGGGATTAAAGAAATAAGATCAAACTCAACAGTTCCCGGTTTAGAAAGCGAAAGCTCGAATAAAGCATTCTGAACGTCTTTTTTTGCTTCAAGAACGCCTTCGTAATAATGCCAGTCCATTGTGTCGCAGGTAACTTTGATTGTATCCATCCATTCTTTAGGACGTTTTACCGCATTTTTAAAAGTGATTTCTGTCTTTGCAAAAACGCTTCCTTTTTTTACCACAGAAGCAATAATCGTTCCTTTAGGGTAATCAACTTCGCGGGCATAAAAAGAAAGCTTGTACTTCATTCCTTTTTTAAGGAAGAGGCCGTCGTATGCCTTGTTTGTAAATCCTTCTCCTGCCTTTTTTGCAGTGAATCTTAAATAATGGGGATTATTTTCCGAAACAGGCTGATTAAAAGAAATCTGGAGGTTTTCCGGATGGCCCGAGTTTGAAGACCAGGCATAGAGATTATCTTCCTGTAAAACATAGTTGTGATTTTCTCCACAGCTTTTTACAGCTTCGAATGAACGGTTTTCTATTAATTCTGCATAAAGACCGCCGTCTGCCGCAAAGTTTATGTCTTCGAAGAAAAGACCTGTCATGTCTGGAGTGATTTTTTTAGAAATTCTATCCGAAATGATGAGTTTATTTGTGGCCATTTTTAACCTCTTGTTAAACGATTAACTAAATTATAATGCAGTTTGGGATAATTATAAACCGGAAAATTCCGTATCTTTGCAGTGTTCGGAGTAAATAAAGTTTACAATGGCCATTGTGATGATGATTATATATCCTATAAGACTCAAATAGTCCGGGAACTGACCAAAGAACATAAAGCCAAAGAGCGTAGAGAATAAAACCTGTGAATAATCGTAAATGGAAATTTTATTCGCCGGTGCATGATAGTATGCTGCCGTAACAGAAAACTGTCCGCCTGCGGCACAAGCACCTGCACAAATGAGCATCCCGGTCTGATACAAGGTCATAGGATTAAAGCTTACAATCATATACGGGACGGAAAGAAGCATGGAAAAAGCCGAAAAAAACAGAATGATTATTTTTCCGTTACAGTGAAGGTAACTGAGCTTTCTTACGCTTGCATAGGCAAGACCCGCTCCAACTCCACCCATAAAAGCTGCTAAAGTCGGAAGCATCTGTGTAAAATTAAAAGAAGGTTTTACAATCAGGATGGAACCCGAAAAGGCAATTATGATGCAGATGAGAGGAAGAGGTTTTATTTTTTCTTTTAAGATGATGTAGCTGAAAAGAATCGTAAAGAATGGTGCCATCTTATTTAAGATTGCCGCATCGGAAAGAAGGATTCTGTCTATGGCGTAAAAGTTTCCGAATACACCGACGGAACCCGCAATTGCCCTTAAAATAAGAAAGAGCATGGAACCCTTTGGAATTGTTACCGCTTCTTTTCCGTTTTTTCTGTAGTCGCGGATGGTTCCCGTTAGTGCAATTATAAATGCAACGGCATTACGGAAAAATGCTTTCTGAATAAAATGAATGTCGCCGGCTAGCTTTACGAAAACAGCCATGAGTGCAAAAAAGAAGGCAGAGGAAATTAAGAAAAAAATTCCTTTTTTTGTATCCGACGTCTCTATCATCTAAATCTCGTTATGAATTAATTTATAGGCTATTGAACCAGGCTTTGGACTTGCAGGACAGTTATTCGGGTCAAACCATTTTGCTTCTGCAATCTCTTCTTTCTGGAGTACAAGGTCACCGCTTTCGTATTCGCACGAAAAACCGAGCATCAGCTGATCCGGGAACGGCCATGCCTGACTTCCACGATATTTTATATTTTTTATCTTTAATCCGGTCTCTTCAAAAACTTCCCGACGCACAGCGTGTTCTGCGGATTCACCGGCTTCTATAAATCCCGCTATACAGGCAAATGTATCCTGATTACGGTATGTGTGGCGTGCTAAAAGAATTTTATCATCCTTCTGGATAAGTACGATAACACATGGTTCGATTTTGGGGAAAATAATTTTTTTGCAGGAAGTACATTCAAGAGCAGTTAATGTGTTGTGATCTTTTAAAGGCTTTCCGCATGAGCCGCAGAATTTATTTGATTCGTGCCAGTTTAAAAGACTTTTTGCCCTGGAAGCAAGAATGTTTTCTTCGTCTTCGTGACAGGCAAAATATTGTCGCAGCTGGATTGTTTTAAGACCTTTTGGAAGGTTATTCAGGGAAGAAAGTCCCAGAGCCTGATAATCAAACTGTTTTTCTTTAAAAAGTCCTTTTATGGAATTTTCTGCCTTCAGCTTTTCTAAATCTGCTAGCTCAGGTAGAGAATCATCATCTTTAAGAATTATTTCTTTTTCATAAAAGATATAATTTTTCATTTTTAAGTTTCGCTGACCTTCTTTTTTAGAAGTGCACGTTTCATAAATTTATAACGAATCCATGCAGTAGCGCCGCTTAAAAACCATACAATTCCTACAGACCACCAGATTCCCCAGTAACCTATGGATTCTATGCGCGTAAGGATAAATGGTACAGTAAAGCGACCTATTACCTCTATTATACCATTTAAAAGTGCGAAAAAGGAATCCCCAATACCAGATAAAATTCCGCGGACAACGTAAATAAGACCAAGGAAGATATAAAAATAACTGGAAATTCGTAATGCTGCAGCCCCGTCTATTTTTACAATAGGATTATCAACGAAGATAAAGCTTTTTCCAAAGAGCTGGATAACCGGAATCATGATAAGAGTAAAGATTGTCATAATCCAGAGGCAGCGGTGGTAGCCTTTTATAATTCTGTCGTATTTTTTTGCACCGTAGTTCTGTCCCGCAAAGGTAGAAAGGGCAGCAGCTATAGTCTGGTAAGGCTGATGGATAACCTGTTCCAGCTTGCTTGTTGCTCCAAAGGTTGCAACCGCTGTAGAACCGTATCCGTTTACGACAGTCTGAAGAGCCATACAGGAAACAGCAATCATCGAAAACTGGAGCGAAAGCGGGAATCCGAGCTTAAGACATTTTTTAATCATATATGGATTAACGCGGAAGTCTGATTTTGAAAACTTAAAATATGGATTTGCCTTAAGCGCATAAATAAAGCACAAAAAACCAGAAACAAACTGCGAGATGATTGTTGCAATTCCAGCCCCTACAACTCCCATATTAAAAACCAGGATAAAAATAAGATCCAGGATGATGTTTAAGATTGTTGCAAAAACCAGGAAGAAGAGCGGAGATTTTGAATCCCCAAGGGCGCGGAGTATGGAAGAAATATAGTTATAAAGCGAGATAAAAATAATACCCACACTGTTGATTCTTAAATAGGTGGTTGCAGTGGCACGGATGTTTTTAGGAGTATCCAGAAGTTCAAGGAAAGGGCCTGCGAAAATAAAAGAAATAAGACCAATGAGAAGTGGCATTACAAACATTATATATCCAACGTTTATAATACAGTTTTTGATTTTCTTTTCGTCATTTTCGCCGAAGAATTGCGAAGTGATTATTCCTCCGCCAGAACCAAAGCCGTTACAGAGTGCAAAAAAGAAAAATGTGATGGAAGCGGTTGCGTTAATTGCCGCAAAAGGATCGCTTCCAAGGTATTCACCTACGATTACTGCATCTGCAAGGTTATAGGCCTGCTGGAAGATGTTTCCGATGAGCATAGGTATAGAGAAAATTAAAATGAGTTTGAGGGGATTTCCCTCTGTCATATTTAAAGTCTGATCTTTAAATGCAAATTTAAATTTACTCATATTTAATCACAGTTTATAGATTTTTGATTTTTATAAATATACAAATTCAATTTAATAATTGTATAAAAAAATCAGCGGGAGGCTGCAAAAACGGAGAAAAATAAGGGATTTTACCTGCAAAAGCTTACTTTTTAAAGCGGTCGATGTATTTTCTAAAGACTTCTGTTAAAGAATCCTTGTCGGTCTTAAAAGAAAAGAGGAAGTGTATTTTCTGCTTCTGTTCTTCGTTGATTTTTCTAATCTGCTGCTTTAAGTTTTCAAGGATGATAATCATCTGGTTTTCTTTTGCGAGCTTCTTTAATTTAGAAACAAGGTTGAAAGAATAGATAACATCGATTGTCATAATTCCGTAGAAAAATCCTATTACAAAAGAAAAGGCGATGTGATTTGTAAACCAGAAAACCCAGGAAATAATACGCGGGTTTATAAAAAAGTAGTATAGAGCACTCAAGACAATCCAGTAAAAAGAGAACTGTGGACAGATAATTCCCTTGATGTTACCAAAGCAGTCTGAATAATCCCAGAGCTTAATCTTCATTCCTTTTATAAAAATTAATCCTGCAATAAATTCTATAAAAGTGATGCAGATTGACATCACTATAAAAAGAGAAATCTGTTTTACAATCGGATTTTCAATGAACCATAAGTCAATTTTAGAAAGAAGATATAAAATTGTGAGAGAAAAGCCGTAAAGAGGAAGACAGGGACCTACTAAAAAGCCCGGGTTAATCCATTTTCTGTCGGGATTATTTTTTGAAAGAAAGCGACGGAAAAAAAGCTCTAAGACCCAGCCGAAAAAGCTTCCTACAGAGAATAAAAATAAAATGACCAAAAAAAGCTGCATGAACATCATATTTTAAAGTTACTGAAAACTTCTTAGAAAGTAAACAAAATAAAGCTTTGGTTTTTCGTTTTTCAAAAGAGTAAGGAGTGTGCGGGTTGATTTTCTGCTTTCGACAATCATTTTTTCGGTGATTTTTTTCTCTGAGTATAAAAGATATTCGTAACTTTTTATAAAGAGGAAACAGTCGCCCGGATTTTCGATTGATTCTGTTGCACGCCCGGCAAATTCTGTGAGCGTTTCGTCTGTTTTTATGTCAAAACCAATAAAATGCAGGATTTTAAGGTTTCGTTTACAGATGATTCGAAGTTTTTCTTCTGCCGCTGCTTTTTTATATTTATGATGCAGGACTAAAAGAGTGAGCGGAATAATCAAAACAATAGATAAAATGATTATAAAAAGAGAGCCACCGATAATCACCCAGTAAAGGTTATTGCTTTTTGTTTCGGGCTTTGAATAAGGAACATAATCTTCTTCGGGTAAAGCTTCTGGAAGCGGATATGGATAATATTCTTCGGGTAATTCAAAAGATGTTGTTGGATTTTCGTCAAAAAGAGTCCAGCTGGAGCCTGAGCCAAATCCTCCGAAAGGTTCAAAAGGAATCCAGCCAATGTTATCAAGATAGGCTTCGGGCCAGATGTGAATCATATTTGATTTTACGGTTATACTTCTCTGGTCTTTTATAGGAACAACAAATCCCTGAACAAGGCGAACAGGAATTCCCTGCGAACGAGCGAGCATTTTAAAAAGAACTGCCGGGTGGTATCCTGTTTTTTCTACCGGTGTATTCCAGAGACAGGCTTCTAAGAGTTTTAATTTATCGTAGGTGCGTTTTCTATCTAAGAGAAATTGTCCTTTTTCGAGCGAAAGATTGTATTCACTAAGTTCTTCCGAAATCATTTTGATTATGCGCTCGGGAACTTCTTCTGTCTGTGTGTAGTTTTTATAAATTGCTTCGCGGTGTTCAAGGAATTTTTCAAAGGAGTATTCGGGGTCATATTCAAGATGATAGGTCAGGCGGAGTTTTTCCCACAGTTCCGGTGTTGTCTGATATTCACGGCAGGCAAATTTACGGAATTCGGGATGTCTTGAGTTCAGCATAAAGTATTCAACCTGGTAATGAGTGTCGTACCCCATTTTTTTATCAAAGAGAATCTGTCCGCCTGTTCCTTCTATCTTTGTTTTTCCGTCCAGGAGTTTTACAGAAAGTGTTTTTAATGGAGAAAAAACGTATCCTGTTTTATACATTTTAAATTTTAGTTCAAGAATAACGGATTTTAAAATATCCTGAGGATGACCTTCCCTGTATTGAATTGCTGCAGAAAGAGTTTCCAAAACATCAAGGCCCACAGCTTCTTTATGAAATTCTTTAGAAGGCGAATCATAAATTTTTCCATCCAGATAGATGATTTTTTCGCCGTTGTATCCGTTTTTTAATTCCATTATATCTGCAGGCTCAATGTTAGAATAATTATTTATTTCGTCTATGTTTTTCAGATTTAAAAGATCGTCTTCAAAATCGTCGCGTGTATTATAAAAGAGCATCTGGGTAACTTTTGAACCACCCGATCTAAAATAGGTCACAATTTTTCTTACAAAATTCCAGCTGTAAGGGTCGTCCGGAGATTTGATGATGAGCGCCATAAGAAGACCTGCCAGAAGGAATGGCGAAATATAAACAAGGTGTTTTTTGTGGTCGGTATATCCTTCTTTTTTCCAGTGGAGTTGTGTTTCTTCTGCAAGGATGATTGTACACTGAAAGAACATAAGCGCAATGCCAGAAGCGTTTACTAAAAGGTTCAGCGAAAGCATGGTGATAAGATATGCGATTAAGCCGATGGCGGTAAGAATCCTGAAGAAACGGAAGCGGATCATCAGAAGGCCAAGACCGAATGCAAAGAGCGACAAAAGCGAAATCCAGATGTACTTGAGGTTCGAAAGGATAAAATCGGGATTTCCATTCGGGAACAGGCTGAATAAAAAGCGTCCGACAAGCAAAACAAGGATTACAACGCAGGAAACTTTAAAAGCGGTGTTTCCTTTTTTAAAAACGATGAGGCACGAGGGAATAAAAACCGACAGGATGAAGGTGGCGAAGGTTGGAGAAGAAAGCTCTATGCCGGTGCATTCAAAGGTCATAAAAGCGATTGAGAGAGGAAGAGTGTAGAGGAGGAGGTAGAGGGTGTCGATCATAACTCTTCCTCCAGTTTTGCCTCGCTCGTAAGAACAGAGATATCTACCTGGGATTGCGGAATCTGTGTGTAGCCTTCTTCTGAATCGCAGACGATGTATGCCTTTGTTGCAATGTTATATTTGTTTAATTTTTCCATGAGGATCTGACTGTGCACGGTCCACTGTGGAAGAATAAAGATTACGAGTTTTGAATTAAAAAGCTCTGGATTTTCGCCAAGAGCGATAAGTGTGTTTTCATTTTTAAAATCCGGAGAAAACTGCATTATGGAAAGGTCATCATAAAAAGCCTGGAAGGTGGTTGAATCCTGTATAAAATGTGAATGAAGAGTATCCTGCATGTAAAAAGCGTTTACCGGTGTATTTTTTTTGAGGCAGAAATTTGTAAGGCAGAGAGCAATTTCCAGAAGTTTATTTTCGAGCGGGATGAATATTTTATTATCCATATAATCCCTCTGACTTCCGAGTATTATGCTCACAGATTTTTGTGTGTCGCCGGTCAAAGTTCTTACCATGAGCTTCTGATTTTTTGCTGAAAGCTTCCAGTTGATTAATTTTGTGCTGTCTCCTTCCTGGTATTCTCGGCTTATTACATCGGGAAAGTCTGAGCTGCTTTGCGAAGTTGATTTTGCAAGCTTAGAGATGGAAAGTGTTTTTAAATTATCCAGGTCGTAAAGCTTTGGACGGATATTTACTTTAAGAGTCTCCGGATTTTTACAGGTAAAACAGAAAAGATGAAAGAGGTCGCGTACTTCCAAAAGCTTAAATCCTACTTCGTAAATGCCGCGGTACTTACATATGAGGTTTGTTTTTTTTGTGATACCCGAATCAGGAAAAATTTCGAATTCTTTTGTGTCGTCAATGTCGTTTACTGTAGAAAAAGTTGTAAAAAATTTTACTCGCAGGCTAGGAAAAGCAAAAAAAGTTTCGTTCTGCAGGCTAAAGTGAAAAGGAATGGGTTCGTTGCTTGTAAAATATTTTCCTTCGAGCGTCTGATGAATTCTGTATTTTGTAACTACAGCAATTATGTTGATTATAGAAACAACCGGAACCAATGTAACGGCGAAAAAAAATCCATAAGTTACGGGGCCGCCAGAAATACTGATTCCTACAAGGGCGAGAATCCAGAGCGCAAGGACAATTAATCTGTTTTTTCTCATTTATCGGTTGGTACGTCTGCTTTACCAATGAGCCAGGTTAAAAGCTCATCCACATTTTCCCTCGAGATTTTTGCTTCGGAAGAAAGGATTACCCTGTGATGAAGAACATAAACAGCAACTTCCTTAATATCGTCCGGTTTTACAAAATCCCTTCCATTGATGTATGCGAGTGCCTGCGAAGCCCTTATAAGATTTAAAAGTGCACGAGGGCTTGCTCCAAGGCTGATTTTTTCTTCGGTTCTTGTAAGGTCGATTATGCTTCTTGCGTATGCAATCAGTTCTTTGGAAATATGAATTTTTTCTACGTCTTTTTTTGCCTTGATTATGTCTTTTGTGGTGCAGACAGGTTTTATTTCTTCAAGGCTGTTTCCTTTTGTAAAATTTTCTGCCATTTTGATTTCGCTTTCTTCGTTCGGATAGCCTATAGAAAGCTTCATCATAAAACGGTCGAGCTGTGCTTCGGGCAGAGGGTAAGTTCCCATAAACTCAATCGGGTTCTGGGTTGCGATTACCATAAAAGGATCCGGGAGTGTATAGATTTTTCCATCAATTGTTGTCTGGCCTTCTGCCATTGCTTCGAGGAGTGCCGACTGAGTTTTTGGAGAAGTACGGTTTATTTCGTCTGCAAGGATGAGCTGGTTCGAGATAATTCCCGGTTTATATTCAAATTCCTGTTTTTTTGAGTTGTAAATATTCATTCCAAGAATGTCGCCCGGAAGTGTGTCTGGAGTAAACTGAATTCGTCCGAAGCTTGAATCAATCGATTTTGCAAGGGCTTTTGCGAGTGTTGTTTTTCCAACGCCCGGAACATCTTCTAAAAGAACGTGTCCGCCAGATAAAAGACAGACAAGAACATTTTTAACGATTTCTTCTTTACCGATCAAAACCTGATTAATCTGATTTGCTAATTCTTTTATCATAGACACTCCAGAATGATTTAAGAATGATTTATATAAAATATTATACTATACCAGAGCGTGTTTTTTCCACCTTTTACTCTTCCATCTAAAGAACATAACGATTCCGCGTGTAGTTTCGTCCGTTCCGATGCAGAGGTAGAAAGCTGCAAGTCCAAATCCGAGTTTTAAACCAAAAATCCAGCTTCCTAAAACCATTATGCCCCACATCGAAAAGATTCCGTAGAAAACCGGGAATTTGATGTCGCCGGCTCCTTTTAATGCACCCACGTATACAAGGTTCAGGGTACGTCCAATTTCGATGTAAATACAGCAGGTGAATAAGGTACGCATGAAAGAGCGGAGTTCCGGGATATTCGGGAAGAAACCGATAATCGGATTTTTGAATATGTTTACAAGAAGAACAAGAGAGGTTGAGCAGGCGGTTGCAATCAGCTGATATTTAATAACCTTTTTGTATGCAATATCTGTCTGCCTTGAACCAACGTAATATCCCGTCTTAATCTGGGTTGCATTACCGATTGAAACTGCAATTGCGAATACAAAGCGCATGATTGTCTGGGTGTAGTTCTGGGCTGTGATGGCATTTGTTCCAAGTTTTGTAATCATCTTCATGATGAGGATCTGACTGATGTTGTAGGAAAGACTTTCTCCGGCAGTCGGGATACCTACAGACAAAACTTTTTTATAGCTTTCGAGTGGTACCTTAGAAATTCCTTTAAATGTAAACTGAACATCCCTGTGGCGTTTTATAAAGTATATAAAGAGGAAGAAAGAAACAATCATCGAAATGCCCGAAGACCATGCAACACCGCTTACACCTGTTACAGGAAGTCCGAACCATCCGTAGATAGAGATTGCATTTCCAAAAACATTGACTAAGTTTGCAACAATCGAAGTAATCATGGCTTCTTTTGTGTAGCCGTAAGTTCTTAAAATGGAAGCCTGTAAAAGACTAAAGCCGTTGAAGAAGCAGCAGATTCCGCCAAAGATTACAAAATATTTTATTGCCGAAGAGCGAACTTCGGGTTCAAGGTCGTAAAGGCTTAAGATAGGAGCTGTTCCAAAGATTACAGCTACGGTAATCACGGCAGAAACAATGAGCATCATCACAGCGCCGGCCTGGGCTATGTGGTTTAATTCATCTTTAGATTTTTGTGCACCAATGTACTGCGAAAGAACGATGGAGCAGCCGGTAGCTATAACAGAGAATATAAGATTTAAAAAGAAAACGTATTGGGAGGTGACTGCAACACCGGCTGCGGCACTGTTGCTGTAATTACTGAGCATGAGCGTATCGACAGCAGAGACAAGAACCCTGAAAATCTGTTCCATTGCAAGAGGAAATGTAAGCTGGAACATTGGGAGGGCGCCACGATTTTTCTTATTTATATCCATAAGTGTATACTATAATTTTGACGCTTTTGTAAATTGCAAATTTCTATATAAAATTTGTATTTTATTTATAAGGCCTTTATAACGCATTTTTCAAGACTTTTCGGGGCAACCGGCAGTACATATCAGTTTTTGCCGGAATCCGGGGGGGTGAAAATCAGTTTTATCCGCAGCCTGATTAATAATCATTCAATTTTAATAGATTTTAAGTATATTTTTTTTATGATTGTATGATAGATTAGTATTAAGGGTTTTATCGATTATTTTCTGGAGGACTTATGAAATATTATGTAAATGCAGCTGCGACATCAGTTGGAGACGGTTCAAAAGCAAAACCTTTTAAAAAAATTCAGTCAGCAGCAAAAATTGCAATGCCGGGGGACGAAGTAATTGTTGCACCCGGAATCTATCGTGAGTGGGTAAATCCTGTAAATGGCGGAACAGACAAAAAACGTATTACTTACCGTTCAGAAACACCGTTTGGTGCTCATATTACCGGAGCAGAACTCGTAAAAAAATGGACACATGTTTCGGGCGATGTATATACAGCACGCGTTTCGAACAAGGTATTCGGAAAATATAATCCTTTTACAACTTTAGTAAGCGGAGACTGGTTCATTGCTTATATGACAGCTCATACAGGCGATGTTTTCTTAAACGGAAAGTCGATGTACGAGGTTCAAAAGAAGATAGAAGTTCAGGCACCGGAAGTTTATATTCCATCCTGGGACCAGGAATTCACAAAATATGTCTGGTATACAGAACAGGATAAAAAAACCGACGAAACAGTTTTCTTTGCAAACTTTCAGGGAAAAGATCCTAACGAAGAAATTGTAGAAATATCTGTTCGAAGGGCATGTTTCTATCCGGAAGCAGAAGGAAAAGGATACATCACTTTAAGCGGATTCAGAATTTCTAAGGCTGCTACACAGTGGGCTCCTCCAACTGCATATCAGGAAGGAATGGTTGGTCCGCACTGGTCTAAGGGTTGGATCATCGAAGACTGCGAAGTTTTTGAATCAAAATGTTCGGGAATCTCTCTTGGAAAATACTGCCAGCCAAATAACGACAACAAATGGCTCAAATGGAAATTTAAAGACGGAACTCAGACCGAAAGAGACTGTATCTGCCAGGCACAGGTAGAAGGATGGACAAAAGAAAACATCGGTTCGCACATAATCCGCCGCTGTAACATCCACGACTGCGGACAGACCGGAATTGTAGGACATCTTGGCGGTGTATTCTCCATCATCGAAGATAACCACATCCACCACATCAATAATAAACAGAATCTTGCCGGAGCAGAAATCGGTGGAATTAAAATGCATGCCGCAATCGACTGTATTTTCCGCAGGAATCACATCCACAACTGTACACGCGGAATGTGGCTCGACTGGCAGGCTCAGGGAACACGCGTAACACAGAATTTTTTCCACGACAACGTACTTCCAAAAGAATATAATCAGAATAAGGAAAGTGCTATGGGTTGTGCAGAAGACCTCTTTATAGAAGTTTCTCATGGACCAACACTCCTCGATAACAATATCTTCCTGTCCGATAAGGCAATCAAGCTTGCAACTCAGGGTGTAGCTGTGGTTCATAATATTATTGCAGGCGGGATTTGTGCAGTTGGAAAGGGTGTAAACAATGGTGCTCCCCACAAAGCATGTCCGCGCTTTACACCATATCATATTCCGCATAGAACAGAAGTTGCAGGATTTATGACAATTCTCCACGGCGACTGTAAATTCTACAATAATATCTTTATTCAGCAGAAAATCCGTCCGTTCTTAAAAGCCGAAATGATTAAGTGCGAAAAAGATAAAAATGACTGGGACGACGGAAACATCATCGCAGGAACATTTAAATACGACAGCTATCCTACTTACAAAGAATGGGAAAAACTGTTCGAAGGTTACTGCGGAATGGGTTCTCAGACAACCGACAGATATTATACAGAGCTCCCGGTATGGGCCGAAGGAAATGTTTACTTTAATGGCGCAAAACCTATGAAAAAAGAAAAGGATGCCATTATCTGTAAGGGCGATAAGGTAACAATCGGTTATGAAGAAAAGGATGGAAAGATTTTCTTAAAAACAAATCTTTATGAATTCCTTCCAAGAAAGAGATGCAAGCTCATGCACACAGATGATATCATGATGGCATTTGAGCCTGAAGAAAAATATGAGAACCCGGACGGAACACCTATTACCTTCGACACCGACTTTATTGGTGTAAAGAGAACAAGCGCTCCAATCGCGGGTCCTTTTGCAGACGGATTTGAAATTACAAAACCGTTGTTTAATTAATTTTTTAATGTGTTGTAAACTTCGATATACGACTGTTTGATGTTATAAAATTCACCATACAGACCGCAGAATGGACCATTCATTTTGTAGTCGTAAGAAGTTTTAGACATACCAGGATGATCAGAAACACCCCAGACTGTTATTGCCTTAAATGGTGAGCTTTCCGGGGTGTTTATTTTTTTGAGCATTTCAAAAAGTTCCCCGTAGAATTTAGCATGACGTTCCATTGTAGCTTCATCATCATTGTAGTTTCTTACTGCAACTTCTGTAAGCTGAACTTCAACACCAAGTTCCCCATATTTATTTATGGCGGTTTTAATCAGGTTTATATCGTTAGGATTCATACAACCGCCCTGACTTCCATAACCACCGATGTATCCCTGCATACCAACTCCGTCGCAGAGCCAGTCTTTTTTGTTCAGATATTCCACCAGCTTGATTATGTTGTCGCGTTTTGCAGGCTGGAAAGTGTTGTAGTCGTTGTAATAAAGTTTGATATCTGGATTAACCTTGTTTACAGCTTCGCGCGCATATTGGAAAGCAAGCTTTACATAGTCTTCGCCCAGAATTTCGGCAAAAAGATTTGATTTACCGTCTCTTGTCTTTCTGCAGTTAAAGGCGTTTCCTTCAAAAGCATCCTGTGCAGAGTCAGCAACTGCTTCGTTTACAACATCCCAACAGTAAACAACACCTGGGAATTTTGTCTCAAAGTGAGTTACAACTTCTGTGATGTAATAGCGGAGTCTTTCTTTCATTGTTTTTGCATCAACAAAATCAGCTCCGTTATTAAAGCCTTCGCGGAAGAACCAGTCGGGCATATAAGCATCCCATACAAGAGCATGACCGCGTACACCAATTCCAAGTTCCTGTGCCTTTGCCGCAATCGCATCAGCCTGTGAATAATCCATAGTAAGAACTTTGTTTTCGATCGACGGGAACTGTTTTGCAAGCGAATAAGCTTTAAATTCGTTTGTAGCTGTGATTGTGTTAAAATCATCAGAAATTAATTTTAAATAAGCCTGAGAGCTTGAACTGCTATAAGAAATACAAACTCCAAACTTAAAACCGTATTTTTCGGTAAGATCGCAGAGACGTTCTGTTTTTTCAGGAATGCTCAGGATTTCCGGTTTTTTTATCTCTTTTTTATCCTCGGTTTTTTTCTCTTTATTACAGCCAGCTAAAGAGAGCGAGAGAATCGAAAGAGAAATAAGTATTGTTTTTATTAATACTTTTTTCATTTTGTCCTCTTGGTAAATAAAAATATTATTTATTATATCATATTCTGCAGGGTTTCTCGAAAAATAATTTGAATTATGATATATTTTTTTTATGGCAGACGAAGCAATAAACGAGAAAAAGTTTTACGAAAACGGATTACATTTTGAATGTCAGAGGTGTTCATTCTGCTGCGGGCATTCACCGGGATACGTTTATCTTTCAAAAAGAGATTTAATCGCTTTATGCAATTTTTATAAGATGAAAATCCGCGATTTTGTAGAAAAATACTGCCGCTGGGCTGATTATTATTATGGAGAAGTTGTCCTCGCTCTCTTAGAAAAAAAGAATTATGACTGCATCCTCTGGGAAAACGGATGTTCTGCTTACGAAGCCCGCCCGATTCAGTGTTCAACTTATCCTTTCTGGTCGTGGATGATTAAAGATAAAAAAACATGGGATGAATGTGCATTGGAATGTCCCGGAATGAACAAAGGGAAGCTCTGGCCGTTCGAAGAAATAGAAAAAAATAAACTTGCATACGTTTCAAACAAGCCTCTTAAAAAAGAAGAAGTTCTAAAAATGATGAAAGAAGAAGAGGATTAAAAATGATGATTAAGTGCGCTGTGCGTGTTTAATGCGTTTTTCTTCGTAGAGCTTCTGGTCGGCCTGTTTTAAGAGCTTTGTAAGATCCGAATTTTCTGCCGAAAAAGGAACAAATCCAAGACTGATAGAAACTGTAAACGGAAGTTTATTTTCTTTAGAAAACTGTTCATTAAGTGTATTAATCTTACTTCGCACAATTTCGCTGTTTTCAAGAGTCATACCGTTTGCAACAATGGCAAATTCATCACCACTCAAACGACCGAATACATCTGACTGACGGAATGCAGCCTTAAAAACCTGCGCCTGAGTTTTAATTGCAAGGTCGCCCATTTCGTGGCCGTAAGTATCGTTAATAATTTTAAGATTATCAAGGTCGCCAAAGCACACAATTCCAGTATTTTTTACGCTGAGCGAAAAGTTGATTAATTTTTGTCCATGCTCATAGAAACCGCGTCTGTTTAAAAGGGTTGTAAGTTCATCTGTTTTAGACTGAATATCCAGAGAAGAGTTATTTTCCAGAAGTTTTTCGTTTGCTTCTTCCAGGAAGTGCTGGATTTTCATTGTCTTTGTGTATTCATAATTCTGGATGATGGTTGTATCAAGCAGTTTTAAAGTGATGCTGTTTGCCGCAAAGTTTGGAGTACGGATTTTACAGCACAGATATCCATATTGTAAATCTATGAGGTAGAGTGGCTGGAACATATAAACGCCGGCCGGAATTATATTTTTAGGGAAAAGCTGCTTCTTTGGTTTTACAACTAATCCGTTTTCGTAGTATTCAGAAACATTTCTGTCCGGATCAACATAGAATAAAAGTTTTGCATGGTCCGGGATTGTAAAATCATCTTCGCGGAGATTTGGAAGAGGATAATCAAGGAAGCAGCAGTAAACAGAATCATAACCCGAGCAGTCCATAAGGTTTACAAACGATTCGATGAATTCTTTTGTAGAAATATTTCCGCGGATTAAATCCTGCATTGTGTCGATTCTTGTGAGGTCGTTGTAGTATTCCGGCTGAAGGGTTTTGCTCGAAAGGAACTGTTCGCTCAAGTCTATATCGGAGTTTGTAGAATGGCGGTAGATTACCTTAAGAGGAGTTTCAACCTGCTGCGAAACCTTTTTGCCTTTTAAGATATCGTGCATCATCTTTGCAGCAATTTCTCCCTGACCTTTAATCATCTGGTCTACGGTCGAAAGCGAAGGAGTAGTAAGACATGAATGCGATGTATTATCAAAACCAAAAACCATTACGTCTTCCGGAATCCTAAGTCCAAGTTCTTTAAGGGCATCCATAACACCAACAGCCATCATATCGTTTGCACAGATAATTGCATCAAAGTGTACGTCGTTTTTAGTAGGACAATCTCTAATTATAAAATCGTGGCCTGTCTGTGTTGTAAAATATGCGTGGAAGACATTTTTTTCGTTGTATGTAAGCCCGTGTTTCTTTAAGGCTTTTTTGTATGCTTCAAAGCGGTCAAGAGATTCAAGGGAGCCGGTTGGATTTCCAGACATAAAACCAATGTTCTTTCTGCCGTGTTCATTCTTAAGGTAACCGACAATCTCATCATAAATATTATTCGGATTAGAGAGCGTATAATAAGAACCAGGAATCTTTAAATCAAGACCGATGGAAACTATTTTTTTATTTTTAAATTTTCTGAAAACCTGACGGATTTCGTCTATGGTCATTATAAAATTATATGTATTCGAAACGATGATAATTCCGTCAATGTCGTCTGAAACAGCATATTCAGCGCCGGCCCAGAATTGATATTCAGAAATACCGTACTGATAGTGAGGACTTCGGGTTTGAGTTATAAAAATGGTGACATCTTTTTTGTCTTTAAAATATTCATAAATGCCCGACACAACTGTGGTAGCGTATTCAGAGGACATGCTATGAACAAATACTGCTATTTTTTTCAAACGCAGACTCCTTTTATCCTGTTCCAAAACCTTGTTATACAAAGAAAAGCATGCATAACACTTAATTTTAACACAGTAGAAAACTTTTAACAAATAAAATATACTTGTTTTGTAAAATTTTAATTAATACCAAAAAAGAGGATATAAATGAAAAAGATTATCAGTGGAAAGGTACGCGAAGTATACGATTTGGAAGATGGAAGAATGGTAATTGTTACAACAGACAGAATTTCTGCTTTTGATGTAATTTTACCAACTATGGTTACAGACAAGGGAAAGGTTTTGAACGCTCTTGCTAATTTCTGGTTTAATTATACTTCCGACATCGTAAATAATCATATGATTTCTACAGATTTAAAGGATATGCCGGCAGATTTCCAGAAGCCTGAATACGAAGGACGCACAATCCTCGTTAAAAAACTTAAGATGCTTCCTTACGAAATCATCGTACGCGGATACATGTTCGGTTCTATGTTCGAAGCTTATAAAAAAGACAAGACATTCCTTGGTCAGACATTCAACCGCGACTATCAGCAGGCAGAAAAGCTTGAAGAACCTATGGTAACACCTTCTACAAAAGCAGAAGAAGGTCACGACATCAACGTAACACTTCAGTTCATGAAGGATGATCTTGAAAAGAAATATCCTGGCAAAAATCTTGGAGAAAAAATTGAAAAAACTGCTCTTGCAATCTACAAAAAATGCTATGAGCACGCTTATAAAAATGGAATCATCATTGCAGATACAAAATTTGAATTTGGCCTGGATGAAAACGGCGAATTAACACTCGGCGACGAAGTTCTTACACCGGATTCAAGCCGCTTCTGGGATCTTTCTAAATATAAGATTGGAGAAAGTCCTGCATCTTACGACAAACAGTTCTTACGCGACTGGCTCAAAAACAATAATCTTGCAGGAGATCCAAATATTAAGGAAGTTCCTGCAGACGTAATTGCTACAACATCTGCAATTTATAAAGAATGTGAACAGAAAATCTGTCATAACTAAAAATAAAATTCAGGGAATCTGAATCTGGGAATCTTTTTGGGGAAGGCTGTTTTATGTGTGGAATAGTTGGTTATGTAGGAGAAAAAGAAGCAACTCCGGTTTTAATTAATACTTTAAAAAAACTTGAATATCGAGGATACGATAGTGCCGGAATTGCAGTTTTATCTGATGAAAATATTGTTGTTCAGAAGGCCAAAGGTGCTTTAAAATTTCTTGAAGAACAGGTTTCTAAAGAATTTATTCGTGGAAGCATAGGAATTGGTCATACAAGATGGGCAACACACGGAGAACCAAGCGACATAAATGCTCATCCACATACAAATGTAAGCGGTTCCATTGCAGTAGTTCATAACGGAATTATCGAAAACTATGCAAAATTAAAAGAAAAGCTCCAGGCTCAGGGAATTGTATTCCGCAGTCAGACAGATACAGAAGTAATTGCACATCTTGTAAATTTTTATTACGAAGAAACCGGTGATATTTTTAAGGCCGTTCAGAAAACTTTGACTAAGCTCGAAGGAAGTTATGCCCTTGGAGTTTTATGTAAGGATTATCCGGACAGAATTGTTGCCGCAAGAAAAGACAGCCCGTTAATCGTTGGCCTTGGAGAAGGCGAAAACTTTATTGCCAGCGATGTTCCTGCCGTTCTGGAATACACACGCGAAGTATACTTCCTTGAACAGAAAGAAATGGCTGTTTTATACAATGACCACGTAGATTTATATACAGAAGATGGCGAAAAAGTAATCAGAAAGCCGTTCCACGTAGACTGGGATTTATCTTCTGCAGAAAAAAATGGTTATGCACACTTTATGCTCAAAGAAATTTACGAGCAGCCAAAAGCATTAACAGATACACTTCGTCCACGTCTTGTTGTAAATGGTAAAAAACCAGTAGATATTAAATTCGACGAAATGGATTTTACCGAAGATTTTAAAAATGCCGACAGAGTTGTAATTACAGCCTGCGGAACAGCATACCATGCGGGTGTTGCAGCAAGATATATCTTCGAAAAGCTTGCCAGAGTTCCTGTTGTTGTAGATACAGCCAGTGAATTCCGTTACAGAGACCCTATCCTTACAAATAAAGATGTATTTATTGTAATAAGCCAGTCGGGGGAAACCGCCGATACGCTTGCTGCTTTAAGACTTGCCAAGGAGGCGGGTTCCAGAATTATTGCCATTACGAACTGTGTAGGTTCTACAGTCAGCCGCGAAGCACATAAAGTGATTTACACCTGGGCCGGTCCCGAAATCGCTGTTGCATCTACAAAAGCATATACAACTCAGCTCATGTGTCTTTATCTTCTTGCTTTAAAGATGGCAGAAATCAAGCAGGCAGTTACAAAATCAGAATACGAAAAGCTTTTGGAAGAACTTTCGACAATTCCTGAAAAATCTGAGCAGGTATTAAAAGATCAGAGTTCAATTCAGAAATTTGCATCGCTCAATTTTAATAAAAACAAGGTATTCTACATTGGACGACTTATAGACAGCGCATCCAGCCTTGAAAGTGCATTAAAATTAAAGGAGGTAAGTTACATGCATTCCGAAGCTTTTGCAGCCGGAGAATTAAAGCATGGACCAATCGCCTTAATCGACACAGATACACTTGTAGTTGCCCTTGCGACCCAGCGTGAATTATACGAAAAAATCAACAGCAATATTGTAGAGGTAAAGACAAGAGGTGCTTCGACTTTGGTAATCAGTCAGGGAAATACAGAGATTTTTAAAGACAGCGCAGATACTGTAATCACTATTCCCGAAACAGAAGATATTTTTGCTTCTATATTATCAATTATTCCGGCACAGCTTTTTGCATATTACTGTTCTGTATTAAAAGGCAATAATCCGGATCAGCCAAGAAACCTTGCAAAATCAGTTACTGTAGAGTAGGAGCTTTTAAGATGATTCAGCCGGCAGATTATAAGGCAGAAAATGAATATATGCAGATGGCGATTGAAGAAGCCCGCGAAGGAATTTACAATCAGCATGGTGGACCTTTTGGAAGTGTGATTGTAAAGGACGGAAAGGTTATAGGGAAGGGTCATAACTGCGTTTTAAAGGATAAGGATTCAACCTGTCATGGGGAAATTGCGGCAATCAGAAATGCGGAAAAAAATATCGACAGTTATGATTTATCCGGTGCTGTTTTATATACAACCGGCGAACCCTGCTCCATGTGTCTTGCAGCCTGTGTGTGGGCAAATATCGAAAAAGTTTATTATGGCTGCGATATCAAAGATAATTCTCTTATAGGATTTCGCGACAGTGCCCTTGATAAACTTTTTGGCGGACGAATTGCCTTTAATGATTTTCTTGTTCAGATTGACCGCGAAGCCTGTCTTAAACTTTTTGATGAATATAACGCCCTCGATAAAACTATATATTAATGTTTAAAAATCCATATAGTGTGATATAATTATAAAAATGGATTTATCCGAATCACTGTTTAAGAAAAATATCAGGGATGCGAATATTTTTGCTTCAAAAATGATGATTGTTCTTGTCATCATTTCGTTCGTTTGTACTATTTTTTACGGCTCTAATTTTTCTGCAAACCAGACTGATGCATCCGTTAGAACAATGCTTCTCATCCTGGCCCTTATCCCCGAAACGATTGTTTTGCTTGTGGGAATTTTTGTTATGTCTAAAAAGGGCGAAGGAAAATTAATTCCATATGTCATTGCATTCTGTCTTATTCTTCTTGCAGTTTTCGGTTCTTTAAGCCTTAGGGAAATCATCTGGCCACTTTTTATTTTTTGTGTGGCATATTCCATCCGTTACTGTAATCACAAATTTACAATCACTCTTGGAATAATCTGTATGGTTATAATCGTTGCAGAGACCCTTTTACTGATTCCTTTCGGATTTGCTACAGGTTATTTAAATATGAATCTGGTGGAACTCGCCGAAGATGCAAATCTCCCTGTAAAAGCTGAATATTATGGTCTTTTTAATGCAGTAACTCAGTATGGAAAGATAAATGAAGGACTACTTTACGAAGAGGCAATCATAGATATAATTGCGCCGCTTGGTATTTTTGGTTTTATTACGGTTGTTTTTGGATATGTTGCAAAATATAACGAAAGAAAGGTAAAAACTCAGATAAACGATCTTGAAAGCATTTATGAATTTCAAAAGATTACCGAAGAAGCAGGAATAGAACTCTGGAGTATTCAGACTCCTAATGATAATGATCCGCAGATGCACGTAAGCGAAAAACTTCTTTCATTTTTGATGATAGAAGAGCTTGAAGATTTTACTGAGCGTGATATTTATAAATACTGGTTTTCACATATCAAAGGCTCTTCAGTTTCTTCTGTTTTAAACTTTTTCGAAGAGATGCAGACTAAAGGAAAATCCGAAATCACTTATGTGTGGTGCCATCCTCAACGTGGAGAAGTTTTTGTACGATGGGGCGGTTATTCAGAAAAAAACGGCAACAACGGATATATTTTCCGCGGCTATCACCTTGATGTAAACGACACGGTAACTTCGGATATCAAACAGAAACAGATGCTCCGCGATGCCCTGGAAGAAGCAAAAAAGCAGAAAAAGATGTTCGAGGAAGCCCTTGAAAAATATAAAAAAGCCGATAACGACCGCCGAACAGACTTTTTGACCGGACTCAGAAACCGACAGGATATGTTTGAACTTTTACAGGATGCCTTAAATGGTGTTGTAAAAAATATCACAAGCATGTTCATGATGGATATTGATAATTTTAAGATGCTCAACGACACCTACGGACACGGAACCGGCGATGAATGCCTTAAAAAAATCGGTGCCGCCCTGCTCAAATATGGAAAAAAGAATAATATGTATTTCTTCCGCTACGGTGGCGAAGAGATGCTTGGAATAAGCTTTAAAAATAAAAAAACGCCTGCCACAATTGCAGATGACCTTGTAAATCTTGTCCGCGACCTTAAAATCAAACGAACCGACGTCCCAACCGGCTGCGTCACAATCAGCGTAGGCTACACCTCCGACAACCGCCGCTACGAAAAAATGATCGACAAAGCCGACACCGCCATGTACTCCGCCAAAAAACTCGGCAAAAACAGAGCGGTGTGCTTTGAGGAGTTATGATGGGTGGTGGAAGTTCAAAGGCTTGAAAGAGCTTATAAAGGAATGAACCGGGCGAAACTTCATGAATCTATAATCAATAATTCTCAAATGACTTTTGCCCGCAGTGGAGGTAACGGCGGTCAGAATGTAAATAAGGTGAATACCAAAGTTCATCTGGTTATTCCTGTTACTTCTCTTGGTGGACTTAGTGATGTTGAAGTTATTCGGCTTCGTTCTAAGCTGGCGGGTATTATTAATAAAGAGGACTGTCTTTTTCTTGATGTTGATGATGAACGATATCAGGAACGTAACCGAGAAATTGCACTATCCCGGCTGGAAAACAGAATTGTTCAGGCTCTGGTTATTCCTAAAAAGCGAATCAAAACAAAGCCAACGCGTGCCAGCAAAGAACGAAAATTAAAGTTGAAAAGAATCCGAAGTGAAATAAAGAAAAATCGCGGGAAGATTATATAAAATAACGAGACAAATTATTCTGTTTCAAAATATTCATTGATAGCTTTTGACAATTCAATTTTAGTCTGAGCTCGAATTTGTTTGTGTTGGACATTCCGTTCCCATTTGCGGTAGCGGCTTGTTTTCCAGCCTTCATAATGCCAGAGTTCACATTCTCTTTTGTAATTGAGCCAATTATCAAGTTTTTTCTTCTCTGATAAAGCTTGGCCATCAGGAATATAGAGACGATTCCAAAAGAGTTTTTCTTCATATTCACGGACATAAGTTCTTGGGATATCAGGATGATAGATGTAAACAGGATTACCGTGTTTGTCATATTCCTTAAATCCCTGAACAAAATATTTTTTTGCTGATTCACTCATTTTTACAAAATCTTTTTCACAAATATCCAGAAGTTTAAGATGTCCTTTCTTAAAGACTTTGTTCTGGAAATATTCGCTTTCAAATTCATCCTTTTCATAGCAATCCCAATAAAAAAGATTATTTCTGAATTCGCATCGATAGCTTTTTAAATTGCACAATCTGAATGGCTTATCAGAAAAACGAAACCAAGAAGTAGCGGCTGCAATTGCCTCTGCAAGACCATCATCTCGATTTTTCAATGAATCTACTGGAATAAGCTTGATTCTATATCCAATAAGCATTCTGGGAATTTCAATATAATTATCTTCATCATCCTTGCGATTGGATAATTCGTTCCTTTTTTTATCGATAGCGAGCAGATGTTTATAATAGGCCAGCTGTTCTTTACTTTTTGTAGGACGCATATATAAAGGGTAGCACTGATTTGGATGAAAATCTGTAAACTTGTAGTTTAAAATGTGATATAATAAAATCATCAGGCTGTAGCTTACCTGAGCGCTACAATTTGTTGATGAATAATTGTTAAAAAAATAGTCCATTGGACTTTTTTTTAATAATTTACAATTATATAAGGATTCAAGTCCGATCAGCTCCAATATGGGAAAAATCAAAATTATCAAAGGTGACATCACAAGACTGCGCTGCGATGCAATCGTTAATGCTGCAAATTCTTCCGTCACGCTTTGTTATTCGCACAGTTGGACCGATTTATTGCCGGTATAGTGCGGCCGAGACCGAAACGCTTTTGACTGCGTGCTATGAAAACTCCCTGAAGCTTGCCCGTGTGAAGGAGCTTAAGACTGTGGCCTTTCCTCTGATTTCTGTGGGTGTGTATGGGTATCCGCAGAGAGAGGCAATTAGGGTGGCAATTGAGATAATGAAACTGCATCAGGATGATTTTGATGAGATTACGCTGGTGCTGTTTGGGGAACGGGAGTTTGGATTTGCGGGAGAGAATTATCCGGAATTTATTTCAACTCCTTCTTCAACTCGTTAATCAACTCATCACTTTTCTTAAAAGACGAGCTAAGCATATCCAGCAGTTCCGAAGTTGTATGAGTAACTTCCTCTTCCTTTACAAATGGATTCTTAATATCCAGATTCCAGCCACTTTCTGCAATCTTTTCTACAGGGACCCGCCAGGCCTGTTCACCTTCTGAACGATTATTCCACCACGCAAGAAGTGACGCAAATTCACTCTTTTGAATTGGCTTTGTTTTTGAATAAGATTTCTGACCTTCTGGAAGCTTGTGTTCCCAGTACCAGATTTCTTTAGTAGGCTCGCCTTTTGTAAAGAACAGGAGATTTGTAGCAACCGAAGCATAAGGCTGGAAAACAGAGTTAGGCAAACGCACAATTGTATGCACATTACACTGAGTCAAAAACTCTTCGCGGATTCTCTGTTTTACTCCATCACCAGTTAAAGAGCCATCAGGCAAAACAATTGCAGCACGGCCGCCATCACGCAAGTATCGGATCATCAAAAGCAAAAACAAATCGGCACTTTCTGTGGTTCTGAATGCAGCAGGATAATTAGTTTCCACACCATCCGAAACACTGGCGCCAAAAGGCGGATTAGCAAGAATAACATCAACACGTTCTTTTGCGCCGATGCTTGTATACTCGCGGTTAAGGCTGTCCATGTTCATAACATTTGGAACTTCAATATCATGCAGAATAAGGTTTGTAACACAAAGCATAAAAGGAAGCGGTTTAAGCTCCTGTCCGCGAATCGTTTCTTCAAGAACCTTCAAATCTTCAACAGAATGAACATCCTGCTTTCTGATATTTTCAATAGCACTCGTCAAAAAGCCACCGGTACCACAAGCCGGGTCCAGCACCTTTTCACCAAGACGAGGATTAATAATCTCGGTCATAATCTCTGTAACAGCGCGCGGAGTATAAAACTCTCCGTAGTTACCGGCACTCTGCAAGTCACGCAAAAGCCCTTCGTAAATATCGCCGAACATGTGACGGTCTTCGCTGGCATTAAAATCAATTTCATTAAGTTTGTTCACAACCTGGCGGATAATAGTTCCGTTTTTCATGTAGTTGTTAGTACCCGCAAAAATATCGCGAATCAAAACAGCCCGCTTATTGCCGGTAGAAACATCAAGATTCTGTAAGCCGGGAAAAAGCTTATTATCAACAAAATCCTTAAGCGCGTCTCCGGTCATACCTTCACTGTCAGCCGCCCAGTTTCTCCACTGCAGTTCACCCGGAATCACAGAAACATAATCATCACTGATAAGCTCCATTTCGGCTTCCTTATCATCAATAATTTTAAGCGTAATCATCCAGCCCAACTGCTCTATTCTCTGCGCGTCACCAGAAACGCCCTGATCCTTTCGCATGATATTCTGCAATGTTTTTACAATTCCACCAATGTTTGGCATTTGCTTTGCTCCTGTTACTTTCTTATTTCTTTTCCAGCTTCTTTATCATTTTATCAAAATCAGAATCTATCTTCTGAGTCTTATTAAAAACTTCATATTCACTAAAGGCTTTTTCATCAGCTTTGTTTCTTGAAATCCTTCCATTTCCTTCAAGAATATCGTACTTTCGGAATTCAAGAAATTCGTTAACACTTGCCGCAAACTGTTCCATATTAAAAGGAATCTCGCGTTCAATCAAATCTTCAATATAATCAAAATAACCGCTCACAGCTCTTTCCAGCTGACGGATTTGCTTTTCAGAAAGATAGTTTTTTGCAATATTCACATCAGATTTCAGAATGCGGCCATCAGGAGAATTTTTCCATGTAGTTAAACCCATGTGCTCTTTTTTATGGTCAGCCTTGTCGTAAACAATTTCGGCTGCGGTCTGGCCTGTAATAGCAAAATGAAACTTATTCTGAACAGTGGCATAAAACTGTTTTGTAATTTCAGAATTTTTATCATAATCAATGGAACATTCTGCAAAAATATCTGTAATCTGCTGCCAAATTCTGCGTTCGCTTGCACGGATTGAGCGGACACGTTCCAAAAGTTCACGGAAATAATCTTTTCCAAAAACATTTTCGCCCTGCTTAAGCCGTTCATCATCCATCACAAAGCCCTTTTTGATGTATTCCTTTAATACATTTGTAGCCCAGATACGGAACTTTGTAGCTTTTGCAGAATTCACTCTATAACCTACAGAGATAATGGCATCGAGATTGTAAAAGGTCACATTTCTTTTTACAGACCGTGTGCCTTCTTTTTGAACTGTTTCCAAAATGGAAATAGTTGAGGCTTCATCCAATTCCCCACATTCATATATATTTTTAAGATGTTTTGAAACCGCAGGAACATTAACATCAAAAAGTTCTGCCATAGAATTTTGCGTAAGCCAGATAGATTCATCTTTAAGGAGCGCATTAACTTTTACATCTTCTTCATCTGCTTTATAGAGAATGTATGATATTTGTTTTACAAGTTCGTTTGGCATTTGTTCTGCTCCTTTTTTATTATAGTAGGAGGAGGGGAAAGCCTCGCTTGAAACTTCGCACTTTTGTGCTCATTGCGAATACCCCTCGCCGCGAGTTTTCGTAGAAAACTCGGTAAGTTCGCCTTTGGCGAACGACCTCCCCCTTTCTGCGGGGACACCCCGCAATGCCCCGAAGTTTTTATTTTAATGGCGGAATTGAAGATTCCAATCTTTGTGCATTAGCATGAGCTATCACTTGACCAACAGCTGTTATACTAAAATTATGCTTTATAGATTTCCACCAATTATTTAATTTTGAAAGATTATTGAAACTCAGAAACTTTTTTTCAAAATTTTTATTTGCAAATTCTTTATTTACAGAAGAATTATCATACATTTTCCATATTTGATGAAATATTGCAATTTGTTCTGCTGTTGGAATCATTTTATTTTGTTGTGGAGAAAATGGGGCTAATACCCACATAAGATTATCAACATCATTTTCATTCAATGCTGGTAATCTAACATAATCATCATTTAGTTCATTTGGTTGCAAAAAAGAAATTGGCAAACCATTTGATGAAAGTAATGTCATGGCTTTTTGATAATTTTCAGAATCTTTTTTTATTCCTGTATATGCATCAACAGAAAAATATTTTGCATATTTTGGAATTATATCTGTATTTGTAAATACAGGACTAATTCGTATCGCTCCCAGAATTTCTAAATTGTCTACCCATTCATACCCTGTTGGTAAAGCATCATATATAAGCTTTTCAAATAACCCTTCTAATATTTGCAGACCATTTTCCAATTGTTTATCTTTGGGAAATAAAGACATTGCCCCATGTATTACTGTTAATCCACATAGTGCATCATCATCTATTTGATCAATAATTTCTATAGCTTTCCCGATACTTGTTTTAACTTTTCTTTCATTCTTATTTTTTACATGATGAATTAAAAGCTCTGATAGTAAATCATAATCACTATCCCTATCAGTACAAGCCGCTGTCCTGTGAGCTTTGCTGATAAGATATTGAAAAGCTGGATCAGAAAAAGACTCTAAAGCACCATCAATTTTTTTCATTTTTGGAATAAGAGAGTCTTCAAATTTAGAAACTCTTTCATTTGCTATTTGTAATGCTTCAGAGGAAAACTCTTTACGAATTAAATCAAATTTTTCGTCACAAATTTCCCTTGCTCTTTTTTCATCTATTCCATTTATAATAGTCAAATTTTGTATCTGGGTTTGTTGAGAATTAGCGCCTGCTTTTTGATTTTGCTTTATTTCACTACTCATTTAATTCTCTCCAATCTGTATTTGCTCAGCATTGTTTCTTGCTCTTTGTTTTTGGGTTATTGTATTTTTAACATTATCAGAATTGTATTTTGTACCAATTTGACTTTGTTTAGAAGCATCTTTAGCATTTTGAATCTGCTTGATTTTTGATTTGTGAATTCCAAACTTATAACCTGTAATTCCACCTATGATTAAACCACCTAATCCTGTTATAATTGCAGTTCCAATACCACTAAAAATCCATTCATAATTATTTGCCATATCTTATTTCTCCTCGTATTCATCAATTTGATCGCAAACTCTATATCCTGATGCAGTTAAATCAAATAAATTCCTTTTATAGTTTGTAGCTTTTATAAAGCCTCTATCTTCCAAGGAATCAATAGCTTCTTCGATTTCCGCCAATTGTCGTTGGTCTCTAATTAAATAACCTCCAAAAGTTGTGCCACCCATCATTTTTACAAATTGTAATTGATTTTTTTCTTTCATAATTTTCAAAACTTCAATCTCCCTTTCCGAAAATTGGACTTTTGTTTGTACCGGTTGATTCTGTATAATTATTTCTGCTAATTCTAATTCGTTAGCAATTAATTGAATATCATCATTCAATAAATTCTTATACTCGTCTACTGATGAAAAACTTTTATAAAATGTGCTTCCCTGAATAGATTTCTTATAATCTTGAAGCTTTTGATATTGTTCTGAATTAAATTTATCTGGAGAAACTTGCTTATTGCTAAAATATATTATGGCTTTTTTCCCTTGTTGAATATGCTTTGTTATTTCTTCAACAGAACCACTTGAGTATTCTGTTGTTGGAGTTCCTAGTTTTGTCCAGAAAATTGCGATTATTAAATCTGCTTGTTCCAATAATTGATGATTCAAACTTTCTTGTGGATGAGTTCCTGAATCAGCATGAGCATTTATATCATAACCTAAAACAGAGAAAACAATGTTATGAAATCGAGAGTTTAATTCATTCCATCGATAAAGGATATCTTTTGCAATCTCTCTTTCTTCTGAAATATCAGAAGGTGAAACAATCATTACGTTATAACAATTTGCTTGAAACATTTTCTATTCCTTATGTGTCTTCAAAACAAGCGGAGAAAAATCATCTTTTTCTTCTTCATCAAAAAAGCCTTTTTTTAATGCAAATAACTTTTCAAGTTCAGCTTTTTCCATAGATAATCCAAGAGTAGAGAACTCTTCCAATAATTCTTGCTTTGTAAAAACATCATTTTCAATCAATAGTTCTAATGCATCTTTCATTAATCTTGGATATGGAATTTCCAGAATATTATCCAACGGTTCTGAAGTTCTCATTCCTTTTGCACTCATGGTTCTTATCATATACTGATATTGATTCATAGAAATGATACCTAATTCGCATGCTCTATGAATCATGGCACCAATAGAAACTCTCCATTTCTTTTTTAATTCTGTGTAATGAGAAATCTCTGTAGGAAAAAATCTAACATCCTTTATAAAAGATTCTTTTGGTAAAAGAAACGCTGCTGCAAACTCATTAGCTTCCTTTTCTTTTTGTTTAAATTCTTCTCTAGAACAATCTTCTAAGTCTTCATTCCACGTATGAAGAAGTATGTGTCCCAACTCATGAGCTAAATCAAAGTTTATTCTCGTAGCAGATTCTTTATTATTTGAATATGCGATAAAAAAATGTTTTTCTCCGTTTAATCTAAAAAACTGGCTGAAAGCATCTATATCTGGAGTATTTGTTTCAAATGTTGTAACAATAATACCTTTTGCTTCTAACAATTTTATTACATTCTGTATGGGTTTATCTCCAAGTTTCCAATAAGAACGAATATATTGAGCTGCTTCTTCAGGCGAATCATAAGTTTCAATATCTGTTGGTAAATCCAATTCAGGAAAATTAACATATTCACTTATTACGGAAAATAATTTTGCAAATAATTGAACCTTTGTTTTTTGTTCTGTTCTATATTTCTTTGGTGTTTTCATCAGAGAACGAAAATAAGAAGAACCTATTTCCATTGTTATAGAATCATTTTGAAAGAAAAAATCAACTGGGAAATTCAATACTTGCGACAAAGATACCAATTTGTCAAATTGAGGAGTGATTTTATCCATTTCATATTGAGATTCTGCTTGTGGAGATATTTCAAGCCTTTTTGCTAGCTCATCAACTGTAAGTCCATTATATAAGCGAGCAAATTTTACTCTGGAACCATTAAACTTATTCATATTAAATCCTATGCTTGTTTATTAAGAAGAATTTCTTGAGATTTTAATGAAACTGATTCTTTTTCTCCCTTACGTTTTTCTGCTTTCTTTGTAATCTTCAATGCTGGCATTTTGATTTCATCTTCACTCATTTGTGCAACTGAATTATCGAAATTTGGAATAATATAATCCATCAATTTTTCAGACCTCAATTCATTTAACATTGTATCTAATGTTTTTAAACACATATCTACAACACTCTTTTCATAAGTTGTAAATGTTAAAATCTTATAAGTTATTTTTGAAAAATCTATTGAATTAGAAAATAAATTGCACATTCTTTTTAAGCGATTTGCCAGTTCAGAATTACTGTCATTAAGATCAAAAAGAGGATTCATAGCAAATCCAAGTTCAGAATTAAGTTCTTTTAAGGCTTGAATATATAGGGGTGCATTTTTTTCAGGATTTGAACAAATTGTTTCATATCTCTTTGAATTCATTAAGGAATAAAGAGTCATATCATTCTTGTTCAAAATTAACAAGAAACTCCAACATCCAGCTTTTACAATTTTCACTTCGATGTTTTCTTCGGTTAATCTTTCTAGTATATTGGAATTTATTAAATCCCATTTCAAGGAATACTTTGAATTATTAGTATGTAATGACCTCTGTGATGTGATAGATTCATAATCTTCGTTAATAGCTTCTGATATTGATGAATAAATTGTTTGATAAAAACTTGATTTCATAAAGTTCTGTTACCTCCTTGTATGCTTTATATATAGTATTTTACAATATTTTTAAAATATATCAAGTGAATTTACAAAATTTTATGATTTTTATACTAAAAAAGTATCTTTTAACAGGCTTTGCATAAGCTGTTTTGTCAATTTTTCACGCTCTGTGATTTGTTTTCTTAAATTAGACATTGATTGTAAGTGTTTTTCAACTTGTTTTACTATTTCTTTTTGTTCTGCAAGTGGTGGAAATGGAATTGTGGCATTTATTATCTTTTCAAGTGTTACTCGAGTAATTGCAACTCCATACATCTGATTTCGAGTTTGTTCATAAAAACTTGGGCTTTCCATTGCAAGTTTTAAATACTTATTATCAAATCCAGTCTTTAAAAGAGCAACACTAGACAGTAAACTAAATGGCTCTTTTATCTGGTTAATACAGACTATACCTGTTGTTGCTCCATCCTTTATATATAATAAATCTCCGTATTCAACATTACATCTTGAATATATTTCATCATGTATTCCTTTTGTAACATATGTAATATCTGATAGTTCAACTCCAGTAGATTTTATATTCTTAGCAGTAACATACATATAATCACCAACAGGTGTATTTATTGGAGAGTGATGAGTACCATCAGTTATTTTTTTACAAATCTCTCCCAACCTTACCCATTTCCATCCCTTTGGAATTTCAAAGGGTTTTTCTTCATCTGTAATTGG
Source organism: Treponema sp. (assembly GCA_016286365.1). Taxonomy (GTDB): domain Bacteria; phylum Spirochaetota; class Spirochaetia; order Treponematales; family Treponemataceae; genus Treponema_D. The sequence continues at coordinate 167,675 of JAEESN010000002.1, forward strand.
GGATAATTCTTTTTGTATCTTTTCGTTGTTTCGTTCTTTCTGAATCTGTTCAAACAATGCTTCTGCATCGTAGTCGGGATTGCCTTTTTGGACTGGATTCTGTTTGCGCCAGTCGGTGGTAAGTTTTCCTTCTATGGCGTCCTGTAGAATGTTTTGGCGAAGTTGTTTTATGTAGTTTTTTTGTGATTCAATTTCAACAGAAAGCTGTTCTGTTTTTTGTAATTGTAAAGAAATTTTTTTGACTATTTCTTGTTGAGTCTGTAAATCTGGTATTGAAATCTCTAATGGCAGCAGATGTTTTGGTTTTATTTCTGTTTTGATTCCACCCTTTACTTGCTTTTGTAGAGCAGCGATAAAGGCAGGGCTTTTTACAAAATATTTGAAATAATCTAAATCAACTTTTGAACTATCAAATGTATAAGAAGAATAATGAATTGTAGCGCACACTGGTTCATTACCTTGGTAAACGGCAACTGCACCTTTTGCAACATTGATTCCTGAAATAACCAAATCTCCTGGATGCACAATAATCATATCAGTTTTTGTAGGTTTATCTGAGATATGAATTGTTCCAGAGAAATCTATTTTATCGAGACGCTTGTATTTTGAAATCTTTGGATCATCAGGCTTATATCGACCTTCTCGTTCTGTGAGAAAATCACCAATTTTTACTTTTTTCCATTCGCTCATTATTAAACCCATTATATCATATTAAAGTGTTAAAATACGACCTCTCTAATAGGAATTTGATACAAATCATTCTGAAGTTAGAAAATATAGCTTCAAAGCATAAATAATTAACCTGCTATTACTTAAAAGTGGATTTATACGCAATTTTAGGTAATGAAAAAATACTCCTATTTCTTTTCTTTTGGCTCTTCCGGAGGTTCTCCCATAAACTCTGCTAGTGTATTCGGAATTACTCCTTGTTTGATTTTAGGTGCGCAAAATTCTTTATATAACGATTTTAGGGCTTTCTTTTTATTTTTATTTGGATTTGTTTTATATGCAATTCCTAAAATTGATTCAAATCCAACAATTTTAACATTTTTTAAATCTTCAAGTTCATTACACACATAACATGCGCCTAAATCTTTTGAAGAAAAGTATGGTATTCCATAATAAGAGGCATATGCAAGAGAATGAACTTCTCCCTGATTTTTATTTGGGTTAAAAGGGTTTTTCATTAAATCATGATCATGAATTTTATTAAAGATTCTCATGAATTCAGGATCTGAATCCATTAAATCATCATCATCTACGATTTTAATTGAAGTTCCGATAAATTTATTGATTACCTTCTTTGTTTCTGAATCTAATTCATTATAAACAACTCTATGAAGAAGAATTGTTTCAAAATAAGAAAAAATATCATCCATCCAATTTGTCTTCATATTATTAAGAGAATAAACTGGATTTATTTGGCGTTTTTCTATTCCAACCATGAATACACAAGTATCAATTATAATTGGACAGTCTTTTCTTATTTCTTCAAATGTATTCATAAATTTGTCAGTCCATCCTTAATTTGAGATTCTGACAAATTGAATTTTGTAATAATCTTATCTACCGTTGTATCATCAAGTTGACCCTTGTTGTAAAGATATGGAACTAAATTATATAACTGTTCATTTATATATTTATTCTCCGTAGAATGTAATTCCGCAATAAAAGGAATTTCTTTCGAAATATCTGAAAGAATACTTTTAACATCATTATAATGATATATTAAAAAATCCGTAGTTAGAAAGTGCTCTTCCCTTAGCCTATATAAGACAGCTTTTAGTGGCAACGCATATTTTACAACAAGCTTAAAGCAAAAAACAATTTGTTTATGTAAGGGAAGATCATCAAATTTTTCCTGGAATTTTTCATAACTTTCTAATTCAGATTTTAATGCTTCTTCTGGAAGCAGAAATTCTGCAGCAAATCTATTTGCTTTTATTTCCTCTTTACTATTTGTGTCGAATGAACAAACAAAAGAATTTCTTGTAGTGCCATTAAAACTAAATTGATAATGATAGTATTCATGGGCTGCAGCAAATATTTGATTTATAAGAGGTTTACTACTATTTATAACAATATATTTTCTAATTGAATTTTTTGAATACTTGATAATCATAGCATCAACTTGAGACTTATTAAAATCATGAAGTTGAAAAACAATATCTTCATTTTGACTTATCAATGAAAATATATTGGTTCCGATTGGTGCTGTGAAGCCATAAGCCCCACGTAAATCTTTTGATTGTTTTTTTATTAATTTTATTTCGGCTGAAGATAATTCTCCTTCCCCAAAAATATATTGCTTTTGAGAAAGTGTAGAAAACAAATCTTCTTTATCTGCAATTGATGCCTCTGCTTTCATTTTTTAACCCTATCATATAATGCAAATAAGTATTCTCTGATTTCAATTTTCTCAAGTATAGCGTCAAAACTATCTTTATCAGCTTTTGCAATATTACCCATTAAATATGCAGAAGGCTTATCTTCTGTTGATTCCCAATATTCATCAGCACTTCGACCTGTGAGTTCACAAAATTTTGCAAAAACAACTTTAGAAGGTGCTCGCTTTCCTAGCTCATACATAGAAACTAAAGAGTGGTTTTCCAATTCCAATTTACCAGCAAAGTCAAGCTGAGAGAGTTTGTGGACTTTGCGGAACTCCTTCACATCAGCTGAAAATTTCTGTAAATTAAAATTCATAGTTTATCCTTCCTTTACTCATATTATAACATATATTTCGACAAAAATGTTACAAATTGTAACATTTTTTTTTATATCCGCCAAGAGGGGCTTTTTGTTTAATTTACGCTGCGCTGTAAATCTCGGCTTCGAGTTCGCGGATTGCCTGGAGATACTGTTGTTTGCCTCCGAAGAGATTTACGATTTCTGCCGGGGTTCCAATTTCTTTGATTGGATCTACGGTGAGAACTTTCATATCTTCTATTTCTTCGATTCCGGTCTGGGCGTATTTATCTAAAAGGGCATCTAAAACTTTTCGGGCTTTATCTCCGTATTTGGTCCAGTAGTTTCGTTTGCGGACATTTTCAGCGCGTTCTTTTCTTGTAAGGGCTGGAGCATCCCAGGCGATGTGGCAGATGAGGTCAAAAATATCCAGGTCATTTTTGATTTCATCTTTCAGCTCTTCAAAGATAATTCCCTGATTTTCGAGTTCTTCTATAATTGCGCGCTTCTTTTCTGCATCATTCCAGGTCTGCAAGAAATTGTCGAGTGAACGATATGAAGTGAGGATTCCTGTTTTGCAATATTCTTTTACGCTTGTTGTAATAAGACGGCCGTCTGCATCCAGATACTGTTTGCGTTCGCTTAAGATGCTTACATCTACGCCGTTTACATAAAGCTTTGGCTTTGGACCATAAGATGGAGTTTCTTCGCCAAGCTCATATCCATCAGGATCGTCATTTCCGTATACAACTTCGGTAAACTCAACTTCTTCTCCGGTAACCGGGTCAATCTGTTCTTCGCCAGTGCCTTCGTCAATGATTTCTTCTGAAAGCTTGTCATCCTGTTTTGATTCTTTTATGCGTACCGGTGCACCGTCAAAATCTTTATCTGCAAATTTGTCTGTTACATTGCGGAAGTCGATTATCGTAAAATACTGCTTTCCGTATTCTTCGTTGATACGAGTTCCACGGCCGATAATCTGCTTGAACTCTGTCATGGAGCCGATGTTTTCATCAAGACAAATTACCCTACAGGTCTGGGCATCTGTTCCTGTGCTCATCAATTTTGAAGTTGTAGCAATTACAGGGAATTTCTGTTCGGGATTTATAAAATCTTCAAGATATCCTTTTGCAACCGGATCATCACCAGTAATGCGGACTATGTATTTATCTGAACGGGCCGTAATTTCTTGTGGCGCATATTTTAGAAGTGCTTGACGCATTCGTTCTGCATGTTCAATATCTACACAGAAAACAATTGTCTTTGCCATTGGATCTGAGTTTGTAAGATATTCCATAATCTTTCTGGCAACAAGCTCTGTTCGTTCATCAATTACAATGTTGCGGTCAAAATCTTTTGTGTTGTAAAGGCGGTCTTCTATAAGCTCGCCGTCTATATCAGTTTTGCCGCGTTCAGGACGATAGCCTTCAAGATCTATATTCATTCCAACGCGAAGAACTTTGTAAGGAGCTAAGAAGCCGTCATCAATTCCCTGTTTGAGAGAGTAGGTATAAATCGGCTCTCCAAAATATTCGATATTCGAAAGTGCCTTTGTTTCTTTTGGAGTAGCAGTCATACCAATTTGAGTTGCACTCGAAAAATATGAAAGAATCTTGTGCCAGGCCTTGTCTTCATCAACTGAACCGCGGTGACACTCATCAACAATAATCAAATCAAAGAAGTCTGGACTGAACTGTTTGTAAGCGTCAGTTTCTTCATCATAATTTGTAAGCCCCTGATAAAGAGCAAGATATATTTCATAAGACTTGTCGATGTGCTTATGTCTGATGATGTGGCACTTATCTTTGAAGTGCTTAAAATCGCCTTTCTTTGTCTGAGTGATAAGATTATTGCGGTCTGCTAAATAAAGGATTCGCTTTTTACAGCAGGCTTTCCAAAGACGATAGATAATCTGAAATGCTGCATAAGTTTTTCCTGTTCCTGTTGCCATTACAAGAAGGATTCTGTTTTGACCACGTGCAATTGCTTCTACCGTTCTGTTGATTGCAATTCGCTGATAGTATCTTGGAGCGCGGCCTGTTGAATCAAAGTAGTAGGAACAAAGAGATGTGTCTTCTTCCTCTTTTGAAGCAAGTCCGTTGTAATGTTTATAGCAAGACCAAAGTTCATCCGGAGTTGGAAAATGTTCAAGGTCTGCATTTTCTGAAACAATGGCTTTGCCGTCAGCGCCATGTGGCCCGCAGTTTTTGCGATATTGGATTACAAATCCATCTCCATTACTTGAAATTGCAACCGGAATATCAAGAGTTCCCGAGTATTCCAAAGCCTGCTGCATTCCGGCTCCAACTGTGTGAGTGTTGTCTTTTGCTTCTACAACTGCAACTGGAATATTCGGTTTGTAATATATGATTATATCAGCGCGTTTTTTCTCGCCACGCTTTGTCTTTTTTCCTTTTACAAAAATACGTCCTGCAGTAAAAGTCACTTCTTCGCGAATCTGAGACTGCTTATTCCAGCCGGATTGCTCAATTGCAGGGAGAATATATTTTGTGATGATGTCGCGTTCGGATAAAGACTTCTTAGAATCCATTATATACTATTATATCACTGATTTTGTGAATAAACTATTTTATTATAGAAGGATTTAAGACATAAAAAAAGACTTTCCGATTTCTCAGAAAGTCTTTGCAGTATAGCGGGGGCAGGACTCGCCGTTACAGTCGCAGACGTCCTGTCGTCGATTCCTAAAAAACGCTGCGCCACTGCTCGCCTTTTTTAGGACCACTCACTCCGCTTCGAGTCCTGCGCATCTTTCTCAGGTTATTCTTGTATTTCGAGTTTAAAACAAAGAAAGTCTTTTTAGATAGCGGGGGCAGGACTCGGGGGTTTCAGTTTCCGCCATCCTTGGCTCCAACTTCCACCCCCGGCTTCGTTCACTAACAGCGACGTCCTGTCGCTGTTCCACCAAAATTACTGCGCCACTGCTCGCAATTTTGGTGTCGTTCACTCCGCTTCGAGTCCTGCCCGAATGGTTGTTTAAAATAAAAAAAGCGTTTCCTGTTCGAACAGAAAACGCATGTTAGCGGGGGCAGGACTCGAACCTGCGGCCTCCGGGTTATGAGCCCGACGAGCTGCCAACTGCTCTACCCCGCGTCGTATTTTTGGTATTATATGGAGTTATCTTAGAATTGTCAAGAAAAAAAATGGGCAAAATGGGAATTTTTTTGTGTTTTTTAATAGAGGATTGAAGATATATTTTTTTTAGAGGGGAGGACGGAGCAGATTATTTTAACATAAAGTAGAAAGAGTGTAGGTTAAAAGATTATTTTGTAGAAAATAATTATCAGAGAAATTATATTTTTATTCCCCAGAAGGCGGCGCAGATTATGTTATCATACAATAGAAGAAGTAAAGGTTAAAATCCTTTTACTTTTCTTCATCCGGGGTTGTCAGGGTCTTGTATTTGATGCGGGTTTCGACGATGGCAAGGAGGATAACGGGGATCTGGAACCATTTGAGGTTGTTCTGGAAGCAGGCAAAGAAATCGTAGGCGCCGTGGAGGAGGAAGGCTGTGAGGAAGAAGCCCCAGCGGGTGCGGAGATTTTTGTCGCGGAGAGAGATGATGAACATTCCACAGATGGCTGTACATGTAAAATGGATTATATCGGCAGTAAAGAATCTTGCGAAAATCTGTGTGTAGATGAGCTGGGCACCTTTGTTAGAAGCTTTCTGGAATAAATCCATAAAGTAAACAACGTTTTCAAAGCCGGCAAGCGATAATCCCATGAGTCCTATAAGAAGGGTTTGCTGAAGTATACTGTAATTTTTATGTGGAACTAATGCTGCAAATCCTGATTTGAAAGTTTCTTCTATAAACCCGTATACGATGAGGGAGCTCACAAGGTAGTAAAGGATTGGAGTTGTCATTATGTTGTGGAAGATTCGCTGGGTGTTAATAAAATACTGTATAAGCGAAATCGGTAAAATGGCAACAAGACCGATGATTATTGCTGTTAATATGTGAAGTACTTTTATTTCGAAGCGGTAAATAATCAAAGCCGCAATGATAACTGGGACAAAACAAAGAATAATTGGTAATATAACTTGTAAAAACATAATTAAATTATAAAGCAAAGATTCGACTTTTACAATTGCGCTTTAAGGGAGATGTGTTATGACTAAGATTATTATTTTGATGGGATGCAAGGGAAGCGGAAAATCAACTTTGGGGGCTTTGCTTTCCAAGGATTATGAATGTCCTTTTGTTGATGTTGACAGCGTAATCCAGAAGATGTACGGAAAATCTCCCCGCGAAATATATAAAGAAAAGGGTGTTTCAGGATTTATGATGGCAGAAGAAAATGCGTGTCAGAAAATCTGTGAACTCGCAAGTGGAAAAGCAGCTGTCATCTCTACCGGGGGCGGAATCTGCGATAATTCTCCTGCTTTGACTAAACTTCAGGGGGAGGGAACTTTAGTTTTTATAAAAGTTGATCCTTCTGTTACAGTTGAACGCATTGTTGACGGGGCAAAAAAAACAGGAAGTCTTTTATCGAATCTTCCCGCTTATGTTGATGAAACTGAATTTGAAACCGAAGAGCAGGTCGTTGAATATCTTATAAAATTTTATTCTGAACGCTCCCTTCAGTATGAAAATATTGCCGATTTGACTGTAGAATTAAAAAACGCTTCCATTCAGGACAATTTACGCGACCTGAAGAAAGCGCTCGAAGAGTATAAGAATTAATTTTCTGATTATTAATTAGGGCAGTTGCAATCGCCCTGACCGCAGTTACCTTCGCAGTCACCACCACAATCGCTGCCGCAGTCTCCTCCACAGTTTCCGCCGCAACCACCACAGCCACCTCCGCAGCCGCTTGAACAGATTGATTCATACTGCATTTTTTCTTCTTCGGAAGGTTCGTGTACATCGGTAACTTCTACATCAAAATGTAAAACCTTTCCGGCAAGTTCGTGATTTCCATCTATTTTAATTTCTTTATCGCCGACTTCGATTACACGTACAATTGCAACGCCACCCGGTGTCTGAACCTGAAACTGCATCCCCACCGTAATCTCCCCATCAATTTCGAAACGTTCCCTGGGGATGCTCGAAACAAGGCGACTGTCATAAACGCCATATCCGTCTGCAGGTTGTATTACAGCAGTAAATTTATCACCAGCTGATTTTCCTTCAAGCTCGTTTTCGAGACCCGGAATCAGAAAACCGTTTCCGTGATAATATGTTAATGGTTCTGAGCCTACAGATGAATCAATTTTATTTCCATCATCATCAGTGAGTGTGTAATGGATTGAAACAACCTTATTCTTTTCGATTTTCATTAAAAGTCAAATCCTTCGCCGTAATTAACAGCGTTATCCTGAACAACTTCTTTTATTTCCGGGCAGGCATCTTTTAAATATCGTTCAATACCCATTTTAAGTGTCATCAATGCCATTGGACAGCTTCCGCATGCGCCTGTAAGATTTAAATGAACCTTCATTTCGTCATCAATTCCAACGTATTCCATATCTCCACCATCAGCCTGTAACTGTGGTCTGAACATTTCGAGGGCTTCTTTTACGGTAGCTTCTATTTTTGCATCTGCCATGTTTTCCTCCATCTGATATTATAAAGATAATATAAATATTTTCTTTTGTGAATAATAAGTTCTAATTAATGTAAAAATGTTTCGATTATCTGTGCAAAAGAGCGTGGTTTTCTTTCGATGTTCTGATAGTTATAAATCCATTCGTAGTAAAGTGAGCCCGAAACAAGCTTTCGTCCGTATCCGCGGGTTTCGCTGTAAGGAATTGATTCCAGGAATAAATCCTGTGGAACGTTTCCCGGCCGTGATGTGCTTACATTTGTACTCTGCTGCCATTTTCGAACACGTGTGATTCCCGAATTGTAAGAGAAAAATGCTAAAATAGTTGAATCGTTGCAGCGTGAAATCAGCTGGGTAAGATAATATGTTCCAAATTCGATGTTAGTTTCCGGGTCTGTGATGATAAAATCAGTCTTTTTAAACTTTGCGGCTATATCCTGGGCTGTCATCTGCATAAGCTGAGTTAATCCCATTGCTCCTGCAACACTTTCGGCCATTGGATCAAAATAACTTTCGGTTCTTATAAGAGCATAAATGATAGAACTTTCTATATCATATTTTTTGGACATTTTTTCTACGAGGTTTTCAAAATTTTCCGGATACAGAAGCTTAAGGTTATCGATTGAAAGCGGCTTGGTACAATAATCAACAGTGTAGGCTGCAACACGAAGGCTTAAAGGAAGATACTGAGAATCAGTTTTTCCGATTGATTTTAAAAATGCAGATATTTCCATTGAAGTTTCGGGCGAGATTCCTGTTTTATAAAGCTTTTTCCATTCAGGATAAACATAATCAGGGAAACCAAAAGCAATATATCCTCTTAAAAGAGTTTCGGCATCCTGATTAACTTGTGGTGGTTCGCTTCCAGGGAATTTCAAAAGAACTTCCTTCATCTGCTCATCATTATATTTTAAGCGGTATGCAGAAAGAATTTTATAATATGGATTTACGGCGTTGTTCAGCGAAGTTATAAATGCCTGTTCAATTTCTGATTTGTCTTTTACACTGATAAAATTTTCCTGGATGAGGCGTGCATAAATATAAGAGATTTTTGAAACAGTTTCTTTAGAAGCGTAATCCTTAATCTGATAGTAAAGGTTTTTAAAGCAGTCAAAATCTCCGCTTGCCAGAATCGATGGGATGAGGGATTCAAAAAGATCATCAAAATAAGTCGGGTCGTTCCATTTTTCTGCATATTTTTTGAGTTCTTTAATCGTAGAAGAATAAGACTGATTGATTCTTGCCTGTAAAAGATACCAGAGAGCATTATCCTTCTGCTTAGGCTGATTAGTACATTCTATTGCCGATTCATAAGAACTGATTGCCTGTGAAAAATAACTTTTCTGCTCCTTGTCGTAAAAACGTCCCGAGTAAAACCAGAAATAAAATTCGGCAGGCTTTCCCTTATAAGTTTTTGCATATTTTATAAAATTAGCCGCATTGTTGATGTTCTTGCTGCTTCCGTAAAGAAATGATTTTCCAATATCAGAAACAATCTGTTCATAAGGTTCAACATTTTCTTTTTCGAATAAATCAAAAACAGTCTTTGCTTTTTCGCAGGCTAAGGAATAATTCTGACCGTAAACATCCATACGAAAGGCGATTAAAAACTGTTTGATTGTATATTCTTTGATATCTTCGGGAAGTTTAAAATCGTCTGTAAAAAACTGAAGGTGTTCGGTAGAAATCGGGCGGAAGATGAACCAGTTAAAAACATCCTGCATGTAGTGCGCTGAATTCTGTGCTTTAAGTGAAAGAAGACGCAGACGGCAGAGTTCATTATCAGCTTTCTGATAGTCGATGTTTGTTGTTAAATCTATAACCTGGGTATATTTGTAGCAGGTTGAATAATATCGGCAGACTTCGAGGATTGTTTCTTCATCATTAAATCTTGAAAGAAGCAGGTTGCAGGCTTTATCTTTTTCGGCCATTGTTCCTGATTTTAAAAGTTCTTCGCCGCTTCGTTTTGCGCAGTAATAAGTTCCTTTTTTAAGACAGTTTGTAAATTTTAAACGTGCCTGTTTTTCTTTTCCCTCCTGAAGAAAGCGAAGGCCCATAAAATAATCAGAATCTGCACCAAATTCTGCCTGGGGATTCGGTGTGTTTTCGTAAGAAGGACAGCCTGTGCAGAAAAAAACAAGCAGAATGATGATAAAGAGTCGGTTTTTATGTGAGTTAAAATGTAATGTCATAAAGTATTATTCAGCCGGGATGGTGATTACTGTTCCGGAAATAATGTGATCAGGATTTCTGATTCCGTTATAGCTTGCTATTTTTTTATATTTCCATGGATTTTTATAGTAAGTATCTGCAATATCCCAGAGAGTATCTCCCCATTTGATTTTATATGAAACACCTTTGCGATTTACTGTATTGTTTACAGGAGTTACCTTATCGCCGTCTGTGATTACGATGATTTCGTTTTCTTTTGCGGCAATTGCTTCTGAACCGGCTGATGTTTCTGTTACGGTTACATTGCTCTTAAGTTCGTATTTTGTAGGAAGGAAAATCAAAAGCAGAATTGTAACAAGAATACAGACTGCGGCACAGCCTATGCATACAAACATAGGTATTTTGATTTTCTTCTTTGTTTCTGAATCTTCGTGTGATGCAGATTCGCCCATTTCGGTTTCTTTGTCGTAAAGCCCTGTAAAACTGAGCGCGTTTCCAGCTGCAACCGGTTCGGAAGAAGCATCGTCTGCGATTGGGTCTGCCGGAGCATCAAATATATCGTCTGCAGCAGGAATGCTTTCTGCGGCTGCAAAGTCGTCGGCAGCAGGGGTGTCTGCAATACCGAGGGAATCGTTGGCAGCGGCAAATGAGTCGTCGGCCGGGGCATCAAAAATGTTTTCTTCGGCTGCAGGGATATCGTCTGCAGGAGCAATGTTTTCTGAAGCTGCAAAGTCGTCTGCAGGGGCAGCAAATACACTGTCGTCAGAAACTGTATCTGCAGGGGCTTCAAAAGAATCTTCGGCAGGTGTGCTGTCTGCAGCTGCAAAGTTGTCCATTGAAGGAATGTCTGCGAGGGCGCTGTTATCTGCAAGGCCTAAAGAATCATCTGCGGCTGCAAATGAGTCGTCTGCAGGGGTATCGAATATATTTTCATCGGCGATTGTTTCTGTAGCGTCGCCTGAGTCACTTGTGTCGGTCGGAATGTCTATGTCGCCAAGATCTGCAAGGTCCGAAACTTCTTCGGAAGAAGAAATGTCGTCGGCTGCGGCAAAGTCGTCTGTGGCTGTGTCTGTTGGAGTAGCGAATGCATTGTCGTCAGAAATTGTATCTGAGGCTGCAAAATCATCTACGGCAGGCATGTCAGCGAGTCCGAGAGAATCGTCAGCAGGAGGCTCTGCCGGTATATCTGCAAGATTCATTGCATCATCTGCAGCCGGTTCTGCAGGCGCCTCGAATAAATTGTCGTCTGCGATTGTTTCGTCTGTTGTGCCGGAGTCTGTCGGAATGTCTATGTCGCCTAAGTCTGCAAGGCCTAATGAATCATCAGCGGCGGGCTCAGAAGGAATATCTTCGAGTATCATAGAGTCATCAGCTGCAGGAATATCATCTGCAACCGGGGCAGCAGGAATATCAGCCAGGACAAGAGATTCATCTGCTGGCGCTGTGAATGCATTATCATCAGCTGCTATCATGGATGGATCCTGGAAATCGTCTACAGTGGCGAGTTTTGCTTCGGAAAGAGTGTAATCGTCGGTTGTAAGGCGTTCTTCTGCAGTTCTGTTTATTAAAGAAATCTCGGAATCGCTTTCGGCTCCGGTTTCTGGATCAATTATGTTTGCTGTTAATTCATTATTTTCATCAAGCGCAATCTGGAAAGAAAGGTCAACTTCGCCATTTGGATGCTTATTTAGATTTTCAATCTGGAGGGTATCTATATATTCTGCATCATCCATTGAGCCGGTAGCGGAACGATATAAATCTACCATTACCCTTGTCTGGTTATTGTGAGCTGTAGTTAACTGTAATTTCTTTGTCTGAGCGGAACCTTCTTCCATCACAGGAAAAAAAGTACCGTCCGCAAGTTTAATTCCGATTGTCTTCATAATTGTTTATTATAATATTTTTCGGATTACTGGTAAACGTATTCTGTTACAGAGACTAATTCGTTTACTGTTGTTCCGAATTTCTGTGCAATATTGTATTCAGAAATCTTTCCGATATTTCCGGTTGCATCATATTTAATAAGAACGCGTTTTATGATTTCTTTATTGTCATCATAAGTTGTAATCTGATTTAAAACTCCGTCTTTATCGAACTTGAATACATTCAATTCTGTGAGCTTTGTAAGGCTGTCGTAAACTGTGATGGAATCGATTTTTCCATTTTTTGCATAAGCGTATGTTTCTGATTTATCGAGTGTACCGTCTGCGCAGTATGCCGAAACAACAGAAATACGTCCTGCATCATCATATTTGTTTACGGTCTTCCATATTAGAGCACCTTCTGAATCATAACCGGTTTCTTCTGTAAGTTTTCCGTCATCAGAATATGTATAGATGATTTTGCTTTTTAATGTGCCGTCTTTTCCGTATTCAGAGAAATCAACTTTTTTGTTTCCCTTATAAGTTGTTACGGCTTTCCAGATGAGGGCATTTTTTTCGTTGTAGCAGTTCTGTTCAATCAGGTTACCGGATGCATCATATTTATATGAAGTTTTTGTTAATAGAGTATCTTTTGGAGAAAGTTCAGAAACTTCTGTGATTTTTCCGGCTGCATTAACATTGCGTACAGTTTTATTGCTTACTGTTCTAAAGTAATTACCGAATTTTGTTGTAATTGTAAAATCAGTCTGTGTATAGCTTCTTATATTTCCTGTAACAGGTACATATGTAAAAAGATCCAGACCAAAAACATTCATAAAGAGGGCAGCAGCTGCCATAAAAGATAATAACTTCTTCATATTGCCTCCAGATATTTAAGACTTATTTATAGAAAGTTTTAAATAATTTTTAAAAATCATGTATAATAATGATAACATAAAAAATCAAAAAGTATAGTTTTTTTACGAATTTTTAAGGGGTTTTTGTGAACGCTCAAAGCTGGAAGATTATCTGCAAATTCAGGACAGATTTTAAAGAAAAAGTGGCCGAATGGACTGATTATTGTACTCAAAATAAGATAAAACTTTCGGAATTCCAGAAAAATGCGGCTATAAAAACAAAAACTCCGGACTATAGCATTGAAACTCCAATTGTTTATAACACCGATCTTGATAAAATCACAAAAGATGATGAAATCAGGATGATTGTGATTGGCGATAATCCAGGAAAAGATGAACAGCTTTCTAAAAATCAGAAATATCTTTGCGGGCAGGCTGGAAAGCTTGCAGAAGGATTTTTTAAAAAGAACAGTGAGCTTGGGGTTGATTTTAGAAAAAACGTAATTATCTTAAATAAAACGCCCGTTCACAGCGCAAAAACTAATCAGCTTTTAATGATGATGAAGGAAGGTGGAGAAAAGGTTGAAAAATTGATTTTTGAAAGCGAGCTCTGGATGGCAGAAAAAACGGCATGGCTTCATAAGGAATTGAATAAAACTTCTTCCGGGGTGGAAAAAACTTCCGGCGAAAATAAATCTTCTGAAAAACAAATCTCTTCCGGGGTGGAACTCTGGCTTGTGGGATATTCTGAATTAAAAAAGGGCGGATTTTTTGTTCCCTATAAAAATAGACTCAGGGAGGAATATGGAGATGACGGGGCCTGGAACAAGGTTTTTGTCTTTCAGCATTTTTCGATGAATCGCTTTATGATTGATTTAAATGAACATAAACGTGGCGGAAATCTTAAAGAAGAAATTCACTCGCTTGGAAATCTTCATAAAAAAGAGATTTTTGAATAAAAGGGGTTAAAGAGAGTTTAGGATTATGATATAATCTGATTATCTTTAATTACGAGGTATTTTGACAAATGGCAAACAATAAAAATCTTTTAAAACTTTACTTAATCGGAATGCTTGCAACTGTAATCGGATTCTGTTGTCCGATGTTCAAGGGTTTACTTGGATCTACACGTAACGGTTTCAGTTTTATCGATTTTAACAGTTCGGGATTTGTTTCTATTGGAGCAATCCTGATTTTCTTTGGTGCTCTTGCCGGAGTTATTTTTTCTTTAATCAGCGTAAAGAGTCTTGGAATCATTAAATTACTTGCAGTGATTGCAACTATCGCTGGTGTTGTTGTATTAATCGTTGGATTTACAAGTAATGGTGTTTATAAGTTTATTGGTGAAGCATTGCTCAAGAATGCACTCTTTGGCTTCTATCTTGTTGTTGCAGGAATCATTCTTGCGGCTGTAGGATATGCTACAAATAAATAATCAGTCTATAACTGAATAATTTTAGCACCGGATTTTTCGTCAGTTTTGAGGAGGTCCGGTGTTTTTATTTTAACTTCGAGTAAGTCGCCCGATTTTAGGTTTTCTGCTTCTTCGGGCTTAAAGCTCAAAAGAACAAGGCCAAGTTTTGAACATGCATAAAAACCTGTTTTATAAGATGGCAGGCGGAACGGGTCCGAAGTGATTCTGCATAAAAGATTTTCGTTTTCTTTGTGATTAGCTTCTTCCGGATAAGCCGAGATGAACGAAAGTGTTGCCCTCTCTTTTGGAAGCTTTGCAAGTTCAGAAAGTTTTAAAAGCTTTTGAGGAGCATCTTCTGTATTAAAGGCGAAATTACACCATTTGTTTTTGCTTCCGGTGTAGGCTTTAAAACCATTCATTGGACATTCAAAAAGATGAGGACATGGAGCAGCAGTTTCTTTCTGCGATTTAATAAAACGCTCCCGGAGGAGGGACAGAGTTCTTGCTGCTTTTGGAACACCCGGTTCTACAAGGAGGAAACGTGCATCCTTTGTAGAATAAACATTGAACTGGTCAAAATATTTTTTGGTCTGATATTCCGGCGGCATCTTTGCTCCCTGATCCATTTCGTTAATCATATTTGCACAGGTTATAAAAGAAGCCTTCTGTTTTAGGGCTGTTCCGAACGAACCTTTTACACGGATGATTTTCCACGGTTCTTCACCAGTCTTTGCCGCAATACTAAGGTATAAATCTTCTCCAAGTGCCATCGAATTGGAAGAAACGTCCAGACAGTACCAGGTGAGTTTTAATTTTCTTAATTCCGGGCGCGAAAGCCAGAGAGAGATTATCACAGTTAAAGGGCCCGAGCCTAAGTCCAGACAGATTTCGTCGTTTTTCGGAAAGCTTTTTTCCGGCAGGTTGGAAAAGAGTCTTGTTAGGCGAACGAGGTTCCACCATGTGTAATAGCGGACGTAGGCTGTAAGCTGGATATTTTCGTTCATGTAGCCAAGGCGGCGTTCATTCCTTGTATCCGTAAGCTGATGAGAAAGTGAGCGTATATCCTCCGGGAGTTTTTGAAGCTGTTTTGAATTGAGCGGGCGAACACTCTGGATTATCTGGTCAAAGTTTTCGAGGATGCCAAGGCTTTCTTTTGGAAGGCCTTGAGTATTAAAAAGGGAAGAAAGTTTTTTGTACGATGCGGAAGAAGAGTTTTTACCGGTGGATGATTGTTTCTGGGCGTCATGAGTTTTTGCAGATGAACGCGCGGTTTTCGGGGCAGCGGAAGAATTGTTCTTTCCGGCAGATTTTTTTTCTTGTGTAGAAGTTGTTTTTCCGGATGCACGAGCAGTTTCCGGAGCTGGAGATTTTTTTCCAGTGCGTTTCTTCTGAGGCTTTTCGACAAACTTTGAATAGAATTTATTTTCGCTCATTATTTTTCCTGTTTGTCCTGATTTTTTATCTCAAAAAATAATTCTGAAAGTTCCTGGCGTGCAAGTTGGAGTTCCCTGATTATCTCAGCATTTTTCTGAACGCTTTTGGCTTCTTCTAAAATCTGCTGACCTGCACCTTCGGCTGTGAATTTTTTTTCGTTTATCAGATATTTTAAGCGGAAGATTAATTCAACTTCTTTCTGGGAATAAACACGACGGCCACTCAAATCTTTCTGCGTAGTAAAACCCGGAACAACTTCTTCCCAGTATCGCAAAACGTGAGCTTTTACACCTGTTAATTCTTCTATCTGACCAATCGTGTACACCCTAACTCCTTGTGTAATGGTGGTTGAGCTGTCGAAACTATTGTTTCAACTCAATCATATTATCTTTCTCTATTCTCCCATTTCTGGCGGCTGCCTTTAAGTTCAAGCTGAACCGGAATCTGATCAAAGCCCAA
The DNA here is from genome assembly GCA_016286365.1 of Treponema sp. Classification (GTDB taxonomy): domain Bacteria; phylum Spirochaetota; class Spirochaetia; order Treponematales; family Treponemataceae; genus Treponema_D. The sequence goes on from JAEESN010000002.1 coordinate 184,131, forward strand.
ATCTTCCCTGATTCTGTTTTTAAGATAGGTGATGTAAGGCTCTGGAACAACTTCCGGTTTTGTTGCAAAAATGATGAACTGAACAGGGTTTGTGCTTGCCTGAGTCATATAGCGGATTTTAAAATGTGCTGTCTTACTTGCAGGAGGCGGATAACGGTCGAGCCAGTCCTGAAGAGCTGCGTTGAGCGAAGAAGTTCCAATCTTTCTTGTAAGCTGTTCATAAAGGCTGATGGCCGTATTGAGTAAATCTTTTATACCTTTTCCTTCTAAGGCAGAAAGAGGGAGAATCGGTGCAAAGTCCATCTGGCCGAACATGATGTTCATCCATTCGCGCGCTGCTTTTACGGCCTTGTTTCCCTGTTCTTCCTTTAAGTCCCATTTATTCAAAACAAAGATGATTCCGCGACCTTTTTCGAAAGCAAGCGAACAGATTTTTTTATCCTGCTCGGCAAGACCTTCGACTGCGTCTATCATCAAAAATACAATGTCGCATTCGTCCAGAGTTTTGATGGCGCGGTTTACAGAATAATATTCAACATCATCGTGAACCTTTGCCTTTCGCCTGATTCCAGCTGTATCAAGAACTTTAAACTGTCTTCCACCGTAAGAGAATTCACCTTCGACTACATCGCGGGTTGTTCCGGCATAATCGCAGACAATTGAGTTTTCTGTGTGAGTGAGTTTATTCGAAAGAGTTGATTTTCCGGTATTTGGTTTTCCAAGAATCGCAATTTTAATCGGGCGATCCGCAGATAAAACTTTTACCTTAGAAAAATCGCATTTTGATTCAACTAAATCTGTAAGTTCGCCGATTCTGTCTCCATGTTCTGCAGAGATTAAAATGAGGTTATCGAATCCGTACTTTGCGTAGTTCCAGGCTTCTGCTTCGTTTTTTCCGCCCTCTGTTTTGTTTACTGCGGCAATCAGTTTGTTCCAGTATGGACGCATCTTTAAGATGAATTCTTCGTCTTCGCCTGTTATGACTCCCGCTTCGAGTAAGAGGATTACAACATCAGCTTTTTCTATCATTTCGAGCGAGCGTTCAACAACGTAATCATCAAGCTCTGCTTCTTTTGTTCCGATGTCGCGTGTGAGTTTATATCCGCCTGTGTCTACAAGGTGTACCGGTTTATCATTAAAAAATGCTGTTGCTTCTACCGGGTCACGGGTTACACCAGGCTGGTCATTTGTAATGGCAATTCTTTTGTGTAAAAAGCGGTTGAATAAAGTTGATTTTCCTACATTCGGACGGCCTGCAATTACAACAACAGGAAGACCTTCGTATTCCATATCTTCCGGAGCCGCTGTTTCACCAGTAGGAGTTGAATCATCTATAAAATCCGGCATTTCTTCTTTAACGGTAGTTTTTTCTGTCTGAGATTCTTTTGGTTTTGAAAAGTCGGGTTTTGATTTCTTTTTTGCCATGATAAAATGATTATAGCATAAAAAAACCGGCCCGTATACTTAGCGCATAAGGACCGGTTCTATATTTTCCCTAAGGAAGAGATTAGAATTTTCCGCCGCCCAAACTAAAATAGAATTTTAAGGCAACGCTTGGATCTTTAAATCCTGTGTTATATGTAAGATAAGGTCCAACTCCAATACTTATTTCATCAATTGGTGAATAGTATAAAATTCCACCGAGAGTTATAGATTTAAGATATGAATTAAGCATGTCTGTATCTACGCCATTTGCAGAAAGTATAGAAAGGAATGCTGGAGGGAGCTCTTCTCTTCCAATGTTAGCAAGACCAAGTAAGTTCAAAGTAAAATCATGTGAGCCAAAAAGTTTTCCGAACGAGAGGGTGAAAGCAACGTTGTGTCCCTGAGTTACGTAATCAGCAAAATAATATAAGTCAGCTGGGTTATTTACGTCAAACTTGTTTCCGTCGTAGTAGTACTGAGCCATCAAAGCAATTTCAGGATTTTTCCAGTAGTAAGAACCACCAACTGTAAACTTAAAGATGTTTGATTTATCGCCCCAGTTGTTATTTTCAGCCCATTCACGGTCGCTTCCGTATGCATAAAGAAGTTCAGAGAAGACATTAACGTTTCCGATGTTTCCGCTTGTTGTAAACATCATTTTTGGAGCATGATTGAGTTTGTAAATTCCACCAACACCAAATTCCCATGTGTTGATTACAAATTCATATTTTGCCGCAAGGGATGTGTATTTTAAGGCAGTTGAAAATTCCATGCTGCTCACTGATTCAGAATCCGGTACCACATAAAGCCATAAAACATTCTGTGTACCAGGGAAGAGAATCTGTGCCCTTAAGTTTAAGCATCCGTTTACGTCTTCGTTTGCGTTTTCCGGGTCGATTGATGAAGTATTGATTAAGTCAGAAACAGGGCTGTAAAAATATCCTGTTCCCCATTTTACAGTGTGAATACCGAATCTGAAGAATGCTACGTCGTTGATTGAAAAATCAGTAAAGAGCTCTTTTACGCTGAAGTAATCTGCGATTGTTGTTTCTACGGTTGCCGGAGAAGTAAGTTTACTCATCGCATTAGATTTGAACGGATAGTCAAAACCAAACTTTGTATAAATTCTGAGTGTCTGGCTTGGGCGGGCGTCAAAAAAGAGTGTTGCACCAAGGCGTGGAGTGAGTTTTGATTCATCAAGATAATCAGAAAAGCCTTTTCCCGATTTGTCGTAGATGATTGTAGAAGTTTCAAGTTCAGCTTTAAGCGAACCGCCGACTCTTACAGAACCGTCTTCGAATAAAATTCCTCTTGCAAGGTCGCTTTTAGCAGAAACATCATCCTGGTAGTCAACGCCGTCACCAAAGAAGAGGTCATCATCATCTGCAAATGCGGCTGTTGTGAAAAATGCTAAAGCTAAAAAAATTAAAGCAGTCTTTTTCATACGTTCTCCTAGTTGATGCTGTCGAGATATGCTTTTGTAAATACTTTATTAGGAAGCTTGTCGAATGTAAGGTCAGAAACAACCTGAGTTGTCTGTTCGCCCTTGTTCAATTCGTCGCGGATAATAAGCTGTACGGCAACCCAACCAGCAGGAACCTTTGAGTATTTTGGAATAAGGATCGTACGCATGAGTCTTCCTGAGCCAGAAAAATCTTCTTCTTTTAACATACGTGGATCTTTAGTTGTGATGTAGAATGTTGTCTTTTCGTAAGAAGGAGCATTTGTTGTAGCCTGAAGAGAGATGATATAAACATCATACTGTCCGAGCTTTCCTGTTTTGAACTCTGTTACCTTGTAGTTGTCGCGCCAGTGAGTTTCGCTTTGATTAACGTCATCAATCTTTACGTCTGAATCACCAAGAGCTTCTTTTAAAGTTGTGTGAGTCATTTTACGGCTGATTGGATCATAGGACCAGAGGTTATCACCTTCGCGAAGATATCCGTTTCCTTTATCTGCTTCCGGTGCAAGCTGTACGATTGTCATTTTTTCTTCGTCAGGGCGTTCAAAAATCTTATATTTAAGACTTTCCTTTGGTTTACCCGGTTTTTCGATGAGTAAAGAAATTGTAGCAGAATAATCACCATGATATGCAAGGTTTTTATCTGTAGCTTCAAGAATTTTAAATGCCTTATCAGTATCATCTTTGCTTACCTGAGCAAAAACACTCGCAGTACATAAAATAAGTGCTGTGAATAAAGTAATTAATTTTTTCATAAGTAAATCTCCTATAAGTAAGTTTTATTTTACAGTCGAAAGTGCTTCGGCCGGACTCATTTTTGAAGCCTTTGATGCAACTCTTAGTACAGAAAGTCTTGTAAGTAAGATTAAAAGTGCATACTGAAGAATGATTGAGAATACAGAAACCTTGAAAGTAAAATGATTTTTGTAGAGGAAGAAAGAAAGAATTTCACTTTCAATCGTGATTTGTGAAACAGAATAACCAATGAAGAATGCCATAAGCATTCCAACAACAGCACCAATCAGACAGAGCAGGGTAGCTTCGTTTTTGAAGATGCGTTTTACATATTTTCTTTCTGTTCCAAGTGCCCTCATCGTTCCGATTTCTTTGATTCTTTCATACAAAACCATTTTGTAAGTATTTGCAATACCAACCATAACAATTAAAAGAATAACTAAGAGGATAGTGAGGGTAATTGCGTGTACATAGAAGAACACATACGAAAGGAATGGAAGTTCATCGTAAATAGTTTCTATAGCGTATTTGATTCCATCCCACTGGATTTCTTCCGGAGTAAGCTGTTTTTCGATTCCTTTTCCAATATTGGCAGGATTTGTTTCTACGGCAAGAGCTCTTTCTGTTACAGGGTTTCCGTCTTTTCTGATTTCTTCTTCAATAAATTGGGCAAGTTTATACTGATCATTTTTATTTTCAAGATAAACTGTAAATGTAGTATAGCCACCTTCTGGAAGTTCAATCACTCTGTTCAGATCTTCGATGTTTGTATAGGCCATCAAAGTACTTAAAAAAGAATTTCCTTTATAGATACCGCGGACTATAAAATCCTCAACTGTATTCTGACCATAAATTGTTGTTGTCTTAAAGATGATTGTATCGTTTATGTGGACGTTGAGTGCTTCTGCAGTTTTATCTGTGAGTATGATACTGTTTGGAAGAGTAAATTCATCTTTGTTTCCTTCGATAATCTGTAAAGCATCAATAAGGTTTTTATCTGTTAAATCACGTCCGTAAACTACAGCATTGGAAGTATTACCTTCGAAAATCATTGTTGCAGAGGTATTAGAATAATGATTTAAGTAACTGTATTTGATTTTACTTTTATCTACAATCTGCTGAAGGTATCCTTTGTCTTCCATAACGTTGATAAGAGAAGAATTTTTCTGTCCTGCTTCTGGAGGAAGTTTTTTCAATCCCTGTATTAAAACAGTACCACCAAACAATTGGGTAAACTGATTTTCAAAGTTAGAAACAACTCCCGAAACAAAGGTATCGAAAAGTGTAACAATCATAAATCCAAAGGCTATAGCAATGGCTAAAGTAGCGCTTCTTCTTTTTTGACGGGTAAGATTTTTAAGTGAAAGTTTTAATGTTTTCATGTTATTCTCCGCTTGCTAAAGCTTTTGCCGGTGTAATCTTAAGTGCAGATTTTACAGGGTAAAGAGCGCTTAAAATACTTCCGATTAAGGCAATTATTACTGTGATTAAAATAATTGGTAATGTAGGGCTGAAGCTTAATAAACCGCCGCCAAGAATCATCTTTGCAATGCTGTTTTCAACTTCTATTTTTAATGCATTGAAGATGCCCATTCCGATGAATGAAACAATTATTCCAATAACGCTTGAAACAACGGAAATGATTAATGCTTCGGAGAAGAATAAACCGCGTACAAAGTTTTTAGTAGAACCGATGGCGCGCATTGTACCAATTTCGCGTGTTCTTTCGAATACACTTACAACCATTGTGTTCATAATGATGATGAATACAACAACCGCAAGAACTGCAATCAGAATATTAAATATAAGACCAATTCCTGCAACAGAACCTGTATAAGAGTATGCAGCCTGTTCCCAGTCCATAACCTGAACTTCAAGGCCGGCATCTTTATAAGCTTGCTGTAATTCTTTTATAAGTTCCGGTGTTTTTGAAGGTTTTTCTGCACGTGCAATCAGGAAGTTCCATGCTCCGCTGTCTGTCTGATTTAATTTATCTCTTAAAGATGTGTCTCCAAGAATGTTATCAAAATCAACTTTAGAAGAAGAGAGAATATCTGAGCTTAAATCTTCATCAAAGAGGGTGTCGTCTCCGCCAAACAATTCATCTTCTGTGAGTGATGAAAGTGAAAGATCAACTGAATCAGGAATATCTTCCATGCTTAAAGCATAAGTTAATCTTGCAAAAGCTCTTGCTAAATCAGGACTACAGTAAATAATCTGGAACATAGCAGAGTGTTCATTTGCAGGTTTAAATATACCGCAGATGGTTGCTTCCCTAAGAGTTGTAAAATCTGTACCGGCTAAGAAAACTTTATCTCCTACATGAAGATCACGTTCGTAAAACTTTTCGTAAGCATTTTTAACGCGAGTATCAATAAGAATTTCTGTTGAATTCGGAGCCGGATAAGTTCCTTCTATAAAAACAACTTCTGTAAGTGTGTCCCAGTAATTATCTCCGCCTGAAAATAAAAGTGAAACAGGATAATCCATTAAAGAGACATCATCTTTTTCTATGAACTTGGACATATCTGCTTCGTTATTTTCGTTGTATTCCATTACAAGAACCTGCGCAGAAATAAGTTTTGTTGTGCTTTTAAGTCCTTCCTGATTTTTAAGAACAGCTTCTGCCTTTTCTGCATCGGGAAGAGCAGGAAGAGCTGGAACTCCGTTTGAAATATCCATTGTATTTACACCAAAAATGTCAATGACGGCATTTTTTGGGTTTACCGGGGCAACTACGATATCGGCTGTGTAATTTGCCCTAAAATCTTTTTCGAGACCTTTATTTATTGCTTCAAGAAACGAATTTCCGGCAATAACGATTGCAATTCCAAAGATAAGGAACATACAAAGGATTATTGTTTTTGACTTATGTTCTCGAAGGTTTCTGAAGGCCAGTTTAATTATATCTTTCATAGCTTAAGTCTTCCTTTGTAGTTAAATCTTATATGTATCGTTTCCTACTTTGTGTTCATCCTGAGTAACACTTCCGTCAAGAAGGTGGATAACGTGATTACACATATCAACAATTCTTGAATCGTGTGTAGAGAACAGGAATGTAGTCTGAAGTTCAGGGTCGCGGTTTAAATCCTTCATAAGAGAAAGAATCTGTGCTGAGTTTTTAGAGTCGAGGTTTGCAGTAGGTTCATCGGCAAGAATCAAAGGTGCTTTTGTAACAAGGGCACGTGCAATTGCAACACGCTGTCTCTGTCCGCCAGAAAGTTCAGTTGCCTTGTGATTTTTCCATTCTGTAAGACCAACCTTTTCGATTAAGAAATCAACCCATTCTTTTTTCTGTTTTGCAGTGAAATCATCTACAGGGCTGTGTGATGCAGGATTATTTGATTTAAGAAGAAGAGGGAATTCGATATTTTCGTAAACATTTAAAACCGGAATAAGGTTGAATGTCTGGAAGATAAATCCAAGCTGAGATCTTCTTAAGGCAGTGATTTTTTTATCGAGTCTTTTTGGAATTGTAGTGCGGCGTTTTTTTCCTTTCTGTGGAGTAGAAGCCCAGCGGCTGTTATCAATTTCTACTCGTTCAAGATTAAAACCTTTATAAACATTAATTCCACCAATATCAATTGTTCCAGATGAAGGAAGGTCAATTAATCCAATCATATTAAGGAGTGTGGATTTACCAGAACCACTAGGGCCCGAGATAGCAGCAAATTCTCCTTTTTCAATTCTGAATGAAACACCTTTTACTGCTTCAACTTTTTCTTTTCCCATAGGGTACACTTTATGAACATTATTTAAAGTAACAACAGACACGTTGATCCTCCTTAGTAATATATATAGTTAAAAATATACCGAATTTACAGTTAAAAGGGAAACCTTTGGGGAATAAGAAAGTTCTTATTTTAAAAATGGGGATTTTGTGTATAAAATCAGTCAATTTGTGTAAAAGAGAAAATCCCGTAGGGGTATAAGTTGATTATCTTTTATATGAATTACCGATTCCAAGCTGACTGCGGTATTTTGCAACTGTGCGGCGCGAAATGTTTATGCCTTTTTGATTAAGGTACTTTGTGAGTTTTAAATCCGATGTGTTCTGGTTTTCAGGAGTTTCCAGGTAGGATGCCATAATGGTTTTTATTTTTTCTGCAGAAGTTTTTTTACCGCCTGTGGAGGTGATTCCCGAAGAGAAAAAATAGTTTGCAGGGAAAGTACCCCACTGTGTCTGAATGTATTTACTGTTTTTCTTTGACGAAAAGCGCGAAACTGTAGAAGGATGGACGTTTATCTGGCCTGCGAGCTGCCTTCTTGTAAAAGGCTGAATGTTTCCGGGGCCCTTGGAAAAAAATGGCAGCTGATTTTTTACGATTGAACATCCCTGGAGGACAATAGAATTTTCGCGGAACTGTAATTCCCAGAGGAAATCGCGTGCTTTGTTTAAAAGCTTTTTATTTGTAAAGCTTCCGCTGTAAAGACGGACTTCGGGGAGAATGCCGGAAGCATATTTTACCTGAAAGTATTCTTTATCGGAGTATTTAATTTTCCCGGTCGAAAAATCATCTTCTAAAATTGCACCGTTCATTTTTTCTATTTTTAAAACTACATCTGCCTGTTCTTCTTGAATGCTCTGATTATCCCATCCAAAATCTCCTGCCGGATGAGGGTTTAAGGTCCTTATGTAGCGGAGGGTGTTTTCAACAGAGTCCGGGGTTACATCACCTGTTTCTATAGGAAGCTCTTCTGCAAAAGCCTTGGATTTATACTGCCTGATATAATCATTTATATTTTTTACAATCTCCTGTGTGGAATCAGCTTCTAGAAGCTCCAGGTGTCCGTCCAAAATAAAAAGCGTGAGATTGTCGGCATCACCTTTAATCTGTGCCTGGATTTTAAGGCTTTCGAAAACATCTTTACAGCAGGTTCCCGGTGGGTCTAAGTGCTGAACGGCAGAAAGGCATTTTTCCAGGAAATGTTCGTTCTGATTTGGCTTTGAAGGATCAAGAAAGCTTTTTGGCGCGAGCATGGAATTATAAAAGCCGTCTTTATCGAGGTTGTAAATCAGTTTTTTGCAGAGGGTAAATTCATCCTTTGTAAGATTTAAAAATTTTAACTGCTCAAAAAGATGATGCTGTAACGTTTCCGAAGAATCCGACACATTTTCTAAAAGCTTCTGATAGTCATCCGAATCTAATGTGGAATTTTTATTCTGCGGGAGTGAGGTTTTAAGAGGATCTTTTACGATTTCTAAGGCCGGGTTTTCCTGAACAGTATTTAAAATCACATCGCGGAGGTCTTTGGAAGACATGGCAAGAAAATTGATTGCCTGAATCTGCTTTTGCGAGAGGTGCTGCTCCTGTCTTTGTTCACCGGTTTGTTTTAGAAACGGTTTTATTTCATCCATTTTTTTAGTATAATCAAAATATGAAAAACATTGAAGAATTTGGAATCAGAGTACCAGAAATTTTATTACCACAGGATATGGATATTTCGTCGTGGTCAGTTATTGCCTGCGATCAGTATACACAGGATAAGGACTATTGGAAAAAAGCAGAAGAAAGCACAAAGGGAAGACCTTCCACTTTAAATCTTATTCTCCCCGAAGTTTATTTAAACTCGCCTGATAAAAAAGAAAGAATCGAAAAAATCAGAAAGACTATGTCTTCTTATATAAATGACGGAGTTTTTGCATCTCCTAAAAAAGCTTTTGTCTATGTTGAACGAACAACTGCTTTTGGAAGAACACGCAAAGGTCTTGTTGCCCAGATAGATCTTGAAACTTATGAATGGAAACCTTTTTCCAAGGCAAACATCCGTGCTACAGAAGCAACAATCGTAGACCGCATTCCTCCAAGAAAAGAAATCAGAAAGGGTGCACCACTCGAGCTTCCTCACATCATGCTTCTGGTAAACGATAAAGAACGCCTTTTAATAGAAGAAACAGGAAATCTTGTTAAGGGAAAAACTCCTTTGTACCAGGGTGCACTCATGTGTAATGGTGGAAGCATTAAGGGCTGGGCTGTTGAATCTGAAGACGAAATCAAGGCTGTAGCCGGTGCAGTAAATAAGATTGCAGAAAAAAATACGGCAGCCGACGGATCTGTCTTTTTGTTTGCGGTTGGGGATGGAAACCATTCTCTAGCTACAGCCAAGGCCGTGTGGGATGAATATAAAACTGAGCTTGTAGAGAAGGGGGCGGGCGAGAAGGAGCTGGTAGAGTGTCCTGTACGCTATGCTTTAATAGAGATTGTAAATATTTATGATGAAGGTTTAACTTTTGAGCCGATTCACCGCGTAATCTTTAATATAAGAGCAAGAGATTTGATTAAGTTCCTTGGAGAAAAACTTGGCGGAACGGTACAGGAAGTTTCTTCTAAGGATGAACTTGAAGCATGTGTAAAAAAATCATGGGCTGATTTTGGTTTTTCTTTTATGGAAGGCGGAAATCAGAAATACGTGCTTTTAAAAACTGATATTAAGGAACTGGCGGTTGCAAGACTTCAGCCGGTAATCGATGAATTCCTTAAAGATAAAGCCGGAAGCGAAATTGATTATATCCATGGAAGCGACGAAGTATTAAAGCTTGGTTCTAAGGAAAATGCTACAGGCGTTCTTCTTCCACCGATTGCAAAAGACAGCTTCTTTGAAACAATAAACAGCCGCGGACCTCTTCCAAGAAAGAGTTTTTCTATGGGCGAAGCGGACGAAAAGAGATTCTATCTTGAATGCAGAAGGTTGTTTCAGTAGTATTTTCTAGGGTTTAAATAAGGTTTTAGTCGGGCAGAAAAATGATGGATTTTAGTGTTACAAATGGCGTACCTTTTCCTTTGGGAGCTTCTCTTACTTCTGGCGGAGTAAATTTTTCTATATATTCACGCGATGCAAAAAGCATAACTCTTTATCTGTTTGATTCAGAGAGGGCAGAAAGGCCTTTTACATCTTTTGATTTTAATCCTGACTCTAATAAAACCGGGGACGTCTGGCACATGGAAATCAAGGGTGCCGGAGAAGGAACCTTATATCTTTATAAAATTGACGGACCTTATGATCCAACAAAGGGATTAAGATTCAATAAACACAAATATATTTTTGATCCTTATGCAAAGGCTTTTTCAAAAGGTTCTGTTTTTCTTTCCTATAATAATCTCCATAAAAAAGGATTTATTGATAACGAGGGCGGAGAAGTTTTAGACTTATCTGATTTTCCAAAATGTGTTGTCGTAAATGATGATTTTGACTGGGAAGGCGATAAGCCATTAAATATTCCGCTTGAAAAATCTGTCATCTACGAAACTCATCTTAAGGGATTTACCGCTTCTCCAAGTTCCGGTATAAACGACGGCTCACAGGGAACTTACAGAGGTTTTACAAAAAAGATTGATTATCTTAAAAAGCTTGGAATTACTGCCGTTGAACTTTTACCTGTTTTTGAATTTGACGAAAACGAAAACGGAAATATAAATCCGCGTACCGGCGAAAGGCTTGTAAACTACTGGGGATATTCAACAATCGGATTTTTTGCCCCAAAAACAACTTATGCTTACGATAAAACTCCGGGCGCTTCTGTCCGCGAATTTAAAACAATGGTGAAAGAGCTTCATAAAGCCGGCATCGAAGTGATTCTGGATGTTGTTTATAATCACACGGCAGAAGGAAACGAACACGGATACACTTTCGGTTTCCGCGGTATTCAGAACGATGTGTACTATCATCTTCCACAGGGAGAATTGCAGTATTACATGAATTACAGCGGATGCGGAAATAGCGTAAACTGTAATCATCCTGTTGTGCAGAGTCTCATAATAGACAGCCTTCGTTACTGGGTTTTGGAAATGCATGTAGACGGCTTCCGTTTTGACTTAGCTTCCATATTAACACGCGCATCTAATGGTGCTCCTGTTCCATACGACATGCCTTCCGTAACTGCAATGATAAACTCTGACCCTGTTCTTTCTAAAACAAAAATAATTGCAGAACCCTGGGATTGTGCGGGGCTTTATCAGCTTGGAGGATTTCCTGCCGGAGATAAAAACCGATGGTCTGAATGGAACGGCCGTTTCCGTGACGATATGAGGAGATTTATCCGCGGGGATGAAAATACTGCCACAGCTGCTGCAACAAGAATTGCCGGAAGCTCTGACTGCTATAATCACAGCGGAAGAAAACCGTCTGCTTCAATAAACTTTATTACGGCCCACGACGGCTTTACCTTAAACGATCTTGTAACTTACAACTATAAACACAACGAAGAAAACGGCGAAGAAAACCGAGACGGAAGCGACGATAACTTAAGCTATAATCACGGTTACGAAGGCGACTGTTCTAATCCAAAGATTCAGGCGCTCAGACTCAGAAAAATAAAGAATTTCCTTGTTTACCTTTTTGTTTCCCAGGGAGTTCCTCTTCTTTTAGGTGGAGACGAAATGAGGCGTACTCAGAACGGAAACAACAACGCCTACTGCCAGGACAACGAATTAAGCTGGATGGACTGGAAGCTTGCAGAAGAAAACGAAGGTCTTGTCCGCTTTACTTCACTTTTAATCAGCCTTAGAAAAAATCATAAGATTTTTACACGCACATGTTTCTTCTCTGACTGTTACGAAAAGGGTTCAATTCCGGAAATTTCCTGGTACGACATGAATGCAAAAAATCCTGACTGGACTAAGCAGAAAAGATTCCTCGCATTCAAGCTTTCGGGTGCGGGAGTTCAGGATAATGATTTTTACATTGCCACAAACACAGATATATATGATTTAACAATCACTTTACCGGCATTACCACAGGATAAAAAATGGTATCTTGTTGCAGACACCGCTATGCCATCCGGACAGGATATTTTTGAAGAAGGAAGAGAGGAGCTTTTGACGGAGCAGAGGCGTTACGTTCTTATAAGCGGTGCAAGTGTCGTTCTTATAGGAAAATAGGGAAAACGGGGCTTTTAAATTCAAATTGAAAATACGTCCTTTTTGATGTAAAATTATTGAGTTAACATTTAAAAAATACTTTTATAGAGTTAATTTCTGCATTTTTTGCAGAACAAATAAAGGAGTCTTCTACAAATGGAATTCGACAAGGAACAATTTAAACAGAACTTATCGGCACGTTTACGCCGTCAGTATGGAAAAGATATTTCACAGGCAAATAAACATGACCTTTTTGATGCAGTTTCCGCTTCGGCACTCGAACTGATTATGCCTAAATGGATGGAAACAAGGGCAGAATACGATAAAAAACCGGTAAAACAGCTTTATTACTTATCTGCAGAATTCCTTATGGGACGCGCATTGAGCAATAACCTTATAAACGCAGGAATCAAGGATTCGGTAAAAGAAGTCCTTAAAGAAATGAACATCGACTTTGACATGATCGAAGATGAAGAGCCTGATGCAGGACTTGGAAACGGAGGTCTTGGACGACTTGCTGCCTGCTTCCTGGATTCTCTTGCAACTCTTGATTATCCGGGACATGGTTATGGTATCCGTTATGAATACGGTATGTTCGAACAGAGAATAGAAGACGGCTACCAGGTTGAATATCCTGATAACTGGCTTGCCCACCGTGACCCATGGGAAATGAAGAGAAGCGACCTTGCCGTAACAGTTAAATTTGGTGGAAACATCGCTTACGGAAAGACTCCGGACGGTCAGCCACGCTTTTATATAGAAAATGCAGAAGAAGTAACAGCAACTCCTTACGATATGCCAATCATCGGTTATGGAACAAACACTGTAAACACATTGCGTCTCTGGCAGGCTTCTTCTCCAAACGGATTTGACCTTCAGCTTTTTAACAGCATGGATTATAACCGCGCCGTAGAAAGACAGAACAGCGCAGAAAACATCAGCCGCGTATTGTATCCAAACGACAACGGTCCAAGCGGAAAAGCATTGCGTCTTAAACAGCAGTATTTCTTCAGCTCGGCATCTCTTCAGGATTTAGTACGCCACTATGTTGCAGACCACGGAACAGATTTTTCTAAGTTTGCAGATCTCCACGTTATCCAGTTGAACGATACTCACCCTGTAGTTGCAATTCCTGAACTCATGCGCATCTTAATCGATGATTACAATGTTGGCTGGGACGATGCATGGAACGTTGTAACTCATACTTTTGCATATACTAATCATACAATTCTGGCAGAAGCTTTGGAAAAATGGCCTATTGCAATCTTCCAGGGACTTTTACCACGTGTTTATCAGATTGTAGAAGAAATTAACCGCCGTCTTGTAATTGAACTTAGAGCGCAGTTCCCTAACGATTACTATAAACATGAACACATGGCTATTATCCACAACAACATGGTTTACATGGCATGGATGGCTATTCACGCATGTTTCTCTGTAAACGGTGTTGCAGAGCTTCATACAAAGCTTCTTAAGGAAGTTGAGCTTAAAGACTGGTACACAATGTATCCTCAGAAGTTCAATAATAAAACAAACGGTATTACTCAGCGCCGCTGGCTTTTGAATGCAAACCCACGCCTTTCAAAATTTATTACAGACAGAATCGGTCACGGCTGGGAAAAGGATTTAACAAAACTCAAGGGGCTCGAAAAATTCCTTGATGATGATGCTTCCCTCGACGAAATCATCAAAATCAAGATGGAAAATAAACAGGCTCTTGCTGATTATCTTAAGCACGCACAGAATGAATTCCTTGATCCGGAAAGTATCTTTGATGTTCAGGTTAAGCGTCTTCATGAATATAAACGTCAGCTTTTGAATATTTTACACGTAATGTATCTTTATAACCGCCTGGTTGATGATCCTTCTTTCAACCCACCGGCAAGAACATTTATTTTTGGCGCAAAGGCTGCTTCTGGATACCGTCGTGCAAAACAGATTATCAAACTTATAAATACAGTTGCAGAAAGAATCAATAACGACCGCCGTGTTCGCGGAAAGATTCGTGTTGTATTCGTAGAAAACTACCGCGTTTCTGTTGCAGAAAAGATTTTCCCTGCTGCTGATGTTTCGGAACAGATTTCTACTGCCGGACTCGAAGCTTCGGGTACATCAAACATGAAGTTCATGCTCAACGGTGCTCTCACATTGGGAACAATGGACGGTGCAAACATCGAAATCTTTGAAGAAGCCGGAAAAGAAAACGGATTTGTATTTGGTATGCTTACAGAAGAAATCAAGAAGATGGAAGCAGAACACTCTTACAATCCAATGAGCTATCTTGAAAGAAATCCTGAGCTTGCAAGAGTTGTAGAACAGCTTGTTGACGGAACTTATGACCCTACACATCAGTTGTTCAAAGAGCTTCACGATTCTCTTGTTTACGGTGTAGAAGGGCAGCGTCCTGATGTTTACTATGTTCTTGCAGACTTTGATTCTTACTGTAAGGCTCAGGAAAGAGTTGCAGAAGCTTATCAGAATAAAAAAGACTGGGCTAGAAAGACATTAAAGAATATCGCAAACTCCGGAAAGTTCTCTTCGGACAGAACAATCGAAGATTACGTTCGCGATATCTGGCATCTTAAAAAGCTTGAAATAAAGGGATAAATTACGGCTCTATGGAAGTAATCCTTGGTATACCTGCAGCAGACGGAACCGGAATTGGAACAGCGTTTGTAATTCCGGATCCTGTAAAAAGAGTTATTTCTCAGCATCACGTAAAGATTGATCAGGTGGAAAAAGGCTGGTCAAGATTTCTGGCAGCTAAGCAGTCTGTTACCTTAGAAATTTCTGAGCACCTTAATACTCTTTCCAAAACCGACGACAAGGACAAAATCCAGCGCGAAGTTTTTGAAACTTACATCCTCATGCTCGAAGATCCTGTTTTTCTTAAGGAAGTACAGGATTTTTATAAAACAGAATTATTTAATATTGAATATACAATCAACTTTAAGGCAGAAGAATATGCCGCAAGGTTAAGACAGTCCGGAAATGATTATCTTGCTGAGCGCGCCCACGACATCACCGATGTATTTGGCCGTGTCTTAGACGAAATGCTTGATATTCATCCTTTTGATATAAACAGGGTTCCGGACGGTTCTGTAATCGTTGCTTCTTCTTTGAGTTCTGCAGATACAATCATCCTTTCTAAAAGAAAAATTGCGGGGCTTGCACTTTCGGAAGGCGGTGTTTCGAGTCACGTTGTAATTCTTGCAAGAAACTATGGTATTCCGACTGTTGTAGGGCTCAATAAAATTACAAAAAGGATTATAAACGGCGAAACAATCATCATCGACGGAAAGACTGCTGAAATCCTTATCAGCCCGGATAGAACTACAATAGAAGATTACAAATTAAAGATAAATAAAGAAAATCAGAGAAAGCTTGAATTAAGGGCATTTTTAGATAAACCCGCTTTAACAAAAGACGGCGTGGAATTCAAGCTTTATGCGAACATCGGCACACCGGAAGAAGCAGAGCTTGCAAAGGCAGAAGGGGCTGATGGAATCGGGCTTTTCAGAACAGAATTTTTGTACATGGCAGAAAATGGAGCTTCTTTGAATGCGGCTGCACGTTCGTTCAGCGAAGAGACTCAGTTTAATGCGTACAAGCAGGTTTTGGAAACAATGGATGGAAAGCCTGTTACAATCCGTACGCTCGATGCCGGTGGGGATAAATTAATCAACTCTGTAGATATTCCTCTTGTAGAAGAAAAAAATCCTCTTATGGGACTTCGTGCCGTTCGTTTGAGCCTTGATTTCCCGAATGTTTTAAAAACTCAGCTTCGTGCACTTTACCGCGCAGGGCTTTATGGCAATTTAAGAATTATGTTCCCGCTTATTACGAGTGTGGATCAGGTAAAAAAATGCCGGGAAATAATCAAACAGGTAAAAGATGAATTGACTGCAGAAAAGATTCCTTTTAAGGATGATGTTCCTGTGGGAATCATGGTAGAAACTGCGGCTGCGGCAATTGTTTCTGACTGTCTTGCAAAGGTGAGCGACTTTTTTAGTCTTGGTACAAATGACTTAACACAGTATACACTCGCCGTAGACAGGGAAAATCATCACGTTGCACCGCTTTACGATGAATTTAATCTTGCAGTTTTACGCCTTATCCAGATGACGGTGAATACTGCTGGCGAAAGAAATATTCCTGTTTCTGTATGCGGAGAGATGGCAGGCAGAAGCGACAGCGTTATGGTTTTAGCCGGAATGGGAATAAGGCACCTTAGTATGAGTCCTAAGATGATTTCGAGTACAAAGGAGCTTCTTTCCAGATTTACAATAAGTGAACTGGAAGCAATTTCAGCAAAACATCTTAACAACCTCTAATCAGGCTGTTTTGATATAAAACGTTATTAAACAACGTAACAGGAGTTTTTTATGAGTGAAAAACGCGAAAACTTGGGTAGCAGACTTGGATTTTTGCTTTTGTCTGCTGGTTGTGCAATTGGTTTGGGAAACGTATGGCGCTTCCCTTATATTACAGGATTATACGGTGGAGCAGCATTTGTTCTTATCTATCTTCTCTTCCTTGTAATTCTTGGACTTCCTGTAATGGTTTGTGAATTTGCCGTTGGACGTGCTTCAAGAAAGAGTATGTCTGGTGCTTTCAACGATCTTGAACCTGCAGGTACAAAATGGCACTGGTATAATAAGTTTGCCGTAGCTGGAAATTATCTTTTGATGATGTTCTACACAGTAGTTTCTGGCTGGTTCCTTAAATATTTCTTCCAGACAGCCGGCGGAAAATTCGTTGATATGAATTCTGATCAGGTAAGTGGAGTATTTGGAGAAACTGTTGGTGCACCTGGTTCACTTATCCTCTGGATGATTATTGTAATCGTAATCGGATTTACAGCATGTTTCTTTGGACTTCAGAAGGGTGTTGAACGTGTTACAAAAATCATGATGAGTGTTCTTTTGATCATTATGATTGCCCTTGCAATTTATGTTGCATTCCTTCCTGGTGCTGGTGAAGGTTATAAATTCTATCTTAAACCGGATTTTAAAGCTTTAGTTAGTGGTGAAGATGGACATGGTCGTCTCTGGGAAACAGTTTATGCCGCTATGGGACAGGCTTTTTTTACACTTTCTTTAGGTATCGGTTCTATGGAAATCTTTGGTTCTTATATCGACAAGAAGCATTCATTAACTGGTGAAGCTGCACGCGTTATCGGTCTTGATACATTCGTTGCAATCTGTGCCGGATTAATCATCTTCCCTGCATGTGCTGCATTCGATGTTGCTCCAACAGAAAAGGTTGGACTTGTATTCATGTCATTACCAAATGTATTCAACTTTATGGGACCAGTTGCAGGACGTATAATCGGTTCTTTCTTCTTCCTCTTTATGTCATTTGCAGCCCTTTCTACAGTAATCGCTGTATTCGAAAACATCGTAGCATTCCCTATGGACAAATACGGATGGTCACGCAGAAAGTCAGTTCTTGTAAACTTTGTAGCAATCATCATCCTTTCTTTACCAGCTGCTCTTGGTATGAACGTATGGGAAAATGTGTTTAAGGGTACATTCTTAGGATCTATCGATGGTCTTGAAGACTTTATCGTAAGCCAGAACCTCCTCCCACTTGGTTCTTTAATCTTCCTCTGCTTCTGTGTACATAAAGCCGGATGGGGTTGGGATAAGTTCATCGACGAAGCTGATGCAGGTGAAGGATTAAAATTCCCTAAGGGTAAGGTAATCAAGTTCTACCTTAAATGGATTGCTCCTGTAATCATCGTTTTAGTATTTGTTGCAGGATATCTTGATAAGTTTAAGGTTAATATGCCATTTTACGGAATCCTTGGAATTACAGCTGCTGTAATCCTTGCGGGTGCTCTTGTTGGATTTATCATTAAAATGGTAAAAAACAAAGTAAGTAAATAAATTATTCTGGAGTAACAATGACTGCTAGTCTTTTATTTTCTATTGG
This sequence comes from Treponema sp., assembly GCA_016286365.1. Taxonomy (GTDB): domain Bacteria; phylum Spirochaetota; class Spirochaetia; order Treponematales; family Treponemataceae; genus Treponema_D. The sequence continues at coordinate 202,548 of JAEESN010000002.1, forward strand.
AGCCGGATTATTACTGCTCATTGGTCTTATAGGCGCCTTTGTTCCTGTTTTACCGGGACCACCTTTAGCCTGGGCCGGTTTATTATTGAGTTTCTTTTCAAAATATAATCAGATTTCTATAGCATGCCTGATTATTACGGGTGCTGTGGCAATCATTGTTACTATTATGGATAATGTTTTTCCGGTTTTAATGACCAAAAAAAACGGAGGAAGCAAAACTGCCACAACGGGTTCTACAATCGGACTCATTGTGGGGCTCTTTTTAGGTCCTGTCGGAATAATCCTCGGGCCTTTCCTTGGAGCACTTTTAGGTGAACTCATTCATACTCACGGAGATATGGATGTTTCCTTTAAGTCTGCATGGGGTGCTTTCCTCGGTTTTTTGTGCGGAACCGGTTCTAAATTAATTGTAGTCCTGATTTATATCTGGATTTACGTCGCTTCCTTTTTTTAATAAGGCAAAAAATGAATTTAAAAAACGTCGTAATTGTTTTAGTACACCCCGACGAAAGCCGCAACATTGGAGCTGCATGCAGAGCCATGGCGAATAACGATATTTCTGAATTAAGAATTGTCGGTAACAAGGGTGATTATGATATTGAACATATCCACGTACTTGCCATTCATGCGGCAGGAATTTTCGATAAAGCAGTTTTTTATCCATCCATCAAAGAAGCAACAAGCGACTGTGTTTTATGTGCAGGAACAACAAGGCGCGCGGGTAAAAAAAGAGGGAAACTGCTTCTTCCCGAAGAATTTGCACAAAAAATCAATGACATAAACGGTAAAGTAGCCGTAATTTTTGGAAACGAACGCACAGGATTAACCGACGAAGAGCTTGATGAATGTAACGCTGGTGTCACAATTCCTTCGAGCAAGGGCTTTGGAAGTTTAAATCTTTCACACGCAGTTCAAATTCTGTGTTATCATATATACAGAGAATTTTTGCGGGAGCAGAATAAAGCGGTGGCAGGGGTAACTCCGGTTACTCTTGAACGCCTTGATTCAACCGTAAAGACAATCAGCAATAATCTGGAAAAGGTCGGTTTTTTTAAGATGCCTGGCCGCGAAGATATGGAAAGCTTCTGGCGGAACATACTCTCACGTGCAGCGCTCACAGAAGGCGAAGCAAAGTATCTTGAAAAAACTTTCGATAAGATTTCCGGATTAGCAAGAAAAAATTCAGAACAGAAAAAGTGAGGAAAAAATGAGGGCTTTTGGACAATTTATTATTTATCTTTTTATCATCTTAAACGCATCTCGTGTATTCTTTTCTAAACATATTAAAAAAGATTCCCTAGTGATTCTTGCACCTTTAAGCCTCATTCTTTCGGTTGCAAACATTTTTGCATACGGGATTCACGGTATTACCCTTCAGCTTTTTGTTCTTTCCTGCCTGAGTGTAATCATAAATATTCATGCAATTTTACGCTATTCAGAAAAATTGTTCATAGACAGATTCAGCATTGTGATGAAGGGCGCTTGTATCCTTATCGATATTTTCTGTCTGATATCTTATATCTTCCTTCTTGTAAATAATCCTATAGAAATAAATAAAAAATCGTTGAATGTAGTAGAAACAAAAGTTTATTACGAGGGAAGCTTTAGAAACGGATTTACCGAGGCAGAAGTTTTCTCGAAAAAATCAGTTTATCTTACTGAATATAAAAAACGAGGTATGGTCGATAAGCCTAAAAATGTAATCGTTTTTGTTCCGGATAAGAGAGGTGATTCTTTTTCTTACAAACCATTTTTACAGCTTCTTTCGAATAAGGGTTTTATGGTTGTTTCCTGTGATTTTTATACTGATGATGCAGAGTGGCCTGTACAGCACAACGAAAAAATCTGGAGATCTTATGAACTTACCCAGAAGAGTTTAAAAAACGGCTCACCTTACTCAGATAATATTCAGAAATATGAATATAACATCTCTGTAGAATGCAATGCACTTATTACAATTCTTGATGAACGCTACGGAAAAGAGTGCCGCTACTTCTTTATAACAGACGGAATTGCAGACAGACCTGTTACAAAATTTATAAATTCTGAGCTTGTAACAGAAAAAGTAAGCGGAAGTTTTGCACTTGATTCAATTCCTGAATATGCAACTCCGGGTTACGGCTGTATAGAAATGACTAATCCGTTCATTGCAAGAAAACTTGATGTTAAAAAAGATAAAACTGCATTCATTCCAAAATATCTTGCTAAAAAAGCTTCCGAAAAGATTTACGAAGCATGGAGCGCACAATGACACTCACAGAATTCGATAAATACATAAATTCTTTTTTAAAAAAAGAAGATTATGCCGCAGATATTTCTTTAAACGGAATACAGATTCAAAACTCTGCCCCGGATTCAAAAGAGATTAAAAAAATTGCCTTTGCGGTAGATGCCTGTAAAGAGACAGCCGAGCTTGCCGTAAAAGAAGGCGCAGATGTCTTATTTGTTCATCACGGATTATTCTGGGGAAGATGCCAGACTGTAACCGGAAGCCTTTACGAGCGACTTTCTTCTTTTATAAAAAACGATCTTGCTTTGTGTGCTTATCATATCCCGCTTGATGCTAATAACCCTTACGGAAATAACTATGGTCTTGCAAAAAGAATAAATCTTGAAAACTGTACGGAATTCGGACTGTGGCGCGGAATGAAAATCGGTGTAAAAGGAGAACTTCCTTCCGAAATGACCGTTGAAGAGCTTGCAAAAAAAATACTCAGACCGGAAAGCCTTCCACGCATCCTTAAATTCGGAAAAGAAAAAATCCGTACGGTCGGAATTATTTCGGGTGGGGCGAGCGAAGAAGTAAAGGATGCAATCGACGAAGGTCTTGACTGCTATATCACAGGTGAATTTGAACATGCTGACTTTCACGTTGCTAAAGAAATGGGAATAAATGTAATTTCGGGCGGACACTACGAGACGGAAACTGTAGGAGTTTCACTTGTTATGGAAAAGGTTCAAAAAGAGCTTGGTCTTGAGTGTACTTTCCTTGAAGTTCCAACTAATCTTTAGTATATTTAATATATGAAAAGTTTAGACGCAAATTTGAAATCAAAATTACTTCCGATTGTACTTACTCTTGTTGTAATCATCGTAGATCAGATTACTAAAATGCTTATAGTACGATACCTTCCTCTTAAGCCGGGACTATATATGGCATTTGGTCCTCAGTTTTTAGGGGATTTTTTACGAATTGTTCATGTAAGGAATATGGGCGCTGCATTCAGTTTTGGAGCAAACTGGTCAGCAGGGGCAAGAAGAGTATTTTTCTCTGTAGTTCCTACAATCATCCTTATTGGTGTTTTAATTGTATATTTCAGAACTAATGATTTTACAAAATTACAGAGATGGACAATTGCCGGAATTGTAGGTGGTGGTTTTGGAAATATAATCGACAGAATCTTCAGAGCTGATGGCGTAGTTGATTTTATTGATGTTAAATTCTTTGGTCTATTTGGGTACGAAAGATGGCCAACATTTAATTTTGCAGATTCCGTTGTAGTTGTGTGTGGATTAATCCTTCTTGTTTCTGTTATAAGTGGAATGATAAAAGAAGAAAAAGAACACCGCAAAAATAAGGCAAAAGGGGAATAAATACGAGTGGTTTCGACAGGCTCAACCACCGCAAAAAAAATGAGGTAAAACTAATATGGGAAAATTTGACGAAGAAATAACACAAGAATCAGAAGAGAAAAAAAAGGCAAAAATAGAAGCACAGAGAAAAAAGACAACAACTAATATCTTTTTATTTTTTGCATGCTGTTGGCATATAATCGAAACCCTTTCTATTATGATTGCAATGTTCATTCTTTATATTATTATCACATACAGAGTACTTCAGGTTCCGGGAAATTCACAGGCTGCTGGAATTGCTTCGGCCATTATGTTTGTAGTTATTCTTGTAGGTGGAATGATTCTTGGATTCAGGGTTTATGTTCTTTCTATAAGATGGTTTATTAAAAAATATCATTACGAAAATAAACTCACAAAAGAAGTTCTTGACCGATATACTAAAATGGCCGGTGAAAAAGAAGAAAAAAAATAAATTCCGGAGTTTTTATGACTGGTATAATTGGAGCAATGGAAGCCGAAGTTCAGTCGTTGTGTGATTCTTTAGAAGGACGTACACAGATTGAAGAAGGCGGATATGTTTTTAATAAAGGAAAACTCTTTAATAAAGACGTTGTTGTAGTAAAAAGCGGAATCGGTAAAGTAAATTCTGCTTTGTGCGCCCAGCTTCTTATTTTAAAATTCGGAGTAAATCAGGTAATAAACACAGGAATTGCAGGAGCAACGGGCGGAAATCTTGGTATTTTTGATTTTGTTGTTTCAAGCAAAGCACTCTATCACGATTTTGATACAACCGCTTTTGGATATAAGCCAGGTCAGGTTCCGGGAATGGATCCGGAGTTTATTGCCGACGAAAAACTTTCAGATTCAGTTATAAAAGCTTTTTCACAGATGGATTTTTCTAAGGAACACAAGATTGTTAAAGGTCTTGTTGCAAGCGGTGATCAGTTTATCTCTGCCGGTGAGCATAAAGATTACATCAAAAAAACATTTAATCCGCTTTGTGTAGAAATGGAAGGCGCATCCATTGCACATGCGTGTACAATCAATAAAGTACCGTTTGTAATTGTACGCTGTATGTCCGATATGGCAGATGAATCTGTAAAATCAACTTACAGCTTTAACGAAGAAACCTGTGCAAACATGTGCGCAAGTCTTGTAAAAAAAATCATCGAAACATTATAAAAGAATAAAAAAACACGCTGAAAATTAATCAGCGTGCTTTCCTGAATATTAAACTCCATCAATTAACAGAGTTTTTAAGTTGTCCGATTAGAACGGAACAAACCAGGTTACACCAACATAAACGTGAATCATGTTGAAAACGGAAAGTAAACCGCCGACAAATGCACCTGCAGGGTCACCTTCGTCAATAACAGACCAGAGCATTGTAGGAGTAAAGTCACATCCAATATCGATATTTCCTTTTCCAGGACCCCAGTCAAAATCTCCAAAGATAACTCCGGTTTTAACGAATGGAAGAACACCGTCTGCACTCATTAAACCACTGGAAATTGTAATACCACCAGCAAGATAATAATTATTTAAATCGAGCTGTAAGTATGGACTTGCATATAAAAATTTTAAATCTTTTGGGAAGAGAAGATCTTCTGTAATGCGTGCACCTACAGAGAAACCAAAGCCTTCATCAGAAGCAAATTTATATGCAACTTCTTCGTAGAGAAATGGCATACCAAGACAACTTACTTCAACACCACCATCAAGGCGAATTCCCTGTTCATAAGCAGAAAGTGGAGCAGCAAAAAGGCCTAATACTAATAATGTAAGACAAAATCTTTTTTTCATAAAAACCTCCTTAGTAGTAACTACCTTCTTATATTATTTTAGCAGATATTTATAAAAAGGAAACAAATTTATTATAAGAAATCTATTAGAAAAAAAGATTAATTTTTTTTAAATTTATGCTATATTTTTTGTATGAATGTGCTTAATAAACTCAAGGAAACACTGATTTCTGTACTCCCAATTGTGCTCATCGTTCTTATTCTGGGCGTAACAGTGGTTCCATTGGAAAAAGAGCTTTTATTAAGATTCATTCCATCCTCATTACTTTTGATTGCGGGTCTTACAGTATTTCTTCTTGGAGCCGATATTGCAATCCAGCCGATGGGAGAAAGAACCGGAGCCGAGCTTACAAAAAAGAGGAAACTCTGGCTTATCCTTCTAACTGCTTTTTTAATCGGATTCATTGTTACTGTAGCAGAGCCCGATATCCAGGTTTTTGCAAATCAGGTACAGAATATCTATCCTTCAATAAATAAACTCTTTGTAAGCCTTGTGATTGGTCTTGGAGTTGGTTTTTTTCTGATGGCTGGGCTTCTGCGTTCGGTATTAAATCTTTCTGTAAAAGTTGTTTTATTCATTGCCTATCTTATTTTATTTTTTGTGAGCATATTTACTCCTGATTCTTTTTTTGCAGTTGCCTTTGATTCAGGTGGAGCTACAACAGGCCCCATGACAGTTCCTTTTATAATGGCTCTTGGTATTGGTGTTTCAAACGTCCGTTCAGATAATAAAAACAGCTTTGGACTTACAGGTATTGCCTCTGTTGGCCCTGTCCTTGCGATTATGCTTTATTCTATTTTTATGAATAAGGCGGGGCTTTTAAATTCTCTTGGTGCAAGTGATGTCATTAGCACCAATTCTTCGTTTACCGCTCTTTCTGTAATCTTAAAAGAAGTGATTATTTCGATTTCGCCGGTGTTTGTGCTTTTTATAATCTTTCAGTTAACACTTTTAAAACTTACAAAACGCCAGCTTTTTAAAATCATAATCGGTTTTGCTTACTGTTTTACAGGGCTCACTTTATTTCTGTTCGGAGTAAACAATGGTTTTATGCAGGCCGGCCTTGCTCTTGGTAAAAAGCTTGGTGAGCTTGTAAACGTAAATGGAGGAGCCTGGTATATTCTTTTATTGATTACGGGTCTTGTGTTTGGAGCAATTATTGTCTGTGCGGAACCTGCTGTATGGTGTTTGAGTGAACAGGTGGAACAGGTTTCGGGCGGTACAATCAGAAGAAAGATGCTTTTAATCTTCCTTGCCGGAGGAACTTCTTTAGCAATAGGTCTTTCTTTGTGGCGGGCTGTTTCGGGCTTTAATTTAAAATATATTCTGATTCCGGGTTATTTAATCGCCTTTATCCTTATGATTTTTAGTCCCGATATGTTTTCGGGCATAGCATTTGATTCTGGCGGTGTTGCTTCGGGGCCACTTACTTCGACCTTCGTTCTTTCGTTTACGATTGGAGCTTCGAGTGGGGCTGCCGGTAATTCAGATTCTTTTGGTGTAATCGCCCTTGTAGCGATGATGCCTTTAATTGCGGTTCAACTTATGGGAATTATTTATAAATTTAAAACGAGAGGTACCAGATGAAATATAAAATCATAGTTTCTATTGTTCCTCATAACAGCGGTCAACTGATTATTGATGCATCAAGAAATGCCGGTGCTACCGGGGCTACAGTTTTGATGGGAAAAGGTACGGCGGCAAATTCAGTTTTGCAGATGCTTGGTTTTGGTGATTCATCAAAGGACGTTGTTTTAATCATCATAGAAGAAGAAAAAGAGAAGGATGTTTTTTCCGAAATTTTAAAAGTAACCGAAAATAAAAAGAAGCGGTTCGGAATCATTTTTACACTCGATGCGGGAAGTTTTATAAAGGCCGGAAAAAAACAGAAGGATAATGAAGGAGAAAAATATATGGATAAAGAAAATGACTATCAGATGATAAATATAATCGTAAACAAGGGGCTTGCAGAAGAAGCGATGGCTGCGGCAAGAAAAGCGGGTGCTGGCGGTGGAACTATAATCGGTGCGCGTGGAACAGCAAAAGAGGGTGATGCAAAATTCTTTGGAATGGAAATTGTTCCCGAAAAAGAAATGCTCATGATTTTAGTTCCTACAGCTAAAAAAGATGATGTTATAAAAGCAGTAACAGAGCTTTCATGTTTTTCTAAGGCAGGAAGCGGAATTGTATTTTGTAACGGCGCCCAGAATTTTACAATGCTTGGAAATGAATAATCAGGACACTGAATACAGAAAGGCAGATACAGGATTTTTATATGGAAAACGAATTAAAAGAAAGATTTATAAATCTTGAAGAAGTTGATTCAACAAATACATATGCATTAAAACTCATAGACACTTACGAAATGCAGAAAAAGACAGAGCTTCTTCCAAAAATCACAGTGATTGCAGGAAAACAGACTGGTGGAAGGGGCCGGATGAACAGAAAGTTTTATTCACCCGAATTTGCGGGACTTTACATGTCTACAATTTACTTTCCAAAAGAAAGAATTCTTACTCCTGCTTTGATTACTCCTCTTGCGGCAGTAGCTGTTTCAAGGGCTTTGTATAAAAAATCTGGAATAGAAACTCAGATTAAATGGGTGAATGATATTTACATCGGAACAAAAAAAGTTTGCGGAATTCTTGCAGAGGGACACATCGATACAAAAAAGGGAATGGTTGATTCAGTTGTAATCGGTTTTGGATTAAATCTTTTTAACAGGGCATTCCCCGAAAGCATAAAAAATAAGGCAGGTTCAGTTTTTTCCGATAAGGATTTTACAAGCGACGAAAAAGCAATCTATAAACAGGAAATTGCAGAATTAATACTCGAAGAATTATATGCCCTGCTTGATAATCAGAAAGAAGTGTGCAGCGGCGAAAGCGGTTCTAACGAAGTTCTAAAACAGGCTATGAATGAATACCGCGAAAGGTCGAATGTAATTGGTAAAACGGTTGAACTATTTCCTGTTATAAACAATACAAGAAGCTATAAGGCTTTGATTCTCGATATTACGGAAAAGGCACAACTTAAAATTCAGAAAGAAGACGGCTCGATCCACTTTATAGACACCGGCGAAATCTCGATGAGTATGGATTAAGCGTGCGCATTTTGGAGTCGGGGGATATACGTGCATTCCCGGGGCCCCGGATTTTGCCATGCATTTGTGGGCACGAGAAAGATGTATTTCCGGGGCCCCTGCAGATTGTATCCCTACTTTACTTCAAATGAAAGCTCAGCGCTCTCATTTCCGCATTTTACCGTAATCTTGTGATTTCCTTTATTTACCGGAAGATAAAAATAAAACGGCCGGTCCAGCGTTGTATAATATTTTCCATCGTATTCAACTGTTGCCCTGTCTTGTTGACCACCTATAATTTCGAAGTTGATGGCCTGCCTTTCTTTATATAAACTTGTTTCGTAAAAAACAGCATTATTGTTCGGTGTTAAAAACGAAAGTTTTGCTGCATGATAGTCCAGGATTCCTTTTTCTCCGTACAGGCGGAACCACTGCTGGTATTCAGGCGGATAATAAGTTTTTGAGATATGATTTTCTGTTCTGTGCCAGTCGCATTTTCCCGGGTTTAAATTTTCAGGAATGTATTCGATGAGCGCTGCAGGACATTCAGGGGTTGCAAGCTTACCCGAAAGAGAGCAGATTCTTTTCTGGACGTAATGTTCAGGTTTTTTGAATTCTTCAAAAGAAGAATGGTTTTTTGAGTAATGCAGCACAAGTAAATCCAAAACGTTTCGTGCAACCCACGCTGGAAGTGAGCTACCTGTTTTTCCGATTACAGTTTCTCCGGAAAAGTTTCCCATCCACACTCCGATTGTGTAATCAGGTGTTGCTCCAAGTGCGATGATGTTCTGGTATTGATTTGCAGTTCCAGTTTTAAAGATGGAAGGGTAATCTGTCTGGAATGTCTGAGTATAACCAAAACCAAGCGACCTTGAAGCTTTGTCGGAGAGAATGGAACAGATTACTCTTGCAGTGTCCGGTTCAAAAACCTGTTTTCCACGGCGGGTTATTTTCTGGATTTGGGCGGGGGCGTTTTTCCGGTACGAGAGGGGGAGGGAGAGGCCGTCGCGGGGAAAAACGCTGAATGCACGGACTAAATCTTTAAGAGGGACTTCCTGGACGCCAAGGGCAATTCCAAGGTCTCCGGTTATAGCTCCGTGCGAAACATCAATGCCAAGCTCAAAAAGCTTATTTACATATGCATCCACAGATATTTCCGAAAGGGTATCTACAGCCGGAACATTCAGACTGGAAGCAAGAGCAACCCTCATCCTGATTGGACCGTTATAGCGGTTATTAAAGTTTGCAGGAATGTATACTGCCTGTTCGCCATATTCTTTTGGTATATCTGCGAGTATCCTTGAAGGATACATTAATGGATTTCCATCTTTATCTTTTGTTTCCATGGCTGTAGCATATAAAAAAGGCTTCATGGAACTTCCCGGCTGATTAGGAACTAAAACACCGTCAATCTGGCCGTTATGATTTGTGTCAAAAAAGTCTCCGCTTCCAACCCAGGCTATAACAGAATTATCTTTATTGTTTATTACAAGAATAGCACCGTTTGTAATTCGTGCATTGGCAGACTGTTCAAGCGCTTCGTGTAAATAATTTTCTGCACAGAACTGGACATTCAAATCGGCTGCAAGCTGGATTTCGTATGGAGGTTTTTCATCGGAAGAAGCCCATAAGTTTTGAAGATAGTTTATGTAGTGAGGCATGTAAAAAGGGTATTTATATTTTTCTGCCTTTTTTGACGCCGCTAAAAGATTTTCCATGATATTTTCATCAGAAAGCTTTGTTGAAAATGCATTTTTATAGATTAGCAGGGCTTTTTGGGCACAGTTATCGGGATGATTAATCGGGTTATAAAGGGACGGGCTTCTTGGAATGACTGCAAGGAGGCAGGCTTCTTCGTCCGTTATGTCTTCTATTTCTTTTCCGAAAAATGTCCTGGCTGCCGAAGTAATTCCTTCCGAATTCATACCGAATGGAACAGTGTTTAAATAAAGTTCAAGAATCTGGTTTTTAGAAAGCTTTGCTTCGATTTTAAAAGCGTTTAATACATCCGAAAGTTTTTTTGAAAGTGTTTTTTCCTGAGATGGAGTAATGATTTTAGAAAGCTGCATTGTGATTGTAGAAGCACCACGAACAGTTCTTCCGGTAGAAGAATTCTGTCTTAAAGCGTTGAGCACAGCAATAAAATCAACTCCTGTATGAAAGAAAAATCTTTTGTCTTCTGCTTCCAGAAATGCTTTTTTTACATTGGCTGGAATTTTTTTATAAGGAATCCATTCACGGCGTAATCCGTCTTCCAGAGAAGTTACCTGAATAAGATATCCGTTCTGATCATAGATTCTTGTGCTGTATGGTTTTTCGCGGAGAGTTTTAAGCTCTTTGTACGGAATGATTTTTAAAACTATAAGAGTTGTATAATTGATTCCCAGAAGAATCAGGATGATGAGTGAAAGAATTTTGTGTTTATGATAAAAATCTGAAAAAAAAGAGCCAAAAAGCTTTGGATTAAAAGATTTTATTTTGTTTATTAAATTGTGTTTCATAATAAAAAAAAGTTGCCTTAGAAACAGTATATACTATTTCTAAGACAACTTTAATAGCGATTAACTATTTAATCTGAACTAAATATCCGTCGCTTCGTCCGAATACTTCCGGTTCGTACATACATTCAGACTGAACAGGAGGTGTTGGATAAACACCGCGTCTTGTTGCCCTGAATGTGAACGAAACAGTCTTTGAGCCTGAATAGAAGCTGTCCCAGAAGAACTGAACTTCGTTATCAAGAATAGTCTGATTACTGTAGTTTACGTATGAATAATAATCATCGTAGTAATAGCTTTCAGAATCGTAGTAATCTTCCGGAGATCTTGATGGAAGTGTTACAAACTTCTTATCGAGGATTTCGGCACCAGATGGAACCGGACATCTTAAAGCAACGTAGTATCTGTCTCGTTTAGAAGACAGGCGGATTGTTGCCTTATATGTTCTTCCGTCTTCAAGAGTGATTACAGAATTTCTTCCGTTTTCTTTGTTGATTATTTCACCTGTATAGTAATCAGTAATTGTGTAATCAACTGTAAGACCTTCATCCCTCTTATTCTGCATTTCATCAGGTAATGCATAGTTCATTAAAAGAGTATAGAAGAGATATCCTGTACCATCTTTTGCAAATGTAACTGGGATAATCTTATCTTTTGGAAGATTCTTTACAAGTTCATCTTCGAATGGAAGCTTGAGTACCTTAGGTTTTGCATTTACACCCTTGAAGGATTCTTTTACGGCTTCTTTTCCGTTAAGAGAAACTGTAGCAGTATAGTTTGTATTATCCAGGTTACGAGCCTTGATGTATGAGTAGATAGAATCGAGTACGTGTGCTGTAGTTGTTGTACTCTGCCAGTATCCTGCTTTCTGTTCCATAAGGAGAGTATAGAGGAGTCTGTCTACCATCTTGTCGTTTGGATTAATCTGAGCATAAAGCTGTAAGAGTAATGCAAGTTCCTGAGTCTTGTCGTTATACCAGTACCAGTTTCTGTTTTTCTGTTTATGAGAAACTGTAACAGAGCGTTCAACCGGCTGGAGATATGCTCTTAAATGATCTGCAATTTCTTTTCCAATCTTTTTAGAGCTTGAAGCTTTACCAAAGTTATATGCAAGACCGACTAATGCTTCTTCCGAAATTGTGAGAGAGTTTCTTGTTTTGTTCAACTTAGAAAGAAGAAGTTCACAAGAGTCGTCTCCGAGCATCTTGAGTACAAAGCAGTAGTAAGCCTGCATGTATGTATCTCCTTCCTGCTTGTCGATATTTGCCTTAAGATATTTTACAAGCTTATTGATATCGTAACCGAGTTCATTGTCTGTATAGCCTCTCTGTTTTGCAGCCGCATAGATGTAAGCAAGTCTTAAAGAAACATAGAAGTTTTCTTTTATTGAATCATCCGGCCAGTAAGGGAATCCACCATTTCCATGCTGTACATCACCCCATTTCTGTGTGAATGATGTTACACACTTCTTAACGTTAGAAATCTTACTGTCCATTGTCATGTTGAATACATCTATGTAATCTCCAAAGAGAACTAAAGGAAGAACTCTAGAAGACTGCTGTTCCATACATCCGTAAGGATATCCAAAGAGGTAATTTACAGAAGAACTTAAGATTCCAAGACGTGTTGCATCGAGTGTGAATGTAAGATCACCTCTTCCATCTTTAGCAAAGCCAGGGATTGCAAGTTCTTCTACAACCTTAGTTTTTGGAGCATCTGTTGTCTGGCCAAAGAGTGCAACAGTATCGTAAACATAAGTTTTTTCGATTACGATTGGTGTAACAAGTTTTTCGTTCAGTACATCAGATTTAATTGTATAAACAAGTTCTACAGTTCCTGCCTTTTCTGCAGCTACATCAAAGTAAACCACAGAAGAATCTCCGGCACCTACATAAACCTTGTGTTTTGCAGGACCATCAACAAATGCTTTTCCAGGAACAGTCTTTCTTCCTTCCTGAATATCCTGGAATGTATCTTTTACAGGAGTATTTGCTTCCATAGAAACAGTTACTGTAATCGGCTTGTCCTGAAGGTTAGTGATAAGAACACCACATTCTGCAGTATCGCGTTCACGCATTCTTCTTGGTTGTACCTGCTGAACATTTACAGGATTCTGTGCCTGGATTTCTTTTTCCTGGAGGGCAAAAAGATCGTCTTTAACACCGAATGCTGTTACACGGTAAGTAGTAAGGTTGTCCGGCATCTTGAATGTACATGTAACCTTACCGTTCTTATCTGTGATGAGGGCCGGTTCAAAGAATGCAGTTGGTCTAAAGTCTTTTCTTTCCTGATCCTTAGTTCCTTCTGCATCACCACCCTGGAGGTTTTTAATACTGTAAGTTACAGGATCCATGATATTAGCTCGAGAATCACCACCGGTTACAGAAAGAGGGAAGTTATATCTTGAGTAGAAGTAAGAGATAGGATCTGGAACGTGGTAATCGATCAAATCAAGAACACCGCGGTCTACAGCCATAGCAGTTAATTCTGCGCCTTCAAGAGGTTTTCCGTTCTTTGTTGCAGTAAGGGTGATTTTTGCAGTTTCACCAGGTTTATAAATATTTTTGTCCGATTCTACTTTTACAGAGAATGCACGTACATAAGGGTTTACGAAAATCGGAGCAACACCATAGTATCCCTTAGGTTTGTCTAAGTCGGTTTCGCCATATTCGTGAGTAGGTTTTCCTGAACGTACTGAGTATGAAGAAACAGATACATAAATTACAGGAACGTAGTTAGAAGCAATCTTTACGTCGATTACGTTAGAAGGAGAATCAAAGTGTCTTACTTCTTCTGTAAAGATACCTTCGCGTTCAACTGTAATAAGATAATCACCACTTGGGAGTGAGCTTTCGAGGAGGAGCTGAGCAGTTTCTCCAGGATTATATTCATTCTTGTCCGGAGTGATGTTTATAGACTGACTGTTATAGCGGTCGTACCAGTAAGAAGTTCCACCGGTTGCATAGAATTCGTAGAGTGTTTTAACTTCTTTTCTGTTTTCGTCGTAACCTGTGATGTAAACAGAGTACCATCCGCATTTTTTTGGAGTAAAGCTGAACTGATTTAATTTAGTATCAAGCTCTCCTTCCTGAACATTTTCTTCAACTTCTTCGTAGCGTGTATAAACGGTGTCATCAACACTCTGTTCGTGTACGACTCTCCATGTGTGGAGGTTGATTGAGTATTCAAGATTAGAAACCTGATCCTTAATCTGTTTTGCGTTGAGTTTGTTTCCGTCTGTATCTACAAGAACGTAATCAAAAGTAACCTTTGTATTAATCTTTGGATATCCGCCTGCTTTTCCTGCTCGTCTAAGACCTGCATAATAAGTTGCCGGATGAACGAGGAATGAGCTTGAAGTATAAATCCTCTGATTAGAAACATCTGTTACGCTTGCTTCTGCACGGTAAATATAAGGATCTCCACCCTGCTGTGGTTTTGTAGAGCATGAAACATTTGCATTTCCGCTTGAATCAAGATTGCCGTATGAATCAGACCAGTATTCTCTGTCGCCGTACCAGCGTCTTGAACCGAATGTAAAGTCCTTTGTTTCTGGAGTTCTTGGATTGAATCTTGTCTGCTGGATGTACCAGTTCAAAGAGTAAGAAGCATTGCTTAAAGCTCCACCTGCAAGATAGCTTGCATTGAGTTTTGCTGCAATGGTGTCGTTGGCAAAGAATTTATCTGAACCGGCTGTAATAGAAGCCTGAGAACGAACTTTTTCGAAGTATGCAACAGTGAAAGAAGTTGTAAAGTAATCTTTATAGCCATCTCTGTAGTATTTAATTATATAAGTTCCAGGTTCAGTACCGTCTGGAATCTTAAATGAACCGTAGAAACCACCGTTTTCGGAAGTTGTTCCATACATCGGGCTGATGATTTCTGAGCTGTCGTACCATGAACCTTCACATCTGATTGTGTAATTCATGCCATCCACAGTTTTTAAAGTTCCAAGAGCCTGATTGCGGTCAATTCCACGGAAGGTAACAGTTTCGCCAGGTTTATAAAGACCACGGTCTGTGAACATGAAAGTTCTCTGTTCAACATTGTTTACATAAGAAACAGAAGAAGTAGAAACACCTTCGCGCCATGAGCTGTGAGAATATGGGCTGAAGATAACCTTATCGTTTCCGCTTTCTACATAAACATAAGTATTTACATAGTAGCCGTTTCTGTTCTTAAGTTTAGAAATATAATCAGCTACCTGACTTGATGAATAGTTGAGGACACAAAGACCGTTTTTATCTGTAGTTCCCGAGGCAAATGCGTTAGATTTATAATCACTATAAGGTAATGAAGTGTTCTGCGATAAGTGAAGATAAACTTTTGCATTTGGAACAGGTTTACCGGTAGAAAGTTTTGTTACAAGTAAAACAGATTTATTGATTGCGTTTCGTGCTGTAACACCAAGGTCTGTAACCTGAACAGTCATGTGATTAGTATTTGTAGAACGACCGTCATTATAGCTGTAGTATGAATCATAAGTACCGGTAGCATAGAAGCGGACAAATCCGTATCCGTCTTTAGAAAGATAAGGATTCAAATCAACTTCTTCAAAATTTCTGCGGTTTCTTACGTTTGTTTCAAAGTAAGTCTTTTTAATACCGTAATCTCTGCCCTCTACAAAGAAAGATTCTTCATCATTTCTCCAGTTGTAGCTTGTATCAAGAGGATTCAAAGTATTAGAAAGTGTGTAATGACCGTCTGCATTCATGTATTCAAAAAGGAGTTTATGAGGGAACTGAGCTTCGAGAATACGTGAGCCTGAATCAAGATATCTTACATAACCCGAAATAGGTCTGATTTTGAATGAATGTCTTGCAGCAACAGAATTTTCTGTGTCTATAAGTGACTGACCATAAATATCTTTAATCTTCTCGCTAAAGCTGATTGTGTAATTTTCATCGAGGGTTAATGGAAGACCCTTGATTGTAAGATATGTGCCCGAAAGAACAAGGTTTTCGTCCTTAAGCCTAAAACCCGGAATGCTGATTTTAATATTATTTAAAAGTGTGTTGCGGTTAGGAAGTTGAGAGAAAGAAACTTCAAGAGAATAGCGTCCTTCCTTATCTGGATAACCAGCCCACTGAGAGATATTATTGATTTTGAATGGTTTTAAAGTGTAGTAAGTATGTTTGTCCGAATAATATCCGTCTTTTAAGTTAACTTCTACATATGCATCGTGAGGAACAGGGTCTCGGATAGTAATGCTGAATGTATTTGTTTTTCCAAGTTCCTTATTTGCAACGTGAGTGTAATCCCAGCGGAAATATTCTTCGTAAACCGGAGTAATCTGGAATCTTACTTTTTTATTGTTAACCCTTACTATAAGATTATCCCTTACCTTAGAAGAAGAAACCTGATAGTTAAAGCGGATGAGCATTTTATTTTCGTTAGGAGGAGTAACACCTACGTACTGGTTGTAAGAATAGTTTTCGTTCTTTGTAAATCCAGGCCATACTCGTTTGAGGCTTAAAGGTTCAGCTTTTGTTGTAAATGTTGTCTGACCCTGAATTTTATCACCGGAATTTGATTTTAAGTTTGGATCGATTGTGATTGTATATTCGATTGAAGGATCTGCTGCTTCCGAAGCTTCAAAACTTAAATGCTGTGTACCGTACCAGATGAAAGTACCTTTTAATGGAGGTGTGATTTTCATTACTTTCGAAGTGGTAGAAGGACTCTGATCAAGCGAAGTTAATGCTTTTACAGGTTTAGAGAAAACAACATAGAAAGTAGGGAAGCGGTTTTCAGAAACTACTGTAGAAAGAGGACCCCAGTCTTCGATGTAGAATGAGTGATCCGGAATTTCTTCGCCTTCTTCGTTTGTAGTGGTAGAAGTAAATTCAGGAGAAACAACCCTTTCTGTAGCCTTTGGGACATCCTGACGTTCTGTTTTATAAACAGTTTTATAATCCTTTAAGTCTCTTAAGCCCGGTATAACAGATTCAGTCTTCTGATTATTTTCTGCAGAAGAAGTGTTTTTAATCTTTTCCGGATTAGCATTGATTTCGTCCGGAGTTTCTGTTATATAAACAGGTTTTAAGTACTTAACGATTTCCGAGGCCGGAACTGTGGCATAAGTACTATCTACATCTATTTCTTTATAGCCGGCGCGTGGTGCACCAGAGTTATCAAGAGCGCGTTTTTTAAAAGAAGCTTCCGAAGGATCTTTTGCACAGTTTGATAAAAGAAATACACATAAAATAGAGCATAAACTTAAGGTGAATTTTTTAAATTTCATATAAACCTCTTTCTTTGGTGATTTGGTTTTAATTATACTATGAGTACTTTTATTTTCCTATATAAATAAGCGTAAATAAGAAAACACTTATAAATTTTTCTTGCTGATTATGATTCTGGAAGGGAATTTAGGGTGATTTATATTGATTTATGTTGATTATTGAAGGATTCCCCGGCGTGCCCAGTTTAATACTTCCGTGGTGATTTTTACCTGTGTGGAATTCAAAAGGATGTAGTTTTTTTCTTTGTCTGTTTCTATCATTATTGCAGAATTTGAAACTTCTTTTACCCCTTTTATGTCTTTTAAACTGATTTCGTAATTCTGTGTGATGTTTTTATTTATGCAGCGCTGGCTTGTGATTAAAAAAACACCTTCGTTATTTTTCTGGCTTGTTTCTGTGGCAAAATAAAGAATTTCATCAGTCTGAGGTTTAAAGGTCGGATAATTTATAGGCGGAAGTTTTGATTTTTCTGTGAGCGGAAGCTTATAAAGATTTGTATCGACATAAGGATTTTTGTAGCCGTTTACGGGGCTTTGTGTAAATTTTGTAAGCTGAAAAAACGAGATGATTGTAAAAGCGATGAGTAAAAAAAGGATAGCATAGAAAAACCTTGGCCCAAGAGGAAGAAAGAGAAGACCTCCAAGAATAGTAATTACGATGCATGAAAAGATTTTGTATTTTCGCATTTAAAATCAACTCCAAAAGTAGTTTTAAGATTTTCCAGAGACATAACTTTTTCTTTTTCCCCTGTGATGATATTTTTTCCAGGCGGAAGAAGCATTATCCTGTCGGCATACCGGTTAGCAAGATTTATGTTATGAATAGTCGTAATGATTCCAATATCATTTTTATGTGCAGTCTCTTTTAAAAATTCCAGGAGGTGCGGCTCATAAACGTAATCAAGAGAGGAAGAAGGTTCATCAAGGAGCATAAAAAGAGGTTTCTGGGCAAGACAGCGTGCAATCCTGACCTTCTGAAACTCTCCGCCCGAAAGATTGTGTATTTTTCTTTCCGCAAAATCAGTAAGCTCGAGTTCAGAAAGAACTTCATCAGTGATTTTATAATCTTCTTTTGACCAGATTCCATTTTTAGAAAAAGCGTATCGCCCCTGAAGAACAAAATCATGCACTGTAAAATTCCACTCTGAAAATTCTGACTGCTGTAAATACGCTATGAGCCTTGCACATTCTTTTCTTTTTAAGCTGGTAATTGTCTGTCCGTTTACCTGAGGCAAAGAGTCTGCCTTTGTGATTCTTAATCCGTCGTAAGGAAGACCCGCAAGAAGCGAAAGCAGGGTTGATTTTCCGGATCCGTTTGGTCCGCAAAGACAGATAAACTCACCTGAAGAAGCGTTTAGAGAAATATTGTTTAAAATGAGTTTATCTTTGTAAGAAGCCGTAAGATTTTTTACAACAAGCGTATTCACAAAAATCATTATATCATAATTTTTTAATTCTGCACTGCCGATGAAAGCTCTTCGGCCTTCATTTTTACGAGCATACATTTGTCGTTTAAGATTTTGTTGTGTTTTGCAACTCCTATAAAATCTTTTCCAAACATATCGAACATGCTGCTGCTCATTGTAAACGGAGGTACGCGACCAAGGATTTTTTCTCCATCGGTTAAAAATGCGACATGAACAGGCATCTTATATTCACCTTCTTCTTTAAATCCGCCACCCGAGTATAAAACAGGAATGATTGCAAGCTTTCCGCCTAAAAGTTCCTTAGCAGATTTTTTTCCGATTTTTAATGAAAGGCTAACCCTTCCGTTCCAAGGAATGTCGGCATAATCAAAGTGGGCTGAGCCTGTAGCACGAACCCTGTATTTTTTTGCAGTTTTTTTATCAGCATAGCCACGGAGGATTTTTCCGTTTTTGATGAAGAAAACTTTATCACCCTTGTTTACAACGCCTTCTCCATCCCAGAATGGGTCCATCCACGAATCTTTGTCGGTAACGTTGTGTAAAACAGTTAAATCATCAGAGAAAATTTTCTGTCCGACTTTACCACTTAAAAGTGAAGTTCCAAGCTTGAGTTTTTCTGCATCAAGGGAAGTTCGAAGCATGTTTGTAAAATCATAATAAGTTTTCATGATGATGCATTCTTTAGGGAGCGGAACCTGCTTCTGGTAATTTTCGAGGTAATTATCTGCCATCTTATAAAAAGTCCTGATTTTAAACTTTCTTAAGCTGGTAGTAAAATATCCGTCCATAAGCTCCTTACTGTCTTTGTGCTTGTATTCAATCGAAATTGTGTTGTAGCCGTCCTTTGCATAGTAATCCAGCGCTTTGGAATTGGTCATTGAATATTCACTTGTTATGCTTGCCGCATGTCCTGAATAGATAAAATCAGGATATTTTCTTTTTAAGTATGAAAGGGCTTTTTTTGTTACAGAAAGAAGCTCTGCATCGGTAAGGATTTCTTCTGTCAGATCGCGGCTTCTTTTTCCTGTTTCAAGGTCGAATTCGTACGGGCGTTCTAATTCAAGGTTTTCTTCTGCCTTTTTAAAACCTTCTTCGTCGCTCACATTTCCATACTGAAAGTAAATGCCAGCAAATCCATCCTTATAAACTCTGAACGAGTTGGATCTTTTGTCGTATTTATTGAACGAGACAATTTTACTCTCTTCGATTTTTACTTCTGAATAAAGTGTGTATGACTGTATCTTCTCTTTTAACATTTTTTACTCCTGTCTAAATTTTGATTTTGATGTGTCTGTACCCTTTGATAAGTCTGTTCCCATAGCCTTAGTTAATCATGAGTTTCTTTACACGGATTGTTGGTCCGCCTGTAGCTGTAGGCATGGATTGTCCGTTTTTACCGCAGGTTCCGCTAAAGAATTTTAAGTCAGAGCCAACCGCATCAATATCAAAAAGAGTCTGGAAAACGCTTCCGGTAACGACATTTACCTTTACAGGGCCCTGGATTTTTCCGTCCTTGATTTTATAGCACTTTCGAGGCTGAATTGTAAAAGTTGACTGTCCGGTTCCGTAGTTCCAGTCGTAAACATAAATACCATCTTTTACACCTTTGATGATTTCTTCCGGATCGTCTGTTCCCGCATCCATAAAGGTGTTTGTCATTCGTACCATCGGTGTGTTGTCGGAATCCTGTGCACGGGCATTTCCGGTTGGTTTTTCTTTTAATACCGAAGCTGATTTTGCATCGTGAAGGCGGCCCGTAAGAATACCGTCTTTAATCAAAAATACTTTCAGCTTTTTATTTCCTTCGTCGTCGTAAGGGCAGTAACCGTGATATAATCCGTCTCCCTCGTCGATGATGGTAACTTTTTCGTTTGCAACCTTTTTGCCAAGCTTCCATTCATCCTGGAGTTTTTTATCGCTGAGCATAAAGTCTGATTCACTTTTGTGACCAAAGCTTTCGTGTGTGAATACAGAAGTAACTGATGGAGAAAGCACGCAGGTATATTCTCCGGGAACAACAGGTACACCATTTTTTGCATAATCAATTGTGCGCTCTCGTTCTTCTAAGACTTCTTTTTCATGACCGTATAGTTCACTAAAGTCAAAACCATGGAACTGATTAAAAGCCGTATAAGTAACGTTATTAAAAACAAGATTAATTGCAACGTGGATTTTACAACGCTGATAGTCCTGCTCGATTTCTGTTCCCTTGCTGTTGTAATAATATTTTATTGTACTTGTTGTAGTAACGTTTATGTGGCTTTCCTTGAGCTCTTTGATTTTTTTATCTACACAAGCCTTGTAATATTGGTCTGCAAGTCTGGCACGTTCTTCTCTTGAAATCTTACGTAAATCATTTTCACCGTTAAAGCGGCGGATGGTTTCTTTGTTTACAGAAAAGTTTCTGATGATTTTATTTTTTAAGATTGCGGGATTTGGTTTTGCAAGAACCGCAAGTTCATCAATTTTCTTTTGGATTGAATCAAGGTCGTTTGTTTCTGCAGAATACCACATCTTTCCGTCGAAAATGCGGATCATAGCACCGATTATTGTTACTTCCGAGTTTCCTTCAGGTTCCCCGTTTTTAAGATAGTAGTTTGTGTGTCTGGAATCTTCTATGCGGACATCGCAGAAAAGATTTTCAGGAAATTTGTACTTCACTTTTTGTCCTCCAGTATTTGACCAGACAGGAAAGAATCGTGTGATTTTCTTAAAAAATGATTTTCTCGAAAAATGATTCTTTTGTTCCAGCCAGCTTTTTTTATAATGCTTAAATTATATCTTAACAAAAGGTTTTTTGGGAAAAATTTTAGAGGATTTTCGACTTTTTTTAATCTTTTTTTCCAAGGCAGAGGAAGAGGAAGAAAGGGACTCCAAGAATTGCCGTGATGATTCCAGAAGGAAGTTCTCCCGGTGCAATGCAGATTCTTGCAAAGGTGTCGGAAATTAACAAAAGTGCTGCGCCTAAAATCATGCTGAACGGCAAAAGTGTTTTTGCCTTTGGGCCAAAGAGTTTTCGCGTGATGTGTGGTGCAATTAATCCCACAAAACTGATTGTTCCTCCCGCACATACTGCCGCACTTACCGCAAGCGAGCCGGAGATTAAAACAAGGGTTCTTAATTTGTCCACTTCTACACCAAGGCTTTTTGCGGAAGTCTCCCCGCCCGAAAGAAGGTCTAGTGGAGGGACGGCTGTGAACATAAGGATTACCGAAAGGATAGAGACGGGCAGGATAAAGATTAATTCATTCCATCCGCGGCCGTTGAAGCTTCCTAAAATCCATGTATAGATGGAATGGAGTTCTTTGTCGCTCGAAAGAAGGATGATGGAACTTACAGAAGAGTAAAGGGTTCCAAGGGCAGTTCCGCATAAAAGAAGCATAATCGAAGCCGATTTTCCCTTTCTTGAAAAAGCGAGGAAGGTGACTAAAAGCCCTGAACAAAGCGCTCCTATGAATGCAAAGATGTTTACAGGAGAAATGAATTTAAAAACTGTAGCAGAAAAGAGTTTTGAAAACCCTGCGGCAGTCATACTCACACTTGCGATTACCGCTCCAAGCGTTGCCCCAGAGCTCATTCCCATAATCCCCGGTTCTGCAAGCGGGTTTCTGAAAAACATCTGAAAAACTGCACCGCTTCCTCCAAGAAGGATTCCTGTTATAAGAACTAAAAGAGTTCGTGGAAGCCTTAGGTTCCAGAGGATGATATTTTCAAAATAGTCTCCGTTTCCGCTTAAAACTTTAAGGCTGATTTTTTCGGGACCAAGAAGAAGGGAAACAAAAACAGAGAGTATGAGAATAACGGGGAGTATAATTTCGAAAGTCAGCTTTTTCCCTGATGAGGCTCCGGCGGACTTGTTTTTATCTGAGTTGGTTATTTCGGCACCGGCTTTTGCAGTTTTCTTATCATCCATTCTTGAGTCTCTCCTAAACCTCTCCAAAGAATTTCCGGATTATTTTTTTACAGGCGTTCTGACCGTCCATTGCGCTCGAAACAATTCCGCCTGAGTATCCGCTTCCTTCACCACAAGGGTAAAGGTTTTTAAGACCCGTGCATTCAAAGCTTTCTTTATCGCGCACGATTCTTACCGGTGTACTGGTTCTTGTTTCCGGGGCAATAAGGATTGCTGAATCAGAGATAAAGCCGTGCATGTTTTTGTCTATGTTTTTAAAACCTTCTTTAAGGCGTTTTGATATGTGTTCCGGGAGCCAGGTATTCAAATCTGAAGAAACTGTTCCCGGTGTATAGCTTGAAGGGATGAGCGAAGCTGATTTTTTTCCTGCAATAAAATCCTTTATCATCTGGGAAGGTGCTGCCTGGCCGTCTCCATTTTCTTTTGCTTTTTTTTCTATAAAAGTTCTGAATAAAAGTCCTGCAAGGGCCGGGCATTTTTTTTCTTCTGCCTGTTTTACAAAAACTTCCGGTATATCTTCCGGTCTTATTTCTACGACAATTGCGGCATTCGACCATTTGGAGTTTCGGGACGCCGTAGACATTCCGTTTACGACAATTTCGTTGGGTCCGCTCGCAGACGGCACAACAAAACCTCCCGGACACATACAGAAAGAGTAAACACCGCGCCCGTCGACCTGCGTAGTAACCCTGTATTCAGCGGCCCCGAGTCCCGCATCCTTTTTCCCGTGGAACTGAATCGCATCTATGAGTTCCCGCGGATGTTCTACCCGTACGCCTGCGGCAAAGGTTTTAGCTTCGAGCGCATCCGGTGCTGCTTCTGCCACAATTTCGTAAACATCCGAAGCGGAGTGCCCCGTGCACAAAAGAACTGCATCTGCATAAAAATCCTTTTTTTCGCCCGAAGCTGTTTCCTCGGTGTGGATCCCGCGGATGGTTTTTGCTGCAACGCC
This sequence comes from Treponema sp., assembly GCA_016286365.1. Lineage (GTDB taxonomy): Bacteria > Spirochaetota > Spirochaetia > Treponematales > Treponemataceae > Treponema_D. Next base: position 226,040 of record JAEESN010000002.1, read on the forward strand.
CGAAACACTGTCTCCTGTTATAAACCCGGTCATCTTTGTGTCAAAATGGATTTCGCCGCCAAGCTCTATGATTTTTTCGCGCATGGCATTTATGACTTTTGGAAGGCGGTCTGTCCCGATGTGCGGGTGAGCATCTGTAAGGATTTTTTTATCGGCTCCAAAGTGTGCAAAGATTCTTAAAACTTCGCCTATATCACCGCGCTTGTTCGATCTTGTATAAAGCTTTCCGTCAGAAAATGTTCCGGCCCCGCCTTCGCCAAAGCAGTAATTTGAATTTTCATTCACCTGGTTTTTTGTGCTTATGAGGGCAATGTCTTTTCTTCTCTGTGCAGTATCCGAACCGCGCTCAATGATTACAGGTTTAATTCCCTTTTCCAAAAGAGTGAGTGCGCCGAATAATCCCGCAGGTCCTGAGCCGATTATCAAAACTGATTTTTTTCCGTCGGCATTTTTCCATTCAGGTATTTTACCTTGTGTTTCTTCCGGATTTTCGTTTATGTAGATTTTATATCTTAAGTGGATTTTTACCTGACCGTGTCGTGCGTCAATTGATTTTTTTATGAATACAGACAAAAGCTTATCACAAGGAGAGACATTTATTCCCTTTTGGATTTTAATTTCCCTGCGGATGATTTTCTGGATTAAGGCTTCGTTTTTTTCTTCTTCCGGTTTTACTGTGATGGAGATTTCTGTATTCATTCCTTTAGTATAAAGCTATAAGAGCTTCATGTCGAGGAAGGCAGTACTCCAGTTATCGGTTCGTTTAAGAAGTTCTACCGTTTCTGAAGAAAGAAAGTTTACGAGGTTTGAAGGAACAAAAAAGACAAAGAAATTTTTGTTCAGGCGTTCACAGAAAGTGGAAAGATAAACCGGGAGGGTACTTTCTTCGCGCTCACAATTTATTTCTATATTATTTTCTTTTAAGAAATCTACAATTGTGGTTTTAAGTTCTTCGAGGGAAGTAGGATAAAAAAGAGTAAAAGTTTCTGTGATTTCTTCACCCTCTGAATGAATGAGTGCCTGGAAAAAATTCAGGAGGTTTGGAAAAAAGGTTTCCTCTGTTCCCATAACTTTTAAAAAACTGATATTCGATTTTTTTTCGTTTTCCATCTGTATTATCCTCCCGTAAAAAAATCCTGTAAAAACTTTCGAAGTGGTCCGAAAGAATTATACACTCTGACATCCACAGGGTGTCAAGTTTGAAAAATGTATTTTGAAAACTTTATTTAATTTTATTTTATCAGTTCAGAAAGCTCTGTAAGAGTCTGTGTGATTCTTGGTCCGGATCTTGTGTAAAGATTATCGTTTATGATAAATACTTTATTATTTTTTACTGCCGGAAGAGAATCCCATCCCTTTCTTGATTTTACGTCTTCTACTGTTAATCCGCTTGTCATTGGAATAAAAATATAATCAGGCTGGCGTGCAAGAATTGTTTCTTCACTCACAACAGGGTAGCCGTCATCAATGTCATCAAAAATATTTTTAAGGTTCACTGTATTAAAAATATCGTTTAAAAAAGATTTTGAACCGATGGACATAAAAGGCGAATTCCATACTTCATAATAAACTGTCTGAACAGCATCAGCTTTTTTGCTTTTTACTTCGAGAACTTTTTTCCGGATTTCTGATACAACCTTTTCTGCCTGTTTTTCGTGGCCTGTGATTTTCCCGATATCAAGGATTTCCTGTTCTACCGCTTTGATTGAATCAGCTTTAGAAAGATAATATTTTATTCCGTAGCCTTCGAGCTGTTCTATTAAAAAGTTATGCATTCCGTCTGTAAGATAAACAAGGTCCGGTTTAAAAGAAAGGATTGTTTCCATGCTCAATGTTTTTCCGTCAAAACCGCCGGCCTTTGGTTTACTTAAAGCTTCCGGAGGATAATCAGTCAAATCGCTTATTGCTGCAACCTGATCTTCTGCTCCAACTGCAAATAAGATTTCTGTTGCTACAGGAGAAAGCGCTACAATTCTCTGTGGAACTCCCTCTTTGGCCTCTTTTTTAGCGCATGAATTAAAACTTAATAAAACTAATACTAAAAGGAAAAATATTTTGTAAGATTTTCTAAAAGCTGATTTTAACATGGATTATTTTGCACCCCACTGCTCATAGTATTTATCGAGTTCTTTTTTGATTTCTTCGGTGATTACTTTTTTGTCGCCGTTTGTGTAAAGAACATCCATAACCTCGTCCATTGTTACGATTGCGTGTGTTTTAAATCCGTATTTTTCAGAAATCACTTCGAGTGCAGATTTTTCTGAATCAGGGGCTTTTTCCCTTCTGTCAAGGCTTACGATTTCTCCAAGTATTTTGATTCCGCCCGGTGTTGATTCCTGCGCACGGATTTTCGGATAAACTTCTTCAATTGATTTTCCAGATGTTGTTACGTCTTCGATGATTACAACCTTGTCGCCATCTTTAAGATTGTATCCAAGTATTCCGCCCTTATCGGCACCGTGGTCTTTTAATTCTTTTCTGTCCGAGCAGTATTTGATTTCTTTCCCGTAAAGCTCTGAATAAGCGATAGCTGCGGAAACTGCAAGAGGAATTCCCTTGTATGCCGGCCCGAAGAACGCATCGATGTCGTCTCCAAAAGTTTCGTGGATGGCTTTTGCATAATATTCACCAAGCCTTTTAAGCTGGGAGCCTGAAATATAAGCGCCTGCGTTCATGAAGAAAGGTGACTGGCGGCCGCTTTTTAAAGTGAATGAACCAAATTTTAAAACCTGGCATTCAATCATAAAATTAATAAAATCTGTTTTGTACTGTTCCATAAAATCTATAATAATGATTTTCCCCCGCTTTTACAATTGACGCATTATTTCACCGTTTAATATAATCAGATTATGCCGGTTTTCATAGAAGAAGAAAAATCAGTTTTTGAGCCTCGTAATGATGATTATCTTGAAGCGGCAAGATATCTTGGGTATTCAAAAATTTCTGTTCCCGAAGAAGATGTTTTTAATCTTATAAAAGAATGCTGTACCGAGCTTTATGATTATATTTCTCCAAAAGCGGTATACGAAATTTTCCCCTTAAAAAATGACGGGGAGCATATTGAGTTTGCAGATGTTTGTCTTGTTTCAAAAAATCTTGGTGTAAATCTTCGTGACTGTTCGGAAGTCTGCATCCTTGCTTCTACAATAGGCCCAAAAACAGATGCCCTTATAAGAAAATATGTAATGACAGATACAGTTCGTGCCGGAATCTTACAGGCGTGCGGGGCAATGTATATAGAAAAATTTGTTGATTACGTAAACGAAAAAATAAAAAAAGAAGCAGAGCTTTCTGGTAAAACCACAAAACCTCGATACAGCCCGGGCTTTGGAGATGTGAGCCTGGAAGTTCAAAAGGATTTTTTCAGGCTTCTTCCGTGTACGCGCATAGGATTAACCCTTATGGACACACTGATTATGTCTCCGGAAAAATCTGTCACTGCATTTATAGGGATAAAGAATTAAATCTTATATTTCTGGTCTTCTTCTTTTTCTGCCGGACGGTAGAGAATCACAACATTTCCGATTATTCTTACCAAAGTTGCATCGTTTTTAGAGCAGATTTCCTGTGTAAGCTCAGTTTTTTCATCTTTATATTCGTTGAATTTTACTTTTATGAGCTCGTGTGCACTAAGGGAGCTGTCTATCATATTCTGGACACCGTCTGTAAGTCCTGCTCCACCGATTATTACTACCGGCTGAAAGTCATGAGCTGCTTTTTCCAAAAATTTTCTCTGTTTACTGTTTAATTCAATCATCAATTAACTCCACACAGCCATAAGCTGTATCTTTAAATGCAAGAAAGTCATCTATATATTTTTTTGCCTGCTTGGAAATTGTATCCAGGCGGACTGCTTTTGTATCTGTAAGAACAAGAGGGTTTATGTATCGCTGTTTTACATCCAGGCTTACGCAAAAATATTTTTCCGGATCGAGCGGTTCATCCGTATGTTCAATCTTCTTCATCTTCCTGAACGTTCTATAAAGCCGGTACACCCCGCCGTCGTCATAAACGTTCCCAAACTCTCTGTGGTACGCTTCTATTTTTTCAAAAATCTCCCTTTCAGAGAGTTTCATAAAATCCTTTTCCTGCAGAATCGTCTTCTGAAGGGCAAGATTCAATATGTGTCCTAAAAGCTGGAGCGTCAGTTTGTTTTCGTTCAGCTGAAGGATGTGTCCCGTAAGGCAGAAACGCCGGCAGTATTCCTCTGCAATTTCGTAAGTCTGAAAAGCCATCTCGGTAGAATCAAACTCGTTCTGGGCAATTACAAGGTCATTATAGCAGACTTTAATTGAATGTAAATCCCAGCTTCCGTCTAAAGCCATTCCCGAAGGAAACATGTATTCAAGGCGGTCTGCACTAAGCTGTGGAATTTCGTTATCTGCAATCGGGTAAAGGTGATAGTTGTTAACCTGTTCAACAGTAAGTCCGTCTTCCTTAAGGCATTCCAAAAGCTTTTCATCAGCTTCTATGAGGTTTGCGTTTAATGCTTCTGTTGCAGTCTGAGTAAGGGCATCACCAAGGCGAAAATCTGCAACATGGCTGAAAACCGGAGTTGAAACATCGTGGAGGAGTCCCGCAATTGTCTGAGCCTTGTTGTGTGTAAAATGCCAGATGATGAGAGCAACTCCAAGACTGTGCTGATACCTTGAATAATAAAAGCGGTTATTGTAAAGCGAAGTCCAGTCAGTGCCGCACAAAAGACCTATTCCCTTAAGGCGTGTTAGGATTGGAAGTTCAAGATATTTATCTAAAAAATACGGAAGCTCTGCGGACAAAAGACGATGATACTCTCTGATATCATAATCAGAAGGTTTGTGGAGGCTCATCATTTTGTTCCAGTCAAAGCTTGTAAAATAGTTATCCATTTTTAGTAATCTTATTTTTTAGTTTTAACAGTCTGTTTAGTTTTGGCAACTTGCTTAGTTATAACAGGTTTTGATTTTTCCTCTTTTAACATAGAAACATCCATGCGTGGGAACGGAGGTTCAATTTTCTGTTTTTTAAGTTCTTTTAAAAGAGTGATATGTACATCAGTTTTTGTCTGAATTAAATCTTTTGGTTTAAACCATGCAGCCACTGTAAGTCCGATTCCGCAGTCTTTAAATCCGTCTACCCAGGCACTTGCCGGAGGGTTTTGTAAAACTGTAGGACAGAGATTTGCAGCATTCACACAGATTTCGAGCGCTTTTTCCAGGTCTGTTCCGTATGGCACATCAATATTTATCGTGATTCTTCGTTTTGAATGATAGCTGTTGTTTGTAAGGTTATTGTTGATGATAGTAGCATTCGGTATTCGGATCATCTGATTGTCGTAAGTGTGAACACGGGTAGAAAGAAGGGTAACTGCATCTACAATTCCTGTTATTCCGTCTACACTGATTGTATCTCCCGTATGAACCGAACCTTCTGTAAGAATAAACAATCCGCTTATGATATTACTTAAAGAAGTCTGTGCTGCAAAACCGATTGCAACACCGGTAATTCCTGCCGCACCCCAGATTGCGCTGAGCTTAATTCCAAAGAGGCTTAAAACATACATCGCAATGCAGAAGTAAAAAAGATACTTAAAAATACGGCGGAGTAAATCAAAGCGTGTCTGCGGCAGTTTTTCAGAAGGAATCTTTTTTAAAAGCCGGATGATTACCTTATAGATAATCCAGAAGATGAGGATGATAAGAAGACCGCCAATCAGTTTAAAAATGTTTTCCGGACTGAACCAGCCTTTAATTGTATTTATAAAAGAGGAGGTTTGCTTGATAAAGGTTTCGTCTGCCGCTTTAGAAATTGCTTCTGTAATAGTAGAACTCTGTGCAGCTTCTTCTGCCACTTCCTGAATGGCTTCTACTGTCTGTGCTGTTTCTGCTGCGTTTATGATTTCTTCTTCCATATGAATCTCCGTATAAATCCCCGTGAATTTATATCTGCGTTTTTTATCTGATTATTTTTCGTTGTGTCTGCATAAATCCTTTATGATGCATTCAGTGCATTTTGGATTTTTTGCAGTGCAGACATATCTACCATGTAATAATATCCAATGATGAGCATTTTTTAAATACTTTTGCGGGATTCTTTTTAAAAGCGATTCTTCGATTTCTTCGGGCGTTTTTCCCTCTGCAAGACCGGTTTTAGGGCATACGCGTAAAAGATGAGTGTCTACCGGCATAGTTGGCTTTCCAAAATATACGTTTAAAACAACGTTTGCAGTTTTTCGACCGACCCCCGGAAGTGTCATAAGCTCTTCCCGTGAATCAGGAACTTTTGAATCAAAATCGCTGATTAGTTTTTTACAAAGCTCAATTATATTTTTTGATTTATTTTTATAAAGTCCCACAGGTTTTATATATTCAATCAGTTTTTCCTGTCCAAGTTCAAGCATTTTTTCCGGGCTGTCTGCAATTTTAAAAAGGTCTTTTGTTGCAAGGTTTACGCTTTTGTCTGTTGCCTGTGCAGAAAGAACTACAGCAACCAGAAGTGTAAATGCGTTTGTAAAAGAAAGCTCAGGCTTCGGGTCCGGATTTTGTTTTTTCCATCGAGAAAGGCATTCTTCAATTTCTAGGGGAGTAAGGAGATTCATTAAGCCTGCCATTTAAAAAGAGATAAATCGGTAAAGGCTTTAGCCATCTGTTCATATCCTTTTGCGCTTGGATGAAGGCCGTCTCCGCAGTCAAACTCTTTTTTAAGACAATCAGGATTAAGAGGGTCTTTCATATAGCTTTCAAAATCTATATAAGCGTCAAAGCCATCAGTTTTTCCCGCATTGTCTTTTATCCAGGCATTAACCTTTTTACGGATGATTTCCCTTTCCAAAGTGTAGTCACCAAAATTCTTAAAAGGAAGAATTGTAGCTCCATAGATTTTCAGATTATTCCTGTGAGCTTCTACAATCATGTTTTTATAGCATTCAATTATCTTTGAATCGTCTGCATTAAGATAAATTATGTCATTTACCCCGTATAAAAGCACGATAAATGCGGCTCCCTTCTGCTCAAGGACATCGCGTTTAAATCGTTCAACACCCTGAATCAAAACGCAGGTTCCGCCGATTCCCTGATTAATTACGGCAGGCTTGTTTTCTAAAGAATCGCTTTTCTGGATTATTCTGAAAAGATTGTCTGTCCAGCGGTTTTGTAAATCGTCCGTAGAGCCGCGTCCGTCTGTAATGGAATCTCCGAAACAGATGATGGCCTTGTTTTCTTTGATCGAACAAACTTCGATTCCGGCAAGAACATACCAGTGGGCTGTTTTATAAAAACGGGTAATTGATTTTTTACAGGTTTTATTTCCTCTTGTCGGGAAAGAAAAGGTTCTTGAACCGGGATGTCCCGTAAGCTTTGAAGGAACCTTCCCGAAATGTATTGTTACAGAAAGTTCGGTAAGCGGCGGGAAAGAAAAATCTAAAGGATCAGAATAAACTTCTTCCCCGGGTTTTATAGTTACACTTTCAGTATTACCAAAGGTTAAAACCTTATCTGTGTCTTTAATAATTTTTCCACTTCCCTGGCTTTCAGAAACGGCGATATCAGCTTTTTTAATTGTAAGCTCGGAATCCCCGACTCTGTTCGAAAATCTTACCCGGATTTTATCTCCTCCGATTGAGGTGTGGACAATTTGCCTTAAGCTTTTATTGGAAAGGTTAAGGCGCGGCATATTAAAGTCTTCTGTAAGATACTGGGAGCTTGCCCAGGTTGCACAATAGTTTTCTTTCATATCTTTGTGATTAAATATTTTTCTTTAATTCTTCAACCTTGTCTGTTTTTTCCCAAGGGAATTCTTCGCGGCCAAAGTGACCATAAGAAGCGCTCTTACGGTAAATAGGCTGCTTAAGATTTAAAGTTTTGATTATTCCCGATGGTGAGCAGTCAAAAACTTTTTCCACCGCTGCTTCGATTTTTTCTTTAGCAACAGTTTCCGTTCCGAATGTCTCTACCATGATAGAAACAGGTTCTGGTACACCGATTGCGTATGCAAGTTCAACTTCGGCTCTTTGTGCAAGCCCCGCTTTTACAACGTTTTTTGCGATGTAGCGTGCCATATATGCAGCCGAGCGGTCTACCTTAGAAGGATCCTTTCCGGAGAATGCACCACCTCCATGGCGGCCCATTCCACCGTAAGTATCTACGATTATTTTTCTACCGGTTAAACCTGCATCTCCATCCGGGCCGCCAGTTACAAAGCGTCCAGTAGGATTAATATAGAATTTTGTATCCTTGTCTAAAAGTCCTGTAGGCTCTAAAACAGGTTTGATTATTTCGTTTATGATTGCTTCTTTTAAAAGCTCGTGGTCTTTTTTGTCATCTTTGTCAAAGTGGTTCGGTTCATGCTGATGAGAAAGAACTACGGCATTGATTCTGCAAGGCTTGTGGTTTTCGTCATATTCAACTGTTACCTGAGATTTTGCATCAGGGCGGAGCCACGAAAGCTTTCCTGAATGACGAAGTTCGTGTGCCTTAAGAAGAAGCTGGTGTGCATAGTAAACAGGGGCCGGCATAAGGCTTGGAGTTTCGTTACATGCAAAACCGAACATCATTCCCTGGTCTCCTGCACCCTGTTTTCCTTCGTATTCATCAAGGCCTTTTCCGACTACACCCTGGTTTATATCTGCAGACTGAGCGTGAAGGCGATTTTCGAAAATACAGGTGTTTCCGTCCAGTCCGATTTCCGGTGCGTTATATCCGATCTGGAGTGCAACTGAACGAGCAATTTTTTCTACTTCTGCGTTGAATTTTTTTGTAAATGCATCATCAATCTTTATGCTCTGAAAGCCTATTTCTCCACCGACTAAAATAAAGTTTGTTGTGGAAAAAGTTTCGCATGCTACGTGTGCTTCCGGATCTAAAGAAAGACAGTAATCAAGGATTGAATCTGAAATCTGGTCACAAAGCTTATCGGGGTGACCTTCCCCTACAGATTCAGATGTAAATAAAGTGTGATTTTTTGTTAAGACAGACATATAAGTCTCCTGTTTAGCAAGATTTATCGGTTCATACAAACCGATCCCGTTCGCAATTTTGGATAAATCAACGGGGTCTGGAAAACCAGTTATTCTATCTGTAATATAATACAAATGCGTCTTACTTGCAAGAAACAAAAAAATGGATTATTCTGTTAATAGTATCAAAAACAGTAAAAAATTGTATGTTGGGTAAATGAGGGAAAGGAGTTTTAATGTCATTAAAAAAATCTTTTTCAAAAGATAAGACAAAATGTACAGTTACATTTACAGTATCACCGGAAGCAGCGCAGGGAGCAAAAACAGTAAACATTGCTGGTGATTTTAACAGCTGGAGCAGCACAGATACACCCTTAAAACCAGGAAAAGACGGTGCATTCTCCGTAAAAATCGATCTTGATGTAAATAAAGAATATCAGTTCAGATATTTACTCGACGGTTGCAGATGGGAAAACGACTGGAAGGCAGATAAATACATTCCGGCTCCATACAGCAACGCAGATAATTCTGTTGTCTGCACTTATGTAAAATAATCAGAGAAAATAATCAGAAAGAAAATAAAATCTGGCGAAGGTCAGAAGAATTCAGATAAGACAAAAAAAACGATTAAAGCCACAGCTTTAATCGTTTTTTTATTCAATTTAAGATGCTCAGGCAATCATCCTGCCGCACATTCATATAATCAAATCAAAATCAGCTTTTCTTAATGTTTTCGTAAATCTTTGGAATAAAGTTTCTCTTTACTTTGTTAGAAGGAGTTAATTCCAGAGGTTCCTTAAGAATAGTGATTTTTGTAATCTGTTCGTAAGACTGAAGGCTCTTGTTTACCTTACTTACTTCGGATTTGATTGTGTCGAAAACTTCATCCTGAACAAATTCGTTGTTTCTTTCGCAGCCAAGGCGTTTGTATAAATCATCGCTTGGGTAGATAAGAACTTCAATTTCTTCCGAAGTTTCGTCTCCGTCCTTGTAGTATCCGCGGCATGTAATCTGGGCAATATCGTCGCAAAGCTGGAATGCGTCTTCGATTTCTTCCGGATATACGTTTTTACCACCGCTTGTAACAATAAGGTTCTTTGCACGTCCGCAGAGCATAACGTAGTGTTCTTTATCCATCCAGCCAAGGTCACCTGTTTTAAGGAAGCCGTCCGGAGTGAACATTGCTTTTGTTTCTTCCGGCATGTTGTAGTAGCCCTGCATAACCATTGGACCTTTAACACAGATTTCACCAACTTCGCCTGTTTTAAGTGTTTTAGTATCATCCTCGCGGTCTACAACTTTCATTTCTTCATAAGGAGAAAAGTCGCGGCCAACACTCTGAATCTTAAAGTGTTCCATAGGATTCAATGTGATGATTGGAGAAGTTTCTGTAAGTCCGTATCCCTGGATAAAGTCGATACCCATTGCCTGATACTGTTTGAATACACCTTTTGCAAGAGGTCCGCCACCACAGATTGCAACGCGGAGAGTATAGATATTTGCCTGCTGTAAAACAGGTTTAAAGAGTTTTTTACCAATATTGATTCCGGTAATTGTTTTAGAAAGGAACGAAATACCTCTTAAAACAGCCATAACAAAGGAAACAATTGCACCCTTAGATTTAATTCCCTTTCTGATACCTGCTAAAAGCTTATTGTATAAGAGAGGAACACCAAGCATGATAGTGATTTTTCCTTCTTTTAATTCCTTCATAAGGCGGCTAACAGCCATTGTCTTTCCAAATACAATTTCTGCTCCTACTTCGAGAGGACAGATGAAAGCAGCCTGCATTGTGTATGCATGGTGAATTGGTAAAAGTGCATAGAAAACATCTTCTTTAAGGATGAGGAGGTTTGTCTGTGCGATGTAACCGTCTGCAATCATATTTTTGTGAGAAAGCATTACACCCTTTGGAGTTCCTGTTGTTCCCGAAGTAAAGAGGATGAGAGCAGTATCTGTTTCTACAGGAGGTTCGTTAGGTTTTACCTTTTTATCTGTTTTAAGATTGTAAACATAGAGATTTTTGTTTTCTCTGTTTAATGAATAAATCTTAAGCTTCTTAAAATTCTTTTCAAGATAAGGAATTTTTACGTCGTCAACAAAAGCGAATTTTGGTTCAGATGCTTTGATGATGTTTCCTGTTTCCGGGTCATGAAGTGAATCTGCGATTGGAATTACAATACCGCTCGCATCCAAAACTGCAAGATAAGTAATTGCCCATTCCGGAGAGTTTTTACCTGCAACTGCTACGTGATCTCCTTTTTTAAGTCCGTTAGCAATAAACCAGTCGCTTAACTGTTTGATTTTTTTGTACACCTGTGAATAGGTGAGTGTGTTTTTAGAATCTTTAGGTCCGTCAAATGCTGTAAAACAAGGTCTGTCTGCAAAACGCTGAGCCTGAATTTTCATCAGTTCCGGGAATGTTGGCCACTGTCCCGAAAAATCCTTTCCCCGATATTCATCAAGATAGGTCCATGAAATATTCTGTTTTAACTTTGCCATTGCTGGTCTCCTGTTAGTTTCTCTTTGACAAAACGTGTGATAATGTCATTTTTTTTATGATAACATACCGTATTCATTTGTCAATAATATAAGAATTTATTTAGTTTATTTATAGCATTTATTTAATTTAAAAATCTGAAAAACGTGCCTATAATTAAAGATATGAGAAACATTTTTATGAACATTTCGAAAGACAAAAAATACGCCATTCTCTTTATTCTTTTTTTCTCACTGGCATGTTTAAAACTCTGTGCTTCTCCAAAAAAGATGACTCCGGAAGAAGCAAGAGACGCGAGGGAGAAAATCATAGAAGAATCAAAGGAACATGTTGGAAAACCTTATGCTTATGCTAAAGCAGGACCATCATCTTTTGACTGCTCGGGTTTTGTTTATTATGTTTTCCGCGAGACTGTGAAGATTCAGCTTCCAAGAACTGCAGATGGAATTTATAAATACTGTACACCGATAAAAGATGCGGAGCTCGAAGCAGGTGACCTTGTATTCTTTGAAACAACTTCGAGTAAGAGGATTTCGCATGTAGGAATTTATCTTGGAAACGGGGATTTTATTTCTGCAATAAGCGACGGTGGAAATACAGGAGTTCAGATCCGCACTCTTTTAAACGGATACTGGAAAAATGCATATTATGGGGCTGCAAGGCTAATCCCTTCGGGAATAATCGAATCGGACAAAGCTAAATCCGGCAAAGATAATTCTGGCGGTAATGATGGTTCAACAGAAGAAAGACGAGTAGAGCCAAGGAGTGCAGATGATGAGCCGGCAGGCAGCGTTGATGAGCAGGCGAAAAATTCTTCTAAAAAAGGAAATAAAACCGTAACGGTTGAGCCTGCCGGAAAAGACGGAAAAGCTGCCAAAGATAAGGGTGTAAAAACCGTTGAACCTTCCAGAAGGGTTGAATCAGCTAAGACTGTAAAAAAGCGAAGTTACTGTTCCGATTTTGTTCTTGACGGGTGTACCTGCAACGGCTGCTGTTCTTCGTTACTTTAGGTTGTCTTAACGGTTTAAGTGTTATATAACTGATTAGCAAAAATAATCATCACGGATTATTATGCTTAAGATTACTGCGAGGTTTTGACTATGAAAAAACTGATGATTTTATTATCGCTTGCGGCTTGCTTTTTCTTTTTGAACAGCTGCACTTCGGAAATATCACTTACACTGAATAAAAATGGTTCTGTAAGCGTGGGATATTATGGCGCTGCCGGAAAAGGATTTATGGGACTTTTAAAAAATTCTGCCGGTGCAAAAAACGACGACGTAATGTTCGATGCAAAAGCCATAACAAAAGAACTTGAAAAGAGCGGATTTAAGGATGTAAATGTCATCTGTAAAAATAAAAACGATATTTCGGTTCAGATGACAGATACACAGAAAAAATCAGAATATTTTACTTCAGGACTTGTAAAGGTTACTAACAATAAATTAAAAATCACCTTATCTCCTGCGGGCTTAAAAAAATTCTATGAATCAACTGATTCGCAGACAGCCGCTTATCTTGATATGCTTTTATCCCCGGTTTTTAATGATGATTCAATGACAGAAACAGAATACCTTGATCTTGTTTCATCGTTCTACGGAAAAGAAGTTTCGGACGAAATCAAAAACACAGAGATTCTTTTAACAATCACAAATCCGGACGGAAAGAAATCAAAACACACCGTCAAAATGATAAAATTATTAACACTTAATGAATCTTTGCAATTAGAATAGATATTTATTCAATTGTAGGGGATTTATCTGATATATAGTTTGATTATGAAAAACTCAATTTTTGTAAATCAGACAGGATACCTCTTAAACAGACAGAAATTAGCTTTTATTGATGCCGGAAAAAATGACTCAAACAACTTTTCCCTCTGTACCGAAGGAGGAAAGGTTGTTTTTTCATCTGATTTAAGTGAGCCCGTAAAGGATACAGTTTCGGGACAGACAATAAGAGCCGCTGATTTTTCTTCATTTACAAAAAAAGGAAGTTATTATATATCGGCCGGAGAAGACAAAAGTTTTGTTTTCCAGATTGGCGATAAGGTTTACGATGAGTTTTTAAAAAGCATATTAACATATTTTACATATTCAAGATGCGGGCAGGAAGTAAAGGCCGGAAAGTGGAGCCATCCTGCGTGTCATACAAAAACAGCAGAAATCTACGGAAGCACAGAAAAAAAGCAGGTTCTTGGTGGCTGGCACGATGCCGGGGATTACGGACGTTATGTTGTTGCCGGAACCAAAGCAGTGATGGATCTTCTTTTAGCTTACGACTGCATTAAAGATTTTTACAAAGGCTTTGATATTCTTGAGGAAGTCCGTTTTGAGCTTGAATGGCTTTTGCAGATGCAGAGGGAAGACGGAGCTGTATATCATAAAATCTCGTGTTACAATTTCTGTCGCTTTATTTCTCCCGAAAAAGAAAAGGATGCAATCGTTCTTTCTCCGGTTTCTACTGCGGCCACAGCTGATTTTGCAGGCTGTCTTTCTTTTGCATACAGGTTTTTCCGCGAAAAAGATGCAGACTTTGCACACAAGCTCCTTGATGCAGCAGTAAAAGCCCAGAAATATCTGGACAAGCACAGCGATGAGTTTTATAAAAATCCACCGGAAATAACTACAGGCGGATACGGAGATCACAACGTAAAGGACGAAAGATATTTTGCATTGTGCGGTCTTTATTCTGCTACCGGGGAACAGAAATATCTTAAGGATGCATTAAAGCTCAGAAAGAAAAAGCTTATGGAATCATATTTCTGGGGCTGCGTTACTTCTTACGGAACAGAAATCCTTCTTCGCTATACAGACTTGGGCGGAAAAGAAAAATACAGAAAGGACCTGGAAAAAGCAATCATTCAGAGGGCAGATAAAATTTATGAGCTTACAGAAGCTTCTTCTTACAAAACAGCCCTCACAAAGGTTCACTGGGGAAGCAACGGCTTTGTCTGCGACGAAGCACACCTCCTTTTACTTGCATATAAACTTTCTGGAAAAGAAAAATATTACAATGCCGGCTTAAATCAGATAAATTATGTTCTTGGATGTAATCCTTTTAATTTAAGTTATGTTACAAAAACAGGTTCTTCAAGTGTAAAAAGACCTCATCACAGGCCATCCGGGGCAGTAAAAGAAGTAATGCCGGGAATGCTTGCCGGTGGACCTTCGGAAGGATTACAGGACGAGGTTGCAAAACAAAAGCTTTCGGGTAAATCACCGCTTTTATGTTATATAGATGATGAATGCAGCTTCAGCACAAACGAGGTAGCAATTTACTGGAACTCTGCCTTAGTCTGTGTCTTAGCTATGGTTATGGCTTATTAAAACGCGACGAGGTTTTATTCACCAAAAGGCGTATCAGAATTAAGCAAATTCAATCTGAGTTTTTAATTCACCCTTATCGTTAAAGATGTTTACAAGATGTTTTCCGTCTGCAAAAGCATATTTAGCGATGATTTTTTCTCCGGGGAAAATTGCCATTTTGTAAGTGATGTGGATGTGTTTAAAATCCCTCTTGTTGTAAACTTCTTCGGGAAGAACTTCCATTGCATAGTTGATGTAGTTCAGATTGTGAACGTGACCATTGTAATCAATATCTGTTCTTCTAAGCTGGATTTCTTTTTCTATGGAATAAGCTTCTGGCATTGCGATTCGAGGAAGTTTTGTTTCTGCAAATACAAGTTTATCTTCCGGTTCATACTGCGAAATAAGTGAATCATCAATTCTTAACGGGCGTCCTGAATTTATGTCGAGGATAACCCATCTTGATGTAGCTTTTCCGAATATTTTTCCGTTTGAATAAAGTTCATAATCCCTTCCGACAATAAAAGTCTGGCTCAATTTTTCCGACCAGGTGATTACTTTTACATCATCTTTTTCTTTTGGATAAGATTCGAACTCTGCATACCAGTCTGTAAGAACCCATGCGCGGCCATTGTTTGTGCTCTGGATTACGTTGTCGTTTGCCTTATCTGAATGCTGGCTTCCTGCGTTTTCGAGCATTTTAAAAAGTGAATATAATTCGTACTGACCTTTTCCGTCTAAATCTTCGAGTGTCGGAGTGTATTTTAATTCAACAAACATTTTTCCTTCCTTATAATCTGTTACCTATGTTTATTATTTTTTTTATTATTGTATAATAATGATTAATAAATGATGTTTCAATGATTCATCGGATTATTCATCATCTAAAAAAAATTTTACGGAGTTCTTATGTTCGAAATCAAAAACGTATCAAAAACTTACACAGGAAAAAAGAAAGACAACAAAACAGTAAAAGCTGTAAATAATCTTTCGCTTACAGTCAACAATGGAGAAATTTTCGGATTTCTTGGACCAAACGGAGCCGGAAAGACAACTTCCATCAGAATGCTTACAGGTATTCTTGAACCGGATGAAGGCGAACTTTTGCTTGATGGAATCTCTATAAGAAAAGAACCACTTCTTGCAAAAAGACAGTTCTCTTTTGTACCCGATAATCCTGAAACTTTTTCACGCTTAAAAGCAATTGAATATCTTACATTTATCTGTGATGTTTATAAAATATCTGATGAAGACAGGGTTGAACGCATAGAAAAATATTGCGAACGCTTTGGATTAAAGAGCGTTTTAAATAATAAGATTTCTTCTTATAGTCACGGTATGAAGCAGAAGCTCTTCCTTGTTGCTAGCCTTATTACAGACCCACAGAACTGGATTCTGGATGAACCTATGGTTGGACTTGATCCGGAAGCAGCTTTTATTGCAAAAGAAATCATGAAGGAAAGAGCACAGAGCGGAAAAACTGTATTCTTTTCTACACACGTTATGGAAGTTGCAGAAAAACTTTGCGACAGAATCGGAATCATTAAAAAAGGTGAACTCGTATTTACCGGAACCATCGAAGAATTAAAGAAACAGCATGGTTCTTCCGGGGCTTCTCTTGAAGATATCTTCCTTAAGCTTGTTCAGAATTCGGGAGAGTAATGATGATCTGGAAATTATTTAAACTTTTAAGTGCCAATCTTTATAATTTTGGCGTTGTAAAAGAGGGATTTAAAAAAGGTCCAAAGGGAATTGCAAAGAGTATAGGAATCATACTGCTTGTAATCCTTGTTCTTGTTGAATTCTTCTTCCTTTTTGGAACCATGGTAATAGGAATTTATACAAATCTTAAGGCAGCAGGCTCTCAGGAATACACACCAGTAGTCGTAATGCTCATGGCTTTGATAATCTCATTCTTCTTTGGATTTTTATCTACTTCGGTTTCTTATTATACAGGCTCTGGAGAAGAACAGCTTATGGCACTTCCTCTTACACCACGTCAGATTTTGAGTGCAAAGTTTCTTCTTTCTGTTTTATCTGAACTTCCGTTCGGTTCCTGTCTTATCTGTATAGGAACCTGTGTTTACGGATACATGGAAGGCTTACTTACAAATCCGGGTATTTATGTTGGAATGATTGTTACTTCGATTATCAGCTGTATGGTAATCATTGCGCTTATTTATCTGATTTTTGTTCTTCTTCTTACAATTTGTCCGGCGCTCAGAAAAAAGAGTGTATTACAGGGGATTGCGACAGTATTTCTTCTTGTAATTGCAATGGCTTTTGGTTTTATAAACGGTGCTTCTACAAACGACATTGGTGCAAAATTGAATCAGTCTATTGCGGGCTCTCCACTCATAGACGCAGGCTCTTTCCCGATTATTAAATTCTTTGCTTCTTCGCTCACCGGAAACTGGCTGTCTATTTTGAGTCTTCTTGCAATAGGTGCTGTACTTCTTTTTGGATTCATGCCTCTTTTAGGAAAGCTTTATTTAAGGACTTTAAACGGATTCAGCGATATAAAATCAAAGAAGATTAATAACGCACAGGCAGAAAAATTGATTCACGAGGATGCAAAAAGAAATTCTGTATTTAAAGCTCTTTATTTAAGAGATATAAAAACAGTTTTCCGCGAGCCGGTTTTCTTTTCGAACGGGCCTCTTTCTGTATTTTTAATACCGTTAATCTTTGTTGTTACTATTGTTGCTACAACATCCATGAGCGACAAGACTCTTTTTTCGGGGCTTTTACAAATCGGTACTTATTTACAGAATCTTGATCAGGCAACACTGATGACAATCATTTATTGTACGGCAATCGGTGCAGCAGCATTTTCGAGTTTTATGGCTTCTATGAGTAATATTGCAGCTACATCATTTTCGCGCGAAGGAAAAGCTATCCACGATATTCAGGCAATGCCGATTGAACCACAGACTTTTGTCCTTGTAAAAATCTGGCATTCTATGACATATACTCTGATTTCAAACATCATCACAACGCTTATAATTGTTGTTGCATCAGTATTTTTACAGCTTGATTTCTTTATTTCGGAAATCGGGATGATTATTGTTCTTCAGTTTGTTTTATCGTTCTTCCTTTCGTTACTGCTTGTGAGCATAGATATGTTCTTCGATACGATTAATCCAAAGCTTAACTGGGAAAATCCTATGGCCGCAATAAAACAGAATTTAAATGCGTTTTTCTCCATGTTCACAAATATGATTCTGATTGCGCTTTTAAGTTTACTCTTTTTTATTGTTCTTCCAAAAAACATTCTGGGATTTATTATTGCTGCTGCAGTTTTAATCATTCTTTCGGTTCCACTTGCTGCCCTTTATTTTAAGTTTGCAGTAAAGAAATTCCCAAAGATGTAATTTAAGAGGATGATATGAAAAAGCCGTATGTAAAATCTTTTGCTGTTCTTTTAGTTTTTCTGCTTTGTTCAAAAGCTTTTGCATACGGTGGAGTTTTATCGGACCAGAAAGAGCTTAAAGTAAATGTGACAGACTGGTTCGATATCATCTATCCGCCTGAGTGCGAAAAATCAGCAGAAATTTTAACCCAAAACGCAGACAGGATTTATGCAGAAATAACGGCAGAATACGGCCTTGTTCCTTCGTTCAGGCTTCCCGTTGTTTTAACTCCCGACTGCGAAGTTTTTAATGCCTATCATGCAAATTATCCATATAACAGGATTGTCATCTACGACACGCTCAGCATAGAAGAACTTGATGTTAATACAGAGGGAATTCTATCTGTTTTTACCCACGAATTAACTCACGCCGTGACTTTTAATATAACCTCGAAATTCATGCTTAAGGTCCAGAAGATTTTTGGTGATGCTTATTCGCTTTCTTTCTGGCTTACATCCCGGGGAATGGGCGAAGGTGCTGCGGTAGCAATGGAAAGTCTTAAGGGAGAAGGAAGACTCAACAGCGAATATGTTACCTTTATGGTAAAGCAGGCTAAGCTCGAAGAAGTTTTTCCTGATTATTATGATATTCAGTGTTCCGAAGATGTTTACCCGTACGAAGATATTTATTTTTTTAACGGAATGTTCAACGCGTGGCTTCAGAAAAAATACGGGATGGAAAAATATTCAAAGCTCTGGTATTCGTGTATAAACATGCAGGCTATGGATTTTGCAGGCGCTTTTGAAGATGTCTACGGAACTACAATTTTTGATGAATGGGATGATTTTAAAAATCAGATACAAGTTCCTTCAGGCGTTGCTTCTTCTCCGCTTAAGGATGGAACTTCCAGAGACTTTTTTGTTCGTGAGGCGGCTGACTGGTCAATCCAGAATGATTCTGGAAGATATTATGATTCACTTGTTTACGGGAAAAAAGGAATTGCATATGTAGACAGGGAAAGCCGCGCAGTATTTTTTGTTTCTAACGAAAAGCTTGGAAAAGCCCTGAGCGGTGAATTAAAAGAAATAAAACCCGAAAAACTTTTTACGCTCAGTAATATTCAGAAAATAAGATTTTCTGTAGACGGAAATTTTATTATAGCTGATTATGTAAATATAAATGGAAAGAATTATTCTAAGGCAGAAAAAATCTACAGTCTTTTTTCCGGAAGTATGTACAGTGCTAAAACAAAGAGTGCTCAGGACGGAATCTTAATAGAAGAAAACGGAAAAACATATTTTGTATATAAAACCTTTACTTCGCAGTATAACAGTATAAAAATCGAAGAAGTAGAGCTTTCAAAAGACAAAAAAAAGATTGTAAGAATAGGGGGGAAGGCTGGAGTTGCAACTGGCGATGCAAATACCGATGGTAGTACAATTGTGACCGGCGCAGGTAATTCTATCGATGGCAGTGCAGGTACAATCCGCTTCCCATACGACGTCAATCCATACGCCCTGACCCCGCTTTCCAACGGCAGATTCGCCTTTATCGTAAAAGACGGCCTTAGTTTCGCAGTCTGCGTTTCCGATACAACCGGAAAAATCATAAAAACCTTCTCGCAGCCTGCCCCAGACTTTATCCCGCGTTATCTTTCTTCCGACGAAAACCCGGATATCATAAATTTCACATGGACAAAAAATAACACTTTCCCTCGTTACGGAAACCTGAATATAAAAACAGGGGAATGCAGGCTTCAGACAAAAGATATTTCCGGCGGAGTTTATAATCCTGTCCGCGTAAGTGGAAAGCTTATTTATATCGGAAACTTTTTTACCCAGCCGCGACTTCTTGTAATGGAAAAAGAAGGTGAGTTTCAGAAGATTAAATTGAGCGAAGGCAGCGTGAGAACCGGCGTGGGAGCGGGAGCCGTGGCGGGCGTAAATAGCAATGAGAGTACGGGTAGCCAAGCCGCAGCACGCAGCAATACATCGCGTGGAAGCAATGAGCGTACGGGTAGCACAAACGCCCCGACCAGCAATTCTACTCACCCCTATAACCCCTTTGATTATTACAGGCGTGGTGTTTTAATCCCGTTTTCTACAATTACTTCTGTTTCGCATTCAAAGGATTCTACAGCCTCTGCAACACTTCCTGTGGGACTTTCATACACTTCTTCGAACCCGTGGGGCGACAAAGAGTTTACAGGCACATTTGCATATGGACCTCAGACTAATTCAATCGGACTGGACCTTCGTCTTACAGGCGGAAGCGACACAGGTGTTTTTAAATACGCAATCGGAACATTTTTTGAATTCGATCAGAACGGCTTTAAACAGACTTATGCGGATTTAGATTTATCTTCTTTATTCAGAGTGGGAAATCATTCTTCGTTAGGATTTGGTTTAATTTCTAACGTCTGGACGGGCCATTCAAATTACTCAGTTCCAGGAAACAGTTTTTTTGGGACACTTGGTACAGACGGCACACAGATAGATTTTTATGCTTCAGAAATTTTTTATCTTACATATAAAAGCATCATAAAAACGGGACCTGGACGAAATTCTTATGCGGGATTCAGCCTGACTACGCTTTTAAAAAATGCAGATAATTTTAATCTAACCGGAGATGACTGGAGCAGGCGTTATACCGAGCTTGGATTTTTATCTTCCATATATTTACCAAATCTGATTCCGATTGAATGTAAACGCGGCCTCATATATAACCTTCCGTTAAGACTTGATTTTAATCTTTTTACGGACAGCACAAAAGTGAGCGACAATATCGTTTCTGATTTACTTTCGGGCTTTGAATATTTTTATGAACCTGTTTTCTCTTTAGCCGGAGTAAAGGCAGAACTGATGGTTTTTGGAGCCGATATTCAGCATGCAATCCCTGCAAAATCATTTTTGTGGATTTATCTTCACGATTTCCATGTTTCTTTCTTATATTCTGGTGGTTATGATTACGAAGAATCCCAGGGAACAAGGTTTTTTACCATTAAAAATACCCCTGATTATATAGATTCAATTAAAAACGGTAATATTTCTTATGAGCAGTATTTTGGAGTAAGGATATACACCGGACTTTCCTTCAACTTTGGTTTGAGCACCAAAACCTCTTTAGTCTTTGATTTTTACCCAGTGAACACAAAAAACAAGGTTTTCATGGCAATATCCTTTGGAACTGAATTTTAAAAAACAATTGACAAATCAATGATAGGGATAGGATAATTATAGAAGAAAAAGTTTATAAAAAAAAGGAGAATGTAAAAAATGAAAAGTAAGAAAATCTTTTTTTATCTGGCAGGACTTTTTCTGGTCCTGATGTTGTCAGCTTGTGGCTTAAGCAATAAAAGTAAGCTTGTCGATTACAAGGTTAAGATTTCAAATTTTCCTTATGGCTCTGAAAATCTCAGAATTATTGCACGTGCTACGATTGGATATCAGACCCGTGATTATGAAATTGGAACTATTACCAGTTCAGCAAAAGATGCAGTTATAGAAAAAGTCGTAAACCTTCCTCAAACCTATGATCTGTTGACTCTCTATTGTCTTGATAATCAGAATGAAGAAATTTATTATACCGATGTAAAAGACACAGCATATAATAGAACAACAGGTGCTTACGAAGTAGACGGATACTGGTATTTTTGTAATTATTATGAATCTTCCAAAGCTCCTTATGCTGCCTGTGCAGAAAAATTTATAGAAACTCTTAAGTTTGATGAGGAATATGATTTTGATAGTTCAACAAAACCATATCTGCTTTTTGAGCTTAAAGGATATAAGAATAAGGAAATCGGTTTCTATTTTACCGGTTCAAGCAATAATGTTGATATTTATGCTTCTGAAAATAAAGCGGACATTATGACTTATAATGCCACAAAATTAACAAACCCTAGAACATACCTTTGTGAATCCGACGAAGTATATTTTTTGTTCAGACCGGAATACTACAGCAAAAAAACAGTAACGCAATTAAGTTTTACTGACATTACTTTTGCGAAAGAAAATGGAATAAAAATTAGAAGAGCTGTGTTAGCTCCTGATGGCAATATTTATGCTACTGATAATACAGGTACATATGATACACGAAAGAGCTTATGGTGTATTAATCCGAAAACTAAAATTAAAACCCTTGTAAAAGAATTTGAAGATCCGATTGACTGTCTTGAAGAATTAGAGCCGGGAATTATATATGTTTCTCATGGTAATAATATAAGCAAACTTGATATACAAAGTGGAACGGTTTCTCAGTTTGTAACGGGATTAACAAATCATGCAGAAGCCATGGTAAATTACAAAAATAATAAAATTGTTACTACAGGCAGTAAGGGTGGAATTAGTATGGATGGAGCGGTAAATGTTATAGATAAGACAACAGGTTCATTCACGAAACTTACACAACCAGATGCTTTTTCAAATACATTTATACATATTTCAACTACGCTTTTATATTTTGCAGACGAAGATATCTTTGTTGGTTTAACATATCATGGAACGCCTAACAGACCATGTTATATGAAAATAAATGACGACGGGACAAGTTATAGTACAAAAGATTTTGAATATGATATTGATTCTGCCTTTCTGTTAAAAAGAAGCCCAATTCAGATTATTTCAACAGATGGAAAGGTATATACAGTAAGTAAAAATGAGAGTGAATGGGTAATTAACTATGAAGACAGATTAGTAAAATCATTTAAAGACTGTTATATAAAGGATTCATATATTTATTTTATCAGATATGACAGTTCAAAGCAGATAACAACAGTAGAAAAATGCGCGGTTTCTAATCTTCAAACTGTTTTGAAAAAAGAAGAGTTTAATAAAGAGGAAGGAATAAAATTTGTAATAAAAGATAATAAGTTGTATTTGCTGGCCAACTCTTCATCACAGGTTTTTGGTGCTTCAAGCCAAAACGCTTACACTGTTTATCTGCACGAAATCACTTTTTGATAATTTCAGGTAAATTCAGCATAATGTACGGCAGAGGTATAAATAATTACTGTTAAAACCTAAAGCAATTTTCCACACGCAACATATCGGAACGAGAAATCCCGAATTTTTCTGCTACTGCTTTCCATTGCTTTACATTCTGCTTTATAGCATCTGCAATTTTTACTGCTTCATCTTTTTTTATATCAAAAAATTTTGCTGCCTCAATTGCTACATCAAAATTCAAGGAATTATCCATATCATCAATGTTCAAAGACAATCCAACACCATCAGGATTTGGATTTACATCATACATCGGGGAAAGTCTAAGACCCTTTTGATCAAACAAAAAGCCGTGGTTCCTCAAATGATCATCTGTATTTGTAACTGTAATGTTGAACACAATTCTTTTCCACAGTTCAAGAAGGTCTTCTTTTGGTTTTGAACCCTGCTGCTGTATGCACTGAACTATATCCAGATAGCTTGTCCCATCCTGAGCATTATTTCCGTCTATTTTACCAAGAGCAGTCATTGCAGAAATAAAATGAATGCGCTTATTTTTCGGAGTGCGGTCAAATCTTTTAACAAGAAAAGTGCTCCCATTTTTAGAAAATCTTTCACATTTAGCTTCAGGAACATTCAAGCCACACAAGACTGCTAATTCATGTGTTATCATTTCCCAGGCACCACAATCAAACTCATCATGTCTGGAAGGAAATTTTGCAATCCACAAACTGCCATCAAGGGCCTGCACAGTAGCTTTCGGTCGAGCACCACCTAAAGAAGAACCTGGTTGAATCAGCATTTGTATTTTTTTCTTTTCTTCTTCAAGGCTAATATCTTCTTTTTCCAAAAGATATGAAGCCTGTTCAAGTTCACGTATTGAAGTCCATATTGGAATTGAGTTTTTAGAAGCCTCTGCTAAAAAAGGTCCATCCAACTCAGTCTTAAATCTTAAGGCACCCATTCTGGAAATATCTTGAATTCCAATTAAGAAATCGCTTTCCATAAGTTTTTTGGGAGCTCTGTTTTCTTCCTTTGCCTCAATGACTTCTCTACGGGTCATTAAAAGTCGTCCCCATCTGTCTGGACAGGAATCAGTAAAGAATCCAAACAATTCTTTGTTTTGCTGGGCATATTGACGGCCTTTATATAACTGCAAATCCGGATCAAAAAACGAGAACTTCTGTGTTTTTAACCATTGAGTATCATACTCAAATGAAAATATTTCTTTTCCTTTGAGCAAATCAACATTCAAAACACCTATAAGAATAGGCTGCCCAAGCGTTTCCCAATCACCATACACAAAAAAGTTCTTACTCATTTATTTGTCCTTTTTATCTTTAGGCGCACGCTTTCTTGTGACCAGCTTCAAATCCTGCAGCTTCCGGCCTAATTCGTCGTCTTTTGCAACTAATAACATATCCTTTTCAAGTCCTAATGAATTAAGAACCGACATATATATTCCCATTGCAACGGACGGTGAACCTTTTTCAACATTTACAAGTGTAGCTCTGCTTATTCCTGCCCGTTCTGCAATAAGTTCACTTGATAAACCTCTTCTTAAACGAGCCAGTTTGATGTTTTCACCTAATTCTGTCAGCACCTTCTGAACCGAAGGCAACAAAACAACTGCATTCTTTCCCATAACATCTATAATTATATACATAAATTAGCGTTTTGTATATAAATATCGACATTATAATGTAATTATTATATAACAACCGTCAATTTTTGGAGGATTGTCAATCAAAATAATTCATCCAATAAAATATAATACCTGATCTTTTCCCAGTCAGGCTCAATCCCAAGAGCTTCAAAAAATAATTCAGGATTAAAACCCTCATAAACTTTTTTGCCCCAGGTGCCGTCTGCATTGTGTTTAAGACTTCGGTAGCAGAGTGCAATGTCCAGCCATTTGTCGTTTACCCCAGTGTCTCCTAAATCTATTAAACCGCTGAGTTTGCCATTTTCAATAAAAACATTTGGCAAACAAAAATCTCCGTGCGACAAAACAGGTTCACGTTCCGGTCTGTTGTTTTCAAGCCACTTAAGCAAAGCCTTAGGATTTTCAAAGCCACCCGGCCCGTAAGTGTCAGGCTCGGCATCATCCACATCAACAAGATTATTTTCCACACGGTACCTTGCTTCTGCAAGCTCGTCATCAAGCGTGATTTTACGAGGACAATCAGAAATATCCACACTCCACAAAAGCTTGAGCGCCTGGGCGAGAAATTCACAAAGCTCCTTAGGTCGCGACATGTAGTAATCGTCACAGCTCATTTTTCCTGTCACTCTGCTCATAAGAAGGTACTGGAGCCCTGCACTGAACCCAAAAAGCTAGACATTTTTTGGAGGATGTAATGCAAAGAGTATTCAGTTTTGAAACACGGCTGGAAGCTGTTAGACTGTATGAAAAAGAAAATCTGTCACCAGATGCAATCGCAAAAAAAATAGGGACATGTCATTCTGTTGTCGAACGATGGTTAAGATTTTATAAGTACAATGGAATCGAAGGGTTAAAAATTAAAGATTATAATCAACATTATGATGATAATCTAAAATTAAAAGCAATAAAACAAGTAACAGTTTTAAATATTCCGTATACAAGAGTTGCAGCAATGAACAATCTTTCCCCTTCAACAGTAAAGCGTTGGGTGATACAATTAACCAAGGGGCTAAAATTGAACGGAAAGAAAAACCTGATAACGTCAGAAGAGGCAGCTG
>JAEESN010000023.1 GCA_016286365.1 Treponema sp.
GACGTTCTCTTCTTCAAGTTTAATGTATAAAGCCTGATTTATTAATCATAAATCTGAACGACTCAACCTACTTCCCCTTGTACTCAAACATGGCAACTGCTTTGTCGCCGGTGAGGTATTCAAGGGTGTCGGTCATTGAATCGTCTGTTACCCAGTAGTCGGGAACAAAACCGTAGTTTTCGCCCTTCCAGGAATCGATGAGCGAGCAGATTATAGTTTTTTTATACGACTCGGCAGTCAGATAAACTGTGATTTTTGAATTTGGAAGCTCATAAGGTAGTACATCAACTCCGACAAAAGCCCCGGAAGAATTTAAGCCGACCAATGTTATGTTTTCCTTATCCATCATATAAAGATAACCGATTGTCGCTTCGCTGGCCGAGGCCGTATAATAATCCGTAAGCACAAAAATTTTAGTCTTAAGCTTTTTTTTCTTATACTGAGGAAGAATCGTCATGTTTACTTTATCGTTTCCAACAACTTCTCTTTTACCTGTTCCCTTTATGTATTCATAATATTCCTTTGCCTGTGCCAGATAATCAGGGTTTTCATTATTTTTAACAGCCAGATCATACCTTGATTTTGCAACAGCTTCTGAATCCATATATAAATTTCCATAACTCTGATAATTTAAAAATTCCATAAGCTGATTTTTATCAATCTCATCATCCCAGATATTATAAACAGCCGCCATCAGTTCTTTTGGAAATTTAAGAAGCCCACCAGTATTACCCCTTAAATCAATAATCAGATTTTTTTTACCTTCGATTTTTCCTGCGATTTCTTTAAAAAAAGACGTAAAACTTTCATATTCTTCTGAACCGAGCATAACACTAAAAGTATTTATCTTTAAATAAAGAGTATCTTCTGTTTCTTTCAGTTCAAACAATTTTTCATCATCACTATATCTGATGGTTTTCTTTTTTACCGGAACCTTGTGCTTTTTCCCATCTAAAAGGAGGATTGCTTCTTCCCGTTTTTCTTCGCGCAGATTTGGAGCAAACTGATAAATTTCTTTTTTATTTCTGATTACTTTTTTTATGTCTTCCGGATTTCCTGTAAAAACTTTTCCCGTTAAACTTCCGTCGGGTGATTTTGAAAGCACAAATGAATCGCCTTCTTTTGAAAAATAATAATCAGATGTAAAAACCACATTCGGAGGATAAACAATCCATCCCCCATTTTTCCCCTTTAAATAAAGATGATTATCCATTGCCCGTATATTATAGAGAAAATTTGCAAGGGCATTCATCAAAGCATCCTGATTGATTCCATTTTCCACATGACTTTTTGGGAAGTTCTTCTTCAGCTTTCTATATCTTTTTAAAATCCTGTTTGTATTAAATTTAAATGAATTCTGTTCCTGAAGGTCGTCGTAAAAAATATAAGCGTTTTCAAGATAATACTTAAAAGTTTCTATATCTTCTTTTGCAAAGGAGTCGGCTCGTGATGATTTCTGGCAGCCGGAAAATATAAGACAGAATATAATTGATGCGAATAAAAAGACTTTTTTCATATTTCCTCCGATTAAAACTTTTTTCTTCTTAAGCTGATTATAAATCATGATTTTACTGATTATCAATCAAAAAAGGCCGCGGAATAAAATTTTCATAAAAAAAATGATGATTTTTTAAACTTTTTTTTGCAAAAATGGTCTTTTTTTAATAAGTCGTGTCTATATTAACGTTAGAAACGCAGGTGATTTTGCCTGTAAGGAGGTGCAGAAAGTGAAGAGGTTATTTTTTCCGGTGCTGATGTTCTTTTTTCTGTTTCTGGAAGCTTGTTCTTTGGATGAAGGTTTTATGACTTCGGATAGTGAAAACGTGTCTATTGTTTCGTGGAACGTGCAGACTTTTTTCAATGCTGAGTCGGATGGAACTGAATATTCGAATTTTTGTGACAAGACTAAATGGAACAGGGAAAAGTATCTTGCGAGGCTTGAGCGTTTATGTAATGCCCTTGTTGAACTTGATGCGGATATTTATGTGCTTGAAGAGATTGAGAATGAGAGTGTCATTTATGATATCAGTAATCAGTTGAGTGGTAAATCCTGGGATTCTGGTAAAAAATGGGCTTATTCCTGTTTTGCTAAAGACGTGAATAGCGCGATAGGATGTGCGGTTTTGTCCAGGTATGAACTTACAGGGATGAACTGTCATTGTATTGATGTGCGGACGACGGATGAAAAACAACCTGTTTTGAGGTATCTGATTGAAGTGGAAGTGAAGGTTAAAGACAGGCTTCTTACTGTTTTGGCTAATCACTGGAAGTCTAAACTGAATGATGCTGAAGGTACTGAAGTCTGGAGACAGTTTCAGGAAAGCTTACTGGTTTTAAGACTGCTTGAATTGAAAGATGCTTCTGTGGTTATCTGTGGGGATTTTAATAAGGATATTGGTGAATTCTGTATTGAAAGATATTCGGATGAAGCTAAGGTTTTGTTGAAAGGCGATTCGTTGAAATGTGAAGATTCTTTTTCTGTTTCTGCGGGGTGGCTTCTTGATGAACAAGTGAGCGAAGGTGAAAGTGGGAGTTATTATTACAAAGATTCATGGGAAAGAATTGATTCTATTTTCATTTTTGGAAACTGTTCTTTTTTAAAATTTGAACCATGTGTTAACGACCTCTGGTGTGATGAAGATGGGCATCCTGATGGATACAAGATTTATTCGGGTGAAGGCGTTTCTGATCACCTGCCGGTAAAAGCTTACCTGCGTTTCTGATTTTTTGATGGTTTAATTGTGTTTTTCATTCACATTCTTTTCTACAAGGAAAAGAAACTCCTTAACATGTATTTCGCGGTTCGAAAGATTACGAGAGCCGCGGAATGCATTATATTTAGATTCAAGAACCTGAACCTTACCACATTCAGATAAGAGCGAAAGCATTTCTTCGCGAGAGATGAATCCTTCGGAATTAAAAGAGATGAGGATAAAGCGTGCATTTATTTTTTTAATCAGTTCTAAAAAGACCTGAGCAACCTTCTTTTTTTTGTTGTAAGCAGAGCGGTTCCAGTCTTTTGGAATTCCGGAAACCCGGCTTATGTTTTCTGTGTCGGGACGTTCGTAGCGGGCAATAAGATTTAGCATAAAATAATTCGAGCCGTACGGATGCTGATTATAAGGCGGGTCTAAGTATGCAAGGTCAAAACTGCCAAGAGAAGAATCTTCTACAAGCTCGTTTGCATTCTGATTATAAACCTGGAACGGGCATTTAAAAGACGACTTAAGCGGAAAAGGAAGACTGATTTTTCCAAGGATTCTTGTAAGCGCATTCTTTCCGTTTCCTCCGAACTGACCTGTTTTTGTCTTTGAGTTTTTATAAAAGCCTTTAAAAATACCGGCTGTATTTGCATGAATGGAAGCTTCGGATAAAAGCGGTGCTATAAAAAAATCACGATAGCATTCCGGAACTTCGCTCTGAATGAGCTTTCTTGCAACATCAATATAGTTAGCGTTGTACGGGGTGTAGAAACATCTTTCCCCGGGTTTTATGCCCTCCAGATCCGCCGGCGCATAAAGCTCCGATATAAAACCCGGGTGCACATACTTTCCGCCCACCCTCGCTTTTTCTATGCGCGCCATCTCCAGATTAATTTTTTCTACAAGTGCATCGTAAATCGCTCTTAATTCTTTTTCCTGCTTTTTAGTAAGGTTTGCAAGGTAACAGCGGTTTATTATGCATGAATATTCTTCCAGGTCGTTCACCTTTAATAGCGATGAATACTGCTTTAAAAAACGGGCAACAATTCCGCTTCCGGAAAAGATATCAAGGCAGGAAAGCTTTTCTTTTTTTAATTTTTTCTGAACGATGCGCACTCCCTGACCTATAAAATCCAGGAGGGCTCGTTTATTTCCAATATAAGTAATCAGCTGAGACTGCAGGTATTCTTCGTTTTCTTTTATTTCTTGATTTGCCATAAGTCAGGACAGGGAAGTAAATCCGGCTCCAAGTTCATTCATTTTTTCAAAATATTGCGGGAAGGAAACGCTCGCGCATTCTGCATCGTTTATGACCAGCGACTGTCCTTCTTTTAATCCAAGCGCCAGACAGCTCAGGCTCATTGCGATTCTGTGATCTTTGTAAGATTCAACTTCGCCACCGTGAAGATTTGTTCCGCCCATAGTTCCCTTTATAACAATGCTGTCGCCATCTTCTCGGATATCGGCACCAAGAGACGAAAGAATAGAACACATGGCCTTTACGCGGTCGGTTTCTTTTTTACGGCAGATTTCTACGTCGGTCAAAATGGTTGTTCCTTCGATGTAACATGCAATTACGCAGAGCGCACAGATTGCATCCGGGAAGGAAGAAACGTTAACCTGGAGTTTTCCACCCGGAAGAGATGCTGTAGAAAGATGGGCCGGTCCCGAAGATACAATGGAACCATCTGTTTCCAATGCACTGCCGGAAGAAATATTCCCTGCGCCAGATGCAATTGCACCCCCGCTTCCATCCACAGTAAGATTTCCGGCTGTTTTATCGAGTGTGATTTTTGCACCAACACTTGTAAGAACGTCTACAATTTTATCGTCCCCCTGGCTGCCCGAAAAATCTATGTTATCTACAGTGACTTTGCTTCCGGAAATTAAAGCTGCAATTAAAGGGAATGCTACTCCCTCCCAATCCGACGGAATGCTTCGTTCAAAGCCTTTAATTACTGCGGGCCCCGTAACAGAAATATTTTTAAAATCAGGAGAGATAGAGCTATATACACCGACAGAATCAAGCCACATTTTAGTCATAGTTAAATATGGAGTTTCCTTAGGATCTTTTAATTCCATTTTAAGAGTTCCGTTCGTCCTCGAAGCTGCCATCATAAAGCCGCTTATGTACTGCGAAAGCTTTCCGTCGGTTATAAGTTTTTTAGAAATATCGATTGGCCCTTCAAAGGTAAACGGAGGGCAGTTATTGTTTTTTATAGATTCTGCTTTTGCTCCAAACTGAATGAGCGCATCTAAAAGATGACCCACAGGGCGTGTACAGATTGATTCATCGCCGGTAAAAAGACACTTTCCGCTCAAGGTTGCAAGAACAGGACACAAAAAATACATGAGGGAACCCGAATTTCCTACATCAATTTGACCTTCCGGAAGATGAAGCTTTTTCCCTGCTCCTTCAATCACCCAGATTTCTTCAGATCCGTCAAATTTTTTTTCTACAAGACGCGCTCCGATTTTCTGTATGGCATTAAGAGTGGAAATACAATCATTACTTGGAAGAGGATTTTTGATATAAGAGACACCTTCTGCCATTGCAGCAAGGATAAGAGCCCTTATTGTATGACTTTTTGACCCCGGAACAACAATGTGTCCGCTAAGCTTTGCTTTCTGTGAGCGAATCTTCATTGTTTTATTTTATCAGAATACGCAGTCTATGGGAATTCGCGTTTTTCTAATTTTGAATTGTTATTTTAATTTTGAATTGTTAATTGTAAACTTTTTTGCTAAACTGTTATGTATGAGTAAATGCGCAGTTATTCATGTTGAAAAAAACGAAAATATCCTTGATTTTGCAAGGTTTCTCACAGAATCGGGCTGGACAATCCTCTCTGCTAACAAAACAGAAGATCTTTTAAAAAAAGAAAAGATTCCTGTTACCCGCGAGCAGGCTCTAATAGAAAACGGGCTTTACTTAAACGACAATTCAGGTTTGATTCAGCGTATTCTTACTTCGGATTATAAAAACATCAACGAACAGGAAGAAAAAAAATCCAGGGATAAGGCTGATATTTACATCATCTGTATGAACCTCATGCCTTCTCTTGCGACAAACGTCAGCTCTCAGGAGATTTCGGGCCTTGTCAGTCCTCAGGATTTTTATATTTCGACAATCCTGCGTAATTCAATCATGAATTATAAAAACGTGCTCATTTTAACAGACCCGGCAGATTACAAAGAAGCAATGATTCAGCTCAGAACCGATAACATCACAAAAGAATTCCGTCTGTATCTTGCATCAAAAGCACTCAATCTTCTTTCTGCCTATGATTCAGGAATTTATTTTTCGCTTCAGTCAAACTTAGATTATACAAAGGATTTCCCGAACTATCTTTCGTTCCCTTTTGTAAAACACATTCCTTTACACGGAGGTTCAAATCCTCAGCAGGTTTCGTGTCTTTATAAATATCCTAATGATACGGGAGCAGTAAGCGGATTCAGAAAAGTTTCGGGCAAAGAACTCAACTATAATATAATCAGCGATGTTTCTCTTGCATGGGAACAGATAAGCTCACTCTACGAAAATCTAAAAAATCAGTATACGGTAAAAAGTCAGAACAGCGACGGATATAATTTTACAACTCAGTTTACTCCATTAACAGGAATTGTATTTACAATCGCAATCAAATATAAATCGATTCTTGGGGCTGCTCTTTCTTCGAATGTTCACGACTCTTTTATCAACACTTATAAATATGATTCAAATACGATTAAGGATGTTACACTCGGATGCAGCTCTGTAATTGATGAATCTGCCGCCCTCGAAATTGTAAACGGAAACTTTGTTGCCATCGTCGCTCCGGAATTTACACCGGGTGCAAAACAGATTCTTTCTGCAAATAAAAATATAAGGCTTATCCCTACTGCAAAAATTTCATGCTCACCTTACGAGCTTGAACTTTTGAACGGGGGAATGCTTTTCCAGTCAAAGGATTCTGTTATTTTTGATCACTGGTATGTAAAGACAAAAAATCGTCCTTCGCAGTATCTTACTGATGAGATGGCATTCGGTATGCTTTTAGCAATGGGTGCCCGCTCTTACACCTGCATCCTTTTAAAAAATAATATGATTACGGGAATCGCGCAGGCATGTAAATCAGCAGAAAAAGCAGTTGATTATGCTCTGATGGATGCAAAAGAGATGATGCAGAGGGAAAAATCAAACGATTCTGTGGCCGATTTAATCGTATGCGATTCTTCGGTAACACTCACAGATTCAATTAAGGAATTAATCGACAGCGGAGTAAAAGCAATCATTCAGACGGGCTTTACTTCCGGCAACGATGAATTTATAGATTATTGTAATGAACACGAGGTTGTAATGATTTACACTCTTATGCCTCATATTTCTTACTGACAAAAGAGGACCACTTTATGTTGTACTATTTAGGTATGTATCTTCAGCAGTTCTGGGGACCTGCAAGACTTTTAACTTCTTATGCCGTTCTTATTTCGGTAGCTTTATACACAGGATATTTTTCTGCATATAAGCTCATCCCGAAATTCTATAACAGACTTCCGCACGACAGGGGAAGAGAATTTACAATCAAGGAAAATGCAGAGGCCGCAAAGGGAAAACCAACAGGGGCGGGAGTTGTATTCATCTCTTTATTTGTGATTATCAGTCTGCTTGTAGTTCCGCTTACCTGGACACGCGCTTTAATCATTGCACTCACATGGCTTACCATGCTCACAGGTTACCTTGATGACAGAAGTACTAAAAGCTGGGGCGAATACTTAAAGGGTGCGCTTGATTTAATCATCAGTGTGGGAGCCTCTCTGATTCTTTATTACGGATTAAAAAATGCTTCTGCAGACGGCGTTGTAAAGTTCTGGATTCCTTTTGTTTCACACGAAATAGCAGTTCATCCTGTAGTTTATGTGATTATCTGTTCTGTAATGCTCTGGGCTTCGATCAACTCTACTAACTGTACTGATGGCGTAGACGGACTTTCTTCTACCCTTGTTACAATCGCTCTTCTTACCCTTGGTATTATTTTCTATTTTATTCTTGGCCACGTTGATATTGCAGGCTATCTTCTTGTTCCTCATTTTGCTGCCGGTGCCAACTGGGCTTTAATGATTTTTACAATGGCCGGTGTTGTAATGGGATATCTCTGGCTCAACGCTTACCCAAGTAAATGTCTTATGGGAGATGCCGGAAGCCGCGCACTCGGATTTTTCATCGGAATCTGTGTTATGGCTTCGGGAAACCCATTCTTAATTTTTGCAACTTCAACAATGATTTTCGTAAACGGCGGTATGGGAATTGTAAAAGTATTCCTCTTACGCTTCTTTAAGATTAAGATTTTTGAGAACGTAAGATTCCCGCTCCACGACCACATGAGAAAAAACCGCGGATGGTCACCAACTCAGGTTTTAATCAAATTCATGATTTTACAGCTTTTGATCACAGTTGCAGTTCTTGGAATTGTGATGAAGATTCGATAAAAAGCGTTCGCGTTATTCGCGCAATCAGATAAAAGATAAAACCGGAAACATCGGATTTTTTATAAAAGAATTAAAACTGCACCCCCTGCGACCAACAAATACAGGTTGATTATGGGAGGTGTATTTTTTTTATCTGAAGATTTCTACCAGCGTCTGGGCATCTTTAATAAGATTGTTGATTATGCAGTACTCGTTTGGCTGATGGGCCTGGTCGTCCAATGTACTCCACACAACCGCATCTATACCCTTGCGGCGTAACTCAGCTCCGACTGTACCGCCGCCAATCCCGATGAATCGCGGCTCAAGGCCATGCACGGTACGGATGGCGGCTGCAAGTTTTTGTGCTACCGGTGATTCACGGCTCGTAGAAGGGCTTTCTGATTTCTGCGGCGTCGTATATTCGATTTTTACCCCATACATCTCTTCTGTTTCGCGGCAGCATCGGTCTACTTCTTTTAAGACTTCTGCAAGCGAATAGCACGGAAGAATACGGCAGTCCATGCAGAACCAGTCTTCGCCGGGGATTATGTTTATACTATCCACATTCTTTTCGCGCTTAGTCGGCTGGAAGGTCGAATAATCAGGTTCGAATAAATCATCTTTTTTGTTAAAGATTTTCTCCAGGTTATGAAGGCGAAGCGAAAGATCACAGGCGGCAAGACATGCGTTTGCACCGCTATCGGGCCTGCTTCCATGAGTCTGTTTTCCCATAACGTGAACTCGGAGCCACAAAAGATTTTTTTCTGCAATTTCGATTGTGCGCCCCTCGCTGTCTCCTCCATCAGGAATAAAAACAAGGTCAGACTTACGGAATAAAGATGTATTATTTATGAGCCAGATTGCCCCGTACTCACTTCCGTTTTCTTCGTCGGCAACAAACAAAAGTTTAATCGTGTTAGAAGGGGTTATATTATTTTTAATATAATAAAGGGCTGCAAAAGCCGCAGAACATAACCCCTGCTGATTATCCTCTACTCCTCGGCCATAAAGCTTTCCGTCTTTTTCTACTACAGTCCATGGATCGGTTTTCCATAAAGAAAGGTCTCCGGTCGGGACAACATCAATGTGAGCCATAACCCAAATGCGAGTAGAATCATCGCGGCCCGGAATTGTTACGACAAGGCTTGGACGTGAGCCTGAACTAACGCGGCTGTCGGGAGCTTTAAAACGTTCAATGTTTGTAAAGCCATTTACCTTAAGCCAGGATTCGAGCGCATCACATTTTTCTTTTTCTCCATCCCCGCCGCCTTCCGGAGCAATTGCCTTGTGCGAAGTAAGCATGGTCTGAAGTTCAACTATATTTTTTTTCTGAGAGTCTAAAAATTCCTTTGGATTCATATTTTTTCCTGTTAAGTTTTTTTCGTAAATCATTTTATCACAAAAAAGAATAATAAAACAATCAACTTGACCTATATGCCAAATGGCAATACAATAAAAGACAAATGGCATAGATAAGAAGGAGGCAAGCATGAATAGATCTTTAGTTTTTACACCCGCAAGATGCATGGAAATGGCCGAAGACGGAATCAGAAAAACGGATTATAACAACCTCATCCATGTTGTCTTTAAATATACCGATAAGGATTTTGCAGTGATTGCAGGAACAAGCGTACGAACTCTTGCAAGATTAAAGCCCGAACAGAATATACCTTTCAGGGCAGCAGAAGTTACAATCTCTCTTATGCGTGCATTAAAAAAAGCTACAGAGATTTTTGGCTCAAAAGAAAATGCCGTTGAATGGCTTAAAACTCCAAATAAACTTCTGGATGATTTGAGTCCGGTTCAGGCACTCAGTTCAAGATTTGGTGCCGAAGAAGTTATGAATATACTCGGACGTATTCAGTATGGAGTATACTCTTAATGGTTGTTTTTAGGATTGCGGGAAAAGAATTTATAAGGGATATTTCCGGACGAGGGGCAGAACTTTATGGCGGGCGCTGGAACGAAAAAGGTTATCCGGCGCTTTATACATCATCATCACTTTCTCTTGCTGCCCTTGAGACACTCGTTCACACAGACAGAAAACTCTTCCCGGTAAACATGGCCTATGCAAAAATCTACGTACCCGACCGTATGCTTTCTCTTAAAGTTCTTAAACTTAACAAAAATATTTCCGAGGTTGAATACGGAACCAGATGGCTCAAAGAAAAAAAATCACTCATGCTCAAAGTCCAGTCTGCAGTTCTGCCCTATGAATACGAACACGAATTCAATCTGATTATAAATCCCCTCCACCCCGACTTTCACAAAATCTTCGTCGCCGAGGTCCACAGCTTTTCGTTCGACAAAAGGTTTGATTAATCAGTCATCAAAATAAAAAGTTTATTTTTTTTAAAACCTCCAGGCTCTTTTACCTCTGTTTGGAGCACCACCGGTTTTTCTAACAAGGAACTGCTGGATTTGAACCATAAAAGGATCATCAGAAGGATAATCATAACGCATGACAACCTTATATTTTCCATTGATGTTTACTTCACAAACATAATAATTTGCATCAAGTACCGAAACATCAAGGCTCGATTTCCTGTCATAAAACTCACATTCTTTGAGTAACTTAAGTAATTTTCTTATTTCTGACCTGGTAACAGGTATTTTTTTATGTCTGGCAGGGCTATCTTCTACTATCACTTCCATATCTTGTGAAAACTTTGTCCAAGTGACTTTAATAAGATACGAATATGAATTTCTCTTCATTCCAGAATCAATACAGAAAAAACGAACTTCATTCTGCCCTTTTTCCAGATGCATAATAGAGACAGGATCAAAATAATCAAGAAAACTGGAATAAACCTCATTCCATACTACATGGAAAGTTCCCCTTGGAAAATAATTCTGGGCATCATTATTTGTACTCTGTTCTACAATATTCATTGAAGGCCACATAGAATAATTTTCACAGAATTTCAGATAATCATCATACTCATTCCAATCAATAGAATATTGTCCAAATAGATTTATGTAATCAATTGGCTCATATTCCAAAATTCTCCCTTTGTTTTTAAGATTCAAAATACTTTCCGGATGCTGCTCTAAATAAGAATCATAATCAATATCTTCGGTGATTAATTGGTTATTTAATAAAAGGTGATAAATTTTTTTATTTAATTCCCCCCGTAGACAATCTCTTTGAATTCTCATAAAAAAAACAAAGGGATAATTCTCTTTATATCGTTCTATGTATGAATCAATATTCTCTAATTCCTTTTCTCCTGTCTTAATAAAATCGTAATCGTTTTCTTCATACATCATTTTATAAAACGCTGATTTATGGACAAGCGAAACTTCATTTTCCTGCTGCTCCGGTTCAGGTTTATTGATTTTATAAACACAAATAATACCTGTAGTCAAAATAACTAAAAGGATGGGTATAAGAATCTTGAATATTGTTTTTTTTGTAAAAGTAATTTTGTACATTTTTACTTCCTCCGATTATTATTTAATCCTCAAATTCATCAGTGAAATACTCATAATCATGCTCAACCGGATATTTTTTATCGAAGTATATATTTATAATAATAACAACTATTACTCCAATAATATAAGTCCATATACTTTCAAATATTTTTATTCCGGTTTTTGCGTAAATAAATAGACAGATCAAACCATAAATAATTGAAAAAATCCCACAGGCTAATCTTGCTTCATCATCATCCATAATTTTTCTTTCCTTTTATTCCCAAACACAATCGCAATGTGGGCATTTATCTGGAAGTATTTTAATACGCCCATATTCAGATTTATAATAAAAAAAAGAACAAATTCTTGTATGACATTTAGGACACTTTAAGTTTACACCTATTAGCCAACTAATAAATAAACCTAAAGCCAAAAAAGACCACTTAAATATGAAAAACAATATAATACATATTATTGGTATTACCCAACTTGTCAGATTATACATTAATCTAAGCTTCATACAAACCTCGTCAAATCATTATAAAACAGATTTTTCAGAATGCAAGGATTATGGAGGATTACAAACTTTAATCAATATTTCCAGGAACCAAAATAATATTTTAAAAATAACTCAAGTTCCATATCAAAAATTCGTTTTTCTTTTGTGACATCTAATTATATCTTGTACAAGCCAGAACAAGGACAAAATGAACAACGGTAAAACATAAACAAAATTCACTAAATAAACTGATTCGAAAAATTTAACTGTTGTATATACTAAAGCTATTGATTGTATAGAAAAGATTATAGTAAAAAGCCCGCTTATAAAAAATCTGACTATGTAAGAAGCTTTTTCATATACAAGGATATCTTTTCTGAGCCAGAATAAGAAGAAAATAAATATAGGAAGGTATTGAAATATAATAATATACCCAAAACCTGCTTCCCCAGGTGCATGAAACATTAAAAACACTATCACAATTGTTTCCAGAAAGAACAGGCTGCAGAAAACAATATCTATAATCAACTTAATTATTTCTGATTTTTTTTCGTCTGTCATAAAACAAATTATTGTAAAAATCAAATACACAGATAGTAATGGAATAAAAACACTTTGATGTAATAGAGCGAGTCCCTCAAAATTAATTACGGCAAGAACTATCAGATAAGTGACTAAAATACAGCTGAATCGGGAAAACAAATACAAACGCTTTTTGTTCATAATTACTTTCCTTTTATTTATTTCATGAACTCAAAAAATACTGTGTTATATAATGCTGTATTACAGTTTTCCCTGTTTTGCACATCTATTTTATGATCTACAAAAAAATATGATGTGGAAGAATTTATCGAATTAATTATATTTGCACTCGTTCTTTCTGTATCAATTGTATAACCATTAAAAAGTTTTACCATAGAATATGAATTATCACCATATCTTGAATCTCTTAAGCCTTTTACATCAGTTTCTGTATTAAGCCCCCAAGCTCCTTCAGATATAGGACTTAAGCTTGTTCCGTTATAACTCAATGTATAAACTTGTCTAGTTTTTTTATTAGTAATTACATAAAGACTATGAACTAAAACAGCATCACTATCTCCTTTCTCCCATGGATATTTAAAAAGTGCTTTTCTTTCATAAGCCTCTATTGAGTAATTATCTGGATTCTTACCTATTTCTTGTAAAAATTTAATTACATCAGATTCTTTAGCAATCAAATCTCCATTTGGAAGTATTTCTGGTAAAATATCTGTTTTTTTAAGTCCGTCCGTACTACTAGGATATCCTTTTTCAGAAAGATTTTTAGATGAATCTTTCATTCCATCCATACTGCTTGGATAACCACGATTATCGGAACCACCAGATTCTGGTCCACTACCCCCAGGATTTCCCGAAGGGCCACCACTAGAAGTAGATGTATTATTATTTCCTCCGCTTCCGGTTACGACACCATTTCCTTCTCCTGGATTTCCACCAGAACCTGTAAGTCCTAACTTTTTCTGAGCAGCATTAATATCACCCTGTGTAATAACTACTTCTGATCCATCATTACGTGTAAGAACATCTCCAGGAGATCCAGCTGCAACTGCTGCATCTGAATTTTCTATTCGTTCTCCACCATTCACCAAATACTGTTCTTCGAGGGTGAGTTCCCTGTAATCTTCTTCCTGAGAGATGTCAAACATTTTTTTACTGTCCTCCGATTATTATTGAATATTATTACCTACACAAATCCATTTGCAGAATATATGGGCTGCTTCTGTGTCCGTTTTTATCTTCCAGATAGAACCTTAATTTCTTATTACTTTCATCTGCCTGAATTGTCCATGATATTTCTTCCCACCATGAAATTTGATATTCATATTTAGGAATAATAGTGTATTTTACTTCTTTTGTTTCCCCGGCAGATTCATACTGTAAAACAAGAGCCGTAACATTTAAATCAGGCTGATGAAAATCAACTACAAGATAATATTCGTGTGAGTTATATATAGTCGATTCTCTAAGAATTCCTGAAAGCCCATTTACTTCAGGATCATCCTTAGTATAACATACTGTATTTATGGAAGCCGTACATACGTCATTTTTACATCCATAAAAACTCAATGCTAAGAACAATACAACAATTACATTAATTAATTTTTTCATTTTTTTACTCCTTTTTATTTTTTTATTCCCAATCACAACCGCAATGTGGGCATTTATCTGGAAGTTTTAATCGATAAAGAATACTACCCTCAAAATCCTTTGAAGTCATATCATAAAAATCCAATATTCTTTTATGACAACCTGGACATTTTATATTTCTTGCTATAAAAAGAGATAAACCAATTGCTACAATACATATAATTGAAGCATTTATTATGAAACAAAAAATTAACAAAAGTGGAGGAATTATATAACCAAATAGATAAAATTTGATACTCGTTTTCATTTTATTCACTTATTTACCTTGTACCCAGTTAATTGCATCTCTTAGAGTAAAAGTTTTTGAATTTTGAGTAGAGATTGACCGCCCATGTGGAACAGATGGTCCAATACCAATTGAAATACCATTCCATCCTTGATTATCATAGAGAATCTGAACACTACCTACGCCGAAATTATAATCCACCACAAGAGGAGAAGCCCCATCCAATTTTCTGCGTACATATCCAATTCCTTGTGATACACCTACATTTTTTCCAGAAGCCGGACCTCCACTAAAATTAATCCCCCAATCCATTACATCTTCTAAATCTATTACATAAGAAACTGAACCTTCAAATCCCATCGGATAAGACAAATCAATTTCGGCTGTATAAAAGACCTGACCCTGTATTTTTTTTGCAGGATTTAACTTTTTATTCAATTCACTATAATTATTAAAAGTTGAAGTCTCACCTGTTTCATCGTTGTATGCAGTAACATAATAACCTAGCTCAGGATCAGAAAGTATATCAAGGGCTTTTCGCATAGCATCAAGATTATTTGCATCTACATATATTCTCTTTGGATCATGAGCGTCAAAATACCAGCCAGGTTTATTTGACTTCTTTTTATAAGAGGAATTTCCCTTTTCTTTCGCTAATCTTGCAGCTTCCATCTGTTCTGCTGCTCCCCAAGGTGTATTACTATCTACGAAAGAATTATTATTAGATGAGCTATCTGGTCCGCTACCCCCAGGATTTCCCGAAGGGCCCCCACCAGAAGTAGATGTATTATTATTTCCCCCGCTTCCGGTTACTCCACTATTGCCACTTCCTGTTCCCGGGTTACCAGAGGTTCCAGTGCCATAAGTTGTTTTTCCACCGCTGGCAGAATCATTTTTAGGAGTTTCATATTTTGCTAGTATAGTATCTATTGTAGCCTGGTCACCTTTTTCCTGTGCGGCAGCCATCGCAGCCTGGTCTCTTTGATCCATTGCTGCACCACCATTCACCAGATACTGTTCTTCGAGGGTGAGTTCCCTGTAATCTTCTTCCTGAGAGAAGTCAAACATTTTTTTACTGTCCTCCGATACACGATTATTTAACCTTAATTATCTATTCATAATATTATTAATTACGTCAAAACCTCCAGGCTCTTTTACCCTGATTTGGAGCACCACCGGTTTTTCTAACAAGGAACTGCTGGATTTGAACCATAAAAGGATCATCAGAAGGATAATCATAACGCATGACAACCTTATATTCTCCATTGATGTTTACTTCACAAACATATTTATTTGCATCAAGTACCGAAACATCAAGGCTCGATTTCCTGTCATAAAACTCACATTCTTTGAGTATCTTAAGTAACTTTTTTATTTCTGCTCTAGTGACAGGTATTTTTTTATGTCTGGCAGGGCTATCTTCTACTATCACTTCCATATCTTGTGAAAACTTTGTCCAAGTGACTTTAATAAGATACGAATATGAATTTCTCTTTCTTCCAGAATCAATACAGAAAAAACGAACTTCATTCTGCCCCTTTTCCAGATGCATAATAGAGACAGGATCAAAATAATCAAGAAAACTGGAATAGACTTCATTCCATACTATAGGGAATGTTCCCCTTGGAAAATAATTCTGCTCATCATTATTTGTACTCTGTTCTACAATGTCCATTGAAGGCTCCATAGAATAATTTTCACAGAATTTCAGATAATTATCATACTCATTCCAATCAATAGAATATTGTCCAAATAGATTTATGTAATCAATTGGCTCATATTCCAAAATTCTCCCTTTGTTTTTAAGATTCAAAATACTTTCCGGATGCTG
Organism: Treponema sp.; assembly: GCA_016286365.1. Taxonomy (GTDB): domain Bacteria; phylum Spirochaetota; class Spirochaetia; order Treponematales; family Treponemataceae; genus Treponema_D. The sequence goes on from JAEESN010000023.1 coordinate 16,314, forward strand.
CTCTAAATAAGAATCATAATCAATATCTTCGGTGATTAATTGGTTATCTAATAAAAGGTGATAAATTTTTTTATTTAATTCCCCCCGTAGACAATCTCTTTGAATTCTCATAAAAAAATCAAAGTAATAATCTTCCTCATATCGTTCTATGTATGAATCAATATTTTCTAATTCCTTTTCTCCGGTCTTAATAAAATCGTATTCATTTTCTTCATACATCATTTTATAAAAAGCTGATTTATGGACAAGCGAAACTTCATTTTCCTGCTGCTCTAGTTCAGGTTTATTGATTTTTTTAACACAAAATATTCCAGAAAAAATTAATATGGAAGCGAATACTATTAGTATTATAAAACTTTGAAAAATCTTTTTACTCATTTTTTTTCCTGTTAATTCAATGTTAAAAAATTGTTGGATTACGCGGGATATAATTATCCTTTTTATAATTAGTTAAATCCCAGGCCCTTTTTGTTTGAGAATCAATGTATTTACTGTAATACTCACACGTCTGGAGATTAATAGAAGAATTTCCCATTGAAGAATAAAAAATACTTTTAGGATCAACAGGAAGATTAGATTCTATTGTAATAACATTTTGTTTAGTATCAAAAGATTTAAGATTACCACTTGGAGTGACTAAATATTCTTTTCCTATATGTGAACTACGATAATCTCTCTTATTATTCATCATAGAATCATAATCATCTTCTGAAGGAATTTCATCTAAATACCTAGGATCAAATGAACCATGACTATGTATTTTAGAAACAAATTTCTGCCCTTTTTCAAGTTTTATATTTGGTGTTGCGTTTTTTCTTTCTCCTTGTGAAGGTTCATTGTAAGAATATTTTATACCTTCTTTAGTCTCACACGAATAAATAATTGAGATATATTCACAGTCATCATGTATTGAATCATCTGCATAAGTTTTTGCCCAATCTTTTACAGCTTCTTCAATAGAATCAAAATAAATACCATTTCGATAGGAACGGGAATTATTCTTTCTTTTTTCATTGTATTTATCTAAATATGCATTAGCTTTTTCCTTCGCTAATCTTGCAGCTTCCATCTGTTCTGCTGCTCCCCATGGAGTATTACTATCTGCAAAAGAATTATTATTAGATGAGCTATCAGGTCCACTACCCCCTGGACTTCCCGAAGGGCCCCCACCAGAAGTAGATGTATTATTATTTCCCCCGCTTCCGGTTACGCCACCATTGCCACTTCCTGTTCCCGGGTTACCAGAGGTTCCAGTGCCATAAGTTGTTTTTCCACCGCTGGCAGAATCATTTTTAGGAGTTTCATATTTTGCTAGTATAGCATCCATAGCGTCCTGGTCACCTTTTTCCTGTGCGGCAGCCATTGCAGCCTGGTCTCTTTGATCCATTGCTGCACCACCATTCACCAGATACTGTTCTTCTAAAGTGAGTTCCCTGTAATCTTCTTCCTTAGAGATGTCAAACACTTTTTTGCTGTCCTCCGATTATTATTGAATATTATTACCTACACAAATCCATTTGCAGAATATATGGGCTGCTTCTGTGTCCGTTTTTATCTTCCAGATAGAACCTTAATTTCTTATTACTTTCATCTGCCTGAATTGTCCATGATATTTCTTCCCACCATGAAATTTGATATTCATATTTAGGAATAATAGTGTATTTTACTTCTTTTGTTTCCCCGGCAGATTCATACTGTAAAACAAGAGCCGTAACATTTAAATCAGGCTGATGAAAATCAACTACAAGATAATATTCGTGTGAGTGATATATAGTCGATTCTCTAAGAATTCCTGAAAGCCCATTTACTTCAGGATCATCCTTAGTATAACATACTGTATTTATGGAAGCCGTACACACATCATTTTTACATCCATAAAAACTCAATGCTAAGAACAATACAACAATTACATTAATTAATTTTTTCATTTTTTTACTCCTGTTTTTATTTTGGTAATATATAATTTTTTTGAGTTATTACGGTTTTAAATAGAGGATAGAACCAGCCTAATCCAAAAAATAATAAACAACCTATTAAAAAAACTAGTTTAACTATAAGAGATAGGACATTAACTAATCGAGTTTTTCTCCAGCCCTGAATATCAGTTTCAGAAATATTTCCTTTTTCATCAGCTAAATAAAATAAACCTTCTCTATATTCAGTAATATCATAAGTTTTACCTTCTAACTCTTTAAATTTTGGTCCATTTTCCGTAACTACATATTTTACTGCATGACCTTTTATATTACTAAGAGCAAGTCCCCACATACAAAAAAGATCTAGTACAATTATAGCTAATGATATAATGATGATATTCCGTCGCTTCATTCTTTGCTCCAACTTACGCCTATACCACCACCGACACCTATAGATAATCCTGCTTTTATTTTGCCTGGTTGAAAAGTAGCTTCTGCACCAATTCCACCCAGCATAACATTTGGTGAAATTGTTATTTTATAACCAAAAAGACTAAAAGAAATATCACTTTCAAAATCTAATGCTGTTACTTTTGCAGACACAGAAAAACCAGGATTATCAATACTTCCATAAGATATTTCACCTTCAATATTTCCAACCTGTGCTTTGGAATTTATCTCAGTATTATCTATGGAACCCCCACTTGAAAATTCAACTATACTTCCTTCTACTTCCCAAGGAGTTGTATCTTTAAAATCATAACCTCCAGAAACAGTACCAACTTTTAAATACTTATTTTCATAAACAGAATAGTCTTTTTTATCAAAAATATTTTTTTTCTCATCTACAACTTCAGCCGTTACTTCATTAGCTTTTAGTCCATCAACATATGATTTAGCCTTTTCTTTCGCTAATCTTGCAGCTTCCATCTGTTCTGCTGCACCCCATGGAGTATTATTGTTTGCAAAAGGATTGTTATTATTGGATGAGTTATCAGATCCACTTCCAGAACTACCACCAGAATTTCCCGAAGACTCGTAATTAGGCGAACCAGAACCTGTTCCACCATTACCACCGCTTCCATTTCTTTCGGCCATAACTTTCTGGGCCCATTCTATATCGCCCTGTGTTAACGTTGAAGTTTTGCCATTTGAATCTGTAACAGTATCACCAACTGATGCGTTAGCCTGGGCTTCGATGGAGTTTTCTATTTGTTCACCACCATTTACCAAATACTGTTCTTCTAAAGTGAGTTCCCTGTAATCTTCTTCTTGAGTAATGTCAAACATTTTTTACTGTCCTCCGATACACGATTATTTAACTTAAACTATCTAAATTATAAAACAGATTTTGTAGAATGCAAGAAAAAAAGACAAGAATTTTAATATAAAATCATTATAATATACTTTTTTTTTTTTTTTGTCAAGTGATACAATAGTATAGTGGTTTTTGACCATCTTATAAAAAGTACTTAAATCGGAGTAAGCATAATGAAAAATCGTAGACCTGTCCTGATAAAACAACAGGATGAAACTGACTGTGGCGCTGCCTGCATATCAAGTATTGCAAGATATTACGGTAAACGAGTTTCCATTAATAAACTGCGTAATCTTGCGGGAACAGATACCAAAGGCACCTCTGCAAAAGGTATAATTAAATGTGCACAAAGTTTGTCTTTATCCTGTAAATCTGTATACACTTCTACAAAATATCTGCGTGCAGATTTAAATTACCCTATCATTGCACATACAAGAAAAGACGGTCTTGAACATTACGTTATAATTTATAAGAAACAGAAAGATAAAATATTAGTTGCTGATCCTGCCCGTGATATTTCCTGGATTAGTTTTAATGATTTTTCTAAATACTGGACCGGTGTTTTCTTTTTACTGGAACCCGAAAAAGATTTCTCCACCCTACCCGAAGACCGTTCCCTTCTTTCACGCTTTTTCTATCTTCTTTCGGAAAATAAGACGATTACGGTACAGGCTTTTCTTGCAAGCTTTGTGCTCACAATTCTCGGGATTTTAAGTGCCTTTTATTTCCGCTTTCTGATTGACGAAGTTATCTATTCTTACCTAAAAACTGCCCTTACGACAATTTCGCTGTGTTATCTTGCGGTCATAATTTTTCAGACCATTCTTTCCTGGGCAAGAACCCATCTTATAATCTTCCTTGGAAACAAAATGGAAGCTTCGCTCTCCCTGGAATATTTTTCGCACGTCCTTCATCTTCCTCTGGATTTCTTTACCAAACGAAAGAGCGGCGAAATCCTTTCACGATTTACCGATGTTTCTACCATAAAGAATGCTCTTTCTTCCATGTGCATAGGGGTAATTCTTGACTGTGTAATGCTCGTTTTTACAGGAATAGTCCTTTTTGCCTTCAGTACATCGCTCATTTTTGTTGCAATAATCCCGGTAATCCTTTCTGCTATTTTAGTACTTGCCTTTTCCAAAAGCTTTCGCAAGATGATTTATTCACGATCGGTTATAGAAGCAGAAAAATATTCACACTATGTAGAAAGCGTAAACGGAATTGCAACCATAAAGGCCCTTGCCTCGGAAGAGGACTGTTATGATACTGCAGAAATAAACACGATTCATGCAATAGAAAAAGGTTTCCATCTTGCAAAGCTTTCAAACTTTCAGGGAACGCTCCAGGGATTTTTAACTCAGGCAGGAAGTCTTGTCGTTTACTGGTATGGAAGCACGCTGATTATGAAAGGTCTTCTTTCTCTTGGAGAACTCATCTCTTTTGTAACACTCCTGGGATTTTTTACAGGACCTCTTTCTCGCCTTATAACCTTACAGCCACAACTCGAAGAGATTTCTGTTGCCCAGAAGCGTCTTGGAGAAATCCTTGATTTACCCGAAGAAAAAACCGAAGACAGTGGGAAAATGATTCCTTCAGAGGCGAAAGGAGATATCAGCATTAAAAACCTGAACTTTTCTTACGGGACAAGGGGGACAACCCTCTGTGATATAAATCTTGATATTAAATCCGGCGAAAAAATCGCATTTGTAGGTCCTTCGGGCTCGGGTAAAACTACCCTCATGAAGCTCCTTTTAAAATTCTATAAAGAAGAATCCGGCTCAATTACACTTGATGGAATAAACATAAAGGATATGGAAACTTCTTCCTACAGAAAGCTCTTTGGTTATGTGCCACAGGAAATTCTTTTATTCAGCGGAACAATCGAACAGAACATTGCATTCGGAAACGGAGAAACAAGAGCGGAAGATATCCTTAAGGCTGCAGCCGAAGCACAGGCTCTGGATTTTATTTCAAAACTTCCAGAACGCTTTCAGACAAAGGTTGGAGAAAGAGGCGCTTCACTCTCTGGAGGAGAAAGACAGAGAATTGCACTTGCAAGAATCCTCCTTCGAAAACCAAAGATATTTATTTTTGACGAAGCCACAAGCAGCCTGGACAGCATCTGTGAAGCAGAAATATTAAAGACTATAAACCAGATTTCTAAAAATACCACAACGCTCATTGTTGCCCATAGGCTTTCTACCATAAAAAATGCAGATAAAATTTTTGTACTCGAAAACGGTCGCATAGTAGAGAGCGGAAATCACAAGTCTCTTCTACGGCAGAAAGGTTTATACGCAAAAATGTGGGAAAACCAGGAGGGGTAATAAAAGAAACCCGGAAAAGACCAGCTTATTTAAGAGAGGTAATTTATGAAAGTTTATGATGAACGTCTTCTTCCCTACACAAAAGAATATTTTCTAAACCGCAAACCCGAAGTTCAGCAGTGGTTTATATGGATAATACTTTCCATCCTGCTCTTTACCTTTGTATTTATAGCTGTAGCTCCTTTTGAAGAAGTGGTTAAAGTTACAGGATATATAAGACCGGAAGATAATATTTCCTGTGTGGTAAACGCAGTTTCGGGCCGTGTTAAAACCGTTTTATATGAATCGGGAAAAACGGTCTCTAAGGGAGATTTACTTTTAGAAATAGATCCTACCCAGCTCGAAAACGAAAAAGAATCTCTTGTTTCTAAAATGGATGAAGAGTTTCGAAACCTTACTGCACTCTATCAGATAAAAGAAAGCATAGAAAAAGATAAAAACCTTGTAAACCGTGATGATTATTACGAAGCATACTTACGTTTTGAATTATGGAAAATTGAACTTAAAAAGCTTGAAAACATAAAGAACCTGAACAAGGAAAAATACCAGCAGGAAAAAAGATTGCCTGCTTCCATGACGACAAAAGCACGTCTCCACGAACTTGAAAACCAGTACAAGGTTTCGCAAAGTGAATATGAAAGCCTTCTTTATTCTTTCCCTCACGACATAGAAACACAGATACACGAGCTGGAAACCTCAAAGAAAATGAACGAAGCAAAGCTTAATCAGATTGAGGATTCACTGATGTATACCCTCATCACTTCCCCAATTGATGGAATAATTCAGGAAGTAACGCGATATAACTCCGGAGATTATATTCAGGCAGGTCAGGAAGTTTTAAACATAATTCCCCAGAAGGATGGAACAATAAAAGCAGAACTTTCCATTCCCGCCCGTCAGGCAGGAAAAATAGAAAAAGGGATGAAGGTAAAAATGCGTTTCCCGGGACTTCCATATAATGAATTTGGGGGAGCAGAAGGAAACATAATCACCATAGATCCTGATATAACAAAGACCGGTGGACAGGAAGCTTTCTTTATAATTAAAACAGACCTTGATAAAACTTTCCTTGAAGACAAGAAAGGGAAAAAATATCCTTTAAAGACAGGCCTGCAGGCAGATGCAAGGATTATTCTTTCAAACCGGACAATCTTAAGCTACATTCTGGAGAAACTGAACCTATGGTATTAAAAAGATTACTAACGATCACTAGTCTGGGGCTTCTATTTTTCTCTACCCATGCACAGGAAGTTCAAAACGATTTACCCGGATCCACATCAAAACTGCCGGAAACACAGGTTTCACCCCAGCCAGAAAAGGATTACTGGACTAACCTCATTCAAACTGCTTTCCAGAACGACCCGAAAATCACAGAATTAAAATCTCAGTATAACTCTGTTCTCATAAATAAACTCCAGCATGATTATTCTTACATACCAACACTAAACTTTACTTTTCAGGAAACCCTTACTAAAACTTCTCTTGCTTCTGTGAATGTTTTAAACACTACCGCTTCTGATTCAAGCCTTGGACTACTCCTCACACCGTACCTTGCACTTTCTTTAAACCAGAAGCTTCCCTTAAACGGACAGCTTTCGCTTTCTACAGAATATGCATTCAATTACTCTGTAGAAAAAGATGTTTACCTGCAGTCTCCGTCTTTAACACTGAGTTTCTCGCAGGTTGTTTCTAAAGGTCAGTGGGGTATGAATAAAGATCCCGAGGGGGCATTAATAAATGAACAGCTTAATTACTACACCCTGGTTTATGAAAAACAGATGACAGAAGAACTTTTAAACATCCTGCTCCTTCTTGAAAACCTTGATATTATTTCTTCCGAAACCGATTATTATTCGGCCCTTGTTTCGCAATATGAAAGTGAACTTAAAACCGCACAGGAAAAAAAGGCACGCGGACTTTCTTCTGATCTTGAAACTTTTTATGCAGAACATGAATACCTGGAAAATCTTTCCCATCTTCATGAACTTATGAATGAAAAACAAAGAGTTACTTCGGAAGTTCTTCTTCTGCTTCCTGATTTTGATTTTACACTTTTTGCAGAAAAGAAAGATGAACTTTCAGAAAAAATTACTGCCGTATTTGATAATTTGAAAAACAAATTCCAAGCTCTTTCAGGCGAAAATCAGGAAGAATATTCCGAAGATACTTTAATCACTTACTATGAAAATCTTATTAAGAACAACACCGATTCTCTTCTTTACAAAAGCATGTTAGACCAGTATGAATATGACTTTATTAACACGGAAAACCGTTATGCGCCGGCTTTTTACATTTCTTCAAGTTTTGGACCTAACCAGAACCTTAACGTTTATTTTTCAGATTTTTCAAAGTCATTCCGTATATTTACTGAACCTCCTTATCCTGTAAATCTTTCTTTGAGTATTGGCTTTACAAAAAACTTTGAGTTTCCAAAAGCCCGACTTCTCCGTAAAGAAATCTACGACCTTAATATGAAGGTAATCACCGAACAGATAGAAACTTCTCTTTCGCGTCAGAAAAATGAATTTAATATCCTCTGGAATCAAATTAAAAACGAAAGTGATTACATTGCAAAACTGGAAAAAGAAATTCCAAAGGAAAACGAATTCAGGCTGCAAAGAAAAAAACTTTTGGAACAGCATCTTATAACCGAAGAAGAATATCTTAAAACCGAAACAAAATACTATCTGATTATAAAGGAATATACGACATCATTCTGGAAGCTAGTGGAAAATAAAATCAAAATCATAAATATGTGCTCAAACGAAAGTGTGCTTATAAATCAGTTTTCGGATAAACCAGTTGTATCAAATAAATAAATATAAAACCTTTAAAAAAAGGAATTAATAAGGAGTTGATTATGAAAAAACTTTTAATCGTTTTAATGGCTTTTCTCTTTGCATCCTGTACAATCTTTGACACACCGGAAGGAGAAGCAGAGCTTATGGATTCTTACATCCGTAATGAACAGGGATATGTAGAAGAATATTTTTCATTCGGAACAGACAGCATAGGCTCTTCTGACCACAGGGTGAATAAAAGGGAAGAAGTCCTTTTTTCTTATCTCTGCACTACCATAAAAATTAAAAACACCGGAAAGAATTATATCTATAATTCAACCATCAGCCTGGAAGCAAAAGCCGGCGACAGAACTTACTACAAAACAGTCTCGCTGGATATTTCCATAGCACCGGGGGCCACAGTTTATATCCCGATAGAACTCGAAAAATATACAAAGCAACTTAAAGCAGTAAATAACAATAATGACTCAGAGTGGGACAAAAGCTCCATTAAAATCCTGGACGTAAGCTGGAGATAATTTCCACTTTCATTTTATTCCTTTTTTTCTACTTTTTTAATCACCTTTGCGTAGTCGAGCTTAGTCTGGTGCTTCTGGTCGTAGGGGAGGTGGAAAAAATGGTGATAGATTATGCCGGGCTCTTTTTTGAGGCGGCCGGTGTAGGCTACGTGGATTTTTCCTTCGTGGTAAAAACTGAAGGCGGCTTTTAAGGTGGGATTGTTTTTGCGAAGAAGTTCGTCGTATTCGTAATTATAAAAAGAGATTTCGCCACGGCTGTATTTTTTCCGGCCAAGGATTATAAGCTTTCCGTTATCGAGCCGTCCGTAGTCGCCTGTGTTGTGGCGGTTATTTTCGCCGATTACAGTTTTCCCGGAAATCACAATTTCTCCTGTTCCGTTTTTATCGGGGTCCAGAATTTCTACATTTATGCCGCTTGATTTTTCGTCAAAGGTAAAAAGGTTTTCCCCGTACCTGTGAAGTTCTGTCTTATAAATTACAGCGCCTTCGCTTGACCCGTACACATAAGTTATCTCGGATGCAGGAAGCTTTTTTAAAATATCATCTGTTTCGTTTTTATAAAGAATTGCTCCACCTAAGAAAGCACGTTCCACTGTCCGCAAGGGCTTTTTAATCTTCTGAACTTTTTTAATCGGGACCAGAAGCATTGTTACATTAAATCTGTTGCAGTCATCAATCCTTGGTGAAACAAGGCAGGTGTGATTCATAAAAACTGCAAGCAGGGTGTAAACCGGTAAAAGCCCGTAAACTAAATCATCTTCGGAAAACCTGGCATTATTTAAAATAAGATCTATCTGATTTTCCAGAAACGAAAGATCCCTTGTGATTTTTTTTGGAATTCCCGTCGTGCCCGAAGTAAAGGTTGTGATGGAAGCAGTCTGGGGTTTAGTAAGGTTTTTACCCGTGGTAAGAAGATTTTTTAAAATAGAAGGATTATTTTTCCCGCTTACGCTAAAATCTTGTTCTGCCAGTCCAGGATGTTCTCTTTTATCCTTAAAATTCTTTACATTCAGTTTTTTAATCTTCCCCGGAAGAAGAAAGCCCAGGGGAGCTGTAAAATTATCTGTAAGGATGTCTGAAAGTTCGGCCTGAGCCATCATCGCTTTTGTTTTTTTTCTGTCGCCAAACGAATCTATGATTACTATATTTTTACCAAGAAAACAGCATGAAAAAATCGAAACAAAAAAGAGATAGCTGTATGGATACGAAAAAATCAGGATATTCCGGCCGCTTGTGTTTTTGTGTAAAAATTCATTCATTAAAAAAACATCGTTTAAAAATTCATCAAAGCTCACTTTAATGCTACGCCTTCCTTTTTTGTAGATAAAGGCTGTTTTAGAATTTCCCTCTGCTTTTTTAATGAAGTCGTCCACAAGATTATTTTTCATAGACTAAAAAATCCCTGTAGAAGAAGGCACGGTCTGAAAGCCAGTCATTTTTTCCGGATATTCTTTTGAGCGAAGAAAGGCTTCTTACATTCATCATATTCCAGAAAATAACGATTCCGTCTTTGTTCAGATGCTCATAAATCCTGTCAGAATAACCGGACATTTTAGAATTATCCATGTATTCAAAAATATCGGAAAGATTCATAAAGTCGTAATTTCTATCCAGCATATCATCAAAGTTTTTTTCTTCCAGAGTGATATTCTGTATGTTCGCTTTTATTTTTGTAAAGTTTTCCTTTTTAAGATAGAACGGAAGCTCCTGATAGTAATTGTTCAAAACATAGCCGTAATAAGGATTTGTAAGATTTAAAACATTGTTGAACCCTGAATCCACGCGATCCTTAAGGATATGCGGCAGATTTTCATGGCTGTATTTAAAATATTCCTTGTCGCGTCCAAGCTTTGCCATAAGTGTTTTAGAAAAAAAGATTTTGAACATCAGGCGAAAGCGGATTGTCTTGATTTTTTTTGCATAGATTTCCTGCTGTTCTTCGAGTGTTTTTGCAGATGCAAATGCCCTTATGTTTTTTTCTCCGGAAACGAGCGGGAAAATTTTTTTACGGAATAAATGGAAGTACTGTTCAAAGCGCCCTATATTTACAAGCCCCTGTTCGATTAAAAAAAGATGCTCATCAAAATATTTTCTGACATCTTCGTCCAGGTGCTTTCTGATTCTATTGTAAAGTGCAAGACTGTCTCCTTCCTGAACTCCAAGTAAGATTAAAAAGTTTTTATAGGAAAGATTTTTTATTCCGCAGATTTTTAATTTTCCAAGCTTTACCTGGGACGGATTACAGTCGAACGCATGAACACGCAGATTTTTATGAACAAGAAAAGAAAGAGAATTATCAAGTGCACCTGCTACCGACAAAACCTCCTTCATATTGTTTTTTACATACTTTTCTAAAAGAAGGTAATCTTCGTGACAGTTGCTGTAGTGAATATAATTTTCTTCGCGATAGTAATCACTAAGATTCAATTGTGATTTCTCCTTTTAAGGCATCGAGCGTAACAAGATCCCCGGTTTTAAGCTTTTGTGTAATTCCTTCTACACCCACAACACATGGAAGATTCATCTCGCGTGCAACAACAAAACTGTGCGAAAGCATGCTTCCGTGTTCTACGATGAGCCCGCCTGCAAGAGG
>JAEESN010000001.1 GCA_016286365.1 Treponema sp.
GATTTGGTTGAATATATTACATATTACAACACAGAGCGTATTAAAATGGGATTAAACGGCCTGAGCCCTATTGAATTTAGAGCTCAATATGCCGCATAATTTTGTCTATAAAAAAGGGTTCAGTTCATTACCTGGCACGCCAGCGTGTAGCGCACGAGTGCGCGGTTTTGCAAATCCACTAGGCAACTGTAAGCGATTTTTGCTCTCAGTTAACATTTTTTTGTAGAAAAAATTAATATTCTATAGTAATATTTAGGTATCAACTTAGTTTTATAAAAAAAGTTTACTTGGTGAGTGTTTGTCGGTGAAAAATAAGTTATTTTGTAAAGTTTATAGTCTAATTTTCTCTTTCTTTCTTTCTTTCTTTCTTTCTTTCTTCATGTGAAGTTTTTGTTACCTCCGTCCATGGCTATCTGAATAAATATAGTCAGCAGATATATCTTGACGATGTAGTTCCCGAAGTTGACTACGCTATAGATAAATATGGAAATAAATGTATTCCTTCGACTCTGGGTAGGGATTTTACTTTTAATATAGATTTTATTAATCTTGCAAATCATCAATTTGAGTTTAAATATAGATTTGCAGGAGAGGAATGGAAAACGGTTCCAAGTAATACATCAGCTGTATGTTTTCTACCTTATGGAACCACAGATAAGCCCAAACTTTTTTTCCGTAATGATTATCTTCAAGCAAAAGATAAACCTGGAGCCGACAGAACTATAGAAGTAAAATTGTGCTTTATTGACAGGACTTTAAATATTGATCCAAATTTTCAGATTGATGAAGTTAATCCGGATGACAGGGTTCAGACAAAAATCTACACATTAAAATGCAATGTAAATACAAGGCCCGAAATCATCTATGACGATACATTCGATGATTCTCCGACTATGGGCACTTATAGGGACGACCAGAATAATATTTACAATTTCCTCTGTTTTAATTTAAAGCCCGAAACCCAAAGCAATGCATGTTTTTATAATGATTTAAAGGATTCTTCCGGGAATTATAATCTGAACATAAATGGAACTGATTATCCTTTTAAATTTGTAAACGGAAAGCCTGTTTTCCAGTCCGATTCTTTTAAATCATCCAAAGATGATTTTCCTTTTGTAAATTATATTAATCCTGATTTTGAAACAAAAGATAATCCTGTTTATTTTCTTACAGGAAAAAAAGTTTCCGAATTTAATATCACTGTAACTGACGAAGATGGCCTTCAAAAGAAATACTTTGTTTCCGGGGCAACATCCGGTAAGTATAAATTAACAAATCCAACTGCAAGTCAAAATGGTGATGTGGTTATAATTAGTACCGACTGCAGGGCAAATGCGATTAGCGGAAGTGGTTCAACAACTGCAAAAAACGTTTCTGTAGAATACACTCTTAATGGCGTAATAAAAACAATTCCGGTTCAAAGTGGTAAAGCCTTAATATATATTCCCGGTGGAACTTCCACAATTACATACAAAACAACCTGTGGCAGTAGAGGCGACATAAAACCTTCCGATGAACAGACTTTCGTAAGCCATCTTGATAATAAACTTTATGTTACACCTTCTCCAGAGAATGCAGATTGGGCCGGTGGTTCAAGCAGCCACCCTACAACCCTAACCAAAGCCGTAGCCTGTCTTAATGGCAAAGGAGGCGAATGGGAATTACATTTAGCTTCCGGTACATATACGGCAACAGAAAATGATATGGTAACTGGCGGTCAAACTTATAGTACATGGGTACATATTACCGGGCCAGATAAAGTGATAATAAGCGGACCTTCCGCACAAAACCATGCAACTATTGATGCAAATAGTAAAGGAAGGGTTTTAAGTACAAATGGTACTGAACTTGAAATAGAAAACGTTAATTTTACAGGTGGACTTGCAACCGCTAAGAATGGTGGGGGGCTTTATGTCCAAGAAGCAAAGCTTACATTAAATAATTGTACTTTATATGGAAATGTGGCTGGTTCATATGGTGGAGCAATATACTATAAAACATCATCATCGGCAAAGAGTCTGTCTGTTGTTAATACAACCATTGGTGATCTTGATCATCCAAACCAGGCAACAGAGGGTGGCGGTTTATATATCAGTGTTTCAGTATCGGGATCAACCATTCAATTTAAAAATTCAATAATTGGTTCAACAGATACTTCCAGACCAAATGATTTTGCAAACATTGCTACATTTAATTACAATACAACAAGTGGTGGAGGTGGCGGTATTAAGATTGATTATGGGGATAATAACCCTGATGCAATAGATATTAAATTTGAGAAAACCAGCATAAAGAAAAATAAATCAGCAAGACATGGAGGTGGGATTTATATCTGCCAGAAAAAAACTGTTATATTTGATTATGATTGCGAGGTTAGTTATAACAATGCAGTAAATGGAGGAGGAGGTATTTTTCTTGAATTTAATAATGCGCATAATACTGAGTGTGCTCAAGTGCAACTGGGTGATGTGTCTAAAGCCCCTCAAGATCCTTCTCTTCATAGAATGAAGGTAAATAATAATGAGGCAAAAAATGGTGCAGCTGTTTATTGTTCATATAATGCTACTGTCTATGTAAAAAATACACAGATAAATAATAATATAACTACAGAGGCACATAGGTGTATTATATATTTTGAATCTAATGTAAATTTTTATAATTGGAGTGATGGCAACACAATAACAGAAATTAAGAATAATACAGATAATCAAAATGGTTATGTATATGGTATATATTTTAATTATGACGATAACGGAGATAAAAATTATAATTTCCTCGATATGTCAGATAGTAATTATTTCTACATCCCGTATAATTCACAAGCCTCGTATGTTTTAAAAGAAGAATGCTTTACTTATGGCTCACCACAAAAAGTAGTAACTTCAAATTTTACATTAGTTTATGAAGATAGGTATAATACAAAAAGGAAAAATCGTTTTGTAGTACAAAATGGCAATATAACAAATACACATATTAACGATTGGGACACTTTATAATAATCCCCATTCCTTTTCCTCATACATTTACAAAGTCCCTCTGCATGTGTTAATATAATTTATTATATTTTAAAAACTTACATGCAATTCAATTCTGGTTGTTTTTTTTGAGGGTTGTGAATGAAGACTTTTAACCATTTTTTACGTTCTGCTCTGTTTCTTACTGCGCTTGTTCTTTCTGTTTTCTCCTGCAACATGTTTGACGCATCGGTAAATGATTATTTAAGTTATTATACGCAGGGTATTTTTGCAAGTGAAATTAGCCCTTATGAAAATATGCCTTCTAAATATATCAACGGCATTCTTTATATTCCTTCTAATCTAGAACAGTATTATTGTTTGGAATTTTATTATTCAGATACAAAAAATAGAGAGCATGTACGTTTTTGTTATAAAGATGCTTTAGATATTACTCGAGGTTTTCCAGGGTACTCTTCTTCTGCTGATTATTATGCTGATCTTGATCATAATAATCATCATTGTAAAATTTATTTCAGTCCTTCATATCTCAAAAGTAAAGACAAAGAAACCGCAGACAGAAATATTAATTTAAAATTATTGTTTCAATATGCCAGCACAGATGATTTTGCAGATCCGATTGACACCGAACCCTTCTACCTGAACTGCGTCGTAAACACTCCGCCGGAAATCCTGGAAGATAATTATACATATTGTAAACTGATTGTTGACGGGGTAAAAAGAAATATCCTTTGTTTTAATATTAAACCCGAAGAAGAAAATCTTTATGGGGATCTAAAAAATTCAAACGGAAATTACACAATCAGAATAAACGGAACTCAATACGAGTTTTATTTTGACACAACAACTCATAAACCTGTTTTCCAGGGAACAAATAAGTTTTATAGCTCAATAAGCAGTATTCCGGGCGGCAGCGGGCTTGAAACTCCCGAAGGAGGATTCGAAGCAAAGACAAATCCTGTTTATTTTGTCACAGACGAAAATACAGAAAAACTCTACGAAATTCTTATTGTAGATAACCACGGTCTTGAAAAAAAATATACGATTTCTACAAAGCCATCCGGAAAACAAAAGCTTAATCTTAGTGTATCTGAAGGAATTGATTCTATTGAGATTACACCTGATTTTACGGCAGTTCCTCAAAAACAAGGCGAAACCCCAATCACTGTAAATAATCTTATCCTTGTTTATACAATAGATGATGGTGAACTCCAGCAAAAGAACTTTAATAATAATGATACGACTCCTTTTACTATTTACGTTCCTGGGGGCACAGAAAGAATCAATTATTATATGAAAACCGATCAGCCAGACATAAACCAGAGTGAACACAAAGAAACAAAATTTACCCTCCAGAAAAAAATTTATGTTAAACCAACCCCAGAAGACTCGAACTACAGAGGCGGTACAAGCGACACCCCATGGAACATCAAAGACGCCCTTGAATACCTTGGCCACCAGACCGGCGAATGGACCTTGGATGTCGGCAGCGGGGAGTATAAGGCTATGTCTGAGGCTGATATAGATGCTGTAGGAGAAGCTTTTATATATGTGAAAAAAGACCCGTCTGTTAATGTAAAAATAAACATCGAGGGAGAATCAGATACCCAAAGAGCCACATTTAATGCAAATAGTATAGGCCGTGTTTTTTCTGCAAATGGAGTACCGGTTAGTTTAAAGTATGTGAACATTGCAGGTGGAAATTATGATAAAAATGGTGCAGGAGTAGTGTCGAACAATTCTTTATCTCTTGAAAACTGTAATATATATGGTAATACATCAACAATATGTCAATCTTCAGATCCAGAATTTAACGACGGTACAGGACATGGTGGAGGAATATATAAAAGCGGAACCACTCTGTTGTATGTAAAGAATTGTAAAGTTTATAGTAATGAATCAAAACGTAAAGGAGCAGGAATTTTCGTAAATTCTAGTACAGTTTATATCGAAAACACTAAAATTTATGATAATAAATCAGGTACATGGGGTGGTGGTATTTGGAATCAAAATGGTAACGTTTATATATATGGTGGAAGTATAATTGGTACAGCTTCAGATGATACGGCACAATATACTGAAAATTTAGGAAAATATTCAAATAGAGCAGGAAGTGGTGGTGGAGGAATTTATTCAAAAAAGGGAACTATCAATATAGGCTATTATCTTGATGAGGAACAAGAACTTACAGAAGATGATGAGCATACAAATTCTGTAATCTATAATACTGCAAACTATGGTGGTGGCATTTATTGTGATCGGGCATTAGTACGTATGTATAAAGGTATTATTAATTGTAATTATGGGTATCAAGGTGGAGGAGTATATTTATATAAATCTAGTGACGATCTCTCAAAATTTAACATAAAAGATTCATCAATGAGCAAGAATAATGTAAGTAATAAGGGTGGTGCAGTTTATGTTGAAGATAAAGAAAAAACAGTTTTTATGCCTATGGGAACTGTTACTATAGATTCAAGCTCCGCAAAAAATAATGATGTTTATTTGTATTATGAAACTGACCCTCAAAAAACGCCAGTCGATACCGCTATATCATTAAATTCTAGTTCTGAACTTGATTCTTCTTCGCATATTTCAATTACTCCTGGTAGTTATTCTGATACAAATCCTAAATTAGTCGGTATTGCTGTTGCAGATATAGCCCAAAAATATAAATGCTTCTCTGTAACAAAATCCGGTAATACTGAATATTTTCTAAATCCAAAAGCAGTATTAACAACATACCAGCCGGCAGAAACCTTACCCGATAACTATTCTGTTTCTAGCGGAAAGACCCTCTACGTCTGGTCCGGGGCCGATATTACAAGAATTGCCGCTTTATCTAAAAACTATGATTTTACCGGTGCAACTGTAAAACTTCTGGATAATATTCAGACATCAATAAGAGATGATGATGATCAGATCGGTTCATCTGATAAACCTTTTAACGGTATTTTTGATGGAAACAGTAAAGAAATAAATTGTTCGAATAATACAGATGCTATATTTCATATTACAGGTGGTAGTGCTGAAATTAAAAATATTAAACTAACCGGCTCAGTTACATTAAACGATAGTGTTCCACAATATCCAGCTTTACTTATTGCTTTAATGAAAGGTGGAAAAATTGAAGACTGCAAAAACTATTGTTCATTAACTATAACAACAGGAGTAGATCTTAAATGTGTAGGAGCACTTGTAAGTCAGGCACAAAAGAATAGTGATGAGACAGCTTATGCAGAATTAAATAAATGCATTAATTATGCTTATGTTAATGTTACTTGTACGGAACAAGATAGCTATGGATGTGTAGGTGGGCTTGTTGGATCGTCTGCTGGATGTAATTTTACAAATTGTGCTCAAAGAAACTATGTAAAAGGAGGAAAGCATGCAGGAGGCCTTCTTGGTAAATTTGCAGGTTATACTACGGCAAGTACTTTTAGAAATTGTTATGTTTCTGCAAATGTAACATCAACTGTGTCCGGGGGCTTTGCAGGAGGATTAACAAATTCTCATTTAACTTATGAATATCCTGTTGAATTTTATAATTGTTATTATATGGGAACATTATATACAAATAATGGTTCTTCTGGCGGCTTTGTAGGAAATGATTACGGGGCTAATCCTAATTCAAACACATTAAAATTTTCAAATTGTATACTTGTCCAAAATTACTATACTGGAAATGCTACTTATGAACCTAATCCAGAGGAAGGTACAACAATAGAAGCTGATAGTGATACAATAACCAAAATTAAAAATAAATTAAATTCAATAGCCAATGATAATGAAAATTATACGAGATTTAAAAATTTAAATAATAGATGTGTTTTCGATGATGAAACCCAATAGTATTCCTCCTCACTTGACTAAAAACAGGATTTTATTCATAATATAAAGACTTTATAAAGTAGGAGTGCCATCGTGCCTTGTGGTAAGAAAAGAAAGCGCCAGAAGATGGCGACACATAAGCGAAAGAAGATGCTTAGACGTAATCGACATAAGAGCAGTTAGTTCTAGGTCGAATGCTTGTGTAGTAGACTAAGACCGCGTAGAAAACGCGGTCTTTTTTTTCAATAAAGAGTTTGCGGGAAAAATGTTATCTAAGATACATTCACCAGAAGATATAAAAAATCTTTCTCAAAAAGAATTAAAGGAACTCGCCGGCGAAATCAGAACTACAATACTCGAAGTAGTAGGTAAAAACGGCGGTCATCTTGCTAGTAATCTTGGTGTTGTAGAATTAACCATCGCTTTACACCGCTGCTTTAATACTCCAAAAGACGCTATCGTATGGGATGTAAGCCATCAGTGTTATGCACATAAACTCCTAACCGGAAGATACAATAACTTTTCTACACTCAGAAAAAAAGACGGAATCTCGGGTTTTACAAATAAAGACGAAAGCCCCCACGACTTTTTTACAAGCGGTCATTCATCAACTTCCATATCTGCCTCTCTGGGGCTTTTAACTGCCTGGGAAATAGAACACAAAGAAGGCAAGGTAATTGCAGTAATAGGAGACGGTGCATTAACAGGAGGCATGGCTTTCGAAGCACTTTCTCATACAGGTCAGCTTTGTAAAAACCTTATTGTAATCGTAAACGATAATCAGATGTCCATAGATCACAATACGGGCTCTCTTTCGCGTTATTTAAGCCGTCTTTCCATGTCTCCAAAGTATCAGACCTTCAGATACCACGTAGATAAGTGCATAGATAAGATTCCATATTTTGGTCGCTTTTTCGAAAAAATCATCTTCCGCATCAAGAGGTCTTTAAAAGGTCTTATCCTTACAAATAATCTTTTTACCGATTTGGGTTTTGAATACGTTGGTCCGCTCGACGGTCACAATGAACAGGTTTTAGAAAAAGTATTAAAAAGAGTTTCAAAACTTCATCGTCCTGTTGTTGTTCACGTTGTTACTAAAAAAGGAAAAGGCTACAGCCCTGCAGAAAATAATCCCGAGCTCTTCCACGGGATCGGGCCTTTCCAGATAAGCGACGGTACTGTAGAAAAATTCGACACTTTAAGTTTTACAGAAGCATTCAGCAACATGATTGTAGATAAAGCTTCCCAAAACGATAAGATTGTATGTATAACTGCGGCTATGGCAAAGGGTACGGGGCTTACAAGATTTTCTTATAAATATCCGGAGCGTTTTTTTGATGTTGGAATTGCAGAAGAGCATGCGGTAACCTTTGCAGGTGGACTTGCCCGTGGCGGTTTAATCCCTGTTGTCTGCATTTATTCTACATTCATCCAGCGCGCCGTTGACCAGATGATTCACGATGTGAGCCTTCAAAATGCTCATGCAATTTTTATGCTGGACAGGGCAGGCGCCGTTCCCGACGATGGAGTAACTCATCAGGGTGTTTTTGATATTGCCTTATTCAGGTCCATCCCTAATCTTAATATTTTAAGTCCTGTAAGTCAGAAGGATTTGGACCTTTGTTTTGATTATGCTTTAAACGATTCTTCTGCAACTGTAATAAGGTATCCAAAGCTTTCGTGCCCTTCAGAACTTAATCAGTTTAATACTCCTGTAGAAAAGGGAAGGGGTATTTTTATTCCGTGCAGCGAGCTTACTATCGGGAATATACCAGAATCACAACTCGAAAAAATCAAACATAAAATCCTTGTTGTTTCTACAGGCGGAATGTTTTCGGAAGTTAAGGTTGCCGTGCGTTCAGTTCTTTTAAGCGACGGATATGCAGATATCTATCTTTTAAGATTCATTAAACCTTTAGACGAAGAATATTTTACCAGCATTGCTAAAAAATATTATGGAATTGTTTTTGTAGAAGACGGAGTGATTACAGGCGGCATAAGCGAATATCTAAACAGCATCCTCTATAAAAATAAAATTTACAATACAAAGATTCTAGGTTTTAAAGACAGATATTTTGATCACGGAACAAGAGCCGAAGTTTTAGACGAAGCAGGACTTTCTTCTAAAGCAATAGAAAATGCCGTAAAGGAGCTTTCACGTGCTTAAGATGACTTTTGGAGAAAGAACAATTTCTACAGAGCGCAGGGCATTTATTATGGGAATTGTAAACGCAACTCCTGATTCTTTTTTTTCTAAGAGCCGCGGTGGTGTGAATAAAGCTTTTGAACTTTTGGATCAGGGTGCAGATATAATCGACATTGGCGGAGAATCTACAAGACCCGGCTTTACACAAGTAAGCAAAGAAGAAGAGATAAAAAGAATTGTCCCGGTGATTAAAGCGCTAAGAAAAAAATCAGATGTAGTAATTTCTGTAGATACAAGAAAAAAAGAAGTGATGAAGGCAGCGTACGAAGAAGGAGCAGATATTTTAAATGATGTTTCTTCTTTTGAGTCAGACCCCGCTCTTGCTGATTACGCAGCAGAAAAAAATCTTTCTGTAATTTTGATGCACGGCTATAACAAAAGCGAAAATCATGAAAGCTCTGAAAATATCACAAAAGAAGTTTCTGATTATCTTTTAGAAAGAGCGAATTTTGCAATAGCTCACGGAATCAAAAAAGAAAAAATCATCCTGGACCCCGGAATCGGCTTTGGAAAAACTAACGAAGAAAATATCAGCCTTATAAAAGATACAGAAAAATTATGCAGTTCAGGCTATCCTCTTTTAATGGCGCTTTCGCGTAAGCGTGTAATCGGAAATATGACAGGGCGTGATGTAGAAGAAAGGCTTACAGGAACAGTAACTGCTGACTTAATTTCTGTTATAAAAGGGGCAAAAATCCTTCGTGTTCACGATGTAAAAGAGACTTTAGATTCATTAAATGTAATGAAATATTTGCTTTAGTATGATATAATATTCAGTAAGTTTTATGGAATTATACAGCAAATTTTTATACATTTATGATTTTATTGCTCCTGTTTTAGATGTAGGAATCTTATGTTTTCTGCTTTATAAGATTTATGATTTTATGCAGAAGACAAACAGCTTTCAGATTCTTAAATCAGCAATCATAATCGGAAGTGCTTTTGTAATTGCCGTAATCTTTAAATTAAATACAATCATCTGGCTCATGCGTATTGCTGCTCCCGGTCTTGTAATTGCGTTTGCAGTAATCTTCCAGCCCGAAATCCGTAAGCTCTTTTTAAGAATAGGGCAGAACCAGTGGCTTTCTTTTGGTACTCGTTCCAAAGACACATATATCGATTCAGTTTTGACTGCCGCAGACATGCTTTCCAATCAGAGGCGCGGTATGCTTGCAGTTTTTTTAAGACACACAAGGCTCGAAAATATCATACAGACAGGAACAAAGCTTAATGCCGATTTATCTTCCGGTCTTTTAGTTACTGTATTCGGGCACGACACCCCCTTACACGATGGAGCATGTTTTATTCAGGGCGGTAAACTTATTGCTGCCGGATGTTTTCTTCCGCTCAGCGAAGATTACAACATCAAAAAAACATTCGGAACACGTCACCGTGCGGCATTAGGTCTTTCTGAAGTTTCCGATGCGGTTGTTCTTGTCGTATCCGAAGAAACAGGTGCTTTGAGCCTGGCTTATGATTCAAAATTAAACTATGACTTAAGCGTAGAAGAAGTTCGAAAGATTCTTGAAAGCCTTCTTGAAATTACTTCTGAATCTAAAAATACAGAGGAGGTAACAGATGAAACTAAAGCAGTTAACTGAAAAACTCCTCGACAAATGGTTTATAAAATTACTCTGTCTTGCAATCGCAATCGGTTTATATATTTTCCATCAGGTTTCTGCAATAGAAAAACGAAGTTTTGTTGTTCCTTTAACAATGATTGAAAACGGCTCTGTTACTCACGTAGACGGAAAAAAGAAATCTGTTACAGTTACAATCCGTGCAAATGCAGATCAGATTACCCAGGTTCATTCATCGGATATCACTGCTTCTGTAATCCTGGATGCTCTTCCAAAAAGTGGTGAATATTCTGTTCCTGTAAATATCGATATTAATCCTGAGCTTTTACTTAATAATCCTTTCGAGATTCGTGTTTCTCCTGAGTATGTAAAGGTACAGGTAGAAAAAAAGAGCATTCAGTATATAAAGGTTGTTCCTTCGATTGTTGGCGAATGTCTTCACGGCTACGAGGTTTCTAAAGTACAGGTTAATCCTGAATACGTAGAAGTAATTGGTCCTGAATCACTGCTCGAAAATACTGCCGAAATCAAAACCGAAATGATCGAAGTAGACAATGCTAAAAGCTCATTTACAATCAGCGTAAACTGTAAGGAAATAAGCAATGCCCTGGATATTACGAATAAGGGACCTTACGAAGTTACTGTAGAAATCGAAGCAATTGAACTTCAGCGCGACTTTGAAAAAATTCCTGTTGAATTAAAGGGACTTAATGCGAATATGGCTCTTAAAGGCGATGCTCCCGAAGTTACATTTAAAGTCGAAGGAAATATGGCAACGCTCGAAGCATACGAACTTCCAAAAAATTCTGTTTATGTAGATGTTTCGACAATTCACGAGCCTGGAACTTATGAACTTCCGCTTGTAATCAATCTTCCGTCTTCTTTCAAGGTGCTCGAAAAGTCTGTAGAAAACGTAACTGTAACACTCGAAGAGGTAAGTCTTTCTTCTTCTGTTTATGATGCAAACGCAAATATGGTTCTGGAGTAAAAATGGTTTTTGGAATTGGTGTTGACGTATGTAAAATCGAAAGATTCCAGAAGCTTGCAGAAGACGAATCTTTTATTAAGCGATTTTTTAATCCCGGCGAAATAAGGCAGTTTGATGCTTCTTCCAGGGCGAGTGAATATTATGCATCGCGTTTTGCCGTAAAAGAAGCTTTTTCTAAGGCGCTTGGAACCGGATTAAAAGGATTTGAATTAAAAGATATTTTTGTAGTAAACAACGAGCAGGGAAAACCCGAAATTAAATTAGAAAAATCAGCCGAAGAAATATTTGCAAAAATCTGTCCGGGTGGAAAAATCAATCTTTCCATCTCACACGAAAAAGAATATGCTGCGGCTTTTGTAGTCATAGAGCAATAAATGTATTAAAATAAAGGTGAGGTATAAAAATGAGTGCAACATCTTCTAAAAAACCAACAGATCCGGAAAAAAAACCGTCACTTTCTTACTGGTCTAAAGATAAATGTACCTGTCCCGTATGTAAAAAGCCCTTCCCAAAAGAAATAATGCGAAGCGGTAACGGACGTATGAATGCGGGAAATCTTTCCGAAGAACTGCACCGTGATTATATCCCTTCTGCAAAATACGGAAAAGTTTATCCTCTGATTTACGAAGTTGGTGCCTGTCCTAACTGTTTTGCTGCTTTCTTCTGGAACGATTTTACTGATATTAAAAAAACAGAAGTTGCAGACCGCATGTTCGATCACTCAGAAAAACGCAAGCAGGCATGTAATAATATTTTCCCTTATTTTGACTTAAAGAATGAAAGAACCCTTTTTGATGGTGCTGCAATGTATTATCTTGCTTTAATGACTTATGATGATGCAGACCCCGATATGATTCCTACAATGAAGAAGGCAATCATTTCTTTACGCCTTGCATGGCTTACAAACGAAATTCATCAGAGATGCAGTGGCCACAATTATGATTATATTTCTCAGGTTTTTTACAGAAAGGCTTTGTTCTTCTATCAGCAGGCTGTAATAAACGAAACAAACCGTGTGGAAAAAAGTTCAACCCTTGGTAATATGGGCCCGGATATGGATAAAAACTACGGCTGGGATGGCGTAATCTATCTTTGCGGTTTACTTGAATATAAATACGGTCAGACAGACGACATTCAGCTCCGTCTTAAAAAATTAAGTGAATCTAAAACTGCTATTGCCCGAATCTTTGGTCTTGGTAAGTCTTCTAAAAATAAACCGGGACCTCTTCTTGAACACGCACGAGATTTATACGATAAGCTTGCAAAAGAAGTAAACGACGATGACATCTAGAAATATACTTTTAACTGTTTCTTACGACGGAACCGATTTTTGCGGATGGCAGAGACAGGATGATAAATCCGGTAACGAAGCCGAAAGAACCGTTCAGGGAGAAATAGAAAAAGCACTTTTTAAAATTCACAAAGTAAAAACTGATTTACATGGCTCAGGCCGTACAGATAGCGGTGTTCACGCTCTTGGTCAGACTGCAAACTTTATTTCTCCAATTGATTCAATTCCAGCCCCAAATTATGTTCGTGCTTTAAATACATTTCTTCCGGACGATGTACGCATTCTGGATTCAAAAGAAGTTCCCCTTGACTTTGATGCACGCTTTAATGCCACAAGCCGCGTATACAGGTATTTTATGTGTACTTGTGATACAACCTCTGCCGATAACATGCGCTATACCTGGCTTATAAAAAACTATACTCCGAATCTTGAAAAGCTCAATCATTTTGCTTCGTGCTTACGAGGTGAGCTTGACTGTGCAGCCTTTGCCGCAAGCGGAGATTTAAGTGTTTCTACAAACCGCTATATAGATAATGCATATTTTTTTATGCAGAAAGACCGATGGGGAAACGATTTACTTGTTTTCGAAATAGAAGCAAATGCATTTTTGTGGAAGATGGTTCGAACGCTTACCGGAACCTTAATCAATTTAGATAAATACAATGCCCGCGAAGATTCAATGGAAAAAATCCTTCTTTCTAAAGACCGCACTAAAGCCGGAATGACAGCTCCTCCACAGGGATTATTTTTATACAAGATAAAATATGATGGTGTAAGGCGGCATGTATAAGCACGGCGCCGGGATTTAAGCAAAAACTGTGTATTTTCCGTTTACAAAAGCGAAACGGGGTCTACGTCGTACTCAATATAAACATATTGATTGTGAGTGTATTCAAATAAAAGCTTTCTGGCTGCCGCCTGCAGTGGAATAATCGAGCTTCCTTTTAAAATAATCTGATAGCGGAAATTATTGCTGATTTTTTCGATCGGGCATTCGGCCGGGCCAATTATATCTACATTCTTTGGTGATTCTGATGCAAGTATTTTTGCTGCATCTTCTGCAGTATCCAGCGCGAGCTTTTTATTAAACGAGCGGAAAACTATGCGTAAAAGACGCGAGAACGGAGGAAAATCCATGAGTTTTCTTTCGTTTAATTCGTTTTCGTAAAATTCGCTGATTAAGCCCTTACATGCGAAGTAAACCGGTTCGCGACCTGGACTATACGTCTGTACTATTACCTTACCATCCGGGTTATAGCGGCCGGCTCTTCCGCCCACCTGTGTAATAAGAGAAAAAGTCCGCTCGGCCGCCCTAAAATCAGGCATGTGAAGCCCCGCGTCTGCCATAATAACACCGACAAGCTGGAGCTTTGGAAAATTAAGCCCCTTTGCCACCATCTGTGTTCCCAAAAGTAAGTCGTATTCACCGCGGCGAAATTCGTCGAGCTTTGTTAAAAGTTCATCCTTATTTTTAAGTGCATCCGTGTCGAGCCGTAATATTTTTGCATTAGGAAACTTTGCACGGGCTTCTGCTTCTATAAACTCTGTTCCAAAACCGCTTGAACCAATTTCCAGAGAGCCGCATTCAGGACAGCTTTGAGGAGGAATTACAGACCAGCCGCAGTAATGACATTTTAATCTGTTTATGTTTTTGTGGTAGGTGAGTGGGACAGAACAGTTTTTGCATTTAAGTTCATAGCCGCAGGAATTACAGCGGAAAAAGTGTGTAAAGCCACGCCTGTTTAAAAATAAAATTGCCTGCTGCCCGTTTTTAAGCGACTTATTTATTTCGTCTTCCAGCGGTTTAGAAATACAGCTTTCGTTACTAAAATAATTTAAATCTATGCACTGGATTTTCGGCATCTGTCCGCCGGCAAGCCTTTTTGTAAGCCTGTGTGTTATGATTGTTCCTGTTTTCATCCCGTACCAGGCTTCTACAGATGGAGTGGCGCTTCCCATTATCAAAGGAATTTTTAAGGTAGAAGAGCGGTGCATGGCAACCTGTCTAGCGTGATACCTTGGATTATTTCCTGATTTATATGAGTTATCGTGTTCTTCGTCTATGATGATTAATCCAAGATCTGGAACAGGCGCAAAAACCGCACTTCTGGCTCCTACGATTATCCTTGCTTCCTTGTGCATAATCCTATGCCACTGATTAAGCTTCTGGCTTGGGGTGAGTCCTGAATGGATTACTGCAGCTGTGTTTCCAAAACGCTCTGTCACAGATTTTATAACCTGGCCTGTTAATCCAATTTCGGGAACAAGGTAGATTACTCCCTGGCCTTTTTCTAAAACCTTTTCTGCAATCTGTAAAAAAACTTCTGTTTTTCCGCTTCCTGTTGGTCCGAATAAATAGTGATAGAGTGATTTATTCTGTTTAAAAATATCTTCTACGGCTTTGCTTTGTTCGTCCGAAAGTACGTTCTTCTTCTGGGCCGAAACTTCTTCTTCAAAATTAAATCCACCTGCAGAACTTTCACGCCTTCCCGAAGGAATCATGGAAAATACTGCTTCGCCAAAAGTACATAAATAATAGTGCGAAACCCACAAAGCAAGGTCAATCAGTTCTTTTCCAAAGAGTGGCTCTTTATCTAAGATTTTTTTAATCGGCCTGATTTTGCTTTCATCTACGGCGCAGGATTCTGGAATTGTCTCTGATATTTCTGTAATAAACCCGGTTGTTTTTTTATTTCCAAACATTATTTCGGCACGCTTTCCGATTTCGGGTTTTAATTCTGGATCTTCTTTTTCTGGAGGAATGTATGAGTATGTAAAAGGCTGATTAAGCGGTAAGTTTAATATAACCTGTAGATACAAATTTTTTCCTCTTTATTTTGAGATTTCGTCGAGCTTTGAGCGGAATTTTTTAAGATCATCCCAGGCAGGCTTTTTTAATTCTGCATTTTTTAATAAGGCATTCGGATGATAAGTTACCATGAGTGGGATTTTGTTATATTCATAAAAGTTTCCGTGCATGTTCGACATTGAATCTTCTGAATCAAGGATTGTCTGGGCCGCAATTCGTCCAAGGCACAAAAGCATCTTTGGTTTTAAAACTTTTATCTGTGCCTCTAAAAAAGAAAAACATGCATCCTTTTCTTCCGATGAAGGCTCTCTATCCTGAGGCGGTCTGCATTTTATAACATTTGTGATGTAACAGTTTGTCTTACGATCAAGCTTTATTGCCATAAGCATTTTGTCTAAAAGTTCACCAGCTTTTCCTACGGCAGGATAGCCTTTTATATCTGCATCGTAATCAGGACAGTCACCAATAACAAGAACATCCGGATTACTCACTCCGTCACCATAAACAATATGGATTTTACTCTGGCAAAGGTCGCACCTTGTACATTTTTTAATTTTATCTGTGAGTGTCTGGAGTGTGAGTCCCTGTGGGGAAGGAGGAGTTTCTGATGATGTGTCTGCATTTCCTGTGGCAACTATAGATTGATTTACTGAAGGGGAGTTTTCTGTGACAGCCGGAGAAACAGTTTGTACTGTCGATAAAGCAGTTTCTATAGACGGAGAAGAAATCGTTTCTTTTGCCTCTGCTGCAATTTCCACATCATCTTCGAACTCTGGCTCTGTCTTAAAACATTCCCTCTGGTAGCCTTCGTTCGAAGCATCTATTGTTTTGAGTAAATTAAAAAGTTCTTTTTTTTCTTCTTTTTTCATTCTACGTCTTTCCAGGTTTTCCATTCAGGTTCATCGCCAAAGGTGAGTTTTACAATTTCGCGCTCTTCGTATGCTTTTTTAATAAGCTCATCAACTTCGAGTTCTTTATAAATCTCTTCTGCCTGTTCAACACTTCCGCGCAAAACAGGGTGCTTTGGGCTGAATAAAACACAGCAGTCTTCGTATGGAAGAATCGATGTTTCGTATGTATCTATAAACTCTGAGTCACGAATGATTTCTTCTTTATCCATTCCGCAAAGAGGACGCATCATTGGGTATTCTGCAAAATGCTCTGTAACTGTCATGTTTTCTATTGTCTGGCTTGCAACCTGTCCAACGCTTTCCCCTGTTATGATGCATTTAGCATTACATCTTTTTGCAAGGAGGTTTGCTACCTTCATCATGCACACGCGGAGCATAAGGGTAGACCACGCTTCGGGAGCCTTTTCTTTAATCTTCATCTGAACTTCTGTAAAAGGAATGATGTTCAGGTAAGTTTTAATTCCGTAATAGGCAAGCTTTTGTCCAAGTGTTACAACCTTCTGTTTTGCTTCTTCGGAAGTGTAAGGGTAGGAATGAAAATAACAGCTTTCGATTTTCATACCGCGGCGAAGCATTCTGTATCCTGCAACAGGAGAATCAAGTCCCCCGCTTAAAAGTAAAAGTCCTTTCCCGCTTGAACCTACCGGAAGTCCTCGGCAGCCTTTATTAGCATCTGTATAAACATAAGTTTTTTCACGAAGCTCAACATAAATCGTAACATCAGGATTATGAACATCAACCTTCATCAAAGCTTCTACAGGTCCTGCAACTTCGCAGTTTATCTGGTATGAATTAAGAGGGAAGGTTTTATATGCGCGGCGTGAATCAATCTTAAAGGTTTTTGCTCCTTTTTTATGAGCTTCTTCTGCAACCTGGTATACAGTTTCTGTGATTTTTTTTATGTCATTTTCGCATGTTTTAGTTAATGCCCAGCCTGTAATTCCAAGAAGATGGTTTAATGTAAATTCTACAGCCTCTTTGTCTTCTTCTTCGCAATCTATATAAAGGCGGCCTGCAATCAGTTTGATTTTTACGTTCTTTCCCGAAAGGCAGTCGCGTACGTTATGTACTAAAAGATTTTCAAATTCCTGTTTATTCGAGCCCTTGAGGGTTAATTCCCCAATTTTTCCTAAGTAAGTCATAAATAAAGTATAATGAAAAAAATGCCGATATTCTACTTATGAAAAAAGGATTTTTACTTATTCTGCTTTTTTTCTTAATCTCTCCTGTATTTTGCCAGGAAACAATTCCCGATGAATTATGCGGAATCTGGGAAGGTAAGGACAGATTTGTGTTTATCGAGAAAAATCCAGATGATAAAAATCCTGAAATTGTAATCCTTCTGAAAATGTTCTACGGCTATTACCTTGATTTTACTGCAGAGCCTCGTGCAAAGCGAAACGAACGTCCTGTAGTAATCAACGATGCAACAGAAAAAGACTGTGAGCACATAACATTTTCGGTTAACGATATAGATCGTTCAGATAAACCTGACAACGCATGGGAAATCCGTCTTGTGTATTCTAAACGCGAAATTAATTATGTTCCCGTTGCAGTTTTAGACGGAAAGATGTATCTGAACTTTTTTGTAAAAAATCTTACCTACGACGAAGATGATAATCCTATAATCACAAGTAACGGTTTCTGGCGCGGAAATGCATACTCAGAAGGAATTAAAGCATGCCGTCAGAATGTTCGCGATAATATCCCGGGTTTTTATGTAAACGGTAATGAATATTTTGATGTACGCTTCTGGAGAACCGACAGCGATTTTAGTCCCGATAACGCACGCCTTATTTACGACGAAAAATTATACGAAGTTTATAAACACATCTATTCTGCAGGAACTGTTTATTCATGCGTTACAGGAAGAAGCCACACAATCAGAAATGTTGTAGCACCCTTTAAGTTTGACGAAAACAATTATTTATTCAACGAAGATAAAACCCTTATGATTCCAAAACAGGAGCCATATCTTGTAAAGGTTGCAGATAAAGAAACCTACGATGACCTTATAGAAATCGTACGCATTCAAAACAGCATTATTGCACCTATGCCACGCGGACCATTTGCAGATGCAGACTTGGATCTTGATTTTCACTGGGACTTAATCGATGAGCTTGAAAAATACAATGTTCTTGTTCAAAAGACAAGGGCAGTACAAAAAGAATGGGGACCACGCCCAAGAGACGTAATCAAAAAAAGAAAAGAAGAGCTACAGCTGGAAGCAGAGCGCAAAGCTTTGGAAAATACAAGCACTTCTGCAACAGTCGCACAATAAAATCATCCAAAAAATATTCAATATGCAAAATTAAAGCCCTGTGATTTTCACAGGGCTTTTGTTTATTTATTGTATTCGCGGTTGAACTTATTTATATAATAAATATATTCTTCCAGGACATCAGCAAAACAAAGATACTTAAATTTTGCCATCATCTTTGCCCAGTTCCACTGCTTGATATTTTCTGTATGCGGATAAGGTGTGTAGAAAAGACGCTTTGAAAAATGGCGGATTACAGTGTCCTTGTACATAAACTTCTGGTCATTAAAACGCTGCGAGATTTTAAGCTGTTTAGTAGTACTTCGGATGATTGCGCTTTCGTCTGCAAATGTAAGTTTATGTGTTTTAATTTCTACGCGTGATTTTTCGAAAAGACCTGTTTCCTTACATTTTTTGATGTTGAACAAAATTACACCGGCATTCATGAATTTGCGGATCCAGAAGAGGATGATTTTTCCGTAGTGATCCTTTGCCGCAGCATATTCGTAATCAGTTACATCCTTGTTGTAAAGGAGAGTGATATCGCGGTTGAATAAGAGGTCAGCATCAAGATAAAGAATCTTATCCGGAATCTGTGGAACTAAATCTGCAAAGAGGCGTAAAAGGGTATAAGGAGAGCAATAGCACTGTTCGTTAGGACTGTTTGCAAATTCCTTGTTGTAAATATCTGTAACATCGATTTTAGTAACCTTGTTCTCGGGATTATAAGTTTTTATAACCTGTTCAAGAAATTTAGCCTGTTTGTCTGTAATCGGTGTGTAATCTTCACGAAGGTGATGAACATCCATAGTGAATAAAAAGATATTAAATGGCTCTTTAGTTTCTGTTCTTTTCATGATAGAAATTGAGCACGAAAGAATACCATCGAATACCTTGTAGTTTCCGGCATATAATAAATTAATCATTGCTTTCCTCTTTTTTTATGTATTTGATTATTTCCATATTATTATTTTTTGTTCGTTCTGTCATCGCATTATAGACCTTGTTTCTTAAATCCATTTTCTGTTCTTTTGGCGAAAGCGATTTATCTGCAAAAAATGGTCCGTCTACATAAGTTACGATTCTATGTTTGGAAGAAAATCTTCTTTTCTGATAAGTGTTTGTAAAACAGAAGGTCGGAACATCATACTGTACCGGATATCTGAACGAAGTTTCTGCAAATGGTCTTATCTTAGTGTAGTAAGGCCAGATGTGTGCTTCAGGATAAATCATCACAGGGTGATTCTGTTCAATCCTCATTTTTATGATGTTCATAAAGTTTTTAGCCGCTTCAAAATCGTCGGGGAGGGGAAGTGCTCCAAGGTAAGGATTAATTCTTCCTAAAATCGGCATGGAAACATTGTTTGGATGAACGATTACCCAGATGTGATTAGGCTTTGCAACCTGGGCCGGAATAAAAGGATCGCACGCAGCATTTGTGTGATTAGCATACATAAAATATGCCTTATGCTTATATGGTTTTAAAACTTCTTTGTTTATTATTTTGTGATGAACTGCAAGCTTTAATACTAAGCCCGAAACAGGACGGAAGGTAAGCGTATACCAGAACCAGTGAAGGAATTTCCATTTAAAATTATTCTTTCCGTAGTCGTATTTCCCATCGATTTTACGCGGAGTAATTTCTATAGTTGAAAATTCATTTTTGAGTTCATCGGTGTAATAAATTACTTTCTGTTCTTTTTTCATCGCTTATTTTTCTTCGGGCAGATATTCAAGCGGAATTCCGTAAGTCTTTTCGTAAACTTCCTTCCACATGTCGTAATTCTTGTCGCGCATGTATTCGATGTTTTCTTTGCGAGATTTATTCGGATCCGGATAAATAGGCTCAAGAACATTTATTGTATAAGCCTGGATAGGAAATCCGTCGCCGCCGATTTTATCTGTATCTTCCATTGTGATAAAGATTGGTAAAACCGGAGCCATGCTGTTTACAGCAAGATTGAATGCACCGTTTGTAAGAGGACGAGGCTTTCTGTAATTCCACCACATTCCCTGTTCAGCGTAAACTAAGATTTTCTGCTTTTTCTTTAAAAGAGTTGCTACGGCATCGATAAAGAGCTTCATGCAGGAGAAGTTTGAGCTTAAAGGAAGTGTATTACAGTGGCGGAAGAAAAGTCCGTAAAGGCCCGGGAAAGAAGTGAAGTTTCCTTCGCGGATTACTTTATAAAGATTTGTTCCGATGTATGGATGAACCATGTTGTGGATAGCAAAGTTATCAAAGGCATTAAAGTGGTTACAGGTAAGGATAACACCCTGATCTAAAAGCTTTTCAAAGTTTTCTATTCCCTTGATTTCTTTTATTACAAGTTGACCGTTTTTAATCAGGTCCAGGATGAATTTATAGGCCTTTTTGTTTATAAAGTAAGATAAAATCTTATTCTTTAATTTTTTCTGAAGATAATCCACCTTATCTGCTGTGAGCGGAATTGTCGGAGGATCATTTTCAACATCTTTGTTGAACCATCTTTTTCTTTCGTATTCGTCTATTCTAGCGAGTACGGCGAGTCTTTCTTTGTCTTTTTCGATACACATAGGCAATCTTATATCCGTTTGAATTAATAAATCTGTATAAACTCTTTATTCCGGGAAGATTTAAGAAAAGCTGTGTTCCTTTTTTAAGGAAACTTGTCTTCATGTCAAGAACGTTTTTATAGTTGTTAGGATTATCAATTTCTGACTGTGCAAGCTTTTTAAGATTTTCGAACTGAGTTGTATCATCCATCTTCTGCTTGTAGGTATAATCTTCACGACCTTTTTTAATCATTTCGTAGAAGTCAGTCATCTTTGCATATTTCCAGAATTCCTCTTCGAAAATAACGTGCTTGTATCTCCATGGCTTCCAGTTAAGATTATAGTGGATGAGGTTTACCTTGCGGCATTTAAATTTCTTGTCATCAAAAGGCATTTTGTTCCAGCCAAAATCAAGGATTCTTGTTTTGTTCTGGCAGATTACGTTTAAATAATCTTCGTCCTGTGTAACGCGGAAT
The DNA here is from genome assembly GCA_016286365.1 of Treponema sp. GTDB lineage: Bacteria > Spirochaetota > Spirochaetia > Treponematales > Treponemataceae > Treponema_D. The sequence continues at coordinate 21,860 of JAEESN010000001.1, forward strand.
TTATACTGCTTTAAAAGATTGATAAAGCGCTTCTGGACATTGTATGCGCGGAACATCTTTGTGTTCATCAAAAGCATTCCGGCATTAAAATATGTCTTAAGCTTACAACCCAAAACCTTTTCTACATATTCACCGAATACTCTGTATTTCTGCATTACCTGTTCAGGAACACAGCCTACAAGGTAGTTAGAAATATTCTTTCTGTAAAGCTTTGAAATATCACCTGTGACAACGATGTCTGCATCAAGATAGATAACCTTGTTGTACTGAGGGAAGAGTGTGTCAATAAAGAATCTGTTGTATGTATCTAAAGAATAATAATCACGAACATGTAAATCCTGCTTGATTTTTTCCATTGCAGGACGGATATCAAAATATTCAATAGAAGAATAAGGAGTTAAGCATTTTTCTACACTTTTTTTCCATTCAGAATTCAAGTCTGAAGAAGAAAGTACATGAAATTTATAAAAGTATTTTGGGGATGCATTTTCAAGAAGTGATTTTAATGTAACAGCCATGTACGGAAAATAATTGTTATCAACCGCAAAAAATATTGGTATGGTTTTCATCTTATACCTCTAGAATAAAATCTTAACTGTTAATAAAATATTAATCAAGCATAATAATCACTTTAATTTTACAAAACCAGAAGAAATGTCATTTATAACAGAGTTTTATACTGATTATTTTTTCGTTGAAAATGAAACCCTTTTGTGTTAATTTTTTTATATAATATAGAAATATTACAAAGCTAATACAGATAAAGGAGAAATCATCATGAAAACTAAAAAGACCTTATTGATCGCTTTATTCTCATTTTTATTTATAAATATTCATGCACAAACTACAATTTCTGCTAACGGTCAGAAATATATCGATAATTTTATGAAGCTTCGTATGGAACTCACTGCAAATAAAGAAAAAAAGGATGCTGTAAAAGCATTAAACTCATACAAAGCCGCAAATCCTTATGCAAATTATACAAATCAGGAAAAACTGATTATAGATTCTTTTTACATCCTGGAAAAATATAATTATACCTGGGAAGAAAAGGGAACAGAAGCAGCTCTTAAAAAAGAACTTATATCACAGGCAGACAAAAACGAAGCCTTTATTAAAAATAATAAAAATAATACATCCGGTTGGGTTTACGTCCTTACAGCAGATTTATATTCATGCTATATGTCTTATTCTCCAATGAGCGGGGCTATGAAATACGGTATGACAGTAAAAAATTACTATCAGGAATGTCTTAAAATCGACCCTAAAAATTCCTACTGCCTTACTCACATGGGACAGTGGTATTACTGGGCTCCGGGCATAAACGGTGGAAGCAATAAAAAGGCTCTTCAGTCATTTAAAGATGCAGTTACTTATGCAAGAAACGATGCGGAAAGATTTTATGCAAACATGTTTTTATCTCAGATGTACTTTGAATTAAAGGATAAATCTTCTGCAAAAACCTATCTTTCTAAAGCTGAAGCAATCTATCCTTCAAGCGAAACCGTAAAGGAACTTAAAAAATACAACGTTCAGGGATACTCACTTTTTACCTACAGCAAGAAGAAAGCCGAAGACGAAAAACGCGTAGATTAAAAATTTGAATAGTCCGTTTATATAGAATATTTTTGCGTTTTATGGCATAATCGGGATTAATAAAATATTTAAATATAAGGACAAATTCATGAGCTTTAAACCGGTTGACCCTAAAGTAGATTTTCCAAAACAGGAAGAAGAAATCCTCAAATACTGGGAAGATAATAAAATTTTCCAGAAATCATTAGATCAGAGAAAGGATGCAGAAGAATACGTTTTCTTTGATGGACCTCCGTTTGCAACAGGTCTTCCACACTTTGGTCATTTTATTCCGTCAACTATTAAAGATATTATTCCACGCTATCAGACAATGAAGGGCAAAAAAGTTGAACGCCGCTTTGGATGGGACTGTCATGGTCTTCCAATCGAAAACCTGATAGAAAAGGAACTTGGAATCAACTCTAAGCACGAAATCGAACAGATGGGTGTAGATAAATTTAACGAAGCATGTAAGGCATCTGTTCTCCGCTATACATCGGAATGGCGTCAGACAATCACACGTATGGGACGCTGGGTTGATTTTGATCACGACTACAAAACAATGAACCCTGAATACATGGAATCAATCTGGTGGGTTTGTAAATCTTTGTGGGATAAAAATCTTATCTACGAAGGAAAATACATCCTCCCTTATTGTCCACGCTGTTCAACCGTTCTTTCTACTCACGAACTTGCACAGGGCTATAAAGATGTAAACGATATGACTGTAACCGTTCGCTTTAAGATTACAAAAGCACCGGCTGCAATCGACGACCCGGATATGACTAACGGAAAAACATATTTTATTGCATGGACAACAACTCCATGGACACTTCCGTCTAACCTTGGTCTTTGTATGGGCCCTGAACTCGATTACGTAAAAATCCGCGACAAGGAATCAGGTGATTTTTATATCTTTGCAAAGGCACGTCTTTCTGCTTACTACAAAAACGAAGAAGATTACGAAATCATTTATACACGCAAGGGTAAAGATTTTATTGGTGCACGCTACGAACCTTTATTCCCATATTTTAAAGAATACGCAGATGCCGCTAAGTGCGAAGCAGATTCAGGCTTTAAGTGTACAGAAGGTGCATTCAGAATGTTCAATGCAGACTACGTTACTACAGACGATGGTACCGGTATTGTTCATATTGCTCCTGCCTTTGGTGAAGACGACCACAAAGTATTTGCAGGTTCCGGCGTTCCGGAAGTTGAACCAATCGACGCAGAATGCCGCTTTATCAATCCTGTTTCTGATTATATTGGACGCTTTGTAAAAGACTGCGATAAAGATATCATGGACCGCCTTAAACAGGAAGGTAAGCTGATTAAAAAAGAACAGCACATGCATACTTACCCTCACTGCTGGAGATGTGGTTCTCCTTTAATCTACCGTGGAATCGGTTCATGGTTCGTAAAGGTAGCAGATCATCACGAAGCACTTTTGCGTGCAAACTCACAGATTAAATGGCAGCCTTCACATATCAAAGAAGGACGCTTTGGTAAATGGCTTGCAGGAAGCCGCGACTGGGCAGTAAGCCGTAACCGTTACTGGGGTAACCCGATTCCAATCTGGAAGTGCGAAGACCCTGAATGTAATCACACACTCTGCGTGGGTTCACGCGACGAATTAAAAGAATTATCTGGTATTTACCCTGACGATTTACACAAACAGTTTGTAGACAAGATTACAATCAAATGTCCAAAGTGTGGAAAAACAATGTACCGCATTCCTGAAGTATTTGACTGCTGGTTTGAATCCGGTTCCATGCCATACGCACAGAATCACTATCCGTTCGAAAATAAAGAATACTTCGAAACTCATTTCCCTGCAAACTTTATTTCGGAAGGTCTTGACCAGACGCGCGGATGGTTTTATACACTTACAATCCTCGCAAGTCACCTCTTCGATAAGCCTGCATTCCAGAACTGTATTGTAAACGGACTTGTACTCGCTTCCGACGGAAGAAAGATGTCTAAGTCGCTCAGAAACTATACAGACCCTGTAGAAGCAATCAACCGCTTTGGTGCAGATGCTCTCCGTCTTTTCTTAATCCATTCTGCAGTTGTAAAGGCAGACGACTTAAGATACTCAGATGAAGGTGTACGCGATGTTCTTAAATCAATCATCATTCCTTGGTGGAACTCATATTCGTTCTTTGTAACTTATGCAAATATCGATAATGCAGGCCCTACAGGACACCTTTTTGATTCAAAGCTTCCGTCTAATCCACTTGACGCATGGCTTTTGTCTATCACACAGAAATTAATCAAAGATGTTTCAGACGCCCTTGATGATTATGACCTTTCTACAGCCGTAGACCCAATCGTAAAATTCATCGACGATCTTAATAACTGGTACATCAGAAGAAACCGCCGTCGATTCTGGAAATCAGAAAACGATTCAGACAAGGCAGAGGCATACGAAGCACTTTACATTGCTCTTAAAACTCTTGCTCAAGTTTCGGCTCCGTTTGTTCCATTCATCACAGAAGAAATGTACCAGAACCTTAAAACTTCGGGCGACCCGGAATCTGTACACCTCTGCGATTATCCTGTTGTAAATAAGGCTTGGATTAACGAAGAACTCGAATTCAAGATGAAGACTGTTCAGAAGGCTGTTTCTATGGGACACAGTCTTAGAAATACATTCAACCTTAAAAACCGTCAGCCTCTTGCTTCAATCGCTCTTGTAACAAAAAATCCTGACGAAAAGAAAGTTCTTGCCGAAATGGAAGATTGTATCCGCGAAGAATTAAACGTTAAGGAAGTTGTTTTCCACGAACGCGAAGATGAACTTGTTGAATACAAAGCTAAGGCAAACTTTAAGGTTCTTGGAAAGGAACTTGGTCCTAAGATGAAGGCTGCAGCAAGCGTAATCACAGGTTTAACAAGCGAACAGATTCAGTCAATTCTTGAAGGAACAAAACTCACAATCGATGTTGAAGGAACTTCGGTTGAACTCGATACAGAAAAAGTTATTGTTGAACGCTTTGAAAAAGATGACCTTAAGGTTTTGAACGAAGGAACTTTAACGGTTGGTCTTGATTCAAAGATTACAGACGAACTCAAAAAAGAAGGTTATGTCCGCGATCTTATCCGTGGTATCCAGAACTTACGTAAGGAATCTGGACTCGAAGTTCAGGACAGAATCAATCTTTCTATTACAGGCGACTCTGATCTTGAACAGGCATTCAACATGTTCAAAGATTTTATTACTAACGAAACACTCGCAGTTACTGCCCAGTGGAAACCTTCAATTTCGGGTAGCACACAGGTAGAAGCTGACGATAAGACATGGGGTATTAGTATTGAAAAAGCTTAAAAGACTTTTTGTAATTGTTCTGGCTTTGCTTTTTGCATCGTGTAAATCTCTTCCAGAAGACGCACAGTCAAGCGTAAAGGCAATAGATCTGATTGATTCTGCAAGCAGTTTTTACTTGTCCATCCCGAAAAAGGTGGATGAAGATTTAGTAACCAGAATCATAAGGTCGAATGTTGAACAGCTTTCGGATGATGATATTAAGGCTCTTGCACAAAGGGTAAATCATCTTTATATCGGAATCTCCAGAAGTAATTACAAAAATGTTCTTCAGGCTTCGATTGAATCTGATGTTCCTGTAAAATATGTACCACGCCTTTTGAGTTCTAAAAATGGATGGACTAAGACAAGTTTTAATCCTGTGAACTCAAAAAATCAGTACGAAATTTATTCTCAGAATAAGCTGAACGTTGCATTCCCTTCGGATAATCACATTGTCCTTGGACGCGATGTAAACGGAATGCTTTCGACATACGATGTAATAAGAAACTCAAGCGAAGAAGAAGGGCAGGACGGCTACTTTTCTTCCCTCGACAAACAAATCTACGACTGGCTGGGCGGTTCAAGGGAAGAAATAAGATTCTTTACAGTTCAGCCTTCGACCTATCTGCACGTGCTTTTGGGAAATAACCTGAATCTGCAGCTTCTTTCTGTCTGGGGTGCTTTCCGTCAGAATCCAAAGAGCAAAGATTCTTATCTTTTAGATTTGACCTTCAACTTTAAAAACGAAGCATATAAAAAGGCGAGCAAAACAATTTTAATGATTGCCTTTGGTCTTACAGATTCATCATCTAACGCAGACAGCCCTACCATTTTAGAGATTTCTGATATAGAATTAAGTAAAAAGCAGATATATAAAATTTTAGCACTATAGGAGTAATCAAATGGCAAATGACAAAATCATTCTTAAAGCAGAAGACTTAGACGGATATCTGACCTCTGAAGATATGGCAGATTTACAGAAGCTCGAAGTGATGTTTAAGGAGACGATGAAGTCATTTGACCCGGTTGATGAAGAAAAAATCATAAACGGTTACGACAAGATGGGACACGAGATGCAGGAAATCTGTAAAAAGCATCCTGGCATTAAAGTTTATTCTTTTGTAACAGAAGAGGGAGCTCACGCAGAAGCTTCCCGTGTAATTTCAAAGCTCCGCGATATAAAAACTAATCACCAGGAATTCATGTATTACAGTCAGCGCGCTTATGAAATGCTTTTCCGCATGGCTTATACAGACCAGCATTCAGATAAAAAGGGCCACATGATTGTAAAAACTCCGGTTGATTTTCCTGTACAGAATTATGCCGTTCATAAGATCCCGGACATCGACGATAAAATCGAAAATACTGCAGTCTGTGTAATGCTCCGCGGAGCCCTTTTACCAAGTATGATTATGTCTAAGGAAATCGAAGAATATTCTTCACACGGATATAAAACTCCATTTGCACTTTTCAAAATAAGCCGTAACGATACAAAAAACGAATCGAACATGGAATACATAATGGATTTGAACAAGTCTTTCTTTAAGCTCGAAGACTTAGACGGAAAAGATTTGATTTTCGCAGATCCAATGAACGCTACAGGTGGTTCGCTTGTAACTGTTGTAAAATACCTTCAGAGTCAGGGAGTAAAGCCAAAATCAATCGCGTTCTTTAATACAATTTCCACTCTCAAAGGAAGCATTCGCGTTACCCGTGCATTGGAAAACTGCACATGTTATACACTCTGGCTCGACCCTGTAATGAACGAAAAAGCATACATCATGCCGGGACTTGGCGATGCAGGTGACCGTTTGAACGGCTGCGATACAAAAGAAGCTCCAAGAAACATGATTCAGCTTATTGCAGACTACGGACACAATATTTCGGGATTATATAAATCACAGTTATATGAAATTGAAAAAATCGTTCTTGGCTAAAATCCGTAAGCCTTTATTCATTTTAACTGTTTCTCTTTTTGCTGCTCTTGTTTTTACTATAGGGCTTTCTTCTTGTAATTCAACTTCTCGTCTTATTCCGGGCATGGAAGAACAGAAAAACCTTGATTTATATAACCAGTACATGATTATTGCAGACGAATATTTTTCCCAGAAAAAATACGACAAGGCTAAAACCTATTATACAGAATGTCTAAACTGCGAAGATTTATACTGGGATGCCTATTACAAGCTTGCAAAAATAAGTGTTCTACAGTCTGATTGGAATGGTGCAGAAGAAAAGTTTAAAACACTGCTCAAAAGAGATCCTGAAAATTCTACCCTTAAAGAAAATCTTGCTTACGTTTATGCCCAGAAAGGCAACAAGGATGAAGCAGTTAAAATCTATCTTGAATTAATAGAAACTTCGGGTGCAAAAAGCTCATTCTACGAAAACCTTATTACAATTTATATTTCGCAGAAAAAGGTGAGCGACGCCGAAAAATATCTTGCTCTTTTAAAAGAAAAATTTCCGGACACTCAAAGCATCCAGAAATTTCAGAGTGCAATTGATGCACTAAAAGAATCTATGGAAAATAAAGAAAACAAGAATTAGTTGTTTTCTACAAAAGCTCTGTATTTATCGGCATTAGCACGGAAAGCAACAACAGGTGAATCTTCGTCCTCCTGTGCATGAATCAATGCTTCGTCTGCTTCTTTTAAGAGTCTTTCGCCGGAAATAATTCTTATTGTCTTTGTACTTACACCAATGTAGATTTTGGCTCTTCCGTTTAATACGTTTGCAAGGTCTACATAAAGCTTTTGTGCAAAGTTGAAAGCCTGTTCGCTGTTGCTTCCGATTTTAAGTCCAACGTAAGAATCATTTTTATATTCAAAGATTAAGTCTTTGAACTGGAAGTGAGAAGAAATTACATCACAGATTTTTTTAGTGATTTCATCTTTTCTTGAAACACCTGCAATCTTTACGATGAATAATCCCAAATCAATTTCTGAGGCTGTTGCTCGGTTTAATTCATTATCGAGTCTTGTTAAAAGGTAAGATTCCCATCCAAAGCCAGTGTCAGGCGAGAATAATCCTTCCGGTTCGTTATCGAGCTTCATAGGTTTTAATTCTTCGCTTGGAAGAGTTAATGTATTGTTTGAATTAAGCTGTGCCTTATATTCGTTTGTTTCTTTATCTGCAATCTGTTTTGATTCTTCTACCTGAGGTTTTCCAAGAATCTCGTTTACAAATGCCTTGTGTTCTTCCGGAGCAGGGGCAGCAAAAATATTATCATCCTGTGGTTCTTCCGGAATGATGTGGTCTGGAAGTTCAAAATCTGTGCTGTCAAAATCATCATCATCTTCTGTTACTTCTGCTTCTGCTGCATCTGTATTTTCTTCTGCTGCAGGTTCATCTTCTACAGCGTGAGTACCAGGAAGAATCTCGTCGATTTCTTTTTCGAGTTCTTCTTTTCTTGCTGCAACCTTATCTTTTTCGTCCTGTGTATGACCTTCTATTAAGATGAGGATTACTGTAAGAAGGGTAGCGAATAAAATAATCAGGAAAGAAAATTTAATGTATTTAGAAAGAAGCTTAGGCTGGAGAACAAAAATATCTGCGTGAATAGAAATATTATTTTCGTTTAATGTAAAGCTCTTTGTGTCTGAATAAATCAGCTTTGGATTTACATTCTGTGGTTTAATTCCCGAAGGGTATGTATAAAAAGTCTGATTATTTATTTTAATCTGAAGGTAAGCAAAATCACTTTTGTTGTCGAGCGCTGCCTGAATTCTGTCGTTAAACTCAATAGTGTTGAATTCGCATGATGGCGGAATCATTTTAATTTTAAGGGCGATATTTTCCAGGCGCTTCTCTGCGTTGATGTGTCCGTTTTTCTGAAGCTTGTAGATATTAAAACCAAAAACAGCAATTGCAAAAATAAAGATTAACGAAATTGCAATAGTATAAAGTCTGATAAATGTTTTCTTCATAATTAATTATACCTTAGTAAAGTTTTGTATGCAATATTTAGTAAAGATGAAAAACTTTCATTATTTATATTTTCGTTCATTTTTAACTGCGACATAAGGGGTAAAAGACAAATATCACACTGATTAAGCTCTTTCATGCTCTTTACCACTCTATGTTCATCATAATTCTTTGTAAAATCTAAAATAAAGCTCTTAAAATCTAAAGTTGAAGTTTTAATTTTGGATAATAAATTCGTGCTCTCGCTTTCATTTTTCTTTACCAGAATTTCATAATAATCATCTTTTGTGGAGTATTGTGAGCCTGTGGATTTGAGATAATCTTCGAGAGAGTTTTTATATGAAACAAGGACATCTGTTGTAAAACGACTGTCGTTGATTTTTATTAAAGGTGTTCGGAACATAAGATGAGAAAATTGTTTTTCTGTGCTTAAAAGTCTTGAGGCATTCCCTGAATATATTGAATCAAGATAAGTTGATTTTGCGTAAGGCTTTCCTTCGAGGTATGAAAAATCAGCACCGTAAATTTTTATTTTATTAAAGCCAGCTATTCTTGCAAAATCCAGTGCTGCAATCGTAACAGTTCCGCTTCCTGTATAAAGGTAAATAAAATTATCTTTAAAATATTTGGCTGCATAATTTGAAAAAGGATGATTATTATACGAAAAGATTATGCTTCCGTTTTTTTCTTTCACATAGTTTACAGCAGAATTGTTCGAAGTTAAATCAAAAATAAAAAGGGTAGAAGATAAATCTTTATGAGCCATAAAATGACTTCTTGAAACTGCCTGCCCGTCTATTGAAATTACAGCGTCCGGAATAATGTCATTTTTATATAGAATTGAATATGCTGTGTCCGTAGAAATTATGAATAAAGAGGAGCGTTCGTTTTGTATGTCTTTGATTTTTTTATCGAGTGATGGCCCTGCTGCAACAACAAGCGCTGTTTTAGAATTATCTATTTTTTTAATTTTATCTTCCGGGATTTTAAGCTCGCGGCTTTGAATAAGATTTTTGATTATGTTATCCTGCCAGATTTTTCCAAAATGACTTTGTACTGAATAATCCTGAAAGATGATTTTAAGACTATCCTGAATAATGCCTCTTATGCCGACAGCCGCCTCCGGATTTTCATTACACCAGCTTTTCTGTTCAAGGATTTTTATATTGCCGTGGAAAACCGGAAAATAATTTTGGATAAATAAAGAAGAAAGATTTTCTTTTCCCGTAAGAATGAGGCCCTGCTTTTCCGAAAGCTTTTTAACAAGTTCTATACCTTTAAGAAAATCTATATCACTCTGGCTATTTTCCACACCGATTATAAATGCATCCGGGTTTATATTTAAAATTGCTTCTAGGACTGTCCCCCCTGCAACGCCAATCAGAATAATAAATTTGTCGTTTTCTGAAATATTTTCTATAAATCTTTGTGCTTCGTTTTGAGGATTATATCTTGATTCAATAGTTCTGCCGTTTTGTAAAACCGGGATTAAAGTTCCGTTTTTAGCAGTTTCTATGCTTTTATAAATAGAATTATTCTGCATCGAGTAATGCCTTTATCTTTTCTATTATTCTATCATTCTTTTCCTTAATTTTCTTCTCTAAAAGAGTTTTTTCTTCCGTATTTTTTGCGTGATCTTTTAAAATATAATCCATAGGGAAAAGCTGATTTTTCCATTCATCCGTGCCGGATTTTTCGTCTATAAACTGGAGCATTTTTTTACAGATTGATTTTTTTTCTTCGGAAGATAAAACTTTTTCTTCGCCCGTAATCAAACTTTTTTCTTTTGTCTGCTTCGAAAGATTTTTTTCGAACAAAGAAGGTTCAATATCTTTAATATCTCCAAGTTCATTTTTTATTTCTTTATTTTCTATAACGCGGAAAACTTTTTTGTTTAGTTTTTTTCTTTTAAACCAGTCTTCATATATTTTTAAAGAAAGTGCTGCATTAAATCCGCCGGAGATTCTTTTTTCTTTTGTGCTAAGGCGGTTATCAAAACATGAGTTTTCTATTTCGAGTTCATTCGGCTGTGTATGTGAATATCCTTTGGAGGTGGCTAAATCAAGACCGCAGAAATATATTTTATCTGTATAGTTTAAAAATAATTCCAAGGCTGTCCCGCTTACAGTTCCGTTTCTTTCTGCTTTTTGGGAAGATAAGCCTGTATAAGAAAATAATTTGGCCGAAAGCCCGTCTTTATAATCAAGCGGGATTATTGGATTTTTATCGTATAAATCTTTATATAAAACCGCTTCAGAGCTCATGGCCACCGGAATAGTAGAATATTTATGTAATTTTTTAAGATGCTTTAGTGCCCAGAATCCTCCATCAGTTGTAAGACAGAGGTCCGGAATAATATCGTTTTTTAATAAAACAGAAAGCGAAGAGGAGAGGGCTACGACAATTATTTTATGCTGATTATTTTTTATGATTTTAATAGCGTTTTTTAAAGAAGGTCCCGATGCTGTAATCACAACAGGAACATTTACCTTATTAAGCAGTGTAATTTTATTTAAATTTTTAAAAAAGTTTACAGAGTTTATAAGCCATTTTTTTTCAAAATACTGCCTTGTGATTAAAACTGTTTTTGAATATTCAAAAGCTTCTTTGTAAGAACTCCAAACCTCTTTTATTTCTTTCGAAAAAATATTCTGTGCTGCGGGCCAGGTTACAATCTGTGTATTTAAAAGTTCTTCTTCTGTAAAGTTCGAAAATATATTTTTAATTTTTGAAGGCTCTGTAGCATCAAGTTCTAAATCCCAGTTTCCGTTATTTTTTAATTCTTTAATAAATCTTAATGCGCAGATTTTAGCTTTGGGGAATTTTTCTTTAAGAAAAGTTTTTACATAAGAAAGGCCCGGTTCAATCACTAAAAGAATTTTTGGAGCAAAGGGGAAGTCTAAGCCTTCTGTAAATCTCTGAGCTTCTTTTGAAGGTGTATAAGAAGAATGATAAAAAACTGAATTTATTTTAAATGAATCTTCCTGATTTTTTGCTTTAATAAATTCAATATTCAATTTTTATCTTGCCTGTATAAATTCAATTAATTCTTGATAAGAACCTGCATGACCGTAATCAGATAAATCAATGGATTCAGAATAAAACGAAATGATTTCTTTTAAGCTTTGTTCCAGATGTTTTTTGATTAAATCATAAGGAATCTGTGTTTTAGAAACAATTACGAGATTAAAACTGCATTTATTGTATCTGAAGATGTAATCAGGTTTTGAAAAATGCATTCTTAATTTATTGTAAATTGCGTCGTTTATAGACTGTGTGATTACGTCTTTAAATTCCTGGTTTTTCAGGTTTTTATTGATATATGCTTCTACGCTTTTTTCTGCAGAAAGTCTGAATAAGCTTATAAAATCATCATTGTTTTTAGTAAAGTTTAAGATAGCAGGAGTTTTTGAGCCTTCGTTTACAATTAAATTAAAATCTTCTATGAGTTTGTCGCTCGCAAAATCTGGTCTTGAGTTTTCATCCATTATTAATAAAATTTTATCATCAGTATAATAAATGCAGATGAGTTTGATTTTATTTATAAGATTGTCCGATAAAAGCTGCATAAACGGACGCAGGATGTTTGGTTCATCAAAGATGTAGAATTTGTTTTTCTGTACTATTGTTCCATCCCAGAAATCCTGAGTAGAAACCGAAGAAAGGATTGTATCTCCGTCAAAACCATAACTGTCTGTGATTATAAAACTGTTATTTTTTTTAGTTAAAATTGCAGAGTAGGAAAGTGAATATTTTTGTGTAAAATCAAAAAAACTCAAAACTCCCTGAGCAGAGAACTTGAGTGATTTTTCTAATAAACCCATTAAGAAAGTCCTAATTCAGAGAATAATTTTTTATAAGTTGTAAATTCTTCTGATTTAGCAAATTCAACAATCTTATCTTCAGGAAGGTTTTCCAAAAGCTGATCCATGTAAAGAAGAACCGATTTAATATCCTTCTTTAATTCATTGTTGTCTGAATTTGTACTATCACCCGGTTTACTTTCCGAAGTAAGATAATCAAGGTTACTTTCAGAGATTTCTGTCTTTGTTTCGTCAGTTGCAAAAGGAGCATCTACAGAACCAAAAACATCTGTTTCTTCAGGAGCTTCTGCCGGCTGGTCAAATACATCTGTAAATGTTTCGGTAGCATCATCTGAACCTGAATCAAGTTCGCCTGTAAGAGTTGGTTCAGTATCAGGTTTATTTGAATTCAAATCGTCGATGTAATCTGTAGAAGAAGATTCAACAAGGATATCATCATCTTTAGGAATAGAAATTTCAGAAGGAAGTTCTTCCTGTAAAACTGTATCGTCTGTTGTTTCTTCTATGCTGTCTAAGTTTGGTTCAATCAATGTTTCGTTTTCGATGTTTTCTGCAAATTCTTCAGAAAGTGTATCTTTTTCCATTGAAAGGCCAAAGTTTTCTTCGTCGGAAATTGTTTCGGAAGCATCTACTGCAGTTTCTTCGAACTCTGGCTCTGCGTTATCTACAACATCAACCGGTGTGTCATCTGTGATTGCAGGTTCATCTACAGAATTAAAATCTGCAGTTGTCATGATGTTATTGAGTTCGTCGTTAGAAAGGGCGATTGTATCGTCTCCATCGTCTCCACCAAAGAATCCGCCTTCGTCTTTAGTTTCTTCAATTCCAAGGCTTTCAAAGTTCATGTCCTCTGAAGGCTGTTTGTCTTTAGCTTCTGCAAGATCAGTCTTAAGTCTGCTGATTTCGCTCTTAAGGTTCGAAAGATCATCAACAATCTGTCGGAGGAGGGAATTATCTACAGTGCTTGTACCAGAATCTGATGGGACAGGCTGTAAATCTTCAACTTCCTGCATTTCTTCTATTTTTTCGTTATTATCTCTGATTACATTTACAACAGGGGCAGAAGAAGTTGTCTCGTTAGAAACCGAAAGATCATAATCAACAACTTTTTCTATATTCTTAGCTTCTGCAACATCCTGGGTAACAGGAGTTTCTTCTGCATCTGCATCAATACCAAAGTCAGAAAGATCTACTTCTTCTGAATCAAATGATTCTGTTGGAGCAGATGTAATTCCCGAAGATTCTTCTGCAACAGGTTCTGCAGCAATTGTATCATCTGTCTGAATACCTGCTTCTTCGTATGCTGTTTCTATAGGATCTTCGTCTTCATCATCAAAGTCGTCGTTTATAGATGTATTTTCTTCTGTCTGAACAGAATCTGCTGCACTGTCAAAAGAAATGTCCATTTCCAAAGGTTTTTCGTCAACAATCTGTTCTTCTTCTTTCTTTTCTTCTTCAAATCCACCGTCAAGGAAGTCATCAAGAGAAACTTCTTCTGAGCCGGCTGCCGAAGGACTTCCTTCTGCTCCAGGTTCGTATCCGTTATTTCCTGCTGCAACAGATTCGTCACTGAATCCGCCATCCATAAAGTCGTCTAAAGAAAGTTCTGTTTCTCCTTCGCTGTCTGCACCAGGAGCGCTTTCGATTGTTTCTTCGGAAGGAATGTCTGTAGGAATGTCGAATGTGCTGTCTTCAGAAATGTCTGCAATTGGTTCTGCTGTATCGCCTGCTGTTACTCCATCAGTTACAACATCCATAGAAGGAAGATCAAAAGAAGCATCTTCGATTACAGGTTCTTCTGTAGGAATGTCAAAGCTTAAATCTTCTACTGCAGGTTCTGCTTCCGGCTCTGTAACAGATGTTTCTTCGATTACAGGTTCATCAAAACTAAGGTCACTTATATTATCTTCAAGTTTTACTTCGTCGCCGCTTCCAAGATTAAAGTTCAAATCATCAGTTTCGTCAGGATTATGTCCTGTTTCGTCTGTTTCTACGATATCAACTCCGTTTGTAATATTCATAAGTTCATCAGTATTAAGGGTTGTATCTTCGGAAGAAGGGTCGAGGGTGTTTTCGAGAGAAGGTGTATTTTCAAAAATGTTTAAATCGTCATCATCAGTAACAGGAGTTTCGTCAAATTCCGGCAAATCAAGACTATCCGAAAAGTTTAATTCTTCGGTTGCATCTGCCGTAACTGGTGCTTCAATTTCGTCCTGTGTGTTTTTTACCCAAACGCCGTAGCTGTCAAGCTCATTTGTGTTTTCTGTTGAATCGCTCATGTACATCCTCTCAAAAATAATATTATTCTTTTTAAATATCGGCATAAATACCCGTATATATTAATAGTAATATTATTTCTAATTTTATTTATTATATCACAACTTTTTAATTCAGAAAACTAAAAAGATATACCGATAAATAAACTATCATGAAACGAGCAAAGTATTTATTGGTGTTGTTTGTATCTACATTTGTTTATGTTGCATTGTCATTAACAGTTGGTCAGAACAGTATGAGATGTTACAGACAGATGGAAGAACAGAAGAGAATTGTCAGTAAACAAAAGTCAGATATTCAGAATCTCAATACAGAATTAATTCTTGAACTCACTGCTTTAAAGAATGACAGGGCTGTAATTGCAGCTTATGCCAGAAAGCTTGATTATGTAACAGAAGGCGAAAAGCTCGTTAAGATAAATGGCCTTAAACCGGCAAATAACACAGTATACGAAACAGGAAGCGTAATCCGCCACGTAGAACCTCAGTATGTTTCAGAAAAACTTTGCAAAATTGCATCTGCATGTGCAGGACTTATTCTTTTAGTTCTTATGCTTCTTTCTGATATTAAAAACGGATACATTACTCTTGGAAAAAAGAACTATACAACTATAAACGGAATCCCAGTTTACGACGTTCCTCAGATTTAATAAAATTTATTGATAATTGTTTTACGGTAACGAGATTGCTTTGATTCCAGGATTTTTAAGATCTTCTTTTCCAGGTAACTGTTACAGTTCCTTCTTTTGCGTTTTCATCCCCATCAGACAATAATGTTTTTTTAGTGCCCGAAAGGGTATTGTTGTCTTTTAAACTGAATGTCCACTGAATAGGAGAAGCGTTTACTGCTTCTTTTAAGGCAACCTGACGTGGAAGCTCAGGGAAGAATGAAGCATTTGATTTTGCCGACTGAATGACAAGTATTTTTGAAGAATCAAGTTCATCGAATTTTACGACTACGTTCATGGAAGCGCCGTTTTTGAATACAACGAATCCTCTTCCGCCCCTCATGATTACGATTTTATCTATTACTTCTTCTCCGTCCCAGGTGCCCGAAAGCATTTCTGTAGAAGATGCCGAAGTTTCTGCCGCTGTGTTTTCTGATTTTACGACAATTTCTGTTTTTTCCGAAGTGATTAATTTTTTGATTGAATCCTGGAGTACAGCTTTTGGTTCAGTTAAGATTTTATAGTAAGAATCGTATTCTTTTGATTGTGATTTTTTAGACTGATTAACGCCCTTAATTACAAAGAGGGTAGAAATCCACTTTGATTCACCTTTTTTTTCGATGACGGCATAAAAAGAAAGATTGTTTGATGAAAATGCTGATTCTGCGGGTGGGGCTGTGAGCTGTGCGTCGGATCTTTTGTCTGTTACGGAGAAGGACGGGATTTCGCACAGCTGGGTGTAGTAAAGGTCACTTGTCATCTTGTACATATTCTGGTCAACTTCCGAAGCGACTACACCATAATAATCAATTTTGATTACGTTCTGCGCATTCAATGCAGCAGTTAAAGAAAAAATGAGGATTATTGATAATGTCTTTAATACCCTTAAAGTTTTTTCCAAATCAACCTCTGATTTTATTCGAGAATTCCCTCTGGATTTCCCTCTTAATATCACGGTCCTTAATTGTTGCACGCTTATCGTACTGTTTTTTACCCTTACATACTCCAAGCGAAGCTTTTACTCTACCGTTCTTTAAATAAAACTCCACAGGAACCAAAGTGTAACCTTTTTCTTCAACTTTTCTTGTAAGTCTTTTTATTTCTTCAGCGTGAAGAAGAAGCTTTTTTGGCCTGTCCGGGTTATGGTTAAAAATCGATGAAAATGCATATTCACTGATGTGTAAATTTTTAAGCCAAACCTCACCATTTACAATTTCGGCAAAGCTGTCTGGAAAAGAGATGTTTCCGTTTTTAAAAGATTTTACTTCGGTTCCTTCGAGCGCTATTCCGCACTCGTAAGTTTCTTCAATAAAATAGTCAAAACGTACTTTTCGGTTTTCTGCAATAACTTTTTTTCCTTCTGACATACTATTTCCATTATAAGGCATAGTTTTAATGCTTTCAAGTTTACAAATTAACAATTTTTGTTATTGTAAGTTACTATTCTTTATGGTATTTTTATAGAAATAAGGGAATTATTATTTATGAATCGTCAGCTTTATGAGTATTCTTACACATTAAAAAAACAGATACGCAGCCGTAACATCAAGATTGTTTTAGCATTCATTTTTTCAATCATTTTTATTTCTGTAGTAACTCATATCATACTGTTTCCGGTTAGACAGAATGCAGATTCAATGGATCCCGATATCCCCGAAAAATCACTTGTTTTTGTAACTCCTCTTTTAAAAAATCCTGACCGAGGAGATGTTGTTCTTTTAGAAGCAGATATAGATTTGAACATCAATATTTTTAAAAGAATCGCTAATACCTTTGTAACATTTTTTACAGCAAAACAGATTAATCTTTTAAACGATATGGAAATCCCTGGAACAAAAGAAGAATTAAGAAGGGTAGTCGCTCTTCCCGGAGATGCCCTTTACATGAAGGATTATAAGCTCTACGTAAAACCACAGGGACAAAAGCATTTCCTTACCGAATTTGAACTTTCTAAAGATACATATAACATCACATTCTGTAAATCTATTGAAGGCTGGGATAATACAATTGGTATTAACGGTGATTTTGAAGAATTTACCCTTGGAGAAGATGAATACTATGTTTTAAGCGACAACAGATTTTCGAGCACGGATTCAAGAATATGGGGACCGGTTTCTCAAAAAAGATTTAAGGGAACAGCTCTCCTTTGTTACTGGCCGTTTAAGGCATTTAAAGGTTTATAATTGAAAAAGCCTTTTTCACTTTATATTCATATTCCTTTTTGTATTTCTAAATGCTCTTACTGTGACTTTTTCAGCATAAAGTGTGGCATCTCAAATCTCACTACTTCTTGTATCCCCGATTCTTACATCACTTCTCTTATAAACGAACTTAAGTTCCGAATAAAAGATTATAAAAGTAAAGAATGTAAATCGGTTTACATAGGAGGCGGAACTCCAAGTCTTCTTACACAAAATCAATTTACTTCAATTTTTGATTTTATTAAAAATGAGCTTGAACTTACAAAAGACTATGAGTTTACAGTAGAACTTAATCCCGACGATGTAACAGAAGAACTCTTGCAATTTTTAAATGCTTCTACAATAAATAGAATTTCTCTTGGCATTCAGTCGCTCGACGATTCAGTTTTAAAATTTGTAAAAAGAAGGGCAGGCAAAAAAGAAAATCTTAATGCAATCAATTTAATAGAAAAATTCTGGAAAAAAGAAGTTTCTTACGATTTGATCTCTGCTTTGCCGCTTGAAAAAGAAAAATCATTTTTAGAAAATCTTGATTTTATCTGTTCTAAAAAGCCCGACCACATTTCGCTTTATTCATTGACTGTAGAAGAAGAAACTGAACTTGGAAAAGAAATTTTTTCTTCGCGTCTTGATTATGATTTTGAAAAAGCTGATTCAATGTGGCTTAAAGGAAAAAAGCTTTTGGAAAAACGGGGATATCACCAGTACGAGATTTCTAATTTCTGTCTTAAGGGAAAAGAATGCCGTCATAATTTAACTTACTGGAATCACCAGGATTATATAGGGGCTGGAAGCGGTGGAACTGGAACAATTTATAATCAGGATGGAAGCGGTATAAGGTGGACAAATATAAAAGATATAGAAAAATACATAAAGGCATGGGAAAAATATAATCCATCTACCTCTATAGCTGATTCTGATTGCCAGATTACAGAAAA
The DNA here is from genome assembly GCA_016286365.1 of Treponema sp. GTDB lineage: Bacteria > Spirochaetota > Spirochaetia > Treponematales > Treponemataceae > Treponema_D. Next base: position 40,576 of record JAEESN010000001.1, read on the forward strand.
AATAGAGCGTGACACCTCAAAGTTTGAGTTTTTCATGATGGGATTAAGAAAAAATGCAGGAATAAGTGACACAGAATATAAATCAGTTTTTAATGAAGAAATTCCTTTATCCGTTGTAAATCTATTTAAAAAATGGCAGAAAAAAAAGCTTTCGGAAATTGAAACACAGGGCGCAGATACAAGATATTATCTTAATTCTAAAGGTCTTTTGTTTTTGAATCAGTTTCTTGAGCAAATGGAATTGTAATTATAAAGCTTGAACCCTTTCCTTTTTCTGATTCAACGTTTACCGACCATCCGTGCGTATCTATGATGTTTTTTACAACAGAAAGACCTATTCCCATTCCTTCTTCGCGTCTGGAGTTGGTTCCCCTGTAAAAAATATCAAAAATACTCGAAATATCAGCCTGATCTATGCCGATTCCTGTATCCGAGAAGATAAAATAGAGTGTTTTTTCTTTTATATAGGCTTTTAAAGTGATTGTATCGCCTTCTTTTGTGTATCTGATGGCGTTTCCCAAAAGATTTTCGAAGGCTCTGTTTACAAGCTGTGTATTTAATGGAATAAAAATATCATCCGGAATCTGAACATCGCTAATAAGCTTTCTTTTAAAAACACTTGCAGAAAGTTCTGCTTCCTTACAGAAATTTTTAATCAAAAGAGTGATGTTATTTATCTGAAGCTGCTCTCGTATTTCAAGATTGTTCATCTTCATGTAGTTGATGAGGGTATCGATCATCGATTCAAGCTGGGTTGATTTCTGGAAGATAAGATTGTATGTTTTTTTGATTTCTTCCTTATCTTCTATCATACTGTCCGAAAGTGCTTCCGTATAACCTTTGATGATTGCAACAGGAGTTCTTAAGTCGTGGCTTATTCCCATGATGAATTTATTTTTCTGATTCTGTGCCTCGATTAAAGAAAAGCGCATTTTTTCTATACTCTTAGAAATTGAAGATATTTCGTTTGTGCTTTTTTCCTTGTCTATCTGATCGACCGGGGTGTTTAATTCTCCGTCTGCAATATCCTGGGTCTTTTTTTCAAGAGTGATGATAGAGCGCGAAATATTTTTAAAAATATGAATCAGGATAACCACACATATGATTACTACAACCATCAAAAATGTCAGAAGCGAGATGATTAATGGGGGACGGTTTTCGGCCGCTTTTTTTTCTTTTGGAACACGGGTTACAAAATAACATTTTCTGAATTCAAACTTGAGCGATGTATACTGATAGTAATAAATATCCGAAGTTGAATTTATTATGTTCCATAATTCGGTTATAGAAAATTTTGAATTTGGTGAAAGTCCCTCAAGAGTCGAAAGAAGAATCTCTCCTTTGTCGGAGATTAAAAGAGTTTCAACATCAGGGGGAAGACCGTTTATATAACGCTTAATCTTATTCCATTCATCCTGGGTATATAAATTGCTCGAAGCCTGTTTAAGTTCCTTGTAGTCCCTGATTAAAACGCGTTCAGAAGAGCGGATGTAATTTTGTATAAAAATATATATCGCGCATAAGAGTGGGATAGTGATGATTATGGATGCAAGAAGAAAAAATTGTTTTTTAATTGTCATAATCTATTCTTTCGTTTGTGATTATTATTTTATGGTGCTCTTGTTAAAGGAATAACCTTTTCCAAAATCAGTTCTTATATATTCAATTTTTGAGTTGTCGGATTCAAGCTTTTTTCTTAATCGCTGGATGTAAACGGCAACTGCAGTTATATCTCCAAAAGGAACTTTCCACACGTCGTTATAAATTTTTTCGGGCGAAAGTGAAACACCGGCATTTTTGATTATATATTCCAAAACCTCGTATTCTTTTGTAGAAAGTGGAATTTTTTTAGTTCCTTTTTTTAATACGCAGCTGTTGAGTAAAAGTGTGTATTCCCCAAAATTAATGCATTCTTCTGCAGGAGTAGCAAGAAGAAGGTGTCTGTTTAAAGCAGCTTTAACACGGGCAACTAAAACGCGCGGAGAAAATGGTTTTGTAACAAAGTCATCGGCTCCACCGCCAAGTCCCTGGATTATATCTTCGTCTGCGTCGCGGGCAGAAACAATTATTACAGGAGTTTTTTTGTTGTCTTTTCTGAATCGTTCAAGAAAATCAAATCCGCTCATTCCCGGAAGGTTTAAATCTAAGATTATTAAATCCGGGATGTTACTGGATTTAAGCTGTTCGAGTGCTTCTTCTGCAGTCTGAAACTCAGATGTATTCATGTTCTCTTTTTCGAGGTACATGCTGATTAATTTTGAGATTGATTTTTCGTCTTCGATGATGAATATTTTTGCCTTAATTTCTTTCATAATTATGATTTTATTATAATATCAGTTTAAAAAAATGTAACAAATTTATGAATAATAACGAAAATTTATAGATTTTTGACGTTTCAAAGCGTTTTTTTGCCTCAGAAAAAATATATTTATTGAAATAAAAAAAATTCCGATTATAATAGAAGTGATATAAATTTATTTAAATATATATCACTGGTTTCTGCAGGGGTATATATTTGGAACCATAAATTATGATTGATGTAATGCGGTTAGATGGGAAAAAATATTGGGTGAATCCGCACATGATCGAAAGTATGGAAACAACTCCGGATTTAACTTTAACTATGTTGTCCGGAAAAAAGATCATCGTCCGAAATTCCCCCGAAGAAATTATAAAAAAGATTATTGAATACCGAAGGCAAATTGGTATTGATAAACAAGAGGTCTTATAATGGATATAGCAACATTCCTGGGTATTTTTGGTGGTGCTGCCATGGTAGTAATGTCTGTATTGACATCTGGCGGTCAGATTATGGGTATTGTCGACGTACCTTCTATGTTCATGACAATCGGTGGTTCATACTTTGCAATGTTTGTTGCCGCTCCGTTAAAAAAATGTATCGGTATGCTTAAGGTAATGGGACGAGCATTTAAAATCCCTGACTTTGGTGAAAAGAACATTGTTATAAATATGCAGGCTCTTTCGGAAAAAGCCCGACGTGAAGGTATTCTTGCCCTCGAAGACGGACTTGATGATCTTGAAGATCCATTTATGAAAATGGGACTTCGTCTTGTAGTCGACGGAACTGATGGTAACATCATCCGTGCAATCATGGAAAACGAAATGAATCAGGTAGAAGCCCGCCATATGGAATGGATTGGTCTTTTGAACGCATGGGCTGGTTACGCTCCTGGTTTTGGTATGATGGGTACCGTACTTGGTCTTATTGGTATGCTTCGTAACCTCGAAGATAAATCATCTATCGGTCCTAACATGGCCGTTGCGCTCGTAACAACACTTTACGGATCTATGATGGCCAACTGGCTTATTGCTCCATTCTCCACAAAACTTCTTGCACACAACTCTCAGGAAATACGCGCAAAAGAAATGATTATCGAAGGTGTACTTGCTATTCAGGCAGGTGAAAACCCTCGTATTATGGCTCAGAAACTTCTTACTTATCTTGATCCTGTAACAAGAAAAGCAATAGAAAGTGATGTATTAAAGGATTAATCAGGGAATATGGCAAAGAAAGCAAAGGAACCACAAAAACCGTCTCTAGCCTGGCAGGGTACTTATGGTGATATGATTACCCTCATGCTCTGTTTCTTCGTTATGTTGTATAACCCTTCAGAAGTAGACGTAACCCAGCTTGCTACCATTACTCAGTCTCTCGAAATGACAGAAACAGAAACAACTTCCGGTGGTATGTCACTTTCTGCCGGTATGCTTTCTGATCTTGGAAATAACATCAACTCACTTCCTTCTACAGAAAAAGGACGTTCCCTTGGTAATGCTAAAAAGAAGGCAGTAAGTCTTTTTGCTCCGGATGTAAATTCAACCAGAATTACAGTAACAAGTGATGAACGCGGATTGATTATCACTCTGCTTGCAGATAACTTCTTTGACGAAGGAAGTGCAGAATTAAATATAGAAGAAACCCGCGAAACTTTATTAAGGCTTTCGGATTTCTTTAATTCGCCGGAAGTTCAGGACAGAAGGTACAGAATAGAAGGTCACACAGATGATACTCCTGTTCCACAGATTCTGGACGAAAACGGTAAGAACATTGGTTTCCCAAGTAACTGGGAACTTTCGGCTGCAAGAGCAATTAATGTTTTACATTATCTTGCCGATTATGGAGTAGAGGAGAAAAACTTCTCTGTAGCTGGTTATGCGGATACACGTCCTAAATTTTCCAATGATACACCAGAGGAAAGAGCATATAACAGACGTGTAGATATAATTATTCTAGACGAAGGACATTTTTAATGTTATCATGTATTGAATTATTTGCTGGAGGGGAAAATGGCAGATGATGAAGAATTAAATCTTGACGACAATGGTGCTGGAGACGCTCCTGCAAAAAAAGGTGGTTCAGGATTTTTACCAAATCTCTTGAAATGGGTTGCTATAGGGCTTGCAGCAATTATTCTTATTGTTGTTGTCTGTGTAATCACAGTTAAGATAATCAATAAGGGCTCTACAAACAATACCTTTAATCCATCAAATGTAACAGAAGAATATACAGGTACTCGTGAAATTTTTGACTGGTATAAGTCTCTTGGTATGTTCCAGGTATTCACTATTGATGATGTACCTGCTACAGTTCGCGTAGACGTTTATCTTGGTTATAAAAAAGATGATAAGGAATGTTCTACAGAAATTACATCAAGAATGGTAGAAATAAAAGAGTTTTTACGAATTTATTTCCGTTCTAAAACAGCAGCTGAACTTGAAAATCCTGCTAACGAAAAAAAATTTACTATAGAAATCAAGAACGGTATTAACGATACTGTATTAAGCAGTTCTAAGATTCGCGCAGTAAGTTTTAATCAGCTTGACGTTGTTAAGCAGAAATAAAAAAGGGTAAGGTGGAAGTGCATGAATGAGGTTTTATCTCAGGATGAAATTGACCAGCTTTTAAGTGCAATCAGTTCCGGCGACACAGAATCTGATGACTTTAAACCGGTCAATAACGCCCGAAAAATAAAAATATATGACTTCAAACGTCCTGATAAATTCTCAAAGGAACAGTTGCGTACGGTCTCAAATATGCACGAGACCTTTGCTCGTTTAACAACTACATCTTTGTCTGCACAGCTCCGTTCTTTAGTTCATGTACACGTTGCTTCGGTAGATCAGCTTACATACGAGGAATTTATCCGTTCCATCCCGACTCCTACAACATTAGCTGTAATCAACATGGATCCTTTAAAAGGTAATGCGGTATTGGAAATTGACCCTGCAATTACCTTCTGTATGATTGACCGTCTTTTTGGTGGACGTGGCGCTACTTCCGGAAACAAAAACCGAGATTTAACAGATATTGAACAGGAAGTAATGGAAGGCGTAATCGTACGTATTTTAGCAAATATGCGCGAAGCATGGACTCAGGTTATCGACTTACGTCCACGTTTTGCTCAGATAGAAACAAACCCACAGTTTGCACAGATTGTACCTCCGACAGAAATGGTCGTTCTTGTAACACTCGACACCAAGGTTGGAGACGAAGAAGGAATGATGAACTTCTGTATTCCTTACCTTACAATCGAACCAATCATTTCAAAACTTTCATCACAGTTCTGGTTCTCATCTGTAAGAAGAAGTTCTACTACACAGTACCTTGGTACAATTAAAGGTCAGCTTTCATCCGTAGATATGGATGTAGTTGCAGAAATCGGTACTATCAATCTTCCAATCCGCGATGTTCTTTCGCTCAGAGTTGGAGATGTTGTACGTTTATCAAGTATTAAAGTAGGGGATCCTTTATCCCTAAGCGTTGGAAATAAAAAGAAGTTTTATTGTCAGCCGGGTGTTGTCGGCAAGAAAATGGCAGTACAAATAACCGGAAAAATGGAAGATCAGGATTCTGAAGAATTTGAAGAACTTTCTGTAGAAGGAGAAGAAACATATGAGTGATGGTGCTATCTCACAAGACGAAATTGATGCTTTACTTTCAGGTGTTGCAATCGATGGATTAAACTCATCTGGTCATGTAGGAAATGGCCCAAATTACAGTATCGATATCTCTACTTTGCAGAAGCTTGCTGATGACTTAAAAGGTAAGCTCGAAGAGAATATCAATAAATATACTGGAGCTGCATTTAAAGTTGAGAATCCTGTTGCAGAACTCACAGACAGAGATAAAGTTCTTTCTAAACTTCCTGAAGTAGTTATTTCGGTTTCAATGGATTATACAGAGGGTGCTAAAGGCAGTCACATGTACCTTATGTCATCGGACTTTGCCTTAAAAGTATTCTCTTTGGTAAATAAAGAAGAAACAGCAGATGTAGATGATGTTGTTCTTTCTGTAGTTTCTGAACTGGTTGCAACACATACAAGTGCTCAGATTAATGTTCTTGATGCAACAGGAAAACTTCCTGGTCTTGCAAACGGAACGCCTGAAACATCAAATGAATCTAAAGCGATGATTATGTTCCCTCAGGGGGAATTCATCTTAACAAGCTATCCTCTTACTTTAGACGGAACAGCTTATACTTTGTGGGAATGTCTTGGCGGCGATGTTGCCGAAAAGATGTCTGCAGCTTTAGGTGGTAATGCAAAAGAAGAACCGGTTCAGGAATTAGCCGGTATGGGAAATATGGCAGCTGGCATGGGCGGAGGAATGGCTGCTCCAAATCCAATGGGAAACATGATGGGAGCTCAAATGAATAATCAGATGCCGAATATGGGAATGCAGATGCAGATGCCTAATATGGGTATGCAGATGCCAAATATGGGTGTAAACATGGGAATGAATGTTCCTAATGTTCAGTCTTTACAGTATCCGACACTTTCTTCCGGAGTTGCAGGTGGAGAACAGGGAAACATCGGTTTAATTATGGATGTTTTCATGGAAATGACTGTAGAACTTGGTCGTACAAAGAAATCTATTAAAGATATTCTTGGTATGGGAGAAGGTACAATCATTGAGCTTGATAAACTTGCCGGTGAACCTGTAGATATTCTTGTAAACCATAAACCGATTGCTAAGGGAGAAGTTGTAGTCATCGATGAAAACTTCGGTGTTCGTGTAACAGAAATTCTTTCTCCAATGGAACGCGTAAACGAATTAAGCTAAGCGATTAAGTTCGCAAAAAAAATATATAAACCGATTTTAATGGGTGGGAAAAATTGGTGATGTCTAAAAAATTTTTTACAGCAATAGTTTTGCTTTTTGCTGTATCTTTTAACTTTTATTCTCAGGATGCAAATCCGGAAAATACTGAGTCAACAGTCCAGGAATCTCAAGTAAATTCAGACGGTACAGGTGCTGCTTCCGAAGATGTTACAGATGATTATTTTTCTGATAATCCTGTAAACGCTTCTGATTTTAAAAGTCCTTCATCATTAGGAACAATCGTAAAAATGATTCTTTTTTTGATCCTCATAATCGCTGTTATTTATGGCCTCATGTGGTTCTTTAAAAGAAAGAGTAATTTTTCTAAGAGTGATGATGATTTTATGCGCCGCGTTTCATCGCTCAATCTTTCGCCTGGAAAATCTGTAGAAATCGTAACACTTCTGGAACATGCATATATTCTTGGAGTTACAGATAACAACATAAATCTTCTTGGCGAAATAGAAGACAAAGAACTTGTTGATGCATTAAATTTGAACTTTGATAAAAAGCAGACTGTTAAAAAACCGATGAACTTTAGCGACGTACTCGATATGTTTATGCCGAACGGTCCACGTGAAAGAAAAAATATTTTTGACGATGCAGAAAAGAAAATCAGAAATCTTTCTAAATCTAAAAAAGAAGAACAGCAGGTAAGAGATGAAAAATAAAATAAAGGCAATTTTTTTATCAGCAGTTCTCTTTATTTCTCCTGTTATGCTTTTTGCTCAGAGTACAACTCCATCTGCTCCACAGGGAACTACAGAAATGCGTAATGATGCACGTCCACTCCAGGTTCCGAATATTGCAGTTCAGATTACAGAACCACGCTCTGGAAACGAAGTTGCTTTTTCTGTAAGACTTTTACTTCTTCTTACAATCTTAACTTTAGCACCAAGTATTTTAATCCTGGTTACCTGTTTCCTTCGTTTTTCCATCGTTCTTGATTTTATCAAACGTGCGCTGTCTCTTCAGCAGGTTCCGCCAACAGCAGTTTTAAACGGAATTGCTTTCTTTATGACAATCTTTATCATGTGGCCGACTTTTTCTAAGATGTACGATAATTCTTTAAAACCTCTTTCTGACGGTCAGATTGGTATTGAAGAAGCATATAAAAAGGCAGAAGAGCCAATAAGAGATTTCATGTTCTTACAGATGTCTGATGATACAAGTTACATCAAAACATTCATGAGCATGGCAAAAATGGAAAAGCCTAAAAACAAAAGTGATGTTCCTACATATATTTTAATTCCGGCTTACATCATCCACGAACTTACAATTGCATTCAAGATCGGTATTCTTTTATACATACCGTTTATCATTATAGATATGGTCGTCGCGAGTATCCTCATGGCAATGGGTATGATGATGCTTCCGCCTGTTCAGATTTCCATGCCGTTCAAACTGATTCTCTTTGTTTTAGTAGACGGATGGGGACTTTTAACACAGCAGTTATTCCTGTCTGTCATACATTAGGGGGTCTAGATGAGTTTGGGACAGGTCATCTCCTTAATGCGTGGAGCCGTAACACAGACAATTTCTCTTGTAGCACCAATTCTGATTGTCGCTTTGATTGTTGGTCTTATAGTTGCTATCTTACAGGCTGTAACTTCCATCCAGGAACAGACATTAACATTTCTTCCAAAGCTTATTGTAATTCTTCTTATGATTGCGCTTCTTGGAGGGACAATGTTTTCTTCGCTTTCTCAATACACAATCAGAATCTTCGAAATGATACCTCAGGTTGCCAGATAGGCAGGAAGGGTAGATGATAGAAAGTATTCTTACAAGAGCACCGGTTTTTCTCCTCGTTTATGTAAGATGTTTTGCCCTCCTTTTGACTCTTCCTCTTTTTTCAATGCGTTCTGTTTCAAGAATCGTAAAACTTGCTCTTGCCGGATACATGGCATTTTTTATTTACAGTTCATTTGATTTTTCAGTTTATAAAGATTTTGCAGATCCAAACGGGGCTTTTTCTATCAGCTATATACTGCTTTTAGTAGGCGAAGGATTAATCGGCGTTATTCTTGGTTTTTATATTACGATTATATTTGGTGCATTCAGTACAGCAGGACAGTTTACAGCTTTCCAGATGGGATTCAGTGCTGCAAGTACCTACGATTCTTTAGCTCAGGTTGAAAATCCTCTTATGGGACAGTTTTTCAACTTTATGGCAATTTATATTTTTATTCAATGTCAGTGGTTTCAGCGTCTTTTTCTGGGAGGACTTGTAACAAGCTTTAGAACTTTGAGCGCTTATACTGTCGTAGTAAACAATGAACATTTTGTGCGTTTTATGCTTTCGGGTCTTACAAAACTCTTTGCAGATGCACTTGTAATATCTCTTCCGCTCATGGGAACACTTCTTTTAATTTCTGTGTGTACCGGTCTTCTTTCCAAAGCCGCTCCACAGATGAACCTCTTGTCCGAAGGTTTCCCGATTATGATTTTAGTTTCATTCTATCTTATAGCAACTCTTTTACCATATATGTGTGATTTCTTTATCAATTCATTTGTTAAAGGATTTGGTCTTTTAGAACGTCTGTTTATACAATTTTCAGGGGGAATAAAGTAAGTGGCTGCAGAAGACGAGGGCAGAACCGAGGAACCGTCAGAGTATAAATTAGAGAAAGCCAGAAAGGAAGGCCGTGTCGCAAAAAGTCAGGAAGTAAGTTCAGCGCTTGTAATCCTTTTGTGCGTAGTTATGCTCATTTTCCTTGGAAAGTATATCTTCTCTCAGTGCATTCAGATTTATACTTTTTATTTTAATAAGTGCCACACCGTGATGATTCGTGACCCTCAGCTTTTTTCGTTCTTTTTTTTAGAGTTATTTAAAATTGTTATTCCGATTGCTTTAGTTGGAGCAATTGCAGCTTTTCTTGGAAACGTTATTCAGACAAGGGGAGTAATCTTCAGCCTGAAACCGATTGAACCAAAATTTAATAATATTGTTCCACGTTTTGGAGAATTCTTCAGAAAGACTTTATTTTCCGGCCGCGGATTATTCAACATAGCAAAATCATTTTTAAAAGTTACTGTAATAGTTATTATTGCCTTTGTTTTAATCAGTGATGATATTTATGTCCTCATAGAAATAATCAAAAACGGGCAGATTTTTAATGCAGTCGGTAAAATTGCGATGATGGCAGCAAAGCTTTTACTCATTGTTGCAATTCTTTTTCTTGGAATCTCTATTCCTGATTACTTTGTTCAGCGCCGTGAATTCCGCGAATCTATGAAGATGACAAAGCAGGAAGTAAAGGAAGAATATAAGGAACTCGAAGGAGATCCTGAAGTTAAAAACAGGCTTCGTCAGATGCAGCAGCAGTTACTTGCGCAGAATATTCCAAAAGCAGTTGCCGCATCGGATGTAGTAATTACAAACCCTACACACTTTGCAATTGCCTTAAGTTATGACCGCTTTAATGGTGATGAAGCTCCAAAGGTAACGGCTAAGGGTGAAGATCAGACGGCGTTCTATATAAGGCGTGTTGCAACCGAAAATAACGTCCCGATAGTGGAAAATAAACCAGTTGCACGTGGACTATATACAGAAACGCAAATTGGTGATATAATACCAGAGACATATTATAAAGCGATTTCGCTTATATATTCGCATTTACAAAACTATTCGTAATAATTTGCTGGGTGGGGACTGATGGCAAACGAAAGTCGTGGGAAAATTTCTAATTTTTTTCAAAAAAATTATGTAGCTATAGTTACTGTAATTATAGTTTTCCTCATCTTTATCCCTTTACCAAAAACTCTTATTGACTTACTGATGACGCTCAATTTAGCTGCAAGCTTTGTAGTCCTCCTTGCAGTTTTATATACTCCGCGTGCATCGGATTTCCAGACATTCCCGCGAATTATCCTCTTTCAGACAATGCTCGGGCTTGGTATAAACGTTGCTTCTACCAGGCTTATTTTGTCTAACAGCGGAGCTGATGAGCGGGCTCAAAGTGCCATGGTACAGGCTTTTGCAAGAATTGTTGCAGGAAATAATATAGTCATTGGTTTTGTAATCTTTATTATTCTTATTGTTGTACAGGTATTGGTTGTTACAAAGGGTTCTGGCCGTGTATCTGAAGTAGCTGCAAGGTTCTCTTTGGATTCCATGACTCAGAAATTCTTTGACGTAGATAACCGCCTTAACTCTGGTATTATCGATGATCAGGAAGCAACACGTTTAAAAGACGCAATTCGTAAGGAAATTGACTTTTATTCTAACATGGACGGTTCGTCTAAGTTCGTTTCTGGAAGTGTAAAAGCCGGTATCTTTATTACTGTTGTAAACCTTTTAGGTGGTGTTATTGTAGGTTCAGTAAACTATCATCTTGATGTTTCAAATGCATTTTCTATTTATTCAGCACTTACAATCGGTGACGGCCTTATGTCCCAGCTCCCGTCGCTCATCATCTCTTTTGCAACAGGTTTACTCGTAACCGGTACTAAGAGCGATGAACCTCTTGGAGAACAGCTTGTCAACGATTTTACAAGATCTGGTCATATATACGAAATTGTTGGAGCAATTCTCTGTCTTGCAGGTGTTGTTTTAAAAGTTTATCTTTTACTCCCAGTAGGAGCAATTTTCATATTCATTGGATTTAGAATGACAAGGCAAGAGGAAAAGGCAGAAGCTGCAAAAGCCGACGAGAAGAACGGAAGTCAGTCCCAGTCCGCTCAGGCTCAGGCAGATGCAGAAAAAATTGCCATGCTGGATCCACTTTCGCTCGAACTTGGTTATGCGCTTATTCCTTTGGTAAGCAAAGAAAAAGGTGCAGAACTTCTTGAGCGAATCACACGAATCCGAAACGAAGCAAAACTCGACATGGGCTTTGTAATTCCAAAAATCCGTATTCAGGATAACATGACCCTTGATCCAAATGATTACAGCTTTAAGATTAAGGGTATAGAAGCTGGACGTGCAAACATCAGGCTTGGTTATTACATGTGTATGGATACCGGTTCTGTCATTAATCCAATACAGGGAGAAAAGACAAAGGATCCGGCATTCGGAATGGATGCAATCTGGCTTCCGGAAGACCGCAGGGCCGAAGCTGAAAATGCAGGTTACGTAATTGTAGACCCACCAACAATCATCGCAACCCATCTTACAGAAATAATTCGTGCTCATGCTGCAGAAATGCTCGGACGCCAGGAAGTTTCTTCAATCATCGATACAGTCAAAGAGAAAAATCCTGTACTTGTTGACGAAGTTCTTAACACAGCAAAGCTCTCTTACGGTCAGATCGAAAAGGTTTTACAGAATCTTCTGGAAGAAAAGGTATCTATCCGAAACATCGTTACCATTCTGGAAACACTTGCAAACTATGCGGGCGTTTCAAAAAATCCATGGGAACTTACAGAAAAAGTTCGTCAGGCACTCGGTCTTCAGATTTGTATGCAGTATGCAGATCCGGAAGACAAAAAACTTCGCGTAATGCGTCTTTCTCAAGGTCTTTCAGAAATGATTCAGGAACACGCTTATATGCCTGATGACGGTTCTAAACCATACGTTGCCTTAGATCCTGTAGACAGACGAAAGTGGATTACAGCAGTAAGCGGATCTTTAGCTCGTGTAAACGAAAAGGGATATCAGCCAATCATACTTTGTGTAAGTGCAATCAGGCAGCTTGTACATTCGGCAATAGAAAGGGAAATGCCTGGAGTAATTGTACTTTCCGATATGGAAATGTTTACAGCAGGTCGTGCAGTATCAATCGAAATTGTAGATGAGATAACCAGTGAAGAGGAATAAAACGGATGCAGTTTGAAAACGAAATAAAACAGACAATTGAATGCGACACATTTGCTGATTGTAAGGCTAAGCTTTACGAAAGATACGGTAACGACTACAAAATCGAAAATAAAGAAACAAAACTCAAGCACGTTGGATTATTCGGTTTAAGACAGAAAGAAGTCACTGTGGTTACTTACACTGTTCCTCACAAAAAAGTTTATGACAATTCCGAAACTTATTACAAAGAAGAGCAGAAAAAACAGGAAGAAATGCAGAGGCTCGAAGCAAACCGTCAGGAAATTTTAAAACAGCAGAAAGACGTGATTTTAACAAACACAATCAATCAGCTTTCAAAACAGATTGATGACATGAATCAAAAGCTTTCTACTATGGGTTCAGATATAAAAAGCACAACTTCCGGTACTCCTGAATCAATCTTAAAAATCGAAGAGCTTTTAGCAGAAAACGAATTCACTCTTCCATATATCAGAATGATTACAGAAAAAATCCGCTCAACATTTTCTCTTGATGAACTTGAAGATTTTAAAAGGGTTGAACGCTATGTTGTAGACTGGATTGGAGAATCAATCGAAATTGCTCCTGAAAGAACAGTTCGTCCTCCAAGAGTAATAATCATTGTAGGTCCTACAGGAGTTGGAAAAACTACGACGATTGCAAAACTCGCTTCTAATTCAATACTCGATGCAAAAAACAAACAGGCTAAAAAACCGGAAATCTGTATTGTCACAATCGATACGATGAGGGTTGGCGCTCTTGAACAGCTTGCAAAGTTCGGAGAAATCTTAAATAAAAATGTACTTAAGGCAGAAACTTCGGAAGACGTTACTCAGATTTACGAAGAATACAAAGAACATGTTGATTATATTTTTATTGATACAAGCGGTTATTCACCAAACGATGCAACACATATTAGCGAAATGAAGAATATTCTGGACGTTAAGATGAATCCGACAATTTATCTTTCGGTTAGCGCTTCTACAAAGGCAAGCGATCTTCACAATATTTTCCGTAACTACGAACCTTTTGATTACTCATCAGTCATCGTAACAAAATGCGATGAAACAAAACAATTTGGAAACATCATCAGTGTTTTATGGGAAAGACATAAAAGCATTTCTTATATTACAGACGGACAGCGCGTTCCACGTAATATCAAGAGAGCTGATGTAATTGATATCTTAAAAAATTTAACTGGCTTTGATGTAGACAGAGTTCACATCGAAGACAAATTTGGAGAAAAATAATATGGAAGAACAGGCAGAAGAATTAAGGGAATTGATGCAGGACGGCACAGATTCAAAGAAAGAAAAGCACAACACAAGAATTATTGCCGTAACAAGCGGTAAGGGTGGCGTTGGTAAAACTAATTTTGCCGTCAACATGGCAATTGCCTATGCCCAGCTTGGTAAGAAAGTAATCCTCATCGACGGGGACCTTGGTATGGCAAACGTAAATGTTCTTCTTAATATAGTGCCAACCTACAATCTTATGCACGTAATCAATAAGAAAAAGACCATGAAGGATATCATTATTGATACTGAATTCGGCATTAAATTTATTGCAGGTGCAAACGGATTTTCTAAAATTGCAAACCTAAGCGTAGATGAACTTGATTACTTTGCAAAACAGTTTGCTTCACTTGGAAATGCAGATATCATCATCATAGATACAGGTGCTGGTATTGCAAATAACGTTCTTCAGTTTGTTGCAGCAGCAGACGAAGTATTTGTTGTAACAACTCCGGAACCAACTGCAATCACAGATGCATACGGAATCATCAAAATCATCACAACAGAAATTGTTGACCGCCCTGTAGACATCAAGCTCATTGTAAACCGTGTTCATTCTGCAGACGAAGGAAAACGTATTTCGGAAAGAATCATCAATATTGTTGGTCAGTTCCTTAATTATAAAGTTGAATATCTTGGATTTGTTTATGAAGATCCTGTTGTTCAGGCATCGGTAATCAGACAGAAGCCGTTCATCTTTGTAAATCCTACTTCAAAACCTTCTGTTTGTATGAAGCACATCGTAGGAAAAATCGAAAAGGCTGAACCTGAATATAACGACGGTGTTTCAAGCTTCTTAAAGAAGTTCCTTTCGAAGAAACCGAAGGCATAAAAAAATTGCTATGATTTTTACACATTATGGTGTATAATATATAGAGAATTTTTATTGGGAGGTAAAAATTGCGCAACATCAAGACAATTGTTTCTTTTTCTGCAGCTGGCTTTATTTTATCTCTCATTTTCGGCATTTTTTCTAATTCAAGTTTTATAAGGGTTTTACTCGTTGCTCTTGCATGGGCTATAGCATTTGGTCTTTTAGGCCTTTTGATTTCTTTCCTTTTTAATACCGTTCTTAAAGTTGAATCCTCTTCTTACAGTTCTTCCGAGGCTTCTCCTTCACAGGGCATGGGAATTAAAACTGAATCTTTAGGCAATAATGTAGACATCGTTGTAGAAGACCAGGAGCTCGACAGAACAGAGAGTGTAAACAGATACTCAGTCGGACAGAATCATCAGATGTTAAACGATTCAGATCTTGATGAAAATAAAACAGCACAGGAAAATGCCTCTGCAGTAGTTTCTGATAATCCTGGCTTTGTGCCAATCAGAAATCTTGAAACATATAAAAACATTTCGGGTACAGAATCTGTAAAACCTTCTGAATTGAAAAAAAAGGAAGACGAAGAAGAAGAGCTTGAAGAAATAGAAGAAATTGAAGGTGTAGAATCTTCTTCTCCTTCTAACAACGTACAGATTGCTGGTACAGATGATGCACTTGATGTACTTCCGGATATGGGCGAATACGTAAGCTCTGGAAATGTAAACACTAACGATGGCTTTGGTTATGACGGTTCTGGTTATTCAGACAGTTCATACGGAAATAGTAACAAAAAAGTTGATGGAGAAAACATGCAGAATACAGAATTGATTGCAAAAGCAATAAGTTCGGTATTATCAGCAGAAACATAAAAAAAGGGGAAGGCTTATGCCTATTAATGATTTACAGGAAGAAGATGATCTCTGGGAAGAATTTAAGAAAACTAAATCTTCTGCTATAAGAGATAAATTTATCAGACAATATATGCCTCTCGTAAAATATGTTGCAGGAAAAGTTGCTGTCGGCATGCCAAACAGTGTTGAGTTCGATGATTTAGTCGGATTCGGGCAGTTTGGTTTACTTGACGCAATTAATAAATATGATACTTCCAAGAATGTTAAATTCAAAACATATGCGGTAACAAGAATCCGTGGTGCAATTTTTGATGAGCTTCGTCAGATAGACTGGGTTCCTCGTTCTGTAAGACAAAAGTCACGCGAGATTGAAGATGCAATTTCTTCTCTTGAATCACGACTTGGTCGAACTGCTTCTGATGCAGAAATCGCTGATTCTTTGAACATGACAGAGGATGAATATCACAAGACTGTGATGAAGGTTTCGGGCACAAGCATTCTTTCTTTGAACGATGTGTGGTATGCCGGAGACGATAACGACAACATGTCTATTGGAAACAGCATCGAAGCACCTTCAAGTTTAAATCCTGATGTTATTACAGAAAGAGACGAAATCAAAAAAGTAATAGCAGAAGCAATCAACGAATTACCGGAAAAAGAAAAGATGGTAATCGTTCTTTACTATCATGAAGATTTAACTTTTAAAGAAATTGGCGAAGTTCTTGAAGTAAGTGAATCACGAATTTCACAGCTTCATACAAAGGCAAATTTAAGGTTAAGGGCAAAACTCACAAACTTAAGAAAAGGAATCATATAATAAAATATGGTAACTTTGGAAAGCATCCGCGAAGAAATGAAAAAGCGTCTCGAGCTTGATAATCAGCTTCATTCTGTAGAAGTTTATGCAGATACAATTGACGAAGCTCTGGCAGATGCGTCTGTTCAGCTGGATACAAAGGTTGCCAATTTACAGTATGAAATAATCGAAAAGGGAAGTGATGGAATTTTAGGTCTTGGTAAAAAACACTGGAGACTTAAGATTTATCAGGATCCAAGCACAATCAAAGTTGTTAAAAATCTTGCTTCCGAAGGTCTTTCATTCGACGACAATCTTGAAGAAGGAATGCAGGTTAAAAATCAGGACGGATTATTCTTTGTTCGCCACTTTGGTTCGGATGTCGTTCTCAAGGTTATTTTACCAGTCGGAAACGGAACTCCAATCGATATAAAAGATGTTGTTGCAGAAATCAAGCGTCCTGATACCCTTGAGTTTGATGAATCGCTTGTAAGAAAATATGTTAAAAACGGTACGGATGGTCAGTACAACATCATCGGTAAATATAAGCACGTTGCTGCCGGAGATGCCCTTATTTCTGTTGATGTAACTAAAGACGAGATGAAGGCTTCTATCCTTGTTTCTTCTCCATCAATGAGTGGTGCAGAAGCTTCCCGCGATTCTATTTTAAGAGCACTTTCTTCTCAGGGTATTATTGATCAGTGTATCAATATGGAAAAAATTGATGAGTTTGTAGACCATCCTGTTTACAATATGCCTTTTGAAGTTGCAGAAGCAATCAAGCCTGTTGACGGAAAAGATGCATACCTCCAGTACAACTTTGAAACAGATACACAAAAGCTCAGGGGAAAGATTTCGGAATCAGGACAGATCAACTACAAGGAATGGAACCAGATTCAGAACGTTATTGCCGGTCAGCCTCTTGCAAAGAAAATTGCAGCAGAAAGAGGAAAGGGCGGAAAGACAATTTTTGGTCGTTATCTGGAAGCAAAGAACGGAAAGGATATACAGATTCAGCTTGGTACAAACGTACGCTTCGACCGCGATGGAGTTACAATCAAGGCAGAAATCGATGGAGAAGTTATGCTCATCGGTGGAAAGATCTGCGTAGAACCTGTTAAGTATCTTGATGCCGTTGACGTTAAGACTGGTGATATCAAGTTTGTCGGAACTGTAGTAATCAAGGGTTCTGTAGAAGAAGGATATAACGTAGAAGCAACTAACATCGAAGTACACGGTATTGTAGATAAGAGCCGTCTTATTGCATCTGGAAACATTGTTGTACAGTCTGGCATTTTTGGAAAGGGCGAAGGATACATCAAAGCTGGAAAATCACTCTGGGCTAAGTTTATTAACGATGCAACTGTAGAAGTAGAAGAAAATGTAATCGTAACAGACAGTATTGTAAACTCAAATGTTACGGCTATGAAAAATATTGTTTTACGCGGAAAGAAGGCACAGATTATTGGTGGACATCTTTTAGCAACAGAAGAGATTTGTGCAAGAAAGGTCGGATCTCCTGGTGGTGGTACAGAAACAATCCTCGAAGTTGGAATCGATCCACGCGCTAAGACACGCCTTCTTGATTTACAGAAGAAGCAGGCAGACAATACAAAAGAAGCAGAATTAATCGAACTTGATATTCAGACACTCGAACAGCAGAAGAAGCTTCGTAAGAAATTACCTCAGGATAAGGAAGATAAGTTAAATTCTCTTAAGCAGAGAAAAGACACTGTTTCCGAAGAATTGGAATCAATGAATCAGGAAATAGAACAGATTCAGGAACATTTACGTGAATTAAAGGCAGTTGGTAAAGTTAAAGTCGAAGATACTGTTTTTGCCGGTGTAAAGATTTATGTCCGCGATGTTCTGGACGAAGTAAAAATGGATGTAAAGAATACTACATTCTATTTTGAAAAGAGCTTTAGTAAACGTGGTCCGTATGAACCGCCTTCCTTAGAAGAAGAGGTACCGAGTGGCTATAGCTCCAATTGATCTTCAGACAATGTATTCCCAGCTCAATAACGTGGCAAAAAGTTCTGCACAGGAACAGATGGCTCAGGTCGCTCAGTCGGTGCAGCAGGTAAATCATATCCAGGAAAATCTTGAAGAATCCACACGCGTTCAGAATACAAATAACGATAAAAATGAATCAGATACTGTAAATCCCGATGGAAGTAACGGCTCTTCGGGGGGATATCAGAATCAGAATAAAAAACAGGGAACAACTTACAGCAAAAATCCGGAAGAAAACAACAAACCTTCCAAAACTCTTGCTGAATCTTATGTTGGAACCATAATCGATATTACGAGGTAGATATGAATATTTTTATTATAAGTGTCTGCGCTGTAAATATTATATTATGGATTATCTTTCTGGCCCGCTTTAAAAAAATCTTTTCTACAGATTCAATCATCGATAAGACCCGCGAGCAGATGAACAAATTTATTTCCGACATCGATAAGGCAACAGACCGTGATGTTTATCTTTCGGGAGAAGCAGCAAAAAGAATTCAGAAGCTTTTAGACGAAGAAGAACAGAAGCTCGAAATGTTTAATCAGGCTTCTTCACGCCTCCGCGATATGATTGCAGAAGCAGACAGGATAAATAAACTTTCGAATAAAAAATCTACAATCTTTCAAGATTTTAATAAGGTTCAGCCTGTAAAGAAAAATTATAATAACAACATAAATGCCTATCTTGAAAATGCACGTAAAGCTTCTCAAAAAAATAATCAGACTTTAGATCCTGAATCAACTTTTGAACCTGTAAAAACCGGTCAGCAGGATTTATTCGAAGAAAAACAGGAAAATATTATAAAACAGGAAATGAATGTAACAAGCGAAGGGGCTGCCTATAAAGAAGTTCCTTTAATCATTACAGAAATCTATCAGGATAAAAAAGAAGATGATGATGGTACAGAGCCAGTCGAAAAACATGGTGCAGAAGAACAAATGCAGAATACACGTTCTGATTATGAAACTCCGATAATTGAATCTTCTGTTCCAGAGCGCACGCATAATCAATCATTATCTAAAAAAGTACAGGATTTATATGAGCAGGGAATGGACAGCGAAGAAATTGCTTCTAAGCTTTCGTGCTCGATTACAGAAGTTGATTTAATTCTTGCAATGTTATAAAAAATAATAGAGGTAAAAATATGAAAGTTACGAAACAGAAATTTGGTCTTTTAGGCGATGGAACAAGGGTAAATCTTTTTACAGTAAAAAATGAAAGCATGAGTTTTTCTTGTACTGATTATGGTGCTACAATTACAAGCATCGTACTCAACAATGATGACGGCTCAAAAACTGACGTGCTCCTCGGCTATTCGACATTCGATAAATTTGTTAATACAAGAAGCTTTTTCGGAGTAATTGTAGGGCGCTTTGCAAACAGAATCGGAAATGCAAAATTTACACTCGACGGCAAAGAATATACACTTGATAAAAATGATGGTCCTAATACACTTCACGGCGGCTTTAACGGCTACGATAAGGTTATCTGGGATGCAAAACCTGTTTCTAAAAAAAACTGTGCAGGTGTTAAATTTACACGTCTTTCTCCGGACGGTGAACAGGGATTCCCGGGCAATGTAAAACTCGAAATCACTTATCTTTTGGACAATAAAAATAATCTTACACTTTACTATACGGCAACAACAGATAAGGCAACTCCAATCAATATCACAAATCACGCTTTCTTTAATCTTGCAGGTAACGGTACTGTTCATAAGCACATCATGGAAATGAACTCTACAAAATACCTCGAAGTAAATTCAAAACTCATTCCTACAGGAAAACTTCTTGACGTAAAGGGAACTGCATTTGATTTTACAAAGCCAAAGGAAATCGGAAAGGATATCAAGCAGACTGGAGTAGGTTATGATCACTGCTATGTAACAGAGATGTATGACCCTGAAAATCCACAGTGCGGACTTCCTCTTGATGCTTCCGACTTAGTTAATTTTGCTAAGGTAAAAGATCCTTCTACAGGTCACGTAATGGAAGTATTTACAAACATGGAAGGATGCCAGTTCTATTCTGGAAATTATATTGGAAAGACAATCGGAAAGAACGGAGTTGAATATAAGGCTCACGATGCTTTCTGTCTTGAAACCCAGTGTTTCCCTGATACTCCAAACAAAGAAAAATTCCCAACCTGTATTTTGCAGCCTGGTCAGAAGATGAAGGCTAAAACAGTTTACAGCTTCTATACGGAAAAATAATTTTTGTTTCTTTATACAGTAAAAAAAGTCTCTTTTATAAACATAATTTTGTTGAATTTCGACCGATTCAAGAGTAAAATGAAATTCTAAAAAAGTTTAAAATTATATATAACGAGGTATGCGCGTCATGGATGTACAATTACAGGATTTGATTGAACGAATCAAAAAAGATGGTGTTGCTGCTGCAGAATCACAGGCTGCCCAGATTATCGAAGAAGCTGGTAAAAAGTCTGATGAAATCATAAAAGATGCAGAGTTTAAAGCCGCAGAAATCATAAAAAGTGCTAAGAACGAAACTCAGAGAATGGAAAAATCAAGCGAAGAGGCTATTGTTCAGGCAGGCCGCAACATGCTTTTGTCTTTTAAGGATTCTCTGGTAAAAGAGCTGGATTTGTTAATTCAGGCAGAAACCTCTAAAGCTCTTTCAGGCGATATATTAAAAACACTTGTTCCGGAAACTGTAAGGGAATGGGCTAAAAAAAGCGAAGTTTCGGAACTCTCTGTTTTACTTTCAGAAAAAGATCTTAAAGATTTAAATTCTGCATTCACACAGGAACTTAAATCAGAAATCGAAAAAGGTCTTGAAATTAAACCTGATAAAACTATGACAGCAGGCTTTAGAATCGGTGTTAAAAACGGTTCGGCATTCTATGATTATTCAAGCGAAAGTCTTGCCGAAATGTTTGCCGCTTATCTGAATCCAAAAGTAGCCGGATTAATGAAAGATGCTGCTAAGGACGCACAATAGTGGCTTATTATTATCTGGTTTCTCAGTTACCAAATATTCCGGTTACAGAAACTAAGTCTGCATTGCCTATGACGGCTAAACAATTTCTCGAAGTATGTTCACGTTTTGTGACAGAAAAGGAAAATGCAGTTTTACAGGAACTTTCTTTAGTCCCTCAGAAAATCTTAAAAAAGACCGGTTCTGTTTTCCTGGATACATGGTATCAGAAAGAAAGAAATCTTCGTTATGCGCTTGCACAGATTCGTGCACAGAAGATGAAGAAGGAAGCATACACTTTGCCCGAAGGTTGTACTGCAGACATCATTGCAGCGGCCAGAACAGCAGTTGGCATGGATAGTCCTTTAAGTGCAGAACAGTTTCTTTTTGAATACAGGTTACGCCTGCTCGATGACTTACGTCCAATAGATGCATTTTCTATTGATGCGGTGTATGCCTATGGCTTAAAACTTATGCTCATCGAAAGAATGAGGAAATTTGAAGTCGAAAACGGACAGATATCTTATCATAAGATTTACGATGATATTTTAATTAATGATATGGAGACAAAATGACGGATACAAAAGCAAAAGTAGTCGGCATTAACGGAAACATGATTACCATTGAGTTTGACGGTAATGTTTCTATGAATGAAGTAGGCTACGTAAATGTTGACGGTAAAAAGCTTCGGGGTGAAATTATCCGTATTCGCGGTAAAAAAGCCCAGATGCAGATATTCGAAATGACACAGGGAATCAAGGCAGGCGATACTGTTGATCTTATGGGTGAACTCTTGTGTGCCGAACTTGGACCTGGTCTTCTTGGTCAGACTTTTGATGGTTTACAGAACCCGCTCCCACTCGTAGCAGAAAAGGCAGGCTTCTTCCTCGAAAGAGGTATTTATGTAGACCCTCTTCCAAAAGATAAAAAATGGGAATGGACTCCTTCTGTAAAACCTGGTGATAAGCTCCTCCGCGGAGATTCAATCGGTTCTGTTCCGGAAGGACCTTTTACACATAAAATCCTTGTTCCTTTTGATTTACTTGGTATGTATACCGTAAAGAAGGTAACTCCTGCCGGTTCTTATACAATCGAAGACGAAATGGCAGTCGTTACTGATGAAAAAGGAAATGATCATTCATTAAAAATGGCATTCAAATGGCCTGTAAAACGTGCCGTTGACTGTTATGCAGAACGTCTTGCTCCTAGTGAGCCGATGGTTACTCAGACTCGTCTTATCGATACCTTCTATCCTGTATGTAAGGGTGGTACTTATTGTATCCCAGGTCCATTCGGAGCTGGTAAAACAGTATTACAGCATACAACATCACGCCATGCCGACGTAGATATCGTAATCATCGCTGCGTGTGGTGAACGTGCGGGTGAAGTAGTAGAAACAATCAAAGAGTTCCCTGAACTTAAAGACCCTCGTACGGGCCGTTCATTAATGGAAAGAACAATCATCATTTGTAATACATCTTCCATGCCGGTAGCAAGCCGCGAAGCTTCGGTTTATACTTCTGTAACACTCGCAGAATACTACCGCCAGATGGGACTTCACGTTCTTCTTCTTGCAGACTCAACCTCACGCTGGGCACAGGCACTTCGTGAAATGTCTGGTCGTCTGGAAGAGATTCCTGGTGAAGAAGCATTCCCAGCATACCTTGAATCATACATTGCAGCCTTCTATGAACGAGCTGGTATTGTCCGCTTAAGAGACGGAAAGGTTGGTTCTGTAACAATTGGTGGTACAGTATCTCCTGCCGGTGGTAACTTTGAAGAACCTGTAACTCAGGCAACACTTAAAGTAGTTGGTGCTTTCCACGGACTTTCACGTGAACGTTCTGATGCACGTAAATATCCTGCAATCGACCCTCTTATTTCATGGTCAAAATATAAATCAGTTTTACCTGAAGTTTGGGTAAGCTTTGCACGCTCTATTTATTTAAAGGGTGTAGAAGTAAATCAGATGATGAAGGTTGTCGGCGAAGACGGTACTACAACAGAAGACTATGTTGAATACTTAAAGAGTGAATTCCTTGATGCATGTTATATGCAGCAGAACTCATTCGACGAAGTAGATGCTGCCGTTAGCGTAGAAAGACAGAAATATACATTCAGTAAGATTTTAAGCATCCTCGGTTCCGATTTTAATTTTGAAGATAAGGATACAGCCCGTAACTTCTTTAACCAGCTCAGACAGAAGTTTATTGACTGGAACTATTCTCCATGGAACAGCGATAAGTTTAAGTCTTGCGAAAAAGATATAGATACTCATTATGCTTCTTCTGATGCAAAAGTTCGTAATGAAATCAATGTTATGTTAAAGGATGGTGAATAATTATGAACAAAGTTTATAGTAGAATTGAATCCATCGTCGGAAGCGTAATCACTGTAAAAGCAGACAATGTTGCCTATGGTGAGCTTGCCGAAATTGAAACACGCTTTGGTAAATCTTTAGCCGAAGTAAACAAGATAGAAGGTGATGTAGTATCGCTCCAGGTATTTGCCGGTGGACGAGGTATTTCTACCGGTGACCATATCAAGTTTTTGGGACATCAGATGGAGGTTTCTTTCTCTGACAATCTTCTTGGACGAATCTTCAACGGTTCGGCAGAGCCACGCGACAAGGGACCGGCTTTAACAGATTCACTTGTAAAGATTGGTGGACCTTCTGTAAACCCTTCTAAACGTATTATGGCACGCCGTATGATTCGAACCGGTATTCCTATGATTGATATGTTCAACACACTTGTCGTTTCACAGAAATTACCAATTTTCTCTATTTCCGGAGAACCATATAACCAGCTTCTTGCACGCATTGCCATGCAGGCCGAAGTTGATGTAATCGTTCTTGGTGGTATGGGTCTTAAATACGACGACTACCTTTATTTTAAGAAGACACTTGAAGACGGAGGTGCTTTAAGTAAGACAGTAATGTTCATGCACACAGCATCTGACCCAACAGTAGAATGTCAGAAAATCCCTGATCTTTCGCTTGCAGTTGCAGAACAGTTTGCCCTCAAAGGAAAAGACGTTTTAGTTCTCCTTACAGATATGACAAACTTTGCAGACTCAATGAAGGAAATCGCTATTACACAGGAACAGGTACCTTCTAACCGTGGTTATCCTGGTGATTTGTACTCTCAGCTTGCCAGTCGTTACGAAAAAGCCGTAGACTTTGACAGCGCAGGTTCTGTAACAATTCTTGCAGTTACAACAATGCCTGGTGATGACGTTACTCACCCGGTTCCGGATAACACAGGATACATTACAGAAGGACAGTACTATCTTAAGGGTGGAAGAATTGAGCCGTTCGGTTCTCTTTCACGACTTAAACAGAATGTAAACGGTGAAACACGCAATGACCACCGTGCATTAATGGATGGTATGATTCGTCTTTATTCAAGCTACAAGGATACCCTCGAAAAGAAATCCATGGGTTTCAACCTTAGTAAGTGGGACGAAAAACTTTTGAATTACGGACAGATGTTCGAAGACAATATGATGGACCTGTCTAAAAATATTCCTCTGGAAGATGCACTTGATTTGGGCTGGAAGATTCTTAGTGAATGCTTTGAACCTGAAGAAACAGGTATTAAATCTTCTTTGATTGACCAGTACTGGCCAAAATAAGCGGTTTTAAGCAGATTGTAGAATCTGTTTAAGTGATTTTAGTGGAGAACATTGAATGGCAAAAATAAAGCTGACAAAAAATGAGCTCAAAGTCCAGAAAGATGCGCTTAAGATGTATAAACGCTATCTTCCTACACTCATGCTCAAAAAACAACAGCTTCAGACAGAAATCCGCACAATCGACGCAAAGGCCAGGGAAGTAAGACAGGCACGTGTTGCTTTAGAGAAAGAATTCGACGAATGGATTGCAGTATTCGGAGAACGCGATGCTTTTAAGCCGGACATGGTAACTGTTAAAAATATCAAAAAAGGCTACGGAAATATAGCAGGTGTAACAATCCCTGTATACGAAGGAGCTGATTTTGGAAGAGGGGATTACGATTTATACGAAGCACCTCTTTGGATTGATATGGCAGCAGACCGTATGGAAAAAGCACTTTCGCTTGATCTTGAAGCAGAAGTTTTAGATGAACAGGTTCGTCTTCTTTCTAAAGAGTTAAAGACAACAACACAGAGAGTCAACCTTTTTGAAAAGGTAAAGATTCCCGAAACTAAGGCCAACATCAAAAAGATTTCTGTTTATCTTGGTGATGAACAGACTGCGGCAGTTGTCCGAAGTAAAATATCTAAAAGAAAATTACAGTCAAAAATTGATGAAGAACAGGAGGCAGCAGAATGATTGAACCGATGAAAAAAGTCTCCATTGTTATTCTCAATAAGGAAAGGGAACAGTCTCTTAAGGCTTTAAGAAAGCTCGGACTTGTTCACCTGGAAAATATTGAAGGCTCTGGCGAAAAGCTTTCTGCATTCAAGGAAACAGTAAATAACGCCCTGCTTTCTGAATCAGTTTTGGGAGAGATTAAACTTCAAAAAAAGAAGGCAAAGGCAAAGCTCCTTTCTGTAGAAGAAACTGCAGAACTTTGTAAGGAAGTTGTTTCCCGTGTTGAACGAAAGAAGGTTTTACTCGACCAGATTGCTTCTGATGCAAACGAGCTTGAACGCTTTTATGACTGGGGTAGCGTAAATCTTAATGATTTTGCTTATCTTAAGGAAAAGGGCATCTCTCTTAAGATGTACGAAATTCCTTCTGATAAGTATAACCTCATAGACAAGGATATCGAAACAATTATTCTTAATAAGGACAGAAAAACAGTCCGCTTTTTAATCCTGAACGGAGGGGAAACAAGACCCGAAAAGCTTTTGCCACAGGCATTCGAAGTTCCTTTCCCACGCGAGGATACAGATTTCTTAATCAAAGAAATTAAGGACAGCGAAAAAGAATTAAACAATATCCAGGCATTCTACGAAGAAAAAGCAGTTTATACAGATTCAATCAAGAATCTTTTGAACTCACTTCAGACAGATATCGAGTTTGAAACAATCAATTCCGGAATGGAAAGAGAAGACCTTGGAAACGTAAATGATCTTGCATGGATTACAGGTTATGTACCGGTTGCAGATATGGAAAAATTCAAGGATTACTGCTCTGAAAACGGATGGGCATACGCTGCAAAAGATCCTTCCGACGAGGATATGGTTCCTACAAAGCTCAAGAACAATAAATTTGTAAGCCTTATCTATCCGCTTACAGACTTCCTTGGAACAGTTCCGGGTTACCATGAATTTGATATTTCGGGCTGGTTCTTACTGTTCTTTACAATCTTCTTTGGAATGATTTTTGGAGACGGTGGTTACGGTGTTTTAGTAACAGTTGCCGCTATCTTCCTTTTATTCGTCAATAAGCTTAAGAAAAAGCCTTCTTCACCGCTGCTTGGTTTAATGCTCCTTCTAGGACTTTCTACCGTTGCATGGGGTGTTGTTACCTGTACATGGTTTGGCCTTTCTGCAGATACATTAAGAAATCTTGGACTTGGTATCTTACCAGATATTTCTGTTCCGGTTCTTTCTAATGCATATACAGAAGTTTCACCAGGTGTAACAAGATACTGGCTTTTACCTTGGAGTAATCCGGGAGAAGGATTATCTAACTCTCAGTGTCTCCAAATTTTCTGTTTTATACTTGCGCTTTTACAGCTCAGCGTTGCACACATCAAATGCGTAATCAAAGACAGAAAGAGCTTAAAGATTTTGGGTGATTTGGGTGCCTTATTCCAGATCTGGGGTATGTTCTACGTAATCCTCATGATGGTAATAAGTAAACGCGATTTCCCTATGGATGCGATAATGCTTTTTGACAAAGTTCCAATCGGTTTATTCTGCATTGCAATGCTTGGTGTTGGATTTGTTTTAAGCTTTATTTTCAGTAACTATGCGGGCAGTATAAAAGATTCAATCCTGGAAAGCTGTAAAAACATCATCTCGGTTCTCCTTGGTGTTGTAAACGTCTTCTCTGATATTCTTTCTTATATACGTCTCTGGGCCGTAGGTCTTGCAGGAAGCGCAATCTCTGGAACTGTTAATAGCATGGCAGCTCAGATTGCTGGCGGAGAAGCGGGAACTGTCATTGTTCATGCAATTATGTTTGTACTTATGATTGTACTCATAGTATTCGGACATGGATTGAACATGATTTTGAACCTTCTTTCTGTAATAGTTCACGGTGTTCGTTTGAATACACTCGAATTTTCAAGTCACCTTGGAATGGAATGGAGCGGATTCAAATATAAGCCGTTTAGTGAAGAAAAAGTATAAATTTTTAGACACCTTAGTAAAAGGTATAAACGAAAAAATAATCCGCACGGGCGGAAAAGGAGTAAAATATGGAATTTTTTGGTGATCTTGGAGCTGCTATTTGTATGGGAATTGCTGCTCTTGGTTCAGCAATCGGAATTGGGATTGCAGGCCAGGGTGCGATTGGAGCATGGAAACGTTGTTATATAAATAATAAACCTGCTCCATTTATTCTTACAGTATTTGCAGGTGCTCCTCTTACTCAGACAATTTATGGTTATCTTTTAATGCTTCTTAAATTAAAAGAATTGGGAACAACTAATCCTGGTATGTCATTAGGACTCGGTCTTGCTTCTGGTATTGCAATGGCTCTTTCTGCTATCGCACAGGGTAAAGCAGGTGCTGCCGCTTCTGATGCTTACGGTGAAACAGGGAAAGGATTTGCTCAGTACCTTATGATCGTAGGTCTTTGTGAATCTGTAGCTTTGTTCGCAATGGCATTCAGCTTGATTGCATAAGTATTAAAATATAATCATTATGTAAAACGTTACCTCAATTATTCTCCTCGGGGTAACGTTTTTTTTGTTTAAAGCATGACTCAAGAGCGTTTTAAGTATATAATAAAAATATGTCAGAACTTTTTCTTAAACCGCGCCTTATAACTCTTGGTGGAAAGGGAATCACAAAAAAAATCTCTATTGGTGGCTCTTCTCCTGTAACAATTCAGACAATGTGGAAAGAGCCCATAGACAAAATAAAAGATGATGATAAAGCCCTTCACGAGCTTTTAATTAAAATAAATGACCTTCAGGCTATCGGCTGTGATATAATCCGTTTTGCAGTTCCGGATATTCCAAGTGCACAGAGCCTTGTAAAAATTGCAGAACACACTTCAATGCCGCTTGTTGCAGACATTCATTTTGATTATCTTTTGGCGCTTGAATGTCTTAAGGGAAACGTTGCAGCTATAAGAATTAATCCTGGAAACATCGGTTCTATTGACCGCGTAGAAGCTGTTGTAAACGGATGCCGCGAAAATGGTACAGCAATGAGAATCGGTGTAAACTCGGGAAGCCTTCCAAAAGAACTCGCAGAAAAAGTTGACAGAAAAGAAATCAGCCGTGAAGAAGCCCTTGTAGAAACTGCCGCAAGAGAATGCTCGGTATTCGAAGATTTAAAATTTGATCAGTATGCGGTTAGCATGAAGGCAAGCTCTGTAGAAGAGACAATCTTATGTAACGAAAGCTTTGCCAAAAAATACGATGTACCACTTCATATCGGGGTAACAGAAGCAGGGCCTCTTATCACAGGTGTTGTAAAATCAACTATGGCATTTACTCATCTTTTACGCGAAGGAATAGGAAGTACAATCAGGGTAAGCCTTTCTTCTACACCAGAAAACGAAGTTATTACAGGAAGAGAGATTTTACACGAATGCGGCTTAAGAAAGGGAGGAGTAA
Organism: Treponema sp.; assembly: GCA_016286365.1. Classification (GTDB taxonomy): domain Bacteria; phylum Spirochaetota; class Spirochaetia; order Treponematales; family Treponemataceae; genus Treponema_D. Next base: position 69,899 of record JAEESN010000001.1, read on the forward strand.
CAATAGTTTCCTGCCCAAGATGCGGCCGACTCGGCTTTGATGTTCATTCCTTTGTAGAACGCTGGCAGACTCGTCTTTTAGCTATGGATAAGGAAATCACTGTGGCTGTTATGGGCTGTGTTGTAAATGGTCCCGGGGAAGGACGCCATGCAGACATAGGAATTGCGGGAACTAAGGATAAAGCAATTATTTTTAAAAAAGGAAAAATAGTACAAACAATTGATGCAAAAGATGCCGATAAAGTATTTGAGAAGGAATTATTATCTTTATGAAAAAGACATTAACTTTATTTTCAATTTTATTTTTATCTTTTGGCTTATTTGCACAGTCACGCATAAATGCAGACTATAATCAGGCATTCAGACAGGCAAAGAATTATTATGCCCAGAGTGATTATGGACGGGCAATGAAGTATGCAGAAGATGCCATCAGATTTAAGAAAAATACAATCGACAGTGAAGTTTCTAAAATAGAAAACAGCCTTTCTTCTAAGGACGTAAAGCGCGCTCAGGGGAAAATCTCGGATATAATTCCAATCCTCCGCGAAAGAGAAGAAAACGACTGTATAGACATCATCAATTATTATATGACAAAAGAGGGAGCAGAATACTTCCACGATTCAATCTATAACCTCATTGCCCACATCAAAACTCAAGACGAATTCCCCGAAGCTCAAAAGCTTCTTGGAGACATTTATAAAATCGAAGGTGAATATACACTTGCAGAAAGTTTTTACAGAAAAGCGCTCAACAATTTTGAAATTCTTGATGTTCCGGATGAAAAATACGAAATCTTATATACAATGGCAGATTTAAGCCGACTTACAGGTGAATACGAAAAGATGGAACTCCGCCTTTTAAATATCACAGGTAAGGAAAGTTTTGACCGCCGCAACATGATTTTAAAATCCGCTTTAAACGTAATTTCCAGAAACAATAATACAAGTGTAGATAAGCTTTTTGAACTCTACCGCTACGACGACTACTATAGCCTTAAAGCTTACTGTCTTCTTTCTGATTATTACGAAAATGCAGGCCTTACAGAAAAGGCGATGAGTTTTAGCGCGATTGCCGTAATCACTGGTTTTACAAAAATGGAAGAAGTGATTAAAAAACGAAACCTTGATTATGAATACACAAACCTTCAGGATTTTTTAGTAGAAGTTTCGCATTACGAAGATTTAGTTGAATGGGGAACAGAAAATAATATCTGGAAGAGCTTTAATAATCTTTATAACCTTAGTAAAAAACTTGGATATACTAAATTTTCTACAGATTTATTAAAGGTACTGGCAAAAGACTGTCCTGAACCATACTATCAGAATACAGCTGTATTAGAGCTTTCAAGATTAAAATAATATTTCTGTGGCACGTGAGATTTAATTCAAGCCCAAAGCAGACTCAATTCTAATAATGAAGTCCAATTCCAAAGAAGATTTCGTAAGAAGAAGGATTAGCGCGCCAGTCTGTGTTTAAATATTTAGAAAGAAGCTTTCTTCCAATATCAATTCCAAGACTTCCACGCACTGTAAAGCTTGACCATTTTACAGGATAAACAAGAACTTCAAAGCCTGCAGCATAGTATCCGTCTTTTGGATTAAACCATTCCTTTGTAACTTTATTATAGCTTAAACCAATGTCTATAAAAGGCGAAATCTGGCAGTCAAAATTAAAGTATGACATTATGCGTCCTGTAAAGTTCGTAGTAAAAAGATGGAATGGAAAATCAAGATTTAAGGTAATTACACCAATACTTTTTACAGCTTCCCATCCGTTTTCAAAATACTGAGTATCTCTTATACCGCGAAGGCGATCTCCAAAGTTTGTTCCATCAGTGCTTATAAAAGGATTTGATTCTATGCCGGTAAAAAGAAAGTATGTATAAAGATCTGCGCAAAAACCGATGCGGTCAAGAAAATCAATTTTATCTGTATATTTTATATTAGAAAAGAACTTTCCTTCGAGCGAAAGGGAAGGGAAAAGCCTGTCTTTACTAAAGTTATATTCGTATGCATTAGAGATGGAAGCAGAAAGACCCGAGCGCATATCATTTTTCCAGTTGATTCGTCCGACAGAAAGTGAATGACTGAAGGTTATGGCAGGACCAAGTAAATCTGAGTTCAACTGATTAATTCCATCCTTATCGTAATTTACGTTGAAAGAAAGCGAAGGTGAATAATTTAAATCTCCGTACCTTTTGAACGAAGCAAGTTTAAACGGAACAGAAAAAGCTATGTTGTTATTAAAATAAAAATTGTCGTCATAAATATTGTAATCAAAGTTGTTGATTATTTTCTGGTAAACTTCGAAAACATAAGAATGATTTTTTTTGGGAAGAGTAAACTTTAATCCTGTTTTTGTGCTGAACTCAGGAGTGTGTTCGCCGAATGTGTAATCAAGGGAATAATCGTTTACAAAAACTGCATCAAAGATTCCGGCTTTAAAAGGATAGTCAAAGTCGAATTGTAAACCGATTTTATATTTTGTTTCGGCTCCCGATGTATCTACGTGGAAGTTGAGCTCGGAATTCATTGTGTTCATTGTGCCAAGAAAGTTTGTGTCTTTAATCTTGAGTTTAAAAAGAAAACCGTCGTTCGAATCGTACTTTGGATAAGGAACGGCGAGGATATGGATAGAATCTTCTGTTGTAACGTTTAAGGTAACAGGAGTGTAAGAATCTTTAGAAGAGGGTTTTCCGTATACAAGCAGAACCTGAACAGAGGCAAAAGCACGTGTGTTTTTTAAGCGGGTTTCTAAATCTTCGCTGTATAATTCTACATCTTCTTTTGTTTCAAAGATTTTATTGTAATCAACAGGGACAGCCTGCGAGATTGCATATTCACTTGTAACTGCAAGAAAATCCCATGAAGAAGGTTTTAATTCATAGTTTACCTTTTCGATTTTATAGCCCTGAGCATTCAGATTTACAAAGATAAAGAGAAAGACAAAAGCAGCAAAAAATCTTTTCATTTAATAGGCTCCTTTACCAACTAAGACAACACCAACGGTTTTTATTAAAATCCAGATATCAAGCCAGACAGACCAGTTCTGAATGTAATATGTATCGTAATAGATTCGCTCTTCGTAACTTGTCTCTGATCTTCCCGAAATCTGCCACATACCAGAAAGTCCCGGAGCAACAGAAACAACATAATCTTTATGAGAGCCGTATTTTTCAAGCTCATCCTTTGTTACAGGGCGCGGGCCTACAAAACTCATCTGACCTGTAAAAATATTTATAAGCTGAGGAAGTTCATCAAGGCTTGTTTTTCTTAAGAATTTACCGAACTTTGTTACACGAGGATCATCTTTAAATTTTCTTTCGGCTTCCCATTCAGCTTTTCTTACAGGATCTGTTTTTAAGATTTCTTCGAGCATTTCCTGGGAGCGTATGTTCATGGAGCGGAATTTCCAGCATTTAAATTCTTTGCCATCTTTACCGATTCTTTTGTGTCCGTAGAAAACAGGGCCGCGCGAAGTAAGCTTTGTTAAAATCATCAGGAGGATGAAAACCGGAATCAGAATTGGAGAAAAGAACACGATGAGGAAAATATCTAATAATCTTTTTAAAATCAGGTTTGATCTGAATGTAAGGTTATGTGTAGAAGAAAATCCAATTATGCCGTCTATATCTTTAATGTGCTGTGTACTTGTAAAAGAGTTCTGAATTCTTGCAACAGAAATTGTGTAGCGGTAATTATTCATCACTTCCGAGATGTTTCCCTTGTAGTCAACAATTACCGCATTTTTAATATTATATTCGTGAATAAAGTTAATTATGTCTGTGTCTTTTGGAGAAAAAATCGGGATGCCCTTGTATTCTTTTTCTTTTACAGTTCCCGATTCGATTATAGCGCATGGATAGTAGCCAAGGTATCTTTTTGTCATCAACTTGTCGATTACAGGAGCAGCGCTTAAATTATTGCTGTAGATAACGGCCGGAACACCATACCACTTTGTTTTAGAAAAAAGGACTTTTGTAATATCACGGATTCCAGGCAGGAGGAAGAGCGAAAAGATGAAGGCCAGAAGGAAGGCCATGATTAAGTGAAGGTCCTGAGTATAAGACTGAATGTTCTTTAAAAAAGCAAAACTGTTTTTCTGCGAAAAGATTGTAGAAAAAATGATTGTAGTGAATGAAAAGAATGTTCCCGTTGCATATTTTTTTACCTCTTCTGCAGGCGAAATCATAATGCCGGGATAAAGTCCAAGTATTGCAAAAAACAGAAGGATGATTGGTAAAAAGACAGTGTAGTTTATGAAAGATCTGAATTCTATATCGTGAGTGGCAATAAGGTTTACAAAAAAGAATCCTAAAATGATGCAGAACATGATTGTAAAAATATCGATGAGGAATGCTGAAAATCCAGTTACGAAAGTGCTTGTGCGGGGAAATTCTTTTTTGATGTAGGCCTTAAAGTCTGATAAATTCATTAAATAATTATATAACAAAAATTTCTAAAAAGCAATGTAAATATAAGGGGAGGGGGGAAGGGAGTATAGAAATAATATCCAAAAAATATTAAAATATTGTTATGAAAAAATTAAAACGATTATTCATTTTTATATTAGTAAATTTGTTATCAACAGGATTATTTGCATACGAAATTAACGACACTCAGCAGGTTCCGGCAGGACACTGGATTTACGATGCCATGTATACAATCAATGCAGATGCACGAATTGTAAATGCCCTGGAAACTGCACCAATGAGCATTGGAGAACTCAAGTTTTATTTTAATCAGATTAATTACGATGACCTTTCGGATTTTTCTAAAGAACTTTATGAAGATGTAAAAAATTATCTTTACCAGCCACGAACTTTTTATAACAAAGACGCCCTGGTTTTAAATTTTAATCTTGGTGTTAATCCGGAATTTTATTATAAAACAGGAACTACGAACGACATAAATGATCCTGAGTATATTGACTGGACATTCGATTATTATTATAAAGACAACTTACTTACTCTCCCGATGTATATTGGATTTAGTAATTATTTTTCGATCGAGATGGATATGTTCATCGGTAAAAACTTTGGAGCCGCTAATTCTCCAAATGCATTTACAAATATTCCATTGGGATTAGAAGTAAATGATTTTGAATTCTTATGGCCACGCTATGCTTACGGAAGTACAGGATTATTTTTTGATAACTGGGGTGTGAGCTTCCATCTTGGAAAAGAAGGATTAACAATCGGTAATACCCAGCTCAGAAGTATCATTTACGACAAATCATTTGAAACAGACAGTTATTCTCAGTTGAGTCTTTACACTAAATGGTTTAAGTATTCGCTTGATGTAGCGCAGGTTCAGGCAGAAAAATTTTTATATCTTCACGAAATAACTTTCAGACCATTTAGAAATTTTACATTTACAGCAGTAGAAGGCTCACAGTTAAACGGTTCATTCCAGCTGCGTTATTTAAATCCACTCATGATTATGCATTCTTACAGTTCATGGATAGAAAACATGACTAACAACGAAAGTGCATATTATTATGAAAACAATTTCTGTGCATATCTTGCATTCAGTTTTGATTATGTTCCAATAAAAAATCTTAGACTTTATGGTCTTTTTGCACAAAACGAAATTCAGGCATTTGGAGAACGTTCAGGAGATGGTTGCTATACTCCAGATAGTATAGGACTTCAGCTTGGAGCAGAATATACACTTCCTGTTTCTAAAGAAGATTTCTGGAAATTTAATTTTGAAGCAGTTTATACTTCTCCATGGCTTTACATCAAACCTTCAAGAGAATCTAGTTTGATTCGTGAACGTAAAGATAACCTGAATGGACGATATTTGAATGGTAACGGTGTTGTTACAACATGGATTGGTTCTCCTTATGGTCCTGACTCATTTGTTCTTGACTTTAAGGTTGAATATGCTAAACGAAAAAAATATTCATTTACCTTTGATTATGAATTCTCTATTCATGGAGAAAACGGACTTTCTACACTTTATGATTCAAATAACTGGAATGACAATTTAAAAATCTTTACATATTATCCATTTGTAAAACACATTCTTCTTAAAAAAGGAGCCCAGATGGATTACACAACAAATCCTAATGGAGACGATGTAGGGAATGTTTTACAGTACGGCACACAGGATGAAGCCTTAGAAAGTGCAACAAACATGTGGATGAGCGGAGATCCTGCTTATCTTCATAAATTTACACTTGGAGCCGAATACTATTTTACCAAAAATTTAAGCATAAACAGTCAGTTTGTGTATAATTTATTAATGGTAACCGCCGGTGGAAATACCGGATTTGCACATGGATTCGAAGCAGATTTTGCTTTAACATACAGATTATTTGACTAAGGGGATGTTAATGAAAAAGGGATTATTGGTTTTATTTTTGCTGGGCATTGCTTTTAATGCATTCTGTCAGACTAACAGTTCAGTTGATATAACTGATGATGTTTACGAATTTCTTTTAGATGCAGAAACTAAGGGACTTTGTAAGCCTCTTACAAATGTCAGACCATATTCAGAAAAATATGTATTAACTGTGTTAAACGAAATTCTTGAAAACGTTCAGAACAGCGAATCAAAAAATAAAGATTCAGAAATCGCAGTTATTAATGCCTATATAAAAAAATATGAGCATCCTGCAGAAGGCTTTTCGTGGAACAGATTAAACTATAATATTTCGAATAATAACGAAGAAACTCCTATTACTTTTAATATTGGGGCAAGTACACAGATGCTTTTTTCGGGCGGTGTATATAATGATTCTTCATTAAATACACTGGGGTACGAAGCATGGGGAAATCTTGATTTTTCGGGAGACCTTGGAAAAAATACATCTTATAAAACAACAGGATTTCTTGGACTTACTTCCATGCCATTAAAAGAAATGGGAGAATATACAATCGGTTACTGGTGGTATGATTTAACTTCTGATCCAAGTCAAGAGGTTAACAATCCAAGAAAGATTAAAAAATTCAAGAATTTTTCTGTAATGCCATACAGTTATAAAAAACATTGGGATGGTTCATGCTACTATCTTGGAAAAGTTGATGCAGAAGGACTTGAAGGCTGGCCAATTGTTTCGAGCTTTGTATTCGGAATGACAGGTGAAATCAGAGCTTCTTTATTTGATAATAAACTTGATATTATTGCTGCTCGTCAGGACAGAGAGTGGGCCGGAATGGATAAAGGTTCGAGTCTTGTCTTAAACTCTAATGCAAGACCGTTCTTTGGTGTAGAAGCAAGCCTTAAACTCTTTGATTTTTTACGTTTTTCTACATTAACCGGTGTACTTGAGTTCCCTAATCAGGAATATATGAATCAGGGGGCTTGGTATCAGCTTAATGATGATAGAACAAAAAAAGATGATTGGTCTGATCAGAAATATAACGACGGACAGTCTTTCCAGAATGCATTCAGTATTGCAATGCTCGATGTAGATTATAAAAATTTCCATTTTGACTTTGGTAGTACAGCAATCTGGCCAAAACGTTTTGAACTTGGTTATATGTTCCCGCTCTTAGACAGAGTAGTTTACCAGAATGATATTGGTGACTATGATAACCTTGGTCTTTTTGGTGATATAAGTTATACCTTCCCAGGCTATGCAAAAATCTGGGGTTCTATATATCTTGAAGAATTGAATAGCGTAAAAGCTCACTTCTGGGAAAAGACAAGATGTATGTATGCTTACCAGGCAGGTACAAAGGTAAATATTCCATGGATCCCTTTTACAAACGTTTCTTTCCGCTATACAAAGGTTGAACCATTCTGCTATACACATAATGCTATCCGCTACCAGCCATGGTATTTTGGAAATTACATTGCAACTTCTTATACAAATAACGGACAGTCACTCGGTTATTACCTTGATCCAAACTCAGATGAATTCCTCCTTCGTGTTGAATCAAAGCCTTTAGCAGACGCAAGCTTTGCATTCCAGTTTCAGCTTATCCGCCACGGTGTAGATTGGGGTAGCGAACAGGTTGTTGGAAGTAACATCTATTCTGAACTCGATCCTCACGGAAGAGACAGTATGTATAAATACTTCCTCCACGATGGTGTTTATGAATGGATTACAGCATTTGCACTCGAAGCATCTTATAATTTTTCTAAATTCAAAGTGCCGGTACAACTCAACGCATCTGCAGGATATTACTACAACTGGTTTACAAAGGCAGATGGTGGTGCAAACACAAATACAGACTATCACAGATACAATAGCCCTGAATATCAGGATGTGAGTGGTTTTGTTTTGAGTCTTGGAATCAGAGCATTCTTTTAATTAAGAAATCAATCAAGTCGTTCATGCTTTTCTACCAGTTCCTTAATTTTTTTCTGGAAAACTTCTGGTGAGAACTGCTGAACGTGCTTTGTAAATGCTTTACGGTCTTCAAATTTACTGATATTTTCTTCGAAGGTGTTTATACAGTTTACAAGAGACGGTACATTCTGTTCTTCGAAGAAAAGACCTGTAACTCCCTCTAAAATTGAATCTAAAGCACCGCCTTTTTTATAGGCAAGAACAGGACAGCCGGCAGCATTTGCCTCTACAGGGATAATACCAAAATCTTCGATGCCTGGGAAAATAAGTGCTCTTGCCTGCGAAAGATATTTCTGAACATCCTTATCGCTGACTCTTCCCGTAAAATGAATAAAGCCTGTCTTTTCGTATTTTTTTGCATCCTTAGATTTTCCATCCCCGATTACGACAAGCTGTTTTTTCGCTTTAATACAAGCCTGGATAGCAAGGTCTGCGCGTTTGTAGCCTACAAGCTGCCCGAAGAAAAGATAAAAATCCTTTGGCTCTCTTTTATTGATTATGTATTTTTCTATATCGCATGGCGGGTAGATGATGTCGCATTCACGGTTGTAATAGCGTTTGATTCTTTTTGCAACGTAATGGGAGTTTGCAACAAAATGGTCAACAAGATTAGAAGACATTACATCCCACTGGCGGAGATTTGGAATCATCTTTTTCATAAAAAAGCGTACGAGCGGATTAGATTTACGGAAGTATTCATGATACATATCCCATAAGTAGCGCATTGGTGTGTGGCAGTAACAAAGATGGAAGGCATCCGGAGCAGGGCATACACCTTTAGCAGGACCTGATTCACTGGAGATGATTAAATCATAAGAAGTTAAATCTAAATCCATTAAAGCTTTTGGCATGAATGGCATGTATTTCTGGTAGACCTTTTTTGCAAATGGCCAGCGGTTTATTTTTGTCGTAAAGATATTGTGCTTTTTAATTTCATCACTGATTTTAGAAGGGTCGTAAACATTTGTGTAAATATCAGCCTGGGGGTAAAGGCGACATAATTCTTCTAAAACCTTTTCTCCGCCACGCATGGTAACAAGCCAGTAATGAACAATTGCAACTTTCATCGTAACGCTCCATATTCTCTAAATAAGAAAACTATCATAAATATTAACATAAATTGATTTTTTTTGCTATTTATTGTAATTTGACTTTATGCATTTTAAACGGATAATTTTATTTTTTTTGTTATTTTTTCTTATGACAACCTCTTTTGCTATTGAATCGGACAATCAAAACAATACAAAAGATAATAAAACTCAGAATAATGAAACTAATACGGAAGAAGGAATTAATCCATATACACAGCCAGATTTACGGCATTACTGCATCATAGGTACAGAAATCTTTTTCTATGATTTATTTTTTAACTGGTTTGATCTTATATATCTTGACGAAGCGTATGCAGATATTTCTTTTGAATCTATGTGGAATAACATTACAGGACCATGGATCTGGGAAAATGATGAGTTTCATATAAATCAAATATATCATCCGCTGCAGGGAGCTTTTTATTTTAATATGGGGCGTTCGAACGGATTATCTTTTTATGGTTCAGTGCTTACTAATTTTACTGCAAGTTTAATCTGGGAATATTTATGGGAAGTTCAGGAACCTTCTGTAAATGATATGATTTTTACTAATATCACAGGTTCTTATGTTGGTGAAATCCTTCACAGAACTTATAAAGCTATAGAAGAGGATAATCCGGTTCTTGCATTTTTTACAAATCCGCAGGCAGGAATTAACAGATTTTTAACAGGTCAGAAATCTCCTGATGTTGATGGAAAGATTTCTTATTATACATGTTATTCAGGTTTTAATTTTATTTTTTCCGGTTTAACTAATGATGTAATTAATACTAATCAGAGTGATTTTGATAAAAAAGCTGGTGGTGATTTAGGCGTTTATTATGTTTATAACAATCCCTATGGGCATAATACCAAGGAACCTCTTGATCAGTTTGAATTTGAAGTACGAAGTATATGGTCTAATGATGATGTATTTTTTAATATTTTCTCTGATGGTCTTTTATATTCTAAAAGCGTGAATTTTTCTAATCCAACAACATTAGGATTAGGTTTTAATTATGATGTTATTTTCTCTCCTGATATAAAATATAATAACAATGCACTTGGTCTTACATTCAGACAGATAGATATATTTCAGAATGAAGATGAATTAAAGTGGGGCTTTGGAGTAAATCTGGCTTTTTTTAATTGTATTGAATATAACGCATATTATAAAAATCCTGATGAATCAATTTCTAACATACGTGTTTATAGTCTTGATATTGGTTTGAATTGTAAACAGTGGTTAGAGTTCAAAAGCGATTTCTGGGGAAGATTTTATCTTAACTCTGCATTCTCTTTATATAAAACTCTTCCACTTGTAAAAAGCCAGAATGAAGAAACAGGTTTTACGATTTTAGCTTATTGTAATACAGGTTATGAACATAAGATTTGGAATGATTTTTCACTTGGTGTTTCGGGATATTTCTGCATCGATAAAAGTTTTAATGAATACAACAATCAATTTCATTATTTTATGATTCCAAGGATTTATGTAAGTTATAGTATGTAAAAAAAACCGGCATCGTTTGCCGGTTTTTTAATCTTTATTTCTTAGAAACAAATTCTTTAATTCTATTATAATCTTCGATGTAGTCAACTTCGGCCCAGAAGCGGTCGCCTACGTTTAATACGTGGATATTCTGTTTGGCGCTCAATTCGTATAAAACGTTTTCCCACCATACAGAGTGTTTCTGTTCCCCAATCATCTTTTCGAGCTGAGCTTTAAAGGTTGGAATATAATCACGGCTCATCTTTGCAATACCAACGTATTCACCTGTGATGTCATCGCCTTTAAGTTCCTTTCCGTATTTTTCGAGGATGCCGTTTGTGTATTTTAATTTATAATCAGCTTCTTCCTTACGTCTGTCGTCGCCGAGTAAAACAGGGCTTCTTTTTTCTTCTAAGAGGATGTCGATTACAGATGGTTCAACAAAAACATCGGCATTCATAACAAGAAGGTCGTCGTTGTTGTTAAGATAATCACGGGCAAACCATGCAGAACCGATGCTGTTTGTAACATCAAAGAACGGGTTGTAGTAGAATTCAATTCCATCATCCTTAAGAAGATTTTCGATAACCTGATGCTGGTATCCTACAACGATGCAGATTTTTTTGATTCCCTTTGATTTTAAAAGTTCGATTGTATATTTGATTAAAGGTTTTCCTCCGATATCAACAGTACATTTTGGATTTCCTTCCAGATAACGGCTGATTCTTGTTCCTCTTCCGGCTGCTAAAATTAATGCGTTCATTATAATTCTCCTTTAGTATTCATCTGGTGTAAAGCATCGAGCAATACCTGAACCTGTTCTTTAGAAATTGAACCTATGTGTCCTACTCGGAAGATTAAATCTTTTAATTCTCCACCATTCGGACATATAAATATTTTATATTCGTCTTTTACTTTGGTAAATATATCGTAAGCTGATTTTCCGTTTGTGCTTGTAAGTGCTGTAACTGCAGAAGCAGGGGATTGAGGGAACATCTTAAACGGTAAATCTTTAATTCCGTCGCGGAAGTATTTTGCAATTTCTCTTGTATGAGCGATAACAGCCTTAGCACCACCATTTTCCTTGATGTTCTTTAGGCGTGAGTTTAAGAGAAGTAATACTCCCACGGCCGGAGTAAATGGAGTCTGTCCGCGTTCCTGATTTTTAAGATAATCCTGGAGATTAAAGTACATGGTTGTCATATTGTTGTTCTGAACACGGTCCAGTGCTTTTTTACCCATTACGATAAAACTCATTCCAGGAGGAAGAGCAACGGCTTTCTGGCTTCCCATGATTACAGCATCAACATTCATTGCCTGCATATCAAGTTCATCAGCAAGGAAAGAAGAGATGGCATCAACCAAAAGGAACATATTGTTCTTTTTACAGAATGCTCCGGCCATTTTAAGATCGTATAAAACACCGGTAGAAGTTTCGTGCTGCTGCATTAAAAGACCTGTGTAACCGGAGTTTTCGTATTTTTTAAGGATATCTTCTGTGAGCGAAGTTCCGTATTCAAGTTTGATTTCTGTAAAATTAAGGTTATGAATCTGGCAGAGTTCAACAAGACGATGACCGAATGAACCACCGTTTACAACAAGAAGCTTGTCGTCTTTATTAAAGAAGTTCATAACAGATGCTTCCATAGAGGCAGTACCGGAACCTGTAATAAATACGGCGCGTGAGCCAGAAGGTGCATTTAAAAATTCGCACAAAAGCTTTTCGTTTTCGAGCATGATTTCGGAAAATTCCGGTGTTCGAAAGTAAGGAACCTGATCGGCATTTTCTTTAAGTAAGTAGTCGTCCATCATTACAGGTCCGACTGTAAAATTAAGCATGTTTCTGTCCATAATTTATCTATCCTTCAATTGTTTTTATCATATAATCAGCTGTATTTTTTGCCCCAGAACCCTGGAACATCCATGCAGCATTTTTTGCATTTTTTCTTATTTCCGAAAGCTCTTTACTGTCGCTTGCGTTTTTAATCGCTTCCGGAAGTTTTTCGAACATTTCTTCTTTAATTTCGATTCCCATTTTGTTGAGTATATCGAACTGCCAGATATCTTTTCCGTTGTTCAAGTTTTTTAAGTCGTAAGCGTCGTAAGGCATAAGGTTTAAATCTGCATTTACATACATAACAGGCTTATCGCATAGGAAAGTGTAATCGTAAATAATTCCAGAAAAGTCACTGATCATTATATCAGATTTTTTCATTGAATAAGTATTTGTTTTATCAAAATCCCATTCAATGTTTTTATTTGAGCTGTATTTTTTCTGTAAGCTTTCAAGAATTTCTGGTTCTGCTTTTTTTGACTGAGGGTGTGGTCTTATGATGATTCTCCAGTCAGTTTTAGAAAGAGGATCTAAAAGCTTTTCTCCGTATTTGGAAAGAAGTGCAGAAGGTCCCCAGCTTGGTGAAACTAAAACAGTAAATTTATGATTTTTTTCCTGTGGGATTTCGTCCATCAAAGTTTTGTTGTAATCAAGGTATGGACAGCCGACTGTTATGAGGTCTTTTGATTTTATGCTGCGCTGTTCTTCAAGAGTTTTAATATCCGCCTTCTGATAGTCTCCTGTTAAGAGGATTGAATCAAAATAATCCAGAGCAAAAAGCTTCATCATAGTTGCATCACTTGCCGCATGAAGAATATTCGAATAATGCTTTACGTTTTTACTGCGTTTTAACTGGTAGACGTTTAAGCCCGGGGTTGTCATAAGGACAAAGCCTGCGGAAAGCATGTTCAGTTTGGCAAAGGCTTTATTTCCTTCGCCGATGAACTCGGGTTTTACGTATGTGTAATTTTGTTCAAAGCAAGGGTCTTTTTCTGCAGAGGTAAAATATGTAAGTTCAAGCTTTCGTTTTTCAAATTCGTCGCAGATTGGCTTAAAGAGATTCCAGTACTGGTTTCCTTCGTTATAGATTACGTATTTTTTATAAGAAGTATCAAGAGTTGAGCCGTCCTTTTTCCCTGCAAATATAATCTTGATTTTAAGCCATGCAGCCTTTGCAAGAAAGAAAAGAGTTGCAGCAGCACCAATGAGGATAGAAAAAAGCATGCTGCCTGTTCCGGGATCTATGTATAACAAAAAGTAGTTCTGTAACATCGTTAGTTTAATTCCTCTTTTATTATATTATAAGTTCTCTGGAATGAATATACATTACCGGTGATTTTAGGGCTTTCTTTCCTAAGAGAATTCTCAATTTTCTGTGCTAGGTCGTTCGGATCTTCGCAGCGAAAATATGTAACAGGAAAATCCTTATAGATTTCTTTGAAAACCGGAATGTCCGAAAGTACGACGTTTGTTCCGCAGTAAAGGGCTTCCATTGGAGGCATACCAAAACCTTCATATAAAGAAGGCTGAATCAAAAGCTGGGATTTTTCGTAATAATCGCGTACTTCTTCGTTAGAGATTCTTCCGGTAAAAAGGATTTTATCTTTTGGAAAGCGGCTGATTGATGCTGCAATTGTGTCGTCCCCGGTTCTAAAGTTTTCTGCATTACCGACAATCACAAGCTTTAACTCATGGTCTCTGGCACTTAAAATTTCGAACGCTTTTAAAAGTGTGTGAAGGCCTTTGTGTTTTTTAATATTTCCTACAAATAAGATAGAGTGTTCTTTCTTGAGTGTTTTCTTTTTTTTCTCCATAAACCACTGGGGAACCGAGTTATATGTAACAATGATTTTTTTATGATGAGTGTTCAGATGCTCTTTTATGCGGAGAGCCGAAAAATTAGAAACTGTGAATATCTTTTTTGATTTATTTATTCCCCTCTGATAAAAATATTTTCTTGCTAAAACACCGGCACGCGAAGTAAGGGAAGGGATATCGAGGAAAACAACATCGTGGATGGTAGAAAAAATCGGGATAGTGATTCCTTCCGGGATATTGCAGTAAGGGGTGTAATAATAATCACACTCGTTTATGCGCTCTAAAAGCTCTTTTGGAAAGAAGAACATCTCTGTAAGAGAGAATGGCTTAATCCTGCAATCAGCCACCTGAATCTGATGTTCCTGAAGCGAGATTTTAGTCATGATTAAATCCTGGTTTCCAAAAAGAAGGCAGTCAAAGTCTTCGAGGAAAAAGGGGAGAAGAGATTCAAGATAAGTTCCGATTCCGCCAGAACCGAGCATCCTGCAGTCAATTGCAATCTTCATTTTATTTTTCTCCCAAACCTTCCGGTAATCCGACAGACCAATTTTCATCAACAAAGATATTATCGTGGACAGTAACCCAGGAGCTTTCTTTTACGGTAAAGTAATTCGGATTTGAAGAATGATGAGGTTTAAAAAGACTGTCTGTTGTAATTAAAACACCATCCTTTTTATATTTTTCGCTTTCTAGGGTATTACCCGTAAACGGATTCGTAGGATTTTCTATAACATCTTTTAATGCAAGGCAAGGTGTGTCTGCATTTGTCATAAAGGTCATATCGGTTATAAGTTCTCCGGTTGCATTAAAATCTTTTACAAGCAAAAGTGGATTTAAGCTGTCTTTAGGATAGCCGTTTATGGATGGAGTTGTATAGTTTTCCGAGCATGCAGGACCGTATCCTATTCCGTGATCTGCAACGATGATTATTCTTGTGTTATCGTAAACACCATTAGCTTTAAGGAAATCAAGCCATTTACCGATTGTTTCAAGACATACGATGTTTGTTTCGTAGCCGGCATTCTTATCGGGGAATTCTACAGGAGTAGAAGTGAGTTTAAGAGAAGAGATATCTTCGTTTGCATGAGTTGTTTCGTTTGTGATTATGGTAAGGCTTGATTTAGGGTTTTCAAAATCAGTTATGTCGCACATGTAATAAAGAGGTGCATACCAGTCTAAGAATGAATCTTCATCACTTACAACTTCTGAACACCACCAGGTACCCTTGTAATAAACAATGTCCCTTAAAACAGCAGGAACTTCGCGGAAGAGACTTACAAAAAAGAGGTTACGGTTTACACTTTCTGTAAGAAGGCTTGAATCGTATGAAGATAAAGTCTTTTTGATGTCTCCTGTGTACCTTCCGCATAAGATTCCACCGTTTATTTTGTCGTAATCATTTGTGATGCTCATATCTGCTTCGTAGCTGTAGTTTGCCCACGAAAGGTCATAAAGGTTAGCAGAGTAATCAGCATTTTCTGTAAGAATGCGCGGAAGAACTAAAAGAGATTCGTTATGCTTTTGTAAAAGAGATTTATCTTTTACCTGATTCATCTGGTATGGAGTATATTCATATCCGCCGTAGATACCCGGGCTTCCCATAAGAGTGTGACCGTTAAAAGAAACAGTGTTAGGATAATATGTAAAGCCTGAATAGATGTTTTTTAATTCAGGATTTGCCTTAAGGATGTGTGGAAGATAAGAGCTTTCTGCACGGTCAAGCATGAGGATAAAAATATTTTTTCCCGTTTTAGAAAGATGGATTCTTGTAGAGCCCGCATCTTCTTTTATGTTTGCCTTAGCTTCTGTGTATTTTTTGTATTCAGTTTTGATTGTAGAAATATTTACAATGCTCAAAACTGCAAAAGAAAGGCAGGCAATAATATTTATATAAGTTATAATTTTTTCTTTTTTGAATCTGATGAGTATAAACGGAATTAGGATTACTATAATCCAGACCAGAAGATTTAAGAGTTTAAAGATTTTTCCCTGAGCCTGAATTCCACCAATAAACTTAAGGGTGATGTCCATAGTTCCGTAGTCCCCTGTAAAACAGAATGCATTAATTACTGCTCCAAGAAGAAGGGCAGAAAAGAGGGATGCAATCAGTGTCTGAAGACGCTCTTTGAATAAAAAGTAAATACAAAGCGGCCAGATAACAAATAGACCAATACTCTGCCAGAACGGAGAATGAAGAAAATCGTTAGGGCTTGTGTAAGAGCCGATGTTTGAAAATTCCTGTGTACTCGAAGAAATAAGATTCGAAGGTAAAACAAGCCCCGAAAGGAGGGCAAGAGCAAGACCCGAAGTTATAAAAAGATAGAATCGTGTCTTACTGTTTTCTTTAATCGCTTTAAGAGGTGCATCAATAATCCAGTTGATTGCTTTAAGGTAAAGAGGAATGCCTGTAAGAAGAAGTACTCCAAGAGCAAGTGCAAGGCGGATTTTAAAGTTAGAGTTTGGATCGTAGAAGAAAAGAACATAAACTGCAACAAAGGCACAGAAGGCACACATGCAGATATAAAGAACTTTAAGAGGTTTTTTAAGCTTATAGAAAATATTTTTAATGAGCGAGAAAACATTGTTCATAGTCCAGTAAAGAACAAGACCCGACGGACTATTGTAAAGGATTACGAGGAATAAAAGAGCCATTCCATAAATCTGGAGTTTTTCTTTTAACGCAAATCCTTTGGTATAGATTGCTCCTGCAATGATGTTTATAAGAGTCATTGCGATAGGAAGAATATTTACCGGAAAACTACCGATGTGGAAAACAGCATCAGGAAGTCCCATGTTTTTTATGAAGAGGAAAGACTGTCCCTGTAAAGCCGGCATCTTGGAAAGACATGAATAAGCCGCCATAAAAAACGGAATCTGAATCAAAAGTCCAAAGCTTGAGCGCAGAGCCATAATAGGATGGTAATGATTCTGTCTGTAATAGGTAGAAAGAATCATATACTGCTCATCGCCTGTGAACGCTTTTTTAATCCTGTCTATACCCGGTTTAAGCTTTTTCTGGGTATTTCGTTCAACTTCCTGCCAGTGCTCCGCAACAATGTAAAGCGGAAGACAGAGGATTGTAACCGTAAGACTAACACCGATAATTGCAATACCCGCATTCCCAAAAAGCTTATTGAACAGAAAGTAAGAGATCTCGATTATCTGGATAAGAGGATATAGTATGATAGTGTATAAAATATTTAATAAATTCATGAGGGTGTCCTTAAAGTCCGGTTTAGATTACTTTTATAACCTTTAATCCCGGATTTTTGTAAGTTACAATATATTTATTTCCTTTTTTCTGTATTCTATGATACTGGTTTTCGAATACTATTGGGAAGTCCTCCGTAAACTCTTCCTGTGAGCCGGAAACAAGTGTAAAGAAATTTAATGATTCTAGAACAAAGGTTGAATAACGGTCCATTTTTAATCCTGTGTCTACCATAGAGCCCATAACAGGATAAACTTTTATCATATTCTGAACAATTGCTGCATGCCCTATATCGCCTTTAAATACAAACTGGGCTGGTTCGTCAGATTCTTCTACAATGTTTGCAAGGTCATTTAATAAAAGAGTGGCTCTGAAGTTTATGTAATTTTTCTGTTCTGCCTGAGCGTTTCCGTATGCAAAAGAGAAAACAAGATTTGAATAAATAAAACAGGTAAGAAAGATGTAAGAAATAATTCTTATTACTTTTGGATTAGAGGAGAGTTGATTGTAAAGGATGATGCTTAATAAAGCGATGAGGATGCCGATGCCGTACATCCCACGTGGATCATGTGAAGGATTTCCTAAAGCAATATAAATACCAAATGAAAGTGGAATGGAAAATAAAACCAGAATAATGACTGCAGGGATAGAGACAGCTTTTTTTTGTTTTGAATTTTTGATTAATAGAATAACAGAAAGTAGAATAATCAATACTGAAAAAATAAGTATAGGGGTTTTATTAAAATCCTGTAAGAAAACTTTTATATAATTTATACAGTTAGGAATTATTGCAGCGATATTAATTGATTCATCTACATAAATTTCTGTTTCTGAAGAAATAGAAAAGATTTTATAAAAACTGAATAAAGTAACACAAAAACAAAGTATACAGATACCGGTAGTCTTTAATATTTCTTTAAAATTTTCTTTGTCTAAAAGCCATTTATAAATAACACATAAAACAGACATCATAATATAGATGCCAGAAGATGCCTGGTAAGTCATGCACATGATTAACAGACAGATTACAGACGTAAAGATAAAAGTGTCTTTTTTATTAAAAAACAGGAAAGGAATTATACTTGCAAGAACAGATAAAGCCATATAAGGCGAATCATATCTGTATGAAACATTTGCAAGGAAATAAGGGAAAATACCAATGAGGAGTGATATAAAACATGCTGGAATTGTAAATTTATCTTTATTAAAAATCTTTATGGCAAAGAAAGATGAAAGCGAAAGAAAGAATATTGCAATAAACTGAGTTAATGGGGCAATATCCATAAGTCTTTTAGAAGTATGAATAAAGATGGAACCTATTTCGTCTATATAGCGGTAAAAATTCATCCATTCTCTTACACCTTCAATCTGTCGTCCCATATCGTCTATGATTATATTTGCAAAATTTGCCCTTATGATTGTGAAATATGAAAGGGTATAAAGTCCCATTAAGATAAAAAGATATTTTTTATTCTGTTTTATACTGGTGATTATTTCTCTTGTTTCTGAAACAAAATTTTTAATAATCTCGCGGCCTTTCTGTGTAATAAAAAAGAAATCAAAAGCAAGAATAAAAAGAATCCCCATAATGCCAAAGGCAGACATTTGCTTCATCCAGAACGGATCATTTATATCATCATTCTTTAATTTTTCTACAAATTCAACAGCAAAGCGCTGAACAAATGGAAATTGGGATGGGATTAAACATAAGATAAAAAAGCCTGAAAGTATTAATACCAAAGTGTTAATTTTTTTAGACATCCTTATAACTCCTATAATCTGTTACATGTATTAAATTCAACTTTTCTGTTGGAAGAAAGATGAAAATCATTAAATCCGATTTTTTTGAATTCTTTTGTAAGCTCTGTTTTATACATAAGCCCTGGATGAAAGAGTATTTCGCAGATTTTATTTTCTTCTGCAGCTTCGTCTTCGAAAGTTGGAAGTACAGGTAAGATTCGGTCATCCATAAGTCCAGAATAAAAAACACCACAAAGATAAGAATCTTTTAGATTGTTAACGCGAAGCCAGTGCGAGATTTTTTTAGAATAAAAATTCAAAATAAAGCATTTTATTACATTTGCTATAGATAAATGCTTAAAACATCCTCTTTCAAAAAGATAAAAAGAGAGAGGATCACAGGTGTTTCTTATATATTCTACATTAAAGTTGTTTTCTTTTACAGCTTCTGTAAGCGCTTCGAAAAAAAGTGGAATCATATGAGGGTGCTGGTGGCTGTCTATTCTAATTGCGTTTTTATCTATGATTTTTGCAGAAATACATTTATTAATCTGAGCTGTTATTTCTGTCTTAAGCTGTTGTTTTATTTTATCTCTTTTTAATGGGTTATAATTCCACAAAAAAAGATTTCCCCATGTAACAGTAAAATAACCATCGTAATCAACAAGGTCCGGAAGTTCTGCAACAGAAGAAAGTGCCTTACCTTCCATAAAGTTTAAATGAACGCTCACTTTTACTTTCTGGTAAAAACCTTTTTTTGCTTCCAGGAATTTTTTTATGCTGGATTCAAAAATGTCAAGATTTGGAATAATGCTGATGCTGTCAAGCTTTTCGTTCTGACACAAAGTAATTATATCATTGTCGGAATTTTCAGAGAGACCATAATCATCTGCATGTATATCAATATAGTTTTTATTCAATTTTTTTACCTATCACGTACTGAGGGCGCCCTTTTACTTCATCATATATCTGAGCAATATAAACACCAATAATTCCAAGGCTAATTAAAACTGCTCCAAAACCAACTAATAATAAAATAACAAGTGTAGGAAATCCGCTTGCTGCAGTTCCTTTTATAAAACTGATTACTGCATCAATAAGAACCCCAATTGCAATCAAAATAAAAATAACACCGACAAAGGTGATTATGTGGAGTGGAGTATAGCTGAAGCATAAAACATTATTGATAGCATATTTGAATAAAGATTTTGTAGACCATTTTGAAACACCGTTAGCACGTTCCTGTACTTCGTAGTAAACAGTAGTTTTATTAAATCCAACCCAGAAGGAAAGAGCGCGAAAGAATGTATTCCTTTCTTTTAATGCTGCAAGCTGTGCTATAACTTTTTTATCAAGGAGTTTGTAATCAGATGAATTTTTCATATCCATTCCGACTGCACGGCTTATAAGTCCATAAAAGAATTTAGAAAATAATTTATGTAAAAGTCCTTCTTTACCACGATCTGTTTTAACTCCTTCGACTACTTCAAAGCCTTCTTTCCATTTAGCATACATTTCTTTAATAACAAATGGAGGATGCTGAAGATCTGCATCAAGGATTACGGTACAGTCACCGGTAACATTACGTATACCTGCAAAAAGGGCAGCTTCCTTTCCAAAGTTGCGTGCAAAAGAGACACATTTTACACGTTTATCTTTTTTATTTAATTCCTCGATTTTTTCGATTGTTTTATCTTTAGAGCCATCGTTTACAAACATCAACTCAAAATCAGCATCTTTTAAATCTTTAAAAGTTTTAGCGATTTCTTCGTAAAAAGGATTTATATTTGCTTCTTCGTTATAGCAAGGAACAATTAAAGAGATTTTATTCATTTTCTTTTGTCTCCTCTTTAATCAAATTTTGTGTTTCAGTCTTATTATCTTCTGTTTTATTATTTCTTTCTTTAAAAACAATAAAGCGCTGTCCAAGATAGTTTAATCCTGTAAAAAGGCACATTCCGCACACAAGTGCAATATTGCCTTTTAGTTTTTCTGAATAATCTGAAAGAATCATATAAATTAATTTCTTTGCACTTACATAAGCAATAAGGTAGCAGCTTACTATAAGGATTATAAAATATAAAACTTCGCGTTTACTTTTACTGTGATTTTTAAATGTAAAATATTTATTCAAAAAATAACTACAGATTCCACCCACAATATAATTACATGCAGAAGAAGGCCAGTAGGGTACATTAAAACAATTGTAGAGAAGGAACATTATACCGCTTCCAACAATAGTGTTTATAACACCAACAAGAAGAAATTTGAGCAGCTTGATGTCAAAAAGTGATTTAAACCATGCAGTAAATTTCATAACAATATTATAGTAGAAAAAACGGATTGTTTAAAGTAAGAGATTTTTTATTTACGTTCCTCTGGTGTATAATCCATTTCTTCATACTGACGGTTTCTTTCCATCAGTTTTGTATTGATATATTCTTCTGAATATTTTTCGCAAAGAGTTTTTTCTGTTCCAAAAAGATTTACTCCAAAACCAAGTCTGTCTCCTTTTATTGTACAGCCCATAGCAGAAAGAATTGTAGGGAACATATCAAATGAAGAAATTTTTCTGTTCTTTTGATTAGTTTTTTCGCTTGTTACCTGTGAGTTTATAAATATATCAATCCATCTTCTTGGGTTTCCATCCATACCTTCAAGATCATCTTTTTCTGCATGAGTTGTAATAAGACGGTCGGAGTCAAATGGATTAGTTTCTTTAGTTGCCATAAAAAGATGATCCCCCATGATTACAATCACAGTATCATCATACCAGCTTTGAGTTTTACACCAGTTTATAAATTCAGAAATCTGACGGTCTGCACAGATAATGGAATTTCTAAGAGGTTTTGATTCTGTATCGGGGCAATCTTCGCACTGGTACCCATAAGACATATGAGTATCTACGGTAAGAAAACCAAGCATAAAAGGTTTGGAATCTTTGCTAAGTTCTTCAAGTTCCATCCTGGCAAAATTATATAATTTTTTATCTTCGAATCCCCAGAAAACTGAATAATCTTTTGGGAGCAGACCTTTCATTTTATACCATTCAATATCGTGAACTTCTACATCGCCATGAGTTTCTAAAAGAGAATCTCGACCGGCAAAACGTTTGTCGCTTCCAAATATAAAACGCTGGTTATAACCATTTTGATGTAATATGTCTGTTAAAGTAATAGCGCCGGGTAAGAATCTATTTCGGTTTATGTTTGTATCTCCTAAAAGATTGAACGGAAGCCCTCCCAGTTTAGAAATCATGGCAGCAATAGTCCATCCGGTTCCTGCTAAATCAATTCCACCGCCAGTAAGTTCTTTATCGGAAAAATTGATATTTTCTTCTGCAAGCTTTGTAAGACCTGGAATTAAATTTTTATACATACAGCCACCGTTTTGTGGGTCTGCAAAAGAACTTTCCATAGATTCAAGAAAGATGATAATTACATTTTTTTTATGTTCAGGAAAGATAATATTATTGTATTCAGGTTTTATATATTCATTCTGATAGAACTCAGAATCAACCGGTGGAGCATTATATTTTTTAATTACCTTTACATAGTCATAACAATGTAAATCTCTATATACATCTGTAAAAGTCAGTAAAAGGCAAAGAATACCAAAAAGCATAAATAAGAAATTTATTCCAGCTTTTAATTTTTTACCAATTAAGAAAACATAATATCTTGTTTTTTTCTGATAGAAATATATACCGGTGTAAAGGGCAGCAAAGATAATAAAGCAGATAAAAAAATAAGCAAACACTTCTATCCAGATAGTCTTATCTACATGTCCCTGAATATTTGTAAGAGTAAAGTATACGATGTCTGGCTGGTCTACCGGAAAACGGTCAATGGCCCATCTTTTTATAACGTGAAGAAAAATTGAAAGGAAAAACAGAAGTATAGAAATAATCAGATATTTGTTTTTCTTTTGGGTTTGTGTGAGCTGGTCAGAAGGTAAAGGTCTTATATTTAAAATTTCAAAAAGAGTAAGAAAGAAAATATTACCTGCAAATAAAATTACAATACATCTTATAAGAAAGCGTACAGTTTCCATAGAAAAACTCGTGAATAATTCAAGTCTTTCCTGAATGCTTCCTTTAGTTCCAAAGAACATAAAAAGACAAAAAATAAGAATTACGTTCAGATAAAAAATTTTTGATTTAATTCTATTCCATATAGATTCAAATATTTTCATATTTTTTTAATTCCTCGATTCTATTTTTTAATAATCCGCATAATAAGGTGCGGCGGGTTTCGTCTATTCGGGTATTTTGTTTTAAAAGGGAATTGAAAAAATCAGGAATATCAGTAAGCGTGTGGAACGGAAGATCTTTACATAATTTTAAACATGGTAAGAGTTTAATCTGGTCAGAGTGATGGTAGCCAAATGGACGGGCAATTATATTTTCTGATTTTGTTTTATCATTATCTTTAAGAAAGGAAGATGGGAATTTATAAAAAAGTGATGAACCAGAATCAAATACAGGAGCTAAACCAAGCCATTCAAGAGTGTCGGGATTACGCAGAAAGCCAAAATTACCAAAGTGTCTGTCTTCATTTGCAATAATGAAATCAAGAATAAAAATTGAACATAATTGTTTTTCAAGGTTTTCAGAGAAGTCTATTCCTGCAAGTTTACAGTTATCTTTAAAATGATTATATTTATCCCATACATCACCTTTAAAATCTCTGAGGGAATTTATTGCAGATGCCGGGACAAATTCAGAATTAATGGAAACAAAGTTTGGACATGAAGAATAGTAATCATAATCCTGATTGATAATTTTATATTCTACATGATTAATTCCCAATCTTTTACAGATTTCTGATGCCAGTACTTCATTAAAAGGTTCCTGCTGGCTTTCTCCACTTCCACCTTTTATAAGAATTCTTTTGTCATTCTGAATAATCCATTTTTTCTTAAGCCATCCATCACTTGTGTTATCAGGCGAAATAATATCTGCATCAGAAGAATCTTTTTTTAAAGTTTCAAAAAGAGCATTTCCTACATCTTCAGAAAATGGATTCTGAAAAAAGTTTATATCTTCCCATTTTAAATCAGCCATTGAAGGTTTAGCCCAATAATGATCCGAAAGACTTAATCCATAAGATTTTGTAATAAGCTGTTCAATCGTGATATTGCCTAACAGGTTAAGTGCATTTTTTAAATTCTGTCTTGAAAGGGGAATGGCTCTGTTTGTCCACCATTTATTGAATTTCTGAAGATTTAATGATTCTGATGAATCCTGAGTGATGCCTGTAGGTATATGTCTTTTATTAAGTATATCATTTATTTTTGAAATTTTATAATCATTTATTTCAAAATTGAGGACAGGTATTGTTTTGTGATAAAGTGTGTATTCCATATAACAGAAATTAGTATATCATGAGTTTTTGCTTTCTTCTACGAAAGACTTTAATTCCTCATATAACATCTTTGCTGCATTTTTATAAGTGTAATATTTTAATACTTCATCTGGTGAATCTACCGGCTTTAATAAAAGTTTACTCAAAGAAATGTCGGTATTATCCGGGTCAATGTAATATGCAGATTTTTTATAGATTTCCGGGAGGCTTGCGGCATTCGAAATTATTATTCTGGCGCCAACTGAAAGCGCTTCCAGAGGAGGAATACCAAAGCCTTCGTAATAACTTGGGAAAATAAATGCCTTACAATTCTGCATAAGTCCTTTAACACTGTCGTCGGAAAGATAACCTAAGAGGATTACATTTGGAAGTTCATTTAATTTAGAAAGTTCGTTACTTTCCATTCCGTTTATTGCTTTACCAGATATTGCAAATTGATCATCAGGTTTCTTTTTTGCATATTCCAAAATCCATTTTAAGTTTTTACGTTTCTGAAGACTTCCTAATGTAAAGAAGAAATTCTTTTTCTGAAGAAGTGGAAAGCTTTTAAAAATGGAAGTATCAGGTTTTACAGATTTAAAATGTTCCCATCCGTTTGGAATCACAGTAATTTTTTCTTCTGGTACGTCATAAGTGGAAGAAATCTGCGAGCGGGAAAAGTCGGAGACGGTGAAGATTTTTTTTGCTTTTTTTGCAATGTGTTTATACATAAAACACATATAAGCTTTTCTTAGTCTATCTTTAAAAGATTTAAAATCTTCCGGATAAAGTTTTGCATAAATATCATGAAGGAAAACAAAGCCCGGATTGAAAAGGGGAGTAATGTTAGAAAAATCTAAAGAGATACCCTGATGTTTTTTTACGAATTTTGAAAAAGTAAAATGATCCCATAACGGAAAATTTTTAAGCGGTTTATTCGATTTTATAATTTTAATATTTTTATATTCAGGATTATTTTTTGAGTTTTGAGGAATGTACATCCATATTTCATCTTTTTTTATTAATAAATCAAGTTGTTTACAAATTTCGAATGCGAATCTTTCTATTCCCGTTAAATTTCTGCACAAAAATGAACCGTTAATTATGAACATAAAAACCTGTGTTGTTTAATTGTTTTAAATGAAATCAATGATTTCTATAATAAAATATAATATTTTTTGAGGGGTAAAACAAGATAAAAAGATTTAATGATTTTTGAAGTAATTAAAATTTAAGATAATTATGCTTTAGTAAAATTTATCTTAATATAATTTATTTAATTGCTTCTTTTTTAATAATCTTAAGATATTCGTCCCAATTACCCATATCTACCCAGGAACCTTCACTTACAGGAAAAACACCTACATTAAGATTGTTTTCTCGCAGTTTTAATATTAAATCAGTGATATGCATAAATTGATTTTCTGGAAGATATTCAAAAATTTTTGGTTCAAGAATATATAAACCGGAATTAATTTGATAAACAATATTTGGTTTTTCATTCAAACTTACAAGTTGACCATTTTCAGAAGTCTCAATTGTACCGTAAGGAATCGAATAATTTTTTAGAACAGAAACCACAGTAATTACATTATTGTTCTCTCGATGGTAATTCAATAAATCTGCCAGATTTACGTCAACTAAAATATCACAGTTTGAGACAAAGAATGTTGTTTTTAATTTGTCTTTAAGTAAATATAAAGAACCCGCAGTTCCCAAAGGTTTATCTTCTTGAATATAATTTACTGTATAATTTTTTTCTGGAATTTTTTCAAAATAATCTTTGATTTTTTCTGCCTTGTAATTTACCGAAAAAGTAAAATCATTACAGCCTACATCAATAAATTTATCCATGATGTCTTCAACAATAGTTTTATCATCAATAGGAATTAAGGGTTTTGGAATAATATTTGTAAGTGGCCGTAAACGTGTTCCTTCGCCACCAGCCATAATTACAACAGGTAATCCTAATTTTGTTCCTGCTGTAATTTTTTTATTTTCAAAATAATCTTCCCAAAAAAGAACATCTATTAGATTTGAATATTCATCAATTACCGGCATAAATTCAATTCGTTCTTTTTTCATTTTTTGAAGAATCTGTTTCTTGTCATCACTACTTTTAGCAACAAGAATGTCAGTACGGAATACTTTTCTCACAGGAGAATCTAATTTGATTTTTTTTAAGATACTTCTTTGAATATCACCAATACTTATTAAACTTATAAATTTTTTATTATCCAAAACTAATAGTAATTTTCTATCAATTTTGTCCATAATATTTAATGCTTCAAAAAGAGTTGTTTCAGGTGTAATTATAATATCATTAATTTTCATCATACATTTTCAACCATTGATTTTTTAGAGAGTTCCAGGATTTTAATGAATAAATTATAGAACTATTTTTTTTATTTTTATTTTTATACAACTTTTGTAATATAACATTCTCAAAAATATTTGTAAGTGAATTAAAATCTTTATATTCAATCATAGTAATTCCATTATCTGTTAATTCCGAATAGATGAGCCATTTTGGTTTTATTACTGTTGAACCAGTCGCAAAATATTCTATCATGCTTGCAGATATGGCGTCTGTTGTTTGCCCATAAAGGAAAATATCAGCTGTTAAACGGAATTCTCCAATACTATCTTTGTCAATGAACTTGTCAAGAATATAAAAATTAATCCCACTATCTTTTAATGCTTGAATTATTTGATTTTTATATTTTTCATTTGGACAGCCATAAGAAAGAGGAACAATAAGAAAAATTGATTTCTTAACTTTAGTGTTACATGAGTCAAGACTCTTAATCATTTTAATATGTTGCTGAGCTTCAAAACCATTATAACCTAAATGAACTATTATTTTATCTTCTGGAATATTCCAAGCTTTTCTAATATTATCAATACTTTTATTTTTTTGTGCAACTTTAATTGAATCAAGAGTGCTATCTCCAAAATCAAGGGAAATGAGTTTTTTCGAATACTGTGATTTTGTAATTTTTTGAAATTTATTAAACATTTCGATATTCATTACATTTATTTTATTTGAGCGTTTATATAACTTAGAAAAACTAGTAATAGATTTTTCCGGTTCTCTAAGTAAATCACTACCCCAAAATGTTAGAATAATTTTTTGCGCATTTTTGCCTACAAAAAAATCAACTAAATGTGTAAATCTTTTATCAATAAAATGATAATGTATAATATCTAGTTTTCTTAACCTGATTTTTATACTAATTAATCTGAAGAGAAGTTTTAAAATATTAATAATTTTTGATTCATTATCATTAATTAATGTTAATACTTTTACATTCTTTGTATGCCATATTTCTTCATTTAGATTTGTTCTCCATGTAAGAAAATATATATCAAAAAGAGAATCATCTAATACATTTTCAATATATTCCTGAACAAAATGTACAGAAGTAGGACATGCCAATAAAATGGATTTTTTCTTCAAAATGATAACTCCTGAATCTCATTTAAACTTTAACAGAATTGTTGTAAAAAATCCATCTGAATTAATAAATTTCAGTTACCCAATTATAATATTTTGGATTCATATGCTTAGCGGCTTTTAAATATTCTTCATGAAGTAAATCTGAAATTATATGTTGTTCAACAATAAATTTATCAATACTTGATATTGGAGTTAATTCCATAGCTGATCCACATAAAAAGGCTTCATCCGCAGTATATAATTCTGTTCTATCAATTGATCTTTCAATTACTTCTATATTTAAGTCTTTAGCAATTTGAATAATAGAGTCACGTGTAATGCTTTCAAGAACACTATCTGTGAGTTGAGGAGTGATTAGTTTTCCATTTTTTATCATAAAAAAACAGCTTCCAGGCCCCTCAGAAATTTTACCATGTTCATTCAAAAATAAACATGTATCATAGCCATTTCTTAGAGCTTCTCTTTGGCCCATTCTGGAATTTATGTAATTAGCTCCACATTTAATTCTTGGACTAAGCATTGTATCACTTATTCTTCGCCAGCTAGCAACACAAACATTTAATCCTTTTTTATTATATTCAGCACTTGTTTTTTTACGTTGTATAGGAGAAACAAACATTCCAACTGGTCCTTCAGAACGCCAGGAACCATTTCCTTCTACAAATAAAGTCTGTCTTGCTGAAGCATTTTCTTTATAATTACATACTTTAAGTACATCAATAAGTGCGTTTTGCATATCTTCTGCAGTATACTTACAATCAAGATCTAATAATTTAGCAGACTGTAATAATCTTTTATAATGTGCATCTAATCTAAATCCATACAAATGCTGTTCTTCTTCATTCCAATAAC
Source organism: Treponema sp. (assembly GCA_016286365.1). Taxonomy (GTDB): domain Bacteria; phylum Spirochaetota; class Spirochaetia; order Treponematales; family Treponemataceae; genus Treponema_D. The sequence goes on from JAEESN010000001.1 coordinate 99,024, forward strand.
AGGGAATCCCCTCAAATACATTTAGTCCAAATTGTGAAGTAGGGGACATTATATTTATTTGTGCGTCTTTTAAAGGCATAATTTTTTCATTATACCAGATCATTACTTCTGAATTATTGGTTTCACTCATAATTATTAACTCCTATTAAAAATTATATGTTGAAAATAAATTATCAAAGCTTTCTAAACGTTTTATTATTTCTACATTTTCAATTCCATTACTAATATCAATAATCGGGAAATTTGGAAGAATAAATGGAGGTTTCATAACAACTGAATAGGAACCGCAATTTTCAAGAATAATATAGTCTCCTTCTGCTAATTTACCATTATACCCTTTATACAAATAATCAGTTTCTATACAAGTATAACCAGCAAAATCTAAATTTGTATATTCTTTTAAAGAGGAATTATTATGAACAATTTTTATTGGAGGATTTATTCCCTGCATGCTTATATTTTTTTGACTTCCGTAAACAGTTGCTATTGGTTTATTGTTTATTGTTTTAATATTTAATACTTTAAATACTGTTCTCATACAATCGGCAGCAAGTGCGGTACCTGGTTCAATAATAAGTACTGGTTTGAAAGTCGAATCTTTAAAATGTTCTGCTACAATCTTAGCACTAGATTCTGCAAATAAATTATATCCATAAGATGTTGCACCAATTTGTTTAGCAAAATCTTCTGTCATATTTCCGCTTAAGGCACCACCTAAATCAATCCTTTCAACTTGTATATTAAATTCAGTTTTTAATTTTTCATATATACCCAGCATTGTTTTAGTACGTTTTTGCCAGTAACTTGCATTGCGTTTTGCAAAATGACATTGAATTGATATTAATTTAATATTTTTCCTTGATGCAATTTCTTTTGAAATATAATTGAAATCATTTGAATTAATATCAATTCCAAATCTGGAAAGAACGCCATCTCCAACATCAAAATTGCAACGAATTCCAATATTAAAAATTTCGTTTGGATTTTTGTCAGATAGTGTTGAGATATAATTCCATTCTTCCAAATTATCTATATTCGAACATCCACCATTCAAAAGAAAAGTCGATAATGAATTTTTGTTTTTAATTGGACCATTCCATATAATCTTTTTATATTCAACTCCAGATTTTAAAGCTATTTCAAGTTCCATTTCTGAAACGACTTCTGCAAAACCATCTTGTTGATTTACAATTTTACATAGCTTAGGAAGATAATTGGTTTTATAACTATATGCGATATTAAAATTTGGATAATACTTTTTAAATGATTCTGATAAATCAAAATAGTTTTTTAAAAATACATCTGAATCAAGAAGATAAAAACCATCTCCAAATTCTTTATTAAGTTTATTCAAATCTTCTATTGATAAATTAATCATGATTTATTCCTCATCAATTCTAAAGTTTTTTCAACACCTTTACAAACAATTTCTTTATTTTTTAAAAAATCCTCTTGAGTAAAATGAGAAGCGATTTTTTCCTGTTCTCTAACAGCTTTTATACCATCGGAAAATCGTTTGTTAATTTCTTCAAGATTTCTTATTTTTTCATAATTGCAGAAAGAACGAGATAAAATAATAGCTGTCGAACCAAGTCTAAAATGTTCATTGATTATTTCTTCCGGAGAAGGTATAAAACCTCCTCCAATCATACCTATACCTCCAAATCCATAAGGGATTCCAGTAGGTTTGATTTTATTACAGATTTCTTCAATTTTTCCATTAGATAAAAGTTCAAACATATATGGCAGTTTATATTCCAGATGTAAATCATTAAGGCCTATATGTATTTCATCAATACCATGTAATCTTAGAACTTTTTCAAGATTATGTTCAGCACCGATAGTTTCAAGAAGTAGAAGAGTTTTACATCTGCCGCCGACTGTTTTTATAAAGTTTTGTACTTCTTCAACTTTTCTCCACATTGGAAGCATTATTACATCAGCACCAGCAGCTATAACAGAATCGATTTCTTTTTGACTTCTTTCACTCCATGGATTTATACGAACAAGTAATTCTGCGGTTGTTAATAATGGTTTTATTATTTTTATATCATCAATGCAATGCCTGCTTTTTACAGTATTAAGTCCTTTTTGTCGTTCTTCTTTACCTTCTGTTTCTAAATCAATCCATATTCTATTAACACCATTTTTTTCGGCAATCAAAGCGACATCAGGATTATTGGTAATATACATTAATCTAAGAATGCTCATTATTTAAGACTCCAAATTCAGAAAAAATTACATTTTACTATCTAGCGATTTACCTTTTTCTTCATGTTCAAAATTTGGAAGGAAATCTTTTAATATTTTTACTATTTCTGCTTTTGTAGTATCTGGTTTTGCAAAAGTGTTTTCCAGATTCTGGAATAATTGTTTTATTTCGTTTACAGGTCTGGCAGTTCTATTTGTAACTACGCCTAAAGACTCAAATTGATTCATATCTGTCTGTTCAGCATCTGTGAAAAATTCTTCATAGGCCTTTTCGCCGGTTGTATCGGAGACGGAATAATGAACAGGATATTGTTTTGAACCTTTTTTTAAATCTTCTGCTTTTTCAATTGCTTCCTGATCAGAAGCACATTCAAGAATTTCGTATCCATTCTCATGTAAAAAGTCTGTTGCAATTGATGAAAAGGTTTTCATCTTCTTTTCTTCGAGCTTTGGAAAATATATTTCGCGATTTTTACCTAGCATACAGGCAAGCATACAAATCTGACCACTTTCCTGTGGGCTTACAAAATATCGTTTTACATCGCTTGGTGCAGAAATAGGCTGCAATTTAGAAATACGGTCAATAAAGCCGGCAGGTAATGAACCATTGGAAAAAGCAACATTTGCAAAGCGGGCAGTCTTAACAGGGAATTTATCGGAATATGCAAAAATTACATCTTCCATAATTCTTTTACTGGCACCCATTATATTTACAGGATTTGCAGCTTTGTCTGTTGAAACACAAAAATATTCTTCCGGTGGAAATTCAGATAGTAAGTCTAAAAGCTTCTTTGCATTTAAAACATTATTTTGTAATAGTGCTTCGACTGAATATATATCTTTTTCACTGCGGACATGTTTGTGTGCAGAAAAATTTGCAACAATATTAAAACCGCCACGAGCTCTAAACATTTTTTCAAAAACAGAAGATGCATAATTAATAGGGTAAGGTACATAATCTTCTGGAACAAACATACTTTTTGTACTACGTAAATCGCGGGTTAGTTCTGCAAGACCGTTTTCGTTTACATCAACTACAACTAAAGTCTTTGGTTTAAACTCAAGACAAGCTTTTATAAAAGAGCTGCCGATGCTACCAGCGCCACCTATAACAAGCATTGTTTTATCTTTAATTGCTTTGGTAAGTTTTGCATAATTATTCTTAATATCATGCTCGAAAAGGCTAGAGTCGCGTTCAGTGACATATGTTGAAATAAATTGTTCTAAATTAATCATAGTTAATTCCTAATTATAATACTTTGGTAAAAAGAAAGAAAGCAATTCTTTGTTTTATACAAAATTCTTTTATTATAGATTTTAAATGCTTTTCTTTTAAAAGAAGTTTGTAAAAGTCATTATTTTTTATTTCTTTAATTTTACTAAAATCAAATTTAAAATATCTAAAAATATTATAAAACTCTGGGGCCAATTCTCGTAATATTTCATGATGGATAAGATATAAAAATTGATTATCAATGAAGTTTTTTTCATTCAATAATTGATAAAAATATTCCATTGTATTCAGAGAGGTTTCAATTCTTTTATACGGGACAATTTTATGTGAAACAGAATTTTTTAAGATTCTATAATTGTAAAGACAATTGTTTAGTATGATTGCTTTCTTAGAATTAAATAAAAAAGGTGTTCCAATAAATAAATCGTTATTGGATTTAAATTTATATCCATTTTGATTTATTATGTTTTTTTCAAAGTCTGTATAATTGATTAAATCTTTTTTATAAATTTTTAACCATAAAGCGTGTGCTGTTGAAGTCATAATAAAAGAGATTAATTGTTTGGTATCGAAAAATTGATTTTGTTCAGTAAAAGAAAAAATTGAAGTTGTCCCATCTTCATAAATACAATTATATCCAAAAATAATCAAATCTATATCTGAATGTTTTTGTAATTTTTCATTACATGTTTCTAAAAGATTGTTTTCGTACCAATCATCTGCATCTAGACCGCAAATAAAATTACCAGATGAATTTGCAAATCCTGTTAATTGAGCAGAAACCCCACCTTGATTCTTCTGTGAAACAACTTTAATTCTTTTATCTTTAGAAGCATAGCTTTCGCATATTTGTAAACTTGAATCAGTACTTCCATCATTAACTAATATAAGCTCCCAGTTAGAATAAGTTTGTGATATAACACTTTGTATACATTGATCTAAAAATTTTTCGGCGTTGTATATACGTACAATAATAGAAAATTTATTATTCATAAATTATCATTTTTTTCCTTATTTTGTTTTTGTTCATATATAGAAATATAAACATTTGTAGAATTAATCAATTCTTTTGTAATCATCTTATCTTTTTTATACTGTTTTTTAAAAGCAAGATCTGTAGAAACATCTTCTAGATGCTGTACTTTTATTTCTGGTGTATATATCATTTTCAAATTTTCAAGTTGACATTCATAATGGAGAATATCTTCTTCAAAATATAAGAATGTATTTGGATTAAAAGCGAACTTCCTTTTATTAATAAATTCTTTAGAAAAAATATAACAGGCTCCATGTAAAACAACATTTTCCATTTGATTATCAATGGAATCTAATTTCATATCTGCAGGAGGAACATTTTTTTTGGGAAATATTTTTCGTACCCAATGAAAGTATTTATGTCTGAATTTTAAGAATTTATCAGTTATATAAAAACAAAAAAAGTGAGAATAATTTTGTTTTAATTCATTATTACGTGCTTTTATATCAGTAATAGTTCTTCCATATAATCGTTTTATATTATAATTATATGAAGGATTTTGATGTACATTAGTTTTTGGATTATAGATATCTGGACCTAATACAGAAAACTTTTCTTTATTATATATTTCATCAATTTTAATTAAAGAATTTTTATCTTCAAATAAAACATCATTGTTTATAATAATAATATAATCACAGGAATAGTTTGCTTTTAAATATAAATATCCAATGTTATTTCCTTGTGCGAAACCAAGATTTTTATTATTTCTAATAAAATCAATTTTCTTGTTATCTTTGAAATTTGACTCTAATTTAAAAAAAGAATCATTCATAGAACAATTATCTACACATACAATATGAATGTTAAATTCAGAATATAGATTCAATAATGTTTCCAGGCATTTTTTAGTCATATCAAATGTTAAATAGTGAAGTACTACAAAACCATATTCTTTAGTCATTAAATTCGTATTTTTTTTATTCATTTTTTCCCTTCATAAATCTTGAATATATTTGTTTAGTAACAGAAGTTACCAAAGAGTTTTTAAAAATCAATAATATAATATAGTATAATAGTGCACCAGATAAAATACCAAGAAGTAATTGTAAAGTTATATTACTAATAAAATATTTTATTAAAATAACAGGTATACACATGATAATTGTTGCAAAAATATATTGAATAAAGTTTTTAATTTCTTTTGTAAAAGAAAAGAATTGTTTTGCACATATTAATTGATGTATTAATACTATTGATTCTGCAGTAAGAGTTGCAATTGCTGCACCTAATGCTTGATAATGTCTTATTAAGATTAAATTTAATAGGAAGTTTACAGAGGCTCCAATAGCTACAGCTCTGATCGTAATTTTTTCTTTTTTCAAAGGGATAAAAATTTGTGTACCAATTAGATTACTTAATGCAAGAATAATTATAATTGGATTCATTAATTTCATTACAGGAATAGCTGGAGTAAATTCTTTTCCACTAAATAGAAGTATGATAGGTTCACATAACAAATTTAAACCTACAGTTGCTGGAATTGAAATACATAATATAAATGAAAAACTTTTATTAATCAGATTTTTAAACTCTTCTTGTAATTCATTATTTGCATAATAGGATAATCTTGGAAAAATTACTGTACTTACTGCTGATACAAGACTTAGAATCATTTTATTAATTTTTGTTGCTGCAGTATAGAAACCTACTTGTTCATTTGTTGATAAAGAGCCAACCATTGTAGTGTCAAGCATAGTATAAATGCTTGAAATAATAGTTATACTGAATAATAACAAGATAGGTTTAAAATGTTTACGAAAATTAGGTTTTCTTATAGATAATTTTACAAATTTCCTAGAATAAATAAGATTTAATATATTTGAACCTACGGAACTAAATATTCCAATTAATAAATATTTTATTATATCATCTTTATTTTTTACGAAAACATAAAGGAGAAAAATACTTATAATTTGAAAAATAATAGTTCGTATTGTTATATAGGAATATTCTTCAATTCCTCCATAAAGCCAACTTATTCCGATTGTTGCAAATATTATCGTTATACTGGCAATTATAAGTAAAGTAGAATAATCTTTTAGAAATGGGATTGAAAAAATAATAATAAAAAATAAAATGTAAGTAATAAATGTTGAAAATAAATTTAAAGTAAAAATTTCTGAACAGAATATATTTAATTCTTTCGAGTTATTACGTAATTTAGCGACTTCACGAGTTCCATAAATTCCAATTCCCAGATTTGATAACATAAGAAAGTAAGAAATAATAGAGTTTACATAATTTACTTTTCCAATTCCCTCTGGAAATAGAACTCTGGATGCATAAGGAAAAGTTACTAATGGAAAAATTATACTCATTAGAGTACGAATTATGTTTAAAAACGCATTTTTTTTGAGAGATTTCTGTTTCATGATGAAAATTAAATTATTAACTTAATAATACTAGAGTTATTTTGATTAATCAATCATATTGTATCATTCTTTGTATAATCATAGTTCTATTTTTATGATTATACCTCCTTTATTATTTAATTATAATTTAATATAATTCTTTATAAGATATCTTATTAAAATTTGTAGGAATTGTATATTATGAAACATAGAGTGGCATTAATTGGTTGTGGAAGAATAAGTTTTAAACATATAGAAGCTTATGTCAAAAATTCAGACAGAATTGAACTTGTTGCTGTATGTGATCCTATTGAATCAAGAATGAATAAACGTTCAGAAGAATATAAAAAACATTTTCCAGAATCTGAAATAAAAAAATATACAGACTATAAACAGATGCTTTCTGAATGTAAGCCCGAAATAGTAGATATTGCAACAGAAAGCGGGAAACATTGTTCTATTACTTGTGACTGTCTTAATGCCGGCTGTCATGTGAATTGTGAAAAACCTATGGCACTTTCTACTGATGATGCACAACTTATGATTGATACGGCCGAAAAAAATAATAAAATACTTGCCGTTGATTTTCAGAATCGCTTTAATGCACCTGTTGTTAAATTAAGAAAAGCTATTGACGAGGGCAGATTTGGAAAAATTCTTCACGGAATGGTACAGATTAGATGGACAAGGGACGAAGCGTATTATAAAGAAGCCCCATGGAGAGGAACTTGGGAACAGGATGGTGGTACCTTAATGAATCAGTGTACACACGGAATTGACCTTCTTCAATGGATTATGGGAGAAGATGCTGTACGAGTTCAGGCTGTAACTAGAAGATTTATGAGACCTATAGATGCGGAAGATTTTGGTGCTGCATTAGTTGAATTTAAATCTGGAGCAGTAGGAATAATAGAAGGCACTGCCGATGTTTATCCCAAAAACTTAAATGAAACACTCAGTGTGTTTGGAACACAGGGAACTGTAGTTATAGGGGGACTTGCTGTAAACAAGATTGAAACATGGCGTTTTTCTGATGCAGAAAAGAAAGGTGATACTGAAGAAGTTGTATTAAATCCTGATGAAAAAGATCCACCTACAGTTTACGGTTTTGGTCATTCTGCACATATAGCTGATGTTCTTGATGCCATTGAACAAAACAGACAACCTCTTAATAGCGGCAAAAATGCTAAAAAAGCACTTGATATTATTCTTGCAATCTATAAAAGTCAGAAGACTGGAAAACCAGTCGAACTTCCAGATAATTTTTCTACTTTAGAGATGAAAGGAGTTTTTTCTAAATGACAGATAATGAAAATGATTTTTTTGTACATGAATCTTCATATGTTGATGAAGGTGTACAAATCGGGAAAAATACAAAAATCTGGTATTTCTGTCATATTGCAACAGGAGCTGTAATTGGTGAAAATTGCAACATTGGACAAAATGTATATGTAGGTTATGATGTAAAAATCGGAAATAATTGTAAAATTCAGAATAATGTTTCTGTTTATGATTGTGTTGAACTTGAAGATGGAGTGTTCTGCGGTCCTTCATGTGTATTTACAAATGATTTGACTCCACGTGCAATGTATCCGAAGGGCAGAAACGGTCATATAAAAACAATTGTCCGAAAAGGAGCAACTATTGGTGCAAATGCAACCGTAGTATGTGGCCATGAAATTGGAAAATTTGCAATGATTGCTGCAGGTGCAGTTGTTACAAAAGATGTACCTCCTTATACACTTGTTGCTGGAATCCCTGCTCGTATAATCGGAAAAGTTGACGAAAAAGGAAATATAATTTCAAGAATACTGAAGGAGAAATAATAATGAAAATTGCTGTTGCCGGAACAGGATATGTAGGGCTTGCAAATGCAGTTCTTCTAGCTCAAAAAAATGAAGTTTTTGCTGTCGACATCATAAAAGAAAAAGTCGACATGATTAATTCTAAAAAATCTCCGATTGCAGATAAAGAAATAGAAGATTATCTTGCAAATCATAAACTTGATCTCATTGCAACAACTGATACTGAACTTGCATATAAAGATGCAAAATTCATTGTTATTGCAACACCAACAAATTATGATGCCGAAAAAAATTATTTTGATACTTCATCAGTTGAAGCTGTAATAAATATTGTAAAAAATATTAATCCAGCTGCATACATAGTTATAAAATCAACAATACCTGTGGGCTATACAAAATCACTTTCAGAAAAATATCCTGAACTTCATTTCCTTTTTAGCCCTGAATTTTTACGGGAAGGAAAAGCCCTTTATGATGATTTATATCCTTCTAGAATTATTGTAAGCTGTGACCTTGATAACAAGCAATCCGTTGAAAAAGCAAAAGAATTTGCAGATTTACTTAGAGAAGGATCTTTAAAACCTGATGTTACATGTTCTATCTTTAATTATACAGAAGCAGAAGCTGTAAAACTTTTTGCAAATACTTATCTTGCAATGCGCGTAGCGTATTTTAATGAACTCGATGGCTATGCTGAAATTCATGGACTTAATTCACAGCACATTATTGATGGGATGTGTTCTGATCCTAGAATCGGGAATTTTTACAATAATCCTTCCTTTGGTTATGGTGGTTATTGTCTTCCAAAAGATTCAAAACAACTTCTGGCAAATTTTACTTCTGCACCTCCTTCTCCACATCATCTTATTGAAGCAATTGTTGAAGCAAATCGTGAACGAAAGGATTATGTTGCAGAAAAAGTTCTTGCTCTTTCTGGATTTAAGAATGGGGATAACGAAGCCAATAAGAAAATCACTATAGGTATTTACAGGCTTACTATGAAATCTGGCTCTGATAATTTCAGACAGTCAAGTATTCAAGGAGTAATGAAACGTATAAAAGGCAAAGGAATTAATGTAATTGTCTATGAACCAACTTTAAAAGATGATGAGTTTTTTGGAAGTAAGGTTTATCGTGATTTTAGTGAATTTGCAGAAAAATGTACTATGATTATTGCAAATAGGAATAATCATGAGCTTGAATCTGTAAAAGGCAAAGTTTATACAAGAGATATTTATAAAGAAGACTGATTATGAAAATAAATTTAATGGACATAAAAAGACAACACGAAGAACATGCACAGGAATATGAAACTGCAGCTCTTGAAGTACTTCGCTCAGGTAACTATATTATGGGCGAAAATGTAAAGGCATTTGAAAAAGAATTTGCTGAATACGTTGGTGTAAAATATGCTGTTTCATGTGGTAATGGAACAGACGCTCTTCATATAGCTTTACGTGCTTGTGGGATAAAACCTGGAGATGAAGTTATTACAACTCCGTTTACATTTTTTGCAACGGCAGAGGCAATTGCATCTGTTGGAGCAATACCTGTATTTGTTGACTGCGATGAAAATACTTACTGCATAGATGCATCTAAAATAGAAGATGCAGTTACACAGAAAACAAAGGCTATTATTCCTGTACATTTTTATGGTCAACCTGCAGATATGGATAAAATTAATTCAATTGCTAAAAAACATAATCTTGTAGTAATCGAAGATTCCGCTCAGGCTTCTGGTTCTCTTTATAAGGGTAAAAAAACAGGAAACCTTGGAAATGCAGGATGTTTTTCTTTTTTCCCAACAAAAACTTTAGGCTGTGATGGTGATGGTGGTATGATTACCACAAATGATGCTCATATTGCAGAGGCGGCCAGTGCTATCAGAGTTCACGGGTCTGGATTAAATGGTTTAAAAACATATAATTATTTAAAAGGTGAAAATCTTTTGAATGAAGAAAAAGATATAGATCTATCTACACCTAAGTATTACAACTTTATAATTGGTCAGAATTCACGATTGGATGAATTACAGGCAGCAATTTTAAGAAAGAAACTTACACATCTTGATGACTTTATAGAAAGAAGAAGAGCTCATGCACTTAAATACAATACAATGTTAAAAAGTACTTCATATAGAATTCCATCTGAAGTACAAGATTCTGTAAATACATATTATCTTTATGCTCTTATGCATCCTAAGGCACAAGAAATCATGGCTGAGTTAAAAAAGAATGGAATAGGGACAGGCACATATTATCCTGTACCACTTCATGAACAGAAAGTATTCGAAAGTTTGGGATATAAGCATGGAGATTTCCCCGTCGCAGAAAAACTTTCTGCACAGACTTTTACAATACCGGTTTTCCCAGAGCTTCAAGAAGAAGAGCAGGATTTTATAATCAGCATTCTTAAAAAGTTTGCCTGATATTTTTATAGTTCTTTAATATATTTAAGGAATTGTTTTTTTATCTTACTCCATCTTTTGTTTTCAAGATTATAATCATAAAGCCTTTTTTTCTTTCGAAGTGCAGAACGTATTTCTTTTACAAATTCTTCTGATGAATGTGTAACAGAAATGCCAATTTCTTTTAAAAGAGGTGTATCATAATAAGCTACAATAGGTCTTTTTGCAGCCATTGCCTGAAAATATTTAGCGGTAATTCCTGAAATTCTGGAACCATCACGTTTATTGTATGGAACAATAAAAACATCACAGTTTGTCATCCATTGTGGAATTTCATTTGGCATAATTCCGGGGATATAAGTTATATTATTATATTCAGGTATTTTATTGTGAATAGATTCTGATGGGGTATTTGGACAGATAATTATGAAATTTAAGTCTTTATTATTTCCTGCAGATTCAAAAAGCATTTCCCAATCAGGTTCCCATGCACCAATATAAAGAACTGTATTATTCTTATTGAGAGGTTCAGGAATTGGGTATTTTTTTTCAAAAGGTTCTATATCTACACCATTTGTTAAGATTTTAAAATTAATTGTTTTTTCGAAGTCAGGAATATGTTTTTTATAAATGTTTATAGAACCATCATTTACAAGTAAAGTTAAATCAGCTTTTTTTATAATGTTGGTTTCATTTTTTACATAGCGTTTAATGGCTCCTTCAAACATAAGAGGGTCGCTGGGCCTATAAACAATTTTTGCGTTTGGAAATAATTTTTTAATTTTATCTACAAGAACTATCCCATCATTACTTTCAAAAACAAAAACTGATGTATTGGAAAAATATTTTTGTGAAAATTTTTTGAAAGATGAAAATGATGATTTTAAGAAAAAATTCATCATGAAGTCTGGAAGAATTTTTCCTAATGAATCTGGAAGACGCATGGTTTTAAAAGTAACATTATGAAGAATAGAATAACCAACTTTATAATCAATTCCATCTACAAGTTCCGAAATTGATTTTTTATTATACAATTCAGTTTTCATGAAACAGCCGTAGTAGGGGCGTGGGAAACTGAAGAAAACGGTTTCGATGCCATCCTCACACGATGCTTCTGCAAATTTATGAAAGCCACCAAGTCTTTTTGTGATCCAGTTATGCGCAGTTATAAAAACAATTTTATTTATTTTCTTCATATTATGTAATCTCGTTTGGTAACAATTATTTTTTCAATGAAATTATATAATTTTATGATTCTGATTTCTACGTATCTATGTAATTTTTCAATATAATCATCACCAGTTTTGTTCGAGATAAAAAAGTTATTTCTTTATTGTTTCCGCAAGTTTCTGAACCTTTTCGAGTGGTAGGCCGAGGCATTCAGTGATAATACTTTCGGATATACCTTTTTTCAACAAGTTTACAGCACTTTCTTCTGCTTTTTTATTTTCACCTTTCTCCATGCCATCTTCAAAAGCATAATTCTGCATCATCTCTACGGTCATATACTGTTTCCTCCAATCTGAATTGCGTCTGGCATCTTTTACATATTTGCGTAATCTGGAAGTATAATCATCACCAGTTTTATTTGAAATAAAAAAATTGAAGAACTTCTTTAATTTTTCATCCTTAATCATCTTAGCACAGATTGGAGCAATAAAAAAGAGTTTATATGTCCGGTCTCCAAATTTTAAGTCTCTGTCTTCTCTACAGGTGTTTTCAAACGTATAGACAGGAAGTTCTTTCCCAAAAATATCAGACATACAAATAAAAATGATATATGAATCCTTGAGTTTTCTATACGTCTGCCCCGGCTTTAACATATCTACATCCATCACACTCTGATAGTATCTTGCACGCTCCGGAAGATCATGTGTATTTACAACCTGAACTTCAACATCGTAAACGTGGTCTGAATCTTTTACATAAACATCAAGTCTTATGGCTTTTGCATCATGATCGATAATCAATGTTTCTTCGTTAGCCATCTCCATGTTTTCAATCTTGATGTGTAATAAAAGTTCAAGAAGATGCTTACAGGCTTCCGGGTGTGTGTGCATTACCTTGTAAAAGATAAAGTTGTTAGCAAGAGTGATGTTCTCCCATTTTTCTTCAAGGGATAAAGTTTTTTCATCCATAGTAAATCTCCTTTTTCATAAAACTTCACACCTATATATAGACAAAGTTTGCCAAAAAAAGGAGCGTTTTGAGAAAAAAATTTTAAAAAAGATTATTTCAAAAAAAGATCATTTTCTGGGTATTCAAAAAACGAGGTTGAATTATGAAAGGTAGAGGGGTGTTTTTGCGATTTTAAAATTATGCTTCCAGGATTCTTTCGATTGCCTGTGTACAATCTAAGGTATGATAGGCTGGATAAAGAGTATGCATCATCTGGGCATCACATTTTTTTGCGATTGATTTGCTATCCTGATTTGTAAGAAAATGCCAGTAACGGTAGGTATATCCAATCCAGAAAAGTGATTCAGAATCATATGTTTTTCCTGTTTTGATATTGGGATTTTCTTCCATAACATCATAAAGCAGATTTTCTTCTCCCATCCATTGTGTTCTGTCGAACGGTAAATCAAAAAACTTAGCAGTCTGACTTTGCATATAAAAATCAATAAACTCTTTACTGTCTAAATTTTTTTTTGCAGAAAGTTCAAACATTTTTCCCTGTACGGCACATAATTGCCGTTCAAATTGAGAAAGATTATGTAGGTTACTCATTAAGGTTAATGGTTGTTCGGATTCAGTGCCCATATAAAAGCCAGTTCCAAAATCACAAAGATTGCGGCTTATTGGTTGTATTTTTCCTTTGAGACCATTTTTTGAACCATGATAGAGTTGAATAATCTGTTCTGACATATTTATAACTTAAAAATATTTTACCATAAAAAAGAATTATTGTTAATTTTTCGATTTAGAATACAAACTTATAATCAAATCCTTGCCGCTTGAAGTATAGAACTTTGGTGCTGCACGAACGTGTATAAAATCAAAATTTTGGGGGTTATTTTCTAATTCTTCATATGAAATAAAGCATTCAACTAAATTATTTCCCTTTGCGATTCCGGCTTTTACTTTTTCTATATTTACTGACGGAACCATATCATCATCTTTGTGGTGATAGACGTAAACTGGTTTTGTTACTTTCCATCCGCTTGCAAGGCTGTTATAAGAAAGGGCTTTTTTAAGATCTTTATGTAGTTTTGAATTTGGATTTTGTAAATCAGGTGTGATGAGTTTATTCAAATCCTGGAAATACAAAAATTCATTAATTTTAGAAGCTAAATTAATATTTTTCGCATCAAGCCCGGCTTTAATTCCCGAAGCTAAAAATTCATCAGTAAAGAAATCTTTTAATTTATATCCTTCCATGCATTTGTAACCGGCGCTCATAATACCTTTTACAACCAGGTAAATCAGATTTGGATAAACAATACCATTTCCATCAGGGCCTTTGCTTAAAAAACTTTCCATTGTAGCCGGTAAATCATGAGGGCCTGCTCCAGAGTAACATTTCTGAAGGTTAATCGTAGATTTTAGACCGGAAGGAATATAATTTTCTACGGCACGCATTGTTCCCAAAGATGTCTGTCCGCCCTGAGAATATCCGATTACATAAGATTTATACCCGTTTTTAAGCTGGATATTAAAAGCTGATTGATTATTCATTACAGAAAGAACTGAATCGATGATGTTTCTTGCGCAGAGATTTGTAATCATGTATGGATGATCTTTATTTGCAGATGCTCCGTATCCAAGATAATCAGGAGCGATAAGAAGGGCTTTTATTTTTTTATCATCTGGAATTCCCCGATATACCAATTCATCTTCTATTTCTTTAACACTGAATGATGCATATTTACATTTACTTGGAGCTTCGCTGTTGCTGCTGATTGTTCCATGGCAATCGATGATTACTATATCAATCTGTACTGTATCGGAAGTGTTTGCCGGATTAAGATATTCAAGATAAGCACTGCATGTAACAGGCTGATTTTCCTGATCGATAGTATTATAATTATATGTATAATACTTTACGGCGCCTGAATTGTTTGTGCCATAATTCGTATTGGATACACTAAAATCCCAGGTAGCGCTGTATCCAAAATAATTTTTGTTTTCGTTTTCTGTGTTTTCTTCGACGTTGCTTGAACATCCAAGAATGATTGTTGCAATTAAAATAGTGAATAAATATTTAAGTTTTTTCATAAGAGAGATTATAACATTTTTGTATATTTGTGTCACAGGCTATGATTCAATGGATTTGGCAAGTTCCCGAACTTTTTCGAGTGGGAGGCCAGTAACTTGTGTAACCTGTTCAGGAGTAGCTATCTGTAATTTTAATAAATTCACAGCGCTTTCTTCTGCCTTTTTATTTGCACCGTCTTCGAAGGCTTCTTCTTTCTGAACTTCTAAATCTAATTCATAGTTATATGGATCTAAAAACATATTGATAACCTCCGTACATTTTCGTTTAAGATAATCTGGCAGGATGTTTTTCTTGATTGCTTCCCTTACTGCCTTTTCAAGTAATTTTGCTTTTGCTTCTTTGGATTCTGCATTCTCTGTTACCTGAAGCCTGTATATAATCTCTATAAAATCACAGTACTGCTTAAGAATATCACATTTTTTTATAACAGGCAAACTTTCTGCAACCCCATTCTGAATATTGATAAGTTTTACGGTCACCTCAGAAAACGGTTCTTCTTGTGGAACAATAAATGCATCTGAAAGTTTTAAGGTCTGTTCTTTAGGAAGTTTATCTTTCCCATTATAAAAAACATAAAACTCAGGGCTCGGGATTTTAAACAATTTTTGCTTATATTTTGCCTTAGCTGGAATTATCCCGTACATAATATGCACAAAATATTCCATCATTCTGAACGGCATATTTTCGTTAACCGTACTCTGATGCTCAATAAAAACAATGAGTTTATTATTCACCAGCATGCTGATGTCGTTATAAACGCTCCTGAAAATATTCTGCGGGATAGTCTTTCTCTCGAGCACAGTATCTTCAAGCTTTAAATCCGTTCCGTGAATCGCATTGTAAAGTGAAAGAAAATTTTTCTTTCCCACAAGTTCATCATCAGCAAAAAGATCCGCGAACAGTGATGATTTAATTTCACGATTTTCATTAGCCATATTAAATCCTCCTTCAAAAGAAAAAAGTTCATACTTTAATATTGCTTTTTTACGCGATTTCGGACCATTTTTGGAAATTTTTTTTAAAATTTTTTTTCTCCCGAAAAGTGCCAGCACACCCCTGCGGATTTCATTTTTTCTTCTATTTTGTTGCAATATATAGTATAATTTGGGGTATGAAACGTATCGGATTTTTTATAAGCTTTATTTTTCTGGGCCTTGTTTTTGGGGGCTGTCACAATCTTCTTTCGGAGTCAAACGGAGGAAATTCTGGCAGTAATGATTCAGGGCTTGTCCTTGTTACAGGCAGAATAAGTTTTGATTCAAACCTCGGCCAGGCTATAAATAATCCTCTAAATAATATCTCACAAATCCCAGACGACCGCGCCATCTCGAATACATCCGGTAAAACAATGAAAGCTTTTGTCCGTGCAACTGCCGATGGCAAAGCCCCTGTTGATGCAACTGTTTCCGGTAATACATATTCTTTAGAACTCAGCCAGGGCTCGTGGACAATTACCTGCCACATTTTTTACGTTGAATCAACCGATACTTCGACCAATTTTGACAGCAACACATACACTTTTGAAGGAGAAAAAACAATAAATGTAACTTCATCAGGTGCCAGTGATGCTGATGTTCAGATGGGTTTTACGGCAGGAATTCAGGGTGTCTATTTTGCTTTTAAAATAAATAAAGATACAAATATTACAAAATATTCACTTTATGTTGATAGTGGTCCAAGAATTACTAAACATAATCTAGATTTTGGAGATTTAACATCTAGTACATTCACTACTGGTCAAACTATAGATACCGGCCGCCACACCTTTCTTTTAGCCTTTTATGATGATAACGATAACCGCATTTATACAATCCAGGATAGCCTTTATGTTTTAAAAGGAATTTCTGATATTCTTTATAACGACAATTCCGAAAATTATGTGAACAATTCCGGCGCCATCGAAATCACAACAGACGTTATCCAAAACCGTTTTGTAAATAAGATTTTTTATGTAGACAACACAGTGACAAATGACACCGACCGCATCGGCACCTATTTTGACCCCCTAAGCTCAATCCAGAAAGCCGTAAACCTTATCGACTCAGTTAATGATGGTACGTCAGAATATGAAATCCGCCTTAATACGGATTTTAAGGATGAATCCACATCTTCTTATCAAAGTAACATGGACAATGCTTACATCTGTCTTAAAGGTCTAAAAAAATCAATTAAATTAAAAATCTGTTCCAAAGATGATACAAAAAAAACAATCGACGTAAACCGTAATTCAACTTATACAGGTCGAATTATTTCCGCATGGAGTGAAGATACAACCAAAACAATAGATCTTACCCTTGAAAACCTTATTCTAAAAGGCGGTTGTATGAATAATGGTGATGGTGGTGCATTAGTCATAAGTGCTGGAAAGCTTACTGTCGATAACTGTGAATTTATTGGTAACTCTTCAACAAATAGTGGTGGTGCAATTAATATTGGTGACAAGCTTTCCTCCGGTTCAGAAATTAAAAATACTAAGTTCGATGGAAATACATGTATAGGAACAACTTCAAGTCAATATGGCAATGGTGGAGCTATATATACAAAACGATCTTTAACTTTTACAAATTGTGTATTTACTGAAAATGGTGCTAAGGGAACTATTACTGATAGTGGACGAGGTGGTGCCATTTATTGTATTGGAAATAGTTCAAATAGTCCTGAATTAATAATTAATGGTTCAGAATTTATTCATAATTATTCAAGTAAAGATGGTGGAGCATTATATCTTGGAATAAAGTCTTTAACACGTATAAATCAAGTAGATACAACCCCTACAGTTTTTAAGTTTAATTATGGGAAAGGTTCTAATGCTATTTTTTCTGGTGGAAGTTTCCTAACGAATGCTTCGTTATATTTAAATGATAATATTTATTTTAATAATTCTGATAACATACATTTAGACTCAGATTATAGTTCTTATAAAACAAAAAGTACTATTAGTAATGATGATGATTTAATTGTAGACATAAAAGTTAACAATTATAGCTCAGATGATAATATGACTTATACGAATTTCAGTAACTTATATATAAATTATGTTAAGACTGATGATTCGGACTTACCGGTAACTCCATCCGAAACTGGTTCTAATGCTTATTATGCTAATAAATATGTTTATGCATCTCTTGTTCTACACAGCACAGTATCTAATTATTCTGCATTTAGAATGGCTTCTATAAATTCAAATCATATTTATAAATTTATTAAATGTCCAATAGCTTTAAGCTATCCATATACTAGTGGTTTTAATTATTGTGAACCAGTATCATACGAAGTTAAATTTATTGCAGAACCAAAAGTTTCTTCACTTCTCCAAATGCCATCAAATCAAATTTGTAAGGTTACAAATGAGACCGATTTATCACAATTATTAAATTTATATTCTTCAGCTACTGAAAGTTATGGAAATACATTTAATCAAACCGCAGACATAAATTGTTCATCTCTTTCTTGGACAAATTGTAAATTTACAGATATTTATGACGGGCAAAATTACAAAATTAAAGATTTATCAATTACAAATAGCGAAAACCATACAGCATTATTTGGAACTACTATTGGGGCTACATTAAAAAATATAATTTTAGATCATCCAGTCATAAATTCAAATGTTAAAACTCCTGGGCTTACAGGTGGTGCTGCGTTAATCCATTCTATGCAAAATTCTAAAGTAATTAACTGTTCTGTTTTAAATGGACAAGTAAATGGATATCAATATATGGGTGGGTTAATAGGTTATGTAACAAATACATCATATCCTTGCTTTATTATAAATTCTTCTTATGAAGGAATTCTTAAATTAAATGGTTCTCAAAGTGGATGTAAATTAGGAGGAATTCTTGCTTATAATAATGGTGGAGTTCCAATTACTATAATTAATTGTTTTTATAAAGGTGAAATTCAAAATAATAATACTACATGTACAAGCTTGAATCCTGCAGGTATTGCTGATGAATTAAGTAGTGGTAAAACTATATACAATTGTTTTGTAAGTGTAAAATTCACTGGAAGTGGAAATAAAAAATATTTGATTGGTGATCATGGATCAGCAAAAAATTGTTATGTAGATAATTTAAACTATGAATCTTCGGAACTGCCGACTACACTTCCAGATAATGATGCAACAAATCAAAATTATTACTCTCAATTAAAAGATGATCTTCTTGATGGAGATTTACTTATTGAAGGATTTACAGAAGGTAAGATTCAAGTTTATAAATATTCGGGTTCTGGTACAGACTTTACATTAAATACATCACAGTATCCTATATATACAATTTCAGCAGCTTTAAATAAATTTGTCGAAGTAAATAATGCGGCAACAAACTTTAAAACCAATTTTGCCGAATTAAAACCCTGGAGTTATGACGCAGAAAATGGAATTCATTTTTCGGCTGATGGTAATGCAAAAGACCCTGTAGATATTTATTTTCCTGGATTACACCCTCATACAAGTTCTCTTGGGGACAATGAACCTGCATTGTCAGATAATAAAACAATCTGGATACGAAACGGAAAAGATTTACAGGAAATTGATGAATGGAAGAATGGAAATACTATTAAATTAATGGCAGATTTAGATCTTCCTAATTATACGATATTAGGTGAGTCAAATCCTGTTTCTTTTAAATTCGATGGAAATAATCACACAATAACATATAATAATGCTTCTGATTCATCTGATAAGAAAGGTTTGATTGGAGGAGCAAAAGATATAGAAATTAAAGATCTTACTGTTCATAGTTCCATAAAGTTTACAGCAAATTCTGGACAGATAGTATCCTGTCTTGTTGCACAAGTTCAAAAAGGAAAAATAGAAAACTGTAAATGTATAATTGATGGACTGGATTTTTCTGCAATTGGTAATATTTATGAATTAACATTTGGAGGAATAGTAGGGGAAGTAACAAGTATTATAAATGAGACTTATAGTGGAGATGTAATAATTAATAATTGTGAGATTTCCAGTACAGTACCATTGGATTTTTCTACCACACAGAATAATGGTTCTTTATTCGTATATGGTGGAGTAATAGGGTGGTGTAGCATTAATTCTACTTCTGTTACAGTTAATAAATGTATTAATAAACTACAAAAGATGACTGTTTCAACTACAGGTGGTACTTCTAATGATTTAAGTAATACAAAAGTTTCAACTTCTTCTTCTTTTGGAGGAATTATAGGTTGTATAACAAATGCAAATGTAAACATTTATAATTGTATTAATAAACAACAGATAGATATAGATTTTAGAAAAAATGGTGGAATTGTTGGTTATTACGGAGATTTAGTTACTCCAGAATGGGATGCAGATGATAATACTATCAAAATTATTAATTGTATAAACGAAAAATTACCTGGTGATAAACACTGGACTTATGTTTCTGGTATAATTAATTCTGCTTTTCAACAAAGTTCTAATATAATAATAAAAAATTGTGCAGTACAAGATTCAGTACTCACAACTGTAAATCATCCTACTAATGGAACAAAAAATTATTATTATTATGGAATGACTAATTGTGTAAACAATAGCAACCCTAATTTCCAGAATAATTATTGGGTCTATCTTAGCACACCTAAAGAATATTGTAATCTATACCATGATTTAGATGCGTTGAATAAAGATGCTACAATTGATTATTCAGATAAAACACTTAATACATTGGATAAATGTAATGGAGTATTTTTATATAATTTATTAAATACCTATATAGAAGCTACTCTAGCTTTGGACTATCCTGGGGTAAGTTTTATTAAATGGAAACCAACTTCTACAACCGATAAACTTCTAACTTGGGATGAATAAAAAAGGAGAACTCATATGAAAAAGTTATTATATTTAATTGTTGTGAATATCATGTTATTTTTTTAATTAGTATATCTTCCTGCTCAGGTCAAAAGGAAGGGGAGCATATTCTTTTATAACTTTGCAAAGCTCAAGTTCGCCTTCGCCTTCTATTATAAAATCACAGAGAGGAGTTTCTTTATTTATGAGGGTGTAAATCATATCGCTCATAAATAATATTATAACAGACTTTTGTTTTTTTTCTATTTTACCAGAAACCTCTTATCCTTCATGAACATCTTTAAGCTTTTTTCCCATTCGGGGATTTTTAGGCCGAATTCGGATTTGATTTTTTCTTTGCTTAAGACGGAGTAGGCGGGGCGGCGGGCCTTTGTGGGGTATTCATCCGAAGTGCATGGGGTTATCGTGCAGTTATTTGTGATTCTTTTGTATTTTTTTCCGTACTTGTAGATTGCTTTTGTAAAATCATACCAGGTGGTTTCGCCCTCGTTTGTAAAGTGATAGATTCCGTAGGTTGGTGTGCTGATTATGTCTTTGGCACCGTCATTTTTTTCCATGAGTGTGATGATTGCTTTTGCAAGGTCTACGGCGCAGGTAGGAGTTCCCCTCTGATCATTTACAACCTTTATTCCATCGTGGGTGTTCATCGCATTTGTAATCGTGTAGACAAAGTTACGTCCATCAAATCCATAAAGCCATGCAGTACGGATTATATAATACTGAACCATTTCTTTTTCGATTAAGTCTTCGCCTGCTGCCTTTGTGCGTCCGTAAACACCAAGTCCTTCTTTTGGCATATCTTCTGTATATGGAGTTTTACCTTCTCCGTTGAATACATAATCAGTAGAGATGTGAATAAGTTTTGCGCCAATTTTTCTTGCAATGCGGGCAATATTCAAAGCGCCTTCTGTATTCAGTTTTTCAGCAAGCTCAGGTTCATCTTCTGCCTTATCTACATTTGTGTAAGCAGAGCAGTTTATTATCCAGTTGATTTTCTTTTTATCTTCGGGAATAACCTTGTCTAAATCGTAAAAGCTAGTGATTACAGATTTTTCAAAGCTTTCGAGCGCATCCGGATTTGTGATGTCTACTTCTTTATCTGTTCCCACAAATTCCAGATTCTTTTCTTTAAGTTGTTTTGTAACCTCACTCCCAAGCATCCCTTTACAACCGATTAACCAGATCATTTTTCCCCTCAAAAAATTATATTTTATGATTTTTATATTTTAGTTTTTATCATTCTGTGCAGCCTGTCTTACAAGATTACTGCAGCCTTTTCTCATAATCAAAGCCTTCCCGTTTTTGATTACTACTGTTATATCATTTACTCCGCAAAGTGCTACCGGAATATCAGAATAAACAAAACAGTCGTTTGATTCAATAACCGTTGTATTATTCACTTTTTCCTTGCAGTGTTTTTCAAAAGAATCCCAGCTTCCAACATCATCCCAGTTAAAAGAAGCAAGAACCGCATACGCATTCTGTGTTTTTTCTGCAAGCGATTTATCTATTGCAATAGCAGGAGTTTTTTCGTAAGCCTTTGTCATCTCATCATATGGACCAAGATAATTTATTCCGTCGATTTTTGTCGGGGCAGGGCAGGAAGCAGATTTTACTACTTCGAAAGACTCTGAAACTTCCGGTGTAAGGCGACTAAGCTCTTCTTCAAAAAAGTCGCATCCAAAGGCAAACATACCGCTGTTCCATCTGCAGTTTCCGCTTGCAATATATTTTTCTGCCGTCTTCTGATCAGGCTTTTCTGTAAATTTATTGATTTTAAATACGCCAGGATTTCCTTCTTCTTCGTCCCCGGTGATTATGTATCCGTAACCAACAGAAGGCTCATACGGTTGAATACCGAATGTTACGATATGATTTTTTTCTGCCGACTTATAAGCTTTTTCTGCATCATTTTTAAAAGCAGAAACCGGTTCGATTATGTGGTCGCTTGTTAATACGAGCATGGAATGTTTAACTTCCGGATTAAGTTTTTTTACAACTATTGAACATAATAAAATCGGTGCTGTTGTGTGTTTTGCAAAAGGCTCAGTTACAATGAGTAAATCATCCTTAAGTTTCTGAGCCTCTTTTTCTTTTACCTGACTGATTAAATCATTACACTGCTTTGCAATCTGTGTTTCAAGTCCAAGGCGGGTAGCAATAATGATTTTACCTTGTGGATTTAATGCCAGTGCTCTTAAAACTGAATGCTGCAAAAATGAGATTCCACCGTCTAAAGCCATAAACTGTTTTGGAAAATCAGCCTTAGATGCCGGCCATAAACGCTCGCCAAATCCGCCTGCTAAAATCACTATATCTGTAAACATGCCTGCCTCGTCTGTTTATAATTTTGTAAAGATAAAATTACAGAAGGTTTTAATTCTGTTGATGAATGAAGTTCTGATTCTGTCTGTTAAGAAAGGGAAGTGTGGTGCATTAACACCGCCTATTCCATAAATAATCCATTTATCATCTTTTTTATAAAGATAGATATAAACTTTAAGCTTTCCTTTTCCTACACAGGTAAATCCATCGTATTTTAAGTCGTTTGTATTTACTGCAGTGTACAAAAGATAATCATCATGTTTTTCGATTGTGATATCTTCTTTTACAATGCCGAATGGTTCCATATCGAGATCTGCTTTGATTGTAGTTGTGTTTCCGTTTTTTGTTTCGCTTACAATTTTTGCAGATGAATATAAATCAAAATATCTTTTATGGCGTTCTGAATAATATGGGATTCCCGCATAATCAGGGATGTTTTTTAAAAGTGCTTCAATTTTATCGGGGAGTTTTTCGTTTCCCTTGTAATCCTTTTTCTGGATGATTTCTGCAAGGTATTTTGGATTAAGGTTTTTTACGCCTGTTACAATCTGTTTGCAGACTGCGTTTTCGTCAGGATTTAAGCACATGTATTTCTGGTAGTCTATGTTTTTAATTAAAACTTCGCCTTTGTCGAGCTTTGCTCTTTCTTCTTTTGTGAGTTTTTCGTTGAAGGTGTCTGCACAAAGTGAAGAACCGCAAAGAGTAAAGAGACCTAAAAGCATTAAAATTTTATAAGATTTTTTCATAAAGCAACCTCCTTCTAGTATAGTTGAATTTAATTTTAGTTGCAATTATATAAAAAAAATTCGGGATAAGATTTAAAGTTACACATTGAAATTTAAGTTTTTTCTTATATAATTTAAGTATTATGATTTCAAATAAAGTTAAACAACTGGTAGAAAGTCCTTCGAGCGGAGTAATCCGTAAGATGTTTGAAGAAGGAGCTGTATTAAAAGCAAAATACGGCGCAGATAAAGTATATGATTTTAGTCTTGGAAACCCCGATTTGGACCCCCCGGAGGCTGTTATAAACGCAATTAAAGAAGTAACTGCAGAAGAAACTCACTTGTGCCATGGTTACATGCCTAATGCAGGCTATCCCGAAACACGTAAGGCAATGGCCGAAAAAACTTCTAAAGAGCAGGGAGTAGATATTCCTTTTGACTGCGTAGTGATGGCTGTTGGTGCTGCAGGTGCCCTTAATGCTACATTTAAAGCACTTTTGAACGATGGCGACGAAGTTATTGTTCCATGCCCTTATTTTACAGAATACGATCACTATATCCATAATCACGGTGGAGAAATTATCCGCGTAAAAACAAAGGATGATTTTAGTCTTGATCCTGCTACAATCAAAGCAGCGTTATCAGAAAAAACTGCCGCAATTTTAATCAATTCTCCGAATAATCCTACTGGCCGCATCTATACAGATTCTGATATTCAGGCTCTGGTTGATGTATTAAACGAACACGGAAAAAAGACAGGTCGCTTCCCATACATCATCTGTGATGAACCATACCGCGCAATCACTTATGGAGGAAAGAAAGTAGCATCGGTTTTCCCTAAATACGAAAATGCCGTTGTTGTTACTTCTTTTGCAAAAAACTTAAGTTTACCGGGAGAACGAATCGGATACATCTGTGTAAACCCTGCATGTAAAGAATCAAAGGATTTCATTGCAGCAGCAATTTTTGCAACACGTATTTTAGGTTATGTAAACGCTCCGGCATTCTTCCAGAAGGTAATCACAAAAAGCTGGGATGCAAAGTGTGATTATTCTTTATACGAAAAACGCTGTAAAGAAATCTGCGAAGTTATGGATTATGCGGGATTAAAATATTCTGTTCCCGAAGGTGCTTTCTATCTTTTTGTAAAGGTTCCTTCTAAATGGAATGATGATGATATGGCGTTTGTAAATCATCTT
Source organism: Treponema sp. (assembly GCA_016286365.1). Classification (GTDB taxonomy): domain Bacteria; phylum Spirochaetota; class Spirochaetia; order Treponematales; family Treponemataceae; genus Treponema_D. Next base: position 124,348 of record JAEESN010000001.1, read on the forward strand.
AAAAAATATAATATCCTCTGTGCTCCTGGAAGCGGATTTGGCGGTAAGGGCTGGATTCGTCTGGCATACTGCGTTTCCGAAAGCACAATCCTTAATTCAAAAGAAGCTTTCAAAAAAGCAATGGATGAACAGTAATTTATCGGATTTAATCTGAATTAATATTTTGAACTTAATGCGAGGTAACGTATGAAGATTTTAATGATAACAAGTGAAACAGTTCCTTTTGCAAAGACAGGCGGACTTGCAGATGCTGTAAGTGCTCTTGCCATTAATCTTAGTAAACAGGGCCACGATGTAAGAATTGTTATGCCTCGTTATTATAAAATCGACAGATCTAAGCTTACCCCGATTGATGAACCTGTTGCCGTTGCCGCAGGACAGAGCGAAACCTGGGTTAAGTTCTATCATTCAAAATTACCGGATTCAAATGTACCGGTTTATTTTATAGACCACGAACAAAGCTTTGGCCGCGACGGTATTTACGGAACAAAGGCCGAGCCAGACTTCCACGATAATCCATACCGTTCTGCAGTGCTCTGCCACGGTGCTTTCCAGCTCTGCCGCTTTTTAGGCTGGTACCCTGATATTATGCACGCACATGACTGGTTCTGTGGTCTTGTTCCTGTTTTATTAAAATGTGTCTGCCGTAACGGCTATTTTGCTCATACTTCATCGGTTCTTACAATTCATAACCTTGGATACCAGGGCGTATACGGAAAGGATTCTTTTCCGGCTTTAGGCTTAGACTGGAATCTTTACTACGGTGGCGGCCTTGAACACCACGGTGCAATCAATCTTTTACAGGGTGGAATTTCCTGTGCAGATATGATTACAACTGTTTCTCCAACTTATGCCGGAGAGATGCAGAGTGTAGAAGGTGGATTCGGGCTCGACGGTCTTTTACGTGTTCGAACAGATGTTGTACGCGGTGTATTAAACGGCTGCGACCTGGATACATGGAATCCTTCTACCGATAAGCTCATCCCTGCAAACTTCAGCTATAAAGAGATGGAAGGAAAGGCAAAATGTAAGGCCGCATTACAAAAGAAGATGGGCTTAAAAGTTGACCCTAAAGTTCCTGTAATCGGAATTGTAACACGCCTTGCAGATCAGAAAGGTATTGCAGAAGTATTTGCTCCAACTTACGGAAGCATTTACAGCATGTGTACAAATATGAATATTCAGTTTGCAATCCTTGGAAGCGGTGAAAAATGGTGCGAAGAAGAAATTGCAGCACTCCAGGCAAAGCTTCCAAATTTACGTGCATACATCGGCTATGATGAATCTTTGAGCCACTTAATCGAAGCGGGAAGCGATTTCTTCCTTATGCCGTCCCGTTACGAGCCATGCGGCTTAAACCAGATGTATTCAATGCTTTATGGAACTTTACCGATTGTAAGACGTACAGGCGGTCTTGCAGATACAGTCGAACAGTATAACGAAGAAACAGGAGACGGAACAGGCTTCTTGTTCGATGCATTAACCCCAGGTGCAATTTACGATACTGTAGGCTGGGCTGTATACGCTTATTACAACAAAAAAGCACATATCCAGAAGATGCAGAAAAAGGGAATGCAGAAGAATTTCAGCTGGGATAGTTCTGCATTAAATTATGTAAATGTCTATTCCGAAGCCTTAATGCGTGGCTGTGGAATAAACACTGCAGATTGGAAATAAAATCGTATTAAATAAAAAAGCCGGTCTTGCATAAATAAATATTAATCTTCCGACCGGCACAAAAGCGTCTTATTTCTTAGAGAAAATATACCATTCGTCGCTTGCAAGAAGATACCAGTCTGCGATTATTGCTTCTCCCGAAGTTTTAGCCCACGAAAGGCTTCCGTTCGAATTCAAAATCACTACGTAATCATTGTTGTGGCAAACGCTGGAAGGAATCGCTGCAGAGCGCTTGTAGTTCATCTTTTTATTCTTTTTTACGTTGTAGCTGTAAATTGAATTTTTTCCAATGTTTGTAAAGAGTGTATCTTCTTCGAAAGTTGTAAATGCATCTGTGTCTTCTTCTGCAAATTTTAAAATTTCCTTATACTGATTTTTTTCTGTATTCAAAGAGAAGACATAGGTATTTGTGTCGTTAGGATCGTCGTGGAAAATAATTCCGTAGATTGTTTTTCCGTCGTCACTTTTTTCCAGGTTGAATGCAATGTTTCCGGAAATCTTACAAGGAACAGTTTCTAAAGTTTTAATGCTTACCTTTAATAAAGGAGTATTAGGGAAGATTGCACTGGATTTTGAAATATATATAAATCCATCGCCACCAACTACAGCATCCTGAATACCTGTTCCGCTGTACATCTGTTTATAGCTCTTATTTGCAAAATCATAAAGATTTACTGTTCCGTTTGTTTCAACTTCAAGAATATAAGATTTCTGTCCGTCGTTATAGAACTTAATCTTTTTAATCATATTTTTTGGCGAAATGAGTGTTTCAGATTTTTTAGTTTTTACATCCACTGCAACAACGTCGTTCATTGTTCCGTTAGTCCAGAGAATGAGTTTATTGTCCATTGCATAGAAGTTTTTCTGTCCGGCGGTTGTAAATACTTTTTCTATGCTCTGTGATTCATAAGATGTTTTATAAATTGCCTTGTCTGTAAGAAGATAGAAGCTGTCTTCGCCTGGAACACGTTTTACATCCTGAATGTTTTTGTAGTTATTGTTAGAAAATGCTGTTGCCTTATTTTCAGATTCAGCGCTGTATGTATAAACCTGACCGTTTCTTGTTCCAAATACGTATCTGTCGCTGAATTTTTTACCTGTAACAATTATGCTGCCCGAGCCCGAAAGTGAGAAACTGAATTCCTTTATTTTTTTAGCGCTGTCGAGTGATTCAGAAGGAACAACAGAATAAACAGTATACTGACCACCTTCGCGAACAAGATAGAATAATTTATCATCTTTTTCGGAAGAAAGGATTACAGCTCCCGGTGCGCTTAAGTTTGTAATCTGTTTTCCCTTATATGCGTTTATGAGGTATAAATCATTACCCTTCATTCCGGCTAAAACTTTTGCATCGTTAAAAAGGATTGCCTGAGACATTCCCTGTGTTACTGTAAATTTTGTTTTCTGCTGACCGTTTTGAAGGTTATAGTAATAAAGATTTCCCGAGCCTGAATAAAAAACACCTGTTTTTTCTGAATCACTTGTGTAGATGTAATTTACAATGCTCGAAGAATTTTTTAATTTTCCGTTTTCTATGCTTCCGTTTCCAGCCTTAAGAAACTGAACTCCATTTATAGAAGAAGTTCCTACAATAAGATATTTTCCTTTTGCCGAATATTTGAGCGAAGAAATTGTATCAAGATATTTTATGGTGTATTTTTTCTTTAAATTTTTCCAGTCCCATACAGAGATTCTGTTTACCGAGCCTCCGTCTGTTTCGTAAATAGCAATGTCGTTTCCGTCTGGAGATACTGCAATCAGTTTTACCCATAATTCCGAAACCTGATAGTGTTCTCCTGTTCCATCTTCCGACCATTTAATGATGTATCCGTCTTCACCGGCTGTAAAAAATGATGATGGATTTTTCTTGTCGTTCGAAGCTTCTACCTGTGTTACACTTGCATTATGTCCCTGAGTTGTGATATGAGACTGTGCGAATAAAAGACCTGTAAGACAAGTCAAAACTAAAAGTACGGAAAAAACTCTTTTCATAAACTATTTACTCCTGTTTGTAAAATAAGATATATCACCATAAATTGCTAATATAAGACATAATATTATAAAGGCAATTCCTATAAATTGTATATAGTACTGAACCTTAGGTTTGATTTTTCTTCGTATTATACATTCTATAACAGCAATCAGAATTAAGCCACCGTCTAAAACCGGAATAGGAAGAAGATTCATCACAGCAAGTGAAACACTGATTATTGCCATTAAATCAAAAAGCGAAATAAAACCTGTTTTAGCGTCGTGGGAAAATCCCGAAACAACGCTGGTACCAAGCATATCTGTAACTCGTCCAAGCCCAGAAACAGTATTTTTAAGTTCCACTCCTTTAAATAAAATCCCTATGCTTTTAAAAGTTACTTTGATTGTTTTAATCGTATCTATAAAGCCGTGACCAAAGGCCGGGAAAAAACTGTAACGCGGAGAATCCCTTTTAATAAGATTTTCTGCATCTGCCTTGATTCCCAAAACTCCGATTCCCTGACTTTTATCGAGCCCGGTATGAACATTAAAACTGATTTCCTGTCCGTCTCGGTCTACAATAATAACAATATCTTCGTCCGGTCTGATTACAATATTCTGAGTGATGTCGTCCCAGTATTCGGTTTTATTTCCGTTTATAGAGATGATTTTATCTCCGGTCAATAATCCTGCGTCTTTAGCAATTGTGATTTTTGATTCTTCGGGAGTAGGGATGATTATTCTGTTCGAAGCCGTTACATAAGAATAGCCTATCATGTTGATTATAGCGTATCCGATTACGGCGAAAATAAAATTAAAGAAAGGTCCTGCAAATGCAATCATTGCTCTTTTAGCAGGATGTACACCGTAAAAAGAATCCTTATCTGCAACTATTTCTGTAAGTCCTGATTCAACTGACTTCTGAAAATCCTTTTCTCCCTTCATACCGCAGTAACCGCCCAATGGTAAAAGAGAAAGGCGGAAATCAGTTCCTTTAATTGTTTTATGAAGAAGAACCGGTCCCATGCCGATTGAAAATGATTCAACCTTTACTCCGAATAATTTTGCAGCAACAAAATGTCCGAATTCATGAAAAAGAATTAAAAAGATTAAACAAAGGATTCCATATACCCAGCTCATAATTCCTCCATAGCATACTGGCGGGCAGCTTTATCTGTTTCAAAAACATCATCAAAAGAGTTTATTGGAGCATTCCATCCCCTGTCGATAACTGATTTTACGATTCTTGCAATAGAAAGATAATCAATTTTTTTATCTAAAAAAGCGTGAACTGCAATTTCGTTTGCCGCATTAAACACGATTGTATAAGCCTGTCCTTTTTTTACCGAGTCGAATGCATACTGTAAAAGAGGAAAGTCATCCATGCGGGGTTTATAAAAAGTCATTTCCTTATCGAAGAGTTCAAACGGCTCAAGGTAAGTCGGCTTATTCTCCGGCCAGGTGAGGGCGCCGAAAATCGGATGCTTCATATCGGGATCAGAAATCTGTGCATAAAGCATACCGTCGTTTGTGCGAACAAGTGAGTGAATAAGACTCTGCGGATGAACAACAACCTGAATCTGTTCTGCAGTAACATCAAAAAGGTAAGCTGCTTCTATTACTTCAAGACCTTTGTTCGCAAGCGTAGAAGAATCTATGGTAATTTTTTTACCCATATTCCAGGTCGGATGATTAAGGGCTTGTTCAACAGTTACGTTTTTAAGCTGTTCTTTTGTGTAATTTCTGAATGGTCCGCCGCTTGCCGTAATCACGATTTTTGAAATATTTTCTTTTCCGATTTTTTCTACAAGATTAAAAATTGCAGAATGTTCTGAATCAACCGGTATGATTTTTGCATTTTTATCCCGGGCAAGTTTTTTTATAAGAGAACCTGCCATTACGATTGTTTCTTTATTTGCAAGGGCAAGATTTATTCCGTTTTCCAAAGCGATTTTAGAAGGCAAAAGTCCCGCAGCCCCGGCAATTCCATTTACGATGATATCTGGTTTAGAAGAGTCAATCAGTTTTTGAAAGGCAGCCGGAGAATCATCATCTTTTGTAAGAAGGGAAGGGCAGTTATATTTTTTTGCAAGCGCTTGTAATTTTTCTTTGTTTGAATGAGCCTGAATTCCGCAAAGCGAAAAATCATCACTCATATTATTGATTATATTGATTGCATTAGTACCAATCGATCCGGTACAGCCTAATACTAAAACTCTTTTCATGATGAGGGATTAAATTATTTGTAAAAGTGTAATTGCAATAATGAATACTGGAGCCGAAATGATTACAGAATCAACTGAGTCCAATGCTCCACCACGTCCCGGAATAAAGTTTCCTGAGTCTTTAAAGTCGCTTGAGCGTTTGAATACAGATTCAATTAAATCTCCAACGATTGTAGAAGTAGAAGTTATTAATGCGAGTACAATAAGCTTCCACATCGGGAAATCTAATACATCCGAGCAGATGATTTTAAAGATTACAGAGAATAAAACAGAACCGAAAATACCGCCTATAAATCCTACAATACTTTTGTTAGGACTTGCTGCAATAATTCCACGGTTATTTTTCCCGAATAAAATTCCAAAGAACCATGCGCATGAATCACAGAGGAAAACCTGGATAAAGAAAAGTCCAAGATAATAGTTTGAGTTTTCCGGTAATGTTGAAATTCTAATCAGGAAAGAAAAAAGATAGCTTACATAGAATAAATGAAGGACTGTAAATCCGATTTTTTTAAGTGAGTTTTCGAAAGTTTTTGCAGCAAAACATTCAGCTCCCATAAAGATGAGTGATTCAACAATTAATATCCAGAGCACTAAATCCTGATTAATTTTTAAAAGGCTGAATACGTATGTTGCAATCGGGATGATTAATGAAACTGCTACGAGTAAAGGTTTTGGTGGAAGAACTGCCTGCTTAGAACAGATGTTGTAAAATTCACATGCAGAAACAATCACAAAACCAAGAATCAGAATGTTTAAAAAAAGATGATTATACAAAGGAATGAACGCCAGGGTCAAAACAAGTGGAATACCAATTATAAATGTCAATAATCTTTTTACTGTCGAACTCATATAAAACCTTTGTACTTTTAATATCTATATTATACTACTTTTTTGCTTTTTCTGCACCAAATCTTCTGTTTCTTTTTTGAAATTCTTCTATATCTTTATAAAATTCTTCTTCCGTATAATCAGGCCAGAGAGTATCTGTATAAACCTGTTCAGCATAAGGAACATGCCACAATAAATAATTACTAAGACGTTTTTCTCCGCCCGTTCTTATAAGTAAATCTACATCCGGGCTTTGAGGCATATCAAGGTAAGAAGAAAAAGTGTTTTCATCAATTTCGTTTTCTTTTTTACCTTCGCTGATAAGCTTTTTTATTCCACGGATGATTTCGTCCCTGCCGCCATAATTGATTGCAAGGTTCAGAGTCATACCGGTAAAGTCTTTTGTATCATCCATAGCCTGGTGAATATCCTTACGGATTTTTTCCGGTATGTTTTCGGGATTTCCAATGTGATTGATTTTAATCCCGTTTTCTTTATAAAAATTCAGTTCCCCAACAAGATGAGTATGAATAAGGTTCATCAAAAACCCAACTTCTGACTGAGCTCTTTTCCAGTTTTCCGTAGAAAAAACATAGAGCGTAAGGTGCTTGATTCCAACTTCAGCCGCAGCCTTTACGATTCTTTTTGCAACCTTAAGACCTTCTGTGTGACCGTTTGTTCGAGGTTGATTTTTTGCCTGAGCCCATCTTCCGTTACCGTCCATTGTGATGGCAACATGCAGCGGAAGATTTTCTTTATTGATCGACATTAGTTTTGTAAAATGTCCTTTTCTTTTGCGTCGTAAATCTTATTGATTTCGTCGATATATTTATCTGTGAGCTTCTGAAGCTTGTCTGTTTCTGTTTTAAGACCGTCTTCTGTAAGTTCACCGTTTTTCTGCTGTTTTTTAAGATCGTCGTTTCCGTCGCGGCGGATGTTTCTGATAGCAGTTCTTGAGTTTTCTGCAGTTGTCTTAGCCTGCTTTACAAGTTCCTGTCTTCTTTCTGCTGTTAATGCCGGAATAGAAACACGGATTACTTTTCCATCATTTGATGGGTTCAAACCTAAATCCGAAGCCTGAATTGCTTTTTCAATTTCACCGATAAGGGATTTATCAAAAGGAGTGATGATAACAGAACGAGCCTCTGGAATAGCAATTGTTGCAACCTGATTTAATGGAGATTTTGTTCCGTAATAATCAACACGTACCTTATCGAAAATTGCTGCATTAGCACGTCCAGTTCTGATTGAATTAAATGAATCCTTAAGAGAGGAAATAGTTTTTTCCATTCTTTCTTCGATTTCTGCCATATTAACTCCTTATTTTTCTGATGTAAAAAACTTATACTGCACAAAGTGTCAGTATAAGTTTTTTATGGTGCATTTTTGTACTGCTTTTGTCAGTACGAAAAATGCTGAAAAAAACTGCCTAAAAGTCAGTTTTTTTTTATTTGCCTAATACGTACAATTTTGCTGTTACGAAGCTTAATGTTGCGCCGACTTCTTTGCCTACTTCGGCGAGTTTAGCTGTAACAGTTTTTTTGTCGTCTTTTACGAACATCTGGTCTTCGAAACAGATTTCTGCAAGGTGTTTGTTGATCTTACCCTGTAAGATTCCTTCCTTAACGTTATCTGGTTTAGAAGCCATTTTTTCGTCCTGATCCATCTGTACTTTGAAGATTTCCTTCTGTTCAGCAATGTAGCTTTCAGGAACATCTTTCTTAGATGTGTATTCAGGTGTGAATGCTGCAATGTGGAGACAACAGTCATAAGCAAAAGTTTTAACTGCATCTGCAGTAGAACCCTTGATTACAACGATAGCACCAGTTTTCTTGTCTGAGTGAACATAGAATGATGCTGTTGAATCTGCAGGAACATCTACAACTTCAACCTTTGCAACTTTCATGTTTTCGCGGATAGAAACTTTTAATGGTTCAAGGATTGCTTCGTGATCAGCTTCTACCTTTGTGTAACCCTTAGAGAGTGTTACATCGAGCATTTTTTCGCCGGCTGCAATAAAATCAGAGTTGTTAGCAACAAAGTCTGTTTCACAAGTAAGTTCAACTAAAGCAATTTTATTACCTTCCTGGCGTACGAATAAACGACCTTCAGAAGTAGCACGTTCTGCACGTTTTGCTACAGCTGCAAGTCCTTTTTCCTTAAGATATTTTTCTGCTTCTGCCATATCGCCATTACATTCTGTAAGAGCGTTTTTGCATTCCATCATACCAGCTCCGGTTTTTTCACGGAGGGCTTTTACGTCAGCTGCTGTAATTGCCATAAATTAGTCCTTATAAATTTTATCTTCGTCTACGAGACTTTCTTTTTCGTCAGCTTCAACATCTTCTTCTTTCTGTTCTGTTGGCTGATAGTTAGAATAATCAACGATTTCTTCGTCTTCATTCTTAACTGCTGCGTCTGTAGTGATTTCTTCTTCATCATTAAGATTTTCGAGAATCTTAAGTCCAGCTTCGTTATCAGATTCGATTACTGCATTTGCAATGATTGATGTGAATAATGAGATAGCGCGGATAGCATCATCGTTACCTGGGATAGGGAAGTCAATTCCTTCCGGGTTACAGTTTGTATCTACAACTGCGATGATTGGAATACCCATTCTGCGTGCTTCTGCAACTGCAATCTGTTCCTTGTGTGTGTCGATTACAAAGAGACATCCAGGGAGCTCTTTCATTTCTTTAATACCACCAAGGTTCTTTTCGAGCTTTGCCTTTTCCTTCTGGAGAGCAGAAACTTCTTTTTTTGTAAGATTGTCGAATGTGCCGTCAATTTCCATCTTTTCGATTTTCTTGAGGCGCTGAAGTGATTTTTTGATTGTAGAGAAGTTTGTAAGCATACCACCAAGCCAGCGGTTGTTTACATAGAACATGCCACAGCGTTCTGCTTCTTTCTGAACTGCCTGCTGTGCCTGTTTTTTAGTACCTACGAAAAGTACTGATTTTCCTGCGGCTGTAACTTTGCGAACTTCGTCGTAGCCGTCTTTAATTGCAGCGATTGTTTTCTGCAAATCGATAATGTGGATACCATTGCGTTCTGCGAAGATGTACTTCTTCATACGTGGATCCCATCTTTTAACCTGATGACCGAAGTGAACTCCAGATTCCAACAGGTTTTTCATTGTTACTACTGCCATGAGTAACGCTCCTTCACGGGTAAATACAAAAAGATTCTAAACCGGCCGTTATTAAACAGCTGGATTTTAATATTGGTATTTACCACCAAACTCTGTTTCTCGTACCTCAAAAGAGGCCGGAAGATAGACTTTTATAAAGATTATAAAATCTAAAAAAGCCTTCAATTTTTTTGAGCCGACGACTCAAAATATCAGTTCTATTCCAATATAGAATAGCCTTGTTCTTTTAATATATCGTAAAGTTCATAAATAGGCAACCCGATGACGCCCGAGTAAGAACCTTCGATTTTTGTAATAAAGGTAGATGCATCACCCTGGATTCTGTATCCGCCGGCAGCACCATGCCATTCACCGGTGTCTACATACCATTCAATTTCTTTATCTGTCATTGGTGCAAAAGTAACCTTTGTCTTACAGATTCTTGATGTAGTTGATTTCTTTTTTCCGTTGTAAAGAACGATTGCAGTGATTACAGTGTGGCTTTTTCCCTGAAACTGCTTTATGAACTTAAATGCTTCTTCCTGATTCTGTGGCTTTCCGTAAACATTAGAGCCCATTGTGATGATCGTATCGGCTCCTAAAATCCACTGGATTTCCTGTTCAGGCGGAAGGCTTTTAATTACAGATGTTACCTTATTGCGCGCAAGATACTCCGGAATCTCATCGTTTTTAAGTGATTTAGAAATAGTTTCATCACCTGTTGGCAATACAACACGAAAGGGAATACGGAGTTTTTTTAAAATATCCTGGCGTCGTGGAGACGAAGAAGCAAGAATTATCGGGTCCATTTTCTAATCAAAGCTTATTTAGCATTTCCTGTTGATGTTTTTGATGAGCTTTTCTTAGAATTAGATTTATCACTCTGGCTCGACATTTTTTTAAGAAGCTTCTGTGCCTTGTCTCTTACAGGTGTTACATAGTGATAGTCGCTTGCAATCAGTGTGATTGAGTTAATCATTGTCTTTTTGTTTTCTGTTTTATCTGCAAGTTTTTCGTATGCAGTTAAAACTTCAGATGCAAGAGAACTTGTAGGATTTAATACCTGATTTCTTTTATTTGCAAAAGCGATTGCTTCTACTGTTTCGTCGTTGTTGTTGATTCCGATTTCTCCAAGAGAGAAAACTGCAGCTGCAATTACCATTGGTTCGTTATCTGCAATTGCAACATTGATTAAAGTATTTTTAGAATGTTCTGTTGGAACTTTAGCAAGAAGAAGACATGCCTGTCTGCGGATTTCAGGGAAGTTATTAGATAAACGTCTTCCTGTTCTTGTCTGGTTTGTAACACCTTCGCCGGCGAGTTTGTCCAATGCAGCAACAACCTGGTCTGTTACGTTTCCTTCTTCAACAGCCTGCTGAAGATACTGTAATGCAACAAGTTTATTATCAAACTCATCAGAATTGGCAAGTCCCATGATGATTTCGCCGTCAACATCGTTTAAGTATTCACTTTCTACAGATGTTTCAGACTCTTTTTTATTTGCCTGTGCAAAAAGCATTGATGTAAAAGACAAAACTGCGAGTGTAATGATTAATTTTTTAGACATTTTCATAAAATTTCTTCCTCCAGAACATTTGTTCTAAACTATTTAATTATAAATTATAGATAGTAAAAAATCAACTTTTATAAAAATCAGAAAAAGGTTTAATCAACTTCCGGTAAGTGTACAAACCACTGGTTTCCGATTTTTGTAAAGTAATAATAAACAACGATTGATTTATCTGTTTTTACCTGTACTGCCTTGATGTTTGTTTTTGAGATATAACGGATTTCGTCTACCTTGCTTCGCTTTCTTGATGGAATAAAAACATACTTAAAGTAATCATTGATTGACCTTAATTTGACTGCCTTATTCGGAAGCTTCTGCTGGGCCTTCTGCAGGTTTACAGGATTTTTATAGTACTTGATTGATTCAGGTTCAATGTATTTAAGCCATCCTTCAACATCTTTGTTTTCCATAATCACAGAAAGCTCTTCGATGATTTTTAAGATTGCGGCTTTATCTTCGTTGAATTCTTCTTTTGTTACCTTGTCGTTTTTATCAAGATTATCTGTTGAACGAAGGTATTCTTCATCAGTTTCATCAGGCTCAGGCTTTTCTTCTTTAACGGGAGCAGGTTTAACTTCGGGCTTTTTTTCTTCTACCGGAGCTGCCTGTTCTGTTTTCCCAGGCTCTGGTTTTTTATCTTTTTTTGGGAATAAATCATCATCACACGAAATGAACATAAAAAGAAAAAGAGTAGTGATGAGGGTTAAAAATATTTTTTTCATATATAAAATATACCATCTATTGCTAGCATTCGTCAAATAAGTTAGAATTGATTTTATGGTAAAAGCTGTATTTGCAGGGTCCTTTGATCCTCCTACTTACGGACATCTTGATGTAATAAAAAGAGCCTCATCCTTATTCGACGAAATTGATGTTGTTATCTCTGTAAATCCCGAAAAAAATTATATGTTTTCGCAGGAAGAGCGACTTTCCATGCTTACAAGTCTTGTAAAAGAGTTTAAAAATGTATCTGTTCACGCATATACAGGGCTCATCGTAAATTATGCAAAAGAAGTAAATGCACGTGTTTTAATCCGTGGTGTACGCTCTGCAAATGATTTTCCTTATGAGTTTGATTTAGCCCTTATGAATCAGAATCTTAATCCGGAAATAGAAACAGTATTCCTTCAGTCAAAAGAGGAATATACAATCGTAAAATCATCTTCGATTAAACAGCTTGCAATGTTCGGAGGAGACATAAGCCGCATGGTTCCAAAAATCGTAGAAGATGCTCTTAAGGCAAAATTCAAATAAGCCTGGAAGAACAATTTTCATAAATTTTAAGAATTTACTTATTTTTTGTTTTGACATATCTTGAATTTTTGTTATAATAGATTGACACAATATATGGAACTGTTGTATTATGACATTCAGTTTTATAAGATTTAAAGTGAGGTTATATATATGGCAGTACCTAGATCAAAAACATCAAAGGCCGTTACAAAAAGACGTCAGACTATAAACATGAAACTCAAGGCACCTCAGCTTGTTGAATGCAATAACTGCGGAAACCTTGTACAGTCTCATCACGTATGTCCAAAATGCGGTTTCTACCGTGGACGTCAGGTTATCACTCCAGAAGTAAATGGCTGATAAACAGGAGATATTAAATGGACGAATTATTCGAAAAAATCCAGAAACTTATTGTTGAAAAGCTCGATATTGATGCCAGCAAAGTAACAATGGAAGCTTCTTTCAGAAACGACCTTGGTGCCGACAGTCTTGACACTTACGAACTTGTTTATGCTATCGAAGAAGAACTTGGTGTTAGCATCCCTGATGAAAGAGCAAACGAATTCGAAACAGTTCGCGATGCTTATGAGTTCATCAAAGCAGAACAGAACAAATAAATAACAATAATTATTGTTAGTAAAAAGTACAGGTTTTTTATGGCTTGTACTTTTTTTTTGTTTTAAATCTTTTTATAATATAATCATGCTTGAAAACCAGAGAATAAAAGAACTGACTGATTTTTGTAAAAGAGTTGATATCCGTTTTAAGGATATGGAGCTTTTAAATCAGGCTTTTAATCATAGATCCGTAACAAACGAAAAACAGAACGTAAAGAATAACGAACGTCTTGAATTTCTTGGCGACTCGGTTCTTGGAGTAGTTACTGCAAGCTACCTCTATCAGAATCTTGATATGGTAGAAGGCGATCTTGCAAAGATTAAATCATCCGTGGTTTCGGAAAAAGCCCTTGCTCCTGTCGCATTAAAATTCGGTATAGATAAACTTTTAATCTTAGGTCACGGAGAAGAACTTTCCGGCGGAAGAACTAAGCCTGCAATTTTAGCAGACTGTATGGAAGCAATAATCGGAGCATATTATCTTGATGCAGGTTATAAAAATGCAGAAAAATATGTTTTAGAATTTATAATCCCTGCTGTAGAAGACATCCTTAAAAACGGAATGAAGGATTATAAGACACAGCTTCAGGAATATGTTCAGAAAAACCTTAAATGCTGCCCCGAATACCGCGTATTAAAAAAGACAGGCCCCGACCACGATCAGACTTTCGAAATCGGTGTTTTTATAAACGAAAATCAGGCAGGTAAGGGAAGCGGAAAGACTAAAAAAGATGCCGAACAGATGGCCGCAAAAATCGCTTTGATGAGTTTTAAAAATAGTAATTAATTAATTTTTCTGTTATAATTTATTGTATGAACAGAAAATCTATTTTAATCAGCCTGATTTTTACGGGAGTTTTTACGCTCCTTTTTGGAATTGCAGGCCTTACAAATCTTTTTGAAAAAATTGACTTAAGACTTTACGACGGACTTTTACACCTTAAAAAAGACCCACCGATTTCTGAAAAAGTTGTGATGGGAATTATCGACGAAGACGATATCGATAAGCTTGGTGACTGGCCTTGGACAAGAAATATCCTTGCAGATTCAATCATCCGTATGAAGGAATTCGGAACAAAGGCGGCTGTATTCGATATTGAATATATTTCGCCATCATTAAAATCTGTTGCTTCGAACGCAGAAGAAAATATCATAAATCAGATTCAGAAAAACCAGGCAGAAACAGAAGAGCTCATGAAGTCAATTCCTCTGGCTTTGAACCGCGGTTATCCTGCAAGCTCGCTTGGAACTTATACCGATGCACTTATTCACGAAAACCTTTCTGACAATTACAACGAACTTTATAACTACGTAGAAAACAATGTTTCTTTCGATAATGATGAATATTTTGGAAAAGCTGCACAGTTCTTCGAAAATACATTCTTAACTGTAAATAATCAGGACCTTGGATATTCAAACATCACACAGGAAGATATTGATTACATATTCAAAAGATTTTTAACATACAAAGTAGATGACCCGGACCACTTAACTCTCCGCGATAACGATTACACCTTCCGCGAAACTTACGAAGGAATCGGTAAAGGCTTTACACCGGCCCTTCATTCAATGATGCAGCGTGCTCATGGAGCAGGCTTTACAAACTCAAACGTAGACTCGGACGGTACAAGAAGGCGAATGGAGCTTTTGTATGCCTATGGAGATAATTATCTTCCACAGCTTGTGTTTGAACCGCTTTTAAACATTCTTGACGTACAGGAATTACAGAGAACAAAAAAAGCGCTAATCATGAAAAATGCTCTGTACCCGGGAGAAACAGAAAGAAAGGATGTAAAAATTCCGCTTGATAATCACGGGCAGATGCTCATAAACTGGCAGCACGAAGATACATCGGACGAAAACCGCTACAACGGAATCAACTACGAACACATCTATACAGTCAATCAGCTTGATTACATTGAGCAGAATCTTTTTGATAATCTTTGCATAATGCAGCAGTGGTATGTTCTTATTAAAAACGGCTATCCTCTTGATTACGTTGTTCAGGGAGCAAAGCTTGTAGAACATTACAACGAAATCTTAAACTTTAAAAATTATCTTTTGTCGCATTGTACTGGCTTTGACGAAGACGAAAATCCTTACGACGGAAATACCGACGAAGAATACAACATCTATTTTGAACTCCGCCAGAATTTCTTTGAAGAATTAACAGAATTTGTTCACGCAGATTATCTTGCAGAAATTAATGATTATTTTACCGAAGTTCATTTTACGGATCAGGAATTTATTGACGACATAAACGATTTATTCAACACTCTCCAGAGCGACACAGATTTTTATAATGCATCTTTTGCAAAACTTAAGAATAAGTTCGAAGGTGCTTACTGCATAATCGGTATGACAGCCGCTTCTACAACAGATATCGGAGCCATTCCATTCAAAAAGCAGTATGCGAACGTAGGTATTCACGCAAACATCATGAACACAATTTTAACTAAATCATTCATCAGTTATATGGACTGGGGATGGGGATTTTTAGTTTCCGTGATTGTTTCTCTTTTAGGAATTCTTTTATTAGGTCTTTCTAACACAAAACAGAATATCATAAACGGAGTTGCAAAGCTTGTTGAAATCCTCTTCTTTATGATTTTATTTGTTGCCGGAAATATTTACATGCCACTTATGTGCGGCGTTGTAACGTTTAATATAGTTGATTATCTTGGCGGAGTTTTAAGACGTTATCTTGCTTCCAGCCGCGAAAAGAAATTTATCACACAGATTGCGTCTTCTTTTGCAAATAAAGATACAGTCGATGAGCTTCGAAAAAATCCGGAAGCATTTAAGACAGAAGGTCAGAAGAAAAACATTACCGCTCTTTTCTCAGATATCCAGAAGTTCTCTACACTCAGCGAAAGCATTTCTAAGATTTATGGTGATGAAGGTCCAAACAAGCTCATCGAAATCTTAAACGAATATCTTGGAAGCATGTCTAACGAGATTTTAAGAAACAACGGAAATATAGATAAATACGAAGGTGATGCGATTATCTCGATGTTTGGTGCTCCAGACCCTCTTAATTCACACACAAAAGAAGAATGGGCATATCTTTGTCTTGATTCTGCAATCCGCATGAAAAAAGTAGAAGTTGAATTTAACCAGACTCATTCAGATTTGTTTAAAGACTATGAAGTAACTAATGCCGAAGGTCAGAAAGAGATGATTAAATTAAATCCTCTTCAGACAAGAATCGGTATAAATTCTGGAGAAGCATTTGTCGGCCTTATGGGAAGTAAGACAGAAAGCTTTAGTAAATTAAACTACACAATGATTGGTGATACGGTAAACCTTGCAAGCCGTCTTGAAGGTGTAAACAAGGTTTATAGTTCATGGATTATGTGTTCCGAAGATACATGGAAGCTTGCAAATACAGGTGCAAACGAAGGAAAGATTATTGTCCGTCCGTTCGACAGAGTAAGGGTTGTAGGTCGTGCAACTCCTGTTCAACTTTATAATGTCCTTGGATTTGCTGATGAAGTTGATTCACAGAAAAAAGAAGAACTTGATATGTTTAATAATGCCTTGAGTTTATATCTTGACCGCCAGTTTGCAAAAGCAGAGCAGGCATTTATTGAATGTTCAAAGATTTTACAGGATAAAACAGCGCTCATTTTTGCAGACCGTTGTAAATTGTATAAAACCAAAGGCGTTCCCGAAAACTGGGACGGCGTAATGAATATGACAAGCAAATAAGGGAGAAGAAGAATGAAAAAACATTTTTTAGCAGGCACAATTTTTGCATTAATTTTTCTGATTGCTGGATGTGATTTGAGTGGGAATACATTTTCATTGCCTTTGTCAACAGAACCAGTTCCCGATGAGGGTAAAGGCTTAAACATATATCTTGTAAAAGTAAATGGAAATACAAGAATTATAAATGGAAGTAATACCGGTTATGTAAGAGCTACAAGAAATGTTATAACAGAAGAGGCTATGGAAGATGAATCAAGTCTTTCTGACTTTACTTTACCGGATGATATTTATAATATGCCATCTTATTTTGATGAATATAATACCCAGACAGTAAGAAAATATCTTAAAAATGATGCAAGAGAAAATGAAACTCCTAATACAAGAGAACAACAGGCAAACAGTGCGACAGAAGGGGAGATAAGAACATTTAATGTTGCAACTTCCGAAAAAGGTTATGATGATTTAGATGCTGTATGTAAATATACAAATAATTTCTGTAATGTCTGGTATATTGATTCAAATAAGTCATATACTTTTGAAAATAATTACAGCGGTTTAGAAAGTGTTTTGTTAGCTTCAAAGTTTAAAGAAATAGGTGATAAGTTTGCGACTTTTGTACAGGCAGAAGAACAACTTTGCGGTTCACATACTTATACAACTTCCCGTTATGCAAATATAATAAATCCAGTAGATAAAATTGATATAATCATTTTTGATATTTTTGGTGATGCAAAGAGCACACAGACTGGTGGAACTTTCGGATATTTTTTTTCAAGAGATATGCTTACAAAACTTACTGCAACAGGAAGTAACGAAACTCAGTGTATTTATATAGATTCATTCTTCTTGTGTAATCCTCGTTCAACTCCAATGGTTTATTCCACTTTAGTTCATGAATATAATCACCTTTTAAACTTTGTTAATAAAACTGTTATACAAGGCTTACAGTATGATACCTGGTATACCGAAATGCTCAGCATGGTTTGTGAGGATATCTTTCAAAAATGTTTAAACATAGACGATAAATATGGTCCAAAAGGGCGATTCCCATATTTTGTAAAATATGCAAATTACGGTTTTAAAAAATGGCTTGACGGAGATAAAGTTTTAATATCTTATGCAAATGATTATATTTTTGGAGCCTATCTTGGAAGAAATTACGGAGGTCCTGAGTTGATTCATAAGATTGCTACAAATGCTTTTGTTGGAGAGCAATCAATAACAAAAGCTATCCAGGAAATGGGGTTTGCAGATGATTTTTATACAGCATTAGAAAATGAGTTTATAATAATGTTTAATACAGAGCAGGATGATGTATATGAAAATCTTGCAGCACAAAGACCCAATAAATATGGGAATCTTGTTGATAGATCAAATTTTTTCACATTGAATAACAGTTCGGACGTAGTATGGGAAACAAACTCGAAAGCACGTTTTACTTCTTTAGATATTTCAACTAAATATGTAAATGACCAGCAGACTGCTTATGTAAATGAACTGGAAGATTATTATCATACTTCAGCATTAGAACCATACAGTGTAAGAACTTTATATCCTTATGGTTTTGATATTAATATGATTACAGATTACCTCAATCCTGTTGATTATGTTGATTTATATTATAATAGTGCGTTGTACACTAATGATGGAAAATGTGGCTATTTATGGTACTGGAGCGCAAAATGAAAAAACTCCTGATATCTTTTTTTATAATCATCCTTGCGTTCATGCTCGTTTCGTTTTCTAAGAATAAGTCGGTAACTGTGGAAGGGCGGCTTGGACTTTATGGGAATGAGCCTTTTACATACCTTGGCCTTACAGCAGAAGATGATTTTTATGTATTACAAACTGATGATAAACAACTTTATAAAGAGCTTTATGATGCCCAGTTACAGTCTGTGAAAGTTACAGGCGTAATGAATGGTTCTGAATACTTAACACATAAAGTCATAATTGTAGAAGAATTTGAAATAATCAAGAAAAAATAAAAAAAGGATATCCATATTAAATGAATATCCTTTCTCTGGATTGCTTCGCTGCGCTCGCAATGACGTATGCTTTTTGTTCATGCGAATAGTTACATTCTCAATGAAGTAAAATCCACCGTCATTGCGAGACTCCATAGGAGTCGTGGCAATCTATTATCTGAATATAATCAACAGGAACTGAGAAACCAGAACAACGGCTACCAAAGCGATTGGGTATGTCGATGCGTAGGCGCCGGCTACCTTTTCGGTTTTAGCTGTTCCGATTAATGTTCCAAGAGCTGGAGTTGATGTCATACCACCACAGATAGAACCAAGGTTGTTCAAAAGGTTGATCTTTAATACAAACTTAGCAAAGATAAATCCGATAATCATTGGAACCAAAGTCATGATGATACCGTAGATGAAGTATACCCAGTGGAAGTGCTGAACAAATTTAGCACCACCAGCAACACCGGCACCAATCAAGAAGAGCATAAGTCCGAGTTCGCGGAATACCTGTAATGTTTCTGTTTTTGGCATAAGAGAAACTTTTCCGATTTTCTGGAAGTGACCAAAAATCAAAGAAAGAATCAAACATCCGCCTGTTGTTGTTAAAGAGAAGTTTCCGAATTTGAATGATCCGATTAAAATACCAAGAATTGCTACAACGCTGAATGCACAGAATCCTAATGGATCTAATTCAATTTCTTTTCCTGTAAGTTTTGTTGGAGCTTCTGGAGTTGCTTCAGAAAGCTTCTGTCTTTCTTTGTCCATATCAGCTTTTGTAATTTTTGGAACAAGCTGAACAAAAAGAACTACACCAATTACACCAAAGAGGTAAGCAATTCCATGTCCTACAGTTACAATGTCCTGAAGAGTTTTACTTGTTACTGTTTCTTTTGCGGCAGAGAAGGCTGGAGTAGAAGTAAGGGAACCGGAAAGAAGACCTACGAGCATTGCAGAAACTTCTTCAAGTGGACGTCCGTAAACTTTATTGTCATAGATAATACATCCTGCGCAAGAAAGACCACCAAATACGATGATGATTACACCCAAAAGAATGTATGATTTAAAGTTCTTTTTTAAATCTCCAAAGAAACTAGGACCTGCAATAAAACCAACTGAAGTAACGAACAAAATCAATCCTAAATTTTCTACAATTTTAAGTGCATCTAAAGCAAAAGTTACTTTTGCAATTACTTCTTCACCTACTTTATAATCAACCAAAAGCTGATTTGCAAGCGGCTGATACAAGAATGCACCAAAAAGAAGAGCTACAATAAATACACCTGCAGTTCCCAAAGAAACACCTTTAATTGTGATTCTACCAAGCAAATAACCAAGACCGGCGATTAAAAATACGCAGAATACTAAAAAAGTAATGGTCTTGATTGAAAGAATTCCTCCGAAGAGTATCATGATTAAAACCTCGATTTTTTTATAATATTAACAAATATTATATTGTTTCTGCAGATTTTAAGCAATAAGACCCCTTTTTTGACCCATTTCTAATGTTTTATAACACAAAAAAATAGATTTAAAAAAAGAAGTGATTTATAATTTTTTTATGGCAAGGAAAAAATTTTCATTAGCAAGTTTATCATTCAAACTTCCGGTATATCTTTTGATTTTCTGTATTATTTTGAGCGTAACAAACGGTTTTATAGGTTACCGCGTTTTTAAATCCTTATTCGAAAGACAGTACAGGGATATTACAGAACAGATCTGCGAAACAGCACTTTCTTATATCGATGCAGAAAAAATCCCTGAATATGCAGCAGGAGCCCCAGCCGACGAAGCCTGGTTTGAATCAGACAAGATGCTCGACATGCTCACAGTGACTCAAAAGCTTGCATATATTTATGTTACCATTCCGGATGAAAATTATGAATCACGCATTTACATTTATGATACAGTTCATCCCGACATAAAAAATGGAACAAAATATCAGCTTGGCTGGGTAAATACATTAAAAAATTATGATGAAGATTATATTCAGAATCTTAAAAACGTAATGATAGACGGAGAACCTTATATCCGCTTTGTTTACCGCGATACAGGCGGTCACGTTACTACATCAATTCCTGTAAAAGATAAAAATGGAAAAAATATCGCCATCATGAGTATTGTAAAACCGATGAGCGAAATAAAAGAATTTACACACAGCTATAGATTAAACGTAGGACTTTCATCATCCATAATCACTTTTGTATTTTTGCTCATAATCATCGGCGTTCTTATGGGACGATTCGTAAAACCGATGACAATCATCACACACGAAACATCGCATTTTGCTGAACATAAAGGACATCTTTCAGACAAACTCACAACAATTAAAGGAAAAGATGAACTTGGCGTCCTTGCGCGCTCTGTAGAAAAGATGAGTGTGGATATGAATCAGTACATCAATGAGCTTACAAAAACAACCGCAGAAAAAGAAAGACTTTCTGCAGAGCTCAACGTTGCAACCCAGATTCAGGCTAATATGCTTCCCCGCATTTTCCCTCCGTATAAGGATCATCCTGAGTTGGTACTTTATGCCACAATGGAACCTGCAAAAGAAGTAGGCGGCGATTTTTATGATTTTTTTATGATTGATGATAATCATTTTGCCATTGTAGTAGGGGATGTAAGCGGCAAGGGAGTTCCTGCAGCTCTCTTTATGGTTATTACAAAAACACTTTTAAAAAGCAGTATCCTCTTAGGCTTAAGCCCTGCCCAGGTTTTCGAAAAAGTAAACAATGAATTATGCGAATGTAATGATTCTTCATTATTCGTAACCTGTTGGATGGGAATACTTTCCATAAAAGAAAAAGAATTGACATTTGCAAATGCAGGTCACAATCCACCGGTTTTATATCACGACAACAATGTTGATTTTATTAAAACAAAGCCAAACCTCATGCTTGCCGGTCTTGAAGGAACAAAATACCAGGAGCATAAAATTAAACTCAATAAAGAAGATTTACTTTTTGTTTATACAGACGGAGTTACAGAAGCAACAGATTCCCAAAACAATATGTACGGCGAAGAGCGTCTTTTGAACTTCCTTAAAAACAATAAAACAACAGATGTAAAAGAATCACTTGCACTTGTCCGAAAAGATATAGATTCTTTTGTAAACGGAACAGATCAGTTTGATGATATAACAATGCTTGAATTATTCTTAAAAGGCTGAGGTGTGCGATGATAACAAAAAATTTTACAGCCGTTGACGAAAATCTTGAGCAGGTTATAAACCTTATTCACACACAAATCCCAAGCTCCTGCCCGGAAGAAATTTTAAATAAAATAGACCTTGCTGTAGAAGAAATATATGTAAACATCAGTCATTACGCTTATAAAGATAAAACAGGCGATGCTTTGATTAATTGTTCTTTCGAAGAAAATACACTTGAAGTTCAGTTTATAGATTCAGGCATTAAGTTTAATCCTCTTGAAAAAGCAGACCCCGACATTACAGCCCCATTAGAAGAGCGTGATATCGGCGGGCTTGGAATCTTTTTAACAAAGAAATTTATGGACAGCGTTAACTATGAATATAAAGACAATAAAAACGTTCTTACAATAAAAAAGAGGATAGATTAATTTTTGATTAGTTTTTAATAAACTGATTATGATTTTACAATAGAAAGAACGCTTTCCATTCCGGTTGCCTGAAGAACCTGCAGACAGAAATCAGAAGGATTACGGACAGTCATCTTACCGCCAATACCTTCCATCAATTTATGAGCAAGTAAAACAACTCTTAATCCGGAACTTGAAATATAATTTACATCCTTTAAATCGAGGATTAAAACTTTACAGTATTGAACACAATCCTTTAATCTTGCTTCCAGCTGAGGTGCAGTTGTAGTATCTAATCGTCCTTCAATCTGCAGTACCATTGTAGTGTCATTCTGATTTTCAGTAATTGTCATTTTGTCTCCATAAATAAACTTTAAATAAGAATTCAGACTTTATGATATTACTATTTATAATAATTATATTTTCGTTCTAAACTCATAAATTGTCAATCAATTCCTTTGTATATTTATAAATCAGTGTTATAATTAATTATTCACATTAAATGGAGAAATAAAATGAATTGTCCAAATTGTAATTCAGAATTACCGGAAAATTTTAAATTCTGCCCTCACTGTGGAAAACCAATTCAGACAGAAGCAGAGCAGGGAACAGATTCTTCAAAAGAAAAAATGAACACCTTTAATGATAACGAACCTCATTTAATAGCAGTTCCGGCAGATAATTTCTTTATGGGAAACGGAGAAAGTACACACAATGTTTCTGTAGATTCTTTTATGATTTCCGAGACCCTTGTAACACAAAAACAATTCAGATACGTAATGGGCCGAAACCCTTCAAAATTGATCGGAGAAAACCGCCCTGTAGAATCAGTAAACTGGTGCGAAGCATTAATCTATTGCAACAGATTAAGCATGCTCAGAAAATTAAATCCTTGCTACAGCATTGGAAACGTAAAAGATCTTTCGACTTTTGATGCAGGAAGCCCTGTGTGGAAAAGAGTTATCTGTGATTTTAATTGTAACGGCTACAGACTCCCTACCGAAGCAGAATGGGAATATGCTGCCCGTGGTTCATCAAATCAAGATTTTGAATATGCCGGAAGTAACGATATAAACGAAGTTGCATGGTATGGTGAAAACAGCGACGTTCGTACCCACGATGTAAGTACTAAAAAGCCGAACTCTCTTGGCCTTTACGATATGTGTGGAAACGTAGCCGAATGGTGCTGGGATTTTATGGATGTCCTTCCAAGAAGTCCTCAGACAAATCCAAGAGGCCCGCAGCTTGGAACACTCCGCATTAAACGTGGAGGAAGCTGGCTCGATGACTACCAGCAGTGCACCGTTTTTTTCAGAAGCGGCAGTGCCCCGGCCGGTAAGAGCAGTAACCTCGGTTTCCGTGTCTGCCAGTCGATTATTGAAGAAAAGGAATAGCCTGTTCCTGTTGAAAAACGCTGATTAATCAACCGTTTTATCAAAAAACACGAAAATTAAATACCAATTAAAACGCTGCTTCAGCAGCCGTATTAAAAATCTAAACCAACAAACCATATAAAAGGCCACTTCGAATGAAGTGGCCTTCTACGATTTTAACCGCAGCTATGCTTTCTGTTAGAGAGTAGCACCAGGAATTTCTTTTTCGAATTCCTTGTTTCCGTGTGTATAGCGTGGCAAAAGCTTTGGAGAAACTACATCTCCCTTGATTCCGGCAGCATCTCTTTCTTTTTCGAATGCTTTTACGTGGTCAAGGTTCATCTTGTCAGAAAGCTTGATATTTTTATACATCTTTCCAGCTTCGATTCCAGCTTCACGTCCGAATACAACAACGTCGAGGAGTGAGTTACCCATAAGACGGTTTGTACCATGAACACCACCAGAAGCTTCTCCTGCAACCAAGAGGTTTGCAACGTTTGTGTGACATGTCTTGTCGATTTCTACACCACCGTTCTGATAGTGTAAAGTAGGGTAAACAAGGATTGGTTCCTTACGGATATCGATTCCATATTTAATGAACATGTTGTACATAGCAGGAATTGATTTAAGGATTGTTCCTTCTCCGTGAATCATTTCGATCATTGGAGTATCAAGCCATACAGCATCCTGTACATCGTTTTTAACACCGCGGCCTTCACGAACTTCGCGGATAATACCAGAAGCGTTTACGTCACGAGTTTCGAGTGGGTGAATATAAACTTCACCATCTTTGTTTATAAGTTTAGCTCCAAGTGAGCGAACCTTTTCTGTTACAAGTTTACCAAGAATTTGTGTTGGGTAAGCAGCACCAGTAGGGTGATACTGTAGAGAATCCTGATAGAGGAGTTTTGCACCTGCACGATAAGCCATTACAAGACCATCGGCTGTAGCACCGTAGTGGTTAGAAGTAGGGAATCCCTGATAGTGCATACGTCCAGCTCCACCAGTTGCAATAATTACAACCTTAGCTTTAGCAATGCGGATTTCACCAGTTTCGATGTTCATCAAAACAGCACCACAAGCTTCTCCCTTGTCGTTTTTAATAATTTCGATAGCAGCTGTAAAATCTACAACTGTGATAGAATCTGCGCGGTTGAATGTTTCGTCGCGGAGAGTACGCATGATTTCGGCACCTGAGTAGTCTTTACATGCGTGCATTCTCTTACGGCTTGTTCCACCACCGTGAGTTGTTACCATTGTACCATCCGGCATCTTGTCAAATTCAACACCAAGATCGTTGAGCCATTTGATTACAGATGGAGCTTTATTTACGAGTGTATATACAAGTTCTGGTTTTCCGTCAAAGTGACCGCCACCAAATGCGTCGAGGTAGTGCTGAGCAGGTGAATCGTTTGGCTTATCTGCAGCCTGGATACCACCTTCTGCCATCATTGTATTTGCATCACCTACGCGGAGCTTTGTAACGAGCATTACTTTTGCACCGGCTTCGCTAGCCATAATAGCAGCACTAGTTCCGGCACCACCACCACCGATT
This sequence comes from Treponema sp., assembly GCA_016286365.1. GTDB lineage: Bacteria > Spirochaetota > Spirochaetia > Treponematales > Treponemataceae > Treponema_D. Next base: position 149,778 of record JAEESN010000001.1, read on the forward strand.
ACAAGAACATCAGCTTCGTAGTCGATGTGGTTAAGATCGATTTTTTCCGGTTCAAGGCGTGGTTTTGCCTGAAGCATTTCTGCCAGTTCAATAGGAGCTTTCTGGCCTTTATTTGGACCGATTTTAAGTTCTGTGAACTGTTCTTTAATGCGGTCCGGATGGAATTTTAAAAGCAGGTCGTCTTTCTGTTCTGCTGTAAGACGAACATGTTCAAATTTAAGGTTTTCTTCGCGTTTTTCTGCAACGATTTTTGCAGCATCGTCAAGATAATTTCCGTACATATTCGTCTTCTCCTATTTTTCTATTTCTCTATTATTGTATAAATTCTTGATTTCTTCTTTGTTGCCGGTAGACATTGCTACGAACTTCTGGATTGCTTCTTCGCATTTTCCATCTTCGATTTCTTTTACGCGGTCAAGAAGGTGCTGTGTTTCCGGCTGAATGTATTTTCCGTTGATACGGCGTGCAAGTTCAGCAACCTGTGGGTGACTGATTCCTGCAGGACAGCGGCTTGAACAGCATCCGCACATAACACAGTCAAAAGAAAGATCTGCACATTTTGCAAAATCTCCGCGCTGTGCGTAAGCAATATACTGCATAGTCTGTAAGCTCTGTGGACATGCTCTTGTACAAGCGTTACATCCAACACAAGAATAAATCTCCGGGTAAAGCTGCATCATAAGCTGCTGTTCAGGCTTAACTTTGTTTATATCATAAATCTGTTTAACGAGAGGGAAGAAAGGAAGAGTTGCAATATACATGTCGTTTTCAACTTTCTTAGAACATGCAAGACAAGTCTGCAACTGATTCTGTCCTTTAATACGATAGATTGTGGCACAAGCGCCGCAAAATCCATTTCTACATCCACATCCACGTTTCAGCTGGTATCCGGCATACTCCATGGCATTCATAATAGTTAATTCAGCTGGTACATCATATTTTTTACCAAAAATATAGATTGTAGCCATTTCTTTATCAGCCATATTATATATTGCTCCTAAAAAAATAATAATATAGAAAATATTATAATGCTTTTTAAAATATTATGGAATAGAAAAAAAATCAAAATAAAAAAAATTTTTGCATTTTACTATGAATAGTAATAAAATATTACTATGAAAAGAAATATACTAGTATCTTTATTTTTAGTGCTATTTTTCAACACTTTTCTATGCTTACAGGGCTTTGCTTCATCAATTTATTCAGAGAATTCTTTCTTTGATAATTACGTTTATCAGTCATGGAATTCTTTTGATTCATTAAACGGAACAACCACCACAGATATTATTCAGTCTCGCGACGGTTATATAAACATCGGAACTTACGAAGGTCTTGCTCGTTTTGACGGTATTAGTTTTACAACTCACAAACGAGGGCTTGATAATGATTTAACCTTTGTTTCTGTTCGTGCTATCTTAGAAGATTCAAGAGGAAACTTATGGATCGGGTCTAACGACGAAGGATTACAAAAGCTTTCCCGCCGCGGAAATAAAACATATACAACAAAAAACGGACTTCCAAATAATTCAATCAGATGTCTTACAGAAGATAAAAGAGGAAATGTCTGGATTGGAACTGCAGCGGGAGTTTGTTACATCACACCGGAAGGACATTTGATTACATGCCAGTTCGAAGCCGGTACAATTGCCAAGGGTATTATTGCAAAAGCATTTTACTGCGATACAGCCGGAAGAATGTGGCTTTTAACTTCTAATGAAAGAGGAATTTTCTTATATCAGAACGAAGTATTCAGAACAAGACCGGAGATTAAAAAATTCGGAAACTGTTTTGCTACTGCAATCTCTCAGGATAAAAGAGGCGTTTACTGGGTAGGTCTTGGAGACGACGGAATTATCCGAATGCAGAATGGAGAAGCAGAAAAAATTAAAACAGGCACCATGCTTGATAATGTTTCCACAAACTCAATCTTTACAAATAAGGACGGAACAATCTGGTTTGGAACAGAAAGTGGTCTTGCAGTTTATGAAAACGGAAAGTTTCATGAGTTTACAAATTATGATTTAACAGCTGCCAAAATAAATAAAATCATCTGCGACCGTGAAAATAACATTTGGTTTGCTACCGACAGAAACGGAATCGGAAAGTTAACCCACGGTAAATTCAGAATGAGAAAATTCAACACCTCTGTAAACAGTATTACCGAAGATAGATTCGGTTGTGTATGGGTTGGAACAGACAGCGGTGTAAAATGCTTCGAAAAAGATATTGAAGTAAAAAATCAGCTTACAGAATACACAAAGGGCTTAAGGATTCGCGATGTTCAGGCAACAAAAAAAGGTGAACTTTTAGTAAGCTGTTATACAAAGCCGGGCCAGCTCTTGTACGACGGAAAAACAATTAAAAGCTGGACAACAGATAACGGACTTGCCGGAAACAAGGTTCGTGTTGCAATAGAAGCCGATGACGAAGTGATTTATGTAGGAACCACAACCGGTTTAAGCATCATTCATCCCGACGGCTCAATTAAAAACTACAAGCAGAACAATGGTCTTGATAACGAATACATCATGGCAATCTATCAGGACACAAATGACATTGTGTGGGTTGGAACAGATGGAGACGGAATCTATCTTTTAAAAGACGAAAAAATAATCTCGCATTTTACTTCGGAAAACGGACTTGCAGGAAACGTAATTTTTAAAATCACACAGGAAGTAGACGGTGCATTCTGGATCTGTACAGGTAGCGGTGTTTCAAGATGTCCGGACTTTGACAGTAACACAGGCATTCCAAAAACCTTTGAAAACATCAACTCAGAAAACGGAATCCAGACAGACTCAGTTTTCCAGGTAATTGCAGATATGTCCAACACACTCTGGATGACAAGTAACCACGGAATTTCCTCTGTAGATTATTTTGAATTTGTAGAAGCTGCTTCAAACAATAATACAAACCTCAACGTAAAGTTCTACAGTAAAAACGACGGTCTTGATTCAAACGGACCAACCTCAACTTCCAAAAGCTTAATAGACCGCTTTGGTAGAATCTGGTTTACGATGGTAGACGGTATTGCCATTTACGACCCGGTAAAGGTGGAAGAAAACCCGGTTATGCCTTTAGTGCAGATTGCAAGTGTTTATGTTGATAATGCTTTGGTAATAGATAACACACTGAGCATGAGTAAAGAATATTCACTTACATTAAATCCTGGAACAAAACGTATTGTCGTAAATTACACAGGCTTTAGCTTTGATTCTCCTGAACGAATGAACTTTACTTATAAGCTTACAAACTTTGAAGATGATTTCTGCTCGCCAACTAATGTACGCACCATGTCTTATACAAACTTACGGCCGGGCAAGCACGAGTTTGTTGTAAACGCAATTAACGGAGACGGCTTATATTCAGAGCAGAGTGAAACAATCATCTTTGTACAAAAACCGTATTATTACCAGATGCCGATTTTCTGGATTGTGATTGTAATTTTATTCTTGAGCGGAATCGGATTTATTTTCCACATTAAACAGCGCAAGATGATTAAAGAAAATATCCGCCTTGAAAAAATCGTACAGGAAAGAACAGCCGAAGTTATTCAGGAAAAAGCTAAATCCGATAACCTTTTGCGTGCCATTCTTCCAAACGAAATTGCAGATGAATTAAAGGACGGAATCCATTCTATTGGTCGAGACTTCCACGATGTTACAATTTTGTTCAGTGATATTGTTAGCTTTACAAAAACTTCCAGCGGACATTCTGCGGGTGAGATTGTAGATGCATTAAACGATTTGTTTACTTTGTTCGACGAAAGAGCCGTAAGCATGGGAGTTGAAAAAATCAAGACAATCGGAGATGCATACATGGCAGCCTGCGGACTTCCAACCTTAAACGAAAATCATGCTCAGATAATGATTGAATTTGCAAAGGGTATGCTCGAGGATTTAAAGACTTACAACAAAACTGCAAAGATAAAATTCAACATCAGAATCGGATTGAACTCTGGTCCTGTAACAGCCGGTGTAATCGGAAAAACAAAGTTTATTTATGATGTGTGGGGTAATACTGTAAACGTTGCAAGCCGCATGGAAACCTTAGCAAATCCTGGCGGAATCAGGGTAGCAGAATCAGTTTACGAACACCTTCAGCACAGCATGATAAAATTCAGTAAACCGATTGAATGCGATGTAAAAGGAAAGGGTATAATGACAACCTACGACATTAAGTGATAAAATACGCTATATATACCGAAAATATAATAATACAAAAATACATATAATAAAGTTAAATAATTAAGAAAGTTCAAAAAATTAATAAAGTGTTTTTTCTAGTCATCATTGGAGGTGATGGTAATTATGAAAAAATTTATTTATTTAACTGTTATTATTTTAATTAGTTTGAGTTTATTTGGATGTAAGAAAAAGGAAGATAAAACAATCAAGGTTGGTCTTCTTCATTCATTAACCGGAACAATGGCAATCAGTGAAACACCGGTAAGAGATTCAGAGCTTTTAGCAATCAAAGAGATTAACGAAGCAGGCGGAGTTCTTGGAAAACAGATTATTCCTGTAGAAGAAGACGGTGAAAGTGATCCTTACACATTTGGACAAAAAGCACGTAAATTAATTACAGAAGATAATGTAGCCGCAATTTTCGGATGCTGGACTTCTGCTTCAAGAAAGGCTGTAAAACCGGTTGTAGAAGAATACTTTAATCTTTTGTGGTACCCGGTACAGTACGAAGGAATGGAAGCAAGTCCTAACATCATGTATATGGGAGCTTCTCCAAACCAGCAGGTAGTTCCAGCCGTTGATTATTGTGCCGAAAACTTTGGTAAAAGAATGTTCCTTGTTGGAAGTGATTATATTTTCCCTCGTACAGCAAACAGAATTATTAAAGCACAGCTTGCACAGTTAGGCGGTGAATGTGTTGGAGAAGCTTACGTTCCTATGGGTTCCCAGGATTTTTCTGATGTAATAAAAGATATCCTTAAAGAAAAGCCGGATGTAATTATTAATTCTATTAACGGAGACTCAAACATTTATTTCTTTAAACAGCTCCAGGCAGCAGGCATTACTTCCGAGAAAATCCCTGTAATGAGCTTTTCTATTTCGGAAGAAGAAGTAAGCACAATCGGTATTGAATATCTTAAAAATAACCTTGTTGCATGGAACTATTACGAAACAACACAGACAGATAAAAACAAAAAATTCGTAAGTGATTATAAATCTGAATACGGAAACGAAAGAGTAACCGGAGACCCGATTGAGGCTGGCTACATTGCAGTTTACATGTGGGCCCTGGCTTGTGTAAAAGCCGGAAGCTTTGATGTAGAAGAAGTTCGTATGGCAGCCAAAGGATTAAGCTTTACCGCTCCTGAAGGAACTGTTACAATCGACGGATTCAACCAGCATTTATATAAGCAGGTAAGAATCGGAAAGATTAACGACAAGGGATTGATTGATGAAATCTGGGCAACACCGGGATCAATTAAACCAGACCCATATCTTTCTACTTACGAATGGGCTCGCGGTATTCAAGATTAATTAAATTTTTAATCAAAGACTAAATACGGATACTTGTGATTTACGGGCATTTATTAATAATTTTGTGAATAATTTAGGCATAAAAAAACTGCAGATTTCTCTGCAGTTTTTTTTTTCAAAAGAATTTTTATGAATTTCCTAATTGGGATAAGAAATCTTGAAAAATCTTTATCCCTTGATAGCACCTTCCATAAAGCTTGATTGAATCTTTTTACTTAAGAATACATAAACAAGCAAAGTAGGGAAGGTTGCAAGAACAAGAGCTGCACCAATAGGACCCCAGTTTGTAGTATGCTGACCAGAAAGAGCCTGAATACCAACAGGAAGAGTTCTTAACGCCTGCTTACTATTAAAGGTTGTTGCAAACATAAGTTCATTCCAGCACTGAAGGAATGTATAAATTCCGATTGTAGAAACTGATGGTTTCATCAAAGGGAAAATAATTCTGAAGAATATACCCCAGGTACCACAACCGTCAATTGTAGCAGCTTCATCCAACTCCATAGGAATATCTTCCATAAAGCCCATACTTATGAGAATAGCCATCGCCAGAGAGAAGGCTGCATAAGGAATAATAAGAGCCTGATAAGAGTTAAGCATTCCAAGCTTTTTGAGTGTCATGTATACAGGAATAAGAGAAGCATGAATAGGAATTGTAAGTCCTAACATAAAGAACTTATTCATCATTTTTCGTCCTTTCCATACAATTCTCTGCATAACATAAGAAGCCATAACCGCAGCAACAATAGTGATTACGATTGTTGCAAGAGCAATAATGATACTGTTTAAGAAATAAACTCCCATCTTTCCGGTACGTATAGCTGTTACATAGTTGCTCCATAACCATTTATGAGGAAGACCTGCTACATTTGCACCAAAAATTTCTGCATTATCCTTTAAAGAGAAGGTAAACATCCAATAGATAGGAAAAATATTTAATAAAAGCCAGAATACGAGCAATGCATAAATAAAATATTTTAAGGTTTTGTCGCTTCCCTTTGTTTTATAAACTGTAGATTCCATTTTTAGTCCTCCTTCTTGAACATGGCACTAATAATCAAAGAGAAGACAAAACAGAGAATAATCAACATTACTGCTATTGTACTACCCATTCCGTAACGATTACTTAAGTAAAGCATCTGGAAAAGCCATGTATTTGGTACTTCAACTAGGTGCTGGTGACTGTTTCCCATAAGAACATATACAAGGTCGAATGTTTTAAGGGAACCTGTAACAGCAAAAATAACACAAATCTTGAGAATAGGTTTGATGTATGGAATTACGATATATCTATTTACCTGGCCCGGAGTTGCACCATCAAGCATAGCGGCTTCTCTAAGCTCAAGAGGCACACCTTTGACACCTGCATACATCAAGAGCATATGATAACCTACATATTGCCACAAAGTTGGAGCAAAAACCGCACCAAGCGCAATTTTCTTATTACCAAGCCAAAGAATATCTTTGGTATCGCCGGTCCATTTCATAATTTCCTGTTCCAGACCAATCTTTCTTAAAAATACATTTAAAAGACCATAGTCTGGATTGTAAATCTTAAGCCAGAGCTGACCGATTACAACAGTTGAAATTAAAACCGGTGCAAAATAAACAGAAAGAAAAACTCTTTCACCTTTAATACCCTTTCCCAAAGCTAAAGCAAAAGCCAGAGAAATAGGTAACTGTATAAATACTGATAAAGCCGCAAGAAGCAGCGAATTTTTCAAAGCTTCAAGAAAATTTATATCTTTACTTTTAAAAAGTTCAATATAATTTGAAAATCCGACAAAAGTTTTGTTTCCAAATCCCTTCCAATCAAAAAAACTGTAATATAGAGACATTATAATAGGGGCAATGAGGATTCCAATAAAAAGAATCAGAGCTGGAAGTAAGAATGCCGTAATATTAAGTGGTTTTAAAAGATTTTCAGCTTTTTTATTCATAATTATTCCTTTCAAAAAAGGGAATCTTTCCTATATAAAATATATGGGAAAGATTCCCCCGTAAGTTAGAAAAACATTAAATTTTTAAATTATTTGATTTCGCTAGAAAGACCTGCAATGAATTCAGATCCGTTAACTTCCTTACCGTAAACTTTAGCTACATAAGAAAGGTAAATCTGAGCGATGTCAGCACTCATAGCTGTATCTCCGAAGAGAACCATCTGATCAGCGCCAGCAACGATCTTCTGAACTTCACGTGTTAAACCGTTTACAGAAGATGTGTCATAGTATGGTGTCCAAGCTGGAAGTCCACAACCATCAAGGTATCCATAGTGACAGATTTCTTTACCAAGTTCGAATGTGAACTTAGCTGCAAGTGAAGCGTTCTTGCTGCTCTTAGCAACAGCTAATGTGTCAGAAGGACCACCAATGAGCTGTCCGAGTTTAGCTTTTGAAGAATCGATTACTGGGAATTCAGCAACCTTTACTTTAGGGAAGAATTCAGCGTTGTTAGCGAAGTCAGCACAGTTCCATGTACCGTTCATATAGAATGCATATTTACCAGCCATGAAGTTAGCTTTAACTTCGTCGTTTGAAAGAGCCATACCGTTTGGATCGAAGTATCCGTTTGTAACCATAGCCTGGAATGTATCTACAGCTTTAGCTACATCTTTGTTGTTCCAAGAAGCTCTTCCCATGAAGATATCATCAAGAGTCTTAGCACCACAGCTCTTTTCGATTACAGATTCAAGATATTCTGTAACACACCATGTTTCTTTTCCTGCACATCCGAAAGGAATGATTCCTTTTGCAATGAGCTTATCACAACAAGCGATGAAGTCATCGTATGTTCCTGGAACTTCTGTATAACCAACCTGTTTAAGAAGATCCATGTTAGCGAAAAGACCAACAATGTTCATTGTTAAAGGAACACCATAGTGTTTTCCGTTGAATGTTGTGTTTCCAAGCATTTTTGCATCAAGTTCGTTTGCAAATGCTTTGTATTCTTCATCGAGACAGTAAACACGATCTGCATTTACGAAGTCACCAATGAATGCACATGACCATGTGAAGAAGATATCAGGCATTTCATCAGCTGCAACTGCTGCCTTAATCTTTGTCTTATAAGACTGGTTTTCGAAAGCTTCCCATGTGAAATCAACTTCTGGATGAGCAGCTGTAACTGTCTTAATAGCTTCTTCATACGAATGGCGGTTAGAGTCAGATTCTGTAGCAATACACCACATTTCGAGCTTTGTTTTTCCACCTTTAGCTGCGTCTTTTTTAGTACAAGCAGTAAAGAGAGGGAGAACTAAAAGTCCGAATCCTAACACTTTAAGAATTTTTTTCATTTTTTTTATCCTCCTTATTAAAATAAAAAAAATATTTTTGCGATCCTTTTGGATCAATTATGTCTACTGTTCCTCCAAAGGTTTATGCCTTCTTATGAAACTTAGAAACCTAATTTGTCGTTTTTACCATTTCCCAAGGGTAGTCTAGTATAAGCTTATTATCTTTGAGCTCATAAGGAATAATGGTATTTTCAAACTGATCGTTATAAATCAGCACAAGGGTAGAATTTTCTTCATCTACTGAATAGTGTCCCGGGAAATAGCCATCCTCCAGAAAAGTTCCAACTTCAGTAAATTCAAAAGACCATTTTCCTGATGTCCACTTGCCAATTAGTCCATCATTATTGGAACCTGTGTAGATTGTGTGCTTAAAAAGAAAGATGTGATTTTTATCATTATTCTTAAATTTCGCATAAGCTAAATCCCCAGTCTTGCTTTCAAGTCTAAGGCTACCATCTTTTTCGGTATAGGTAAAATTTTTACCATCTAACTTTGCTTTGCCACTATTTTTAACTACCAGTGCAGGTTCTTTCGGTTCGTGACTGTAGGACCAATTACCCTTGTAGGAAGATTCTGAGTTTTTTTCATTACATGCAACAAGCAATACAAAAAGTAAAAACATTGTACAGACAAGAGCCGGTAATCTTTTTAAACTCATCAATTTTCCTCTCAAAAACTTTATATATACATATAACTTTATCACAAGGTTTGGTAAAAGTAAAGAAAAATTTATTTATTACTTCTATATTACTCTTAAACCATGAAGGGGTGATAAATCACCCCCTCCTCATGATATGTTTTTATGTTATAAATTTTACTGAAATAATCAGATTCAAATTTTAAATTAGTATTCAGGTGGAAGTTCACCAAGCTGGTCAAAGCTGAATACCGGACCGTCTTTACAAACAAACTTATCACCGATATTACAGCGGCCACACTTACCAATACCACACTTCATTCTCATTTCCATTGTTGTAAAGATCTGTTCATCTTTAAAACCAAGGTCTTTAAGAATCTTGAGCGACATGTGGATAAGGATTGGAGGTCCACACATGATTACAGTCATTCCTGCATCAGGTTTAAGCTCTGTGATGAATGGAGGAACAAATCCAACGTGTCCGTCCCATCCGTCTTCTGCACGGTCGATTGTAAGGTCGATAGAGCAGTTAGGCTGTTTCATCCAAACGTTCTGCATTTCTTCAAGGCGAACCAAGTCTGCCTTAGAACGTGAACCGTAGATTACCTGGATTTTTCCGTAGTTAGCACGGTTATCCATCATATAATTAACTACAGAGTGTACTGGAGCAATACCAATACCTCCGGCAATTACTAAAACATCTTTTCCTTTGAGTGCGCCTTCTACAGGGAAGCCGTTACCGATCGGACCTCTTACACAGATTTCCTGACCAACTTCTGCATTGTGGAGCCATTCAGTTACACAACCGCATTTTTTGATGGAAAATTCCATGTGAGTTTCGAGGGTAGGTGAAGAAGTGATGGAAATCATTGATTCACCAACACCAGGGACTATGAGCATTGCACACTGGCCCGGAATATGCTGGAACAATTTTTTTCCATCAAGTCCAACTACACTAAAGGTTTTTACATCAGGAGTTTCCTGCTTAATATCAATAATTTTTCCTACATAAGGAATGAATGATTCTTTTGTTTCCATAAGCATCTGCTATAAATCAGCATCCTCCTGTATCATTTTTATTACCTTTACAATGTTCATGTTTACAGGGCAGCTTTCTACACAGCGTCCGCATCCAACACAAGAGAACATGTCGTCGTGTGCCATTGGATAGTAAACAAGCTTATGCATAAATCTCTGGCGGCTTCTTTCTACCTGTGTAAGACGTGGGTTTGCAGCAGCCATCTGAGTAAAGTCAGAATACATACAAGAGTCCCAGCATCTAACCTGATGGATTCCTTTTCCTGTATCAAAGTCGCGAACATCAAAACACATACATGTCGGACATACATAAGTACAGGTTCCGCATCCAAGACAAGGTTCTGCGACCTTAGACCAGATTTTAGAATTAAAGATTTTCATCATCTGTTCAGGTTTTACGCCACCAACTTTAGATAAGTCGAGTTTTGCAAAAGGAAGCTTTTCTGTCTTAGCCTGAATGTCTTTTTTAAGAGAGTCAACAGCCTTTTGGTCAGAATCACTTAAAACAGATTTTACTGAATCTATTAATTTTTTACCCTTATCGGTATTTGCATTAAAGAAGAATTTTCCGTCTGCATTCCAGCATGAAACATCAGATGAATCATCATTAGAAAGAGATGAATCAATCTTATATGCAGCACAGAAGCATTCTTTAGCAGGTTCGTTACAAGCTAAAGTGATTACGATTCCGTGTTCGCGGCGGTTCTTGTAGTATGAATCTACCGGGTTCATGTTAAGGTAAACGTTATCGATTGCTTTAAAAGCTTTTGCATCACAGGCACGTACACCAAAAACAACAAAGTCTTCGAGTTCGTTTCTTGGATCAATAACCTTTACTTCTTTTCCGTGGCGTTCATATTCAACCATTTTTTCTGCTTTTGGAAAGAAGAAATCCTTTGCAGAACGAACAGTCTTAAGAGCTGAACTTAATTTAGTACCTTTTTCCCATTTCTGGAAATCTGCCTTTCCCGAAGAGTTGTCTACAGGAAGGTAAAGTGATTGTTTTGAACCGATGAGTTCAAAGAGTGAATCAATTTTATCAGCTGAAATACTAAGCATTATTGTTCACCTCCATCTTTAGATCTGTCGTAAACGATTGTTGTTTCAGGATCATCAGTTTTGAAAGTCCACATTGCAGGTTTAGAATCCATATCCTGTCCTGCCTGATATTCTCCGTAGATTTCGTTGATGTCTTTGATGAACTTTCTGTTCAAAAGATATAACGGAATGTGCTGAGGACAAACGCGTGAACATTCACCACAGTCTGTACAGCGTCCGGCTACGTGCCATGCGCGGATTATGTGGAATAAGCTTTCTTCGAAGTTAGTCTCTGCAACCTTCTGTGAAGTATAAAGCTTATTGTTATCGAATACACATTTTTCGCAGGTACATGCAGGGCAGATGTCGCGGCAGGCATTACAGCGTAAACATCTTGAAAATTCGTTCTTCCAGAAAGCGTCTCTTTCGTCGGCTGTCATAGCTTCGAGCTTAGAAACTTCTTCCATGCGGCTTGTGTTTGGTACAGGTTCTGCTTCTGCGTCTACACCAATGTATTCGTCGCATGAAACAGGCTTTTTACCCTTACAGTTGTCACATGGTTCTCCGCCATCGATTGCATCCTGGCAAGGAACTCCGATTGCATATACGTCTTCGCGTGTAATGCGGTTTTCTTTTAATAACTGAGTAAAAGAAAGAGTATCGTTTGGCTTTAAGAAAACAGCTGCAACTTCCTGTGGAATTGGTGCATCCTGTGCATTAGGATCACGCTGTTTTGCCATAACGTTATTCATTCTTGTTGTGCTTTTGGCAATTTCAATATTCTTTGTAATCTGAACAAGGTACTTAGAAAGATTAGCCTTGCAGAATTTGTTGAATACAAAGTCTTTGTCCAGTTCTTCTACAGAAGTGAATACGCCCGGAGTTACGTCTTCGTCAAAAAGACCTTTTTTCCATCCGATTACTTTCTGAACTTTTCCTTCCGAAAGAAGTTCTTTTGCACGCTTGATTAATTTGTCTTGCATCTTACATCCTCCAGTTTTTTACATTCACCGAGTTCTGTAACTTTTGCAACGAAATCATTCATAATTCCTGCAAAGCGTACACCTTCAGCAGCTGAACACCATTCAACACGTGTACGTCCTTTTTCAATACCAAGGTAATCAAGCATACTAAAGAGTAAAGTCATACGACGGCGTGCAAAATAGTTTCCTGTAGAATAGTGACAGTCACCTGGGTGACAACCACACAAAATAACTCCATCAGCTCCACGCTGGAATGCGCGAAGAATAAAAAGCGGATTCAAACGGCAAGAGCATGGAATACGGATAATCTTTACGTTAGCAGGGTATTCAAGACGGTTGTTACCGGCAAGATCGGCACCTGCGTAAGAGCACCAGTTGCAGCAGAAGGCTACGATTTTAGGTGTCCATGTTTTATTTTCACTCATAATCATTTTAAGCGTGACTGATTAAAGTACGCTGTCTACCTCCGCCAGAATTTGTTTATTGCTGAATCCGTGAAGATCCATTGCACCGGAAGGACAAGCTACGGTACAAGCACCACAACCGTGACACATAGCGCTGTTTACCTGAGAAACGCGTCTTGTAATTGTAGTTCTGTTTGGACCACGGAAATCTTTATCAACATAAGAAATAGCACCGTAAGGACATACATTCTTACATGCACCACAACCGTTACATGCATTTTCATCAGGATGTGCGGTACAAGGGTCGTTCTTAAGCTTATCTTTTACGAGTAAGCAGATTGCCTTTGCAGCTGCACCAGATGACTGAGCAACAGTTTCCGGAATATCTTTTGGACCCTGACAGCATCCTGCAAGGAAGATACCGGCTGTTGGAGATTCTACCGGACGAAGTTTTGCGTGAGCTTCTAAGAAGAAGTCGTTGTTGTCCATAGAAGTTGTAAGCATTGTAGCAAGAGGACGTGCAGATTTGTCTGCTTCGATTGATGCTGCAAGAACAACCATGTCGGCTTTGATGTGAACCTGTCTGTTAAGGATTAAATCGCTTCCCTGAACATCCAAAGTTCCGTCCGACTGTGGAGTAACTTTTCCGACCTGACCTTTGATGTAGTGAACACCATACTGTTCAACTGCACGGCGGTAGAATTCATCAAAGTTTTTACCAGGAGTACGAACGTCAATATAGAATACATAACAGTTTGTATCCGGATAATGATCGCGGGTAAGGATTGCATGCTTTGCTGTATACATACAACAAATCTTAGAACAGTATTCATGACCCTTTGTAGAATCTGCAGAACAGCGTGAACCAACACACTGAACAAATACGATAGTCTTAGGTTCTTTTCCGTCAGAAGGGCGAAGGAGGTGACCATTAGTAGGTCCCGATGCATTACAGAGGCGTTCAAATTCAAGAGAAGAAACAACGTCTGGGCTCTGGCTGTATGCATATTCATCAAACTTTTCAAGGCTGATCGGATTGTATCCTGTTGCAACAACAATAGCACCGTATTTTTCTGTAAGCTTTTCTTCCTGCTGCTTAAAGTTGATTGCTCCTGCTGTACATGCTTTTTCACAGAATCCGCAGACACCGTCTTTGCCGTTTTTCAAAGCCTTCATGTGAAGACAGTATGTAGCGTCGATGTTTGCAACCTTTGGAACAGCCTGTGCAAAAGGAATATCAATTGCCTTGCGGTTATTAAGGTTTAAGTTGAACGGATTAGGAACCTTTGCGTTAGGACATTTTTCGATACATGCACCACAACCTGTACACTTTGTTTCGTCAACATAGCGTGGGTGGCGTGTGATTTCGATTTCGAAGTTTCCGATGTATCCGCTCACTGCTGTTACTTCAGAAGCAGATAAAATCCTGATGTTAGGATTCTGGCTTACTTCTGTCATTTTAGGAGTAACGATACAGGAAGCACAGTCGAGGGTTGGGAAAGTCTTATCGAGCTTAGCCATCTTACCACCAACTGTGTAATCTTTTTCTACGATATCAACAGGGAAGCCTGCATCTGCAATATCAAGGGCTGCTGTAATACCTGCAATTCCTCCACCAATTACCAAAGCGCGTTTAGTCATTGGAGTTTCACCTGCAATAAGAGGTGTGTTCAAAATTGTTTTGGCAATAGCAGCTTTACCCAAAGCGATGGCTTTTTCTGTTGCCTGTTCTTTATCTTTTAATACCCATGAATCCTGTTCACGGATATTAGCTACTTCAACTTTAAAAGGATTAAGACCGGCTCTTTCTGCACAGTTACGGAATGTTTTTTCGTGCATACGTGGAGAACAAGAACAAAGAACAACACCAGTTAATTTGTCGTCTTTGATATGGTCTTCAATCATCTTCTGACCGGCAGAAGAACACATATAAGTGTAGTGAGTTGAATAAACTACGTTATCAACCTTTCCAAGTTCTTCTGCTACTTTTTCTACGTCAACTGTTCCGGCAATGTTAGTACCACAGTGACATACAAAAACACCAATTCTTTCCATTAGATTTTCCTCAGTTTATTTTTTGTACTTTCTGAACGCACTTACGATGGCCTGCTGTGGCATGTCATCATCCAAGTGTTCTGGTACCTGTACTGGATCCAAATGATGAGGGCCGCGAGAGCCTTCAACAACCTGACGTACTGCATCAATTAATTTTGCAGGTTCTACCTGACGTGGACATCGTTCAAGACAGGCAAAACAACTTAAACATGCATAGATAGATTTTGTATTCAACAGAGGTTCAATTTCTCCGTTTTCTACCATCTGCACAAACTGATGAGGGTGATATTCCATTGCATCGTAATTAGGACATGTTCCAGAACATTTTCCGCAAACCATGCATTTTTTAGGTTCTACACCCGACTTAAGAAGGATTACTTCCTTAATCTGTTCTATTTCGTTAGGTAACAATTACTTTTCCTCCTTAAGACCAAGGGCCTGAGCGAGTAATTCTGTAAAATATACAACATCGAGTTTTGAATCGCCTTTATTTTTAATAAGGTTATAGCGGCAAAGCGGGCATGAAGTAACAAGGAAATCAGCTCCCATATCCTGGGCATTACCAAGAATATTAGCCGCACGTTTTTGTGGAATGGTTTCATCTTCGAACATTGTGTAGGCACCGCAGCATTCATTTCTCTGTGCGTAAATCACTGGAGTTGCGCCGATTGCCTTAATAAAATCTTCGAGGAGTTTTGGATTTTCCGGATCATCAAGACCGAGAACTTTTCCCGGACGGAGAAGAAGACATCCGTAATAAGCACCGATTTTTTTACCGGTGAAAGGATTTTTTACAGCCTTTTTAACATTGTCCCAGCCAACAACATCACGAAGAATTTCAAGATAATGAAGGACCTTTGTTTCTCCATGATATTCAATATTATCTTCTTTAAGATAATTATTCACCTTGAAGTCTACAAACTCATCAGTCTGAACATCATTGTTAACCTGTTTAATAACGTTGTAACATGCAGAACAGAGAGTTACTAAATCATGACCAGCATCTTTTGAAGCGGCGAGGGCACGGACAGAAGAAAGCTTTGTTGCAATTTCATCCTTAGCCATAGGGTATTCACCACCACAGCACTGCCAGTCAGGAATTTCTTCAAGTGTGAAACCCAATGCTTCCGCAGAAATACGCGCATATTTATCAAGATCAAGAGCCTTGTTTTTGAGCGTACATCCTGGGAAATACGAATATGTCATACTTGCTCCTTAAAATAAAACAAACAAATTTAGATATATTATTTTAATGCATTTTTGCTCTTTTGTTAAGGACTTAAAGTACGATTTTTATGACTGCACCGTGGCCAGTTTTGGAATTGAAGGCAGAAATTTCACCATCCATGGAGTCGATGATTGTCTTTGCAATGGAAAGACCAAGACCCGAACCTCCAGCTGCACGAGAATGAGAATCGTCTCCGCGGTAGAAGCGTTCGAATACGTGAGGAATGATTTTTGTCTGAAATCCAGGTCCGTTGTCTTCTATTTCGAAGCAGTGATGTTTTTTCTGCATGTAGTGTGAAAGCTTTATGACAACGCCGTCGCCTACGAATTTTATGCTGTTCGAGATGACAACCGTAAACACCTGGTGTAAAAGCTCTTTATCTGTATTGATTTTGAGGTTGATTTTATCGTCATATTCAATTTCGGCTTTCTGATTAATACTTTTTGTTTCGATGGCAAGACGTTCAAAAAATTCTTTAACATCGATTTCTGTAGGCTGAGGGATGATTTTTCCGCATTCAAGGCGCGACATCTGTAAGAGGATGGAGATGATGTTTTCCATGGACCTTGTTTCTGTGATGATGATATCAAGGGACTTTTCGAGCTGAACAGGATCATCTTTTCCCCATCGCCTTAAAAGATTTGACTGCCCCGAAATTACAGTAACAGGAGTTCTTAATTCGTGGGAAACATCGCTTGTAAACTGCCTTTCGCGGTCAAAATCACTTTTTAAGCGCTTGAATAAATCGTTGAAGGTTTTAGCAAGATTATCAAATTCATCATGATTGTCGGTTACAGGAAGCAGGGTGTCGAGGTTTGTACTCTTTATTTTCTGAGCTTTTTTTGTAATCAGTTCTACAGGTTTAAGAGTTCGTTTTGTGATGTAAATCGAAAGGAAGAAGCAGAGGATAAAAACCGGCACGATTGCAAAAACAAGGATTTTCGGCATGGTATAAACTATTTTTGTAGAAGAGTCAGTTTCCATGTTTACAGAAGTCTGGATGATTATTGTATTTTCAAAAAATTTAATTTTCTTTGCGTAATATAAAATGTTTAAGTTTCCGTCGATGTAGTAGTTATCTTCCTTGTAGATTTTTGCGTTACCAAGGGTTTCGGGCAGGTGAGGAAGATAGGGATTGTTTGACGAAATAAGATTATAGTTTTCGTTATAGGTAGAATGTTCAGCGCTGTAGACGATGTAATCAATGTAGTAAGGCAGGGAAGGAAAGCCGTTATTAATCTGTTCATCATTCTGAGTTTCTACAGCCTTTTCGATAATGTTAGCGGCATTAATCAGTTCCGAAGCTTTCTGATTACGGATTGTAAGCCATAAAGATTCAGTAATGATTAAGGCAACTAAGAGCGAAAGAATTGTAAGGATGATTGAAAACTGTAAGGCAAACCGGAACGATACCGACTGCCTTTTTTTTACTTTCATTTTTCAGACCCGTCAATCATCATAAAGCCGGCACCACGTACAGTTTTGATGTATTCTTCGTGAACTTCCTGGTCAATTTTTGAACGTAAGTATCCTACATAAACGTCGATTGTATTTTCGTCGATAAAGTGATTTTTACCCCAGATTTCATCAATCAGATTGTCGCGTGAAAGAACCTTGTTTACGTTTTCCATAAAAAGCTTGAGCATAAGGAATTCTGTTTTAGAAAGGTTGATTACTTCGCCTTTTAAAGTAACCTTCATGCTGCCGATGTGCATTTCGAGGTCGCGGTTTTTAAGGATTTCCGGAGTAGCAGAATTGAAAGAAAGGCGTCTTAAGATGGCGCGCATTCTTGCTAAAAGCTCTTCGATTTCGAATGGCTTTGGAATATAATCATCAGCTCCGGCATCAAGTCCATTAACTCTGTCGTAAGTTTCGCCGCGTGCTGTAAGAATAATTACAGGAACGTTTGAGGTTTTTCTGATTCTTCTTAAAACTTCAAGTCCGCTGAGTTCCGGAAGCATGATATCGAGAAGGATTAAATCCGGATTAAAGGATTCAAACTTTTCAAGTGCAACTCTTCCGTCTGCGGCAACTTCGGTTGTAAAACCTTCGTGTTTAAGTTCAAGATTAACGAAATCAGAAATTCCTGAATCGTCTTCTACAATTAAGATTCGTTCCTCGGCCATACTGTATCTCCATTTAGTGGTATTGTACCTGTTGAAATTTCTTTGCCCGAATTAGTCATCAGATGGATTAGTTTTAATGAAAAACTTCCGTTTAATTCAACATAAAATCTTACCTGAGTACCTTCGCGGTTGTACATGAATTTTGTGTTGTTGTTAATCGGATTTCCATTTATGAGGATTGACTGGGGCCCAAGAGTGCGGGGGTTTACTGCTTCAGAAAAAAAGATATTAATCTGAACAGAGCTTCCCTCGGTTTTAGTCACAATACGTGTAACAAGATTATTATTAGGATGGCCGTTTTGAGCGAATGCCATAAATGAGAAAATTGCAATTAATAAAACTGAAATTATTCTTTTCATATCTTAATAATAATTCAAAATTACACAAAGTAACTTAAGAAAATCTAAGAAATTCTTAAATAAATTATAAATTATTTTAAGAAAAAAAGCGAATGATTTGTGCACCGCTGACGGGAAAAAAATAACCGGCTGCCTGAAACTACATGCAACCGGCTCTTAAATTATTTACCCTGAGGAAAACTATTTCCCCTGAGGATATGCCATAGCCTCAGGCTTAAACACTTCGTCGAATTTTTCTGCTGTGAGGAAGCCAAGACCTACGCATGCTTCTTTTAAGCTGATGTTTTCGTCAAAGGCTTTGTGTGCTGTTTTTGCAGCGTTTTCATAACCGATATATGGGTTTAATGCAGTTACGAGCATCAGAGAGTTGTAGAGGTTATGATGCATTTTGTCCTTGTTGGCTGTGATTCCTACGGCACAGTTTTTGTTAAAGCTCATCATGCTTTCTGCAAGAAGGCGTGCACTCTGAATAAAGTTGTAAGCGATTACTGGCATGAATACGTTTAATTCAAAGTTACCCTGGCTTGCGGCAAAGCTAACGGCAGCATCGTTACCCATAACCTGAACGGCAACCATAGTAACAGCTTCGCACTGAGTAGGATTTACTTTTCCAGGCATGATTGATGAGCCTGGTTCATTTTCAGGAATGTGGATTTCTCCAAGACCGTCGCGAGGACCTGATGCGAGCCAGCGTACGTCGTTTGCAATTTTCATCATATCGCAGGCAAGAGCCTTGATAGCACCGTGAGCAAATACAAGTTCATCTTTTGATGTGAGTGCGTGGAATTTATTTGGAGCGGTAATAAAATCTTTACCGGTTAATTTTGAAACACATTCAGCAACTTTAGTGTCGAATCCTTTTGGAGCATTGAGACCTGTTCCAACGGCAGTACCACCAAGAGCAAGCTGCTTTAAGTAAGGAAGAGATGAGCAGAGCATTTCTCTGTCACGTTCGAGGGATGTTCTCCAGCCGGAGATTTCCTGATCAAAAGAAATAGGTACAGCGTCCTGAAGATGAGTGCGTCCTGATTTTACGATTCCTTCGTTTTCTTTTTCAAGGCGTTTGAAAGTAGAAACCAAAGTGTCGATTGCAGGAAGGAGTTTATCTTCGATTACGCATACAGCAGAGATGTGGAGAGCAGTAGGGAATGTGTCGTTAGAAGACTGACTCATGTTGATGTCGTCGTTTGGATGACAGAGTTTTTTACCTGCGATTTCGTTTGAGCGGTTTGCAATAACTTCGTTTGCATTCATGTTACTCTGAGTACCAGAACCAGTCTGCCATACAACGAGAGGGAAGTGATCGTTTAAAGAACCAGAGATAACTTCATCACAAGCCTGACTGATTGCCTTTAATTTTTCATCAGTCATCTTTTCCGGTTTAAGAGCGTTATTTGCCATAGCGGCAGCCTTTTTGAGGTAACCGAATGCCTTAGTGATTTCGCGAGGCATTGTTTCGATTCCAACTCCAATTTCGAAATTTTCGTGACTGCGTTCAGTCTGAGCGCCCCAGTATTTATCTGCAGGAACTTTTACTTCTCCCATAGAGTCATGTTCAATTTTGTATTCCATATTATTTGTCCTTTAAAATAAATAAAGGCAGTCTGAACTTTCAGACTACCTTTTATAGATTTAGAATTTAATCTGCTTTATTACGTCTTTAAGACAATCTGCACTGTGACGCAGCGATTTAACTTCATCATCAGTAAGAGGAGTTGCGATGTGACCTTTAATTCCGTTTATACCAACGATAGTAGGAATAGAAAGACAAACATCTTTGATATCGTATTCACCGTCGAGAAGTGATGAAATTGTAAGGACAGAATCAGTGCTGTAGTTTAATGCTTCTACTAAAGTTGCAGTTGTGATTCCAATACCATAGTTTGTACATTTTTTAGCAGCGATGATGATTCCGCCTGATTTACGGATATAATCTTCTACGTCGTTTTTGTCGAAAGTAGGAAGCTTTTCTTTTCCTGTAAATGAGTTTGCATAGTAATCAACAGGTATAGAACCGATGTTTGCAATAGACCAAGGAACGAATGATGAATCACCGTGTTCACCAAAAACATAACCATGAACGTTTGTCTGGCAAACCTTATATGTTTCTGCAATGCGGGCACGGAAGCGGGCAGTATCGAGCATAGTTCCTGTACCAAAGATGTGATTTGCAGGAATGCCTGAAGTTTTGATGAACTGATAGGTAAGAATATCAACAGGATTTGCTACGATAACATAAAGAGCGTTTGGACAAGCCTTTGCAATCTGAGGAATTACAGATTTAGCAATGTCAACGTTAGTCTGAGTTAAATCAAGGCGTGACTGACCAGGCTTTCTTCCAACACCGGAAGTAAAGATTACTACATCCGAACCTTTTGCATCTTCATAGTCACCATCGTGAACGTAAACAGGACCAATAAACGGAGTGCCCTGACGGATATCCATAGCTTCTCCCATAGCCTTGTCTTTGATGATGTCGATAATAACGATTTCTGATGCAAGCTGCTTAACAGTTAATGCAAAAGCAACAGTTGAACCAACCTGACCGGCACCAATGATAGTAATCTTTCTAGACATATTATAGTCTCCTTAAAAATATATATTTTGAAGTTGTGATTATTTAGAAAATAACTATATTATTTTAATGGTTTTAATATATTTTGTTAATAGGAAAACTCCCAGATTAAAAAAAATTTGAAAAAAATAAAAAGAAGCATTGACACAAGCGCTCAAAATCAATATATTATAAACATATTTGCGGATGTCATATAACGGCTTATTATCTCAGCCTTCCAAGCTGATGACGAGGGTTCGACTCCCTTCATCCGCTTAAGCTCTCTGAATAAGAGAGCTTTTTTTATTTTAAAGCGATATTATTGTAATAAGAATTAGGTCAGGGAGTCGAACCCAGCGCATATGGGAAATCCGTTAAAAAAAATTGAACGACAGTGCAATTTTTTAGAATTTTCCTCAAAATTAGCTCGGAACGAGACTTGCGAGCGACGACGGGTTCTACGCGTGGCATAAATGCCACAGCGCAAAACGCTAAAAACCCTGTCGGCTTTTTTTAACGCAAATTGTCTTCATTCGCTCGATTGGTTTAGAAATTGATTTTTAATAAAAAAGAGTTTAAAATATATATTAGATTTTAGATGGAGGTGACAGAATGTTTGCAACGACTGGAAGAGTTCAGGGTAATACGGTTTTAGTTGATGATTTTTCTCTTGAAAAATATAATGGCAGAAAAGTTATCATTACTGTTCTTGAAGACGAAAAAAACTATAAAACTGTTTCTGATGAAAAACTTTTGGCACTTTCAGATTCTCTTATAGATCAGAATAAGGAAGCTTATCAGGAACTTGCTAAATGATTTTTTTTGAATATGAGCAGGTAATAAAGCTTCATTCTTCATTAATTTCAAAAACAGGTGGAATTGATGGTGTAAGAGATGAGAATCTTTTGGATTCTGCATTAAAAGCCCCTTTCCAAACTTTTGGTGGAAAAGATCTTTATCCGGATATTTTAGATAAGGCCTCCCAGCTTTGTTATTCACTGATTGAAAATCATCCATTTGTAGATGGAAACAAACGAATTGGTGTTCATTTGACTTTGATTTTCTTAAAATTAAATAATATTGAATTAAAATATTCTCAGCAGGAATTGATTGATTTTGGTCTTAACGTTGCAGCAGGAAAGCTCAATAAAGACAATATCAAAAACTGGCTGAAAAATCACGAGATTTAGTATGATTAAACACATTATTTTATGGACATTAAAGGACATGCCCGACTCGGAAAAGGAATCGGTGAAAAAAGGGATTAAGGACGGGCTTGAAGGGCTCAAGGGGAAGATACCGGGGCTTATTGATATAAAGGTGAATGCTCAAGGGCGGCTCGGGTCTTCTACGGCAGATTTGATGCTGGATTCTACGTTTGAATCGGAAGAGGCGCTCAAAGGGTATTCAAAACATCCTGAGCATGTGGCAGTTGCAGACAGTAAGGTTAGAACTTTTACAGCTAGCAGGGCTTGTCTGGATTTTGAGGTTTAAGAATTATTTTTTTTCCAGCAAAATCTCTTCAACAAGATATGCATCGCTTAAACAGTGGAAGTCGCTGATGCCTTTACTCATGAGCATGTAGGTGTCCGAATTATAAAAAAGTTCCATGGCTTTTTCTTCATCAATATTTGCTTTTTTTGCAAGGAGAGAAATAATTCGAGCATATTTCATCTGTAAAAGAGTTGGATCAGCTGTCATGATGCAGCTCCTTTTACTTCATAACTTGATTCAAACTTAAGTACAGAGTTCAGAACTTTCTGATTTATAAAACAGATTTGATTATTTGGTTTTTCATATTTTAAGCGTTCAAGTGTTGTTGATTTATCTATTAGACCTGATTGATAAAGTTCAACAGTATTAAAAACTTTATCGTTTGCAATTCCACCTTCGATGACGTCATAATTCATATAATCTTTAGAACCATTACGACAGGAGAGTACAAAATCAAGCCATTCTTCATTATATTCAGGGAATTTTTTATAACGATATTTTTCTGCAAGATTTTTATCATCAAAATTATAAATATTTATGATTCCTTTTTTGCCAAGCGAAACAAAACGTTCCACCCATTTTTCAGCCTGATTTTTTAAATCTGTTGTATAAAATCCTTTTCCAAAATCAAGATTATCGCGACCGAACGAAACAAGAGGCTTTTCTACAATTATTGTTGACCCATGATATATTTTCATGCCACAAGATTCCTTTCTTTAAGAACTGAGACAATTTCATCAACTATATATTGTTTACTCTGAGTATGGAGGGCTTCGTAGGAAGGGATGATGTAGGAATGGAGGAGGCCGGAATTATTGAGAATTTGAAAAATTTCGGTGCCAGTTTTACCAAGCTTTTTTGCCACATTTTCGATGCAGAAAACTGAATATTCAATCTGTTTGTCGCTCATAAAATGCCTCCTTTTAAAATCTTTTATATAAATAATATACAATATTTTTAAATTATTTGCGAATTGTTTTATTCAGATACACTACTCATTTTATTTTCAAAGCCATCTTCCTGACTTCCTCTTCATACATCTTCACCAATTCAGGCGGATTCAAAACTGTAACGGCGGCGCCAAATCGCAAGGCCCAATACAATGTTTCCTGGAGCTGGTTTGATTCAAAACTTAAAAAGACGGAGCCGTCGGGGTTCTGGTGGCATTTTTGATTTTTGTGCCAGGTGCGCTCAAGGATGTAGGTGTTTACGGATTTATCAAAGACAAGCTCGATTGTTTTGGGTTTTGAATCGTTGTTCCAGATTCCAAAGTTCGGGTCGATGTGGATTTTTTTCGCGTAATCGGGGTCGGGAGTAAAATCATCACCAAGGCGGATATTTTTCATGCGGGCGAGGGTAAAGGTCGAAAAAGAATCACGATGGGGAGAATAGCCTAAGATATACCAGTCACCTTTTTGATTATAGATTTTATACGGGTAAAGCTCGTGCGGGGACCAGGAGGTGGCACTAATCGAACGGTAATCAAAAGTCATGATTTTATGAAGCTTTGTGGCCTTAAAGACATCATTAAAAACAGTTTCGGGGATAACGGGGATGGGGTCTGCGATGAATTCAACATCATTTGTAAAACTCGACTGCACTTCGACCTGATTGGGAAGCATCTGCGAGAGTGTATCGTAAACCTTTTCGATAGTTTTTTTGAGCGGCGTGTTGTTATATCGTTCCATGAGCGGCAAAATCCCCGTGACGGCAAAAACTTCACTTTCTGTGAGCATCATGTTTTTTACAAAATAAGTATTGTCGCTGTAATAATATCCCTTACGTGTGCGGTCATATTCAATCGGAGCATTGTAGTAGATTTTTAATTCATCGATATCCCGAAGGATAGTCCGACGCGAAACTTCAAGCTCATCCATCAGCCTAGCAACATCCGGATAGCTCAGATTCTGAATAGCCTGTTCAATTTTGAATAACCTGAGCGGCTTAGTGTGATTTTCCTTTGTTCTGGTACTCATAGGGATATTATAGCACAGGAATTTTAATGATTGAATTTTATAAATAATACGGGGGCCGTCTCCCCCGCGCTCCCAAGTCCTCACTCACTTTGTTCGCTCCGGTCTTGTCCGCTGCCCCCTGTACGGGCTCAAACGCCGCCCGTAACGCCTGCTTATAAAATATTAATTTATGAATAAAAGCATTTTTTATGAAAAAACAGTTTTTATATGATATACTTAAATTACTATATAAAGGAAAGAGATTGATGTCTTCATCATTTGAATATTTTAATAAAGATTTTCCAGTTTTAACAAAACTCGGTACATTAGCAGAATTATATTGCGAAACAGATCCGAATAGTGCTTTATATAAAATTCGTAAAATAGGCGAAACTATTACTGGTCTTATTTTTCAATATGATTCAATTCCAGTTCCTATTGGTCGAACTGTTAATGATGTTCCTCAGAAAACACGAATAGATTTACTTCAGGATTATGGCATCATAAATTCATTGCTTGCAAAATCTTTTACACGCCTTAGAAAAATCGGTAACGAGGCAGTTCATGAAGATTTGGATTCTTCTGTTTTGGTCAGAGAACTTCTTCCAATTGCATATAGTCTTTGTTTGTGGTTTGCCGGAACTTATGGAACAAATAAAAATCCTGAATATAAAGAATATGTAACTCCTGAAAAACTTAATGCAGTTGCAAAAAAGAAATTCATCGTAAAAATAAAGAAACCGACTGATTTTACTCCTCAGGAAAAACAGGATGATGAAACAGAGAATCAGCTTATAGAACAGGCTGCAGTTGCTGCCGCACAGGTTCCAAAAATTCTAATTTCTGAACGCAAGAATCGTTCTTATAAAGCAAATAGGGCACGTCCACTTACAGAAGCAGAAACTCGTGAACTGATTGATGATCAGCTTCGTAAGGTAGGTTGGGAATGTGATACGAATATCCTTAATCAGAAATTACATGATACAAAACCGCAGAAAGGGCACAACATGGCCATTGCAGAATGGCAGACTGATTCTAAAATCTACAATCACGGTTATGCAGATTATGCGCTTTTTATTGGTGAGAAACTTGTCGGTGTAATTGAAGCAAAAGCCGAACATAAAGATATTCCATGTGTAATTGACGGGCAGTGTAAAGAATATGCAAGCCTTATAAAAGATTCAGATAAAGATTATGTACAGGGAACCTGGGGTGTTAATAAAGAATATAAGGTTCCTTTTGCTTTTGCAACAAATGGCCGCCCATATCTTAAGCAGCTTGAAACAAAATCTGGAATCTGGTTCATCAATTTTACAAAACCAACAGAAGCTCCTAAAGCATTACAGGGATGGATGAGTCCTATAGGTATTGAAGAACTTTTAGAGCGAAATGCTGAAATCTACAAAAAGCAATACGAAGAACTTGATGACGATGAATTTTTACGGAATAAAGATGGTTTGAGCCTTCGAGAGTATCAGATAGAAGCAGTTCACGCAGTTGATAAAGCTCTGGAAGAGGGTAGAAAGAATATTCTTCTTGCCATGGCGACAGGAACTGGTAAAACAAGAACTTTCCTAGCTTTGATTTATCGATTCTTGAAAACCGGCCGCTTTAAGAGAATCTTACTTTTGGTAGACCGTAACTCTCTTGGAAAACAGGCATTTGATGTATTCAGCGAAGTAAAACTGGATCAGCTTCAGCCACTTACAGACATTTACAATATTAAAAATCTTGAAGAAAAAGTAATTGATAAAGAAACAAAACTTCAGATTTCTACAGTTCAAGGAATGGTACAGCGCATCCTGTATAATGATGGAGAGCGTATGCCAGCTGTAACTGATTTTGATTTAGTAATTATTGATGAAGCACATCGCGGTTATATTCTTGATAAAGAAATGGCAGACGAAGAATTGTTTTTTCGTGACCAGTTGGATTATCAGAGTAAATACAGAAATATTATAGAATACTTTGATGCAGTAAGAATAGGATTCACAGCAACTCCAGCGTTGCAGACAACTCAGATTTTTGGGGAACCTGTTTATACTTATTCATATCGCCGTGCAGTTTACGAAGGTTATCTTTGTGACCATGATGTTCCGTATATTATTTCTACCGATAAAACTCGTAACGGAATTCATTTTGAAGTTGGCACTCTTGTAGATAAATACGACCCGAATAATAAAACTGTTGTAAAAGCAGAAGTTGAACCAGATGAAGTTGATTACGATGTAGAAAAGTTCAATAGAGATATTATTACTCGACCATTTAATGAAGCAGTTTTTTCTGAGCTTTTTGAAAACGGATATCTTACACTTGATGCCCCCGATACACACGGAAAAACTTTGATATTTGCCGTAAACGATGAACATGCAGATATGATTGTTGATATCATCAAAAAGATTTGCGAAAAGAATGAACTTCCGGAACAAGCAGTAATGAAAATTACAGGAAGTGCCGGTGGTGGAAATCAAAAGAAAATTGAAGACCTTATAAAGCAGTTTAAAAACGAAGCATTTCCAAGTGTTGTAGTAACAGTAGATTTGCTTACAACAGGAATTGATGTTCCTTCAATTTCAAATCTTGTATTTATGAGATGCATTAAGTCCCGCATTTTGTTTGAACAGATGCTTGGCCGTGCTACACGCCGATGCCCAGAAATCAATAAAACTCATTTTAATATTTATGACCCAGCCGGAGTATATGACCATATCAAAGATAAAATTGATATGCAGCCGGTAGTGCAGAAGCCAAAAATAAAAATGACAGAACTTATTGATGCAATAGCCTCTGTTCCTGATACAGAACCAAAAATAATTCAATATCAAATTGAACAATTGCTTGCAAAGGTGAACCGCAAAAAGAATAATCTCACACCAGAGGCAATTTCAAATTTCAAAGTTTTGACAAAAGAACCAAGCATTGAATCATATCTAAAAAAGATAGAAGAACTAAATCCAGTAGAAGCGAAAAAACAGATTATTGAAGACAGAAAAGTTTTTGAACTTCTTGAAGATGACAAAGCAGAATTACGTAAGATAATCATCGATAACAAACAGGATAAAGATGTTCAAATAACTCGTGGATATGGCAAGCACAATTTACAGCAACCGGAAGATTATATCGAAGAGTTTACAAATTATATAAAAGAAAACCGCAACAAGATTGAAGCATTAAAAATTGTCTGTACCAGACCTGCAGATCTTACCCGTCAGGCACTCAAAAGTCTTGCAGTCATTCTTGCAAACGAAGGTTATGACCTTACAAGTCTTAACACTGCCTGGAATAAGGTTACAAATGCGGACCTGACGGTAGACATTATCAGTGTAATCAGAACCTGTGCAATCGGCTCTCCTATGCAGAGTCACGAAGATAGAATTAAAAAAGCGGTTGCAAAACTAAAGGCAAATCATAATTTTAGTCCAGTTGAACTTGGCTGGCTTAATGTAATAGAGGCAAATCTTTTGCAGGAAAATGTATTGGAAGAATCAGTATTTGATAATGAAGTTATTTTCCGTAACAAGGGTGGTTTTAAGCGCATAGATAAGGACTTTAAGTTCCAGCTTCGCGCATTGATTGAAGAATTAAATAAGTACTTGTATGAAGATGCAGCGTAATTATTCTCATTTATTATGAGCTAATGATAAAAATACTTTAAAAGATTATCAACGTATTGACAATCTTTACCTAGTAATATTATCATTAAGGTGTATTAATTGACAATTTTGGAGGCAAAATATGAGTTATTTTTCCGAAGAAAGTATTTTAAATCTCCTCTATTCATATAATCCCTGGTGGAAAACCGGTATTGTCCAAAAAGAATTTGACAAACCAATGAAGCGAATTGCTTTTTACGAAAGCTGGAATGCTTTTAATAATACAGATATTCGCCGTACAGTTTTATTAAGTGGTGCAAGGCGTACTGGAAAAACCACAATTATGTATCAGACAATTGCAAAGCTCATAGAAAATGGAATTAATCCAAAAGATATCGTTTTTATATCTTTTGATCACCCGTTATTAAAACTTTGCAGTATAGAAGATGTACTTGCAATTTATAAACGAAATATAACTGCCTCTGAAACACTTTACTGTTTTTTTGATGAAATTCAATATTCCGAAAACTGGAATTCCTGGCTTAAAGTTCTTTATGATACAAATCCAAAAATCAAGATAATGGCTACAGGTTCTGCTAGTCCTATACTTGCTGACAAGACTAGAGAAAGCGGACTTGGAAGATGGATTACAATTCTTGTTCCAACCTTAAGCTTTTATGAATACTGTAAGCTTTTAGGTATTGAGGTGGGAGAACTTCCTGCCGGAATCAAACCTACTCAAATCTATCTTTTGGAAAAAACAAAACAAAATGAAATATTAAACAAACTTTCTTCTCTGCAACCGCACTTTATCAGATATCTGCAGGTAGGTGGCTTTCCTGAACTTGCTCTTTCAAAAGATGATATTTATGCCCAGCGAATACTACGGGAAGATATTGTAGATAAAGCCTTAAAAAGAGATTTGCCTGCATTGTATCCTGTGCGAAATATCGGCGATATAGAAAAGGTATTTCTTTATCTTTGTTACAATTCTTCTAATATTATTAATATGAATACAATCTGCAAGGAACTTCAAGTAACAAGAAATACACTTGAAAAATATGTACTCTACCTTGAAGGAGCTAATCTTATTTATATTAGTCCTCTAGTAAATGTGGGATCCAAGCAAGTTTTGAAATCACAGGATAAAATCTATATTGCAGATGCTGCATTAAGAAATGCAGTCTTAATGAAAGATGATATTACAAACGACTCATTGGAACTTGGAATCATTGCAGAAACAGCTGTATACAAACATGTTAAGGCTTTTAATTATACAGCAGTAACAAAAGTCGGATATTATCGAGCCGGAGATAAAAGCAAAGAAATAGATATAGTTGTTCAGTATGCCCAGAATACAAAACCAATAATGATAGAAGTAAAATATCGTGATAACTCTCCAATATCAGAAAAAGATTTAATTGTTGATTTGTCACAATCAGAGCATCCAAATCTGGTTATTACAAAAACTATTGATGATTTTGGTTTACATGAATATAAAAACGGAAAAAAGATTTTCAAAATACCAGCTCCTGTTTTTCTCTATTTGTTGGGATACGTAGAAGCTAAAGGATATGAGACTAAATAGGAGAATTAAAAAATGACTACACAAGAAATCGTAAGCAAATTATGGAACCTGTGTAATGTACTTCGCGACGATGGAATTACATATCAAAATTATTTAAACGAACTTACATATATTTTATTCTTAAAAATGTGTTCAGAGATACCCGGAGCCGAAGAACAAATCCCGGAAAAATACCGCTGGGCAAAGCTTGTAAAAAAAGATGGTATCGCACTCAAGGATTTTTACAAAGAACTTCTCGACCACCTTGGAACAAAAACAAGTGGTCGCGTTCTTGAGATTTATGCCGGCAGCCAGACTTCAATCGACGAGCCGAAGAATCTGGAAAAAATCATAAAGTCCATAGATGCGCTCGACTGGTTTAGCGCAAAAGATGAAGGACTGGGCGATCTTTACGAAGGCCTGCTCGAGAAAAATGCCACAGAAAAAAAGAGCGGAGCAGGGCAGTATTTTACACCGCGAGTTTTAATCGATGTAATGACAGAACTTATAAAACCTCAGCTTGGCGAAAAATGCAACGACCCGGCTTGCGGAACCTTTGGCTTTATGATCAGCGCTCACAAATACGTGCTGGACCACAACGACAACCTCATTCACTGTACAAGCGAGCAGCAGGAGTTTGAAGATAGCCAGGCCTTCACCGGAACAGAACTTGTTCACGATACACATCGCCTTGCACTTATGAACGCATACCTTCACGACATAAATGGAAAAATCACACTGGGTGACACCTTAAGTTCAATCGGAATGGAAATGAAAGGCTACGATGTAGTTCTTACAAATCCTCCATTCGGAACTAAAAAAGGCGGTGAGCGTGCGCTTCGTACAGACCTTACTTACACCACAAGCAACAAACAGCTCAACTTTTTGCAGCACATCTACCGCTCACTAAAAGCAGACGGAAAAGCCAGAGCCGCCGTAGTTCTTCCCGACAATGTTTTATTTGCAGATGGAGACGGTGAAAAAATCCGTGTAGACTTAATGAACAAATGCAACCTACACACAGTCCTCCGCCTGCCAACCGGAATTTTTTATGCCCAGGGAGTAAAAACAAACGTCCTCTTTTTTACCCGCGGAAAAAGCGATAAAGAAAACACAAAAGAAGTCTGGTTCTACGATCTTCGCACCAACATGCAAAGCTTTGGCAAAACAAATCAACTCAAAAAAGAACACTTTACCGACTTCATAAAAGCCTACGAAGCAACCGACCGCAATTCAATTAAAGACGAACGCTGGAACTGCTTTACCCGCGAACAGATTGCCGCCAAAGGAAACAGCCTTGACCTTGGCCTTATCCGCGACGAAAGCATCCTCGATTACGAAGACCTTCCCGACCCAATTGAAAGCGCTCAGGACTGCATAGACCAGCTTGAAATGGCCGCCGACCTCATCAAAGAAGTTGTCCGCGAACTGCAGAAGACGGAGAAGTAGAAGATGTCAAAGAAAGCATGTCATTCCGAACTTGTTTCGGGAACTCAAAACATGGAAACTCCGCATGAATTGCCGCAAGGATGGAAATGGTGTAGACAAAATGAAGTTTGCCGACTTACAGATGGTGAAAAGAAAACAGATGTTTCATATCCATATCTCGAAGTAAAATATCTTCGTGGTAATAAAGAAAAAGATTTCGTTACTTCTGGAAAATTTATTAAAGCAGGAACAAAAGTAATTCTCGTTGATGGTGAAAACTCAGGTGAAGTTTTTACTGTTCCAGAAGATGGCTTTATGGGAAGTACATTTAAAGCATTATCTATTCAAAATGTTGATAAAACTTATTTGCAGTTTTTTATTCAGACAAAAAAAGATTTATACAGGAACAATAAAAAAGGATCAGCAATTCCTCATTTGAATAAAGAATTATTCTTTAATATGCCATTTCCTCTTCCTCCAACACTCGTTGAACAACAGCGCATCGTAAACCGCATAGAAACAATGTTCGCAAAATTAGACCAGGCCCAGGAAAAAGCACAAGCAGTACTAGACAGCTTCGAAACCCGTAAAGCCGCCATCCTGCACAAAGCCTTCACCGGCCAACTAACCGCCAACTGGCGTAAAGAAAATAGCATAAATCTATGTGAAATAGATGATATCTTAAATAAATTATTTGCTGTACGCGATACATTGATTGCTAACAAAACTATTCAGAAAGCAAAGATAAGTACAGAATTTGATGAAAGATTTGTATCATATTTATGTCCAGATTGGAAAGTAGTCAAACTTGGTTCTATTGCTTTTGTAACAAAACTTGCAGGTTTTGAATATACAAAGTACATAAAATTAGAAGAAACTGGAGAAATACCTGCTATTCGTGCTCAGAATGTTAGAAAAGGATATCTGGATGAAACAAATCTTCTTTATATTTCTAAAGAAGTTTCTGAGTTTTTACAAAGAAGTTCTTTAACAAAAAAAAGTGTTTTAGTGACTTTTATTGGTGCAGGAATCGGAGATGTTTGTGTTTTTGATAAGCCGACAAGATATCATTTGGCTCCTAATGTTGCAAAGATTGAACCATTCAATTCAGAAAACGAAGACTTTATAAATGTGAAATACATCATGTATTATTTAATTTCAAATTTCGGACAACATGAAATCTTCAAAAATATGAAAGCTACGGCACAACCAAGTCTCTCAATGGAAACAATAAGGGATATAGAAATTCCTATAACATCTCTTCCCGAACAGAAAGAAATTGTCCGCATTCTAGACACCGTACTAGAAAAAGAATCCCGTGCAAAAGAAGCCGCCCAAACCGTTCTGGACCAAATCGCCCTACTAAAAAAATCAATCTTAGCCCGCGCGTTTAGAGGAGAGTTGTAGAACATGCGACAAGCATTAATCGACCTTATAAAAACATCTATCTTTTTTAAATATTCTCTTCCTAATGGTAATATTGAACGATCTGTAATTTCAACACAAAAAGATGATTGCTATGAATGTAATGATGATAATGAAATTACAAAAATTATCTATAATGCTCTTATTGATTATTCATATAACGAGTATGAATTAGATGAAGAAAATTTTCAAAATCTGTTTACAAAAGCTCTTATTACAAAGTTACACTATAGTAATGATTCTGAAAAACTCCAAAAACTAGGTTTTTATGGTGAAATTTTATTGTACGCAATGCTTAGAATTTTTTATAATTCTAATGCTGCAATTTCTAGGGGATATTTTTATCATATTTTGGAAAATGGAGAAACGAAAGGATTTGATGCATATCATTTTATAGATAATAATGGAACCCCAGAATTATGGTTTGGTGAAGCGAAGTTTTATCAAAATATGAACAGTGCTATAAAAAGTGTTTTAGATAAAATCGATATTTCACTATCAAATAATTATCTTAGTGAAAATATCATTGCACTAAATGAACATAACAACAATTTTAATTTAGAAGGTACAAAACTTCAAGAAATAGTGCTTAAGTGGGATAATAATCCAGATATAAACATAATTGAAGAATTAAAATCTTGTAATGGAAAACTAATATATCCAATTTTTATAATTGGTCAAATTGATACAGACTATGACACAACAATAAAAAAAGC
The DNA here is from genome assembly GCA_016286365.1 of Treponema sp. Lineage (GTDB taxonomy): Bacteria > Spirochaetota > Spirochaetia > Treponematales > Treponemataceae > Treponema_D. Next base: position 183,171 of record JAEESN010000001.1, read on the forward strand.
TATTGATTATATAAACGAATATACAATACCAGAATATTCTTTGGATATAGATGTATCCATTTTCTTTATTTTTCTTCCTGTTATTAATACTTCTAAAATAAAGGAGGATGTTGTTTCATAGATAGAAGCAAAGAAACCTCTAATATAATTAAACAATTGAATCTCTTGCGACAAAAGAAAATATCGGATTTTGATTTTATACATTTTGTATGTGAATATTTTGATAAAATTAAAACTGAAAAAATTAATAATGATGATTTAAATTTTCTTGTTTATTTAGCAAGTAAATGTGGAATACCTCAGTTTTACTCTATGCTTAAAAATTTTAAAATTAATACTCAACTTTCAAATCTTTCACTTTTGTCAGCAAGTGCTTTAATTAATGAAGCAAATTTGTATACAAGTGAAACATCTAGTTTACATAAATTCCAAAAACAGATTCTAGAAAACTTTTCTAGTGGGTATAAAAATAGATTTCTATTAACTGCAAGTACATCATTTGGAAAAACACATATTATATATGAAATAATCAGAAAAATGGGTTATACAAATATCTTATTAGTTTTTCCTTCGATAGCTTTATTAGCAGAAAATCTTGATAGAATTATTACCAATCCAAATTATTCTTCTTTGAAGGAAAACTATGATATTCATACATTAAGTGAAATCAATGAGTTTGGGATAAAGAATATATTTATATATACACCAGAAAGATATTTATCATTTTTGGAAAATAATCCTGATTATAAGTTTGATTTCATTTTTATCGATGAGATTTATAAAATTGATAATGATTTTGAAATTGATAATGAAGTCAAAGAAAATGAACGTGATACAGCATATCGATTAGCAGCTTATTTTTCTGTGGAATCAAATAGTGATATTTTGTTAGCAGGGCCATATATTGAAGACTTTCAGGAATCATTTTTATTATTTTTGCGAAAATATGGAATAAAACAATTAGATTATAATCACTATGAAATCGTGAATAAGTATTTTTATACAAAACAGAAAAATAGATATGTTTGTGAAAATGATTTTGAGAATGAAATATTCCCGGTTATATCAAATAAAGGATTACAAGTTGTTGAAATCTCAAAGAGCATAATCCAAAAAAAACAGAACCTAATTATTTATGTTCCTCAAAGGGGGAAGAGAGGGGGAACTGAGTATTATGCAGAAAAACTGCTAGCGGATGATTTTTTTAATGACTATGATACTTCTTCATATTTACAATTTTTATGCCATTTGAGGAATAGGTATTCTTCTGATTGGATTGTAGTAAAAGCCTTAGAACATGGTATCGGGATTCATCATGGTATGGTGCCAAAATATATACAAAAACAAATAATTGCATTGTTTAATGAAGGAAAGATAAAAATATTACTCTCAACAACTACCATAACTGAAGGTGTAAATACGACTGCAAAATATTTACTTATAACAGGAAATAAAAAAGGTAATAAAGATTTGAAGCCATTTGATGCGAAAAACATAGCTGGCCGGGCAGGAAGATTTACTTATCATTATAGTGGTAAGGTTATTGATGTATCTAAGGATTTTTTGAAAACTTTAGATTCTTCTTCTGATAAATTAAGATATAAAAATTATGAGAAAACCATAGATAAGAATGAAGTTGATATTTTTAATACAGATGAAGACTTTCTAACTGCAAACGATAAAATAAAAAAATCGGAAATTATTCGGAAACAAAAAGAATTAAATATTCCCGATGAAATTTTAAGTAAATATCGAATTGTGAGCAAAATGGATAAACTTTTTATTTACGAAAAATTTATCTTCTTAAATTCTGAAAATAACAGCCTTATCGAAGAAACTGTAGAACAATACTATTCATTTTCGACTTTTAATATAAAAGGATTTGATTTTATATTTGATCTTATTTTTCCAATTATTAAAAATGAAGATTTAAAAGCTTTGTATCATAAAGGAGTACATCCTTATTATGTTCTAACATATAAAATGTCAAATTATATGAAAAAAGGATTTTTTGGAATTGTTGATTATAATTTAGGAAAAAGTAAGTCGTATGATGAATCTATTACTGATGCTGCAAAATTTACATATAATATTCTAAGATATCAAATAGTCAAATATCTTGGTGTATTCAATTTAATATATAAGTATTATCAATCACAAATGAAGCATATTGTTATTGAAAAGGTTCATGGATTAGATAAGTTGTTACGTAAGATTGAATATAATGCAGTATCAGATTTAGGAAGAAGGATAAGTGATTATGGAGTACCCGAAAAAATTGTTGATTTTTATGAGACAAGAGAAACTAATAAATCTAAGTCTCGTCGTATAAAATCTGATTTTGATGATTATGAAAATATGATTTTTGAAAGAGTGAATAAAATTATTCAATAAAAATGAGGAATGAAAAATGATTTCAGAAAGTTCCTATTGGAAAGATGAGTTATATAAAAACTATCAGACATTAGCTCGTTTTATTTATCTAAAGAGAAGAGATGAACGCTCATTTATAAAAGCTGAAAAAGCTATTATGATGAGCGCGTTCATAATTCGAAAACTCAATGAAGCTGCAAAAATACCGCCGGAATTTTTGAAAAATTCAATATGTTTAACTGAATACACTGCAATAAAAACACATATAGATAAATATAATTCTCACCATATTGATAGGAATTATAATCTCGCCGAATCTAAGAAATATAACGATAAAATTGAGTTTTTTATTGACCAGATAATTCACAGCTTTGTTTTCTTTTTTATCATAGATGAAAACAACACCGATTTTGCAATTCTTTTTAATTCTGACCGAACAAAAAAAGATTCTTTGTACGGAATTTCAATTGAAAAGATTTTTGAAATTATTCTACGGATATCAGAGGGTGGTATTAGTGAAAGCTATGTGTGTTTCGATGAAAAAAGAGGTGAAAAAAAATTAAAGACTGCAAAGTATTCATATCCTAAAAATTTTGATTTGAAGAAAATAGTAAGGGAATCTTTAAAAGGTAAAATTTATAAGCGAGATAAAAATGCAGAGTTTGATATACCAATAGTATCTTTAAAACAGATTGAAGATATGCAAAGTGGAAAAGATATTGAATTAAGTTAAACAAAAGAGGGCAAATATCAATATGGAAATAAAATATGAAGATTTGCGGGACAATGCTGTTTCGTATTTTGAAGATGCTATTGAAGATTATAAAAATAAGAAATATAAAAATGCTGTTTCTGAATTCTGGGCTGGTATTTTATTATTATTGAAATGTAAGTTATTTATGATAAGTCCAGTATTAATCGCAGAAGATATTATTGATTGTTTGGAAATTTCTGCAAAATATGTCATAAAAGTAAATAAATTTGAGTCTTCAAAAAAAACTGGTTTTAATAAAGATGAAATTAATAGAATAAAGGCTAATTATCATAAAGTATTTAACAGCGAAGCTGAACTTCTTAATGCTGTAAATATACAAGATATAAATAAACAGAATAGTCTCAAAAAGAATTTTATATTTATATTCAGACAATCATTTGGATTTGTAAATCCTAAAACGGAAATGAATTTAAAAACTGTTACTCTGGATGAAATTTTGCATAGATTTGACAAATTAAAAGAACCAAATGATGTATATAAAAAATATGAAAAAGAATTAAAATTATTACAGAAAACAAGAAATACAATGGAACATTGTATTTCTTGTTCAACAGAAGAGCAGTTACTTGCTTTGTTTGAAACAACAGTACCATTCATAAATGATTTTTTTGAAGAGGAATTAAATGAAAGTGCGGAACAGTTATTTAATAATTGGGATTCATTCTTAGAAATAGAAGAATTAGCAAAAGCAAGAGAAAAAAATGTAGATGACTTTATAAATGCTCATATAGATATTGAAGATGCAAAACTTGGAATTTCAAGAACATCAATTTGTACAAAATGTGGACATGACACAATAGATATAGGAAACGGAGTATTATACTGTAAATTTTGCGGAAATGAAGATGAATATGAAGTCTGTAGTGAATGTGGAGAAATAATTCCTTTAGATGGATTTATCAGTTTTCATGATGATATAGGAATTTGTGGAGAATGCTTAGATAATAAAATAAATGATAGGGATTAAGGAATCATTTAAGGAAATATAATAAGATGAAGTGCGTCTATTGTAATCAAGAAATCATAAAAATAAGCAAAGAACATATTATTCAAAATGCTTTAGGAGGTTCTCTTGAATCGAAGAAAATATGCTGTGATAAATGTAATGAGTTCTTAGGAAAAAGAATTGATAAACCGTTTACAGATATGTTTATTCCTATATTAATGCATATAGATAAACTTGATAAAACAAATAAAAAAGTTTCTAAACATTCGATTCATGCAAAAGGAATAACGGTTAATTCTGGAAAATATGATGTAATTGTAAAAGATAGAAAAATTACAAGTTGTCCTGAGTTACAGAAAAAATTAAAAAATAATTACGATAAATCAATGTTCATGGCATATAATTTTGAGTTGTTTAGAATATCAGATAATAATAGTTTTCTAAATGGAATAAAAAAAATTGCATTTAATTATGCAGTACATTATTTTAATGAAAAGAAGCTTCCTACAGATATTTTAACTTCTAAAATTCATGTGTATAAATTAGTAGAATTAAAAGAAATACAATTTAATCAAGAGATAATTCCATATTATCCATTAACAATTTTTGATGATTTTATTGAGAATCAAGAAACAGAAGTATATCATAATTTAATATTATTTACATTTGATAATAAACTTTGGTGTTATGTAGGATTGTTTAATACTTTTAAGTATTATGTTTGTCTTTCTGATAATTGTAGTTTTTCAATTAATTGTTCATATAGCCAATATATAAAAAAACTATCTCATAATACATCATTTGTTAATTATCGTAGATTTAAGCATAAACTAATACTAGCCCAGGAATTTGATGTGGATATTAGATTGGAAGATTCAGAGTTTAAAAAACAGATATTTACAAAAATACAAAAACAAAATAAAGAATTTGATTATTATACATATGTAAATGATTTATGCACTAATACAGGATTCCTGTATGAATGTATAAAAAAAGATGAAAAGTTTCTTTCTTCCTTTAGGTATTGGTTTAATTATTTTACAGATAGAATTGATTACGAAAATAATGACTATTATAGTAAAGAGAATTCTTCTGAAAGATATATAAATAAAAAATATAAGGAAACTATTTTATTATCCGATGGTCAAGAAATGGCATATCCAGAGTATCTTTTCAACAATTTTAATGAAGAACAATGTAAAGCTTATTGTGCAAAACAATTAGAAAAACTTGCAAATTATATAAAAGAGAATAAAGAAGAAGGAGATGAATAAATGTCCGAAAAATACAGTGTACACGACTACACAGTAGAACAAATCTTAAACTTCATCAAATCAAATGAGATTGCAATCCCAGAGATTCAGCGTCCGTTTGTATGGAAAGGAAAACAAGTTAGAGATCTTGTGGATTCTCTTTATAAAGGGTATCCAACTGGTTATTTGATTATCTCTAAGAGTCCGGATTTAAAACTTAAAGACGGAAGCCTTTCTGTTGGCAAGAAAATCATGATTGATGGTCAGCAACGTGTTACTGCCATGATGACTGCATTAAGCGGACTTGAAGTATTCAATGCTGATTTTGAAAAGAAACATATAGCAATTGCTTATAATCCTTTTGCTAAAAATGATGAAGAGTGTTTTGCTGTTCAGGACAATGCTATCTTAAAAGATAAAAAATGGATTCCTGATATATCTGTAATTTTTCAGACAAGTTTTGATTCTTTTTCTTTTGTTCAAAACTTTTGTGAAGCAAATCCAGAAATTACACCTAAAGATTTTAATCAGCAGATTACAAAACTTATTGACATCAAAAATCGTAAACTTGGTGTAATTGAATTATTTGATAAAGAATTAAGTATTGATGAAGTAACAGAAATCTTTATTCGCATTAACAGCCAAGGAACAAAACTTAATCAGGCTGACTTTGCAATGAGTCGTATTGCTGCAAATGAAACTTACGGCGGAAATATGCTTCGTAAAGCAATAGACTATTTCTCTCATCTTGCTGTGGATCCAAAATGGTATCCAGAAATGACTAAAGATGAAGAATTCGAAAAAACTGATTATGCTCCAAAATTAAAATGGCTCAAAGATGATAATGATGACATTTATGATCCTGATTACAGCGATATGCTTCGTGTTGCATTTATGTCTCAGTATCCTCGTGGAAAAATGAAAGATTTGGTAAGTCTTTTGCAGGGACGTGATTTTGAAACAAAAGATTTTAAGGAATTGATTGCAGAAGAGACATTCAAGAAACTTTCTAGTGGTGTTCTTGATTATATGAACGAATACAACTTTAAGCAGTTTGTTCTTGCAATCAAAGATGCAGGGTTTATTTCTAAAAAATTAATTACATCAGATATAACGCTAGATTTTGCATATACTCTTTATCTGCGTTTATTGAAAGATTCATCAATTGATAAAACAAAGGTAAAGAACTATGTTCAGCGTTGGTATGTAATGAGTACTTTGACTGGCCGTTATATTGCATCTCCAGAATCTGCAATGGATTTAGATTTGCGCCGAATCAAAGAAAAAGGATTCTTGCCTTGGCTTGAAGAAGTAGAAAAGACTTTGTCTGATACTTTCTGGAATGTTGAGCTTGTGCAGAACCTTGAAACATCATCTGTAAACAGTCCATATCTTTGTGTATTCTGGGCAGCTTCCTGCAGAGAAGGAAGTGATTCCTTATTCAACGAAGGTTCAAAGTTTTCAAATCTCATAACAACAATGGGAGATGTTCATCATATCTTCCCAAAACAATATCTGATTGATAACGGAATCAACGACAAAGCAAAATACAATCAGGTTGCAAACTTTACATATCTTGATACTCCAACAAACATCGCAGTAGGCAAAGACGAACCAAGTAAATATTTTACAAAAGTTTTAGAACAGTGCAAAACCGGCGAATACCATATAGGTAATCTCAAATCAGAAGAAGCTATCAAAAAAAATCTTGCAGATAACTGTATTCCTGTTGAGATTAAAGATTGGACATTCAAAGATTATGAGACTTTCTTAGTTCAGAGACGCAAGTTGATGGCGGCTAAGATTAGAACTTATTATGAAAAGTTATAATAATTTTTTTATTCTTTAGGAGAAAAAATGAAATACTATTTTCTTCAAATAAAAGAAGGACCTCATGGCGGGCCTTTTTATGATTGTGTTAATAAATGGATATCTGCAGGTTATGCGGCTGTATTTACAAAAGATCCGCTGGGTAAAATACAAAATGGAACAACTTCTTTGGATGTAATAAATTTTATCAACACACTTAAAACAAAAGAAAATGATGATTCAATTTTAGTTTCAATAGGAACAGCAGATGATGGTATAGATTATATATTCATTTACAAAAAGGCCGGAAAGCTTGAAGAGATTTCTTCTTTATCTGTTAATCAAGATTATTATAAGAATTGTAATTATGTAGACAGGGCAATTGGATTTAAAATTGACTTAATCAAAAAAAATAAAAATTGTAGATTGTCTATTAGTTCTTGCTACAATAAAATCTTGTACACGTCTTACAATGGGAACTTTTAAAAGCATAGAAGATCCTAAAAATCCAGAATCTCATTTAAATTCATATTTTGGAAATATAAAGGCAATAGAATATATTTGTAGTGATAAAAAGAAAAAAGTAAAGGTTGATAGTTTTGATGAATACCTTGAATGTCTGTCGCCAATAGAATTTGAAACGTTAATTGCAAAATTGAAAGAAGAAGATGGTTATTTTGTCCCTGCATACAAGGGCGGAATGTTAAAGGATTATGATTTAATCTGTAAAAAAGGTAAAACACAGGAAAACTTACAGATTAAATTAAATCTTTCAAAAGAAACCTATAATAAATATAAAAACAAAAACCTGAGTATTTATTGTGTTTCAAAAGACAAAAAAATCAAAAATCCTAAAATAACGATTTATGACTACAATGATGTTCTAAATCTTATTCAAAAAAGTGAGAAAACTAAAGAATGGCTAAAGCAAACTTTAGATTGGGTAGAGTTTAAATATTAAAAAACTTGTCATTTATAAAGATTTTATGATAGAACTTAATAGACCTTGTAAAATTTTCTGTGTAAATGACAGAATTTATGACAAGGTCTTAACATATAGTTTTTTTCTTTTTATTATAAGTTTTATATTTATTGAATTTCTTTCTTTCTATTATAAACTTCATTAAGTATACGATTACGGAATTTTTCATCCATGATAAAAGAATATAAAATAGGTTGGTGCGCATAACGATAGCCACTGTTGTTTTTCGTACGATACAGTTCTTTTTCAACTGCAGTTTCCCATTCAGTTATCGTTTTTGTATTTAAGGAAAATGAACCAGAAGTAGTTGTATATTTACACCAAGCTGCTTCAGGATGCGTATGATTAGTAAAATATGTGGTTTTATATAAACCTTGCTTTTTTGCATTATCTTTATCAAAATCTAATGGCATAATAAGATCAATTGTTGGTTCTTTCTTTTCTAAAGGATAAATAATATATCGTTGACCAATGGTAATTGCAATTTGATAACGCCCACCACAACATGTAATACAAAGTCTATTATTATCGTTACTTATATTAAATTTTGTGAGAATGTGTTTTGCTAAAGAACAGAAAGATAGTAACCATTCTTTATCATTATAATGTTTAAGAACTACATTTTTTAGGAAATCTTCATCTACTTCATAACTTTCTTTTTTTGATTTTTTTTGTTTATTATATATACAATTAATAATATTATTATTAGCTATAAATAATTCATTAGATGAAGTTGAATCTTGTTTAGGTTTATAAGATTTTATTTTTTTCTTCAGTTCTTCAATATTAATTTCAGCAGAAAACTGCCACCAAGAATCAAACCAATTAGATAATTCCTTTACTTTATCAGGTTCATTGATTAGAACAGATAATTCATTATTTCTATTAATTCCAGAATATGTAAAATTAGAAGAACCAAATAATGCTTGTTTATTTGAGATAATTGCTTTTGAATGAAGATTGGAATAATGTCTAATTTTATTTTTATTTTCCTCAATAAATGATAATGTAGAATTTATATCATCTTTATTTCGTAATGAATAAAATAATGCATTTATATCAGTTATTAATTGAAAATCTTTACATTTAGAAATTATTGCTTCTTTTAAATATGAAATTCCTATATAAGGGCATGCAATTTTTATATTTTCGTTATCAACAATTTTTATTATTGATTTATCAAAATTAGAATAGTTATTTTTGGTTTCTGGTGTATGATATATTAATTCCATAGTCCTTATATTATATCATGTTTAGTTAATATATAAATAAATCAGTTAAAAAAAAGTTGATTTTTAATAACAAGATTCTCGGGGCGTTGCGGGGTGTCCCCGCTGGAGAGGGCAGGCCGCAACAACGTGCGGCCGAGGGGGAGACTTCCCCCTCCTTATTCTTCTTATAAATCTATCGGCAAAATATATAACCTTTTTATGATGTGATTTATGTTTTATATTTTGCCTGTAGCGTGGTATAATATTTCCTATGGGTAAGGTGAAATATATATCTGTAGAAGATTTGGCTCAAAACTGGCAGATCAGCGAAAGAAGTGTTCGTAATTATTGTGCTCAGGAAAGGGTAGAAGGTGCTCTTGCATAGACCTTATAATCGAGGGTGCCCAAACTAAACTTACAGAAAGCTTTATCAAGCAGCTTCACTTCATTTTGAAATCCGCCTTATCATGTTCAAAGAATGCCTTAAACACAACATCGTCCCGTTTATAATTACAGAAAAATTAAAGATATTTTATTACCGTGGACTTACACAGTGGAAAAATGAAAGAGGATATCTGCGTGATACCTGCCTTATCGCCCAGAATGCGATGAAAGCCCCGCTGGATTATTTTGAAGTGGAGTATTAAGTAATATAACAAGAGGAGATTAATCATGATCAGAAAATTATTTGGTTCAAGTAAAAACGAAGTTACACAACAGGCTGTTGAATTGGCAAAAATAAACTGTCCAAACTTAAAGTTTTATGATATAGAAGAAAATCCAGAAAATTTAAAAGAATATATGGAAAATTGTTTTGGAGATGAAACAGGTTCCCCACGTATTGCAAGCTATGAATGGAATGAACCTTATGTCACAAAAGATTGGAAAATATTTATTAATGAAATGGACACTTTTACCCAAGCCTTACTCAGCTCAAAAACAGATAAAATCCCGGACGAATATGACTGGTTTGCTCCGCTTATTGGAGATTGGGATTGTGATTATGATGATAATTATGGTGGTAAAGCACGTCATGTAAAAGGTGAGTGGATTTTCCGAAGAGTTTTGGAAGGAGCCGGGATACAGGATATTTTTATTTTCCCATCCAGAGCTACAAAAGAAAAATCTCCTGAGCCTGATGGTGAATATGGATCATCGTTTCGAATGTTTAATAAATCAGAAAAATGTTATGACGTCTGTTATACCTGTGATCACTGTATGAAAAGAGTCCGTTTTACAAAAGAAGGTGATAAACTCGTAGGAAAAGTTCTTGATGAAGAATACAGCTACTGGATTTTTTCAGACATAACAGAAAACTCATTCCGCTGGGAAAATGTCATGATTAAACCCGACGGCACAAGAATTCTAGACTGTGAGATTATGGGAAAAAGAATAAAATAAAAAATTTATTTTTATACAAAATTATGTTATATTAGTTCTATGGAGGTATCGCTATGACAATGCAGGCTGTTTCTATAAATATTCCTGATACAATAACTGAATATACTGTTTTAGAAGATGAAAAAGATATTCTTACTAGAAATGCGATGATACTTTATCCATACATAATTAATGAAACTATTTCTCATGGGAAAGCTGCTCAATTACTTGGTATTCATAAAATGGATTTAATTGCACTTTACAGTTCTTTAGGTATTCCATATTTTGATCAGACTAAAGATGAACTGGAAAATGATGTTTCTGTTTTAAAAAAATTCAGGAGTAAAACAGCATGATAGTTATTTCAGATACGACTCCTGTAATTGCTCTTATTAAAATTAATCGTCTAGATTTATTGGAAAAATTATTTACAGAAGTTCTTATTCCTGATGCTGTTTTTGATGAACTTACAACAAAATCTAGTTTTACAAATGAAGCAGCAATAGTTATATCCTGTTCTTTTTTGAAAAAAACTTCTGTTCAAAATAAGAAATCTTTACAGATATTACAGGCAGCAAGTGGGCTTGATGACGGAGAAAGTCAGGCAATCATTCTTGCAGATGAACTTAAATCTGATGTTCTTATAATAGACGAAAAAAAAGGAAGAAAAGTTGCCCAACAATTGGGAATAACAATTACCGGTACCATTGGAATTTTAATTCAAGCACATAATGAAGGAATAATTTCTTCTGATGAAATAAAACAATATTTTGACCAATTAAAAAACAGCAACATCCGCCTGAGCGATTCACTTATCCAACAGGCACTTGCAATGTTATAATTCTCACTCTTCCCACGCATTTAGCACTATATTCTGCCCCCCCATTTATGTTATATTTTACTAAGGTTAAAAAATGTTCCATATTGCAATTTGCGAAGACGAAAAGATTGTTCTCGAGTTTGAAACTTCCCTTATAAAAAAATGGGCAGAGGAGCGCGGTGTTGTAATCAGCCTGGAAACTTTTATTTCGGCCGAGCAGTTTTTATTCGAAAGCGAAGATGCGGCTCCTTTTGATCTTTTGATTTTTGATATCCAGATGAAGAACATGAACGGGATGGAGCTTGCCAAAACTCTTCGTAAACGTGGCTGCCAGTCGGAGCTCATTTTTGTTACCGGTGTTAAAGATTATGCAATCGAAGGCTATGAGGTTGGGGCAGTGCGCTATCTTTTAAAACCTCTTAAGGCCGATGTTTTAAACTCACTTCTTGATTCAGTCTATTCAACTCACTCCAAAACTGATGATTTTTTTATTCTTGAGCAGGGTTCCCAGAAAGAAAAGATCCCTTTTAAAAATATCATCTATATGGAAGCGCGCGCTCATTATGTTTTTCTTAAAACTGATTTATTTGAACGTGAATGGAAATCATCCTTTAGCGAGGCATCTTCTGTTTTTAACTCTGATTTTTTCTGCCTCCGTCGTGGACTCATCGTAAACTTAAATCATATTTCTAAAATCACACGTACTGACTGCATCCTGGACTCCGGCGAAACTTTACCGGTCGCTCGAAATGTCTACAAAGATTTGAACGAGGCGTTTATTAATCATTATAAAAATACAATTGGTAACATCAAGGAAGAAAAATAATTTGAACAACATCCTTCTCATCATCCTTATCTCTGTTTTTTCTCTTATCTTTGGCTCTGTGATTACCATTCTGGTTTCTAAATCACGCTTTCAGAAAAAGCTCGAAAACTTTCAGGATTCTGTTCTTAAAAAGCAGCGCGATGAGGTTCAGAATATCTACCAGACTATGAGGGCATGGCGGCACGATTATCACAATCACATGCAGTCTATAAAAGCCATGCTTTCGATGAATAAAAAAAAGGAGCTTTCCTTATATCTTGATAATCTTGAAAAGGATTTAGACAGCATAGATATCGCAATCCGCACGGGTAATGTTGGCCTTGATGCAATTTTGAGCAGTAAGGTTTCCATCGCGCGTAAAAATAATATCGAAGTATCCTGCACTGCAAAAGTTCCTTCCGACTTAAAAATCCCCGATGTTCATCTTTGTGCAATCGTCGGAAACCTTATGGACAACGCAATCGAAGCCTGCGAAAAAATCCTGACGAGTGGTAAAGGTGGCGAAGGACTGCAACAAAAATTTATCCGCATCTACATAGGGCTTTTTAAAAATCAGCTTTATATTTCTGTTACTAATTCTACAAAAGAACGCAGGCGTAAAAAGCTTTCTGAACTTGTGACGGGTAAAACAGGGGAGCACGGCTTTGGATTACGCCGTATAGATAAGATTACAGAAAAATATGATGGCTATGTAAACCGAAAAAATGAGCCCGGAGTTTTTGCTACAGAAATCATGATTCCGCTGTAATCAAAATCAACAATTCGTGCCCTAAATTTTACATTTCGTGTACTTTTTATATAAATAAATAAAATCAGGTTTATATTTTACTCATCTTAAAAAATGGGGGAAATAATGAAAGACAAAAAAGAAAAGAAGAATACTATCTTTAAAAATGCTTTTATTGTTTACAAGGCTATGTTTAAAAGATACCCTGCGGCTGTTCCGCTCGTTCTTATTTACATAGTGATTTCTGTTTCGCTTCCGTTCATCAATACTCTTATCCCGGCTATGGCGATTAAGGGGATTACAAGCGGAAGTGTTCAGACTTTTCTTTTGTATATCGTAACTACTGCATGCTTTTTCTGCGTGTTTTCTGCGGTCAAAGTATTCTGCGAAAAAAAGATGCAGCTTAAGCATACTTACACCCGTATCAGTGTATTTATGCTCGATTTTATTAAAAAGGCTATCAACACAGACTATCTGAACATTGAACCTCAGCCTAAGCAGAAAAAAATGGGGAAGGGTGTTCAGGGAGTCAGCAGTAACTACGAGGGTGCAGAGCTTGTTTCAACTCTTTCCATGGAATTCGTTGTGATTGTGCTCGGAATCTTCAGTTATGGTACTGCTATTTTTATTCTTGACTGGAAGGTTTTAGCCTTAACGCTTGGCATGTTTGTTGTTGATGTCCTCATTCGTAATCATGCAGTAAAATACGGGGACTCTCACCGCGAAAGCTTTTCTGAGCCGTGGCGCAAGATGAATTATTATGAACGAAACAGCATGAACATCAGTGCCGGAAAGGATATCCGCATCTTTGGTCTTAAAAAGCTTTTTGATTATCATTTTGATAAGATGATTAACATCTACAGAAAGTTCCGTTACCGCTACCAGCTTAAATGGTATTATCCTACAATTGCCGATACTGCCTTTAATTTTGTTCGCGACTGGGCTGCCTATACACTTTTGATTTACAAGGTTCTTTCTGGAGAAATTGATGCTGCAACCTTTACAATCTACCTTGGTGTGATTGCAAATTTCTCTCAGTACATCTACGACGTTTCCATGCACTTTGCAAACCTCCGTGATGCAAGCCACCAGTTCAACGACTACCATACCTTTATGCAGCAGAAGGATTTATTTAAACATAACGCTGCAGTGATTGAGCCTGGCGATGCCTCAATTTCAAAATCTGGGGCAGCTCCTTCCATTGAATTCCGTAACGTCAGCTTTACCTATGAAGGAAGCGATAAGCCGGTCCTTAAAAACGTGAGCTTTAAAATCAGTGCAGACGAAAAAATTGCTTTGGTTGGAAATAACGGGGCTGGTAAAACAACCATCGTAAAACTCCTGTGCGGACTTTATCAGCCTACAGGCGGCGAAATCTTAATCGACGGAAAAAGCATCAATGACATAGGCGTAGAAAATTACCAGGATATGATAAGTGTTCTTTTCCAGGATACTTCTCCAATCGCTCTTTCCATTGCAGAAAATGTCTGCGGCTGCGAACCGGATAATGCAGATAAGGAAAAACTTAATGACTGTCTTAAAAAGGCCGGCTTACTTTCTAAAGTAAACACTCTTCCCAAAAAAGAGAAAACCTACATTACCCAGACTCTGGACGAAAAAGGAATTGTTCTTTCTGGAGGAGAAACACAAAAGCTTCTTCTTGCTAAAGCGATGTACAAAAACGGTCCTATGCTCATTTTGGATGAACCGACATCTGCCTTAGACCCGATTGCAGAAAGCACTATTTACGAAGAATACAATCAGATGGCAGATCACAAAACTGCCGTGTTTATCTCTCACCGTCTTGCAAGTACAAAGTTCTGCGACCGAATCCTCTTTTTAGACGGAGGTCAGATTGTAGAAGAAGGTACACATAACGAGCTTATGAAAAAAGGCGGAAAGTATAAAGAGATTTTTGATATTCAGAGCCACTACTACATAGAGGAGGCATCTAATGAAAACTAAAGAAAATATGAAAGGAACAGTATCCAAGGTATTAAACCTTACTCACAGAATAGTCCCGGGTTACATAACATTTGTTTTTATTGTAAAGCTCATTGCGGCCGGTCAGCCCTTTGTGAACATTTATTTTTCGAGCCTCATCTTAGACGGACTTTTCCGCATGGACAGCTTTGAATCAATCTTTAAAAACGTGCTGATTATGCTCTGTATTGATTCTGTTTTAATTCTTATCCGCTGGGGGCTTGAATTAATCAACTGGGTCAAAAAGCACGAGCTTACCCAAAAAATAAACAAGATGCTTGTAGATAAAACCATGGATATTGATTTTGATATCCTTGAAAAGCACGAAACCCTTGATATGTACAAAAAAGCAAAGGACGGTTCTACTGCAGGAGGTGATATCCGCGGCTTTATAGATAATCTTGCAGGCATAATCGAAAAGATATCTACAATCGTTTATTCTCTTGTTCTTCTTATTCCGCTTTTTATTCCTCTTGCAGAGAATGCGGGAAATCTTACAGGACTCGGCTTTTTCTTAAATCAGTGGTACAGCTTTGTGGTTATGCTTGTTGTTCTTGCTGTTCATGTCTTTATGTCGTATAAGGCAAACAAGAAATCTTCCGAACTTCAGATGCAGTTTTTCGAAAAGAACGTTTCTTATAACCGTTATTTCGGCTACTGGTTCAATCTGATTTTTGATTATTCTATAGGTAAATATATCCGCCTTTACAAGATGCAGAAGCTCATGACAAAGCGCGTACAGGAAACAAACGACAAGCTCGAAGAAGAAGGCAATGCCTGGATAAAAAAGGACATTAGAAACTCGATGATTCCACTTTTATCGCAGTGCTTTATGCAGCTTGCAAGCTATGCCTACGTTGGTTTAAAGGCTGTATTCGGATTAGTGAGCGCCGGAAAATGTATCATGTATGTTTCAAGCTATACAAAACTTGTAGAAAGCATTACCGGAATCAGCAGTAACTTTGTTCAGCTTAAAATGCAGAGCCGCTATCTTTCGTTCTTCTACGATTACATGGAGATTAAAAACAAGCGCTACGACGGAACTATCCCTACAGAAAAGCGTGATGACAATGTTTATGAACTCGAATTCCGCGATGTTTCGTTCAAGTATGCAAACTCAGAAACCTGGGCACTGCGCCACGTAAACCAGAAAATCACTCTTGGAACAAAGAATGCCGTAGTCGGTAAAAACGGAGCAGGAAAGACAACCTTTATAAAACTTCTCTGCCGCCTTTACGAACCGACCGAAGGTCAGATTTTATTAAACGGAGTTGATATCCGCTATTACGATAACGAAGAATATGCAAAGCTTTTTGCAATCGTTTTCCAGGACTTTAACCTCTTCAGCTTTCCGCTTGGAGAAAATGTTTCAGGAAGTAATGTTTACAACCGTGAGCGCGCTAAAAAATGCCTTATTGATGCAGGCTTTGGCGAACGTCTTTCTAAAATGGAAAAAGGATTAGACACTCAGCTTTACCAGTATGATGATGAAAACGGGGTAGAAATCTCGGGCGGCGAAGCTCAGAAGATTGCAATTGCACGCTCGCTTTATAAGGATGCGCCATTTGTAATCATGGATGAACCAACCTCGGCTCTTGATCCAGTTGCAGAGTTCGAAATCTACCAGAGGTTTGACCAGATGGTAGAAGGTAAAACTTCGATTTACATAAGCCACAGAATGTCTTCCTGCCGTTTCTGCGACAACATCATAGTCTTCGACGAAGGAAAGATTATAGAGCAGGGTAACCACGAAAAGCTCATGTCGAACAAAGGCTTATACAGCGAACTCTGGAACGCCCAGGCACAGTATTACGCTTAAACTGCCCCCGCTTCGAGCTACGCCGAAGCTCCCGCCCGCCCACTTGTAACGTCGATACTTTGTGATTGAGGGGTTGGGCCGCCATTGTGTCAGCAGGGTGTGTGAAGGGAAGGCAGTCGTGCTGTCATTGCGAGCGTAGCGAAGCAATCCATGAATGACAATCGCTTTTGTAAAGATGTACATCGACTGAGCAGATTGCCGCGTCGCTTCGCTCCTCGCAATGACGAACGCATGGTATTTCTTTCGTTCGTCGGTACGTGGATTGCCGCGCTACGCTCGCAATGACGTGGGTTCTTCTCTTTCCGTCTATTCTACACAAATCACAGTAAAATCTGTGTGGTCTGGGGAGAGTGTAAAGTCTTTATAAATGCCTTTGGTTACGTAAATTTCTTTTTTATCTGTTACTAAAATAAAATCAAAATCCTTGTATTTTTTCCAGAAGTCTATGGCTTTATCTTTTCCTAAAACATAAAGGGTAGTAGAAAGGGCATCTGCATAAGTTCCCGATTCTGCAATCGCCGTAGCAGAAAGTAAATCATTTTCTACAGGGCAGCCAGTTGTTCCGTCAAAAATGTGAATATATTTATGACCATCAGGTCCTTCAAAAAATCTTTCGTATCCTGCGCTTGTGATTACTCCACAGTTTTTTGCCTTAAGACTTCCAAGAACATCACCATCAATAGGATTTTTAATTCCGATCACCCATAAACTTCCGTCGGGCTTTGAACCAATCAGCTGAATATTTCCGCCTAAATCAAGGAGTGCAGATTTAATTCCAAATTCCTTCATTTTTTTTGCAGCTTCGTCTCCGGCAAAGCCTTTTCCGATTCCACCTAAATCAAACTGCATTCCGTTTTCCATAAAAACTTTATTGCCTTCTATGCGGACTTTTTTCCAGTCGCAGAGTTTTAATTTTTCTTTGATTTCATCCTGTGGTGGAATTCTGTACTGCTTTTTTGTAAATCCCCAGGCGCTGCTAACAGGGTAAAGACACGGATTAAATGCACCGTTTGATTTATCTGCAATCTTTAATGCAAATTTAATCAAGTCTAAAGTCTGATCATTAATTTCTACCGGGAAGGTTTCTGAATGATTTAATTTATAAATATCGCTTTCGGGCTTTGTAACAGAGATTAATTTTTCAAGACTTCCGATATATTTTTGTGCTGCATCGTTTGCTTCTTCTGCCTTATCTCCGTATGCCTGAACCTTCATAAAAGTGTTCATGCTTTCAAAATAAGTTTCTGATTTTTTCTGGCACGAAGTGAATAGCGATGTTGCAAAGATAGAAGTTATGATGATTAAAGCCAATGCTACGTCAAAAGTTAAAATATTATTTTTGAATGATTTTGTTTTCTGATTATTATTTTTCATTTTTTGTTCCTTTTGATAATTTACAGAAAATCGGTCTTAAAGTAAATCTTTATATAAATATAAACAAAAATTATCCTTAAAAATTCTTTATTTTCCTTATTATAAATGATATATTTACTTTATGCTTCATATTAAATTACATAGTTTTAAAGGTGGAATTTTTCCAAAAGAAAGAAAAGAGCTTTCGCGTGATTGTCCTGTCACAAAAGCTTTTCCAAAATCAAAAACAGTTTATATTCCTGTCACAATGGGTGGAGCCCCAAATACTCCATTAGTAAAACCAGGGGATAAGGTAGCTGCCGGAGATATCATTGCAAATGGTGATAAGCCTTTTAATGTACCCGTACATGCTTCTGTAAGCGGAACTGTAAAAAAGATTCAGAAAATAATCACTACAGGAAATCAGGAAGTTCCTTGTATCGTTATCGAAAGCGATGGCGAAAACCGCGTAAACTTAATGGATAAGCTTAATCCTTTTACATGTAGTTTTAATAAAGCAATTGATCGAATTAAAAACGCCGGAATCACCGGTATGGGTGGAGCATCCTTTCCGGCTCATATAAAACTCAATCCTCCGCCAGATAAAAAAATTGATTATGTACTTTTAAATGCAGCTGAATGTGAACCTTATTTAACCTGCGACGAACGTCTCTTACAGGAAAATACAGATAAGGTAATCGACGGTCTTGCAATCTGTCTTCACCTTGTAAACGCAAGAGGAATCATTGCACTCGAAGAAAACAAGTCTAACTTAAAACCTTTGCTCTTAGACACAATCATAAACAAAGGCTACGAAGATAAGATTTCTATCTGTGTTGTAAAAACAAAATATCCTCAAGGCTCAGAAAAGTTCATTGTTTCTGCCTGTCTGAACGTAGAAATCCCTTCTGCAAAATTACCGGCCGATGCAGGTGCCATAATTTGTAACGTTGGTACTGTTTGTGCCATAAGCGATGCATTCCGTCTTGGCCTTCCTCTTATCTCTCGTGTATTTACAATTTCGGGCTTTGGAACTACAAAACCATGCAATCTAAAAGTACCACTTGGAACCCTTGTTTCTGATCTTGTACCGGAATATTTCGAATACGACGAAGAGCGTACACAAAAGATTATTTCGGGCGGTCCTATGATGGGCTTTGCAATGTCTACTCTGTCTTTTCCTGTAACAAAGGGTACAAGCGGAGTTACATTCTTAACCGATGAAGAAACTTTATTAGAGGAAGAAGATCAGTGTATTTCATGCGGAAACTGTGTTGCCCGATGTGCAATGAGACTTAATCCTGTTTTAATCATCCGTGAATTAAAGAGCGGAAACGTTGATAAAGCAAAACGCTTTGGTCTTATGGACTGTATTGAATGCGGCTGCTGTGCCTTTGTTTGTCCTGCCCACATCAAGATTGTTCAGAGAGTAAGACTTGGTAAAAATATTGTAAGGCAGAAAATGATGGAACAAAAACAAAAAGAAGCACTTAAAGCAAAGGAGGGTAAATAATGAGCGATAAACTTTTTCATATTTCTTCCAGTCCTCATTTTGTTTTTGGAAGAACTACAACCCACATCATGGGACTTGTAATCATCTCTTTATTACCTGAATGCATTTATTCAGTTTATCTTTTTGGCTTGAATGCCTTAATTGCAATCTTAACTTCTGTTGCTTCCTGCGTTATTTTTGAACTTTTATTCCAGCTCTGCACAAAACAAAAGGTAGTGATTAAAAATCTTTCGGCAGTAGTTACGGGTATTTTACTTGCACTTGTGTGTCCGCCTACAATCCAGTGGTGGCAGCTCATCCTTGCTTCTGCTGTTTCAATCATAATTGCAAAGGGCTTATTCGGAGGAATCGGTTCAAACGTATTCAACCCGGCATTAACAGGTCGTGCATTCTTATTCATAAGCTTTCCGGCTGTAATGGGTGCAAGCTGGATTGTTCCAAAGATGACAGGAATTGATGCAATAAGCTCTGCCACAGTTCTTTCTAAATTAAAAGCAGGTACTGTTGATTCAATCGACTTTATGCAGTATTTCCTTGGAAACAGGGCAGGTTGTCTTGGTGAAACTTCAATTCTTTTGATTTTAATCTCTTTTGTTTTCTTACTCGCTCTTAAAATAATAGACTGGCGCGCTCCATTTGGAATGATTTTTACAGTAAGCCTTTGTTCATTTATCTCAGGACTTGTAAGTAAGGGAACTGTTCAGGCGGGCTTAAACGAAATTCTAATCACTCTTTTAACCGGTGGAATTATGTTTGGCGCCGTGTTTATGATTACAGACTATGCTACAACTCCTGTTACAAAATACGGAAGATTGGTTTTCGGTGCAGGCTGTGGTTTAATCACTTTCTTAATCAGAAAATTCGGCGGATATCCTGAAGGAGTTATGTTCAGTATTTTAATCATGAACTCTGTAGCTCCATTCCTGAACAACCTTACAAACCGAATGTACGGCTACGGTAAAAAAGGAAACAGAAGGCCTGATACAGAAAAAATCAACAAAGAGTTTGATTTAAAAGAAAAAGATCCTTCTTTAGGAGGAAAGTAATATGGCTAAAAAATACACTGTTTCAAAATCACATACCAAAAAAGATACAAAAGAAATCCTAAAGCTGGGGCTCATCCTCGTGTGTTATTCGGTTGTTTTGTGTACTGTTTTAGCTGTTGTAAATTATTTTACTGCTCCTAAAATTGCAAGCAATCAGAATGAAAAAGCCAAGGCTGCCATGCAGGAAGTTTTTGCCGTTGCAGATAATTTTGAGCTTGATGATGATTCAGATTTTTATGAACAAAACAGCACCTCGAGCATCAAGGTAAAGGATTTTTATTTTGCTAAAAAAGACGGAAATGTTATAGGCGGAGTTATTCAGGTAACCGGTCCTACTTACGATAAAGGAAAAATTATTATTGCCATGGATTTAGACTCTGTTGTTACAGGTGTTCGTATCCTTGAGCTTTCTGATTCACCGGGCTTTGGTTTAAAGGCAAACAGTCCAAGCTTTACACTTCCAAGCGGAAAAACCTTCTACGGTCAGTTCGAAGGAAAATCTGCTACAGGCGGATTTAAAGACGGACAGAACTTTGATGCAATCTCTGGAGCAACAATTACAAGTAAGGGTCTTGGAGATATGATTGATACAGGTGTAAAAGCCATATCTTTTAAATTAAGCAAGGCCGGAGTTCTAAAAGAGGAGGGTAAATAATGTCTAACAAACTTAAAACTTTTACAAAAGGACTTTTAGTTGAAAATCCTCTTTTAGTTTTGAACATCGGACTTTGTTCTTCTTTAGGTGTAACAACAAGTATTTTCAACGGCTTTGGAATGGGACTTTGTATGACCTTCGTTCTTTTGATGAGCGAAATAGTAATCAGCTTGTTTAAAAAGCTTATTCCAACTGCAATCCGTCTTCCTGTTTTCATCATAGTTATTGCAGCTTTTACAACTATGGTTCAGCTCATACTTCAGGCTTATGTTGAATCCCTTTACGACGCGCTCGGGGTTTTTCTTCCGCTCATCGTTGTAAACTGTATCATAATGGGACGAGTAGAAGCTTTTGCTTCAAAAAATAACATCGGCGACTGTGTATTAGACTCCTTTGGAATGGGAATAGGATACACAATCGTTATGGTTGCAATTTCTTTAATCCGTGAGCTTTTTGGAGCCGGAACCTTATTCGACGGAACTGCCTTAAGAATTGAATTGATTCCTGAAGAATACAGAATCGGACTTTTCAACAGTGCACCAGGCGGTTTTTTAGTATTTGGAATTATTGCCGCTTTAGTTCAGTTTGGAAAAAATGTAAAGCTTAATAAAATCAAAAAAGCAGAAGATGAAGAATTTATGCTACAAACTTCGGAAAATTCAAAGGAGGCTGAATAATGGATATTTTATTAGACACCTTAAGTATTTTTCTTAAGTCAGCCCTTATAGATAACGTAGTTTTCATCCAGTATCTTGCAATCTGTCCGTTTATTGGTATGACAAACGATACACAAAAAGCAACCGGAATGAGTCTTGCAACAACATTCGTAATCATCCTTGCAACAGCTGTTACATGGCCTATTTATAATTTTGTTATGATTCCTCTCAAGCTTGAATTCTTACAGACCCTTTTCTTCATCCTGATTATTGCGTCTTTGGTTCAGCTTGTAGAATTTTTCTTAAAAAAGAAATCGCCAGGTCTTTATAATGCAATGGGTGTATATCTTGCGCTCATCACAACAAACTGTGCGGTTTTAGGAATTACAATCAACTGTATCAAGCTTGATTACAGCTATGGTCAGAGCCTTGTTTATGCATTGGGTTCTGCTGTTGGATTTTTAATCAGTATGGTAATTATGAGTGGTGTTAGAAGCAGAATCAAAATTGCAAAGATTCCACAGAGCTTTAAGGGAACACCGATTTTATTTGTTACAGCCTCTTTATTGAGTCTGGCCTTTTTAGGTTTTAAAGGGCTTATTAAGTAGAGGGAAGAATTATGAACGTAATTTTATATACAGTTATTTGTGCAGTTGCAATTGCCTTTATTCTTGGAGTTTTGCTCGGACTTTTTAAAAAGATTTTCCATGTTTCAACAGACCCAAAGGTTGAACAGGTTAGACAAGTTCTCTCTGGTGTAAACTGCGGAGGATGCGGTTTTGCAGGATGTGATGCATTTGCAGGCGCTGTTGTTAAAGGAGATGCACCTTCAAACGGATGTGTTGCCGGCGGAGCGGATTGTGCTACTAAGATTGGAGAGATTTTGGGCAAAGCCGGGGTAAAGATTACGCCAAAGGCAGCAGTAATTGCATGTAGGGGTGACTGTACACGCGCAGCCTCAAAGGCGGTGTATGAGGGGGTTAAGACTTGTAAGGCTGCGCAGCTTGTTATGAACGGCACTAAAAAATGCGCGTATGGATGCATTGGTTTTGGAGACTGTGTTGCTTCATGCACGTTTGGAGCCATTAAGGTTACTAAAGACGGTCTTCCTGTCATCAACTACAAAAAATGTGTTGGCTGCGGAAACTGTGTTAAATCATGTCCTAAAAATCTTATCCACATTATTGATTCAGATATTCGTGGAGCAATTGCCCTGTGTCAAAATACATCAGATAACAAAGTTCAGATAAGAAAAGACTGTACCGGTGGATGTTTTAAGTGCAGCATGTGTCAGAGAAAATGTCCCGAAGGTGCTATAGATCTTTCTTCTGGTCTTCCTGTAATCGACTACACAAAATGTACAAGCTGCGGCGAATGTATAAAAGCCTGCCCTGATAAAGTTTTGTATCTTATTCAGGATGTTATAAAGCATTAATTTTTCCAAAGAACAAACGTGGCTCCTGTATTTTCAGGGGCCATTTTTTTTTGAAAATTCTTTAAATTCATATTCGAAATTCTTTTAAATTTTTCCTCCTGCGTGGTATAATTTAAAAATACTTTTCAATTCGTAATCAGGAGGAAATTGATGGAAAAGTTATTTAAATTAAAGGAGAACGGCACTACTGTAAAAACAGAAATAATTGCCGGTCTTACAACTTTTATGACAATGGCTTATATCATTGCCTTAAATCCTAACCTCTTAACAGGTTTTGGAAGCAATGGTGGACCAGGACTCTGGAACGGTATATTCCTTGCAACATGTATCGCTTCTGCAATCGGTATGTTTGTAATGGCATTCTGTGCTAACAAACCATTTGCAATGGCTCCAGGAATGGGATTAAACAGCTTCTTTGCATTTGTAATCGTTCAGATTGCTTCTATCACAGGTTTAAGCTATCTTGAATCTTTCCAGACAGGCTTAATCATCATCTTAATCGAAGGTATTATCTTTATTATCCTTTCGATTCTTAATGTAAGAGAAAAAATTGTTAATGCAATTCCTCTTGGTGTTCGTCTTGGAATTGGACCTGCAATCGGTCTTATGCTCATGAACATTGGTCTTGGATCTAACGCTGGTGTTTATTCAGAAACTGGCGGTCCATTCTTTGTAATGAGAGATTTCTTTGGAGCACTCACAGCTAACTTTGCTAAAGGAACAATGGGTTCAGGCTATGGCTGGATGGTTTTGACTGTTGCAACTATGTTCATCGGTCTTTTTGTAATCATCGCTTTAGCTCACAAAGGTGTAAAAGGTTCTGTAATCATCGGTATGCTCGCTGCAAGCGTTCTTTACTGGGCTGGAGAAGCAATCTTCTTCAAAGTAAATCCATTCGCTTCACTTGCTGGTGCTTCATGGCTTCCACCTTTCAAAGACATGGCAGAAAATACATTATTCAAATTCAACTTTAAAGCTCTCCCAGAAATCGGATGGTTTACTATCATCACTTTGGTAATCACATTCTGTATCATCGATATGTTCGATACAATCGGAACTTTAGTTGGAACTGCTTCTAAAGCAAACATGCTCGACAAAGACGGTAACATGCCACAGATGAAGGAAGCTCTCCTTGCAGATGCTGTTGGTACTGTTGCAGGTGCTTGTACTGGTACTTCAACTGTAACAACATTCGTTGAATCTGCTTCTGGTGTAGAAGCTGGTGGACGCACAGGTTTAACTGCACTCACAACTGGTATTGTATTCCTTCTTTGTATGTTCATCTCTCCAATTGCCGCAATCATCCCTTCTGCTGCTACTTCTGCTGCATTAATCTACGTTGGTATTTTGATGCTCAGTAACCTCAAAAAGATTGATTTTACCGATATTACTCAGGCAGCTCCGGTATTCATCATGCTCCTTGCTATGCCAATTTCAAGCTCTATCGGACACGGAATTGGTCTTGCTTTGATCACATACACAATCATTAAACTTACAACAGGAAAAGCAAAAGATGTATCAATCCTTACATACATCCTTTCTGCAATCTTCCTTATTAAATTCTTCCTTGTTGGATAATTCTACACGGTAGAAATTTAATAGTAAGCGTTAAATGAAAAACGGAAATCAGATTTTCTGATTTCCGTTTTTTTTGTTTCATTGATTATTTTATGTAAGCTCGATGATTATTTTCTAACCGTAATACGATTGTTTTTCGTCAAGCCTGCATTTTTTCTATTCAAGATTAGCTAAAAGCCAGTTCTTGAATTTCTTATAATCATTTTCCATTGGGATTGCTCTGTCTGGTTTTCTCATTACTTCTTCAAGGCGGGCAGGGATTGGAGGTTCCTTTCCGATTGCTTCAGAAACTGTCTGTCCAAACTTTGCAGGAGAAGCTGTTTCAAGAATAACACCGATTGCTTTTTTATTTACAACGTCATCGGCCCAGTCAGGAATGTTTGGTGTAAGACCCGGTACAGAAATATCGTTTTTCTTTCCCTTAATAAGATCTTCCATTGCACCTTTTCTTATGTCGTCCCAGGCTTTGTATCCGATAGCTCCGTGTGGATCGATGATATAACCTGTTTTTGTATGGCACGCATCAATTGCCTTAATAATTCCATCGTTATCGAGCCAGTATGAACCAAAGAGCTTACGAACTTCTTCTAAAGAATACATTGCCTTAATTCTTTCGTAGTTACTTGGTGCACCAACATCCATTGCGTTAGCGTAAGTTTCTACAGAAGGACGTGCTTCGTAATCTCCGGTTGCAATCCAGTCCGGAATAGTTTTATTTGTATTTGTTGCAGCAATAAATCCTTTGATTGGAGCTCCCATTTCGCGTGCAATAAGACCCGAAGTAAGGTTTCCGAAGTTTCCTGATGGAACTACCATGAGGATTGAAGGATCATCAATCTTGTTGTCCAAAGGAGCTCTATTTTTTACCATAAGGGCTGCATACATGTAGTAGAAGCTCTGTGGTAAAAGGCGTGAAATATTGATTGAGTTTGCAGATGAAAGGCGGAGTTTTTTTCTTAATCCGTTATCTGTAAATGCAGTTTTTACAAGCTTCTGGCAGTCATCGAAAGTTCCCTTTACTTTGAGTGCGCGTACATTTCCTGTAAATGTAGAAAGCTGTTTTTCCTGAATTAAACTGATTTTTCCTTCCGGATAAAGGATTGTTACATCAAGCCCCGGAACATTGTGGAATGCGCTTCCAACTGCAGAACCTGTATCTCCCGAAGTTGCTACAAGAATGTGAAGGGGAGTTTTTTCGTTTCTGTTAAAGTAAGACATGGTTCTTGCCATAAAGCGGGCACCAAAATCTTTGAATGCGCAGGTTGGACCATGGAATAATTCAAGAACATAAGATGCTGCATCAAGAGGAGCAACCTTTGGCGAAAAAGGATATGCATCCTGAATGATTGCGGCTAAATCTTCATCAGGAATTTCTCCTTCTACATAAGGTTTTGCCATGTTTAAAGCAATATCTCTGAAAGAAGGAGCAGGGTTTTTATTTAAAAAAGATTCATCAAGCTTTGGATAACTTGTAGGAATGTACAAACCACCTGTAGCCTGATTCATTCCTTTCATTACAGCAGTTTTAAAATCAACTTTTACCTTACTGTCTCTAGTGTCTGTATAAATCAATTTCTATCTCCAGATAAACAGTAAAAAATTATAACTTTTCAACCATTTCGTCTACGAAACCTTTTGAAACGGCTTTTTTACAATCTTTTACAGCGTTGTTGTATTTTTCGTTTTTGCTTGTCTTTTTTACTGTAGTTCTGAATACTTCCTCACCGTTTTCCATATTGATTACGTAGAATTCTCCAATACAATAAACAGTGTAACCGCTGTCGTCTTTTTCGTAAGGTTTTTCGAATTTTACAGTTCCACCAATAAGGTATCCATATGTATTACCAATGATCTCTACATTCTTTTTATAGAGTTCCTGTGGTGTAAGTTTTAAAGTTGAAATATCACTGAATGGTGCGTTTCCGATTTTTAATGTACCAAGATTCTGAAGATCTCCGTTCAAATAAAAGAAGTTATTCGAAGGCTTATCTCTTTCGTCAAAATCCCATACAGCTAAGATTGCACCCTTAGATACAAATTTAGAATTGATTTTGAAATCAGCTTTTACAGCTCTTTCTTTTACTGCATCAATTACAAGCTTTTTCTTTGAAACAGGAGTTATATAAAACTCGATTTTTGTGTTTGCTGTAAATGAAACAGAATCAGGCTTAAAGCTTACTTTACCGTCTTTTCCGGAAGTAAGAGTTTCTGTTTTAAATACATATTCTGAATTCTTTTTAGAAGCAGGATATGAAACAGTGATTGAAAAGTCAGGTACAACAGCGCCTTTTACAGTTTTAACCTGTACGACATAAGGAGTTGCAAACGGCTTATCAACTTCCGTAAATTTAGGTGACGAAATTACAGATAATTTGTAATTTGCTAACGATTCAACGAACTCTTTTTCTGTGTCATTTAAAGGTCCGCCATTTCCAGATTCAGATGTAGAAGCACAAGATGCAATTAAACAAAATAATGTAACAGTTAAAAAAAGTTTTACTACTTTCATAAATTTTCCCTCATAATATTGTATATTTAACACACAATTTTTACAATAAGATATTGCTAAATTATCGTCTTAAACATAAAATTATATCAATTTTTAACAACAATTTTTATGATTTTTTGTTACAGACAGAAGGTTTCGTATGAAAAGATGTACTAAAGCAGTAATTTACAAAGATAATCTTGAATACAATATAAAGCAGATATTAAACGTTTTAAAACCAGGAACTAAGCTTTGCATCGCAGTTAAAGCGGATAGTTACGGCCACAATGCCATCCTTACTTCGCAGATTGCCCAGAAGCTTGGCGTTGAGTATCTTGCAATTGCAACCGTAGACGAAGGGATTGAATTACGAAAAGCAGGCATTAAGGCAAATCTTCTTTTACTGAGCCTTTGTATCCCTGACGAATTTACAGAGCTTTTTGAATACGACATCACTCCTCTTGTATTCGGAAAAGAATATATCAAACTCTTTTCGGACGTTGCGGACAGTTATTACAAAAATGATAAAAAATTAAACGTTCAGCTTGCAGTAGACACAGGTATGGGGCGAATCGGATGTTACCCCGAGGAAGCTGGCGAAGAAGCAGTTTTAATCAATAGTTCAAATCATCTTAAACTTAGCGGTATGTGTACTCATTTTGCAGTTTCGGACAGTCTTGCAGAAAAAAATCAGGACTTTACAAAGGAACAGTACAAGGCTTTTGTAAATGCAGTCAATTATGTAAAAGACAAGGGAATAGATCCTGGTGTATGCTCATGTGCCGCAAGTGCAGCGATTTTAAATAATCCTGACATGCATTTTGATATGGTTCGCTCTGGAATCATCACATACGGCTACTATCCTGATGAAATTACAAAAGAATATCTTACAAAAATCCACAAAGATTTTGATATAAAACCAGTTCTTGCTTTTCAGACACAGGTTGTTGCAATAAGACCTTTCCCTAAAGGTAAATCAGTTTCTTACGGAAGAACCTATATTTGTAAAAAAGACACGGATATTGCTGTTCTTCCTGTCGGCTATGCTGATGGTCTTTTAAGAAGATTTTCACCGGGGCTCGAAGTAACAATCAACGGAAAAAATTATCCTGTATGCGGAAGAATCTGTATGGATCAGTGCATGGTAGACATAGGAAAAAATAATCCGGATGTAAAACTCTGGGATAAGGTTTTGATTTTCGGCCCGAAAGAAAGTGGTGCATTAAACGACGCAGAAGCATTGGCAAAACTTGGAAACACAATCTCTTACGAAGTTTTAACAAGCCTTACAAAGCGCGTAGAAAGGGTGATTGAGTAGGCGGATAAAATCAACGCCCCGGAAACTCAGGTTAATAACTGATGTAAAATCACGCGTTTTTCATAAAATCCACGACTTCTGCAACAAGGTAGAATGAACCTGTAACTAAGAGGGTAACGCCCTGTTCTGCAGACTCTTCGAATGCTTTTTTAATCATCATCTTATAATCTGCATCGGCACTAAAGTCTAAGCCCGCTTCTTTCATAGCATTTTTTTCGCGGTTTATGTCCGACTGTTTTTTATCGCCCGGGCGTGTTACATATATTTTATTGAACCTATATTTGAATAAACCAGCTATATCTTCTATGTCCTTATCGATTGCGCATGCAAAAAGAAGGTTTACTTTATTTTCCCCAAGGATTTTATTAAGCGTGTCGATTGTGACTTTTATGCTGTTATAGGTATGAGCTCCGTCCAAGATGAGGTTTGGAATCTCTTTATAACCCTTTGGTTTTTCTATGATTTCGAATCTTCCCGGTAATTTTGCCTTTGAAAGTCCTTTTTCGATTATTGATTCATCAAGATTTGGAAGGATTTTTCTTACCGCTATTGCCGCCATAGCCGCATTCTGAATCTGCATTTTTCCGAGCATGCTCATATTTGTGTCTATAGGCCGGTTAAAGATTTCTGATTCAAAATGAATGTTCATTTTTTTGTTTTTAAAACTGTAGCTTGCGTTTTTGATTAAGTCTTCCACAAAATAACAAGGAGCGTGACGTGTAAATGCCTTTTCGCTGAATACTCTTTTTACACTCTGAGTTTGCTGCTGTGCAACAATTACCGGTGTGCAGTTTTTAATGATTCCGGCTTTTTCCGCAGCAATTTTTTCGAGGGTATCGCCAAGAAATTCTGTGTGTTCAAGCTCAATCTGAGTAATACAGCACAGGCGTGGACGGATGATATTTGTTGCATCAAGTCGGCCGCCAAGTCCTACTTCGAAAACTGACCAGTCAACATTTGCGTTTTTAAAGCACAAAAATGCAAAGAGTGTGACAAGCTCAAACCATGTGATGGCACGGTCAGCGGGCAGGGTGAGAATGGATTCTATATTCGGAACCATCTCTTTTATAGTCTGTTCATAGATTTTTTCATCAAAAAAGCCGGAAGGTTTACAGATTCTTTCACGGAAATCGCTTATATGTGGGGATGAATAAAGGCCTACGTTGTATCCTGCTTCTTCTAAGATACAGGCAATCATCTTTGAAACTGAGCCTTTTCCCTTGGATCCGGCAACATGAACGCAGGGAGCAAAATCCTGTGGATTATCAAAACGTTTGCATAGATAATCTATTGTGTCGAGCCAGAAAATGTCTTTTTGAGGAAGCTGTTCAAAATTTAAATAATCATCAAGCCAGTCCTGGAAAACTTCTATTGCATTCATATCTTGAGCAGAGTATAAATTTTTTTTCATTTTATTGCTATATAAATCATTGAAAGAAAAAAAAGAAAACTGTAAAATAAGAAAAATTTTTTAAGAAAGGAATTAATTATGAGTGAAGAAATCCTGAATACAGATATCAATGCAAGTTATGCTGCCGCAATCGAAAGAAGTAAAAAACTCGAAGATGATTTAATCAAAAATCCTAAAAAATACAGAGTTTTAACAGGCGACAGACCTACAGGACTTTTACACATAGGTCACTATTTTGGAAGTCTTCAGAACCGTGTACGCCTTGCAAATCTTGGTGTTCCTACAATGATTTTAATTGCAGACTATCAGGTTTTAACAGACCACGATGCTTTCGATAAAATCAGCCAGAATACAAAACAGCTTGTAATCGACTACCTTGCAGCAGGAATTAATCCCGAAAAACAGGATGTAATCATCTATCCTCACTCATATATCCCCGAAGCTAACCAGCTCATGATTCCTTTTTTAACACTGATTTCTAACTCTGAATTAAGCCGTAATCCTACCGTAAAAGAAGAAATCCAGTCTGCAGGTTTAACAAATGTAAATGCGGGAATGTATACATATCCTGTTCACCAGGCTGTAGATATCCTTTTCTGTAAAGGAAACGTTGTACCGGCCGGAAAAGACCAGTTACCACACATCGAAATGGCACGTACAATCGCAAGCCGCTTTAATAAAAAATTCTGTACAGATATGGGAAAAGAACCTGTATTCCCGCTGCCTGAGGTTTTACTTTCTAAAACACCTATGATTTTGGGGCTTGACGGAAGCCAGAAGATGTCTAAATCACGCGGAAACGCAATCATGCTTTCTGCGACAGAAGACGAAACTGCAAAACTGATTAAAAAAGCAAAGACAGACCAGGAAAGAAACATCACATACGATCCTGTAAACCGCCCGGAAGTAGCAAACCTTCTTATGCTCATAAGCCTTTGTACCGGCGAAGCTCCAGAAGCTATTGCTGCACGTATTGGAGACGGTGGCGGCGGAATGCTTAAATCTATCTTAACAGAAGCTATGAACGAAAAACTCAAGCCATTAAGAGCAGAAAGAGCAAGACTTGAACAGGATCCTGAATATATCCGTAAGGTACTGAACGACGGTGTTAAAAAAGCACGCGAAATCGCAGTAAAAACACTGGACGAAGTTCGAGAAAGAATGAATATGGTGATTTAATTTGCCCGATTAAATAAATCGATGAATAAAGAAATCTGCCGGAGGTCTGCAATGCATTCATCCGGCATTTTTTTTAACCGTTCATCCGCGCTTTTACAAGCTCAAGTAATTTTTCCCTTTCGTTTATTTCAGGCGCTTCGAGTACTTTTTCAAAAAGTTCATTTAGAATCTGTCCAATCTGTTTTCCGGGTTTAATTCCAAGCTGAATAAGGTCGTTTCCGTTTATCTTTAAATCCTTTAATCCAAGAACAGATTTTTCTTCGTTCAAGGCTGTAACTCTTTCTTTTAATTCAATCAAAAGTCTGCAGCTTTCAGAATCGTGCTTACGTACATCTTCGTTATACTTTCCATACATATCAGAAAGCCGGAGGTCGATTAAATCATCAATGTATTCAATTCCCACCTTTACCATAAATCTTCTTACGGCAGCATCACCCCAGTCAGGAGTGTAGTGGAACATATGGCATTCAATAAGGTGGCATACGTAATCAATTTCTGCATTGCTGAATTTTAATCTTGTTAAAATCTCACGCGCAATTTTTGCTGAATACATCTCGTGATTATAAAAATGATAGATTGTAAAACCATTTTCCTTTACTTCTGTTTTTGACACAGGCTTTCCAATGTCGTGTAAGAGGGCGGCCATGCGTAAAAGAGGTTTATCCTTTGGAGCTCCATCACAGGCATAAATCAAATGGTCTAATACATCAAAAATGTGATAGCTTCTGTCATCCTTTTGAACACAGCCACGGCAGGATAAAAGCTCTGGAATAAAGATTTTTAAAATCCCTGTTTCTTCCATCATTTTTATGCCCAAAGAAGGAAGTGGGGCCGAAAGAAGCTTTAAAAATTCGTCCCGGAAGCGTTCAACACTTATAGATGCTATTTTTTTCTGAACATCTTCCTTGAACATTTCTGAATATGTCTGATTTTCTATACTAAATTTGAGTTTTCCTGCAAATCTTATGCCCCGCACAGGCCTTAATCCGTCTTCCATAAAGCGTTCATGAGCGTTTCCAACCGTTCTGATTATCTTTTTCTTTATGTCATGGCGTCCGCCATAAGGATCTACGATTTTTCCGTCTGAAAGGTTTACGGCAATGGCATTAATCGTAAAATCACGGCGGCTTAAATCTTCTTCGATTGTGGCTGCATAATTTACAGAATCCGGGTGCCTTCCGTCTGAATATCCAGCTTCTGTTCTGAAAGTCGTAACTTCTATTTCTTCGCCCATAAAGTGAACGGTAACAGTTCCGTGTTCAAAGCCTGTAGGAATAACTACGCGGAACATCTTCATAACATCCTGTGGAGTTGCATTTGTAGCCACATCATAATCAGAGGCTGTTTTTTTTAGGAAAATATCGCGGACAGCACCGCCAACGAGGTATGCTTTAAAATTATTTTTTACAAAAACTTCGTTGAAATTCTTTAATATATCTGGAATCTTAATCTTATTTTTCATCTTAAAAACCTACAGAAAGCTCTCTTATGACAGTCGAATAAATAATAAAAAATACGTTGAATCCCATGCAAAAAAGCATCACAATCATAGCGCCAATGCAGTGTTTTTTAGATTCATGCGTAAACATAAAAAATAAGTTTTCAAGAAAACCGCTGAATGCTAAAAAACAGCAGATGATTGAGCTTACAGAAAGAGTGTTCAAAATCAAAAGAAGGCTTTTATCTAAAAAGTTCTGAAAATTCCCGATTAAATAAAGGCTGAACAAAAGGATGCAGAATAACATGAGTATTGCAACAAGACTTTTTGTCAGCTTATAGAGAATTAAAAATGATTTACTTTCCGTAAAAAATGTGTTTTTTTTAGTATTTTCCATTCACAAATCTGCTGTTTTTTGTTAATTATTATAATAATAAAATATAAGGTTTAAGTAAATGAAGAAATCTAATATTTGTCTTTTAATCATTCTGATATTTTCAGGCTTTGTTTTCTGGAAAGGATGGACAAGCCTAAGAGTAAAACCTGAAAAATTTGGTATTGTAATTTCTAAAACAAACGGAATAAACGAAAAACCTGTTGTTAATGGTGAGTTTGCATGGAACTGGCAGTTCCTTCTTCCTACAAATGCAGAATTAAAGCTCTTTTCGATTGAACCTGTTTCTGTTACTCAGACTATTACAGGAAATCTTCCATCGGGAGAATTATATACAAAATATCTTGATTCTTCTTACCGTTTTGATTACAGGTTTACGATTGATGTCTCTCTTACTTTATCCCCGGAAGCTGTAATCGAACTTATAAAACTTAATCAGATTACAAACGAAGAAGATTTAAAAACTTATCTTACAAATGCAGGAAAAACAGTAGCTCAGTTTACGGCTGATTATTATCTTAAAAAAATGCAGGAAAACCCGAACTTCCGACCTGAATCTGTAAAAAGAGAAGATATACTTCGTTCAATCCAGGTGTATAAGGATTTTCCTCTTGTAGAAGTATTTATGCTCTCTGTAACAGAAGCAGTTGTTCCTGATTACGAAATGTATAATAAATTAAAGTCACATTTTATGACTTCCCCAGAGCTTTCTTCGGCTTCAATCCCAAAACTTACTCAAGAAACAGAGGTAAAAAATGATGTTCAAAAAAATTAAGGCTATAAGGGGAGCAACTGGAGCAGAAAACACTAAGGCTTCCATAACAGAAAATGTATGTGCTCTTTGTAACGAGCTTTTCCGTGTAAATAAATTAAAGCAGAAAGATCTTGTTTCCATTCAGTTTTCCGTAACAGACGACATTGATGAATTAAATCCCTGCACCGCATTACGTCTTTCCCTTACAGATGGAAAACTCATCTTTGATTCAACAAAGGTTGCCTTATTCTGCACTCAGGAAGCAAAAATCAAAAATTATTTACCAAAGATGATTCGCGTTATGATTACAGCATATTCAAATAAACCTGTAAAAAATATTTACATAAACGGAGCCGAAAAGCTTAGACCCGATCTGGCAGGTAAAAACCGATGAACATCTGGATTTGCAGTATGGAATGTGCCGGAATCATAGAAGCCGGCGGTGTTAAAAACGTTACTTTTTCTTTGTGCAAGGAATTTGCTGCTCTTGGTCACGAAGTTACTCTTTTTATCCCGGTTTTTAAAACAAATTCCTGGGATTATATATCTGACTTAAAAAAAGATTTTATTAAGAACGTAGTGATTAAACACTGCGGAAAAGAAGAGACTATCAGCTATTCAAAGGCTGTTTTTAAAGACGAAAAATTTAATATCATTTTTATAAATCACCCGGCTTTCGAAGAAAAAGAAGCTGTTTACACTTACACGGCAAACGAGCAGAAAAAAAATCCTGAATTCGTAAAGGGAATGGGACATAAAGATACTCTCTTTCTGGACTCCCTTTATTCAAAAGCTGTTGCAACTTACGGCGAATATGCTGCAAAAGAAGAGTTGCCGGACATAATGCACTGTCAGGATGCATCTACAGCTTTAGTTCCAGTGTACATAAGATTTATGGCCGAGTTTCATAAAACTGTTTCTGTTATAACGATTCACAATGCGGGGCCGGCCTACCACCACAATTATTCAAGCATAGGCGAAGCGGCATGGTTTACCGATCTTTCACAGCAGATTTTGAGCGGAGCCTTGAACGGGACTAAGGTGGAACCATACCTTCTGGCCAGTAACGCGGGGGCCTCGATTACGACGGTATCGGAAAACTATGCAATGGAATTAAAGGACCCTTTTAATAAGGACGAGACAGAGGGACTTGCACCTATTTTCTTTTCAAGAAGTACAAAGATTACCGGGATTACAAACGGAATAGACTTTGAACGCTACGATCCATCCGACGTAAAAGTTTCGAATCTTCCGTATGCCTTTAATCCCGAAACCGGCGACCTTGAAGGAAAATACAAATGCAGAGAATATTTTTTCGAAGAAATTCTTAAAAACCAGGAATATGAATGCGAGCTTCCTGTCTACGGCGAAATTGAATGTACCGACTACAAAAAAAATATTTTTATTGTTTACCACGGTCGAATCACAACACAAAAGGGGCTTTCAGTTTTAATTGAATCAATCCCGGTAATCTTAAATAATTTTGATAACGTATACTTTCTGATTGCAGGCCAGGGAGAAATCGGTCTTGAAGAACAGCTCAAGGTTTTATGTACAGCGCAGAAAGGAAGGGTTGTTTTTATAAACGGATACGAAAAATCTCTTGCGCGCCTTACAAATGCAGTTGGTGATTTTATTGTTCTTCCAAGTTTTTTTGAACCGTGCGGCCTTGAAGATTTTATCTCTCAGATTTACGGAACTCTTCCTGTTGCCCATAAAACAGGCGGATTGAATAAAATCCTAAATAATCAGACAGGATTTTTATATAAAAAAAATACATCTGCATCGCTTACGGCAAAGCTTTCCGAAGTAATCACTATAAAAAAATATTGCCCGCAGAAAATAGACGAAATAATTTCTTATGCATCCAAATATGTAAGGGAAAATTATTTATGGTCAAAAGTGATTACCGATAAGTATATTCCTTTTTTCAACGAAATTTTAAAAAAAAATGATAAGTCCTATTGACTAAAAAAGGGATAATTAATATTATAATCAACATTGAACGTGGCTAACGTACAATAAATGCTGCTTTAGCTCAGCTGGTAGAGCACGTGATTTGTAATCTCGGGGTCGTGGGTCCAAATCCTACAAGCAGCTGGCTCTGGGGAGTTTCTAGAGTGGTCAAATAGGACAGACTGTAAATCTGTTGGCTTTCGCCTTCTGAGGTTCGAATCCTCAACTCCCCAAGTTTTTCAAGAGTTAGAACATTTCTAACTCTTTTTTTTTACCTTGGTTTTACCTTGGAATGAAGACTCAAAGAAGGGGATAGGGAATAAGTTGGTAATTCATTTTTGGGGTGTAAGAGGTTCCTTACCAACGCCGCTCACACCACAGCAGGTACAATCAAAAATCATGGCTGTTATACAGCGAGCATCACCGGAAGATCTGGTTTCACCCGAAGCCAGGTCAAAGTTCATTGCAAATCTTCCTTCATGGATTTACGGAACAACCGGTGGTAATACTGCATGTGTAGAACTCCTTCATAACGACACACATATCATCCTTGATGCAGGAACTGGTTTAAGGGTTTTGGGTAAAAACCGAAAATGTCCCGAAAAATATCATCTTTTCCTTTCGCATTTTCACTGGGATCACATTCAGGGGTTTCCGTTCTTTGACCACGCATTCAATTCAACAGTTAAATTCGAAATATATTCACATTACGAAGACAGTAAAAAATATTTCTGGGATCAGGTAATCGAACCTTACAGTCCGCCTTCTGTTGCAATGGCTTTTACTAAAAACATCAACTTTAACCTTCTTGAACAGAACAAGGAATACAACATCGAAGGCATTAAAGTTAATTCTCAGGAAATGAGGCATCCTGGAAAATCATATTCCTATTCTTTCGAAGCAGATGGAAAGAAGTTCGTTTATGCCACAGACGTAGAATTAAAATCAACTGATTATAAAAATACAAACGAAGGAAAACAGGTTTTCCAGAACGCAGACGTAATCGTAATCGATTCTCAGTACACCGTAGAAGAAGTTTACAGAAAAGAAAACTGGGGTCATTCAGCTTTCTGTTATGTAATCGACTTTGCCGTTTACTGGAACATCAAAAAGATTTATTTATTCCATCACGAACCAACCTATGATGATAAAAAACTCAACTCAATCCTTCAGGCTGCAAGATGGTATGCTCAGTTTATCAATCATTCAGATATCGAGATTTACCTTGCAAAAGAAGATATGGAGATTACCTTATGATAACTTCTTTAAATCCGGTACAGAAGCCGGAAACATTTAAATTATCATATAATTTTTCTTCAAGAGAGATTGCAATTCTTGCACGTTTTTTCCGCGACAATCAGGATAAACTTCCCGAAGGTCTTGAAACTTTTACCAAATCATTGGAAGATTCTGTATATAATTCACTATCACTGGAAGAGGCCAGACTTTTTTACTCATGAAAAATAAAAAGACAAAAATCATTATTCTTTCTGTTCTTGCGGCTGTACTTGTTGCAGGAATAATTGCTGTATCTTTATTCTTTGCTCAGTTTGCACCTGTAGATAAAAATGATAAAGAAACTGTTCGCTTTGAAATTCCTTATGGTTCAAATGCACACGAAGTAATCAACTCACTTTACGACAACGGATTAATCAAAAATAAAAAATTCTTTTATTATCTTATCCTCCGTCCAAAGTATTTAAAATTCGTTTATCCAAAAACTGAATTTCCTAAAAAGCTTGATTTTAAAAGCGGAGTCTACAAGGTAAATAAGAGCATGTCTTATGCGGATTTTATTTTGAAATTTGCAAGCGGAGATTCTGAATACGTTGTGATTACAGTTCCGGAAGGTCTTACAATTAAAAAGATTGGAAAGCTCCTCGAAGAAAAAGGAATCTGTTCAAAAGATGGATTTGTGGACGCATGTCATAATCCAGACCTTTTAAGCATTTATGATATTCCAGCTGATTCTTTCGAAGGTTATCTTTTCCCCGATACATATAATCTTGATGCCATCATGAAGCCTGAATTAATTGTTCAGATTATGGCAGATAACTTTTTTAATAAGATTAAAGAAATCCCGGAACTCGAAGGAAAACACGGAAAGGAATTAAATCAGATTGTAACACTCGCTTCGATTGTAGAACGCGAATACAAGGTTGATGAAGAAGCTCCGGTTATTGCAAGCGTTTTCTCTAACAGAATTAAAAAGCACATAGGACTTTATTCCTGTGCAACAGTTGAATATGTAATTACAGAAATCCTCGACAGACCTCATCCTGAGCGCATCTTCGAAAAGGATTTGAAAATCGACAATCCGTATAACACATATCTTTACGAAGGATTAACACCGGGGCCTATTTCTAATCCTGGTACTGTTGCTCTTGCTGCAGCCGCAAAACCTGCTAAAACAGAATATTTTTATTTCCAGGTTGTAGATCCTTCAAGCGGGAAACACGTATTCACTAAAACTTTTGACGAGCATATAATTAATCATACATTAATAAGCAAATAAACAAAAAGCGGATAATTAATGGCAGGATATATCTCATCAGAAACAATAGATCTCATTCACAATACTTCGGACATCATCTCCATAGTTGGTGAATATACAAAACTCGAAAAGAGATCTGGAAATGACTGGTGGGGTTGCTGCCCGTTCCACGGAGAAAAAACTGCATCTTTCCATGTAGACGGCGACAAGAAATTCTATCACTGTTTTGGATGTCACGAAAGCGGTGATGTAATAAAATTTGTGATGGAAATGGAAAAGCTTTCCTATGTAGATGCAGTTCAGAGCCTTGCAAAAAAATCAGGTATTCCGATTAAGTATCAGGATGGATACAATCCTAAAGAAATCAAACACGATAACAGGGCAGAAGAATATATTGAACTTTATGAAAGGACTGCCTCGATGTTTCATTACATGCTCATGCAGACAGAGCAGGGAAAAGACGCTTTAGATTACATTAAGAAACGCGGACTTACAGACGAAATACTCGAAAAATTTAAAATAGGTTATTCTCCGGCAGACAGACGCTGGCTTAAAAAATTTTTAAAATCAAAAAATTTTACAGATGAGTTTTTAAAAGATTCGGGGCTTTTTTCAAAAAATTATCCTGATGTTGCATTTTTTTCTGACCGCCTGATGTTCCCGATTTTTAACCGTAAAGGACAGGTTGTAGCATTCGGCGGCCGCATCATCCATCCTCAGGGACCGGAAGACAGAAAATATTTAAACTCCGGAGACTTAATCCAGTATAAAAAAAGGGAAACACTTTACGCATTTAATTTTGCCAAAAATGCAATCCGCCAGAATAAAAAAATCATCTTCTGCGAAGGCTATATGGACTGCATCGCTTACCACATGAGCGGGATTGAATATGCCGTAGCTCCCCTTGGAACAGCACTTACAGAAGAACAGATTAAGATGATTTCAGGCTTTGTAGATACTGTTTTACTTTCGTTTGACTCTGACGAAGCGGGGCAGAATGCTACAAAGAGAGCCATTTATATGTGCCGTGGATTTGACCTTCCTGTAAAGATTATCCAGCTTAAGGGCGGTAAAGATCCTGCAGAAATTTTATTGAATTTCGGTAAAGAAAACTTGACGGCGCAGGTTAATAATGCTATATTAGATAGCGATTATCTTTTGAATAGGATAGGGAAACTGTATCCAATAGATACGCCTGAAGGAAAAACTAAGGCAGCACTTGAGTATTTTCCATATATTGATTCCCTTCAATCCCAGATACAAAAAGAATCATGCCTGGAACAGTTAAGTCAGGCATTCAATCTGAAACCGGAGGCTGTTAAAAGAGACTTTTTAAATCGAAATCAAGCCCGTGAACGCGTAAACAACCGGTCGAATAATAATCAGAATAGCACAGATAAACCAATAACCCTTAATGCGGAATTAAGAGGATTAATTGCGGTTACAGCCGACCTTGCTCAATATAAGAAACTGCGTTCGAGCCTTGCAGAAGAAGATTTTAAAAATCCCGATGCCAGACGTTTATTCAGATTACTGGAGGAATGTTTTAATAACAATACTTTTTCAATTCCGGATATTTTGACCGCCTGTACAGACAAACAAATTCAGGAACTTATAACAAATGTTATATCGTCCGGGATGTATCAAGCCGATAATATAGATATCGTTATAAATGATACTATTAAGTATGTTAAACGAAACAACCTTGAAGAAAAGAGAAACAACCTTGTTAAACGCATAAGCGAATTCATCGTTGTTACAGAAGAAGATAAAACTCAGTTGAATAATCTTCTTAAAGAAAAAATGGAACTTGATAAACAGGTTCAAAATTATCAAAAATAGGGTGTAAACGCAATGGAAGAAATCAGCAATGCTGCGGTAGAAAAACTTCTTAAACTTGCCAAAAACAAGCCATTTATTACCTGGGACGAAGCAACAGAAGTTCTTGGTCAGGATTTTATAAATTCCGAAGAGATGGAGTCTGTCTTAAAGCTCTTAAGTGAACATAACATTCAGTTGATAGAAACCGATATCATCGGTGCAGAAGAAGATAATCCTGTTGATGATGTAGTCGATGACGAAGAAGACGACATCATCTTAGAACAGGATGACGATGAACCTACAGGAGACAGTGAAGTAGAAGAGATTGAAAATGCCGAAAAAATGGCTGCTTCAAAATCAAAGCTCGTAAACTCCGATAAGGATTCAAACGTTGATGATCCTATCCGCCTTTATTTAAGGGAAATCGGTAAGGAAAACCTTCTTACAGCAGAACAGGAAGTTGAACTTTCAAAAACAATGGAAGAAGGAAACAACATCATTAAAGATGTAATCAAAAATTCGGGAATCATGCTCCCTGAATTTTTTGCAATTGCTCAAAAGGCATTTACAAGAATCGACATTCATGAATCTGGAAAAACACGTAAAGAATTAAACGAAGAAATGGCAGATAAACGCCGCTTAAAGAGTTTCTATGGAGATCACATTAAACCTATTCTCCCTGAATTAAAACAGTACATGACTCTTAAAAAGCAGCTTTTTGAATCTGAACAGTCAAGCTCAATCTTTACTAACTCACAGCTTATCGACTTAAAGAAAAAGATTTTACCTGAACTTCAGAAGGTTGATATTCAGACAGAAGAACTCGACAAATTTACCCAGAAATATCGTGATGCTACATTAAAAATCGAAGAATATCATCAGAAACAGGAAAAGAAGATGAAGGAATTACGTATTTCTAATCCTTCTGAACTTCGTTCTCTTGGTCGTAAAATTTCGATTAAATCACAGGCTGGTAAACTTGAGCAGGAACTGAACATGAGTGCCGACGAAATCCGCGAGATTTACACTCAGATTCAGAAGATTGACCGTAAGCTTCACCGCCTTGAATACGAATTCGAAAACAATGTAGAAGAAATCATCAAGATGGCAAAAGACATTGAATACGGCCGCATAATGATGGAAAAGGCTAAAAATCGCCTTATTAACGCAAACCTCCGTCTTGTTGTTTCCATCGCTAAAAAATATACAAACCGCGGACTTCACTTCTTTGACCTTGTTCAGGAAGGAAACATAGGTTTGATTAAAGCTGTAGAAAAGTTTGAATACCGAAAAGGATTTAAATTCTCTACATACGCTACATGGTGGATCCGCCAGGCAATAACACGTTCTATTTCTGACCAGGCAAGAACAATCCGTGTACCTGTTCATATGATTGAACAGATCAACAAGGTTGTACGCGAAAGCCGTCAGCTCATGCAGAAGCTTGGTCGCGAACCAACCGATGACGAAATTGCACAGCAGCTTTCATGGCCACTCAGCCGTGTAAAACAGGTAAAGAACGTTGCCCGTGAACCAATCTCTCTTGAAACTCCAATCGGCGAAGAAGAAGATTCACTCCTTGGAGACTTCATCGAAGATAAGGAAGTTGAAAATCCAGCTTCACAGACTGCATTTACACTTTTACAGGAACAGTTACGCTCTGTATTAAATACACTTCCACCACGTGAACAGGAAGTTTTAAAGATGCGTTTTGGTCTTGAAGACGGCTATTCACTTACACTCGAAGAAGTTGGACTTTACTTTGACGTAACACGTGAACGTATCCGCCAGATCGAAGCAAAAGCTTTAAGAAGATTACGTCATCCACGCCGTGCTAACGGACTTCGTGATTACATCGAAATGTAAATCAGCATCGTGATGCATCCTAATGTAAAAACTTCATGAAAATGTAAGCGTATAACATGATTTTAGTTTATATACAGGTTTTATCCATATAGACTAAAATCAACATTTATTATATATTTTAAGATATTTTATTCGAGGAAAATTCATGGTAAAAGCAGACACTTTTGATAAATTAAAAAAATTGCAGGACATTTTAGTTCAGAAATACGAACTTGATGAAAAAATAAAGGAAGAACCAAAACAGCTTGATGTTCAGGAAGAACTTTTAGCTCGTTTAAAGAAAGAATTCATCGAAAAAAATACTACTTACGAATCAATTAAAGATAACGTATTAAAAATAAAATTTGATCTTGAAGAAGCAATTAAATCAAGGGAAAGCGGCGAAAAGGGTATGGATAATATCACAACACACCGCGAGTACGAAGCCCTCGAAAAACAGATTCTCGAAGCAACAGACAGAGAAAATGAATTAAGAAAGGATCTTCAGAAGCAGGAAAAATCTCAGGAAGAATTAAAGGAAACTTTAAACGGTCTTGAAGATATGATTAAGACTCAGGAAGATGATTTAAGCGCAAGTAAAGAAGCCTTGAACAAAAAACTTGCTGAATTCAACACTCAGAAAGAAAAATTAGATAAAGAAGAAAAGAAGATTTCTCCGGATCTTGACCAGGAAACAGTATTTAAGTTCCAGAGAATCATTCAGAGAAATTCAGAAGGTATTGTAGCCGTTAAAAATGGTGTTTGTACCGGATGTCATATGATTTTACCTGCACAGTTTGCAAATACAGTTCACGTAGGCGACGAAATCCAGTTCTGTCCTTACTGCAGCCGTATCCTTTTCTACGAAGAAGCAGACGAAGACGCACAGGAAAATTACTACAACTTTAACGAAGCCGGAAGTCTTGTAGACATGGACGACTTTGACGACGACGAAGACTACGATTCTGAAGAAGAAAAAGAAATCGAAGAAGAAGAAATGAACTACGAAGATGAAGAAGATTCAGATTCTGATTCAATTTCTGACGACGACGAAGAAGAAATTTCTGATGAAGAAATGGAATCTGAAGACGAAGAATAATTTTGAACAAATGGGATATAACCGCGTTGTTATATCTTTATGATAAGACATAATGATGAGCGAAAGTCCGGGCTCCTTCGGAAAAAATGCCGGATAATAACCGGGCTAAACT
Organism: Treponema sp.; assembly: GCA_016286365.1. GTDB lineage: Bacteria > Spirochaetota > Spirochaetia > Treponematales > Treponemataceae > Treponema_D. The sequence continues at coordinate 226,620 of JAEESN010000001.1, forward strand.
GATAACTGTATAATTTCTTACATAGTTCAGTTTAGACAGACAGTGCAACAGAAATTGTACCGCCCGAAAGGGTAAGGGTGAAAAGGCAGTGTAAGAGACTACCGCATAACTGGTAACAGTTGTGGCTTGTAAACCTCATTTGGAGCAAGATTAAGCAGCAGTCAGGATTTCCGACCGATACTGCGGGTAAATCGCTAAAGTTAAATGGCAACATTTAACTCGGATAGATGGTTATTGGCAGCAATGCCAGACAGAACCCGGCTTATTGTCCCGTTTGTTTTTTTGATAAAATGAAAGCAAGTATAATCGAAAAGGCAAACATAAATAAGAAAATCCATCCCCGCTTAAGAATCGTTTTAAAAGTACTCGCTGTTTTATTAATTCTTGCAGGTATTGTTACCGCAATCACTATTCCCGTAAAAAAACACATGGACTCTTCAATTACAGTAAAGTCAATTGTAAAATTATGGGATGTCTATGATTACAATTCAATCTACGCAAACGGAAAAGCTTTTTTACAGAAAGACCCTTACAATAATACAGTTTTAACAATTTACGGTTATGCATGCTTTTTCCTTGCAGAATCACAGAACGATACAACTCTTACCCAGGAATATTTAAACGAATGCATCACTAGTTTAAGAATGGCTTTGTACGATGCTAATTCATCATTACTCCCGCAGATTCAGTATATGCTTGGAAAGGCATATTTCCATAAAAACAAAAGTTCCTCATATTATTATTCAGATCTTGCAATTAAGTATTTAAATCTTGCAAAGCAGAACGGATGTAAAGAAAAGGATATTGCACAGTATCTTGGTATAAGTTATGCAAATCTTGGAATGGCAGAGCAGAGTATTGCAGCATTTTCTGAAGCATTGGCCATCAGAGATTCTCCATCTTTACTTTTATCTATTGCAGAGCAGTATTACAACATCGAAAATTACGAAATTGCAGAACAGTATCTTTTCCGTCTTATTAAAACAAATGAGGATGATGATATTTTATTGAAATCCAAACTCCTTCTGGCTAAAATTTATACAGACAAAGGAGAATATGATACAGCATTAAACGAGTATAATGAGATTTTAAAAACTTATGAAAACTCCGCAGATGCTTATTATGGAATTGGATGTATATACGAAAAACAGCAAAATATAGTAAAAGCGCGCACCGAATGGAGAAAAGCCTTAAAAATTCAGGTAAATCACCCCGGAGCGCAAAAAAAATTATCAATTTACTGATTTTCTGATTTATTAATATAAAAAATTGTAGTATAATTTAGTATCACAAAATATGTGGGAGGAAGTCGATGGCACTTTTCGACAAGTTTACAACTGATATTGGAATTGATTTGGGTACATGTAATACCCTTATATACGTTAAAGACAAGGGCATTGTAATTGATGAACCTTCTGTAGTTGCCGTAGAAAAAGGAACTAAAAAGATTGTTGCGGTAGGTTCAGAAGCAAAACGAATGCTCGATAAAACCCCTGGCGGAATCATTGCAATCAGACCTTTAGCAGACGGTGTAATTGCAGATATCGATAGTACTGAAAAAATGATTAAGTACTTTATCCAGAAGATTATTCCACGTCATCAGATTTTTAAATCAATCAGAATGAAAATCGGTATTCCATCATGCGTTACCGAAGTAGAAAAACGAGCACTCGTAGAAGCTGCTTTGAACTCTGGTGCAAAGGAAGTTCAGGTAATTCCTGAAAGTCTTGCCGCTGCCATTGGTGCTAAGATTCCTATTTATGAACCTGCAGGCCACATGATTTGTGATATTGGTGGTGGTACAACAGAAGTTTCTGTAATCTCACTCGGTGGTATGGTAGTAACTCACTCAATCCGTATTGGTGGAGATAAGTTCGACGAAGCTATCGTAAAACACGCAAGAAACGTACACAACCTCATCATCGGACAGCCAACAGCAGAAAGATTAAAGATTCAGATTGGTAACGCTGCCCCTGAAAAAACAATCGAAAAAATGGAATTAAAAGGAACTGATGCAATCACAGGTCTTCCACGCCGCCTTGAAATCGACAGTGTTGAAGTTCGCGAAGCATTAAAAGATCCTGTTACAAAAATCGTAGAAGAAATTAAAACTGTTCTCGGCCTTACTCCTCCGGAACTTGCTTCAGATATCGTAGAACGCGGTATTGTAATGAGTGGTGGTGGTTCTATGTTGCGTGAACTTCCAAAACTTATTTCTAAGGAAACCGGTGTTCCTGTAATCTTAGTAGAAAAACCATTACAGTGTGTTGCTCTTGGTGCAGGAGAAGCATTCAACCTCTTTAAGAACATGAGTTCTGAACGCTCTGTTTACGACAGTTTGAATGAATAGTAACTGAAAATGGCAAAAAAGATACAGACAAATTTTAAGATAAGAATTCCAGAAATTGTTTTTATTTTCTTTTTGCTGTTTTCCGGAATTTCTCTGGGCTTCAGTACTGGAAGTTTTATCATAAACCTTAAAAATGTAGGTTTCTCTATCATGTCCACTCTGGAAAAGGGATGTAATTATATTTATTCATCTGTTTCCAACACTGTACATGCAGTTTCCGAATTAAAGCAGCTCAGAAAAGATTATGATGAGCTTGTAATCAAACTTGAAAACTATGAGGAAATGCAGAGATCCAATGCAGACATCAAAAAAGAAAATCAGCGCTTAAAAGAACAGCTTGATTTTGCCATCTCTCTTGATGAAAAAAATATCCCTGCTCAGATTATTTCAAGAAACCTCGATTCAGTTTATTCATACCTCACAATCGATAAGGGAGCTGTAAACGGAATCAAAAAGGGTATGCCTGTAATTGCTTTTCAGAATGGAAACAATGGTCTTGTTGGTCGTGTAATTCAGGTTGGAACTTTCACAAGCCAGGTAATGCCTGTTTATAATATCGATAATATTGTTTCTGCACGTATATTAAATACGCGTGACCTTGGTCTTGTAAACGGACTTGGAAGTCAGGATCAGCCTTTAAAATTAAAATACATCCGTAAAACTGTAGTAGACAGCCTTAAGTTTGGAGACATCATCGTAACTTCGGGCGAAAACGATAATTATATGAAAGATATTCCGATTGGAACAATTTCTTTAATCAAAAATAATAACTACGATACTTCGCTCGATATTGAATTAACACCTGTAATCGATTTTGCAAGGCTCGAAAACGTAGTTGTTATAAATCCTAAAGAATTAAATGACCGTAAGGATAATAATTAGGGGAGTGTGGAATGCTTAAATCAATTTTAATCAGTTTAGCGATTCTCTTCTGTACAACAATAATTGAATCTTCAATTTTTACAAACATCTCCTTTTTTATTGTTGTTCCTGATTTTCTTTTGATTCTTTCAATTTATTTTTCTTTACTGAACGGAAAGCTTTTTGGGGAAATCACAGGATTTGGTTCCGGACTCTTCCTTGATTTTATTACAGGAACCCCTTTTGGCTTAAACTGTCTCTTACGAACAATAATCGGATACATCTTCGGAATTTTTTCAAGAACTGTAATCATTTCCGGTGTGATTATGCCTGTTTTGAGTGTTGGAATAGGAACTATACTAAAAAGACTTCTTTTAGTGATTATTTCAATCGTGTTCCCGAGCATCAATCTGAACGTATACGGATTCATATCAAAAGAATTCCTCTTTGAATTCTGTGCTAATATAGTTTTTGCAATTATTGTATTTAAGATAATGGGCTTCTTTAAAAAGACTTTATCGCTTTATGATACAAAGGATATGATAAACAATGTACAAAACTAATTCGGAAAAAGTAAGTAAAAATATCAAAGTTTACGTTTTTGCAGGACTCTTTCTTTTTCTTTTTGTAGTTTATTCATCTTCTCTTTTTCATATGCAGATTGTTTCGGGTGAAGATTATAACACTCAGGCTAAAACAATTTCGAGCTCGGTTTCTGACCTTCCTGCCCAGCGTGGTGAAATTTATGACAGAAACGCAACAGCTCCTTTAGTTATCAATTCAGATTCATTTGCGGTGCAACTTACAACAGCACAGATTCCCGCCGACCGCTACGACACTGTTTTACTTCGTCTTGCAAATTATCTTGGAATCAGTAAAAACGACATTGAATCTGTAAAAAATTACAGTAAAAAATCATTTACACCAATACAGATAAAATCGAATGTGCCTTTCTCTGTTATTTCTAACATTGCAGAAAATAAATCCGATTTACCGGGTGTTTCGTGGGTTTCAAAGCCTATAAGAAACTACCTTCACACTGAATCTTTGTGCCATGTAATCGGTTATGTCGGAATTATTGGTGATGTAGAAAAAACTATTTTATATAACCAGGGATACAACGAAAACAGCATCATCGGAAAATCCGGAATCGAAAAGGAATACGATTTACTCTTACAGGGTAAAGCAGGACGCGAAATAACAACAATCGACGTATTCGGTCGTGTAATTTCAGATAAACCTCGTATTGAACCTCCTGTTTCTGGAAATAACCTTGTTCTTTCAATTGATTCAAGAATCCAGAAACTTGCAGAAGAAAGTCTTGGAAACCGTGTTGGTTCTGTTGTTGTATTAAAACCTGCGACAGGCGAAATCCTTGCAATGGTTTCTTATCCTTTCTACGATTCAAACATCTTTACTTCGCAGGAAAACTTTAACAAGGAATACGCCAAATTAAACGCAAACGAAAATAATCCGCTTATCAACCGTGCTATTCAGACTGAATATCCACCGGCTTCTACATTCAAAATCATCATGTCTACAGCTATGCTTCAGGAACGTGCATTCCCAGCAACAAAGAAAATTGAATGTACCGGCGAAATGGAATACGGAAACAGAATCTTCCACTGTCACCTTCATTCAGGACACGGCTGGCTTGATCTTAAAAACGGTATGGCCCAGTCATGCGACGTTTATTACTGGACAATCGGTCGTGATTACCTTGGTATAGATAAAATTGCTTCTTATGCAAAGGAATTCGGTTTTGGTAAACTTACCGGAATTGATATTCCTAACGAAAAGAATGGTCAGGTTCCAACACCGGACTGGAAATACGAAAAATTCAAGGAAAAGTGGGTAGGTGGAGATACACTTTCTGCTTCCATCGGACAGGGATACGTTCTTGCAACTCCTTTACAGATGGCAAATATGATTGGTATGGTTTCTAATGCCGGAAAAATCTACAAGCCTCATCTTTTAAACGAAGTTCGTAATCCAGATACAGGCGAAGTAATTCAGAAAACAGAACCTGAAGTAATCATTCAATCTACAATCGAAGATGCCGTATGGACCCAGGTTCAGGAAGCTTTAAGATACACTGTAACAAACGGTACACCTGTTTACCCGATGCATAATAAAACTGTAAAGATTGCATGTAAAACAGGTACTGCCGAAGTAGACGGCTACAAGAACAGCTGGCACTCATGGCTTGTTGCTTATGCTCCGTATGATGCACCTCCAGAGGACAGAATCTGTGTTGCAACTGTAGTAGAAGCATGTAATAAATGGGAATGGTGGGCTCCTTACTGTACAAACATCATCATCCAGGGAATATTTAATAACCAGACTTTCGATGAATCTATTACCGAATTAGGATTCAAATATCTTATCAACTCGACAACAACAGCGGGAAGAATGGAATAGGGGGAAGAAATGAAAAAAAAGATTTTTACAATGTTTGATTATTTCTTAATTCTCCTTGTTTCTCTTCTGATTCTTTTTGGAATTTTATTCATCTATTCTTCGAACATCAATTCTAACGGAGTTCTTGTTTCGAACGAGCATTCAAAACAGATTATCTGGGCAGTTGTAAGCTTTATAGTGATGATAGTTTTTACAATCATGGACTATAGAAGATTTGAGAACATGTCTAGATTTTTATACGCCCTGGCAATCTTTTTACTGATTATAGTTCTTATTCCAAAAATTGGTATTAAGGTAAAGGGTGCACGAAGCTGGCTTGGTATTGGATCAATCCGTTTCCAGCCTGCAGAAGTCTGTAAAATCTTATTCACGCTTTATCTGGCTCAATATCTTGATAATTCACGCGATGAACAGCCTTTAAAACGCTTTATTATTGCTACTGTAATCATGGGTGTTCCAGTTGGATTAATTCTCCTTCAGTCTGACTTAGGTTCTGCCACAGTCTATATTCCTGTTTACCTTGTAATGTGTCTTTTTGCAGGTATTCCTATCAGAATGATTGTGTATGTTCTTTCGCTTGGTTTACTTTCGATTTTTTATTCATGTCTGCCGCTCTGGAACATACATATTGCAAAAAATCCTGTAAAAATCATCTCGCTTTTAACAATCACAAAATACCGCGTAATTTTGATTTTTGCTTCGGGACTCATCACTTTAATCGGTGTAATCGTACGTAAATATTTCCATGGTCCAAAATGGGCTTACTGGGTAACATACGTTTTCTCTATCATAAGTATTTCGCTTATTGCATCTTATATTCTTTCTAAGGTATTAAAAGACCATCAGATCTGGCGTCTTATTATCTTTATGGATCCTTCTGTAAGCCCGGATAAATACGGATGGAACATCATTCAGTCTAAGATTGCAATTGGTGCGGGTGGTCTTTTTGGAAAGAGTTATCTTCACGGAACACAGAGCCATGGACGATTCCTTCCTGAACAGAGTACAGACTTTATCTTCAGTATCCTTTCGGAAGAATGGGGATTTTTTGGCGGTATACTTGTTTTCTTAATTTATACGGTTATTCTTTTAAGAATTTTATACATCATTAAACACATAAACTCAAATTACGGTGTTTATGTTGCCTCTGGAATTCTTTCTATATTTGCTTATCACTTCTTTATTAATATTGGAACTGTTATGGGAATTACACCTGTAATCGGTATTCCGATGTTCTTTATGTCTTACGGCGGCTCCTCTCTACTTACCGGTATGATTTGTATAGGAATCATCCAGAGTATTAATTGCCGCCGTAAGGAATTAAATTAATTATTTTTTTAATATATTTTAAAAATAAAAATGCCGGGAAGATGTCTTTTACAGGAGGAATTACAAGGACTATCTTTCCCGGCGATTTTTTTCTGGAGTATTTATTTAGATTGCATTAAATCCGTTTTCTAAGTCTGCAATAATGTCGTCTACGTGTTCAGTACCGATTGAAAGTCGGATTGTATTCTGTGCAATTCCCTGATCTTTAAGTTCTTCATCGTTGAGCTGGCTGTGTGTTGTAGAAGCCGGATGAATTACAAGTGATTTTACATCTGCAACGTTTGCAAGAAGACTAAAGATTTTAAGATTATCGATAAACTTCCATGCTTCGTCGCGTCCACCTTTGATGTTGAAAGTAAAGATTGAAGCTCCACCGTTAGGGAAGTATTTCTGATAGAGGGCATGGTCCGGATGATCAGCTAAAGAAGGATGATTAACCTTTTCTACTTTTGGATGCTTACTCAAGAATTCTACAACCTTCTTTGTGTTTTCTGCATGGCGTTCAAGACGAAGGCTTAAAGTTTCTACACCCTGGAGTAAAAGGAATGCGTTGAATGGGCTGATTGTAGCACCTGTATCGCGAAGCAATATTGCGCGGATGTAAGTAACAAATGCAGCAGGACCAACAGCGTCGTAGAATGAAACACCGTGATAACTTGGGTTAGGAGCAGCAATCTGAGGATAGTTTCCGCTTGCTTTCCAGTTGAATTTTCCGCTTTCTACAATAATTCCACCAAGAGTTGTTCCGTGACCCCCAAGGAATTTTGTTGCAGAATGAACTACAATGTCTGCCCCGTGTTCAAACGGACGGATAAGATATGGAGTTCCGAATGTGTTATCTACAACTACAGGAAGACCATGTTTGTGAGCAATTTCTGCAATAGCATCAATATCCGGAATATCTGAGTTTGGATTTCCTAAAGTTTCAAGATAGATTGCACGAGTGTTAGCTTTGATTGCGCCTTCAACTTCTTTTAAGTTGTGTGCATCAACGAATGTTGTTTCAATTCCATACTGTGGAAGAGTGTGGGCCAGGAGGTTATAAGAACCACCATAAATTGTTTTCTGTGATACAATGTGACCACCGTTAGCAGCCAGAGCTTCGATTGTATAAGCAATTGCTGCTGCACCAGATGCAAGTGCCAAAGCTGCAGAACCACCTTCGAGTGCTGCAACTCTTTTTTCTAATACGTCCTGAGTAGAATTTGTAAGACGTCCGTAGATGTTTCCTGCATCTGCAAGACCAAATCTGTCTGCAGCGTGTTTTGAATTGTGGAATACATAAGAAGTAGTCTGATAGATTGGAACTGCGCGTGCATCTGTTGCTGGATCTGCACTTTCCTGACCAACGTGTAACTGTAATGTTTCGAATTTATATGACATATGATACCTCTATTAAATAAAAAAAAATTTGATTGGGGAAAGCCTTCCCCTGGTGTTAAAATGTAAATGATTTGTTTATTAGAAAAGACAACAGGAACGCATGACTCCGTTACGGAAATTTTCTCTTACGAGCTTTTCAAAATAAAATTTCATATATGCCTCCTGTCTGTTTAGATTCCTACCTATTTAGTAGGTTTATATATTATTTATACTATGTTTTACCTACTATGTCAATAGGTTTATTAAAAAAAATTTTAATTATTTGATTTATGAAGTTTGAACAATTCCGCCTGGTGTTGTAAATAAACTTATTCTTTAAAAAAATATTTTTCAAATTTTTTCTTGACAATTTTTTTTCAATGCGATATAAATAAATTAACAAACGACAAAGAGGTCGCAGAAACAGTATTTCTGCGACCTTTTTTTGTTTTAAAATTTCGGCTGCCGTTGGCATGTCCGGAAAAAAATCAATCGGCAAAGACGCTGCGTTTTCATTTTGATGTACACAGAATGAAAGTGCGGCGTTTTTTTTATTGATAATAATTTTTTAATTCTGGAAAACAGGAGATATATATGGACGAAGTAACACCAATTTTTGGAGAAAACGTTTTTAACGAAACAGTTATGAAGGCTCGGCTGCCAAAAGAAACTTATAAACAGCTGATGAAAACTATAGAAGGCGGAGAAAAACTCGATGCTTCTGTTGCTACAGTAGTTGCAAATGCAATGAAAGACTGGGCAGTAGAAAAGGGTGCAACTCATTACACTCACTGGTTCCAGCCTCTTACAGGTATTACTGCAGAAAAACACGACAGTTTTATCAGTCCTACAAGCGATGGTAAAGTAATCATGGAATTCAGCGGAAAGGAACTTGTACAGGGTGAACCTGATGCTTCTTCTTTCCCAAGCGGTGGAATCCGTGCAACATTCGAAGCACGCGGTTATACAGCATGGGATCCAACTTCTTATGCATTTATTAAAGACGGAACACTCTGTATTCCTACAGCATTCTGTTCTTACACTGGAGAAGCTTTGGATAAAAAGACACCACTTCTTCGCTCTATGCAGGCAATCAGCAAACAGGCTGTCCGTGTGCTCAAACTCTTTGACGGAAACGATGCCGTAACATCTGTAAAAACAACAGTAGGACCAGAACAGGAATACTTCCTTGTAGATAAATCTGTATACGATAAGCGCGAAGACTTAATTTATACAGGACGTACACTTTACGGTGCAAAAGCTCCTAAAGGACAGGAACTCGAAGATCATTACTTTGGTATGATTAAACCTCGTGTTCAGGAATTCATGAAGGATTTGAACAAAGAACTCTGGAAGCTTGGAATTCTTGCTAAAACAGAACATAACGAAGTTGCTCCTGCACAGCATGAATTAGCTCCAATCTTCAGTACAACAAACCTTGCATGTGATCATAACCAGCTTACAATGGAAATGATGCGTAAAGTTGCTGCCCGCCACGGAATGGTTTGTCTTTTACACGAAAAACCATTTGCAGGCGTAAACGGAAGCGGTAAACATAACAACTGGTCAATCTCTACAAACACAGGTAAAAACCTCCTTGACCCGGGTGCAACTCCAGATCAGAATGCACAGTTCCTCCTTTTCCTCTGTGCAATCATCAAGGGTGTAGATGAATACCAGGATTTACTCCGTATCTCTGTTGCAAGTGCCGGAAACGACCACCGTCTTGGAGCAAACGAAGCGCCTCCAGCAATCATCTCTATCTTCTTAGGTGATGAACTTTCTGCAATTCTTGATTCAATCGAAAAAGGTGTTCCATACGGTAAACACGAAAAAGAAAAGATGCAGATTGGCGTTACAGTTTTACCAGACTTCAACAAAGATACAACAGACCGTAACAGAACTTCACCATTTGCATTCACAGGAAACAAGTTCGAATTCCGTATGCTTGGTTCAAATGAATCAATTGCCTGTGCTAACGTATTCTTAAACACAGTAGTTGCAGAAGAACTTTCACAGTTTGCAGACATCCTTGAAAAATCAGCAAACTTCAAGAGTGATCTTCACGACCTTATCCTTAAGACAATCAAAGAGCACAAGAGAATTATTTTCAACGGAAACGGATACGATGATTCATGGGTTAAAGAAGCAGAAAAGAGAGGACTTTATAACCTTAAGTCTACACCAGAAGCTCTTCCACACATCCTCGACGAAAAGAACGTTAAGGTGTTCGAAAAGTTTGGTGTATACAGCAAAGTCGAACTCGAAAGCCGCTACGAAATCCATAACGAAAACTATTCTAAAATTATCAACATCGAAGCAGAAACAATGCTCGAAATGGCTAAAAAAGATATTCTTCCTGCAGCAAGTAAGTATGCAGACACACTTGCAAAGACAATCGGTCTTAAAAAAGCAGCAGGCGATGTAGATATGACATACGAAAGCGAAATGCTCAAAACTGTTTCTTCACTCACAGGCAGCATCTACAAAAAGACAGCAGCTCTCGAAAAAGCAGTAATGGATGCAAAAGAACTTAGTGCCGGTGGAGCAGAATCTGGAAAGATTTCTTCTTTCTACCGAAACTCAGTATTTGCAGCAATGGGAGAGCTCCGTGCGGTTGCAGATGAACTCGAAGTAATCACACCAAAAGAACTCTGGCCATTCCCAAGTTACGGTGATCTTCTTTATTCGGTAAGATAAATAAGATAAAACATTTACTCCTCATGTACGGTCCGGTGCGAAAGTGCCGGGCCATTTTTTTGAGGGGTGAAGGGGGGTGTGATAAGATTTATGAGCGGTCAGAAATAATTTTCGGAATATTCTTTATTGCCCGAAATAATTGGTTATTGCGAAATTGACTTCGTTGGCTGCTTCGTGATTAACACCGTGTCCTGCGTCATTAATCCAGACAACATTCATGTTAAAATCTTTTAATACTTTTTTACCGCCGATTGTCATAAAAGGATCTTTTTCGCCTTCTATAAAAAGGCATCTGTCTTTAAGAGTTTTTATAAGCTCAGTGTCAAAGCCTTTAACCTTGTGATTCATCATAGCCTTTCGGTCAAAGCCAGTCATCAAAAGTTTAAAGTGGGTAAATACTTCGTAGTTTTCTGTGAACACTCTGTATTTTGAACCGCAGAGTTTTTTAATCAGCTTTACGACATTCTTATCTGTAGGAAAGAGAGCTTCTGGTAAAAAGATTTTAAAGATTGCAAGCATGGAGCCTTTTTTCCCAAAAACAGGGAGTGCACCTGCCATACAGATTCCTTTTATAACACGGTCAGGTCTTTCCATCATAAAGCTTTGGGTAAGATATGCACCGTTAGAAACTCCTGCCATATAAACTTTTGGGAGCTTAAGATTATCAAGAAGTTCTTCAATCCAGATTGTGTCATCAAAAGAAGAATCATAACCGTTACCCGGAGTACTTAAGCCCGGTCCACCAATCGTATCTACAGCATAGCAGTGAAAGTGCTTTGCAAGTTCTTTTGCATTATAAACCCACATCAGGGCAGCATCATCTCCAACACCATGAAATAAAACAAGAGGAGGAGCTTTTTCGTTTCCAAAAACATTTACGTGGGTAGTTCCATATCGGCCGTCCACATAGATTGAACTTACCGGTGTGTCCCACGCTGCAATCAGCTTTGCATAAGACTCTTTTATCTCTTTTTCTGCCTTTTCCGATTTGTAGATTTTCATATTGATTCTCCTTTTATTCCTAGAAGGTTTGAAGATATTTAAAATCAGGATTTTTTTTCTGAATCCTTGTTAATAATTCCACAACTTTTTTATTCGTATCTTCGTCGGGCATAAAAATCTTTTTTGTTTTTACAGTTTCATCATTTAAATTTTTATATGTCATAAACCATTCATGAGTTGGTTCTGGAACTCTATGTATTCTATCATCATTTTTACGTTCAATCGAAATTATATTACGAAAATCAACTGTCAGAATTTGTAATATTCCGTTAATATAAATTCTTTCTGAATCATAAGCTGTGTGCATGGAAAGAATGATATAAGAGATTAATAAGAGAATCACTCCAAAGGAATAAAAAATAATTCTGAATTTAAGTTTATCTCCCAGTATAAAATACATAGAAACAGACATAACAAGAAAAACAGAAAAGAGAATAACAAAATAAACTATCCTCAAAGGTGATATTAATCTTATTTTTCTGTCTTTGTCATCAAAATTGTACATTCTGAAAATCCTGTTAATATCATTTTATTTTGAAATTATATCTTCTGCAAGAATTTTATCATCCTGAATTCCCGCCCTGAAAACACCCCAGGCACCATTTAATGGTTTAAATGTCTTTCGTTTGATTAATTCACATGTTTCTTTATCGTATACGAATATAGTATATTCAGAAGCATATTCTTTTTCTGCTTTAATACTTGCAAAATAATCCTTTTCGTTCCAGGTAAAACAGTTTAAAATTCCACCACCTTCAAATGGTATTTTTTCTATTTTATTATAATTTGCTATTAATTCATAAGAGTTATATCTTCCAAAACAATAAAAAATTATTTTATCTCCAGTCTGGAAAAAATCACCACTCCAGAGAGATACATCTTCAATTTTAATGCTGTCTATTAATTTCTGTTTTTCGTCCGAAACATTATACCAGGCAATTATTACATTATCTGTTTTAGGTTCATACAATGCCAGATAATAGTTTTCATCATCAATAATAACAAAATCACCTAATACATAATTTGGAAAATCAGTTATAATAGCACCTGTTTTAATTTTTTTATGTTCCATTGTTTTTAAATCAATAGCTTCGATCTGACCTTTATCAAAATCATCACTCCAGCTGTCTTTTAAATAATATAATTTATCTTTTGTTTTATTCAGATAGATTTTAGCAAATCCATCATCAAGATAAATTTCATCAGGTGGATATTTAAGATTTTTATCTATAAGAGAAACTTCTTTTGCTGTTTTAATATTTATTGCATGAAGGCTGTAATTTTTTGTCTGTACATAATAAAAACATTCAGATACAGGAGAATAAACAGGATGTTCAATTCCACTTATAATAGACACAAGTTCATCACCGTTTAAAATCCTACAGATAATTTTATTTTCGTTACTGTCATCGACTATCTGAAGCTGGGAATTACCGGCATTATAAACACTCATATAATTTACAGCACCTGTTGTATTTTCGAGAGGAAGATTTTTTATATCTTTATCGTAAGTGATCCTTTTTACATCTACACCAACAAATTTAGTCGGTTCAGTAAATAATTTTTTTGTAAGTTCAAATGATTTTTGAAAGCTTAAATAACGGCCAAAAATCCATCTTTCTGTACCGTTAAAATTAAATCCATACCAGTAATCAGGATCATCATTAATTTTCATATAATTTTTTATATTTCCAGTAAGATTTAAAACCGTGTCTGCCTGATACTGACCGAAAATTTTTCCATGAAGATCCGGTGTATTTCTAAAATTAACTTTATTTTCTGTTACACTTGGATTAAAAAAATGAAAGTCGGAAAGGTCTGGCAGTGTAGAAAGTTTTTCTGATGATGTTGATTTTTCGTCTATTGTAATTAAATAATACTCAGCAAAATTTTCCGGGTACGTTGAAGTTTTATTAAGCTGTCTGTATCTTACAAGGATTTCCATTTTTTCCTTGGAAGATTTTACACCAAGCATTTGGGCATCGTATGAATCAAGACCGTTATAATAAAGCTTTATAAAATGTCTGTCTGAACTTTTATAATATTCATACACAAGTTCAAGGTTGTTCCCCGCGTACATATGATTTCTTATTGGAGGAATATAATCAAAAAAAGGTGCAGATGTTAAAGATTTATCGAGTTCTGCTTCTGCATGTTTTTTTTCTGCATTTTTAGATTTTTTTGAATCTTTAGAATCACACGAAAAAATTAAAAGCCCCAGAATAAAAATAGAAAGAAGTTTTATTGTAATTTTTTTCATATTCAAATACCCCGCTTTTTTATGATTATCCGCCAATATAAGATACACCAATTCCTATAGAAAGGAATCTGAGTTTTCCATCAGCTTTTTTAGAATAGTTTAAAAAGTTATCTTTAAAAATTATACATATATTAAAATCGCTCCAGTGTATGTGTGTGATATATAGTTCGGTTTTCCAGCCATAATCAAAAATCCATTCTTTTTCAAAAAGAGAAGACAGAGAAATACCACCATAAATTTTTAGGGCAGGAATAAGTCGTATGTTATTAAGATAAAACTGTACTTGAGTTCCAGCCCCGATTTCATAAAATATTGGAGTCCCGAATTTATTTTTTTGTAAATTTAATCCTGCTTCCAAACAATAATATTCTTTACCAAAATATGAAGAATTAATATTTAATGAAAAAGGGTATTCATTGAATGAACATTCACCTACATTAATTGGGAAGAAAAGATTTAACGATACCGTCATTAAATCTCTTTCATTTCCCACATGATACTTTTCTTCACCTGTTTTATCTTCTTTTTCCTGTGCATAAATAGAAGAAGAAAGAATAAAAACCGTCGCAATTGTTATTAAAATTTTTCTTATAATTTTTTTCATAAGCTGATTACTCCTTTTAATCCCAGTAAAAATCACCGTAAGAAATTGTACCTGCGACTGTATTAATTTCGTAAAGGCGGTTAGGTGGAAAATCAACTTGATAGATTTCACTCTTTGTGATTTTTTTTATATCTCCGCCGCCTGTTATTTCAATCATAAAATTAAACCCCGGGTTTTCTACAAGATAAAAGAAAATCAATGATTCAGAATCTTCAAAAGTAAAATTGGCCCTTATTTTTTCGCCAAAAGAACTTTTGTTATGTGAATGAGGTCTATAACACATAGAAAAATATTTTTCATCATTTCCGTATTTTCTATTTTTATTTTTTATATTTTCTTCGTAATCAGTTTTAAGAAGCTCTGTTATTTTATTTTTTATTTTTGTAAGTTTTTGTTTGTCATCATTATCATCTAAAAGTAAAAGAGATTTATCATAAACTTCCAGAAATTCCGTAAGCGCTTGTTCAGCAGAATTAAAAGGATGTTTGATTTCGTCTAATTTATATATGATTGGTTTGTCTGCATCTGGAGTAGACTTAGCATCAGGAGACTTTTTGGAGCATGCGGTGAGAAAAAGAAATGAAATTATTATAATGATTAGTTTTTTCATAAAAATTTTTCCTTATTATTTAATTACTTTTAAATATCTTAGATATGCAGGATTCAGATATTGATCTTTATATTTTACCTGGATTTTAAGCTTCATGCCAGAATCCCCACCACCAAAGAGTTTTCCAAGAAGAGTGCCTTTGGTAATTGAATCACCTTCTTTCAAATTATCCGGAAAATTAATCCATCCTGAGTATGTAACCTGAACATTACCTTTTTGTATTGTTATTGATGTGTCTTGTTCTTTATTAGAGTCACGATTTTTATTTATTTTGATTATTTTTCCGTCAAATCCAGAACCGAATTTTTTAATGCTGTAATATGGATAGGAAATATAATTGCAAAGATATTCTTCGCCTGTTAAAGGGTTTATTTTTACGCCAAAATCATAATCAACAGGAAGCTTAGAAATATTATTGTCAGTTTGTGTTGTCTTAATGATTACAGGTTCATAATCTATTCCGATTATATTATAGGCTTTTTCATATAATTCTAAATCACTGGAATCAAGCGGAATATTTTTAATACATTTACTGTGTAACTTCATATAACACAGATCCAGCAGATATCTTGATATATCTTCTTCGCATGGATTTTTCTTAAAATATACAGTACCACTTAAAAGAACAGCGTTGTTTTCTCCTTTAATAAAAGTTACCATTATTGGATAAGAATCTTTATATTCTAAAATACATATTCCAGGATATTCACTTATATATTCATCTGTAAAAAGCTCATAAATAGCAAGAGAAGTATTAATAACTAAATAATCATAACCTATTGTATTATAAGGAACCAGTCGTGAATACATACTTTGAATGTAAAACTTATGGTCTTTAATTATTTCATTTTTAATCGTCTCATTTTCTATTTCTTGAAGTTTACTTAATTTTATCGGGAAATTTTTAATACTTGGATCTACACCCATAGGACCTAGTAACGTATCGTCGTCTTTGTTGAATGTTATATCTTCATATGTAAGAACAGTTATTTTTTTTGGAAAGCTGATTTTCACTTCTTTTAGTATTTCTTTTTGTTCATCATTAAAAGTGATTCCATCCAGTTCATTTTCTGCCATGTATTCAGCTTTTTGTTTTATAATGTTTGCAATCCTGAGTGAATGGATTATATAAGTGTCAAAATTCGTATTAGGGTAGGGATTAATAATAATATCTTTATAAGCAGAAATTTTTTGAGCATAAGTTGAAAAAATAAAAATAAATAAGAGTCCCAGACTGATTATGCTTTTTTTGTAAATAAGTTTCATTTTATGGTCTCCTTAAAAACGTTTTGTATTAATATAAATTATATCATCATTGAGGGCATAATTAAATCTTTTTTAAGCTGCTGATTCCGGTTTTGAAAATCAGGTTGCGAAGTATTTTATTGTACATAACGATGGCTTTTAAATTTTTTATAAATATATTTCTGCACAGTGATTTTGTATATTTTTTGTAATTCGATTCAATTTTCTGCGTATTTTTTTTGATTGCTTTAGAAAGCGCAATGGCACTTTTATACGCATAACTTAAGCCTTCCGAAGAACTTGGACTAATGTATCCCGCTGCTTCACCAATTAAAAATACACGACCTTTTCCGTTTTTAATATCTTTAAGCCGCGGTTTTAAAATATAGCATGCATCAAGGCTCAGGCATTTTCCAGTTTTATAATATGACGCGGTGATTTTTGAAATGAGGGAGTCAAATCTTTTTCTTGGATTATTTTTTTCTTTAAATGCACCGCCGATTAAAACTTTATCATCTTTTGGAATAAGCCAGGAATAAAAATCGGTTAGAGCGTGGTCAAAAAATACAGCATAATGATTTATATCCGAAGTTTTTTTATACACTCCCTGGATAGCAATGTATTTTCGAAGTTTTTTAAAATCATTATAAAGATTTACGCGAACTTTCGAAAATGCACCATCTGCTCCCACAAGGATTTTACATTTTTCCTGGTACGGTTTTCCATTTTTAATAAGATTTACAGTAACGCCATCAGATGTTTCTTTATGATTAAGATACATCACATCGCTTTTGTAAGTTACATTTTTGGGCAGCATAGAAAGAGTGTACTCATCTAAAAGCTTTCGGTTTATGTTTGTGTAATGTCTCTGATACTTTTGTTCTCTTTTTGTTTCAAGATCCACCGAGCGAACATAAAAAAGCTGAGGGTCCACAACAATGTTTTTCGGAATGCCGATATCAAACGAAGCAAGAATTTTCTGGGCATCGGGCGCGATTAGACCACCACAGCATTTTTCATCATTTTTCTTTTTATCGAGTAATAAAACTTTTTTTTCTGCCGCAAGAAGCCTTGCTAGAGTAGCACCAGCAGGCCCTGCACCTATAATTATGATGTCGAACATTTGCTCGCTCCATTAAGATTTTTATTCAATCTTTTTTCAAAAGTCTAACTTTTTCTTCGCATTAATTTTCTGTACTAACTGTATTGTTGTCGCCTTTGATAATGATTGATTCAGCATCGCCCGAAACTGTTACATTCTGATTCGAGCCTTCGATTGTTACAGATTTACCGTTTACAACCTGCGAGTTTACAGCTGCTAACTTGTTGTCTTTTATAATCAGCATAATTATTACAACAGCTAGAAATATAAAACAAATAATTTTAATAACTATCAAGTATATAAATGCCGTGGGATTATCCGAATAGTATACCGTAGGGGCTTTGCTTGTTGCTTCTTTATTTACGATATTTTCGATTATGTTTAGAAGAAAAGTGAGTAGCATTAATAAAAGGAAAATGTCCATAAACATCTTATTTTGGTTAGTTACAAAAATAAGACTCATAACTATACTGAATAAAAAAAATATCCCTGAATGTAAATTTAATTGTTTCTTTTTCATTTTAGCTCCGATTATTGTCCTTATATATTTTTTTTGTTTTTATTTTTCCGTTGTCCCAGAATTCATATTTTATATAGTTTCTTTTTATAGCTTTTTCTTTTCCGTTTACAATTTCTCCAGATTCAATACATTCGTCATGTTTGTCATATTTAAAATAAGATAGATCCCCCATAATAGAATCATTTTCGACATAACAGATATATTTTATTTTAGGATCATCATCTGTATATTTCCAGGTATATATATTATCTCGCCAGAATCTATCATTTACATAGGTTCTTTTAATAATTCTGCCTTTATCATCCCATTCCTGTGTGCAACTGCTGTCGGCAGAACATTTTGTTTCTATAAGATTTCCTTTTTCATCATATTTATATTCATAAATTCTACCATCCGGAGAAAATTCTTTTATAAGCCGACTATAATCATCATATTCATATGATGTTGTTTCATTTAATGAAGGAATTATTTCTTTAATTTTATTTCCCCGCTCGTCATATTCATATAAAATTTCAAAGTCCGGTTTTTGAGCAGAAGGATCTCTCCTCTGAATCTTTTTTTTCAAAAGTCCACCATCATATTCATAATAGGTATAATCATATTTGTTTTTATTGTATTTCTCTTTTATTTCAAGGGGCTGATTGTCTTCGTTGTATTCAGTGTATTTTATATAATTGCCAGTTTTATGATAAATTTCGTTTCCATTTATATCATAGTGGAAGATTTCTGTTTCATTAAAATATTTAATGAGTTTATCGGCCACAAGCAGTATAGCAATTGTCGAGAAAAAGAGGAGGCTTATTTTATAAACTTTTTTATTCATTTTATGGTCCCCTTAAAAACGTTTTTAATTTTCTGTACTAACCGTATTATTGTCGCCTTTGATAACGATTGACTTTGCGTCGCCCGAAACTGTTACATTCTGATTCGAGCCTTCTATTGTTACAGATTTACCGTTTACAACCTGCGAGTTTGCTGCCGATTTTTTTGAACAGCCTGCGAGTAGGGTAATCAATAAGATGATTAATAAAAGTGATTTTTTCATTCCAAGCTCCATTGTTTTTCATATATTTTTTTTTTAAGGTTTCCGTTATCCCAATAGTCGTATTTTATGATTCGAGTAAATTTTTGTAATATTTTTCCATTGTTTATATCGATGAACCCACCTTCAACATATTCATCGTGCCAGTCATATTTCATATACCTTATAATTTTGCTATGATTGATAGAAGCTTCATAAAATATATATTGTATTTCAGGATCATCATAAACATATTCCCGCCGGTCTGAACGATCTCCCATGTATTTATCATTTATATAAGTTGTTTTTGTTTTTCTTCCCTTATCATCCCATTCATGTGTAATACTGCTTTCATTTGTTCGTGGAGCATCCGGGCCTTCCCCAAGAGGTGTGTAAGTTTTTTCTTCGATGAGGTTTCCTTTTTCATTGTATATGTATTCAGTGACTACATAATCCGGGGAGATTTCTTTTATTAAGCGGTTCTTTTCATCATAGAAATAAAATGTTGTTCTTTTTGATGAATCATTATCACCAGCTGTTGCTTCTTTTCGCGGCTCAATTTTTTTTATCTGATTTCCACGCTCGTCATATTCAAATAAAACTTCATAATCTTTTTGTTTTGATGAAGGGTCGTTTTTGTAAATTATCTTTTTAAGAAGCTTTCCATCATATTCGTAATAAGTATAATCGGATTTTTTTTCGTTGCTTACATCATCTCGGTATTCAAATTTGATTTCGAGGATCTGATTGTTTTCGTTGTATTTATGATAGGTTGTAGAGTCTTCTGTTTTATGATAAATCTCGTTACCATTTCTGTCATATTTTGTGACTTCTATTTTCTTGTTATTTTCTATGATTTTGTAACCGGTAAATATACCGGCACATAACAAACACCAGGTTATGAGTATTATAAGAAGTTTTTTTTCCATTTTTTTCTCCGATCAATTTTTTTAATTCCAGTATTTATTATAATCTTTTTTGTAATCTTCATCATCCATGTAAATACCCATTTTTATTAAATTGGATTTGACTTTCGGGAAATAATTTTCATCATAAATTTCTTTTATTAAATCAGAACTTGAAGGATACATAAGTGCATTATAAGAAGATATTCCAAAATCACTTGTATTTTCAAAATTTTCCCATGCCAAAGTTGGATAAAAATAACTGTTAGTTATAGCAGGACGTAATATGATTTCGGCACCTTCTTCGTTTCTTATGATAAGTTTATATTCTTCTATTTCTACGATGTTATAAACAAATGTTTGAAGTTCACTTTCATAATCTTCATCACCAACTTTTACTTTTTCTGTAATTGATTTAGTTTTCATGGAAGCAAAATAAGTCCCATATGCTCCGGCCCCTGATTCAAGTAATCCATATTTATATGAGCCGTCAGCCTTGTATTCATAATAACCTCTTTTCCCACTCGTCCATGCAAACCTTGAAAGATAATTTTTAAGATCAGAATCTTTCCAGCCATCTGTAGAAAATTTTTTTAGTTTATCTGTAAGATATCCGCCGAAAACCCAGCCATATTCATTGTATCCAGATCTTAATGTTTGAACAGGAAGAAGGATTTTTACCCAGTTTGATTTTATGCCATCGATTGTTACCTCATTTCCGACTGCAATTACTTTTACCGCCATTCTGTCATAAAGAATACCAATTTTAGTTGATGATAAATCCGGTCTTTCTCTTATCCGAAGTCCATCCGAAGCATTTACATAAAGATGATCTATTTTTTTATTATTCTGAAAGTATTTTGCATCTAGCGAAAAAAGCAGGTTAGAGGAAAAAAATAAAAATAAAATGATTAGGAATTTTTTCATACAGTCTCCTCACTTTTTTATTATTTCATTTTACCACGGATTTAACCCTCTTGTAAAATTTGAAAATTCTTATTTTTCTCCTTTCATCTTAATCATCTTTCATCTTAATCATCTTGCGAAGCCCGTTGAGACCTGTGAACTCATTCCACACTTTTTTCCCCTGAAAGGTGATTGCACTCGAAAGTCCCACGTGCCACATCTGATGACGGAATTGCGCAAGGATTAATTCAAGCCTTGTGTACTCAAAGCCATCCGGTTTCTGAATAAGATTTTCCTGGGTGAGGGATTCAAAATATTTTTTCAGCTTGGTTTTTACAAACTCAAAATAAGACATTAATTTTTCGCGTGGAATGATGATTGATGTATCTTCCACATAGCCTTCGCGTGCACTCGAAATCACACTTAAGTTTTCAGGAATACCAAAAAGCTTTTCTCCTTCGTAGACATAGTCAGTCGGATTCATAAAAAATCTGTCCATCGAATGAAGGTAATGAAAGATATAGCGAGAGTCATTTACACCATCAAAAACCTGTTCCAAATCCGCCACCTGGATCTGAGCCTCTATATTCATAAAATTGATTTCTGTCTGTTCCTTAATCTGCCTGATAATTTCGTCCATGTTAGTCTCCTATAACTAAAGTTTATATTCTGCATATCCAACTGTAAAAGGTAGATGTTCATATTTTACAGTTCCCATAAACTTAAATCCATTTTTTAAATACCATTCTTTTAATTCTGTGTGCTCATCAATAAAATCAAGAAAGAGATTTTTACCACCAAGTTTACGTGCTTTCTCTTTAGCAAAATCAAGAAGCATTTTACCAAAACCCTGTTTCTGCATTTCTGGTATTACACAAAGATTATGAAGCATCCAGACATCTTTTTTCTCCGGATCTTTACTGATGGAAAAATATCCGACCAGTTTGTTTTCTCCATTTTGATTTTCTTCAAAAAGTCCGTACATTATAAAGCCCCAGTTCCAGAAGTTCTCTAACTTTTCCATAGGCATAAAAGCATTATGTCCCGGACAGTTTTCTTTTGTAAAACCAAATTTCTGTGCAACTGTAAAAAAACAAAGATGGATAAAATCCACGCACATCGGAAGTTCTTCTTTTTTAATTAGTCTAATCATTTTTTCTTTTCCTCTATTTTTTCCTCAAAATCCAAATCAGATTACTCTGATACTTTGCAGCGCTCATAGGGTCGTTTAAATCTTCCTTGTCACCTTTGTAACCGCGATAGATGTCCAGGACTTCAAAACCACAAAGCTTTGCCAGAAGAAACATCTCCCAGCGATATGTCTGTCTCATCGTGAGCGGGCGGATTCTTTCTTCAATTATGTTACCTTTATCATCATAAGTTTCGAACTTCCAGTTTCCGCTCATAATCTGGGTCCAGGGATTATACGAAATTGCATTATATATTTTTTCGCGCTGGCCTTCACTGTTCACATATTCAAGACGGAAAGAATAGTCATCGAGCTTTGTATTTATCTGCTCGGCCTGAACCTGTGGCCACGGATCAAAAGTATTGAGCGTAAGAATGCCACCAGAAACAAGATGACGCCCAAGATTCTCCAGAGCCGCAATTTGCGATTTTTGATCAGACAGATGCATAAATCCGCTTCGTGCAATAATCACAAGAGAGTATTTTCGCCCCGCATCAAAATCTGTCATATTCCCGGCAAAGATTCTTAAATCAAGATTTTTATCCCGCGCCTTTTTTTCACAAACCCTGCACATCTCTTCCGATAAATCAGTTCCATCAGCTAAAACCCCATGCTCGGCAAGATAGAGAAGTACAGCCCCAGTTCCACACGCCACATCGATTACGCCATCTTTTCCATATTTTTTCGCCAGCTCCAGATAAAACTCCTGAAACCCTTCATGCTTGTCAAATTCCTGATTGTACATCACATCAAGATACCTGTCATAATTTTCCGCCACATCTTTGTAATCATGCAAATCCATATTTTCCTCCTTTGATGGGGGAAGTCTCCCCCTCGCTCCCAAGTCCTCACTCAAGGTTGTTTAGACAAGCTCAACAACCTTTCGCTCCGGTCTTGTCCGCTACCCCTTCCTGCGGGGACACCCCGCAACGCCCCGTCAGAATCCAACACAAAAAAAAACCACCTACCCGAATGGATAAGTGGTTGATTTTCCAGATTAATATTTGTTCAATCTTTTACACTTTGTATCCCGGGCAAACAAAACTCTGACCACCAGTTGTAGTGGTTTTAGTGAGAGAAGTTTTACCTGTAGTTATAAGATTGGACATCATACGAAGAAAATATCGAAAAACAGCAGGGGAGTCAAGAGGGGGAATCTCCACGATTATAATATATTTCTAGAGTTGTTATCGCCCGACGTTGCATTAGATTGAGCCCTTATTTTTTTTACTCTATATCGCGTTTTAAATATAACTCCACAATTTTCTCTATCGACTTTGTGTTGATGGGGCAGGCTACAGTCTCTGTTGTGATAATCAGATTTTTCCCGGGGAAGAAACCATTTTTTGCGTAAAGGGATAGTTTTTGAACAGTTCGCTCGGAATATTCTGGATTATCCATCATCCCAAAATGCTCCCAGAAAAACTCTTCTCGTGTTTTAAGATTAAGGCACATAAAATCTGGGTGTATTGTTATTTTCTGACCTCTCTCTGCAGTCAGCTCTAATGGGTACTCATATCTGTATGGGACGTGCATTCTTGCAAGCGTATCTGCAATTATGTTTTCTGATTTTGAACGCACCAGGTCTCCACGAGCAGTGGTATAGGTTAAAGTATCTTCAGAAAATGATTTTTTTTCGTAAGAAATCTCCTGCCATTGTTTTGCATAATCTTCATCAGATAATAATACCGGATTGATTAATCCCTGCCGCAGGATATTTAGTTTTGAAAAGATTGATTCTGCCAGATGATTTTTTTTCTGTAGATTTACGTATTTCCCAAGCGAATGATTAAGGATTTTTATCTCTTCTCTGGCAGCATTGATTATTTTTTTGTCATAATCCTTCTGGGCAATTTGTTTTGCAAGAGATTTGTTGGCAGATATAATATATTTCCCCCTGGAACTCTCTTGATTATCCCTCAAGTAGTATTGAACAGAGCCATTACTCCTTGAAATACGCAGATTCCCCGAAGGTGCATTTTTCAAAGCCTTTTCTTTTAAAGCCAGCAGGTTTGAAAGTTCAAAAATCCGGGCTTTAATTACAGATGTAATCTTTTGTTTCGAAATAATTTCAGTTTTCATATTTTTCATATTATATATATATGCAGAGTTTTGTGAAAAAAGGAGTAAAACACACAAAAAAATTAATTTTTTTGTGTGTTTTTTCAGATTTAGGTCGAAGGAATGGATTTTGACAGGTGAGTGACATGGATTTTACGGACGTAATGGTCAAAAACAAAGATTTCGTCCGTAAGAAGCTGTATTTTAACCACAATTTACAGCCCAAAACTAGTTGTGTCATCAATACTTTACGGACGAAACGCCTGAAAACGATGATTTCGTCCGTAAGAAGCAGTATTTTAACCATAATTTATTATCTGAAATTTGAAGTAATATCTGAACTTTACGGACGAAATACTCCAAAATAATTGTTTCGTCCGTAAGAAGCAGTATTTTAATCACAATTTATTGCCAGAAACTTAAAGTAATATCTGAACTTTACGGACGAAACGCCTGAAAATAGAGTTTTCGTCCGTAAGAAGCTGTATTTTAACCACTATTTATTGCTAGAAATTTGAAGTAGAATCGGCACAATACGGACGAAATGGTAAAAAACAAAGATTTCGTCCGTAAAAAACAATATCTTATCTCAAATTTAGAGCCCGAAACCAGTTGTAACATCAATACTTTACGGACGAAATGCCTGAACACAATAATTTCGTCCGTAAGAAGTAGTATTTTACTCACAATTTACAGCCCGAAACCAGTTGTAACATCAATACTTTACGGACGAAACGCCTGAAAACGATGATTTCGTCCGTAAGAAAAGAAATTACATCTAATGTTGGGAGCCTGGAATTGGATGAAACATCGGTACTTTACGGACGAAATGCCCCAAAAAACACTTTTCGTCCGTAGAGAATGAGGTTTCGTCCGTAAAAAAAATATTTTCCTCACTCCATCTCACTGTATTTCTCTTTTTTCAATCCATAATCATAGAGAATCATTCAAATCAGCAGCAAGAATCACTGCTAAGATAAAAATACAGGAGAAAATTATGGTAACAGGAATCGGTCACGCGGCATTCAATGTAAAGGATATGGAAAAAACTGTTGAGTTTTACGAGAAAACCCTGGGCTTTAAGAAAGCTTTTGATATTCCTCGGCCGGAAAACGGGGAGCCCTGGATTGTTTATATGTATGCGGGTGGAAATCAGTTTATAGAATTATTCTACGGTGGCAAAAAGGAGAATCCTTACCGCGACGAAAATATCGGATTTTTTCATCTTTGTGTGGCAGTCGACGACATTCATGCGGCCTGGCAGAAAATCCTCGAAACAGGGGCGCCACAGGACGATCCTCCAAAGCAGGGCGCAGACTTCAACTGGCAGTGTTGGACCCACGATCCCGACGGCATAAAAATTGAGCTCATGCAGCTCGACGAACAAAGCCCCCAGATGAAGTTTATAAAATCCCGATAGTAACTGGCGCCGGCAATATCCAGGGGGCAAATTGTGTAATAGCCGGCAATCACAAGAACTATAAAAAGATTTTTTTCTCTTTTTCCTCACATAAAACAATTTTTTTCAAATTTGATTAATCTTCTTTTTCAAAATATTCGACAGTAACATCCCATGGATGAAATTCTCCCTTGCGATATTTTGTAATTCTTTCGTAAACTTCAATAGGACCATGAGCCGTAAGTTCAATTTCGTGTGTTTCTTCAATATAATTTATTGGCAGAGAGTCAATTACAATTGAATTACCAGAATCAAATTTGCTACCATATTTTCGATTCAAATCTTTGGCGTAAAGTTCATGTAATTCTTTTTGGATTTCATATATCCTTAGACCCTTTATTTCTTCTTTGCTGGAAGCCGGGATATAAAGTTTATAATATCCGTTCATAGGAATATTCATATTACTTTCTAAAAAATAAAAAGCAACTATCTTATCATCTTCAAGCCCATCTGTTATAAACTTTCGGATTTTTTCATAATCATCGGATTTAAATTTTTTTTGTTCAACCCGTTGTAACTTGGAAAAAATTATATCAACATCTTTTTCGTCGGGGAGGTCATACATAATCATAATATTATTTCCGTATTTATAATTATGCTCTTTACGGTTCATCCTGATATAAGCTTCATCAGTTTGAATATCTTTGTTTTTTACCTGATAGATCACATCTGTCTGTTCATAAGGATCCTTGATAGAAAAAACAAAACCACAGAAATTACAACAGAAAGTTTTTTGAATACGCGCTGATTTTGGGAAAGGTTTTAAAACTTCTTCCATTTTTTCTTTACCTTCCACAAAATAATATTCATCCTTCCATTTAATTAAAAAACCTTCTTCCTGCTTTTTTATACCCGAAGTTTTTCCTTCCTGAGCAGCCTCATTTTTAGTTGATGTACAGTTTACAAAAAGTACCCCAAACAACACCAGCGAAATTAATTTTCTAAAATGATTTTTCATTCTCATCTCCTTTGTTTATTTTTTTATAACAAACTTAATCACCACCAGGAACTTAATCATCACAAGGGCAAAAAAGTTTGATTTATAATCTACCATTCACAATGTTATCCTTCTTGAATTATCTGCGCTGGCAGATAAAGCTGAAAGTTGAAAAATTAAAAATACAAATATCAAAAATCTTTTCATCTATTAATATTTTACATGCAGAATAAAAAGTAGTCTATTAAAAATATTTATGATATCATAAGAATATGCTTATAAATAAACTCAACCAGTTATATAAACCTGAGCGTATTCTCTATTATTTGGAAGTTTCTCCCGAAGAAATCAAGGCGTTTTATAATGATGTTGTACCCGAAAGCATAAATAGATATGCCAATGCTTTTGGAACTTATGATTACCCTGGAATTTTTTATGTAGAAGCGCTCAAAAAAGAAGTGATTGGAATTGAGTTTAGACCCGATGATCCGCGCATAAAATATCCTGCAGAGCTTAAATCAATCCCGCTTGATGCATCGTTTTTTTATTCTGTCGAAATTGATGGCGATGTAGAAATAAATTATCCTTTTATAAAAGAACTTTTTACAGAAATTGCAAAAGAAGATAATGCACACCGTCCATACAGTGATTTACGGATTAAGGATGATGTAAAAGTAATCAGTGTTTTTCACAGTTATAAAAAGAACCGCCTGCTTTATGAATGGAAGCTTTATGATGACAGGGCAGGGCATATCATGTGTGATGATTATACTAAGTTCGAAAAAGAAGAGCTTTATAAATCAGCATTTACAGATTTAATCACAGGAAATTATAACTGGAATCATCTTGAAGCGTATCTTGAAGTTCCCGCAGACAAAGGAATTGCTGATTATGCTTTTGCACATTTTGATATAAAAGAATTCCGCGTAATAAACGAAGCTTACGGTCACATCGCAGCCAATAAGGTTTTGAGCAATATTGTAAAAGTAATGAATGAATCAGACCTGGTAATTGCAAGCGGCCGCTGTCATAACGATAATTTTGCCATGCTCATAAAGGATATGCCCGAAGATGAGCTTGTGCAAAAGCTCCTTGATTTTTTTAATTCGCTTTCACGTCTTGAAGAAGATCCAAACTATAAGATTTATTATAAATGCGGTGTTGTCCCGATGAAGCGTGCAATGCTTTCCGGAAACCGTGTTGCAGATTTTGCAAAAATGGCACAGGCGCTTGCAACGAATCAGAAGCAGACCGAAGTTGTAATCTATACCGACAAAATGCACGAAGATCTTTCGTGGGGAAATTACATCAAAGCCTATGTAGAAACTGCAATCGAGCAGGATGAATTTGTTGTTTATCTTCAGCCAAAGTTTGATATTAACAGCGAGCATATAAAAGGTGCCGAAGCTTTAATCCGCTGGAACTATAAGAACAAGGAATTTTTACCGCCGTACCGTTTTATCCCGTATTTTGAAAAAGATGCTTCCATCGCTAAAATTGATGATATTGTCTTAAAGAAAGTTTGTGCCTCGCTTAAAAGATGGAAAGAGGAGGGTAAGCCACTTTATCCAATTTCCGTAAACCTTTCGCGCAGCCGGCTTTATAACGAAAATCTTATAGACAATCTTGTGAGCATAGTTGATTATTATGGCGTAGATCATAAACTGATTGATTTTGAACTGACGGAAAGCGCAACTTACGACAACATGGAACATATGATTAGTGTACTCGAAGAGCTTCGAAGCCGTGGTTTTAAAATTTCTATGGATGATTTTGGAACCGGTTATTCTTCGCTTTCTCTTCTTACCCGCATGCCGATCGACACATTAAAAATCGACAAGAGCTTTGTAGATAACGTTGCTTCCCGGAATGAAAGAGCAGAAGATACAATCGTCCTCCGCCACATCATCACTTTGGCTAAGGAATTAAATTTTGTCTGCCTTGCCGAAGGAGCCGAAACTAAAGAGCAGGTCGACCGTCTCCGTACCTTAGGCTGCGAAGTCATCCAGGGCTACTACTACAGTAAACCAATCCCGATTCCGGAGTATGAAGAAAAGTATTTGAGATAAAAGGAAATTATTTTTCTTCTTTAATTCCTTTTTCTGTCAGGAAATCTATAATCAGCTGTTGATTATGATTGGTTGAACTGTCGAACCTGGAACCGTTTTTGTTTAAGAATGATAGTTTATCTTCGTCGATTTTTTTCCACGAAAAGATCTTTTCCCATTCAAAAAACTTTTCCATCACAATTCCATTAGCATAAAAGCCGTTATATTTTGAATATTGTTTTCTTACGATTATGTCCAGAAATGCAGGTATAAAGAATAAGACATTAATAAAAATCAGAGGTTCTTTACTGGAAACAGCAAGAAGTACTACCAGAAGAATCATCAGAATATAATATATATATAATCCTTTTTTGATTTTTCTTGTTTCCGGGATTTTCAAAATTTCTTCCCCAAACCTGTTGATTTGTTTTTTTATGCTTCCCAATCTATAAAAGTTCACAATCATCCCGATTGACGGAATAAGAAAAAAATGAATAAAGAAAATCAGAAAAATTATGATGTGTTGATAGTTTGCTAAATTGTTCATTATTCTACCTTAATCTTATAGCTGACTTTTGTGTATTCTTCCCAGAGAAGTGCTGTCCAGCTATCTGTAATCATAAGGAAATTTTCTTTAGAATCTTCGTAGTATTTAGACTTCTTGGAGGTTTCACCTTTATCCTTAAATCCATATCTTTTTGAATAAAAAACAGCAATCTGATTTAATAAGTTTTTATCTGTCCCGGTTGCATAGCCAATTTCCACACCATAGAAAATGTCATAGTTTCCGAAGGCTAACTGTATATAATCAACTTTTATTCCTAAGAAATCACCATTTTCTTTTTTAAACTGTATATGGCCTTCATCCTCTTTGTCAATTGTCCATCCTTCTTCTACCATTATTGTCTTTACTTCTTCTCTTGAATAACCAAAAGGGATTCCATTAAAACTTAAAGGATCTTCTTCGAAGGTATAGACTCTATTATATTTAATGTACTTCTGTTTTTTAAAGTCAAAATCTTTTCCATTTATTACAACAAAATCATTAAAAAAGAAAAAATTCTTTTCGAATTTAATGTCCTGAATCTCGCTTGAATAAAAGCTTTGAGAAAACATTACACATTCCGAAAAAAGCAGTTTAAGATTTTTTGTCGAAAAACCAAGAAGATACATATCTGTAATTGCCATGCCGGAAGAAGAATTATTTCCTATTCCATAGAGAATGCTTTTGTCTTTGTACTTATATTTACGAAATAATATTGGAGTGTATTGTGTATATAAATAGTCGATGGCCGTAATTTGTTTTTTCTTTGTGTCATATAGGAGAATTATATGATGCTGAATTTTTGGATGCCCGAAAACTTTTTCTGATGATTCTTTCTTTGGATGGATGGTTTCGTCACTGCGAATCTGATAATTCAAGAATAGGGTATCGTCGTGTAATTTGATGGCATTTAATATCTTATAATTTTTGAGATCTATGTAATCCGCAACAGCATCTGCAACACCTTTAGTTGAATCAACTTTCTTTAATTTAGAAACAATTTTTTTCTCAAAACTCTTGCTGGTGTAAGTCTTTAATTCCTCATCGTCCAGTTCAATTACCTTGTCCTCAAGCAGGGAATTTATTTTATCGGTGACGGTTATAATATCTGTTGCATTTAAGACAGCAATACAGAATATTAAATTAAATAGAAAAAACAGAGTTTTTTTCATACTCTTCTCCTTTAATACTTTTATTTATACACAAAATTATATCCGAAAATAAAGCCTTTAACAGGTTCTTCTATATAAATCCAAAGCCCGTTCACGCCATCTATGGTTTCGTAATCTTTTGTTTCGATTAAAGCAAGATAACCGTATTCATCTGGTATGATTTCATATTCACCAAGGAATTGTGATTTTGTAGTAGGTGCAGAATAAACTTTGAACTTATAATTTTTACTGTCATCATGGATGTACGATGAAATATCTATTGAAGGGAATTCAAGGCCGCAAACTCCTTCCTGTTTTTCAAGATATCCTCCAAAAACATAACCTTTTTCTGGATATGCAATTTTGTACCAGTGGCCTTCTATTTCATCTATTGCTTCGGTATCTGTGGTCTGTGCTTCGGCATATATCCATGTTCCCTGAGGAATGGTTGAAATCTCTTTTGCTGATTTTTTATTTGAAGAATCAAAAATTTTTAAAGGAGAACCGGCATCTGTTTTTACAACAAACCATGCACCATCCGTTATTTCTTCATAGGCCATTCCAAGTTCTAAATCTTCAACAGGAAGTCTTTCAAAAGCTTCCTTCTGGATGTATACGGATGAGCCTGGAACCCATTTATCTTCACTTAGTTTGAACCAGTACCAAACCTTGCTATCAAAAACCATAGGGAAGCTGCTTCTGGCAATCGCTACAAATTCACAACCCGGACCACCTATATCTTTATTTTTTGCTCCTAAATCATTTGGATTGTAAATTGGAGCATCTTTTTTGAACATGATAAGATTTAAATCTTTGCGTTCGCCTTCATTCGGTATACAGTATCTTTCGTAAATATAATAATATTCTTGATTTTCATAAGCGGTGTATCGCCCGTCAGAAGATAAAAGTTGCGAATACCAGTTTTCTATTTTTATTTTATGCCCGGAAGCGATATCAAGTTCATCGGGTCTTCCGTCTTTACCGGGAATAATTCCTGAAAGTGTGTCCTGATGTTCATAATTATACAAAAATTGAGAGTCCTGATTATCTTCCTTAATTTCCGTAGTTGTTTCTGCCGGAATATTTTCTTTTTCAATAGTCTCTGTAGAAATAGTTTCAGGATCTTTTTTCTGTTTATTACATGATGTAACAGCCAGAACAACAAATAAAATCAGAGTGGTTAAAAAGTACTTTTTCATTTTTCCTCTTATTATTATACTACATTTTTTCAAAAAAAGTATTAAACATGAAGCTTAATTACAAATAATTATTTAATCACTTAACACCGCATCTATAAGATGCATTGTATATGTCTGGGTTGTAATTCCGTCAAATATGACTTTATTGTTTTTAATATCAAATACTTTATAACAGACCGTCCAGTTATAGCCGAAAAGACCATTGCGGATAGAATCCTTAAACGGGCTGATACAAAGCGGAACTAAGAAATAATCATCGGATAAAAGAATCAGAGGACCTGCCATTGCTTCATACCTTTGCTTGAAAGAACAAGTAACTTCTTCAGAAGTAGTCAAATCAAATATAACGCAGCTTTTTTCGTCACGTTCCCAGTATGTTACATTTCCAGTTTTAATAACTTTAGAACCTTCACGGATTATTTTGTTGTTATACCTTGCGCCAGGATAAGACCATCCTAACTGAATCTTATTTACCTGAACTTGTCCTGTTGAACGATTAAGTACATAATATCCGGAATCTCCAACAAATCCCCCATCTACATAAAAATAGATGAAATTATCGTCGGCATGTAAATCAGTAATGTATCTGTGCTCCCAGCCATATTCAGGGCTTTTACGGAGATCTTCCAGTTCATATAGTTTTTTTATCTGTTTTGTTCTTGAATCATATTCATAGAGAATGTGAGGTTCAGGACTTTTTTCACAACGTTCACACCAGAAAAATGTATTTTCCGTAAAAGCTCTGAAGCTATATATTTCCTGCTCAAACTCAAATAAAACAGTTTCTTTGTTAGTGATATAATTAAGTCTGATTACTCGATACAGGTTGTCTATTTGTTCTGCAAATAAAACAGAATCTTTGTTGTTTCTGTCAAATCTTATTTCCAAAATTTTTCTATCGGTTAAGCACTTCAAATCAGAAAGTAATTCTTCCCCTTTGTAAATTGAATAATTGCTTTTTTTGAATAAATAAATAATAGAAAAATTCTTTACATCTTTTTTTCCGCTGGCAAATGAGATATTAATTAATGAAGTGAATAAAAGTAAAATACAAATTATTTTTTTCATTTTCTTTCTCCAATAACTTTTTTAAATTATATCATAAGAAAGAAATTAAAAATGAAAAAGACATAAAAATAAAATAAGAATATTATTATTTTGTGTGATTATTTTTGAAAGAATTAATAAAAGGGTAGGTAAGTTTGATTGTTGAGTTATTTGAGGAAAATGAACAACTATTTCTTTTGAACTTTGATCTTAATTCTGTGTCGATAAGTATATAAACTCGTATTCCAAAGGATTTACATAACCTAAGCGCTGGGCAAGGCTGTCGGATTCTACGTTGTCTTTGTCGCAGGCCCAGATTGGTTTAATGCCCATTTTTTCAAGTTCCTGGATTGTCCTGAGGCAGAGTGCATAGGCAAAGCCGCGGTTACGGTATTCTTCAAAAGTGTAAATGCCCATTTCTGCGTATCCGCCTGATATAAAGGCGCCTTCACTTTCGCTACAAACCTTACCATTTTCTACGGCATAAAATCCAAAAGCCTTTTTAAGAAATTCTTCTTTTGAACCATAATTCTGGATGTGCCATTGTTTATAATCTTCCGGAAGCTTGTCGTATAATTCACTTGAGAATGGAAAAATATCTACCTTGCAAGGTTCTTTCTGTTCTTTTTTTCTTTCTATGTATTCAAGGCGTGTAAATGGTTTTGAAATACCTTTAAGAGGATAGTTTCCTTTTCGCTCCGGAACCCAGATTACCTGCATCCAGGTTGTTTTTACAAGTTCACTTAAAACTTCTTCAATCCAAGTGAGGTCGGCGTCGTCAGTAACATAAGTCCAGCTCATCTCGAGCCTGCAGATTGCTTTTGTCGGGGCGTTTACATCATCAACATAAGCTGCGCCGGGCATTTTTCCTTCAAAATAACAGCTGAGTGCAGACCAGTTTGGTTGATGTTTTTTGTAAAGCGGTTTGATTAAATCTTTTTTTTCTTCGGGTAATTGGGTGAACATGGGACCTCCTGTAATGACAATTTTTTTTACCAGATAATATTAAGTCTATAGGAAACAGCACATTCGCTTGGCAGGCGTTGAACCTTGTAGCCTTTTCCTTCAAAATATTTAATTACTTCATCAAGATAGTATTTTTTGTCGTAGGTATAATGATTATAAGAATTTTCACCAAGATGTTTTTTTACTTCTATACCCCTGCAAATCTGTTCAATCTGATCTTTAGTTTCCTGAAGGGCCTTATCAAACTGTTTTTCGTGAATTGTATTGGTTCTTTTTTCCTGTATGCTGTTCAATGGTAACTCTCTTAACTTTTTTGTTACATAAATATTATATGGGGTAATTTTATATTTGTAAATTTTGGATTTCTTTATCTGACCATTTTTCAAAAGCCTTTTCCCATGTATCTAAAGCGTAGGGCCTTCTGTCATCACCAATTTTTTTTGCATATTGTTCTACAGAAGACAGGAAGAAATATAATTGTTCGCATGCTGTAGAAAGTTCTTTGATGATAACTTCGGTCCAGACTGTTGCTTCTTTATATTGAGTTGTCTGCTTTATAGAATTGATATATGAAGCCTTGTCAAAAGGAAGCCGCTTTTCTTCTATGCGCACCTGTCCGTCATCAGTGATTTCAAGAATTGCGTAGGGAATGCTGTCTTTAATTCCATCCAGTGGCAGCCCGCAGGAGCCGGGATTAATCAGATATACTTCTTTATCTTTTACTTTATACGACCACTGAACATGTGCATGACCAAAAATGTAAATACCTTTTTCCAACTTCGATACGCATTTTTGAAATTCAGAATCGCAATCCCATTCATCATAAATATCTGCAAGGATTTTTTTAGGATCGATACCGGGCTCCATATTTCTTTGTGCAACCAATGTTGAATTCCATTTGCTGAATGGATAAGGCCCCACAAATGCAACAGAAGAATGAGCCATGTGGATGGGAATACCATTACATTCAAAATCAACCTGATGCGACTGCTTTAATAAATACTCCCGGTTTTCCTCTTTTATGTTTTTATAATTCCAATAAGAAATCTGCATCTGCCCATCTGTCCATTTTGACTGATCTTTTCCGACAAGATCTTCAAGATACTTTTCTTCATTTCCTCTTATGACATATTTATCTGGAATCGCCCTGATCATTTGCGTGCATTCATTTGGCCATGGCCCGCTGAGACAATAATCCCCCGCAAAAAGATAATGAGTAATATTTTGTTTTTTTGTATCTTCAAGCACAGCCTTGAGCGCCGGGAGATTTCCATGGATATCTGATATGATTGCGTATTTCATTTTTTTATCCATATTCCAGTGTATTCTTTGATGATTTTTAGATGGCGTTGAATTATATCGTTCTTCATTGAATCACCAAAAAAGCCACCCATGATTCTTCCCGCTTCTTCGTGGCTGCTGAACTTATAATCAGTTTGAATTATGTGTTCTTCAAAGCCGTTGTCTGTAAGTGCTTAATAAAATTGTGCGAGATTTTCTCCGGGTGGGTTTGGGGAATCTACATTAGTTCCCAGCGTTTCAATAAAAATGACGGTATCTGCTCTTTTTGTAGTTTCATCAATGATCATTTGAATTGTTTGATTTCTTGCTTCGTTAGCCTGGACTACCAAATGACCGAAGCTCCAACCTTCTATTATTATGTCATATTTATTTTCAAGGGAACTTATCTGTTTGTTGTCACTAACAGCATACTCGATTTTATCTTGCCATTCAGACAGATTTTGTTTTGCTTTATCAATCATGTGTTGTGCATTATCGTATGCAAAAACTTTTTGAACTTTATCTATGTAACTCTTGGTAACTCTGCCCGTACCTATTCCAAACTCGCCGACAATTTTATTTTTCCATTGAATGTTGGCATTAAGAAACTTATAAAGATTGTTTTCATAATCTTCGTGATTTACTAAATCGTCGTAAAGGTTTGAGTAGTTTTGATAAACTTTAAACATATCAGACATTTTTAATTCCTTTGCGTTCCAGTGAGATTTCTTTATCTCCATTTTTCCATAATCTTCAGACCTTCATCAATATCATCGCCGAGAACTTCCTGGATTTTTTCAAACTTCTTTTTGGAATGCATTATATCAAGCACTCGTAATAATTCTTTTTTGCCGTATTTTTGAATGAACAGTGCCATCACCCTTATGGCGTTTGTTTCTTTCCCAAGTGAGTAAAATCCTTTTTTGCAATCATAAAGTTCGTTACATTCATAGCAGCCATCCAAACCTTTCTGTTTACAGCAGGCTGTGTTAGGACAAATGCCATCTGGCGAGCAGGTTGCAAAGGAACAGGTGTTATAAATTGTTCTGCACGAACCGCACCATTGGGTAAGGAAACAGTGGCCGCATGAAAGGCCGCAATATGCGATCTGGTCTACGCCTTTTTTTGCCTGCTGGCACAGCTTATTTTTGATTCGCCTCATTGCTTCTACGTGCATTATCCAGTGGCGGGAAAATGGCATTTGAATCAGGCCTTTTATATTTTTTCCACACCAGAAATCTATAAGCCATGCTGAACTTTCATCAGGACTTACGCAATTGGTGGCGACAAGTCGAGCCCTGTCTTCGTCAGTGAAGTTCTTTTTTAAGTCTGCAAATGTGAGATTTTTTAAAAGTTCATTTGTTGAATCTATCACGGCTTTGCAATAATCATACGTTGCTTTGATATTCAGCTGCTTTGAAAAATCAATTATCTCTTCTGCGGAAAGTTCGTTTCCTGTTGTGATGATTTTTGCCTTTGTTTTTTCAAGCCAGCCATCTGTAAAAAGAATCTGGTCATCCTTCAAAATCAAAGTGTGCGCAACATTATCTTCAATGCGGAATGTATGCCAGAGCGACCAGGCAAGAGTTGTATGATGACTTCCTTCTCCATCACCAAACGGCAGCTGGTAAAATGCCTCCAGCGGAAAAGTTTTTACGATAGAAGTTATCTGCTCAAACAGCTCGGCACGCAGCTCAAGAAGAACCTTTATTCCTTCATCAAACGTCGCCTCTTTAAAAATCAGAGTCTGCATTTTTTTGTTTTTATCTGACCAGGATCTGTTCATTCTTTCATTTATCCTCAAATAAGATTCTTACAAAATCTCGTTTTGAATACATTATTCTTATTACTCTTACAATATTACCATCAATTCTATAAAAGATTGAATAATTATTTACCAGGACAAATTTATAGTCAGTAGGGAAGGGGACATATCTTTCTACGGGAATACCATCTTCTGCAAGGGTAGATAAGTTTTCATATGTTTCGACAAT
This sequence comes from Treponema sp., assembly GCA_016286365.1. Taxonomy (GTDB): domain Bacteria; phylum Spirochaetota; class Spirochaetia; order Treponematales; family Treponemataceae; genus Treponema_D. The sequence continues at coordinate 263,694 of JAEESN010000001.1, forward strand.
ATTTAAAACAGTATTATGTGCTGCAATTGGATTTTGAAGTTCATTTTCTATGTAATTTTTTATTTCGAGTAAATCTTTTGCAGCTTGAGGAGTAACCTTTACCTCAAACATTAAAGACCTACCATTCTTCTAACATCAGCAGGATCCAACCAGCCATTCTTTGCAGCTGAATCTTCTCCTTTTTTTAATTCTGCAAAAAGGGTTTTTGTGGCTGTTAATCTTTCGTAATCTCTAATGGTAATAACAGCATAAGTGCCTCTTCCGTTTTTTGTAAGAAAAACAGGAGATTCATCTGCGACATCCTGTAATACTTCATTGTAATTACGCAAATCAGAAACAGGTTTTATTGCTATCATAGGCACCTCGAATCTTCGTAATATTTTACGAAATAATTATCTTAAGATTTTTCTGAGTTGTCAAGATTAATATTTTCATCTATCGAGCTTGATTTGATGGATGATGATTCTATCCAGATATACACACGCTCTTCAGTTTTTTCTGTAATTACACCTCCATTTGCAAGTGCAACTTTTTGGGATGCAATATTATCTGAGTGTATTGTTATAAGAACTTTTTCCAAACCAATTTTTTTTGCTTCAATTAACAACAATCTTAAGAGTTCTTTGCCATAACCCTTTCCACGATATTGAGGAGCAATTCCATAACCGATATGACCACCTGCATTACTCAAAGCTTCGGTAAGAAAATGTCTCAGATTTCCAAATCCGACAGGAAAAGTATCGGCATAAAGCCAATAAGTTGTAGAAGGAACCTTCCAGCCATCCACAAGACATGTTTGTTCTGATTCTTTCTGTTTTGCTGCAAGCCAGGTTTTAAAATCCTCGTATGAAAGACCATTTGCTTTATTAACAAGTCCATTTTCATCTTTTGGCATTGACTGTAACATGTTATAGATATCGTGGCCATCATCAGCGGATAGTTTTTTTAAGCGTAAGTTTACTTTGTCAGGCTTCGTATTAATTAGGCTTACAGTGTTACACTCCATATCGATATTCCTTTTCTTCTTTCTGATTTGCTTTGAGATTGTATTTTCCTATTACGATATCTGCAACTTCATCTGGAGAAAGATTTGTATTGTCTATTTTCAGATGATTTTCAAAAAGAATTTCTCCTTCTTCTGTATTTAGTCTGTGTCGTTGAGAATCCTTTAAGAGATTTTCTTCGCTCCATTTGGTATCTTTTTTTGAAGCCTTTCTTTCCATACGATGAGGAGTAAGATTTCTTTTAAGGCGTGTATCTAAATCTGCGCTTAGTTCAACGAAATAAAAGTTTCCACCCGAAGCTTTAAATTGATGCTCCAAAGTTTTGAGATAATTAATTTCTTCTTCTTTATCAAAAGCGGCAACATAAGTAAAAAGCAAATCTACATTATGTTTTACGGCAAGTTCAAATGCCTTTTCTCTGAAGATTGAATTGAGCTCTCTTTGCGCCGGTGTATCAAATCCAAAAATCCTGTCTGAAACTTCAATACTGTCATGATTCATCATCAGGTTGTATTTCAGTTTATCTCTCAAACTTTCTGCGACAGTCATTTTTCCAACTGCTTGTGGTCCGCATACTACAATTAAATTTGCCATAATTAATCCTTTTGTTTATTAAATTAAAGAAAACCAGCTCAGTGAGCTGTGCGTATAACAACTGGTTGTACCTGCCTACAATCGAAGAGCCGTTAAGAAAAATGCGACAGCATTTTTTAGGCTCATCAAAATAATGGCTCGGAACAATTGATTATTCCGCAGCGGGCTTGACCCGCTGTCGGCTACGAACCTTTGTTATGTGATTATTTCACTTTCACACTTTTCTCATACAGGTATTCAGGACACATATCAAGTTTTTCATTCCACATTACTGTATGATGATGTACTTTTGCAGTCATAAAATAATTGATGTCACGTAAAGGTTCATTTATTTTATCTTCTAATAATGGAGTAAAATCGAAAACTCGTTTTTTCCCACCTTCAAAAGTGAGAAACAATTTGTAATCTTTTGTAGGTTCTACACTAATTACAGCCCATTTCATTTCGACCTCCTTATACGAGCGGAGCGATATTACGCAAATCCATTTTCTTTGTTGCAAGTTCCCAGTTTTGCAAAAGTTCATCTCTATGAATTTCGCACCATGCAAGAATTAATCTTAATTAATTTTTTGGCATTTTACCTTCTGTTTTTTTACACTTATGAATATCAATTACACATTCCAATAGTTTAGATATTTAATTATATCACATTTTTAATAAAGAGACAGATAAGCTTGACTTGTCTGTCTTTTACTAGTTTTCGATTTTAACTAATTCAATATTATTGTTTTGCTTTCTAATTTTTGAAAATAAATCTTGTAGATGCGGATTTTGTATTAACTGTGGAAACGGAACTATTATTTCTCTTGTATTTTGGTCTTTTGCTTTTATTTCGATGGTATAACGCCAATGTCCACCACCATGAACGGTTTTACTTCTGATAAAATCACGTTTAATTTTTTTAATATCGATAAAATTTATACTTTCTATTCCTCTGAAACTTCTAATTATAAGGTGAGTATCATCATAAAAAATACATTCATAAACTTCAGTAATTATTGCAAATATAGATAAAAAAATAAAAACAATCGGAATTATCAAATACCATCTGTTTAGATGCTCTACGCATATAACAAATAGGCCAAGCAGAGATGCAATGAGAAAAAATGAATTTGCAACAATACGTGCAATGTTTTCTTTTTCTATTCCAATCTTTTCCATTTGAACTCTTAAAATACCCCCGTGTGCGAAATAATAAGTTTTTAATTGCATAATCTAACTTTTCGCAATATGCCCAAAAACTTGAATTAAACAAAATAGTATCACAACGATTACTGTAAGAACAATATTTTTTCCTCCTTTCATAGCTAAGTATTCTCTTTGTGCTTCTAAATTATTCGGATATTTTGCTTGTGCTTCATTAAGCTTATTTTCATAACGCCGGCACATAAAATAATTGCAAAATACTCCCTGAAGGATAGGACAAAGTAAATTAAATGCTTTACTATCAAAAAAGATCGTAATAATAATTGCCAGAAAAATAGCTAATAATGCAAGTACATAATTTTTTCTGTAAAAAAGATAAAAAGGGGAAAGAAAGAAAGCCCACCAGTTCCAGGAAACTACTTTGTCATCCTCATAATTGAACATTGCTACAGTCATACGAATAAATGCTCCAGATTTAAAATCTCTGGATAATGCATTACCACTAACATAAGCAGCCAGATTCAAATCTTCATCAGAAGGGATAAACTCAGCCTTTTCCTCATTTGCTTCTGAATTCCATTCTGAATTAGGCTCATTGCAGTCAGGACATTTGATATCCGTTGATGATAATACTCTTCCACATTTTTTACAAATCATTTTCTTCTCCAAAAGCAGGCTAGTGTGCCTGTCTCCATAACAACTGGTTGAACCTGCCTACAATCGAAAAGCCGTTAAGAAAAATGCGACAGCATTTTTTAGGCTCATCGAAACAATGGCTCGGAATAATTGATTGTTCCGCTGTCGGCTATGATGCATCGTGCGCGCAAGCGCACTAGATAATAATTTCCTTAAATGCAAACGACCGAAGGTCGTAACCTTTGTTATGTGATTATTTATAAAACTAACCAGCCTATATAAAAACTGATGTTTCCATAATTTAATAATAAATAAAACCAATCTAATTTTCTAGATTCTATTTTTATAGTAACAAAGAAGATTATAATACTGAAGATAATGAGTAAGCAGTTTAGTAAAAACAAATCGAGACTTTGTGTTCCGATTGAACAGAAAAGTGATAATACAGAAGTACCTATTAATAACACGACTTTTTCAATAATTTTCAAATTTTTACAATATTTATTTTTTATGAACATATATTTTTGCAAAACGCAAAAAATAAATAATAAAATTCCTGAAATCCAGCATTCCCAAAAACCAGACCAAGAAATTATTAATTCTATGGTAGGAATAACAAAACATATTCCGAGTATAACCTGTAATGAATTTAAAACTATTTTTAGAGGACCTAATACTTTTTCTTCATAAAACTTTTTATAAATTACTAGATCAATGATTAGAGAGACAAACCATATTATTTTTATAATTTCATAATAAGTAAACATTTAAATACCTCTTTAACCGAATTATTAAATTCAACAGCTTCTTCGTCCTATCCCTAAAGTTCAATTCATTTTTTCAGCAAGCTCGACTTGCTTTCTGAAATATTCAATTTTTAAATTTTATTTCGTAACACTTCTTTTACATTGTTTAGATCTGAGCAAGTTAATATTGGAATTAATGATTTTATTTCTTCAATAGATTTATCCCACCATTTTAGTTTTTCCATTATTTCTATTAATTCGTCATCAAAGCGTTTTCTTATTTCTTTTGCTGGATTACCTATAACTACAGAATAAGGTTCTACATTTTTTCCTACAACACTGTTTGCTCCGATAATTGCGCCGTTACCAATATGCACGCCTGGAAGAATTGTTACATTTTGTCCAATCCATACATCGTTTCCAACAATAGTATCTCCCTTTAAAGGTAATTCTTTTTTATCTGGAGCAGATTGCTCCCATGTACCAAAAATGTAGAATGGATAAGTAGAAACGGCATTCATTTGATGATTTGCACCATTCATTAAAAATTCAACTCCAGCAGCAATTTGGCAGAATTTTCCGATTATTAATTTGTCGCCGATAAAGTCATAATGATGCGTAACATGTTTTTCGAAATCTTTGTCACCAAAATATGTAAAATCCCCGACAATGATGTTTGGATTTTTTATTGATGGTTTTACATAGGTAATTGTATCAATATTTGGAATTGGGAAAATTGTATTTGGATTTGGAATTTTATTATCTTTCATTTTTCCTCTTAAAAAAGCAGCCCAGTGGGCTGTCGCCATAACAACTGGTTGTACCTGCCTACAATCGAAGAGCCGTTAAGAAAAATGCAAAAGCATTTTTTAGGCTCATCGAAATAATGGCTCGGAACAATTGATTGTACCGCAGGCAGCTTGACTGCCTGTCGGCTACGAACCTTTGTTATGTGATTAACTATTCAATCCAAGTCCAGTAATAAGTATCAGAACTATCTTTAGATGTTCTGCATTGAACCCAGAAACCTTCTTTTCCATCTTCGAAAATTATTTCTTTATCTTTGCCCATTATCGAGCCAAAATATAAAATTAATTTATCTTCTTTTGATATTGTACTGACTATTTCTGAATTAAAATCTGCCTTCTTATATATATTATAAGATTGTTTAGGATTTCTTTCATATATTCCATCATATCCTTCACTATAAGAAATACATAGCTTTACATTATTTTTAATGAATTGTTCATTTCCTTTTATCCCTTCATAAGAAATAGAAAGTTGTGATTTTTCAATATTTGATAAATCAATCCTATAGATTTTTATTCCATAAGGACCGTCATTTAACATTCTGAAACCAAGAAAAAGAATCTTTTTATCTTTTGAGATTTTATAGGAAGTGTAACATCTTGTTTCATAATTTGGACCAGACCATTCTGTTGAATAACTTAATAATTTTGTATAAGCGTTGTTATTTTCTAAATAATAATAACTATAAGTTTTTCCGCCTCTTTTGTCATAATCGAACCAGGATTCTGTAATAAGACATAATTTATTTTTATCAGAAAGAACAGGTGCTTCTCTACCAGAAAGCAGATAGCCGCCGAAAACCCAACCTTCAACGGATTTATCTTTTTTTCCTTTTTGAGGAATTGTCTTTACTTTTACCCAGTTATCATCCATGTCATCTATTGTGTCAGAAATTCCTTCTTCAAGTAATAAAACACATGTTTCATTATCTAAAACAGTGATTACTTTAGATGAAAGATTTGAACTTTCACGGAGTTTTAATCTAGTGTTTGTAAAAAAATATTTACTTTCAAAATATTTTTCATTTGCAAATAAATTTATTGATATAAAAAGCACAGTAATAAGTAATACTATTCTTTTCAATTTTTTTCCTCCTAAGCACCCCAGTGCGGGCGTCCACATAACAACTGCCTGTCGGCTACGATGCATCGTGCGCGCAAGCGCACTAGATAATAATTTCCTTAAATGCAAACGACCGAAGGTCGTAACCTTTGTTATACGAAAAAATTGCTCCTCGAAATATTATACCTTATTTTTTCTTTATAAAAAGAAATTTTTATTTCGGAAGCAACGCTTTGATTTTTTTATGAACAATTCTAAGCGACGAAAGTCGCGTACTATCGCTACCTTGCTTCGCCCTATAGTTAGATTTAATTTTCAATCATCGGGCTTGAACCGGTGATTGATAATTTACTTATTTACTAATTCTGTAATTTTTGCAACAAATTTATTATATTTTCTACGGCCAAATGCATAAGATATTAAACCAATTATCAAAATAAAAAATAATGCTGGTAAAAAACCGGCAACAAAATTTTCTGAGACTGATAAAAAAAACACAATAAAATAAAGTAAAAAAGCAAGAAAACTATAACCAGGACAACCTTTTATTTTAATTTTTCTACTTTCTGGATTAATACTAATTGTTCCATGAATATTTTCAAAGTCATTACGATAAAAACTTACAGTAATCATTTTTTTCCTGAATGCAAATGTATTTTCATCAAACATTGTTCCTTTATATTTTGAGAAACCAGGAAACGTATCAAGAGTAATTATAAAATTCTGAATTTCCTTAGAGGCTTTATTTATATTTGAAATTTCTATTTCTTTTGAAAAAATAGGAATTCCATGAAGAAAGTAATACTTGTTCCATGTTCCAGATAAAACAGTTTCTGTTATTACAATAATTAACAAAATAATTATAAATACATAAATTATATTCATTTTCCCTCCATGCACCCCAGTGCGGGCGTCAGCATAAGCTTTGTTATACGATTCATTTTTCTTATAGATTATATAATCTATTTAATATTTTTATAAGAAGATAACGCTTCTTTTTTACAAACGATGAAAAGTCGCTCAATAGGCTCTTTAAAAAATTCTTTTATCCTTTTGCTATACACTCATTGCTGTATCAATGAATCGTAGGGATGTATGAGGTTTCATAGTAAAAGGAAATTTGATTTCGGTTGAATAGGTATTATTTTTTATCTTATACTCAATTTCATAAGTTAGAAAACATTCTTTAGCATTATATAAGCGCCAATAAAGGTATACTTGTGTAAATGGATTTTTGTGCTTTATTTTATAAAAAGTTAGCATATCTTCTACAAGAATTGTTTCATTATCACCAAGTAACTTATATCCTAATTCTTCTCCGATATAACATGAAGAATCCAATTGTTTTTGAATCTTCAATTTCTTGGACGGAATTTCTAAAGCAAATCTTGTTATTTTTATTTCATCAGGAATTTCTTCATATGAGAAATGTAAATCACAATTTACACCATATTTATCAAAAAAAGTCCCTATATCAATGTCTATCCAACTTTCCTGATGTCTTACACTTGCAACAATATTATTTTCCAATGAAAAATCATTTTCCTTTGGATAGATTGTAAATGTCTTATTGGTGCATTTTACATAAACTAAAGAACATAAAAAAAGAGAACAAAATCCAAATAGTGTTTTTTTTACTTTTTTATTCATTTTCTTTCCTTGCGCCCCAGTGCGTGCGTCCACATAACTACGCACTTAAACGGTGGCGCGGCTTGATCGGTTTGTCGGCGTTGAAGCTTTGTTATACGAGTACAGTTTGTTTTTTTGCTAAGGCAACATGTTCTTTCTCAGAATTTTTAGCAAGAAGATACACGCAATATTGATTCATACTTACGCCTTCTTTTTTTGAATCTTCAGCGAGAGTTTTGTGCAAAGTTTTTGGAAGACGGAGCTTGAATTGACCAGAATAGGAATCTGCGGTTTCTGGTTCTGCAATTTCTATACCATCTTCAATAGCAGCGGTTAACCATGCTTTTTTTGCATCTTCTGCATTTGCAACGGCATTAGCAATTGTTTCTCCGCAAGTAATACACCCTGGAAGTTCCGGATATGAAGCTACATAACCTGATTCTTCTGTATCTGGAATTATTTCCAATTTATAAGGTAATTTCATGTATTCTTCAAATGTTTTCATATCAGTCCTCCTTGTTTTTTTCTTCGGATTCTACAATCTCTTTTACCATTTTCACATAAACAACTTTTATCGGTTCATGATTTGGAATGGTAATTGGATTACAACCGGGTTTTCTGAAAATGTAATGACTGCTTCCACCTTTCGGTTGTGAAACCGAATAGCCATAACTTTGCAGAACTTTTTTAAGTTCTACAAAACGCATGTCTTTGTCGAGGGATTTTATTTTGCTTAAAAGTTTGTCCCATTGTGCCACAATTGAATTATAAGTGGTGTTATATATGGTGTCAAGCAAATCTTAAGTTCTATTCTTATTCATCCAATTAACTGCAAAGTCTACAAATACTTTCTGATTGATTAATTTACATTCTGCGTTTCCTATTCTTCCTGAATGAAATACTGTTATATTATTTTGAAATTCTTTTTCAAAATCAGAACCTATTTGATTAAAATCTTCATCTTGATATACAACATCATGAAATGGAATTACTTTTCCATCGGAAAATTTATATTCTTCTGTAAAAATGACCTTTGAAGGCCATGATGCTCTGTTTTCTGCAAGATGAAGAATGGTACAGGTAGAATAGTCTGTTCCAAGAAATAATGACCATCCATTATTTTCATATAAGCGAGCAAGTGTACTTTTCTCACCGTATTCAAAAGAAAGGCTGTCTTCTGTATATTCAATATTTGATGCAATTGTTTGTTTTTGTGATCCCCATACTGCAAATCTTGCAATTATTTGATTTGTACAAATAACATCATCCTGGTTTTTGAAATAATCATTTACGATACTTAAATGGGGTTTGTAATTACCATAAGAATTAAATGCAGGCATAACAAGAATTCCATAAGGGGATATTAATTCTTCTATACTTTCTATAAGAGTTTCAGGGCCATTATCAAGATGACCAATTTTTGAAAGTGAAACATGAAGTAGTATTTTCATGTCCTTTTCAATTCCTAATTTTTGTAATTTACTTTTTAGCTCATTCTTATTCATTTTTTATTTTTTCTCTAAGCGGCCCAGTGCGGGCGTCCGTATAACAACTGCTTAAATCGCACAGGCCTTGAGCCTGTGTCGGGTAAGAACCTTTGTTATGGGAATTTTTTATGCATATGCATAAGTTTTAATTTCTTCTAACTGTGGTGCAAGTTCAATCTTCGCATTTCTGATATCGATATCATCCTGCAAAGACATAAAATAGCCGTCAGATAATCCAAAGAATTTTGCAAGTCTTAAAGAAGTATCTACAGTTATCTTTCTGCGATTATGAAGAATATCCTGAATACGGGAAGTTGGAACATTTATTGCCTGCGCCAGTTTATATGCAGAGATTCCAAGAGGAATAAGAAATTCTTCGCTGAGGATTTCTCCAATTGTTGGTGTTTCGATAAAATCAGACATAATATACTCCTAGTGGTAATCCACAATTTCAACATTGTAATAGTGTCCGTCTTTTTCTGTAAAACAGACACGCCACTGATCGTTTATGCGGATTGAATACTGACCTTTTCTGTCTCCCGATAATACTTCAAGCTTATTGTTTGGAGGTATTCTTAAATCGCCCACACACTTTGCATTATCTATCATCATTAGTTTTCTCAATGCAACTTTCTGAATCTGATTCGGAAGCTTTTTTGAGAATTCCTGTTTGTAGATATGCTCAGTTTCTTTATCCGCAAAACTCTTTATCATTAATCAATTATATCCGTGTTGCGTGTATATGTCAAACAGACTTTTTTTAAGCTGCGTAAAGCCGCGTACTACCGCTTATTCGTTCAAGCCATAAAGTTTAATACCTTTTTTTGCAAGCTTGACTTGAAAAAAAATATTTCTTTCTATTCTTTTATAATTTCATTGTATTCTACTAAATGGGATTTCCAGAATTTTATTTCTTCATCTGTTAAACTTCCACATTCAAAACATGGTATAACACCACATAAATAAACCCAATTATTTAATGCAAAATAAGATAATACTTTGTATAAGTAAGTTGTATCTGTATCTTTACATTCTGGAAGTTTTATCGCCTTGAATACGGTCTCACTTTCAATTTTTTCCTTTACTTGAAGTAACATCACATATTGCATATTTGTGCCTCCTAAATATGGATTTAAATACTTTTTCTTAAACAAAGCAGGCCAGTGGCCTGTCGGCATAACAATGAGTTAAACCGCAAAAACGGTTCTGCCAACGGCAGAATTGGCGCAAAAGTTGCGTTGGCGTAAAGCCACGAAAAGCAACTTTTGTGACAAAGTTTTTGTCGGCTTTGAACTTTTGTTATGTGATTACCTATTTTCATAGCTTTTTATTATTTCTATATTATATTTGTCTGTTTCCGTCAATAAATCATCGCTATAATTTGGATTCTTTTTATACCATGTATAGCATTCCCATAAAGATTGTAAATCTACATTTTTAAATGTACGACCATGGCGAGCATAAACTGCATTTCGCATTAGACGGAGTTGTGCTTTATCCAAATCTTTTAAATCAACTTCTGTAAGTTTGGAATCTAATTTTGAAAATTTTAAACCGTTGTAAGCAAAGTAATCTTCAGGGTAATATGCATTTTTTATTTGTTCCTGTGATGCTGATGAATCATAAATATATTTTTCCTGTTGTTTATCCCAATAAAAAAATGCATAAGATGAATCATCCCCGTTTTTCACATTCATCATATATTCCTGTTCCGTTTCCCAAGGATTATGTTCTTGATATATTTTTCCAATAATATAAGCTCTAAGCCCTCTGCGTCCGTTTACAATACAAAACTTGATATCATTAAAGGAAATATAAAATTCTTCAGATACCCTCGGATTTTTACCTTCATAAGGATATTCATAACATTCCGTATTATTTGCTTGCAATTTTAAGCCAGGAAACAACAACTTAAAATACCCGGGATCCCATATATCCTCTACATTCTCAAGTTTACAGATTGAAACTTGATTGTATCCATTATAGCCTCTGTAAAATGCGAGCGACAAATTCAGAATATCAGGACTTTCATCAAATGTAAAATCCCCAATCAGTTCACTAGAATTTGGAATGTTAAATATATATTTTGGAATATTTAGTGTAGATTCACTAGTTTTTCGTGCAGATGAGGAATATAACTTTTCACCGTCAGTATAATACAAATAAAAAAAGTTATATCCTACATCTTCGACTCCTACACTGTATTTATCATCAAGTTTATAAATTACAATATAATCAGTAGTTCTTGAACCATATCCATTTGAAGCTCTATCTTCTATAATTTTTCTAAATTTAGAATCTTCTATTGAAAATAAATTAGAAACAGAAAGTAAAAAAATAATAAATTGTACAAATATTTTTTTCATTCATTTTTCCTTCAGCGCCCCAGTGCGGGCGTCCACATAACAACTGGTTGTACCGCAGCGGGCTTGACCCGCTGTCGGCTACAAACAATTGCTTAAACCGCAAACCGGCTTGACCGGTTTGTCGGCTTTGAAGCTTTGTTATGTGATATTTATTGTAATTAAGTCTTTACAAGCTAATTATATATTACGTTGTATCGTATGTAAAATATATACCAACAATTTCTTCTTCCCATTTAAATAGCTGTTATGGTTGTCCGTCTGTAAAAAAGAGGTTGATAATATCTTCAGGTTCAAAGTAGCCCCAGAAAAAATCCTTAAATACATACCCTTCAAAAACCCAGCCTTCTATATTTTCATATTCAATATATAGCCAACGACCTTCTCTTCCATCAATTATTTCTTTTTCATCAGTTACTTTTGTTACTGTTATCAATTTTCCGCTGTTATATTCTTCGGGAAGCTCTTCATCCTTATAGAACAAATATATTTTTTTTGTTCCGTTAGTACCAGGCTTATCCCTGACATATAATCTTTCCCGTACATCAAACATAGTATTTTCTCGAACTTTCCTGATATTCCATTTTTGTCCCGAACTTTCAATCTGACCGACAATTGACCATCTGCCGTCTTCATATAATTCCCATTCGGTTTGAAAAGCCCTCATATAACCAGTTTGTCCATCAACTTCAACATAAAATAAAAATAAGTCAGGGTTATAATAGTGATTGCGACTTATTTTTATGATTTCTTTGATATTAATGATTTTACCAGAGCAGTCAGAAATTAAGGGAACCTCACCCCATTCTTGTATTAATGTATAATCAGATTCATAAAGCGGAGAAAAATCTTTCCACAGGGATTTATAATCATTTGGAACATCACAATCTTCGGCCATCTTTACGGTCTGAATATGTTTTTTACGGATAATTTGCCAATCATCGTGAATTGTATCTTCAGAAATAATAGAACCATTTCCATTGCCATAATTCTGGGCGTTTATTGACCATAAACTAAAAATCGATAAAAGAATTAAAAAAGTTTTTTTCATTTTTTATTATTTCCTTCAAGCGCCCCAGTGCGGGCGTCCACATAACAATTGGTTGTACCGCAGCGGGCTTGACCCGCTGTCGGCTACGAACCTTTGTTATGGCAATTATATTTCTTATACAGAACAAGATTTCTTAATTCCTTTTTTTCTTTTAGAATTATTCTGTATATTTTCCGAAGCTATGCTTCTATTATTATTATTTATTTTTCAAGCGGCGTAAAGCCGCGTACTACCGCTACCTGCGTAATCCCTAAAGTTCAATTTCATTTTAGAAAGCAAGCTTGACTTGATTTCTAAAATATTTTTTACAAATTAAACTTTATCTCATCTAAAATCAAAACATTATCAACCAAAATAATTTTTCCATCATTATCTAGAATAAACATATAATCACAGCCAAAAGGAGGACAAGAAAGGTAAACAGGTATTCCTCTTGCTGTTTTCTTTTTACCATCTAGGCTAAATTCAATTAACGGGTTTGTTCGCTCTTGAAGCATAAATATAATCTGCTCGTTCAATAATTTAAATTCTAACTTTATACGTCCGTTTGTTTTTTTTCGGCTTATAATTTTATAATCAGATTCTAATAATTTTATTGTATTCCCGCATTCCGAAATCATTATTTTTTCTACAGGAAGTCTATTGGCTTTTTGATTTTTTCCTGTATTCTTGCCAATAAAATATATTCTAAATTCTTTTACTTCGTTCGCATCAATTTCAAAAAAACGAACTTTTCTATCTTTATCTGCATAACCTTTTAATTTATATGTCTCGGCAATAAATTTATTCTTATAATCAGTTTTGAAAACTCCTTCTAATTCAAATATAATTTTGTTGTCAGCAGAATTCTTTATTGTTATCTTTTCTTCCGAAATCCATTTGTCTTCTTCAAAATAAACATTGCAATGTGATGATTCTGATTTTACATAAACCAAATGTTCTTTAGCTTTTGAATAAGCATTTAGAGATAAAATAATAAAAACAAAACTAAGTAAAATATTTTTCTTCATTTTTCCTCAAAAAAAGCACGCCAGTGGCGTGTCGCCATAACAATTGCTTAAACCGCAAACCGGCTTGATCGGTTTGTCGGCTTTGAAGCTTTGTTATGTGATTTTTTATTTACAGTCATTTCATTGGGAAATCCAATCGTCTTCAATACTGTAAATTAAATATTCTTTTTTATTATTAAAATATTTTAATACATGATTTTCAAGAATAAAATATTCATCTTCATTTATTTGTAAAATATTATTATTCAATATGGCAAGTTCTGTTTCTTCAGCTACAACAGGAAGTCCGCTTCCATATATTTCTTTTACTACTTTAAATTCATTATCTCCTAGTTTTTTTCCGATTAAAAATCCCGTTCCTGCAGAACCAATATTAACATTTATAAGCTTGTTACTTTTTCTAAAATATTCAAAATCTTACGCCTCAGTATGAATTCCAAGTTCTGAGGTATTTTCTGATAAAAATAGATTATCATAAAATTTTTGATATTCTTTAATAATTTTGTATCTTTTTACTCCAAAAATAATAACCGGTGAAATTAAAATTAGGATAATTATTCCAAAAATAATTGACTTTCTAATTTTTCGCTTTTTGATATTTTTTATGAATCCATATATTGCAAAACCAAATATAAAGAGAAAAACTAAAATTTCAATTATAAGTAACCATAGGCTTTGTTTTGAAATATAAATTGAAGTTGGTCCATCAGCTCCTCCAATAATTGATATAGCAATGGCTTCTTCTAATTGATTCATTTTTTTCCTTCCAAAGCGCCCCAGTGCGGGCGTCCACATAACAACTGGTTGTACCGCAGGCAGCTTGACTGCCTGTCGGCTACGAACCTTTGTTATGTGATTATTCTACTTCAAATATCCACCGTAGCACCAGCCTACGGTTCCCTTTTTTATGCTTTTTCCGTCTTTGTCTTTTGCCCCAGACTGAATCTCTATCTTTACCCAATTTGATGAAATTCCGTCGATTGTTTCTGCTTTACCGAGTTCAAGGATTTTTACTTTTGTGCCGGCTTGCATTACAGCAAGGACTTGGGTGGAGGTGGATTCGCCAGAGCGGAGTTTCAGGTTTTCAGAAACCTTCATTATTTTATTTATGGAAACCTGAGAAACATATGCGGAAGTTTCGGGTAAACCATTCCTGAGATCTGCCCATGTATGCTCCAGATTTTCTTTAATTGGTTTTAGATTTGAATGTTTTGTTTTATAATTTGAATCAATATAGGCAACCATTGAATTACACCAGGCACTGTCTGTCTTCATGAGTTCAATTATAAGTTTGAAGTCTTTCCCATTGTAAAGCCGAAGTCGATTACCATTTTGTTCTATTATAAATATGCAATTACGATTTTCTGTAAAATCAGGGAGATTGCAAAAAGAATCTCTTGAGAGAATCTTATTGTAACTATAGTAGCCAGATTGTTGACCTTCTCCAATTTCGCAATAAACATAATAAACAGAATTTTTTTGATCTATCCCTTTTATTGGAAAAAAATAATATTGTCCCAGTATCGAATAAAAAATTAGAAAATTATGATTTATTATGACATAATGTGTATCGCTAAGAGAAAAAGCCTCTTTATCCTTTAAACCAAAACTTTCATAAATATCAGAAAAATCTTCAATTCTTTTATTGGAAGTCAATAATTGATTATACCATGCAGGAATCCATCTTTTTTCTTGACGATCCTTATTGTAAGTTACCATCGAATCAGGTAATCCTTCAAAATCGGAAAGAACAATATTGTCTGTAGAAATCCAACCGTTTTCATAACCAATAAAATATTCAAAAACATCAAATGGTTCGACAGATTCATCTTGTACAGAAGCGATTTTTGAAGATTTAAATAGGACGTCTGCAGAAACATGATTAATAATTCTACCATTGCTATCATACACATTTGAATCTTTAATTACTTTGTAGCTTTTTTCAGTATAATTATCGCCTTCAGAAACTTCGTAAAAAGAATCCCAGTTTTGTGCATGTAAACTAATTGATATTATCAATAAAAAAAATTGAATTAACTTTTTTTTCATTTTCTTCCTTCCCCAAAAAGCGCCCCAGTGTGGGCGTCCACATAACTACAATTTCTCCCTATCCACGGTAACGATTTTATTTCCCAAAGGGGGTCCATATAATCTTTTCCCATGAAAACCAATGTTTAAATAATATCAGAAAATACACATTTATCAAGGAATATTATGCGGATAGGCATAAGACTTTTCTTAGGAAAAAAATCCGCCCCCTTCATCCAAAATATAAAAATCACAACCCATCCAATGGACTTCTTACATCCTTCACGCCGCTTGGTAATACATGGGTATAAATCATTGTGGTTCGGATGTCGCTGTGGCCTAAAAGTTCCTGGACTGTACGAATATCATAACCATTTTCTAAAAGGTGTGTTGCAAATGAATGGCGAAGTGTGTGAGAGCTTGCGTTTTTCATAATCCCGGCTTCCCGCACTGCTTCTTTAACTGCACGCTGTAAAAGACTTTCATCCATGTGGTGTCGTCCCTGTTCTCCGCTTTCTTTATTTATCCATCTGTTTTTTTGTGGGAAAAGCCATTGCCAGCGGAATTCTTTTGCGAGGGAAGGGGAACGATTTTTTAAACCATCCCGCATCTGCACCTCTCCCCATCCATCCTGAATATCACGCTGATGTATTCTTCTTACTTTTTCTATATGCTTTTTTAATTCCATCACAAGGCATAAAGGAATCATCACGCGGCGGTCTTTTGCACCTTTTCCGTATCTGATTGTGATTTCGTTTCTTTCAAAATCAACATCAAGAATCCGAAGCGTTAGAACTTCATTAAGCCTCATCCCCGTTCCGTACAAAAGTTCCACCGCAAGCTTTTTACTTCCTTCAAGATGATTGATTATCATTCTTACTTCTTCCTTTGTTAAAACAACCGGAGCTCTTCTTTTAAGCTTTGCATGAATCACATTTTCAAGCTCAGTCGGGTTTTCATTTTTTACAAAGCGAAAATAAAAGAGAAGGGCAGCAAGGGCCTGATTTTGTGTGGATGGACTCACATGTTTTTTAATTGCAAGCTCCGTTAAAAAATCATTTATTTCTTTCTGATCTTTGTGTTCGGTTTCCCTGTATCTTCTTAAAAACATAAGCACCCAGTACCGGTAGCGTTCAATTGTGTGATTACTGTAATGCTTTGTTAAAAGAAAAGTTTTTAATTTTGTAAGTTCCTCCGTGAACTCTGCATCTGAACTTACATGAAAAACGGGAACTTCGTAGTTAAATTCCTCTGTTTTGTAAAGATTGTCTAGAAGCTCTTCAACTGTTTTTTTTGAATCAGGGATCTGCCAGATTTTTTTTTCGTTATCCCACCACCGGCCTTCAATATTTCTTATTACATTGAGGACATTTTGACTAAAGCCGTTCAAAAGTGAAACTGATAATTTTTTATTGTCATATGATCTTATTATGATTGTCATACTACAAATATAGAAATTACTTTTAAAAAACCGCAATTTTAAGCAATTATTTTTTAAATTTTCTGATTTTTTTTCTTAAAACTTATTGACTCTTTTTTTTATAAGTTGTATAAGGGTGATAACAAATGGCAATGAGGTCACAGGATATTTCTTGTGACTTTTTTTGTTTAACAGATCATCAGTTTTATCTGATGAAAATTAATCTGGCAAAGGCGCTGTATTTTCATTTTTGAATTTACAGCGTTTTTTTTTACGGCGATGATGTCGGGCATTTTGTGCACAATGTCTGATATTGTCGCTTTTTTATTTTCAGGAGGTACTCTATGAATGAAGTATGGAGTGTGTGGTTTTTAATCGGCGCAGCACTTGTATTTTTTATGCAGTGCGGATTTGCAATGGTAGAAACCGGTTTTACAAGAGCGAAGAATGCAGGAAACATCATCATGAAAAACCTGATGGACTTCTGTATCGGAACTCCTATGTTTATGCTGCTCGGATTCGGGCTGATGATGAGTGAAAATTATTTCTTTGGTTTAATCGGTAAACCAAATATGCAGCTTTTTACAAATTTTGCAGAACTTGACTGGTCAAGCTTTGTATTCAACTTAGTATTCTGTGCTACTGCCGCAACAATCGTTTCGGGTTCTATGGCAGAAAGAACTAAGTTCAGCGCATACTGTATTTATTCTGCAATCATATCTGCTGTTGTTTATCCGATCGAAGCAGGATGGGTATGGAACTCACAGGGCTGGCTTGTTGGTCTTGGCTTTGTTGACTTTGCCGGTGGTGCTGCAATCCACTCTGTTGGTGGTACAGCTGCTTTAATCGGTGCTATATTCCTTGGTCCACGTATCGGAAAGTATGATTATGATAAGAACGGAAAAGTAACAAAGGTACACGCAATCCCAGGACACTCTTTGACTCTTGGTGCTCTTGGTACTTTCATCCTCTGGTTCGGATGGTACGGCTTCAACGGTGCTGCATGTACACAGCTTTTGGGAGTAGGTGGACTTGCTGCTGTATTCACAACAACAACAATTGCTCCTGCTGTTGCCGCTGTAACAACAATGATCTTTACATGGATTAAGAACGGTAAGCCTGATGTTTCTATGACACTCAACGCTTCTCTTGCTGGTCTTGTTGCTATCACTCCTACCTGTGCTACTGTTGATGCTCTTGGTGCAAGTATAATCGGTATTGTTGCCGGTATTATCGTAGTGCTTGTTGTTGAACTTCTTGATCTTAAGCTCCACATTGATGACCCTGTTGGTGCTGTAGCTGTTCACCTTGCAAACGGTATCTGGGGTACTTTATCTGATGGTCTTTTCAACGTCGAAAGCGGTTTATTCTACGGCGGCGGATTAAAGCATCTTGGAGTTCAGGCTCTTGGAGAGTTTAGTATTGTTACATGGACAACCGTATGTATGATTATCACATTCGGATTGATTAAAAAGCTGCACGGTCTTAGAGCAAGCCGCGAAGAAGAAATTGTCGGACTTGATAAACTTGAACACGGAATTGATTCAAGTTATGCAGGATTCATCATGGCTCCTCAGGTACTCGGCGGAGATTCTTCTTCTGATGGAAGTGTTCCTATGGAAAAGGCTGTTCCTGTTGCTAAGGCTACAAGTCATCCTAAGGCTAAGTTCCACATGGTTACAATCATCACACGTCAGAGCAAGTTCGACGAGCTCAAGAGCGCAATGAACGACATCAACGTAACTGGTATGACTGTAACAAACGTTCTTGGTTGCGGGGTTCAGCACGGAAACGTACAGAAGTATCGTGGTGTAGAAATGGATATGACTCTGTTACCAAAAGTTAAGGTTGATATCGTAGTAAGCGAAGTTCCTGTTGACCTTGTTGTAACAGCCGCTAAGGAAGTCCTTTACACCGGCCACATCGGAGACGGAAAGATTTTCGTATACGACGTTCAGAACGTAGTTAAAGTAAGAACCGGCGAAGAAGGCTACGAAGCCCTGCAAGATTAAGCCTAAAATAGCAAATCCGTTAAAAACGACAGTCCATCGGGACTGTCGTTTAGGATTTACACAAGAACGGCTAGCGAGATTTATCGAGCGGCTAAAATCGAAGAACCGTTAAAAAGTGAGCTGCGACAACGGGTCACTTTAGGTTCATCGAAAGAACGCCTGGGCGGCGAGACTATGCGAGCCGCTTGCCGTATAAACATGAGCTGAGGTATTTCCTCGGCTCTTTTTTTATATGATTGACAAAAATTTTTGATTAAAGTATAACTAAATTATCGACAAAGAGGTCGTAGATATTGTATTTGTGCATATCGCACAGAGCCAGTATTTACGACCTCTTTTTTTATTACTTGTACAGGAGGAATTGAAAATGTGTGGTTTTGTAGGATGCTTCGATTTGAACAGTGGTAGTGCTCCGATTGCGGAAGGATTGAAGGAAGAACTTCGGGCACAGGTTCTGGAAATGTCTAAAAAAATACGTCATCGTGGACCGGACTGGAGCGGGGTTTATACAGGCAATAATGCAATCTTAAGCCACGAACGTCTTTCCATTGTAGACCCTCTTTCAGGAAAGCAGCCTCTTGTAAGTGACGATGAAAAAATCATTCTGGCGGCAAACGGAGAAATCTATAATCACAAGGCAATCCGTGCAAAGTTCGAGGGAAAATATAATTTCAGAACTGGAAGTGACTGCGAAGTAATAATTCCTCTTTATAAAAAATATCGTGAATCAGGCGATTTTACCGCAATGATCGAAGAGCTTTCGGGAATCTTTGCATTTGCACTTTACGATTCTGCCCACGACACATATCTTATTGCACGCGACGAAATCGGTGTTATTCCTCTTTACCAGGGTTGGGATAAAGCCGGCCGTTATTATGTAGCAAGTGAACTTAAAGCACTCGAAGGTGAGTGCCAGACAATCGAAGAATTCCCTAATGGAAGTTATCTGTACGGTAAGGATGATGGAAAACCTGTTCGCTGGTATAAGCGTGACTGGGAATCTTATGATGCAGTAAAAAATGCTCCAAAAGCAACAGATGAAAAGGGAGATGTAATCAATCCTGCTGTAATAGAAAAAGTTCGTAACGGACTTGAATCTGCAGTAAAAGCACAGCTTATGAGTGATGTTCCATACGGCGTTCTTCTTTCGGGAGGGCTTGATTCATCAATCATTGCTGCAGTAACACAGAAGTTCAGTAAAAAACGAATCGAAACAGACAGTAAGGAAGCTGCATGGTGGCCACAGTTACACAGTTTTGCAGTCGGACTCGAAGGTTCTCCAGACCTCATCGCTGCACAGAAAGCGGCAGACTACATCGGAACCGTTCACCACGAAGTACACTTTACGATTCAGGAAGCACTGGATGCCTTACCTGATGTAATTTACCACATAGAAACTTACGACATCACAACAGTTCGTGCATCTACACCGATGTACCTTCTGGCACGCGTAATCAAATCTATGGGAATTAAAATGGTTTTAAGCGGCGAGGGTAGTGATGAACTTTTTGGCGGATACCTTTACTTTCACAAGGCACCAAATGCTCAGGAGTTCCACGAGGAACTTGTCAGAAAAATGAGTAAGCTTCACCTTTACGACTGTCTTCGTGCAAACAAGTCTCTTATGGCATGGGGTGTAGAAGGTCGTGTTCCATTCCTCGATAAAGATTTTATTGATATTGCAATGGGATTAAACCCAAGCGATAAGATGAATATCCGTCTTTCTGATGGCAAACAGAGAATGGAAAAATGGATTTTGCGTAAGGCATTTGAAGATCTTCTTCCGGAAAGCATTGCCTGGAGACAGAAGGAACAATTCAGTGATGGTGTAGGTTATAACTGGATTGATACCCTTAAAAAGATGACGGAAGAAAAAGTAAGCGATGCAGAGTTTGCACGACGCGAAAACCGTTTCCCAGTAAATCCTCCAAAGACAAAAGAGGAATATTACTACCGCGAAATCTATTCAAGACTTTTCCCAAGCGACAGCGCAGCACGATGTGTACCACACGAAGCAGGAGTTGCATGTTCTACAGCAAAAGCACTTGAATGGGATGCTGCATGGAAAAACATGGACGAACCAAGCGGACGTGCCATCGGAGGCGTTCACAACGATGCTTATAAAAAATAGTAGTTCTTTTTAGTACTACTTGACTATATTTATAAAAATTTATTATTATTAAATAACTGAAAACGGCAAAGAGGTCGTAGATAAAGTTTCACTGATGGTGAAATTTTGTCTACGGCCTCTTTTTTTTCGAGGTTAAAAATGAAAACTTTATACGAACCATCTTTTGAACATGATAACTGCGGTATTGGAGCAGTTGTAAACATTGACGGTACTAAGTCACACAAAATTGTTGATAATGCCCTTAGCATTGTTGAAAAACTTGAGCACCGTGCCGGTAAAGATGCCAGCGGTGAAACTGGTGATGGAGTTGGAATTCTTGTTCAGATAAGCCATGAGTTTTTTAAAAAGACAGCACAAGATTTTGTGGGAAACCTTGAAGAAAGAGAATACGGAATCGGACAGTTCTTTTTTCCTTCCAGCGGAGAATGT
Organism: Treponema sp.; assembly: GCA_016286365.1. Classification (GTDB taxonomy): domain Bacteria; phylum Spirochaetota; class Spirochaetia; order Treponematales; family Treponemataceae; genus Treponema_D. The sequence goes on from JAEESN010000001.1 coordinate 285,252, forward strand.
GAATCAGAAAAGAAACGCTTCGAAGCATGCGTAAAAGCAGAAAAACTTAAGTTCCTTGGCTGGCGTAAAGTTCCTGTAAATGCAGACGTTCTTGGTAAAAAAGCCCGTGACTGTATGCCGAAAATCTGGCAGGCATTCATTGAAAAACCTGAGACCTGCGAGAAAGGGATTGATTTTGACCGCCGTCTTTATATTGTACGCCGTGAATTTGAAAAGGCTGACACAACTCACAAAACCTATGTATGTTCTTTGAGTTCCCGTACAATCGTTTATAAGGGAATGTTTCTGGTTCATGAACTTCGCACTTTCTACAGCGATTTACAGTCTTCTGAATACGAATCATCTCTTGCAATCGTACATTCGCGCTTTTCTACTAATACTCAGCCAAGCTGGCAGCGCGCTCATCCAAATCGCTTTATTGCACATAACGGAGAAATCAACACAATCCGCGGAAACGTAGACAGAATGCTTGCCCGCGAAGAAACCGTAAAATCAACAAAGCTCGATAAAGCTCAGATGGAAAAAATCCTTCCTGCAGTAGATACAACCGGTTCTGACTCGGCAATGCTCGACAACACACTTGAGTTCCTTTTGATGAACGGAGTTCCTCTTCCACTTGCAGTAATGATGTGTATCCCAGAGCCATGGAAACACGACGATAACATGGTTCAGAATAAAAAAGATTTCTATCACTACTGGGCAACAATGATGGAAAGCTGGGATGGACCTGCCGCAATCTTATTCAGTGATGGTGATATCCTTGGTGCAACACTGGACAGAAACGGACTACGCCCAAGCCGATACTACATCACAAAGGATGGAATGCTCATTTTATCGAGCGAAGTCGGTGTTCTTGATATTCCGGAAGAAAACATAAAAATAAAATCACGCCTTCAACCAGGACGCATTTTACTCGTAGATACAGTTCAGAAAAAAATAATCAGCGATGAAGAATGTAAGAACATGTATGCTTCAAGTCATCCATACGGTGAATGGCTTGATATGAATCTTGTTCACCTTGCAGACCTTAAAATTCCGAACAAAAAAATTCCTGTATTTACACAGGACGAAAGAAACATCATGTACCGTGCGTTCGGATGGAATTACGAAGACGTAAACGAAATGATTTTACCTATGGCAAAAAATGGTGTTGAACCGACTGCAAGTATGGGTGTTGATACTCCTCTTGCCGTAATGAGCGAAAAACATCAGAGCCTTTTCAGTTATTTTAAGCAACTTTTTGCTCAGGTTACAAACCCTCCGATTGACAGTCTTCGTGAAAAAATCGTTACAGATACAACTGTCTATGTTGGAAAAGACGGAAACCTCTTAGAGCCTGTAGCTAATAACTGCCGCGTACTCGAAATAAATAATCCGATTTTGACCGGAACTGATTTAATCAAAATTGCAGCATTAAACCAGCCGGGCTTAAAAGCAAAGACAATTTCTATTTTATTTGAACAGAATCTGGAAGCTGCTTTGGATAATTTGTTCAAGCAGATTGATGCCGCTTATGCAGAAGGCTATAACATCATCATCTTAAGCGACCGTGGCGTAGATAAGACTTATGCCGCAATTCCTGCAATCCTTGCAACCTCCGCTGTAGAACAGTACTTAATCAGAACTAAAAAAAGAACTGCCGTTTCCATCATCCTCGAAACTGCAGAAGTACGCGATGTTCACCAGTCGGCAATGTGTTTAAGTTATGGTGCACGTGCAATCAATCCATATCTTGCACACGAGGCAATTGCAGAACTGATTGACCAGAAGCTTTTGGACAAGGATTATCACACTGCAATCGACGATTACAACAAAGCAATCATAAACGGAATTGTAAAGATTGCTGCAAAGATGGGTATCTCTACAATCCAGTCTTACCAGTCGGCACAGATTTTTGAAGCAGTAGGAATTGCATCTGATGTTGTAGAAAAATACTTTACAAATACAGTGAGCCGTGTTGGTGGTGTGAGCCTTAAAGAAATAGAAGAAGATGTAAAATATCATCACGATCAGGGATTTGATCCAGCCGGTCTTACAGTAAACACTCATCTTGATTCTGTCGGAAACCACAAATTACGCCGTGGACCAAATGCAGAAAGCCATCTTTATAATCCTGAAACTATCGTAGCACTCCAGCAGTCTACACGTAACGGAGACTATGCACGCTTTAAGGAATACACTGCGTTAGTCGACGATAATGCTCATCCACACACTTTACGTGCAATGCTTGATTTTAATTTCCCTAGTGACGGCGGCATTTCGATAGATGATGTTGAACCTGTAGAACAGATTGTTCAGCGCTTTAAGACAGGCGCTATGAGTTACGGTTCTATCAGCGAAGAAGCACATAAGTGTATGGCTGCAGCGATGAATCATCTTCACGGAAAATCAAACTCGGGCGAAGGTGGAGAAAAACCTGTACGCCTAGGAACTGAATATAACTCTGCAATCAAACAGGTTGCATCGGGACGTTTTGGTGTTACAGAAGAATATCTTTTAAGCGCCCGCGAAATTCAAATCAAGATGGCACAGGGAGCAAAGCCTGGAGAAGGCGGACACTTACCTGGTAAAAAAGTTTACCCATGGATTGCGAAGACAAGATACGCAACTCCTGGTGTAGCACTTATTTCGCCACCACCTCACCACGATATTTATTCTATCGAAGATTTAGCACAGCTCATATACGATCTTAAAAACGCAAACCGCGAGGCCCGCATAAGCGTAAAGCTGGTTAGCGAAGCGGGAGTCGGTACAATTGCAGCAGGTGTTGCAAAAGCCGGTGCACAGGTTATTTTGATTTCCGGTCACGACGGCGGAACTGGTGCTGCTCCAATTTCGTCTATTCACCACGCAGGTCTTCCTTGGGAACTTGGTCTTGCAGAAACACACCAGACTTTGATCCAGAATGGTCTTCGCGGACGAGTTGTAATCGAGACAGACGGTAAACTCATGAGCGGACGCGATGTTGTAATTGCAGCCCTCCTTGGTGCCGAAGAATTCGGTTTTGCAACAGCCCCTCTTATCACAATGGGCTGTTCAATGATGCGCGTATGCCAGCTCGATACATGTCCTTTTGGTGTTGCAACACAAAACGAAAAGCTCCGTGCAAAGTTCCCGGGAAAGCCTGAATACGTAGAAAACTTTATGAAGTTCATTGCACAGGAAATGCGTGAGCTTATGGCAAAGCTTGGCGTACACTCGGTAGAAGAACTCTGCGGAAGAACAGATTTACTCAAGCTTAAAGATAAGCAGGGATTCAAGCGTGCCGGTCTTGTAGACATGAGCCGTGTTCTTGCAACCTCGGTTTCTGAATCTTCAAAAGCCGCTTTCGGCGACTGGAAAAAAGACCGCTCGCTCTATGATTTTAAACTCGAAAAAACAATAGATGAAAAATCTCTGCTTCCGTGGTTTAACGGGGGCGTTACGGGGGCCAAGCCCCCGTTAGAAGGGGTAGTGGACAAGACCGGAGCAAAGCGAGGACTTGGGAACGAGGGGGAGACTTCCCCCATCAGAATTCAGTCGACAGACAGAACTGTGGGAACCATTCTTGGAAGCGAGATTCAGAAAAAATTCGGAAACACGCTTTCGGACGACACATATACGGTACACTTTGAAGGAGGAGCGGGACAGAGCTTTGGTGCATTTATTCCAAAGGGACTTACATTAAGACTCAAAGGAGATGCAAATGACGCATTTGGTAAGGGCTTGAGCGGTGGAAAGCTTGTTCTTACAAAACCGGAAAGCTTTGACGGAAAAGCAGACAGCAATATCATCGTTGGTAACGTAGCTCTCTTTGGTGCAACAAGCGGTTCTGCATTTATAAACGGTGTAGCAGGGGAACGCTTCTGTGTACGTAACTCGGGAGCGACTGTCGTAGCAGAAGGATGTGGTGACCACGGTCTTGAATACATGACTGGCGGTACAGCAGTAATCCTTGGTCCTACCGGTAAAAATCTTGCTGCCGGAATGAGCGGTGGTGTTGCTTATGTTCTGGACGAAAATCATGACCTTTACAAACGCATGAACCACGAGCTTGTAAAGATGTATGCCTTAGACGATGAAACAACAACCCTGCAGGGCACAACCGACGAAGCCCGCCTTCAGAAGCTTATAAGTGAGCATGCAAAGGAAACAGGAAGTAAGCGCGCTAAAGAAATCCTTTCTGATTGGGAGCATTACAAGCTTTGTTTTAAGAAAATCATCCCGAACGATTATCTTAAAATCATGAAAGAGATTGCCCTTGAAGAAAAGGCCGGAACTGAACACGAAGAAGCAGTCCTCAACGCATTCCGAAAGGCAACTGCTTAAACTTGTCAAAACGAATAAAAAATAAACGCATAAAACCGGGTACATAAAAACAAGGAGCTTTGCAGTTTTTTTTAATTGCAAGGCTCTTTTTTTTATAATAAAATTATTATATGCCCAATCAGCTTGTACCTGCGGAAGAATTGCAGAATAGAGTTTCATTATTCCTTAAAGATTATTTTCTAACAGATTTTCACAAAGACCGGGATTCTTTTTACGCTCTTACACATGAAGATTTTTTAAAATTTCCTCTTACCGTCTGCGGGGTTACATTGAATCTTTTTATGGATGGAGAGCTCGATAAAGCTGACCGGATAATTGAATCTCTTCCGGACGAGGGGCATTTTCCTTTTATAAAAATCGGATTAAAGCTCGTACACCCAAAAATTACCTGGGAAGAATTTATAAATCTCCTTCATTATTTAAAAGAAAATAAAATCTCTTTACAGCAGGTTTCCCTGACGGCCGGAAGACCGACTCTTTTAAACGGCGTAAATGATTTTACAAGAATAGGCCCGCTTTTAAAAACTCATAAAGATTTATTTATAGAAGATTTAAGATGCCTTTATAATTCTACTGTCTGTCCTGCCATCTATAACCTTTGTCTTGCAGAATATTACTATCAGCTTAATAACTTAATAGAATCGGAAGTACTTGTAAGCCGCACTATAAAGGAATTCGACAAGGAATCTGAACACCGTCTTTTATTTGCAGCTCTTTATCTTCAGGCAAAAATACAGCTTGCTTATGGAAAAACCGTAAGCCCGAACAGTTATATTAAAAATATCCAGAATCATATCAAGGAAAACGGACAGGCCGAATTCTCTTACAATATCGAAGCGGCAGAGGTTCTTTCCGGACTTTACGAAGGGGATTTAAAACTGATTAATAAATGGCTTAAAAACGATGCCCCCGATGAGTTTGCCGATTTTAATATGATCGATGTTTACCGCTATATGGTTAAAATGCGCTGTTACATCATCCAGAAAAAATATACCGCTGTAATCGCTCTTGCAGAAAGACTCAGGCCTCTTTTAGAAGCAGGAAAACGCCATATTGATTTATGCGAAGTAGATCTTTTACTTGCAATCTGTTTTTACAGAAGCAGAAATAAGGATTTTGCCTTTGATGCTTTTGAGCGCTCCCTTAAAATTGCAAAAAGAAGGGAATATTTCCGCCTGATTGCAGATGAAGGTGATGCTGTCTTACACATTCTTGTTGATTATATAAAGGAAAAAGGTGAATCTGAGTTTTTGATGAACCTTCTGGAAATGACAAGAAGTATGGCAATCATGCATCCGCTTTATCTTAAGGCAGAATTAAAAAATGATACGAACCTGACCCAGAGGGAAATAGAGATTCTAAAACTTTTGGAGCAGGGAAAACCGCGCGAAGAGATTGCAGAAATCTTTTTTATAAGCGAAAACACGGTAAACTTTCACCTTAAAAATATCTACTCAAAAATGGAAGTAAACTCCGTAACCCAGGCCATCTGGAATGCAAGAACTCTTGGAATTTTATAAAATTCTTTAAAAAACTACCATTTTTGGTAGTGCTTCTCCACATAATAACACTGTATATTTATTGTGGAGATTTAGGGTATGCTTAAAAAAATCAGTTTAAAGTTTCGTTTTTTTGCTTTATTTACAATTATTTTTATTTTCGCTCACTTATTTACAGCCTGCGATTCACCATTTTCAAAATCAATTGATGATTATCTTAATTACTGGTCAAACACTGTTACAATCGGTCGTTATGATGTCATTTCCGAAACAACAGTTTTAGACGGAAGAAGAAATCTTTCTGCAGTCGAACCGATTAAAATCAATCTTATTATTACAAATCCTAATAATTATGAAATTGAACTGGAATTAGAAGGACAACCGAATTTTACAATCTATCAGACTGATGATGAAACAAAATCGGATGTTACAATAAACTATTCAAAAAAAGCAGAACTTTCCTCTGACGGTTCAATCATCACTTTAAGCGCAGAACTTCCCAACGATACAGAAAGAAAAAAACTTATGCTCGAAGGTATGTTTAAATATTTTAAACAGGGTGATACAGGAGTATATGAAGAAGAAGTTAATTATTCATATGATTTTAAACAGCTTTCTGCACCCGACAATCCAAAAAATCTAAAAAATCCTGAATATTCAGATACAGACTCATATCACACTCTTCACTTTGATATGCCTGATTCATCATATAAGAGAAATAAAGATTTAACCTACAGAATCGACTGTTTTTCAAGCAATACTCCGGGTGATTTTTCTTTTGTTGCGACTGCAGATGTAAAGGCAGATCAGGCTAAAAAAGCAGGTTCAAAATCGAATGAATTTATCTATTATTTTGATGAGCAGGAACCTTCCCTCCAGTATGATTATGTTGTTACTGCAATAAGCCCGGAAGGAGTAAAGAGTAAAGTTGTTTCTACATCCGAAGCACTCGGATTATGCTATGTAACCGAACCGGAAATTCTTTTTGGTGATAACGGTGAATTAAACAACCTTAAAGCTAATAGAGAAGGCGATTCAAAAACCTATGATGTCCTTGAATACACAGGAGACAGTTTTGGAATCAATGTTATAAAAACTGATTTAAGTTCTGATCTGGAAGTAAAAGTTAACGGTAAAACAGTTTCTGCTGATGCCACTCTTGAAGACGGCTTTAATAAAATCACTGCAACAGCCTCTAAAAACCGTGCACGCCCTGTAACCGTCACAAAAAATATTTATGTAGTAAAAAAACTTGTTGAACCTAAGATTAATTCAAATGCAAGTAACGAAGGCACACATAATTATCAAAACATAAATTACGACAAAATGCAGTATAGCTACCTCAAATACGAAAACTATACTTATTCTGTTGATAACAGTGTAAACAAGGATTCTGAAATAAAATTAACCATTAATAATTCTGATGCAGATTTAAGCGGAACACTGGAAGACGGATATTACACACTCGAGATGAATATTACAAAAGAATATTGTCGTCCTCTTACTGTAAAGAAGAATTATAAGGTCGGAATAAAACGAGTAAAGGCTAAGGTAAAAAATGATCTTCATCATTGGCATACAGATGGTGGAGCAGATGTTGATTTAATTGTTGAATTATTTATTGAATCATCAAAAAGCGATAAAGAGTCTATATATTATTGTAATGTGGAACACATAGATAATTGCCATGATTATTATAGTACAACTGATGTTACTAAAGCAGTATATCTTTATGAAAAAACAGATAATTTTTACTTCTATACTTCTAAGGCATGGGATAGAGATGGAAAGTATCAAAGTAACTGGGATGACCTTGGAACTGTAAGTAGAGGAGATTCAAAAGCTACAAAAACCTTAAAAGAGCTTAAAGAAAATCCAAGCATTGATACAGGTGATTACAAAGGAAGTAAAGATGAACATAAAAGCCGTTACTGGGTTGATGTAATTCTTTCAGAAGAAGCAGCAGAACCTTTAATTGAATTTAATCCGGGACTTAATGGAGTTAGAGACGTTAACGGTTATGAATGTATAGAAGTTGCAGACTCTTCATCAAAAGTTTCTTACAAGATTTCTCCACAGGACGAAGCAACTATCAGCGGTAAAATTGATGATGAATCATTTACAGGCGAAAAATCAGGTAAACTCGGTGTTGGTACTCATAAAATTACTGTAACAAGCTCTAAGACTGGCTATACAACCTGTCAGGTTACAAAATATATAAAGGTCCTTACAACATTTAATGAACCAAATATTTACTTTTATGCAAACAATACAAATAACAGAATAGATACATCTGTATCAGAATCTTCTATAGATTCATATACAACTTATGATCTTAACCTTACTACAAGTGGAACCGGTAATGCAACATTAGAAGTTGTTGCGGGTACTGGTGAAACTGTAACAGTCGAAGATGGCAAAAATACACTCACTGCTAAAAATGGCAGATATGAACTTGCTCTTGGACCTCATAACCTTTCGATTACTGTTTCAAAGGCAGGATATGCACCTAAAGTAATCAACAAAGATATTTATATTCTGGGTATCCTTGCTGAACCTACAGTTATTGCTAATAATGGAAGCGGTGAAACTGGCTCTGGAAACACTGAAGATGATCCAAAAATATGGAAATTCAGTTATCTGTCTGATCCTTCACTAAGTGTTTATATACAACCTGGAAATAGAGGTGATAATCCTAATACTGTTAAAGTATATCTTAATGCTACAGATGGAACTGAGTTCTCAAATCCTACATCAGGATTTTCTGTAGGTTACGATAGTGTAAAACACCTTGTAATCGTTCAGACAAGACCATACTGTAAAACAAAAATAACACATAAATATGTTAAAGGTATTATTAAACCGATTAAACTTATCTATCACAATGTAAGAATAACTGGTGGTCTGAAAGGGGATGCCAGAATTTGTGTTGGAGGAATTAAAGACATAGATGGTTTTGATCTTTTGGGTGAAATTAAATTTGATGGTACAACAATATGGGGTTATGGATCATCTGAATATCCTATAATTCATTCAAATTACTGGGATCATTTAAATACAGATACAGATGAACGCTCTTATGAAAGAACTCTTTATTCACCTGATGATAAAATTACATTAGAAATGATTAATATGAGAAGACGCAAAAAAGAAGGTAATTTTGGTTCACACACTCTCCAAAAGACCCTTTCTGCTATTAAAAATGTTACCGTTCCAACAGTCAGAACATATAACAGTAACACTCTCGATCCACCTGGAGGATCTAATGGCTGGATATTCTTTACCGGACGATTAACAAATGGTAATTGTTATATGTATATGTATTTAAAATTCGAGGTAGAAGAACAAAATTAATTGACTTTGTTAATCTCCAGAACTAAACTCGCGTGATTGACAACAAGTCAGTTTTTCGTAATAATATAATAAATAACGACAAAGAGGTCGTAGAATAAATTTTTGTATCTGTATACAGAAGTTTAATCTACGGCCTCTTTTTTTATTTCCGTGATTTTTGATTTAAAAGGAGTTTTGTATATGGCAAAGCCTACAGGATTTATGGATTATAAAAGGGTAGAAAACGGCAATATTCCGCCACTGGAACGCATTACAAATTTTAAAGAGTTTCATCCAAAGCTTGACGAAAAAGCAAGACGTGAGCAGGCCGCAAGATGTATGAACTGCGGTGTTCCGATGTGTCAGAGTGCCATTAAACTTTCTGGAATGGTAACAGGATGTCCTTTGCATAACTATATCCCCGAATGGAACGATGCTCTTTATAACGGCCAGTTTGATATGGCTGCCTGGAGACTTTTAAAAACTTCGAGCTTTCCGGAATTTACAGGTCGTGTATGCCCGGCCCTTTGCGAAAAAGCATGTAATGCCGGAAGTCCTGTGGTAAAAGAAGGTCCGGTAACTGTTCACGATAATGAACTTTTTATAATCGAAAAAGCTTTTGAAACAGGCTACATGAAGCCAGAAATTCCAGCACAGCGCTCTGGTAAAAAAATTGCTGTAATCGGAGCTGGTCCATCTGGTCTTGCGTGTGCAGACTGGCTCAACCGCCGTGGTCACAATGTTACTGTTTTTGAACGTGAAGATAAAGCTGGTGGTCTTTTAATGTACGGAATTCCTAATATGAAGCTCGACAAAAAAATTGTTGAACGAAGAATTAATCTTATGAAAGAAGAAGGGGTAGAATTCATCTTTAATGCCGATGTAGGACGCTCTTATTCAGCTTCGCAGATTTTAAGTGATTACGATGCTGTTGCCCTCTGTTGTGGTGCAAAAAAAGCTCGTTCTCTTTCTGCTACCGGAATGGATAAGCTTAAAACAGGTAAAAAAGGTGCAGAAGGCGGAGTTATGTTTGCAGTTGATTTTCTTACTGCCGTAACAAAAAGCGTAATTGCCACAAGCGAAGCATTAGAAAAAATCGGAATCATTCCTGCAAATAAACAGATAGACCAGATGCTCGTCCAGGACTTTGGTATCGAGGTAGAAGGAAAAGATGTTGTAATTGTTGGAGGAGGGGACACAGGAAACGATTGTACAGGTTCTGCAATCCGTCTTGGCTGTAAATCTGTTACACAGATAGAAATGATGCCATGTCCTCCTGTAGAAAGAGCCGCAAATAACCCATGGCCACAGTGGCCAAAAGTACTTAAGGTTGATTACGGTGCAGAAGAATCAATCGAAAAGTTTGGACACGACCCTCGTGTTTACGAAACAACAGTAAAAGAAGTGATCAGCGAAGACGGACATATAAAAGCCGTAAAAACAATCGAAGTAGAATTCAAGATGATTGACGGAAAGAGAACCTTATGCGAAAGGGAAGGTACAGAAAAAACATTACCTTGTGATCTTCTTTTAGTTGCCGCAGGCTTTACAGGTTGCGAAGAATACACCGCACAGGCTTTTGGAACAGAGCTTGGTCCAAGGGGAACTGTTGCATCCTTTGGAGAAGATACTTCGGAGTTAGCCAGCCCAAATGGTTATGCAACAAGCGTTCCAAAAATCTTTACTGCCGGCGACATGCACCGCGGACAGTCCCTTGTAGTTTGGGCAATTGCAGAAGGCCGTGAATGTGCAAGACAGATAGATAGTTTCTTAATTAAATAACATTTTATTATATTTCAATAAAATACCCTATGGTAAATCAGTTTTTTGAGGTATATAATCAGTTATATACAGCATAGGGTAAAACTTTTGAAGAACAAGATTTTAAATTGTATTCTTTACGGTGGAATTACAAAAGAAGAATACAGCGAAATTAAAACAGAAATTTTCTCGAGTAACCTGAAAAACACATTTTTCTTTTCCTGGGTTGGTTTTATTACTTATGTAATTTTATTTTTTCAGGCATCAAATTCATCTGTTTTATCAATCATGGCAAATATCTATAAAATCAGTGCCATTTATTATCTTTCACTCGCACTTGTTTCAACAGTTTTCCGTAAATTAAAAAGAAACTTCCGGCTTTCGGCCTATATAGGAATACTTGGAGCACTCGTACTTGGAGCTGTAATCGGTATTTTTGTAAACGGGAATGCACAGACAACAACCTTTATGGTATTTATGTTTGCAGTTCCACTTTTATTCACCGTAAGACCTGTTTATGCTTCCTTAATCATCTTTATTGCAGATGCCGTTTATATCTATCTTGTAATCACAAGGCAGACCGGAGTTATTGCTGCTCATAACCGTTCAAACGGAATCATTTATGGCATTATGAGCATTCTTTTTTCTACCTACATGATGAATATCAAGATTAAGGGTATTGCAAACTCAAAAAATTACCGCTTTCTTATGCAGAATGATCAGCTTACAGGCTTAAATAATCGCCGGAGCTTTAATACATTTCTTGAAAAAATCAAATCAGAGAAAATCAACTGCACGATTTTAGGTTTTGATATAAACGGATTAAAAATCATAAACGACACAAAAGGTCATAAAGCCGGTGATGAACTGATTATAGCTGCTGCAATGTGTATTTCTAAAACTTTTTCTAAATATGGAAAATGTTTTCGTATTGGTGGTGATGAGTTTGTTGCAATACTGGACAAACCTGTTCCTTCCGAAAAAGATTTATGTCTTGAATTCGAAAAAAACTGTGCCTCATGGAAAAGCGAAAATATTGATGAACTTTCAATTGCTTACGGAATTGTAACTTACAGGTCAAATCTTACAAAAACAATCGAAGAAATCCTACTTGAAGTTGATGCTTTAATGTATAAAAATAAAAACGCATTTTATTCAAAAAAAGCAAATTTAAATAAAAACTATCAGTTAAAGACAAAAAACTGAAAATCATATGCTATTGACAGCCGGCCTTTAATTGATGATAATTAATATATGGCAAAGATGCCGCAGAATCATTCCCTGGTCGAATTATGTCTGCGGCATTTTTTATTTTAAATTAAGTTTCAAGTTAGGGATAAAACTATGGGATTTTATGATGAATGTGGTGTAGTTGGAATCTATGGAGCAGAAAACGCCGCATCTTTATGTTATTTTGCTTTAACAAGCCTTCAGCACAGAGGACAGGAAAGCGCCGGAATTGCTGTAAGCGATCATAACAAAATCAAATTACATAAAAGCACGGGTCTTGTAAGCGATGTTTTTAATTCTAATCACTTTGAAAAATTACAGGGTGATATTGGAGTAGGGCACGTACGCTATGCTACAGCCGGCGGAAGATCCATAGAAAATGCTCAGCCATTCGTAAACTCTTTTAAAATGGGATCTATTGCACTTTGTCATAACGGTCAGCTTGTAAACTACGAAGAATTAAAAGCCATGCTCGAAGACGGTGGAAGTACTTTTTCATCCTTGAGCGACACAGAAGTTATCTTAAAACTCATTGTAAAAAAATTCATAGAAAACGGTGGAAAGCCAGGCTCAGATAATAAAGAACATTATTACAGTAAAGAAAATCAGAAAATATTCATAGAAGCGGTAATTCAGACTTCAAAACTGATTAAGGGCTCATTTGCACTATGTATAATGACAGAAAATATGCTGATTGGAGTAAGAGATCCATACGGAATAAGACCGCTTTGTCTTGGTGTTTTAAATGATGAAATTTACGATGAAACTGATTCAAATAATGCTTCTAAAGGCTACATAATCACATCTGAATCCTGTGCCATAGACGCTGTGAATGCTAAGTTTGTAAGGGATATAAAACCTGGCGAAATCGTTGTAGTAACCAGAGAAGGGCTTCAATCAATTCCAAATACAGAAAAAGTATCTAAACAGACCTGTATATTTGAATACGTTTATTTTGCACGCCCTGATTCAGTTATAGATGAAATTCCTGTACAGGAAGTAAGATACAGAATGGGAGAAATCCTTGCAGAAGAATCGGCTACACAAGCTGATGTAATAATCGGGGTTCCGGACAGCGGTCTTGCAGCAGCTCTTGGATATTCAAGAAAAAGCGGAATTCCTTACGTAACCGGCATCATAAAGAATAAATACATAGGAAGAACCTTTATTGCGCCAACTCAGAAAGAAAGAGAAAATATGGTATTTGTAAAGCTTAATGCCATCAAAAGCGATCTTATGGGAAAGCGTGTAATAGTCATTGATGATTCAATTGTAAGAGGAACAACCAGCCGAAGACTTGTACAGATATTAAGGCGTGCAGGAGCTAAAGAAGTTCATTTTAGGGTAAGTTCGCCACCTGTAAAATTTCCATGTCATCTTGGTATAGATACTCCAAGTAAAAATGAATTAATTTCGAGCACACATGAACTTGAAGAAATCCGTAAAGAAATAGGTGCAGATTCGCTGTCTTTTATAAGCCTTGAAGGTATGATTAAAGCATTCGGTGATGACAGTTTCTGTAAGGGATGTTTTAACGGAATGTATCCTGTGTGATTAAATATTCATTTTGTTATTGTTGCGTTACAGTTAGTGTAGTTATTCTTGTAATTAGTATAAGTAATAAAATTATTGTTCCAGATGTTATTGTTTCAGTCATATGTATTAAAATTTATACATATTAATATGTTTTCTTAAGTTTTTATGGGGTAAAATCAGCATTTTTAGGCCTTAAATCCATATTATATTACTTATCATAATGTATATTCTGTCTACCAATAACCATATTATAAAGGATATCAGCCTTTTACAGCATGATATCCCCTATAATTTATTATAAATCCTGTAAAAATTAAAACTATTTGCCAAACACTTTTTTAATTCTTTCTACAGCTTCTATTGTACGTTCACGGCTTCCAAAACCTGTAAGTCTTAAATATCCTTCGCCCATTTTACCAAAACCGCTTCCCGGAGTTCCAACAACATTACATTTTTCTAAAAGCTCATCAAAGAAAGTCCAGCTTGTAAAACCTTTAGGAATCTGCATCCATACATAAGGTGAATACTGACCACCGAAGGCCTTAAAGCCTGCTTTAGTTACGCCTTCAAAAATAATACGGGCATTTTCACGGTAGAACGAAAGGTTATCCTGAATCTGTTTCTGCCCTACTTCTGAATAAACCGCTTCTGCTGCCCTCTGTGTTATATAAGAAACACCGTTAAACTTTGTTGACTGACGGCGGAACCATAATGCATTTAATTCAGTGCCGTCAAAAACAAGATTATGAGGGACGACGGTATAACCACAGCGGATTCCCGTAAAGCCTGCAGTTTTAGAAAAAGAACGAAGCTCAATTGCACAGGATTTTGCTCCTTCAATCTCGTAAATAGATTTTGGATATTTACCGTCAGTTATAAAAGCCTCGTAAGCAGAATCATAAAGAATAAGGCTTTTGTGAGAGTTTGCATAATCAACCCACTTTTTAAGATATTCCTTTGAAGCAACAGTTCCTGTAGGATTATTCGGAAAGCAAAGATATATGATATCAGGAACTGTGTCTTGAGGCCCTGGAATTTCAGGTAAAAACTCAGTTTCTGCGCTGCACGGAAGAATGATTATTTTATCCTTACGACCGTTCATGATGTTTGTGTCGATATAAACCGGGTAAACAGGATCGCAGATTGCAACAGTATTATCGGTTGCAAAAATATCGCCTATGTTTCCACAGTCTGATTTAGCACCGTCAGAAAGGAAAATTTCATCAAGACTAAGGTCGATTCCACGTTTTTTATAATCGCATTCAAGGATTTTTTCGCGAATAAAATCATAGCCCTGTTCAGGAGGATATCCACGGAAGGTCTTTTCGTCAGCCATTTCGTCTACAGCCTTGTGCATTGCATCGATTACAGCCGGACAAAGTGGCTTTGTAACATCACCAATCGAAAGTTTTATTACATCTGCCTCAGGATGTGCAGCAATAAACTCGCGGGTCTTTTTGTTCACGGTAGAAAAAAGATAGCTTGCTTCCAAATCTAAAAAATTTTTGTTTATTTTCATAATTAAATCCTTCACAAAAAAAATGTTTAAAACAAAAAAAAAGTCGCAGACACTTTTCCTCAAAAGAAAAATTTCTACGACTTCTTTGTCTGTTTATGTTTTATTATTTTAGAAGGGTTTTGTCAAGAATATAATAAAGCCTCTTTTTTATAAAAAAAGCAGCCTGCCTTTGATGTACATTGCACAAGGCAGACTGCTTCCTTAGTTTTGCAAAGTCAATTTTATTTTAGGCACAAAGCCGGCACAACACTTATACCATCGTTAATCACTTCGTTGGTGTAGCTCGCATAACCATCATCGCGGACGATGTGCGCGTAGTTAACAATATTATTGCGAGGAGAGCGCAGCCACCAATTACCGCCGCAGCCTTCTGTACTATTCTGGTATGCTCCATTTGCCTGTGCAAAAGCTGTTGCCATACGGATTCTTGTACTGTCATTATGCGTACCGTCTCCTTTGTACTCATTGCCTTCTGCAAATCCATAATCCGCTTTTGTTACTTCCTGCTCGCTAAGCAAAAAGATTTTATCGTTGGTTGGAGTGTCACTGGCGTATTGATTAGCTCCGTTGTTCCACAGTGTAGCATTACTGTCCGGATTTGTGCTTCTTGCATTATTTATTACTGTTGTCGCTGCAATTGCATCCTGTTCTGCTTGTGTAAATGCTGTCTGGAAAAAGCCTTTATTTAAAAGAGTTTCATCTGCTTCTTGAGTTTCAGAATTACTTACTTTTTTCTGGTAAGAAAGTCCATTTAAATATGCACGCACTCTGCTGTGTTCATAGTTATTCGGGTAAACAGCTGCAGTACCAATAGTTCTTTGTACACTGTAGCAATCATAATACATAAAGTTTATAAGAATATTTTCTGCAAGCAAAAGCTTTTTTCCTGGGGTAGAGGCATTGCCGTCGTGATCGTAGTTTGTCGTAAGCACACGCCATTTAATCGGTTCTACTTTATAGTATTTTGAATTAAGTTCTGCATACCATTCGTTGTCGTCTCCCTTGTAATAAGTAAATGAACCGACAATTTTTGTCTCTGAAGTTATTGAAACAGTAGAAGCTTTTTCCGACTGCGGAAAACTTCCAAAGGTTACAATATTACCCCCGAAGCTTTCAACACCGTTTTTACATCCTGCCATACCTACAAGCAATAATGCTGCAAATAAACCGATAATCGTCTTTTTCATTCTGAAAAATCCTCCTTAAAAAATTTTAAAATATAAAAAACTGCATTCCGGAAAGTGGTTAGCAAACTACTTATGCAGCCGTTAATACTTTTGAAAAATCTACTACAGAAATCTGCTCCATTCGTTGTTTTGCCTGCATAATAATTTTTTCCAGTTGTTTAACAACATCTCCTGTAAAATGAATTTCATCACAAAATTCACATTTATAACAGGGAATATTTCTAATTACAAGAACGCCGTTTTCTAATTCAATTGCTTCTGATGTTGTACTCTCATAGGTATTATTACCACATTTAATACATTTCATGACTATACCTCCTTACGAGTTTTAAAATCCGATTCCCATTTATCTAAACCTGGTTTATATGCTGTTATTAAATATATTTTTCCCTCATCCATACTTACTACTATATGAATATATTCATTATTTATTGTAAACCCTAAAATCAAACAGCTTGGAAAAGGAAAATCTGTCGGATATTGTTCAATAATTTCGCCGTTATTAATTGCATTAATAACATCATCTACAGTTATACTACGTTCATTTAATCTTAACTGACCATGTAGTGAAATTATAATATTTTCGCTCTTATTGATCTTTCTAAAATCCTCAATCTTATACAATTTTCTTTTCCTTATAGTCTTATTATACAACACATTCCCTTTTTCCACTATAAAAAAAGAGGCCCTCTAAATGAAAGCCTCTTAAATAAAAGACGCATGCCAAAGTAAATTATATACCAGAGTAATTATTGTTTTCATTGTCGAAAATCACGGAGACCTATATTTCTCCACTGAATACTACCTCTGCCGGTCCTGTCATAAAGACGCTGTCACCTTCCCTGCCGCTCCATTTTATTTCAAGATCTCCCCCAAGAAGATGAACGGTAACAGGACTGTCGGCATCTACAAGATTATTCAAAATTGCGGCAACAACTGTGGCGCAGGTTCCGGTTCCGCAGGCTAAGGTTTCGCCTGTTCCACGTTCCCATACGCGCATCCAGATTGTATGACGATCTTCTACATAGGCAAACTCTGTATTTGTACGCTCGGGGAAAAAGGCATTGTTTTCAAAAAGTGGGCCTACACCAGAGACATCAAAATCCGAAGGCTTTTTGTCAATAAAAACTACTGCATGAGGGTTCCCCATAGAAACGCAGGTGATTTTATATCCGGTGCCTCCGATATTCAGGGGGTGCATGATTACATGTTTATTTTCAAAATCACAAGTCCCTTCGACATTCTCAGAAACCGCACCCAATAATTCAATATTTACAGGAATCTTTCCGGCTTCTAAAATCGGCTTTCCCATATCAACTTTGAACCTTGTTTCCTTTTCTCCGGGCTCCCCTTTTACAACTGTCAGTATTTTTACAGCGCCCATCGATTCAACGGTAAACTCACGCGGATTATTTAAACACGCAGTATAACCTGCATCATAAACAAATTTTCCTACACAGCGGATTCCGTTTCCGCACATCTGGCTTCGGCTTCCGTCGGCATTATACATCACCATTTCAAAATCAGCCTTCTGCCCTTTTTTGATGATTATTATTCCGTCCCCTCCTATTCCAAAATGCCTGTCGGACAATTTAATGGCAGCCTGCTTTTCGCCTTCGGAACCGCCCGGGAATTCCTGGTTTGTGCAATCAAAATAAATATAATCATTTCCGCAGCCATGCATTTTTGTAAATTTCATAAAATCCACCTCGAAAACAAAAAAGCCGCAGAAATTTACCCTGAATAAATAAGATAAATATCTGCGGCCTCTTTGCCTTTACTTTGTTTTAATATTTATGGAAAAAAGTGTCAATATGGTCTATCATAAACTAAGGAATATAAATCAGAGGGATATTTTGACCGAAAAAATAATCAAAATTATTAAAAATAACAAATTCTTATTTTTTATAGCAGTAATCTGTACTGCATGTATTCATCAATTTACAGGTTTTACAAAGGGTTTTGAAATCTTACCCCTTATCATTTTTTTACTGGTGATTCTTGCTGTCATTTCTCCACTTTTATATTTTCTAATTCAATTAAGCTATAACTTTCACAAAAAATATAATCCAGTTTTAAGACTGAATGAATTAAACTATAAAAATGACTTTTCTATCTGTGTTTGTTTTTTTGTTCTTTTCCTTGCTATTATAATTGATATTGTACTTCCATTTTTTCAAGATATTAAATCTTTTATGCCCTTTATGATAAGTCCGATTATTTTTGCAGTTCTTCTTTCACTTATCAGAATAAAAGAAAAAAGTATAAATGAAATACCATATGAATATGGTTATAAGATAACCAAAAGAGGACAATATTTTTCGGTGCTTGCAATTTTTTTTGGAGCAGGATGGCTTATATGTGGCGCATGCTTATTTATACATGATGAACTTTTTAAAAGGAACGCTTACAACACAATAGGAATTGTAACGGATTATGAAGAACATAAAGAAATTGATAAAGGAAAAACCAATAATACCTATTCTATAAAATACACCTATAAAGACAAAGATGGTAATGAACATACAAATACAGCTAATTCAGCTTCATATCCACCAGAATTTTCTATAGGTACCCAGATAACAGTTTATTACAGTAAATCGGACTACAATAAATCTATATACGAAAGTACTCTTAGAAATTTTTTAACAAACTTTTTTGCCGGAGCTGGAGCCATTATCTTAATTTGTGGCACGATTGTTTATATCTTAATCCGAAAAAAAGAACAGAAATAACTTTTTTTTACATCCCCCTGTCATCTTGACGACAATTGTTAAACGCGGTATAACTTTTATGAACAAGGGCGTTCATTCAATTTGATAAACTTTCATTGTCTTTACAACGGGTGGTCAAATAGGATGAACGCCTTTATTGTATTCAGATTTAATTTTACGGAGGTCTTATGTCTTACAATTTTGATGCAGAAAAAACATATAAACTCTGTGTAGAATGGATTAAAGATTGGTTTTCTAAAAATGCTTCACCACAAACTAAGGCTGTAATTGGCATTTCGGGCGGAAAGGATTCTGCTGTAACTGCAAAACTCCTCTGCGATGCTCTTGGAAAGGACCGTGTCCAGGGAGTTTTGCTTCCAAACGGCGAACAAAAAGACATAAGCGACAGTATAAAAGTGTGTACTTTTCTTGGAATAGATTACTGTACGATTAATATCAGGGATGCATATAAAGGCCTTACAGACGAAATTAAAAAAGATTTCCCGGATGACAAATACAGCTACAATAATTACAGCACAAACACACCAGCGCGCATCCGCATGACTACCCTCTACGGAATTGCCGCAATTCTTGGAAATGCAATGGTTGCAAATACCTGTAATCTGAGCGAAGACATCATGGGCTACAGTACTTTTTACGGAGACAGTGCCGGAAGCTTTGCTCCTTTAAGTAAACTTACAACAGACGAAGTTGTAGCAATCGGAGACTATGCAGGACTTCCTCACGAAATCACACATAAGGCTCCAAGCGACGGAATGTGCGGAAAAACCGATGAAGATAATCTTGGATGGACTTATCACGAAGTAAATGAATTAATACGTAAAAATATAAAAGGCCCTCATTATGAAGAGATTCTTAAAAGATGGAAAAGAAACAGATTCAAGCTCGAAATAATTCAGCTGCCTTGTTTTGTTCCGGACTTCCCTCTTTTACTAGACGATTATCCCTGGGGAACTTTAAAGGAGCAGATGTAAAATGAGTAATGCATATCTTATTTTACAGGATGGAACTTTATTCGAAGGAAAGTCAATCGGCTTTGAAGGAACAACTATCGGCGAAACTGTCTTTACAACCGGTATGACAGGTTATCTTGAAACACTTACAGATCCAAGTTATTTCGGTCAGATTGTAACTCAGACTTTTCCGCTCATTGGAAATTATGGTGTAATCCCCGAAGATTTTGAAAGTAAAAAGCCATGGGTGAAAGGATATATCGTTCGTGAACTTTGCGATAAGCCTTCAAACTTCCGCTGCGAACAGGATTTAAATACATTCTTAAAACAACATAATATAATCGGAATCTCTGGAATCGATACACGCGCTTTGACTAAAAAACTCCGCGAATCTGGTGTTATGAACGGAATGATTATTAGCGGTGTAAATAAAAAGCCTGATGTAAATAAAAAACTTCTGGAAAAAATCAGTGAATATAAAATTGAACGCGCTGTTGAAAAAGTAAGTAACAAAGAAGGGGAAAGCCTTCCCCTCGCTCGCACTTCGTTGCTCACTACCCCTTCTCCTAAGGGGGACACCCCCTTAAAAACCCCAAAACATATTGTCTTATGGGATTTCGGCGCCAAAGCAAATATCCAGCGGGAACTTGAAAAACGCGGGTGTAAAGTTACGGTAGTACCATATAACACTACAGCAGAAGAGATTTTAAAAATGCAGCCGGACGGTGTAATGCTTAGCAATGGTCCCGGTGATCCTGCAGAAAATGTAGGAATAATTCAAGAAATCAATAAGCTTTGTGCATACAATAAAGAGCTTACCGGTTCAAGCCCAGCAAAGACAGAAGGAGTTATCTCTATATTCGGTATCTGCCTTGGTCATCAGATGCTGGCCCTTGCCCGCGGCTGCAAAACATCAAAACTTAAATATGGTCATCGCGGCGGAAATCATCCTGTAAAAGATACACAAACCGGCCGCGTTTATATCACAAGTCAGAATCACGGCTATGCTGTAGAAAACACATCTCTTCCACAGATTGCTAAGATGAGTTTTTTTAATGTAAATGACGGAACTGTAGAAGGCATAACATACACAGATATTCCAGCCTTCAGCGTTCAGTTCCATCCCGAAGCATGCGGTGGTCCACACGATACAAACTTTCTTTTTGATAGATTTATGCAAATGATAAAAAGGAGGATAAGCTAAAAAACTTGCACGTTTTTAATGCTTTTCGATTATGGGTTTAAATAAAGACATTCACAAAGTAATGATTATCGGTTCAGGTCCTATCATCATCGGACAGGCCGCAGAATTTGACTACGCAGGAAACCAGGCTTGTAAGGCTTTAAAACAGCTTGGTCTTGAAGTTTGTCTTGTAAACTCAAATCCTGCTACCTTTATGACAGATCATGAAATGGCTGATGAAATTTATATGGAACCCCTCAATCTCCGTACCCTTGAAAGAATCATAGAAAAAGAAAAACCTGATTCCCTTCTTTCGACTCTCGGTGGCCAGACTGGATTAACGCTCAGCATGGAGCTTGCAAAATCAGGATTTTTAAAAAGTCACAACGTACAGCTTTTAGGAGCAAGACCTGAAACAATCGATAAGGCAGAAGACCGCCAGATGTTCAAGGACACAATGCAAGCGATCGGAGAGCCGTGCATTCCTTCAAAAGTAGTAACAACTTACGAAGATGCAGTAGATTTTGTTCATAATGAAATAGGTTTTCCTGCCATCATCCGTCCTGCATTTACCCTTGGTGGAACAGGCGGTGGAATTGTAAACAACGACCGTGAATTAGACGAAATTGCACACAACGGACTTCACCGCTCGCCTATTCATCAGATTCTTGTAGAAAAATGTATTTCGGGCTGGAAGGAAATTGAATTCGAAGTTATCCGCGATTCTAATTCAAACGTAATCACTGTCTGCTCAATGGAAAACTTTGACCCGGTAGGAGTTCACACAGGAGATTCAATCGTAATTGCACCGGCTGTAACTCTTGCAGATAAAGAATATCAGATGCTTCGTTCTGCCGCCTTAAACATCATAAGCGCATTAAAAATAGAAGGTGGATGTAACTGCCAGTTTGCATTAAATCCTGATAGTTTTGAATATGCAGTAATCGAAGTAAATCCTCGTGTTTCACGATCCTCTGCCCTTGCAAGTAAGGCGACAGGTTATCCTATTGCAAAAGTTGCTGCTCTCATCGCTGTTGGTTTTACACTTGATGAAATTCCAAACTTTGTAACTAAAAAAACAAAGGCCTGTTTTGAACCGGTACTTGATTATGTAGTTGTAAAAATGCCTAAATTCCCGTTTGATAAATTCGTTTATGCACAAAGAAAGCTTGGTACACAGATGAAAGCAACCGGTGAAGTTATGGCAATAGGACAGAATTTTGAAGAAGCAATTCTAAAGGCTGCACGCGGTCTTGAAGTTGGTGTAAAGGATTTAAATCTCCCCGCTTTTGAAAAAGAAGGTGATGAAAAAATCCGTGAACGTGTAAATCAGTGTACTGACCAGAGAATCTTTGCAATCTACCAGGCCCTTAAAAGAAATCTTTTGAGCATAGATGAAATTCATAACATAACAAAAATTGATGAATGGTTCCTTGAAAAACTGGTAAAAATTGTCCAGATGGAAAAAGAACTTTCGAACCAATCAAGCAAGTCAAAGTCAAGCGACAATGTTGTTTCGAAAAGTTCAACTACCGCAATGCTCTACCCTCCTCGCTCATTCAAAATGGTTGATACCTGTGCCGGAGAATTTAACGCAGAAACTCCATACTTTTATTCAACTACAAATGGCGAAAACGAAGCAGAAATGTTCATAAATGAATAAATTTTTAGCGTTTAAAAAAGACATAATTATTTGTAATATAATTAAATAAACGATTCGTCACAAAAAAAATCAAAAAAGTAAATATTTTTTTCATTACCTATTGACATAATAGGTAATAGACTGTATATTCTCATTATCAAGTAAATACCTATTAGTTTAGTAGGTAACTAATTTACAACCACATAACAAGGAGGCATATATGAAAATTTTCTTTCAAAAATTAGTTCGTGAAAATTTCCGAAACGGAGTCATGTGCCTCTGTTGTCTCTCCGACTAAGCTGAAAGACCTCCAGCTATAAAACTTAATCAAACAAATAATAATCACAAAAAAAATCTGCAGGAAAAATAGTATGCAGAAAACATAAGGAGTAATTATGTCTGAAAAAAGAGACTTAGTATTTAATGCTTTTAATAACAAACCTGTTGACCGTGTACCGGTTGGATTCTGGTTTCATTACACACCGAACGAAATTCTTTCGGCTTATGATCATCCTGAATACCGTGACCTCAACATCAACGGACACAAAAACTTTGTAAAATCATTCAAGCCTGATTTTGTAAAGCTTATGAGCGACGGATATTTCTTTGAACCGGAAACTGCAAAGCTTATCTCAAAAGCAAAAAAGGCTTCTGATTTAAGAAAGCTTGAACCTATTGCTGCAAACGATAAATGGATTAAAGACCAGGTATCGCTTGTAAAAAAACTTACTTCTTCTTTTGGAAACGAAGTTGCAACTTTCTACAATGTCTTTGCACCAGCAACAGCATTCAAATGGTCAGCAGGAGGAGACAAAAAACTTGCAGCTTTCATTAAAGAAGATAAGGAAGCTGTAATCTATGCTCTTTCTGTAATAGCACAGAACACAGCAATTCTTGCACGCGAAGTAATCAAAACTGGAAAAGCCGATGGTATATACCTCAGCGTTCAGCAGATTCAGGATATAAGCGTTGGTCCGGATCTTTATGCAGAAGTAATCACTCCATCTGAGCTTTCTGTACTCGTTTCTGCAAATGCAGCCGGAGGAACAAACATTCTCCACATCTGCGGATACGAAGGTGCAAAAAACAACCTGGCAATTTTCAAAAACTATCCTGCAAAGGTAATCAACTTTGCTTCTGTTGTTGAAGGAATCTCCCTTAAAAAAGGTAAGGATATCTTTGGCGGAAAAGCAGTTATCGGTGGTTTTGAAAATACTAAGAAGGGTCTTCTTTACACAGGTTCAAAAGAAGATGTTCAGAAAGAAACTAAACGACTTATCAAAGAAGCCGGAAAGACAGGAATCATTCTTGGAGCCGATTGTACAGTTCCAAAGGATATCAGCTTTGACCGCTTTGAATGGGTTCGTGAAGCAGCAAAATAAAAACAAACAAATAAATTAATCTGAGGCAGAAGCCTTAAAGGAGTAAAATATGAAATTAAACAAATCAGTAATCTTAATAGCAGGAATCTTAGCAGGAGTATCACTTTTCGGATGCTCTAAAAAATCAGAAGAAGGAAAAGTAACAAAAGTACGTGTTGCTCACACAAACTACTATGTTCCTTATGACTTTGTAAATGACAAGGGTGAATCAGACGGATTCGAAGTTGCAGTTCTTAAAGAAGTTGATAAGCTTCTTCCTGAATACGAATTTGAATACACACCTACTTCAGATGATGATCTTCTTATTGGAGTTCTTCAGGGTAAATATGATTTTGGTACAAAGGGTGTCTGGATTACAGAAGAAAGAAAAAAGAAGTATGTATTCCCTAAAAATCCAATCGGTGCCAGCATCATCGGTATTGTAATCAGAAGTGAAACTGCAAACGAAATCCATGATCTTCCTTCTTTTGCAAAATACTCTGGAAAGCTTGTTCCGATCGGAGCTGCTAACGCACAGTACGCTGTAGTAGAAGATTACAACAGAGAACATCCTGATGCACAGATTGACCTTATTGCAGGTGACCAGTTTGGTGCTTCTGACGGTTACGTATGGGTAAACGAAGGACGTTACGATGCATTCTTCGACATCAAGCTTTCTTTCCAGAACAACGTATTAAAAGACGGTGCTCCATATGCAGAATACAAAGATAAGCTTACATACATTCCTTACAAGGGAATCCCAACATGGCCTATCTTCAACAACAAGAAACAGGAACTTGCTGATGCATACGACAAAGCAATTGAAAAGCTCATTGCCGACGGAACAGTTTCCCGCCTTGCAATTGAATACTTTGGCGAAGATGTATCTGCTTTGCTTAAATAAATTATTGACGGGGACCTTTGATTAATTCAAAGAGCCCCAAGGAGGAAAGCCATGGACAGACCTTTTTATCCGGAGAAAATAATTTCGATAATTCCAGAGTTACTTCCATACCTTGGAGTTACTTTTGAAATCATGCTTGGAACAATTATAACAGGTCTTTTCCTTGGCTTTTTTCTTGCCAGGGGAAGACTTTCAAAAAAGAAGGTACCACGGAAAATTGCGGACTTTATTGTAAATGCTTTCCGTTGTACTCCAGCTATCGTAATGCTGTTCGTAATCTTTTACGGCCTTCCAAATCTTTTCTGGGCCATCTTTAAGATTGATATAAATGAATGGTCAAAAGGATTTTATGTAATCACCGCACTCGGACTTTTGTTCAGTGCAAGCGCATCGGAGATAATGCGTTCAAGCTATCTTGCCGTTCCAGCAGGACAGAGAGAAGCAGCACTTACTTCAGGACTTTCGGAGAGTCAGGCGTTTACAAGAATCATGCTTCCGCAGGCGTTTTTAGTTTCCCTGCCGAATCTTGGTAACAGCGTAATTGCTTTACTAAAGGAAGGTTCCCTCGCCTTTACAATCGGACTTGTAGACGTAATGGGAAAAGGAAACCTTTTTATAAGCATGAATTTTGGTGCCTTTGCAGCAGAAACTTACATTGCACTGGCAATCATTTACTGGGTTCTGACAATTGTTATAGAACAGATTTTTAAGTTTGCCGAAAAGAAATTTTCTAAAGGCAGAAAGGCAGTTTCTAAATAACTGAAGGAGATAATATGTTTGATTTTGGATATCTTACAAGAACTTTTCTGCTTTTATGGAAGGCTGTTCCGACAACACTGATTATTACTGTTGTATCTCTTGCAATAGGAAGTGTTTTAGGATTTTTTATTGCACTTGCACGTGTAAATAAAATAAAGGTTTTGAGCCAGCTAGGCAGGGCTTATGTTTCTGTTATAAGGGGAACACCGGTAGTACTTCAGATTTTAGTTGTTTATTCGATTGTTCCGTCTCTTTTGAATGTAATGTTCAAAAATGCCGGAAGCGACATAAATATTTTCGAGATGAATCCTATTGTCTATGCCTTTGTTGTTTTTTCACTCAACATGGCAGGAACTCTCTCGGAGGTTTTCCGTTCCGCTATCCTTACTGTAAACCAGGGACAGCTCGAAGCGGGATACACAAGCGGCTTAACCTTTGCACAAACTTACAGAAGGATAATTATTCCTCAGGCTCTGACAGCAGCAATTCCAAACCTTTGTAATGCAACAGTCAACCTGATTAAAAATACATCACTTGCTTTTATGATGACAGTAAAAGACATTACTGCAGTAGCAAAAATTGAAGCATCGTACGGATATAATTACCTTGAATCATATCTTGATATATTTGTGATTTATGTAATTATCTGTTCGATTGTTCAGTTTTTGTTCAAGAAATGGGAGAAAAAGAGTTCTGTGTTCAAACATGGTGTCACAGAAGAAAAGAATGCAAAGCCCGTGGCGGCTGTTCTTAAATAGCAAACCTTACTACAGGAGGAACAAATATGTTAAAGATAACTAACGTACATAAATCATTTGGTAAAAACGAAATATTAAAGGGTGTTAATCTTACAGTTCAGAAGGGTGATGTTATTGTAATTCTTGGACCTTCGGGCTCGGGAAAAACTACACTTCTTCGCACAATAGACTTTCTTGAAACTGCAGACGAAGGAGAGCTCGAGTTTGACGAGATTAAAACTTCTCTAGCACACGCTCATAAAAACACAATCCTAAGCGTAAGAAGAAAAACAGGCTTTGTTTATCAGAACTATAATCTTTTTGCAAATAAAACTGCTCTCGAAAACGTAATGGAAGGACTTGTTACTGCAAGAAAGGTTCCAAAGGACAAGGCAAAAGAGATTGCAGAAAATGCGCTTAAAAAAGTCGGCTTACTCGACAGAAAGGATTTTTATCCTTCTCAGCTTTCGGGTGGACAGCAGCAGAGAGTCGGTATAGCACGTGCGGTTGCAACTAATCCTGATGTAATCTTATTTGATGAACCTACCAGTGCTCTTGATCCTGAGCTTGTTGGAGAAGTTCTGGGAGTAATCAAAGAGCTTGCAAAAGAAGGCACAACTATGATTGTCGTTACCCACGAAATGAGCTTTGCAGAAGAGGTTGCTTCGCAGGTTGTATTCATGGATGGCGGTGTAATTGTTGAACAGGGAACAAGCAGAGAAATCTTTAATCATCCTAAAGAAGAAAGAACAAAGCAGTTCCTGCAGAGAATCCTGAACCGTGTTGAATATGTAATTTAAGCTTTCACACGGGTTTTGAATCAGGATTTAGACTTAAGCTTTACTTCAAGGAGTTTTAAATGAGTATTTCGATTCAGACAAAATGCCTACATATAGAAAAAGAAGATAATGGAGACGGTCCCTGTCATTTTGGTGCAGTAAGTTTTCCAATCTATCAGACAGCGACATTTGCACATCCTGGAGCCGGGGAAAGTACAGGATTTGATTATTCAAGATTACAGAACCCTACAAGAGAACATCTTGAAAAAATAGTGTGTAATCTTGAAAGCGGAATTGATGCACTCGCCCTTTCGAGCGGTATGGCGGCAATCTCCCTTGTGTTTGAACTTTTTTCTCCGGGAGATGAAATAATAGCTGAAAGCGATTTGTACGGCGGGTCAATCAGACTTTTTGATAACGTTTCAAAGAAAAACGGTGTAAAGATTATTTCAAAAGAAATATCCCGAACAAGTGCCGGCGAGCTTGAAAAGTCAATCACCTCTTCTACCCGCGCAATCTACATAGAAACTCCGACAAACCCGATGATGAACATCACCGACATAAAATCCCTTGCAGAAATCACAAAGAAACACAATCTTCTTTTGATTGTAGATAACACCTTTATGTCGCCTTATTTCCAGAATCCGCTTTTACTTGGTGCAGACATTGTAATTCATTCAGGAACAAAATATCTTAGCGGACACAACGACACTCTTTCGGGCTTTGTTGTAACTAACCGCGGGGACATAAAAGAAAAATTACGCTTCCTCATAAAAACAACAGGGGCAGGCCTTTCTCCTTTTGACAGCTGGCTCACTTTACGCGGAATTAAAACCCTTGCCGTAAGAATGGAAAAAGCGCAGAGTAATGCCATAAAAATTGTTGAGTATCTTAAAAAAAATCCTCACATTAAAAAGGTGATTTACCCTGGTCTTAAGGAACATCCAGGATACGAAATCCAGAAAAAACAGGCTCGTGGGACTGGCTGCATGATTACATTCCAGACTGATTCAAAGGAAACTACACTTTCCATTTTGAACAAGGTCCGCCTTATTCAGTTTGCAGAAAGTCTTGGAGGCGTAGAAAGCCTTATCACCTACCCTGTTACACAAACTCATGCCGATGTACCCGAAGTTATAAGACTTAAAAACGGAATAACAGATACAACCTTGCGTCTTTCGGTTGGAATAGAAGATGCGGATGACCTTATAAACGATTTGAGTCAGGCTTTACAGGCAGATTAAAGCCGGGAGGAGTTTTTATGAACTTTAATAAAATTACTGACAGAAAAAATACATTTGCTATTAAATTCGATTTAGCA
Organism: Treponema sp.; assembly: GCA_016286365.1. Taxonomy (GTDB): domain Bacteria; phylum Spirochaetota; class Spirochaetia; order Treponematales; family Treponemataceae; genus Treponema_D. The sequence goes on from JAEESN010000001.1 coordinate 313,999, forward strand.
GCGGACAGAAATAAACCTCTTGATGCGATTCCTCTCTGGGTTGCCGATATGGATTTTCCTACCGCGCCTTGCATTCTTAAAGCGCTTAAAAAAGCTTCTTTACATGGAATCTTCGGATACAGCCGCCCGGACAACCGCTACTACGAGGCTGTAAAAAAATGGTTTTTAAAACGCCATAATTTTGAACTTCAGAAAGAATGGATAGTTAATACTCCCGGTGTTGTTTTTGCAATTGCCGCTGCAATCCGCGCGTTTACAAAAGAAGGAGACGGAGTTTTAATCCAGAAGCCTGTTTACTATCCGTTTTTCAATACTATTAGAGAATTAAACCGTCGCGTTGTAAACAGCCCTCTTATCCTCAAAGACGGCCGCTACAGAATGAATTTTACAGATTTTGAAAAAAAGATAACAGACGAAAACGTAAAGCTCTTTATTTTATGCTCCCCTCATAATCCCGGAGGACGAGTTTGGGAAAAAGAAGAGCTTTTAAAAATAAACGAAATCTGTATAAGGCACGATGTACTTGTAGTTTCAGATGAGATTCATTCTGACATCACTTTCGGCGACAATAAACACACAGTATATGCCTCTTTATCCGAACAGGCATCGCTCAATTCAATCATCTGTACTTCTCCAAGTAAAACTTTTAATCTTGCAGGCTTACAGTTTTCTAACATCATAATCAAAAACCCAAAGCTCAGATCAAAAATCAGACAAGAAATTTCGTGCGCTGGTTACGATGAACCAAATCTCATGGGAATTGTAGCTGCAACCAGTGCATACAGCGAAGGAGAAAAATGGTTTGAAAAGGCAAAGACTTATATTCAGGAAAATATAGAATTTACTCAAAAATATATAAGCGAACATAATAATAAAATAAAAGTAATTAAACTCGAAGGAACCTATCTTTTGTGGCTTGATTTTAATGCCTTTAATTTAACAGATGCAGAAATAGACAATCGTATATTAAACGTTGCAAAAGTGTGGCTCGACGGGGGCTCTATGTTTGGAAGCGAAGGAGAAAAGTTTCAGAGAATTAACTGCGCTACCCCACGCCGCCTCCTAAAAAAAGCACTTGAACAGATTTGTAATGCTTTCTTAAATGATTAAATTTTTTTTGCAATTACCTATTGACATAATAGGTAAATAAGGTTATATTAATATTAAATCCTACTTGTTTAGTAGGAATTAATCACAAAAAATCAGGAGAAAATTATGGCAGATATTAAACAGAGTTCACTCGAATTAATCGGAAAAACACCGCTTTTACAGTTAAACAATTATTCAAAAAAAGCTGGAATTAAAGATGCAGTTATTCTTGCAAAGCTTGAATATCTTAATCCTGCAGGAAGCGTAAAAGACAGAATCGCTTTAGCAATGATCGAAGATGCAGAGAAAAAAGGTTTACTTAAACCTGGTGCTACAATCATCGAACCAACGTCCGGAAACACAGGAATTGGTCTTGCCGCTGTTGCTGCTGCAAAAGGTTATCATGCTATTCTTACCCTTCCAGACACCATGAGTGTTGAACGCCGTAATCTTCTTAAAGCATACGGAGCAGAAATTGTACTTACAGAAGGTGCAAAAGGAATGAAGGGAGCAATCGCAAAAGCAGAAGAATTACACGCTGCTACACCTGGAAGCTTTATTCCTGGTCAGTTTATAAACCCTGCAAACCCTGCAATCCATAAAAAAACAACAGGTCCTGAAATCTGGGATCAGACTGGCGGAAAAGTTGATTACTTTGTTGCCGGTGTTGGAACTGGTGGTACATTGACTGGTGTTGGCGAATATCTTAAAGAAAAAAATCCTGGAGTAAAAATTGTTGCGGTTGAACCTGCTTCAAGCCCTGTTCTTTCCAAGGGAACTCCTGGCGCACATAAAATTCAGGGAATCGGAGCCGGCTTTGTACCTGATGTTTTGAATACAAAGATTTATGACGAAATCATCCCTGTAGAAAATGATGATGCTTTTGAAGAAGGCCGTGCATTTGCTACAAGCGAAGGAATCTTAGTTGGTATCTCAAGTGGTGCAGCACTTAAAGCCGCAAACGTTCTTGCAAAAAGACCTGAAAACAAAGGAAAAACAATTGTAGTTCTTCTTCCTGATTCAGGCGACCGTTATCTGAGTACTGCATTATTTTCAAGTAACTAAAGATGTATAAGATTTCTACCCGCGGACAATATGCACTTTTGATTATGGAAGACCTTGCGATGGGACAGGAGGATAAATTTATCCCTCTTAAAACCTTGTCGCACAGAAGAAATCTTTCTGTAAAATATCTTGAGCAGCTTTTAATACATTTAAGCAAAGCTGGTCTTGTAATCGGTTCAAGGGGAATAAATGGCGGATATAAACTTTCCAAAAAAGCAGATCAATACACGGCAGGAGAAATCTTACGTGTGATGGAAGGAGAACTCTGCCCTATGACTTCTTTCGAAAATAACACGGTTATGTCGGAAGGTAGCCGTTCATTCTGGAAGGAATTTGAAGCTGTAATCAATAATTATGTTGATTCGGTTAAACTGAGTGAACTGATTAAAAAGAATAAGGATTTTGTGGGATACGATTATTACATCTAAAAACATCCGTAGATTGATTTAATATAATTAATCCCAAAAAGTTTTTGGAAAATAACACTATATCTTCACATAAAATATTAAAAGTGATATATTGTTTAAGGATACGGTCAATGGCGACTCTTTTGATGGGGTCGCTGTTTTTTTTTAAATATCAGGCTGTTTCTGTTATAAAGGTTTTAATATGGGTGATAATACAATTGTTGTTTTAGGCTCGGGTCCTATCCGTATAGGACAGGGAATTGAATTCGACTATGCAAGCGTTCAGTGTGTAAATGCATTAAAAAAACTGGGCTATAAGGTTAGCATCATTAATAATAACCCGGAAACTGTAAGTACCGATTTTGATACTGCAGACCGTCTTTATTTTGAACCCCTTACCCCGCCAGATGTAATGAATGTTTTAGCTGTAGAAAAACCTGTTGGTGTTGTTGTCGCTTTCGGTGGCGGAACTGCAATCAAGCTTGCCAAATATCTTGATAGTCAGGGTGTAAAAATCCTTGGAACTTCTGCTGATGCAATTGACCTTGCAGAAGACCGCGAAAGATTCGAAGAACTTTGCGACAAATTAAATATCAAACGCCCTAAAGGATTAACAGTATTTACAGAAGCCCAAGCGCTCGAAGCTGCAGCAAGAATCACTTATCCTGTTTTGATGCGTCCAAGTTATGTTTTAGGCGGTCAGAACATGATTATTGCACGTAACAATGCTGATGTAAAAGAATACATGAAAATCATCCTTCGTGCCGGAATTGAAAACCCTGTCTTAATCGACAAATACATGGAAGGTAAAGAACTCGAAGTTGATTGTATCTGCGACGGAGAAGATGTTTTAATTCCTGGAATCATGGAACACATCGAAAGAACAGGTATTCATTCGGGAGATTCAATCGCAGTTTACCCTGGCCAGTTTGATGATGATATCGAACAGAAAATAATCCGTCAGTCTACAGACCTGGCACTCGCTCTTGGAACAAAAGGGCTTGTAAATATCCAGTATTTAATCTACCAGGATGATTTATATATCATCGAAGCAAATCCACGTTCAAGCCGTACTGTTCCTTATCTTAGTAAGGTAAGCGGCGTTCCTATGATTGATCTTGCAACAAGAGCAATGCTTGGTGAAAAAGTCCGCGACATGGGTTATGGAACAGGTCTTTACAGAAAGCCTGATTATTTTGCAGTAAAAGTTCCTGTATTCAGCTTTGAAAAACTCATGGATGTAGATACACACCTTGGACCAGAAATGAAGTCTACAGGTGAAGTTCTTGGTATTGCAACAACAAGAGAAGAAGCTATCTTTAAGGGAATGGCAGCTGCAGGCTTAAAAATAATCAGACCGGAAGAAAATAAAGAAAACACAGGAATCCTTTTTTCTGTAAGAGAATCAGATTTACCTGAGCTCCCTGCCCTTGCTCAAAAATATTATAATCTTGGCTTCAGTCTTTACGCTACAACGGGAAATGCAGCAACAATCGAACGAAGTGGTATGCCTGTAACACATATTGCAAAAGTTCACGAAAATTACAACGAAAACGTAATGACACTCCTCGAAAGCGGAAAGATTGCATATGTAATTTCTACATCAGCTAAAGGAAGAGATCCAGTTGCAGAAAGTGTAAAACTCCGTCGTTTAGCCGTTGAACGCGACATTGACTGCTTTACATCTATTGATACAGCCAATGCTTTTGCAGATTGTCTTACTTCGGATTATACGCTTGATAACACGAGCCTTATAGATATAAATCACTTGACATGGAATAAATGATTATTTAAAATAAAATAATTGAACAAAGACGTTCATTTTTTCTGATGGCATTATTGTCGTCAAAAAAAATGAGCGTCTTTTTTTTTATTTACGAGGGGAAATATGACAAAGTTTATTTTTGTAACAGGTGGGGTTGTTTCGGGACTTGGTAAAGGAATTACTGCTGCAAGTCTTGGTCGTTTATTAAAATGCAGGGGTCTTAAAGTAATCAGTCAGAAGCTTGACCCTTACATGAATGTAGATCCGGGGACAATGAGTCCGTTCCAGCATGGTGAAGTTTTCGTTACAGAAGATGGTGCCGAAACTGACCTTGATCTTGGCCACTACGAAAGATTTATCGACGAAAACCTCACAAAATATTCCAACCTTACAAGTGGAAGAGTTTACTGGAATGTTTTAAACAAAGAACGACAGGGTGAATATCTTGGTCAAACTGTTCAGATTATTCCTCACGTAACAAACGAAATCAAAGACTTTATCTTAAAAAATGCAGAAGCCGGTGGAAAAGATGGAAATCCTGCCGATGTGAGCATAGTAGAAGTTGGTGGAACAATCGGTGATATCGAAAGTCAGCCTTTCTTAGAAGCAATACGTCAGCTCGCATTAGAAGTTGGAAGAAGAAACTGTCTTTTTATCCACGTTTGTCTTGTTCCTTACATAAGCGGTTCTGATGAATATAAAAGTAAACCAACACAACATTCTGTTAAAGAGCTCATGGCGGTTGGAATCCATCCGGACATCATAGTTGCCCGCTGCGATAAAGAAATCCCTGATGATATTCGTAAAAAGATTTCCCTCTTCTGTAACGTTGGCGAAGACTGCGTAATCAATAACACAACCTGTTCAAGCCTTTACGAAGTACCTTTAATGCTTCATGCACAGAAAATGGATGATGTAGTTACAAGAGATCTTGGACTTGAATCTAAATCATCATCTTTCTTTGATGAATGGTCAAAAATGGTAGATATGATTCACGCAAGAAAAGGCGAAATCCAGGTTGCCCTCGTAGGAAAATATGTAAAGCTCCACGATTCCTATTTAAGTATTGTTGAATCATTGAATCATGCAAGCTTTGTTGTCGGTAAAAACGTAAAGATTAAATGGGTTGATTCAGACAGCGTAACAGACCAGACTGCTCCAGAGATTTTTGCAGATTGTGCAGGAATCATTCTTCCGGGCGGATTTGGTCACAGAGGTATTGAAGGAATGATTTCTTCGTGCCGTTATGCCAGAACACACAAGCTTCCGTACTTTGGAATCTGTCTTGGTATGCAGATTGCAGTAATTGAATTTGCAAGAAGCGTACTTGGTTATAAAGATGCAAATTCGCGTGAATTTGATGAACTTTGCGAACACCCTGTAATCGATTTAATGAAAGACCAGGAAGGTGTTATTAAAGGCGGAACAATGAGGCTTGGAAGCTATCCTTGTAAAGTTACACCTGGGACAATCCTCGAAAAAGCATACACCCTTGGGCAGGCTCAGGGACCGCTTACAATCAACGAACGTCATCGCCATCGCTACGAATTCAATAACGATTTCCGCGAGGAAATGATAAAGGCAGGACTTACAATAAGCGGAACTTCCCCAGATGGAACTCTTGTAGAAGCTGTAGAAATCAAAGGTCAGTTTTATACAGGCGTTCAGTTCCACCCGGAATTTAAATCCCGACCAAACGCTGCAGGACCATTATTTGTTGAATTTCTGAAGAGTTGCAGTTTATAATATAAAAACAGTCAAAGGAGAATCTCATGTATACAGAAAGAGAAGTTTTAGATTTAATCAAAGAAGAGGATGTTAAATTTATACGTCTTGCCTTTTTTGATTTTCATGGAAAACAGAAAAATATTTCGATTATGGCAGATGAACTCGAAAAGGCATTCAGAGACGGAATCAGTTTTGATGCTTCTGCAATCTGCGGTTTTGAAAATCCTGAAAAATCAGATCTCTTTTTACATCCGGATCCTTCAACAATAGCAATCCTTCCGTGGAGGCCAAACACAGGTAAAGTTGTAAGAATGTTCTGCAACATCAAAAAACCGGATGGCTCTCAGTACAGAAAAGACTGCCGCACAATGCTTCAGAATGCAATCAAAGAATTAAAAGATAAATACAACTGTTCGCTCAACATCGGTTCCGAAATAGAATTCTATCTTTTCAGATTAAACGAAAGAGGCGAACCAACAAAGATTCCTTTTGACGAAGCAGGCTACATGGATATTGCTCCCGAAGATAAGGGCGAAAACATCAGACGCGAAATCTGTTTTACCATGGAAGAAATGCGTATTGATCCTGAATCAAGCCACCACGAAGAAGGTCCCGGACAAAACGAAATCGACTTCCACTATTCCGATCCTCTTACAGCTGCAGACAACACAGCAACATTCAAATGGATTGTAAGAACAAAGGCCGCAAGCAGCGGATTATATGCAGATTTTTCTCCAAAACCACTTGCAGATAAGGCCGGAAGCGGTTTCCACATCAATATTTCATGCTCAGATCCATCAAAAACAGACAATATTCTTGCGGGGCTTTTAAAGCATGCAAAAGAGATGACTTATTATCTTAATAATTCAGAAGAATCTTACGACCGCCTTGGTGAACATAAAGCTCCAAAATACATTGCCTGGGGACCGGAAAACAGAACCACATTCATAAGAAAACCGGCAACAAAAGAAATTGAACGACTTGAACTTCGCTCGGCAGACCCTGAATGTAATCCTTATATAGCATTTACTCTCATCATCTATGCAGCAATGGACGGAATCGAAAATAAACTTGTTCCTCCACAGCCTGTAACAGATAACTTAATCATAAACGGTGAAAAATCAAAGCTTGATTCCCTTCCTGATACACTTGATTCTGCCAGAGAAATTGCAGAAAACAGTCAGTTTATAAAGGATGCGTTAAAGAAATAAGAGAAAATCATGAGCGAAGACATCCACAGCGTTTTAGTTGTTAGTAAAGACAGTAAAATCTCCTCACAGATAAGTTCAATGCTCATTGCACCTCTTTTCGAAACAGAAATCACAAGCGATTTTAATGAAGCCAGAAGAAAATGCGGCGAAAGAGTTTATAACATTGTGATTGTTGATTATGCTGATGGCGAAGGTGTTGATTTTGCTACAGATATTTCGCAGTCCACAAGTACAATCCTCTTACTCACACCGCCTGAACATTTTGATGAAATAAGCTATAAGGTTGAATCCTTTGGAATTTTAACAACAACAAAGCCTTTTGATCAGTTTTTCTTTTACAATATGATTAAGGTTGCGATTGCGGTTCAATATAAGATTCAGGTTTTCTCGAGCCAGAATGTAAAATTAAAAATCAAGATGGAAGAAATCAGGCTTGTAAACCGCGCAAAAATGCTTGTAATGCAGTTTCTTTCGTTTACAGAAGAACAGGCTCATCACTACATCGAAAAAGAAGCTATGGACCGCAGCATGAAGAAAACAGAAATTGCAAACGAAATCATAAAAAAATATGGCTGATATTTTACAGAAGTTCGCTTAATTTTTCCCTTATAAACTCTGATTTTTCCTTTAATCCAATCTGCCCAAGCTTTATGAAAATAACATTCGGATACTGTGGATTTAGCTTGATTGTAGAAGGATTTTTCTGAATCATCTTAAGGATTTTATCTATGGACAATGTTGTATTCTGCATAAAATCAATCCGGACTTCGCCCTTATGCTCTTTAATCTGACTGATTGAAAGCTTTTTACATATGATTCTGATTTCGGCAAGAGCCAGAAGACTCGAAACTTCATCAGGAATAGGACCAAAACGGTCTGAAAGTTCAGATAAAACTGCATCAAATTCACTTTCTGTTGTTACAGCAGCAATCTTTTTATAGATTTCCATCTTTATCTGAGGATTTGTAACATAAGTATCCGGTATAAAGCCTGTGTATTCAAGTTCCATAAGAACATCATCCTGAGCCTTATAATTTTTATCCGAAGTTAATCTTTCTACTGCCTGGTTTAAAAGCTTTACATATAAATCAAAACCAACGGCATAAACATCGCCGGACTGGTCTCTTCCCAAAAGATTACCCGCTCCCCTTATTTCCATATCCTTCATGGCAATCTTAAATCCGCTTCCAAGCTCTGTAAAATCATTTATAACCTGAAGCCTCTTCATTGCTACTTCAGAAAGCGCTTTATTTTCAGGATACAAAAGATATGCATACGCCTGACGGTCACTCCTGCCAACTCGTCCCCTTAGCTGATAAAGCTGGGAAACACCGTACATATCGGCACGGTCGATAATAATTGTATTTACATTCGGAATATCAATTCCATTTTCAATAATCGTAGTTGCAATAAGAACATGAAAGCCTCCCATCTTAAAGCGGTGGAAAATATCATCAAGCTGGGTACTCGTCATCTGACCATGTGCTACATCTACAAGGCATTCAGGACATATTTTTTCCACCCTGATTCTTGTTTCCATAAGCGATTCAACCCGGTTATGAAGATAAAAGACTTGTCCGCCTCTTTCCATCTCTCTTCTTATTGCCTGGCATACCTTATCGTCAGAATATTCATCGATTACAGTTTCTATAGGCTGACGGTTTTGCGGAGGTGTGGTTAAAAGACTCATATCACGGATTTTTACCATGCTCATGTGTAAGGTTCTAGGAATCGGAGTTGCAGACATTGTAAGACAGTCTATGTTATTCTTCATCTCCTTAAGTTTTTCCTTGTCTTTTACACCGAATCTCTGCTCTTCGTCGATTATCATAAGCCCAAGATTTTTGAATACTACATCTTTCTGGATTATTCTGTGTGTCCCTATTAAAACATCAACCTGGCCAAGGGCAAGTTTATTAAGTATTTTTTTTGCCTGAGCCGGAGCTACAAAGCGTGAAAGCCGTTCAATTTTTACAGGAAAATTCTTAAATCTTTCTTTACAGGTTTCAAAATGCTGTTCTGCAAGGATAGTTGTAGGAGCTAAAAAAGCAACCTGTTTTCCTCCCATAACAGCTTTAAAAGCGGCACGCATGGCAATTTCTGTTTTTCCGTAGCCAACATCACCACAGATAAGACGGTCCATTGGAACAGGTTTTTCCATATCCTTTTTAATTTCTTCGGTTACCGTTACTTGATCCGGTGTATCTTCGTAAGGGAAAGCTGCTTCGAATGCTGCCTGCCATTCAGTTTCTTTGGGGAATGCATAGCCAACAGAGGCCTTTCTTCTTGAATATAATGCAATAAGCTTTTCGGCAATGTCTTCTACGGCCTGTTTTACCTTGTTTTTACGGTTTTCCCAGGATTTACTACCAATTGTATCTAAACGAGGTTTTTCTCCTTCGTTCCCGATATAACGCTGAACAAGATTTACCTGCTCGATTGGTACAAAAGCAAAATCTTCGCCAGCATATTCAAGTTTTATGTAATCGCGCTCATTTCCCATGGATTTTACGCGTTCAATTCCATGGAATTTACCGATTCCATAATTTACGTGAACAACATAATCTCCGGGACTTAATTCAACAAAGGTATCTATAACCTGGCTCTTTGCCTTTGTAAGAGATTTCGGAACATATTTACGGCGCCCGAAAATCTCGTTTTCCTGAATAACAATCAGCTTTAACGAAGGAATTGAAAATCCTGCAGAAATCGCCTGTGGAATAAGATTGACAGGTTTTATACCCGGAGCCTGGGTTTCTGTATAAGCTTTAAAAATTTCGTTTATTCTTAAAAGCTGATTATCATTATCGGTAAAGATAAAAATGTTCCAGTTGTCTTTCTGAAGCTTTTCTATCTCTTCCTTCATGAAATTTATGTTTCCAAAGAAGCTTCTTGCAACTTCACAGTCGAATTTAACATTATTTTCATCAGGGAATGTACGAAAAAGTAGACATCTTAAGGATTTTTCTAGCATTGAATCAAAGTTTTCAAGACACATCGAAGGAGGAAGAATCGGAAGTTCTTCTCTTGTCCTTCTGTACATACCGTTATATTCCCTGTCTATTGTCAATTGTCCGTTTACAAGCTTGTCATAATCGTAATATAAAACAAAAGTATTTTTTTCAAGATAATCAAGAATCGTATAAGTTTTATCAAAAGCAAGGTTATAAAAAAACTCTTCGCCTTCTGTTTCGAACCTTGTTTTAAGCTCAGAAAGCATTTTTTCTTTTACCAAAAGAGCCTGTTCCGTAAATGGCAGGTGAACATCATCTTTACTGATATCTTCGTGTAAAGCCGTATTCTGGTAATCTTCGAGCTTTTTTTCAACTTTTTCTATGAGTTCTTCCGTCCAGATGATTTCCTTCATAGGATAAAAAAGCACGCTTTCTTTAGTTTCAAGCGTTACCTGAGTCTGAACATCAAAAGTTTTAATAGACTGAATTTCATCAAAATCAAAAATGATTCGAACAGCGTTTTCATCAAGAGGAAGAAAAATATCGAGTACCTCTCCCCTCAAACTGAATTCTCCCCTTACCCCAACTTTAGAAACTCTTGTGTATCCAAGCTTTGTTAATTTTTCTGCTATCTTAACTGTATCAAGGCTGTCTTTAATCTTAAGCGAAAATGTATTTTCAGAAACATAATCAGGAGAAGGAAGAGGAGTTAAAAAAGATCTCTGTGTAATAATATAAATAGTATTTTGTTTTTTTAAGGCTGAAAGTTCTGTTTTCTGATTTAATTTTGAAAGAACACCTGCTCTTTTTCCAAAGATGATTGAGCCTTTAGAAGCAGGTCTGTAAGGAACTGCATTCCACGAAGGAAAAAGTATGACTTCTGCTTCCGGGAAAACAGTTTCTAAATCTGTTGCAATATTATTTGCTTCAAAATCAGTTGGAACCACGATTAAGATATCGTTTGGAATTGTATTATACGAAGGTCCGCTTTTACTTGTATTACTATACTGAATTGCCTGTAAATTTTTATAATATATTGAATTACAAAAATTGTTCACAAAGTATGAAAACATTGCACCGTGAAGGCCTTCCAGGCTGCATGAATATTTTTCTTCCTGATTTGAGGCTGTAATTTTTTCTAAGACAGTCTTTAATTCTGTCCAATTTAATAGTAAATTATTTACAGAAGATGATAATGATTTCATACAATTTTACCGAAAATATAAGTAGAAAAAGATAAATTTTATTTAAGGAGATTATTTTGAAAATCCGTAAATTTATTTCAATTATAGCAGTTATTCTTGCTTTTGCACAGACAGTTTTTTCACAGTCAACTGGGGATTATTCTCAGGCTTCTGTCTCTATAAAATATACTAACCGCACAATTTACTATCCTGGAGATGCAGAAGAAAATCCAGTTATGGTTCACATCACCGTAAAAAACAACGGAGTTGAAACCTTAAGATTTAAGCTCGCTGATGACAGAGCATTCAGTCTTGATTTTGATGCATTCACAGTAAAAAACAAAAAACTCAGTCAGACACCAAAAATCATCGAAAAGCGTACAACAAACCAAACTGTTTACTTCCGCGAAATCGCACTTGAATCTGGTGAAGAATATTCCTTTGTAGAAAACCTTAAAGATTATCTTTCGATCGAAGAACCATCTGTTTATTATCTTGAACTCACCTTCTACCCTGAACTTTATAAATCAAAAAGAACAAGCTTAAAATCAAACAGATTAACTTTAGATGTAAGACCAAGTCCTTCTTCAAGTTCTTCAAACTATATTCCTGTAAGAGAAGAATCAGCAGAGATTCTAAAACAGGAAATGCTTGCTCCAGATAAGGTTGTAGAACAGACAATTCTTGCACGCCAGAAATCATTATGGGATGAATACTTCCTCTATATCGACGTTGAATCTTTATTAAAACGAAACAAGAACTTAAAGAATAAATACATCACAGTTTCTGCAGAAGAAAGAGAAAGAATGATTCAGTCTTACAAAGCTGATTTAATGCAGAACAGAATCGATAACGACATCATAGCCGTACCTGAAAAATTCCAGATTATAAAGACAACCTACTCTCCTACAGAAGGAACAGTTGTTGTTTATGAATGGTTTAAATATCCAACCTTCAGCGAAAAGAAGAGCTACACATATAAATTACGCCAGAGAGAAGGAATCTGGATTATTTATGATTATGTTGTTCAGAATTTAGGAACCGAGTAATGAAAGCACTCATTATTTCTGATGATACATCTACAATCTGCCGCCTCGACGATTTTCTTTCAAAACAGGGCTTTGGTACAATCATTTACAGATGGTTATTAAAAGCCCTGGACAATATTGAAGAAATCAGACCTGACTGCGTAATCGTAAGTTCATCAGAATATCCCCGCCACTGGAAAACCCTTGTACAGTTTTTAAAAAGTGGTATTGGCGGAGAAAAAATCGGAATCTATCTTTATGAACCTAACCCGCTTTCCGAAGAAGATCAGAAAAAAGCAGTGACCTTAGGTGTTACAGGGTATATCACAAGCCTTGAAGATGATGAACTTAATAAAACTGCATCAAGCATAGAAGCCTTCTTTGGAAAAACAAAGATTGATAATCAGATTATCACAACAGAAAACGAAATCAAAAATAAAGAAAACGCTGCTCCCTTGAGTGGAACAGGTCATATCCTTTTTACAAATCCGGTATCTAAAAAATTTGTAAAAGGTTCTTTCTTTGACAAAAACGAAACTCAGATTACAGTTAAACTTGATTTTGATGATGATATAAAAAATATGTCCATTAAAACTTTAGTCCCTGATTTTACATATTATTATGCAAATGAATGTAAAAACATCACCTGCAGGCTTAAAGAAATCATGGATATAAACGGTGAACAGCTGGTTATTTTCAGCATAGAAAATTAAACAGATATGAAAAAAAATAACGAAGAAAAACAGGCAAAATTTTTCTGTGAAAGCTGCGGTGCAGAAGTAAAACCTAATGCACGCGTGTGTACTTATTGCGGAAAATTCTTTTCTTCTGTACGTTGTCCCCGCTGCGGTATGACGGGAAATACAGATGATTTTAAAAACGGCTGTCCTTCATGCGGTTATGCGGTAATTCCAGGTAAAAACTTTTATTTTGGAAACGGAAAAACTACAGGTTCATCTTCTCAAAAATCAAAAAACCCATTATCACGTATTTTTTCTGGCCGTAAAAAAGAATATAACTCAGAAAGCCTTCCCTTCTGGATTTATGCAGTTTGCATCTGTGTTTTAGTCTTTGTAGTAGGCGGAATCTACAGCTGTCTCTAATCCCCTTACTACCTCTGATTGACTTTCAATACATAATTTTGTAGAATGATTTTATAATTTTTGCCCGGATGGCGGAACTGGTAGACGCGCTTGGTTCAGGTCCAAGTGAAAGCAATTTCATAGGAGTTCAAGTCTCCTTTCGGGTATTACTTTCTTCCAAAAAAGTACTTTTCCCCTTCATATTCAAACTCAAATCCACAAGCTTCAAAATTAAAGTCTTCACTAAATCCTTCATTTTCCCGGGAACTCATATCATAGATTTTATCTCCCGCTACAGGAATGCCACACCAGCACAAATGTGCTCTTACCTGATGTTTAAACCCCTGTGCAATTGAACACATAACCTTGAGTTTTTCATCATTTTTTTCCAGGATTTTGATATCTGTTTTATAAAGCTTTAATTTCCCGGCTTTTTTTAAGGCATACCCGCCGGCATCTTTTAAAACAGGTCTTACCTCTTTGTTTCCAGGTCCATAATAGCGGAAATAAGATTCAACAGTAAATTCCTGACCGGCAGAAATATCTTGTGTCAGGGAAAATGCATTCTGAGTGGAAGCATTTTTAGCATAGTTTTGGGAAAAAGCAAAGTTCGGAAAGCCTTCTGGAAGATTTTTTTGAACAGCACATTCTGCACTGTAATATTTTATAAAGCGGTTATAGTGCTGTTCATTGATTATATGGTCATAAAACTTCTGTTCGAGCGCGATTAAAAGAAGGCCCCGGGTTACGGTATCGAGCCTGTGAAGTAGGCCATATTCAATCTCTTTTTTTCCTTTGATGTTTTTAATCTGGGGATAAAGTTTTATTGCTTCAAAAAGCGCATTGTTTTCATCATCCTGCTTAAGAGGTGCCGAAGGAAGATTTTCCGGTTTATAGATTACTAAAAAAGGAGAATCAGCTGTAGGATTATTTAGTATTTTTATGTTTTGCAACAGGAACCTCTTTTTTATACATCGATTTTAATTTCTTTTCGATTTTCTGGAAACGGGCAGGAACACGTGTTTTAAAAGAAGTAAGTTCTTTTTGGCCTGGAAGCCTTATCTTCATAAAATATGAATGAAGCATTAGTGTTGCATCGGGAAAGTTTTTATCAGGTTTATTATAAACTGAATCTCCTAAAATAGGGCATCCTAAATATTTCATATGCACCCTTATCTGATGTGTCCGACCTGTTTTAATCCTCACCCTTATAAGTGAATAATTTCCATATTGAGCTATACAGTGATAGATTGTCCTTGCAAACTTTCCATCATCTGTGTCATTTGCAGCCTTAAAGCGATGTCTATTTTTTGGGTCCCTTATAATCTGAGTTCTTACATCCCCTGCTCTAGCCGGAGGACGTCCTGTACAGATACAAATATATTCTTTCTGGATTGTGCGGTCTTTAAACTGCTTTTGAAGCCATTCTTCACTGTCACGGTTTTTCGCAGTGATTATAATTCCAGAAGTTTCCTTATCAAGTCGGTGAACAATTCCGGGTCTTCTTCTTTCTAAAATTTCCGAAGTTGTACCTTCTTTTAAAGTCTGAATTGACTGCCTTCCCCAGTGATACAAAAGCGCATTTACAAGCGTTCCGTCCCAGTTTCCGCATGCAGGATGAGTTACCATTCCCTGCTTTTTATTTACAACCGTTACGTTATCATCTTCGTAGATTATATCAAGTGGAATATCCTGGGGTTCAATGTTATCGGGAATATTATCTTCCCACTGAATATCGATCTGGTCTCCGGCCTTTATTTTCTGAGAAAGCTTTGCCTTTTTAGCATTGATTAAAATCTCGTTTACACCGCTTTTTAGCTTTGAACGGTTCATTCCGTCCGGAAGCGAGGCTATATATTTATCGAGTCTTTCTGATTTTTCGTAATCCTTTGGAACTTTTACACTAAAAAAAGGCATTTACTCATCCGGTTTTTGAACATCCTGCACCGGCGGATTTAATTCCTCCGGCATTACATATATTTGTTGCGTTTTATTTTGTACCGCTTTTTCTCTCTTTGCTTTAATAATAAAATAATCAGTTATTGCAATGCACAAAGAAATCGTAAAAGACGTAAGAATTATTCCTATAATCTCGCCTTGAGAATAACTTGCCATTGCACTAAAAGGATTTGGAAAAGCTCCCTGAAAGCCGTTAATCCCCCAGGTAATTCCTGAATAAATGATGATTGTATCGAGTGTAATAAACGGCATGGAACCTAATGTGATTATTTCAAAACGTCTTAAATCAAGCTGCCACTGTTCAAATTCTTGGTCTTCGTATGGCTTTGGAGTTGTATCTGTTTCCTGGGCAAAACAGTTTATACATGAGAATAATAAAAATAATGTAAAAAAGATTTTTAAAAACTTTTTCATTGTTTTGAATAATCCCTTTCTCCAAAAATTGCAGTTCCGATTCTTACTAAAGTAGAACCTTCTTCTATGGCAATCTTAAAATCTCCCGACATTCCCATAGAAAGCTCACTAAGATTAAACATATTATACTCTTTACAAAGTTTTTCCGAAAGATTTCTTAATGTAATAAATGATTTACGGATTAATTTTTCGTCGTCTGTAAAAGGTGCCATTGTCATAAAACCTGAGGGAATTATGTGTGGAAAACTGCCTTGGGCACATAAACTTAAGGCCTGACACAAAGTATCTTCATCAGTAAAGCCTGATTTTGAATCTTCTCCGGTATGGAATTCAAAAAGCACCTTAATCTTTTTATCAATTTTTGCACACTGCTTTTCGATTTCTTTTAATAAATCAATTCTATCTACAGATTCAATGCAGGAAGCAACTGTAACAGCATTTTTTACCTTATTTGACTGAAGCTGGCCTATCATGTGTAATTCAACATCCCTATTCTGTTCGATTATCGATGGAAACTTCTGGCACGCTTCCTGAACTCTGTTTTCTCCGAATAAAAACTGCCCTTCTTTAATTGCTTCTAAAACAGCTTCGCCCGGATGAAATTTACTTACAGCCATGAGTTTTACGCTTCCTTCTTTTCTTCCGGCTTTGAGTTCTGCCTGTAAAATCTGATCTTTTATGTTTAATAAATTATCTTTTATGCTCATTTTTTTAACTCCTCTTTTACAATATCGCTCAATCGAAGCATATCATCAACAGTTAAAACTTCGGCTCTTTTCATCGGATCTATATCTGCTTTTTTAAGGCATTCCAGAACTAAATCATTATCGTGCAGGAAAAGAGAAAGATTATTTCTTACGGTTTTTCTTCTTGAAGAAAATAATGAACGCTGGATTTTCATAAACAAAGAAGGATCTTTACAGCGCGGAAAATCTTCTTTTTTAATCATTAAAACAGCGCGTGAATCTACATTTGGTCTTGGCCAGAAGTTTGAACCAGATAAGTCTAAAACAGGTTTTACATCATAAGCCCATTGGCATAAAACCGAAAAGGATGAATAATCTTCTGTTCCGGGCTTTGCACACATTCTTACTGCTACTTCTTTCTGAATTGTAAAAACACATTTTTCAAAGCGCACATCGTTTTCGATTGTATCTGCTATAATTGTTGCAGCAATATTATACGGAAGATTTCCAAAAAATCTCTGTGGTATTCCGTTTTCGTCCTTATATTTTTTCCAGGTTTTAAGAACATCGCCTTCTACAAGATTGAATTTATTTTTAGCTGAATAATCAGAGAAAAATTCCTGAACAAGCTTTGCAAATCCCTTATCAATTTCGAAAGAAGTTAATTTTGCTCCCCTTTTAAGGATTTCATCGGTCATTGCACCAAGCCCCGGTCCAACTTCCCAGACAGTCGAATCTTCATTTATATCAAGAGTATCAATCAGTTTTTTTCTTGCTTCACCGTTTATTAAAAAATTCTGTCCGAATTTTTTCTGCATGGAAAAACCGTTTGCGTCTAAAAGCTGTTTTAATTCTGATGCTGAATTATAATCAGGATGATTCAATTTATTCTCCAATTCGAATGCCCGGTACCTTAGAAAAAATCAATACCAGATATTTAATAACAGTATACAAAAAATTCATAATAATTGCACTATAAGAAGAAAGGTATGGACAGATAAGACATAAAATTATAAAAGCAAGTCCTATATAAATAAAAAAGATGATTAAGGGAGAAACAAAGGTTGTGGCTAGTATACCAATCGGACTGATAAAGCCGAATGTTTTTAAAGAGACTGGCATTGTTAAGACTTGAGCCCCGGTAGAAGCGGATAGCGACGATGAAAAATATGCGGGTAATTTTTTAGAATAAAACTTTTTTATCGGCGCAGAAAAGATGAGGATTCCGGCAAGGGCGGCGTATGAAAGGATGAGCCCTGTATTATAAAGATCCCATGGGAAAATATTAATTTGTATAAGGTAACTTAAAGCAAGGATTAATAAAAGATCAGGATTTTCTGTGTTTGATGCTGCCGCAATCAAAGTCAGCATGCTGCATAAAAAAGCACGGCACAAAGAAGGCGAAAGACCTGCAAACCATACAAAAAAGAATAGTGCAAAAATCCTGATTATGAACGAAAGCTTTTTTCTTTTTGTCTTTTTTCCTATAAACATTGCAATCCCGGAAAATAAAGAAAGATGCATGCCCGAAAGTGCAAGTATGTGACTTAATCCTGTGTTCCTGAAACTTTCGATTAAGCTTTCTTCTGTATATTCTTTTGCACCCGATAGCAATGCAAGTAAAAGCCCGCCTGCTTTTCCCCAGGTATACATCAGTCTTTTAAATTGTAAGCGGCATAAGGCACGAAAATACTCTGTTCTTCCCCATAAATCTGTGTCCCACCAAACCTCTTCGAAGGACTTTACATAAAAACATTTGTTTTTAAAATAGCCCTTAAGAGTATAATTTCCCCCTGATTCAAAAAGAGCATTTTTATCTGTCCCTGAATCTGAATAAAGCTTTCCAGGATAATAAGCTTCTACAAGTTTTGCAGGGATTATTACTTTTATGCTTCCCTCTGCCTGGGCTTTGAGTTTGTTTTTATATTCAAGACTTTGTAATCTTATGTAAGATGTATAATAATTTTTAGCTGCATTTTTTACAGGAGAGCTTTCTAATTTTCCGTTTACGACAGTGATTAAAGATTCATCGTAAAACGAGTTAAATTTTTTTTCTACATCAATCTTAAAAAGACCTGAATAAAAAATGAGGATACATAAAATAAAAGAAAGAAAAACCGGATTTTTTAGATACTTTACCACTTAAGTCCTGCCAGTGCATTGCGTGCAGCCGACAGGATTGATTCAGGATAGTCTATGTAAGTAACAGCAAGCAAAGAATCAAATGCAGTTTTATCGCCGATTGCACCCAATGTGTTTATTACGGCAATAACTATAGCAGGAGAAACTTCGCGCTCGTTTTCGGTCATAAGGTTCATCTCTTCAAGATAATCAATCAGGTAAGAAACAGAATCAATCGGAGCTAGATTACCTGTAGAATTGATTACTTCTATGAACTGCTCTTCTGTAATAAGCCCTTCTGTGTATTCAACCTTTGCAACCTTAAAGAAAGACAGAACACTAGAAGATGCCCTTGTACATTTGTTTTCGTTCAGAATCTTTAAAGAACCAAGCTGGATTTTTACAACTTCGTCCTTTCTGCTCTTATTGCCTGCTAATAATATAGACTCATTTAAGAGATTTTCCGCAATTTCAGAGATAAAATTCTGAGAAATTTTGTCATTTTTTAAGATTAAAGCATAAATTTTGGATACCTGGCCTATATCTTTGCTGTGAACTATCTGTAAAACCTCGTTCATAGAAACCGGAATCAGGCTTATGAGTGTCTGTTCAATTTCTTCTTTAAAGTTTGCAAAATGAGAATCAAGATAGCACTTATACAAAACTGTAAAAGAATTATTGTTTCCGATATATCCGAGTGTGTTGATTATAGTCTTTAATAATGATGGATCTGTATAATAACTTTCGCCCGAAGCCATATAAGAATTAAGTTTTTCTGTTAATGGTTCAACCGGAAGATAGTTTTTTAACACAAGATATTTTGAAAGAACAGCGATTTTAACCGTGCTGCTCGAAGAAAACTTATCGTAAATTAAAAGAAGATCATCAGAAATTTCTGTTTTTTCTGATTCTGTTTTTCCCATTCCATAATCATTAGGAAGAGAAAGAATTGCAGCAACAGCAAGACCTTCAAGTTCTCGGTCTTCTCCAAGATACTGAACATTATCTATAACAAAACGGATTGCCTCGTTAGAAAGCCATAAACCTTCTTTTCCTTCACCTTCGCGTACACAGGCTGTCTTATCGGTAATATTTCCCTTAATAAATTTATTCTGAAGAGTCTGTGAAAAACAAAATGAACATGAAAGTAATAACAATGTGTGTAATAATATCTTTTTCATAAGGTTACCCCTTCTATTTATCGTAATCATCAAACAGATTCAATGTTTCTACCGGAGCATTGTCTGCAGGAAGAAGTGCATCGGCAGAAATAAGTTTCTTAAGCTTTTGAATTCCTTCGTTCGCAGCTTCCGACTGCTGGTTTTGAGCCGCTACCTGTTTTGCAGCGTCTTCATTATTTAAAGGTTTTTGCGGAGGAATCGTAACATCTGTTTCGGTAAGATTTTTCTCAATATTTTCGCCTGCATCTGAATCTGAACTTTCATCTGCTTTCTGGTCTGCATCGGTTAAATCGAGGGCTTCGTAAACTTCCTTTTCTTCTTCCGGAAGCATATCGTAAACATATTTTAATACCTCATTCTTCATATTCTGCTCAATATGAATGCATTCAAAATGAAGAAGCGACTGATTTGTTTCTGCATTATATTCTACGGTTCGTACAACACCAAACATAATTACAAATACATTCTGGATGCTGTACTGAAGTTTAATCTGAACGTTTGCAGCGCCCTTTCCACCAATTCTGATGAGTGCTCCGGATTCAGAAATATCTTCAAGGATACACTTGTAGCCGTCGTGAGTTTCTACTGCATTGTAATCAATAACTTCGCCTTTGATGATAAAAAGCTGTGCGTTAATTTTACACTTTGCACGAACCGATTTACGTTTTTGTGTTCGTACAAGATTTGTAGAATGTTTTAAAGAAAGAGAAGATTCACCAATAAAAAGCCCGTGACCTTCTACAGTTGTATCAAAAACATAGCGGGCATCACCTTTTTTCCAGAGGTAAACATTAATAACCTTTCCAACCCACTGTTCTGCCGTAATCGGAATTAAATCTTTCTGGCGTGGAACCGAAATAATCAGCTGGCTTGAAGAATTTAAAACTTCAGAAACAAATACACCTTTTCCCGGAAGAATAATCCTTAATTTCTGTCCGCGTTCAAGACTCTTTGTTGAATCCATTCCCTTTTTTTCGTCCGATTCATTCTGAAGCTTGGTTCTGTATTCAAAAAGCTTAGAGATAAGCTGCTGCATTTTAGGGTCACCTGAATTACCGTCTGCAGAAGCTCTGGAAGTAATTTCGGACATACATTTTTGTAAGGATGGAAGAGAGAAAAATAAAGATGTTGGGTTTTCGAGTTTACATAAAGTCGCAACTTTCCATAAGAGATTTAAACTCGGGATAGAAAATTTTGAATCAAGACCTGTTATATAAAAATTAATCTTAGTCTTAAATACAGAGTATAAACCGCTTAAAATGATGACAATTGAGGCTAGAATTATTATTCCGACTAATATATACACAATTTTTCCTCTATATAGTATAATAACACAAAATTCATGAAATATCATTATTTAAAGTCAGAAATTATAATTTTTCTTATTGTTCTTATTTTTCTTGTTTTACCCCCTTGTTTTGTGTTAAATAATCCTTCTTACACCGATTCTCCTCTTTCATATTTTAATTTTACATGGATTTTTTCTATATTCGGCTACATTTACTATAGGGATAGATCAAGCAAAAATAATAAATCCGACCTAAACGAAGGACTTTCTGAAACTGATATAATCAAAACTAACGAAAACCCTGCCTTTAAAACACGCATAAAAACATTTTTCTTTAAATTCATTATCCCTGTTTTGTTCTGTCTTGCAGCTCTTTTTTCTCTTCTTTTTATGATGAATGCAATTGCAAGCCTTATTGATTATAAACAGAATATTTACTCTATACAAAAATCAGATGAAAATTATATCTGGCTCTATAAAAGCCTTTCATACCTTCTGATTGCATCTTTTTCTGAAGAATTTATATACAGATATTATTTTCCGGATATGCTCCACCACATCATAAATCATAAATATGATAATAAAACTGTGACCTTTGTCTGTGAGTTTTTAACTTGTATTTTATTTGCGTTCGGACATCTTTATGCAGGTTTTCTTTCCGTGATTTTTGCAGGTCTTTCGCACTTAATTTTCAGAAGCGTTTATAAACAGACTGGAAATATCTTTGTTACCTTTGTTTCGCACTTTATCTACAACACCATTGTTTTGATATTGTTATAAGTCCATGCGCTTATTTTTGTACTGAATTTATAGCGTTTGTTTATCTGTGGAATAAAATATTCTGCTACGACGTTGTAATCGTTATCCTGATCCTGAGTGTCATAAAAAGAAAGCTCTGCTTCCCACTTATTTCCGTATTCAAACTTAAGTTTAAACTCTACGTTTTGGTTTTCTGTAGTTTTAATCGCAAAGCCACCGTGGCGATATTCAGAAAGTTTTTCTGCTTTATATGCATAATCTTTGTCTGAAGGATCCAGAGTTTTGGTAATTAATGAGCCGTTTTCAAGAATACTTACATGAATGCGCTGGATATCTTTTGATGTAACCTGCTGCAGAATTGTTCTTGAAAGTAAATATGGATCAGACCACACCTGAATCGAAGCCGTAAGATATTTATCGAGTGTATTATCCATCTCGTAAACAACAGCAGATTTTCCGCTCATAAAATATCTTGCCGAAAAAGAAAAATCCTGCTTTCCGAATAAAAGCTCGTAAGTCTGGCCGTTTTCGAGTGAGTACGTAATTTTAGTTGAATTTCTGTCAAAAAAGCCAAAATTATTGTTATTCGGGTTTATACTGTCTGATAATTTATACATATTACGAAGACTTGTGAAGTCATTTATAAAATTATTAACAAGTTTTAAATCACAGGGAATATAATTTGAAGAGCCTTTCTGCACCGCTACCCATATGTCATCAAGGCGGGCTATTGTAAGTTCATTATCATCCTGTAAAATTTTAAAACTCTGGATTGCGTATTTATTTTTTTCGTTTATGATTTCTGTTTTAATAAGCTTTCGTTTATCGTGACTTTTATCCTGTGCTTTAAAAGATAAAATATAGGAAACAAAGAGAATACAGATAGCAATAAAAAGATAATGATTTAATTTGAGGCTAAATTTTTTCATTCTTTAATTTCCTGTAATGAACAAAGGTGATTACACACATCGAAAGTATATAAATCAGAGGAATTATTACAAAAAGGATGATGTTTGTAAGGTTTTTCATATCCTTAAACTTTTTAGCGTCTGTAATCTTTGTAAGGCTCTTATCGGTAGAAGAATGAGACTGAAGTTTTGCAAGCTCCTCTTCCCCATTCAATTTTAAAAGCATGTTTGTAAGAAGCTCATAATTTCTGTAATCTCCGTAGCCACTTCCTACCATTCCAAAAACAGTCATTGTATTTAAAAAATACTGATCAGGAATTACGATGAGGTTTGAATCTTTAATTGAATAAGAAGTGAATAATCCGTTTAAAGGTCCTCTAATCTGTACTCCAACATTCTGTGTTTTTGTTTCAAACTGTGAATAATCCTGTGTTTTATAGAATTCCGGAACTGTTTCTATGAGTTTTTCTTTTGAAGGATCAACCTTATAGCTCCAGCTCAAATTACTTGTGATTAAATAAGGTATTACATTTTCCTGATTTTCTATAAGAATCGGAGTTGCCCAGAAGAGCGTTGCACCAAGATTTGTATAAGTTTGAGGCAGAAGATTTATAAAAAGCGGATAATTTACATTTTCGCGGTACACACTGCCTTCAGCATAAAAACTTTCATCAGACGGAGCACTTTCCATTGTAAGAACCTGTGAAGAAACATCTGCTGCAATTTTATCTTCGAATCTTATTCCCCAGTTTTCAAGCATTTCTACGATATTTGTAGACATATTCTGTTTTAAAAGCCACTGATCAAAATCAAAACTGTATGGACTTACAAAAAAGAGTGCATTTCCTTTACCAGATAAAATATAACTTTCTATTGCAACCGCTGCATCAATATTAATCTGGCTGTCACCAATCACTAAAAGAGGCCCCATAGTTGTGTTCAAAATCTCTGCAAAATCAGGATTTGAAGGGTCTAAAGGATAACATACAAAGCCCTGTGAATTAAGCCATGGAATTACAAAATTATAGCCCTTGTCGTTATCTAGTCCCATTCCGTTTCCTACAATCACATTTACTAAACGGGTTGCACCTGTAATAAGATGAATAAGTCTTCCGTCTAAATCGTATTCAAGAGTTTCTGCAGAAAGGATAAAAGGTATAAGCTCTGTATTTCCGTTATATTCGACAGTAATTGCAGAATAAACGTTTATATATTCTAAAGAATTGTCTGTTACAGACTGCATCGGATGAGTTGTAATTCCATAAGTCTGTAAAAGATTCTTTGTTTCTTCGTCGTTATCAGGATCTTTAATTTTAAGGTTTATGTTTTTTCCAAAAGATGTGTATGTAGAAAGAAAGTCTGCGATATCGCGTACCTGAGGATATTTTTTTTCAAGTGTGGAAGAGCGGTAATATGTGATTTTGATGTTTCCTTCTGCCTTAGATAAAATTTCTTTTGTAAAAGGAGAAATTGAATAGGTCTTGTTTTTAGAAAAATCAATTCTTGTGTACCATCTGTTACCGTTTAATACAACAAGAACAAAAATAATCATTATAAAAATATGACGGATATTTAAAGTCTTACTGAAAACTTTTCCTGCCTTTTTATAACGGATTAGACAGGTTACAAAAAGATTTATTGCAGTAAGACCTGTAAACCAGATAATATCGCGTGTATCTATAATGCCTTTTCCTGCTGCATCAAAGTGCCAGGCAAAGCTGATTAATTTACAAAGTGAAGAAAAAAAGTTATTTAAATTTACATAGACTGTAAAAACATGTGAACTGTTAAAAAGAGCAAGAAAAACAGCAGAAATCACAAAAGAAGAAATGCTGCTTTCGAATATTTCGCTTATTAATATGCATAAAGAAATGACTGCCGAAGCATAAAAAACAAGACAGATAAAGCTTGTAAAAACCTGTCCCCAGTCTACGCTACCAAAGATATTTACCAAAAAAGGAACCGGTAAAAGAGTTATGATTAAAATTGCGTATACAGTTAAAACAGAAAGAAAGCGTACAAAAATTCGGGTAAAAAAGCTGAGGGGAACAAAGCTTTCGTAAATCTGATCTGATCTTTTATAACATAAAGCCGGAATTACAATGATGCTCACATAAGGAACTGTTGCAAAAAATGCGAGTAAATCTGTTGTTCCATTCCCGCTGAAGAATTGATTTTTATAGAAAAAATAAGCAGAAGTAAAAACAGAAAAAAATACTGCTGTTATATAAAAAAGCGGATGATGAAAAAAATTAAATAAATTGTATTTGTAATAAGAACTGATTTTTTTATTCATTGCCATTTTCCGCTTTGCCTGCTGTAAGCTTCATAAAAGAATCTTCTAAATTCCTGCACTTTGTCTGTGCAAGTATTTCTTTTTCTGTTCCGGATGCAACAAGATTTCCATTACTTATGATATTTATATTATTACAAAGAGAATAAACTTCCTGTAAAAGATGAGTAGACATTAGAACAGCCTTAGTTTCTGCCATTTTTTTAATCAGTTTTCTCATCTGGATAATCTGAGCAGGATCAAGGCCAGAAACAGGTTCGTCTAAGATAAGATTAGGCGGATCGTGAATGATGCTCTGGGCAAAAGAAACACGCTGGAGATAACCTTTTGAAAGTGTCTTGATTTTTTTATGAGTTACATCAGAAATCGAACATTCATCGATTACTTTTTTTAATGCTTTTGATTTTTCTTCGCCGGAAAGTCCATGCATACTCGCCGCATAATCAAGAAAGTCTTTAACATACATGTCCGGCGGAAGAATTGATTTTTCGGGAACATAGCCTATTAAATCCGGAATTAATTCCGAATTTTCACAGGCATTAATTTTGTTTCCATCCCTGTCCGTAACAAAAATGTCTCCGGAACAGGGAAAATGAAAACCGCATATAGCCTTCATGATAGTAGTTTTTCCAGAACCATTTGGTCCTAAGAGCCCGGAAATATTTCCAGGCTCAACATTAAAACTTATATCATGAACGCTGAATAAAGGCTTTTTATGAGAGAAACTGTAATAACTTTTAGTAAAATTATTTATCTCTATCATTTTAAGTCTTTATCACTGACCAGGAGCTGTAGCACCTTCTTCGCGTCCGTCATAGGTTGCATAATCGTAATCACCGCCTTCATCTTCTGCAGAGAATACAAGGTATGAACCGAAAATCCATCCTGATACAGTATCATTAGAGATATAGTACCAGTACTCTTCGTCACCATTGATGATGTCTGTAAAAGCAGAACGATAAGTTACATTTACTTCGTAGAAATTTCCACCCTTGAACTTAAACTGTCCTACAACCTTTGAATTTTCTGTAGAAGGATAATCACGAATGTTGATGTTTGAATCTTCTTCGTCTGAAACAACAAGTGCTCCGTAATAAGAGAATGGTTCTGCTTCGCGTAAAGCAGCTGCTTCGTTAGAAGTTTCTGATTCATCCTGATTTACAGAGTTTACGAGTTCATCGCACATCTGTGTAATTGCAGGTGAAGTTGAAAGGTGTTTGAAGTTTTTATAGTTTTCTTCGAGAAGCCCCTTATCGGCTTTTTCTCCGTCTTTTAAGATTTTCTTAATAGACTTGATGATTTTAATACCTTTGTAATCATCTTTAGATGAGCTTACTTTTTCCTGTTTTACATAACCTGTATAAACTTCATAGTTTGCAGGATCGTAATAAGTGATTTTTAAAAGCTTGAACTTGTTGTTTGCAACAAAAGCATCTCCGAAAGAGATTACTGTTCCAACTGCGAGTGATGATTTTTCCTTGATATCACAAACATCAGGAGAGCGGTAAACGGCTGTATCTTTTACGATGATACCGATTTTTTCGTTCAAACCGATTCTGTTTGGAAGACACCAGTAAGGTTTGTTGTTGTATTTTACGTGGTAGCATTCACAATCTCTGAGTTTTTCACTGATGATTCTCTTTGATTTCTTTAATTCAGGAACAACAACACCGTTTTCGTTTTTAACAGTAAGAACTTCGAGTTCAGAACCTGCAGGAATAGACATCTTGTAGTTCATCTGTCCATCTTCTTCGATAAATAAAGTTCCGTCATCCTGAAGCATAACTGCAGGAATTGATTTTTCTGCTGCAAAAGCTGTGATTGCAACAAAAGAAGCTAAAATTATAGAAATTAATTTTTTCATTTTATTATCCTCCGTCCCTTAGTTTGGAAAAGCTTCGAGGATAAGTTCTCTGTAATAAGGAGAAAGATCCAGTGCTTTACAATTTTCATATATTTCGTCTAAAACAATCTGATTTCCAGATTCTTTGATCTTGCTAAGGCGGTTAAGATATCTCTGTGCAATAAGGTCATCATCTTTGTCAGAAACAATGTCTTTCTTGATGTAAACATCTCTGTAGCTTTTACCACCGTTTTTTCTCCAGGTAACATTGTAACATTCAAGATCTGATTCAGCTGATTTTACATATGCAGGATTAACTGCAACAATCTGTCCCTTAGTGATAGTTGTTTTAGTCATGTCTGCAATAGTATCGCTTGAGTAGTTATAACCATCCTGAATAATAACCTTTGCAACTGCATTAGGAATGATAAGATCTTTTACAATCCAGTAAACCTTGTTGTTATAAGAAATCTTTGCGTAATCGTCTTTTTCAGCTTCTTTTTTACCCTGCTTTGTCATTTTAGCAGTGAAAATTTCTTCTGAAAGACTTCCTTCTTCTGTAGGATATGCATAGAAAGTCTGTCCTGCATAGAATGTGTTATACCATACAAGCTGACCTTTGTTGTCTTCTGACCATAAACTTCCTTCCGGATAGAAAAGTACACATGGAACTAAAGCCACAGACTTTGTTTTTCCGTTTTCGTCTACAGTAGTTGCAACAGAAGCATCTCCTTCCCCAGCTTTACCGCTGTCTTTATTACATCCGGTAAGAGCCAATGCAAGTACTAAAAGACCTGCAATAAACCAACGTTTTTTCATTTTTGTCTCCTATATGATTACCTTATATATTTTTAATCCCTGAATGGGATTTCAATCTGCATTCTGTCTCTGGAAAGTTCCGCATTGGGATAAATCTTCTGAGCTTCTTCCAAAAGTATGTGAAGTTCCTTGTCGTTGTACCTCGGACTGTAGTGAATCATGCACATTCTTTTTACATTCGCATCTTTTGCGATTGTTGCAGCCTGTGAAGCGGTCATGTGTTTTTTTTCTTTTGCCTGATCTATAAGTGCATCTTCAAACATGCCTTCGCAGATTAATAAGTCAGAATCTTTGACCTCTTTTGCTATACTCTCCTTATAAAGTGTATCTGTTACAAAGCTGAATTTTCTTCCGCTTCGCTTTTTACCCATCACCTGTTCGGGTTTTACAGTTTTTCCATCGGAAGCCTGAACTTCTTCTCCGTTCTGAAGCTTAGACCACAAAGGACCGCATGGAACTCCAAGTTCCCTCGCCTTTTCGGGATTAAATTCTCCCGGTCTTTCATGCTCTTCTAGCGTATAACCAACGCAGGTTTTTGTGTGATCCAGTGGAAAAGCCCTTACAATAAAGTCTTTTTCTTCGTGAACAACACAGGGAGCCGTAATTTCCTTTACGACAATCGGATAGTTTATGTACATATCCAGAACTTTTCTGCTTGTTTCAATGTATTCCTTAATCTTTGGAGGGCCGTAGATATAAAGAGGTTCATCTCTGTCTACCTGAGCCGAAAGCATAAGAATACCCGGCAAACCAGTTACGTGATCTGCATGAGTATGGGAAACAAAAATAGCATTTATCTTTTTCCACTTAAGATTAAGTCGCCTTAAGCTTACCTGGGTTCCTTCTCCACCATCAAACAGGAATAAATCTCCGTCCCTACGAAGCAGAACTGATGTAAGATGTCGGTATGGAAGTGGCATCATTCCGCCACACCCAAGAACAAATGCTTCCATATTCATGCTTTTATAGTAACAAATTTACAAAATAAAGTCATTAATCTGGATTAGAATTCTCTCTTTTCATCTTGCGGTAAATGTAAATAAAAAAGACAAGGTTTGCACAGATGGTTAAAATCCACGAAAAAGGATATGTAAGATAGATTGTTACAGGCTTATGAAACCTTTCTATCCTGAAAATCGTAAAAAGATAGATTATCCTGAATATACATGCACCGGTAAGGCTCGAAATAAAAGGCATCATCGAATAGCCCATGCCTCTTATACAGTTAGAAAGAGCGTCCATCATACCGCAAAGATAATATGTAGAAAAAATTACCCCGGCACGAATCATTCCCGCTTCGATTACCAGAGGATCATTCTGATAAAATCCTATAAGCTTACGGCCGAAAAATAAAAACATCATTCCCATTATTCCACCCGAAAGGAAGGTTAAAACCTGGGATGAAAGAACAACATTTTTAATTCTATTAAACTTTTTTGCACCAAGATTCTGTGAACAGCAGGTTAAAGCTCCCTGTGCAAATCCGTTCATCGTAAAATAAACAAATCCTTCGAGGTCGCAGGCAGCCCCGTTTCCATTAATTGTGATTTCTCCAAATGAGTTTACGGAAGACTGGATTATGACATTCGAAAAGGAAAACATAATCCCCTGAAATCCTGCAGGAAGTCCTACTTTTATGATTTTATGAAAGATGTGTGTATTTATTTTTAATTTTTTTAAGTCCAGATGAAAATCATCTTTTTCGCGCTTTAAAATTACTAAAACAGCAATACAGGCAAAAACCTGCGAAAGAACTGTTGCAAGCCCTACTCCGTCTACAGACATCTTACACACGATTACAAAAAAGAGGTTCAATAAAAAGTTGATTACACCTGCAATAGTAAGAATGTACAAAGGTCTTTTAGTATCGCCCTTAGCCCTTAAAACTGCGCTTCCAAAGTTATAAATCATTGTGGCAATGATTCCGCCAAAATAAATCCTTAAATAAATAACTGCAAGGTCTAAAAACTCATCCTGAGCTCCCATTGCAATAAGAATCGGTTTTGCAAGAATGATTCCCACTACGGTAAGTATTATTCCGCTGTATATGGACAAAAGAATTGATGTATGAACTGTATCCTGAATTTCTTTTTTACGCTTTGCTCCGTAGTAATTTGCTGCAACAATATTTGTACCAATAGAAAGTCCTGTAAAAAGATTTACTAAAAGATTAATCAGAGAGCCGGTAGATGTAACTGCAGAAAAGGCTGCCGGTTCACAAAACTGTCCTACAACAATTCTGTCTGCAGTGTTAAATAAAATCTGGAGAATGCTTGAAAAAATAAGCGGAACAGAAAATTTTATAAGATTGAGGAAAACAGAGCCTTGCGTTAAATCTAATTCATTTTTTTTGTACATATTCAGTCTTAAGTATTCAAACTATCTTATGTCTATTGTATCAAGCATATCTTTAAAAAAGTGATTTTCGATTTTTGCCGTATTGAGCAATTCTCCAACGCCTGCATATCTCTTTCCTTCGTATAAACGCCCAAAAACAAGAACAGTATTTCCCTTTTCATCCCTGTCATAAGTCATGTTATAGACTTTGCCCTTATAGGTAAATTCGAACACTTTTTGAGTCTCTACATAAAAAAACAGCTGTTCTTTTGTCATAGAATGCATTTTAATTACTTTTAATATATTAATCAAATATGTATAATGAACTTATGAGTAAAATATTTGAACTTTCAGAAAAAATCAGAAAAGAAACCTTAAATGTTTTTAAAGGTAATAAAGATGTTGTAGACATGATTATTGCAAGTCTTCTGGCAGGCGGTCATGTACTTTTAGAAGATGTTCCGGGAACAGGAAAGACAGTTCTTGCTAAATCAATTGCAAAAGCATCCGGTCTTGATTTTTCGCGCATTCAGTGTACCCCAGACCTTATGCCTTCGGATGTGACTGGAAGTTCAGTTTGGATTCCTTCAAAATCAGAATTTGAATTCAGAAAAGGACCTGTAATGGCAGGTCTGGTCCTCGTTGATGAATTAAACCGCGCAACTCCAAGAACTCAGTCTGCACTTCTTGAGTGTATGGCAGAAAATCAGATAAGCATTGACGGAAACATGTATAAGCTTCCAAAACCTTTCTTTGTAATTGCAACAGAAAACCCTGTAGAATCAGAAGGAACATTCCCGCTGCCCGAAGCCCAGAAAGACCGCTTTATGATGTGCCTTTCTATGGGATATCCTAAAGAAGATGCAGAAAAAGAAATCATTCTTGCACAAAATACAATGGTTCATCCGGTAGAAAATGTAAAATCAGTTGTAACAAAAGAAGAAATTCTTAAATGCATGGAAGAAGCACTCAAAGTTTATGTTGATGACTCTGTCTTAAATTACATCCTCCTTCTTGCAAAATACACACGCGAAGATTCACGCCTTTTAAATGGAGTTTCCCCTCGCGCGACATTAGCTCTTTACAAAGCCGGTCAGTGCTACGCTGCGGTAAATAACAGAAACTACGTTACTCCCGAAGATATTAAAAAGCTTACAATTCCTGTTTTCAGAAAGCATGTCATTCTTTCTACAGATTCAGTTTTAAAAGGCTACAAGGCAGAAAGCATCTTAGAAGAAATGCTCGAACAGACAAACCTCCCGGACTTTAAGGCAAAAGTATAAATCACAAAATATGAAGATAAAGCCGTCTTTTTTTGTAATCCTGATTCTCCTCCTGGCCGTTGTAATCATCATTCCTTCAAGAACATGCCAGTTTTTTGCATATACGGTTTTATTCATACTCATCATAAACTTTTTTTACGCATTAAAACTTTCAAGAAGCATTGTTGTAGAAAGACATTTTAAAGAATTAAAGGTTGCCTGTAACGAAGACATCGAAATCAGTTTTAAGATAAAAAATCTTTCCCGCGTTACGGCCCACCTGCTTTACTACCGCGATACAGTTCCAATTTTTTATATCTATCATAACGAAAACGAAGGCATTTTAACCCTTCATAAATACGAAAAGAAAAAAATTAAATACAAGGTTAAAGCTCAGGCGCGTGGAGAATATTCAATTGGACCTGTTGTAATAGAAACTTCGGATCCTATGAACTTTTTTACGATTAAAAAAGAATTCCCGGTAGATATGAAAATCATCGTTCAGCCGGCTAGAATCAAACTCATCACAGAAACAAAACCTGGAATCCCTCAGGGAGAAATTAAAATCAATAACATCTGTTACGAAGATACAACACTCAGAAAATCTGTAAGGGAATATAAAAACGGTGATGAACAAAAAAGAATCAACTGGAGGATGAGCGCAAAATATTCAAAGCTTTTTACAAACCAGTACGAAAATTCATATAACGCTCCATTTTTTGTATTTCTTAATCTTGCAGAAGATGATTATGATATAAGAAACAGAGCTTATTACACAGAAAAAGCCATTGAAATTGCTGCCTCCATCGTGGAAAAATCAAAATTATTCCGCCAGAATGTTGGATTTGCTTCGAATGGGACAGGCTTACCATATTTAAAACCTGCAAAAAATCAGGCTGATTCAATCCTCGATATTCTTGCTGTAATAAAAACTGAACCAGGTAAGCTTACATTTAATCCATATATAAAATATACAGATGAGCTTTCGGCCGGAACATTAATTTTTGTTATTGATGAAAAAGTTGTCCGGGAATACTTTGTAAAAGTAGAAGCTTCCAGAGAAGATATAAATACTAAAAACATAGGAGCTATGAAAAAATGAAAAGCCTCTTTTCCTTTTTTGAACATTTTGTAGTTTTATTCCTCGTAACTCCTTTTGTTTTCCTTATTGAATATCTAATCAATTATGCAACAAGCCCTGCCTTAAGCATTGCAGTTTTTTCTTACATCTATCTTTTTATTTTTGGAATAATCGGGATTGTTTCTGCATACCTTACCGCTTCTGATAAATTCCGGCCATCTTATGTTTTTGTTGCAATTATAATCATATCTTTAATCTGCTTTACGGGATTTTCTCTTCTTATTCAAAGTTTCAAAGCTGAAATTGCCATCCTTACGATTTTCGAAATATTAATCATCAATAAGCTTTCTACAGTTATTGTTTTTCATGATGATTTTATTGAACTCTGCGGCGATTTAAAAGGCTATAAACTCAAAGATCATCTTTACCAGAATAAATTTGCCGCTATGGATCTTGGAGAACAGATTAAAAAGACAAAAAATATCATGTACGTTCTTTCGGTTTACATAATCGGAATTATTATTGCAGAGCATTTTGAACGCGGATTAAATACCTTTTTGATAATTATTTCACTTTTGTTTTTGCTCAATTACATCATCTATCTTTACATAATGAGTTATTACAAAAAAGAGATATTTTATCTGAATATCGGACTTACCCAGATTATCCCGGAAAGAAAAAAATTCTACCGCCTTTTAGTTTTGATTCTTACTGTCTCTGTTTTACTTGGAAGTATTTTTGCAAGGAACCAGGCGCCTGTAAAAATCAATATAGTCAGTGATTATATAGCCGAAGAAACCGTAGAAGAAATTCTTCCACCTGTTCAAAATGAATATATTCCGGTGAAAAATCCTGAAGGCGTATTTCTTTCTGATTACCCTGTACTTTCAAAAATCATTAATGCTATTTATGAATTTTTTGATTGTATTGCTATATTTATCGGTAGTATTATAAAAGTCGTAGGAAGACATATCTGGTCATATTATTATTTTTATTTACCATTACTTTTAGGAAGTGGAATTGTTCTTTATTTCCGCGATGTTAATTACAAAAGAGTTTTCGAGCTTGTTTCTAAATTATTAAAAAGATTTGCTTTTAAACTTAAAAACGGATTTAAGGGGCTTTCTAAAAAAAATACTTTGAATGATGATTATGTAAAAGTTTCAAAACAGGATTTTCTTAATTCAATTATTGGAAATTCAAAACGTACAAAAAAATCTAAGGAAAAAAGAGTCGAACTTGACAGGCTTACAAGACAGTTTATAAAAGTTATCGGTTTTGGAACAAGATATAAAATCAATTACACAAAAAATCTTGCACCATGCGAATATACAAATCTTTTAAAAAATCATTTACTCGAAAAATCAAAAGATGAAAAATCTATTCTTAAAGCAGAAGCCTGTGTAAAAGCGGGTCAGATTTTCGAAAAAGCCTTATACGACAAAGACACTCTCCCTCTGGAAGAAGAAAAAGAATTTCTTAAATGCATTAATGTGATTCTTGCAAAATAGGATTAGTGAAAACAAAATGAAGATAGTTTTTTACAGTTCCAATTCAAACATTTTTGACCCAGAAACCTTTAAGATTGATGTTCTTCCTTCAAACCAGGAACAGTTTAGAGAATTTTCAAAAAAATATCCTGAGCACCAATTCATCTTTGTTACTCAGTTACCGCTCATGTTCATGCCAGAAACGTCTGTCATCTTAGACCAGAAACTTTCTTACAAAGAATTTGCACAAAAGATTTTAGAACTAAAACCGGATATCGCGGTTGCCCTTTCTTTCTGGGTTTCTCCCTACGACTGGCTTTCTGTAAATGATGCGCTTATAAAAAATGAACTTGAAAAAAACAGAATAAAAACCTACTGTAATCCCCTTTCTGCCTCTCTTATCTCTTTTGATAAATATAAGACAAGCCAGTTTTTAAAGATTCATAAATTTAATACTCCTGATTCTGTTTTTATAGATCACGATTTATACTTTTGCGCAGGAAGTCATAAAGAAGTGCTTCATAACGTTTACCAGGACAGTATCCTTTCTCAGATTAAAAATCTTAAACTTCCACTTGTGATTAAAGACACTGTGGGAATGAGTTCATACGGAGTAACTGTCGTTCATACATATCCAGAGGCGATGGGTTATCTTAACTCAAAAAGAAACAATTCAAACAGGATTATCGAAGAATATATCCAAGGTGAACATTTTGGACTCGAAGTTTATAAATCTAAAAATGATTTTCTTGTTTTAGATCCATACCGATTTACCTTAAACCAGTACGGAATAACCAGCCCTAAACAAAGCACTAAAACAGGACCTGTAACAGATAAAAAATATAAAATATCAGCCCTTAAAAAAGAAATTAAACGCCTCTGCAGTCTTTTAGATATACAGACCTTCTGTCAGATTGATTTGATTTTTTCTGGTGGTAAATGGTTTATCATAGAGATTAATCCGCGACTTTCGGGGATGAGTTTTATGTATGCAAAAAGTTTTAGCCGCTCCATTTATGATTTGATTTTTGATTTATGTATCCAGGGAAACAAAAAGCCTTACTCAAAAACACCACGCGCCTTTATTAAAGACATAAAGCTTGATGTGATGGAAAAAGAAAAATTAACAAAACTTAAAAACATACCGTGCGTAGAACTTTTAAACCAGTCGAATGATTTAGCAGCCAGGCAGGAAAGGGAAAAAGGTTTTTGTGAATGCATAATCAAGGGAAGCGAAGGAGAGATAAAAGGCGCGGAAGAAGAGATTTTGAGGATGATAGAGTCTTAAGGGCGCGGGATTGTTCGGGGGATAAGCATCTTAACTTCGGGTGGGCGGAATTGTTTAAATCTCTACTGTCTGAATAAGTGCCGAAATATCTTTACTAAAATCACCCTTTTGAACCATTTCTAAAATATCGTCTTTAGAATATTTAGATTCGGGATACAAAATCACAAGTGCTTTATCCTTATCCTGTAAAAAGTTTGTTTCGCCCCAGGCGGTGTAACGAGTTGCACCAATCGATACCATAAGAGACGAAGGTTTTCCAGCCTCTAAAAAATATTCATGAATATTTTCCAGCGGACCTTCATCAGATTGATAGTTGAACTTTTCTATGAGCCAGTCTTTCAGTTTTAAGTAAATATAGCTGTAATCTTTTACCCTGCTATCCTGCCCGTATTCATAAACCTTGTTATCGCGTACAAGAAAAGATGCAATTCTGTAATCGTTTATAACTGAAGCCTCGTCAAAAGAAGTAATTTTAATCTGATTGGAAGAAAAACCTTTAGATGCCTTTCCCCAGTTCTTTTTTTCGCTGATTTTTTTTGCACCCTCTTTTCTGATCGAACAGTCATTGGAAGCACCAAAAGAAATCGGAATTAAATCTATGATTAAATCGTCCTTCCATACAACATTAAAAATCAGGGCACATTCGCTTTCAATCTGAAGCTTTGATTCGCCTTTTGGAAAGATTATCTTTTCGGGGTTAAACGGAAAAACAGACAAAAAATCCGGTGTTTTATTTTTAGTAGGAGAACCGGGAATGTAAGTCG
Organism: Treponema sp.; assembly: GCA_016286365.1. GTDB lineage: Bacteria > Spirochaetota > Spirochaetia > Treponematales > Treponemataceae > Treponema_D. The sequence goes on from JAEESN010000001.1 coordinate 350,005, forward strand.
GAAAAATACCTTTTGGAGCGTTTACTTCTTTTGTTTTAAGATTAACAAAATCCTTATCTTCTCCTGCCTGTTCAAGATGTCCTGTAAAATTTCCTGCTACACCAAAACACGGGATATTTATTAATTCCATTATTTTCCTTCCTTTTTGACTTTTAAAAACTCTTTGATTTCTTCAAGACGTTCCAAAGCAGTAATTCTTCCAAGCTCATATACCTGATCAAGCTGAATTTCGTCCTTAGCCTTTGCACCAATCGGAAGCTCGTAAGGTGGACGAATGACCAAGATGTTTTCAAGTTTCTCCTGCTCGTTTATATAATCAAAAGTCTTTGTATTTCGCTCCGAAACAGACTTCATTGTCTTTAAAAGCTCCGGATATTTTTTAAAAAAGAGTTTTTCAATAAAATAAAGAAGGGGATTATATTTTTCTTTATGACTTAATGGATTTGTTAAAATTACAATGTTTTTTTTGTAGCCAAGACCTTCAAAAAATTTTAAAGGAACTTCATCGCTCAAGCCACCATCAAGATATTTTCCGCCGTTTAATTCACAAATTCTTGAAACAATTGGAACTGTCGCAGATGCCCTTAACCACTGAATATCTTCCGCGTTTCCGTTTTCGAGCTTTTGATAATGAGGTTTACCGCTTATAACATCTGTTGTTACGGCATAAAAATCGGTTTTATCTTTTTTAAAAGCTTCTGCATCCCATACATCTAAAACTTCCGGGAGCTCACGGTAGCAAAAATCAGCACCATAAAAGTCCCCTGTTTTAAAAAAAGACCACCAGCTTGCATAACGTCTGTCGCGGGCAAAACGCTTGTTATATCTTAAAGCCCTTCCAGCCTGATGAGATTTTAAATTACATCCAAAGACAGCACCTGCAGAAACGCCTACAATTCCGTCAAAACTGATGTTTTTTTCCATAAAAACATCCAGGATTCCGCAAGTAAAAATCCCCTTTAATGCTCCGCCCTCTAAAACAAGTCCTGTCTTTTCTGCCATAAACTATCTGCCCTTTAATTTTTTGATTACTTTTTTGTACCAGAAGGCTCTTAATTTTTCTACGGTGTTGTAAGGCTTATAGATTAACTTAAGGGGAACATCCCAGCTTCCCGGTCTGTGAATATTTTTTCCGCCAAAGTTAGCCTTAAACATATATAGTCCGTGCATTGGATGATTTTCGTCCTTTCCCTCAGGAGGCATTCCGTACATATCGTAAACTTTAGAACCATAGGCCTTTGCATCTTTCATAGCTGTCCACTGTAAAAGATGATTAGGCATTAAATTACGCTTATTGTTCGAGCTTGCACCGTAAAGATAGATTGCTTCGTCGTGCGAAAAAAGTGTCATTATGGAAGCAATTTCGTCTCCCTCATGTTCTGCAATATAAAGGCTTACAAGAGGTTTATCTGTAGTTACCGGAACTTCATTTTCTTTAAGATTGTTTTCTTCTGCAGAAGATTTTATAAGGTCAAGATAATAGCTTTTTGCGTGACTTGAGTTTCCATCCCTTGCGTTAGTTTCCTTTGTTAATTCGTAGAATTTGTCTAATTTTTTGGACAAGTTCAGACTATTTCCAAGGTAGCGGTGTATTGTTACACCTTTTCTTTCGCTAAGACGGATATTATATCTCCACTTCTGATGCATCCTGTTTAAGATTTCTTCTTCGCCAGAAGTTAACTCGATTAAGGTACTGTCAGGCGGCTGAATATCAACCTTGTTTTTCTTAAGCTTTAAGTGATCTGCAAGAGAAACCATTCTTAAACCGATGTTAAAATTATCTCTTTCTTCGGGAGTGGTAAAAACAACATCCGGGTCAAAACGGATTGCAATGGTATTTTTTGGAAGGAATGATTTTAATGCTTTTGCAAGGTCATTCATAAAAGCGGCAAATTCAATTGCCTGGGTTTCTGCGGTTACAACAGGTTCTGTAATTGTAGATTCACCTTCTTCATCAAAAGCTTTATCTAAAACTTCTTCCGGTGTACATTCATATAAAAGCTTTGGCATTAAAGGAATATAGGCAATGCTCATAAGGCCCTTACAAAAGTTTCTGTTTAATACAGAAAGTTCAAATGAAAGCTTTTTATTTTCTGTATCGCCTGCTTTTTTTTCGCATCCGTCACCGGTATCTAAAGGAGGTATACTTGTATTAATTAAAAATCTTCTGTACTGCCATCCGTGGCGGGATTTAAATTCACACCAGAACGGAGTCTGTAAAAATGTTCCGTTATTTATATTTTTTGTTGAATCAATTTTAGTAATATCAAAAGTAAACATAATTAATTATACCTTTTTTAAGCCTTATATACAATTTTGCACAATCTGTAATTTCTTGTGAAAAATTTAGGGCTACTGGTGATTAAGTCTCCATTCTATAGTTTTGTGAAGGTATTCAACATATTCATCATCCTTACACATTGTTTTTCCGTCATCGTTGGAAAGCTTTGCCACAGGGCGTCCGTTACACGAAGAAACCTTCATTACAATATTCAAAGGTTCAACATCTGTATCGTTTGCAATATATGTACCGATTCCAAATGCAACCTTGATTCTATCCTTAAAATGAGCATACAGATCACTTGCACGCTTAAAGTCAAGGCTATCGCTAAAGAGCAGTGTCTTATTTTTTGGATTTACCCTTTCATCCTTATACTTATTGTAGAAGGTCTCGTAGTGCTTAATCCAGTCTTCACCCCATTTATAAGGATCTCCTGAATCGTGTCTTACACCGCTAAAACAGATGGAGAATGTATATCCCATATCAAGGTGGGCAGTTTCTTCACCGATTGTATCTGTAAGGTAAGTTCCGTTTAATACACCGTATTCTTTTGTCCATGCTTCCATTGCAAGCTTATTCGAAAAGGCCGGATTATACATTGGATCTCCCTGACCCACACACATGATAAATTCGTGGGCCATTGTTCCAACCGGAGTAACATTGAATTTTTTAGCAAGATAAACGTTCGAAGTTCCCACGCAGCGCGATTCTTTATATTCAGGATTGTGTTTGATTAAAGTTTCTACCGCAAGCTCCTGAGCCTCGGCCGAAAGACGACGCCTTAAACCGAATTCAGAAAAGTTTCCAAGGTTATATTTTCCGCTTATAAGCCATCCTGTTTTTTCTTCGAGCTTACGCTTATACTGTTCAAAAAGCTTATCGTAATCGTAAGACATGCGAAAATATACTTCGTTTATGATTGCTAAAACAGGAATCTCGTACATCGATGTATTGAGCCAGGTTCCCTTTGCTTCAAGATAAAAACCGCATTCAGAATCAGTGGAAATCTCAAAATCTTCGTAACGTGCTTTCCATAAACGAAGGTGATCTATGTAATCTGAATGAAGCCATTCTATTTTAGAAAGATAATCAAGTTCTTCTTCCGTAAAACTTAAAGAGCAGAAATGTTTAATCTGTTCTTTAATTTCTTCTACCATTTCCGGACTGAATTTTATTCCCTTATTGCGGCATTTAAAAGTCCAGTGAGTTTTGTAAGACGGGTACTGATGGTAGATTGCCTGTCCCATTGAAAATTTGTATAAATCTGTTTCAAGTAAACTTGTGATTATAAAGTCTAAATTCATATTAAAGATTATGATACTTTTAAAAGAAAAAATCCACCTGTTTATTTTTCAATTTTATTTAAAGGAGCTTTAAAACTCATCTTTCGTGGAGTCGGAATATCATCAAATTTAACTGTGTAAACATGCTTTGTTTCGTCAATTTCGATTACAGTTCCCTTCCCCATGATTTTATGCTCTACTCTGTCGTTCATTTTTAAGACAGATAAAGCTGTAAGTTTTGAAAGGACTGTATTTGAATCATCAATATAGCGGATTGTATTTTTGATGAGGTTTTCGGGTAATTCAACTCTGTAGGTAAGATATTTTTTTTCTACATCGAATATAAAACGTGAGGGATAACGAAAGCCAAGTCCCTGTAAGTTTCCCTCTGCTTCTGTAAGATACAGATAATCTTCTGCCCTGGTGTATGCAACAAAACAAAGACGCCGCTCTTCTTCCATTCCTGCCTGACTGTCTGTCTTTTTGCTTGGGAACATGTTTTCGTTCATACCGGCAATAAAAACTACCTTAAACTCAAGTCCCTTTGCGCTGTGAATCGTCATAAAACGGACAGAATCTTTGTGAACGGTAAGATCTGTATTTGTATAAAGCGCTACATGGCTAAGATAATTTTCGAGCGTACATTCTTCACCACATGAAGTTTCGTATTCATAAACAGACTGTTTTAATTCAGCAAGATTATCAAGACGTTCCTGACTGCCTTCCGTTCTGAGAGCAAGTTCATATCCCGACTCATTCATAAGGTGACTGAATACTTCCGAAATCTGCATTTTTGAATACATTCCGTTATAGCGTTCAACAAGTTCTACAAAAGATGCAGCCTTGGTATTTGTAAAAAGCTCGTTATCAAGCGAAGCCTTAAGAGCTTCAAAAAGTGAGCCGCCGTTTTTTTCTACATATTCCTGTAAAAACTTGATTCTTCGTTCCCCGACATTTCTCTTTGGAACATTTACGATGCGTAAAAAAGATAAATCATCTTTATACGCAATCATCCTTAAATAACAAAGAGCATCTTTTATTTCTGAGCGTTCAAAAAATGGAAGCCCAGAATAAAGAGTGTACAAAAGTTTTTTCTTCTGGAAAACTTCTTCGATAGTCCGGCTTATATAATGTGCCCTGTATAAAACTGCAATGTCACAGGGTTCTACGCCTTTTTCTATAAGTGATTTGATTTCGTCTGCAATAAATTCCGCTTCTTCTTCCGGTGTTTTTGAGTGATAGTATTCTGGCTTTTTAATTTTTTCACGGACAGGAATCAGATCTTTTTCTATTCTTGATTTATTTTTAGAGATGAGTGAATTTGCCGTCTGGATAATTTCGGGAGATGAGCGGTAATTTTTCATCATCATGATTGTCTTTACGTCCGGAAAATTTTTATCAAAATCTAAAAGGTATTTTACATTTGCCCCGCGCCAGGTATAAATTGTCTGATCCGGATCTCCGACTATAAAAAGATTTTTATGCCAGCCGCACAAAACTGACATCAGCTCGTACTGAATCAAATCTATATCCTGAAACTCATCAATCATGATATACTCTAAGCGCTTCTGCCACTTTTCTTTAATCTCAGGATTTTTCTGGAATATATAAAGTGAAAATTTTAAAAGGTCGTTGTAATCAAGCCCAAAGCACTTTTTTTCCTGATAGAGATAGCCGTAAAAAATGATTTCGTCTGTTTCCCGGGCATTCAAATATTTCTGATAAACCTGCTCGAGCGACATGCTTATCATATCCTCATAATAATCAGGAATTTCAAAAAGTTTTTTCATTTCTATCATGTCGCGGGCATGAGAGAATGTCATCTGGCGGAGAGTTAATCCACGCTCTTCGTAAATGATTGAAAGCATGGCATCAATGTCGGAATTGTCTAAAACTAAAAATGATTTTGGATAATTTACTGCGTTGGAATCTTCCTGCAGAATGCTTACACAAAAACCGTGGAAGGTAGAAATATATCCCGTATCGTTATCGCCTGTAAGCTTTCTGATACGGGTTCGCATTTCGTTAGCGGCTTTATTTGTAAAAGTTACGCAAAGAATGTTAGACGGAAGAATACCTATTTCGTTTACAAGATAGGCAAAACGGTAAGTGAGGGCCCTTGTTTTTCCAGAACCAGCGCCTGCAATAACACGGATAAATCCTTCTGTAGAGGTTACTGCTTTTTTCTGTTCTTCGTTTAATTCGTCTAAGAGCAAGGTTCCTCCCACCAGATACTCTGATTAAGCTTTGGCTGATTAATCTTTGGCCAATTAACCTATTTCAGAATTCAAAGCTTTAGAAGTCTTAATTTCTTTTCCGTCTGCAATAAGTTTTTTACCTGCAATCTGAACGATTCCGTCTTTTGCTTCGATGGAAACGCTGAAGAATTCGTCGCCTGTAATCTGTTCTTTCTTAGATGCGTTTACATCTGCACCTTCAAGAATTACGCGGGTTCCAGGAGCGGCCCATCCTGCATCTAAAACTTCTACGCATTCTTTTCCGTTTTCGTCTTTATAGTCACCTGCTAAAAGCATACCACGACTTTCTACTCCGCGCATTGTTCTTGGTGCAAGGTTTTCTGCAATGATTACATGCTTTCCTAAAAGTTCTTCTTCTTTTAAGTACATGCGAAGTCCCGACTGAATAGTTCGTGGAGTTCCAGAACCATCATCAAGAGTTTCGATATAAAGCTTTTCTCCTTCAGGATTAGGCTTGATGTCTGTAATCTTTGCAACTGTAAGGTTGATATTTTTATTAAAGAATTCAATCTGCTGTTCTGGTGTAAGGGCAGGTTTTTCTTCTTTCTTTTCTGCTTTTTTAGCTTCTTTTTCTGCCTTCTTTGCCTGTGCTCCGCTGAACTTTTCTTTGAATGCAAGCATAGTTTTCTGATCAAGAGGCTTAAAGTAAACTTCTGTTGGTCCAACCTTATCAAGTCCTGTTGTTTCACCAAGGTTAGCCCATGTGTATCCAGGTTTAGCTTGGGTTCCAGCCTTTGTTTCCTGAATGCTCTTTCCAAAGTAAGACATGATTACCTGTGTATACTGAGGCATAAACGGATTAGCCATAATCATCAAATCTTTGATTACATAGCAGAGATTATGAATGAGTTTTGCACATTCTTCTGGAGCTGATTCACGTGTCTTCCATGGCTCACTGTCCTGGAATTTTTTGTTACAGATATCAGAGATTTCAAAAATTGTGTGGAAGGCATCTTTTAAGTCAGCCCATTCAAGATAATCAGTAGCTTTCTTTTCGAGTTCCTTTACCTTAGCCCAGAGTTCTTCGTCAACTGGAGCGTCAGGGATTACTCCGCCAAAATATTTATTTACGAATAAAAGTGTTCTGTTTACAAGGTTTCCAAGGTTTCCGATGAGTTCGCCGTTGAGTTTTTCCATAAAGTCTTTCCAAGTGAACTGATAGTCCTGCTTTTCCGGCCTGTTGTAGAAAATATAGAATCTCCATGCATCGGCAGGGATTCCAGATTCAATTGCATCTGTTCCAAATACACCGATTCCACGGCTCTTAGAAAACTTTCCGTCTTCGTAGTTTAAGAATTCTGTGCTCGACATGTGGTGAAGCTTTGTCCAGTTGTGTGGAGATCCGAGCATTGTACATGGGAAAATAACTGTGTGGAAAGGAATATTGTCTTTTCCAATAAACTGGAATAAATCAACCTTTCCCTTACCCTTTGCTTCTTCGCTTTCTTCAGGAATCCACCAGCTCTTCCAGTCAAAGGTTCCTCTTCCTGATTTTTCAAGTTCATCTGCAAGCTGTTTTGTAATAGAAATGTACCCTATCGGTGCATTAAACCATACGTAGAAAACTTTATTTTCGTAGCCAGGCTTTGGAACAGGAATACCCCACTTTAAATCGCGTGTGATTGCCCTTTCCTGAAGACCGTCTCTGATCCATGCCTTAGTCATGTTGAGCGCATTGTCTGACCATTTTCCTTCTACGCTTGCCTTTTCCATCCATTCATTCAATTTAGAAGTTAATGATGGAAGATCTATATAAAGATGTTTTGTTTCGCGAACTTCCGGAGTTGAACCACATGTGTGACATTTTGGATCTTTTAATTCTACAGGGTCCAAAAGAGTACCACATTCATCACACTGGTCTCCCCTTGCCTTTGTTGAACCGCACTTTGGACATGTTCCGTCTACATAACGGTCTGCAAGGAACATATTACATTTTGTACAGAAAAGCTGTTTGTTTGTGTGCTCTTTAATGAGCCCTGCTTTATCAAGATCTGTAAAAAGTGACTGAGTGATTTCTGTACACTGAGGATTAGATGTGCGTCCGAATTTATCAAAATTGATGTTGAACCATTTGTAGATTTTTGTATGTTCCTGATAGTAATGATTACATAATGAGCGTGGATCTTTTCCTTCTTCCAAAGCCTTAGTTTCTGTTGCAGTTCCGTATTCATCAACTCCACAGATATATAAAGTTTCGTATCCGCGGTTACGGCAGAAACGTGCAAAAACATCTCCCGAAAGAGACTGAATTATATTTCCAAGATGAGGAATATTATTTACATAAGGTAATGCTGCTGTGATAAGTCTTCTGTTCATATCAGTTTATTTTTCCTTGATTAAATATTGATTTATGAGATTTTTTCTATATTACATTTTTTTTAAGGTTTATACAATTCACAAGGTTTTAATTTTTTATTAAAATAATTTTCGTGATTTAAAGGAAACAATGTGAGAATCATTGACTGAGCGTGCAACGGTAAGAATTTATATTTAAGCCCGAATGCTTTACTTCACCGGAAGTATCTGTACTTCAAATCTTTACGTATGTAAGGATATATCTTTTTTTGGGAATTGCACGATTTCGATTCCTGGAGATTTTATGAAAAAGTTTATTTTCTCCCTCCGCAAAACGAGCGCTCTGTTCGTTTTAGTGTTGTTTTCTGTTCTACTTTTCGGATGTAAACCAGTAACAGAAATTCAGACTGAAACAAAAATTGTCATCCTTGAAAAATTAACAAATGATGATCCATTAGTTAATGACTGGTATGATACAACTGTTGGTAGATTTCTTATTACAAAAGATTATTTGTCTAATCAATATTTAGACCTTGATGGTGAGTTCTATGATTATGATAACGATACATATTTATGGAATAAATCCTACGAAGGAAATAATCTTTATGTATTAAAACTTTCTGAAACAAGCGGAACCATATTTATTAAGTATACAAGAGCCGCTGACGCTAACTGGAATTATACAACAGATCCATCACAGGCTCCCGATATTGGAAAATGGTATGCAGTAAGTTATAAAGATTTAAATGCTACTAATAAGACAGTAAATCTTTCAGGCGCGTGGAAAGCTGATGGTGTAACTTCATGTAATACACTGGAAGAAGCTGTGAATGAATTTACTATCGAAAAAGGATATTTTGAATTTTACACAGCACATATAGAAAATCCATTAGAATAAATTAATTTTTTTCCAATAATGAAAAAAATCTGCATCGCCTTGTTTTTTTTAATCATCCTTTCTCAGAGCCTGCTTTCTGCCCAGGAAGATATAATCATCCTTCCGGATATCACTACTTACATAGATTCTACAGTTGAGCAGAGACAGGTTTTTACGGCAGAAGATATAGCAGATTCAAACGCAGAATCACTGAATGATTTTTTAGAAAGCGAGGGTATGCAGATTCTTACTTACGGTGCTTACGGTCTTGAAGCAAAACCAAGTATCCGTGGCTTTACGGACGAAACTGTTCGTGTTTTTATAGACGGGGTCTGCGTAAATAATCCCCAGTATGGAACTACTGATTTTACTTCCATAAACATCGACGATATAGAAAAAATTGAAATTGTACGTGGTGGCTTTTCCGAAAAACCCGGAGACGAAGGAGCTGTCGGCGGGACAATCTATATCACAACAAAAAAACAATCAGTACAGAAAAGTTTTACTTCCGATTCAAGCGTAAAAACTTTTTTTAATCTGAACTTTCCTCTGGACACTTTTTCACAGAGTCTTAATTATGACACCCCCCTTACAGATACCTCATCATTAAAGCTTTCGCTTAAGGGAACTTTTGCAGAAAATCTTTTTTTGTTTAATAACTATCAGAACAAAATCAAACAGAGGGAAAATAGCCGCGTAATCGATGGTTCAGCCGGTATAAAATATCTGAACTTTTTTGGAGACGGAAACTCATTTTCAATCGGAGATAATTTTTACATAGGAAATAAAAACTGCCCCGGCTCAGAAAACTCTACAAACATCGGCCTTCAAAAAGATTACGACAATAACCTCACAATAAATCTATATAATCCTGCAGTTTTAGACTGCCTCAAAATGAATAATACGCTCGCCTGGCTTTACACCCTCCGTTTTTATGATGATACACTTGGCCATACGGAGCATTACATAAATACAATAAAATACAAAGGGACAATCGAAACAAAGCCTGCATCATTTTACTCTCAGAATGCAGGCCTCCTTATCAATCTGATTGATTTACAATCTACGACCGACGGAAATCATTTTTTATTTGAGTTTGCACTTACAGAAACAAGCACTTTTACTTTTTTAGATCATTACACAATTTCTATTCCATTAATTTTTAAAACAAGCGGAAAAAACTGTGCATTCATACCAAAGCTCGGGCTTAAGGCTGACTGGAAATATCTTGATTTAATCCTCAATTTTTACCGCATGGTTCAGTTTCCGAACATGGATGATTTATACTGGGAAGATTCTGTTTACCACGGAAACCCTGACTTAAAGGAAGAATCAGGATGGGGTGCTGAATTTACTGCAAATATTTTTGACTGCCTTTCTTTGTGTACTTTTACAAATTATTACGAAAATAAAATCCAGTGGGCAGGAAATATGCCGCAGAATGTTTCTAGCGCTTTTTACCTTGGCTTTGATTTAATCTTTAAAAAATCCTTTTTTGATGGTCGCTTAAATCTTTCTGCCAATGCTGAATATCTTTATACATCGCTTTTAAATAAAAACAGCCCCGGCACATATGGAAAAAGAATCATGTGGACACCTGACTGGACTGGTTCTGTTACTGCAAAATGGAAGGATAAAAATTACAACATATGGATTAACGGCTCTTATGTTGGGAAGCGCTATACTTCGAATGCAAACATCTATTTTATGGAACCATACTTTTTACTTAATGCAGGCGGCCAGATGGATATTTTTACGGATAATTTTATCTTCACTCCATATTTAAAACTTTCGAATATCTTAAACACTGATTATGAAGCTGTAGAAAATTACCCCGTTCCCAGAATCAGTTTAACTTTAGGCTTAAAATTCGGTACACGCTCTCGTTAAGACGCTCTTCTGTTATTTTTCCGCTTATGACTGCCCTGATTACACTTTTAAATGCATCTTCATAAGCATAAGGGGCCAGGATGATGTCTACTCCTGCTAAGATTGCCATCACACTCGAAGTTTCATCATCATATTTATTGTGGATTGCACCCATGCTCATTCCGTCTGTGATGATTATTCCTTCAAAACCAAGTTCTTCTCGAAGTTTTTCTGTTAAAAGCTTATAAGAAAGACTTGCGGGAAGATCATCATCTGTAACATTTGGATAATTTATATGAGAAACCATGATATATGGAACATCTTCTTCGATTCCTTTTTTGAACGGAATTAAATCAGATTTTAAAAGCTCATCCCAGGATTTTTCGATTACACCAAAAGAAAAATGAGTATCGGAAAGACAAGGTCCGTGCCCCGGATAATGCTTAAAACAGCCAAGAATATTATTTTTTTTAAGACCTTTGAGCATCTTTACAGCCATAGTTCCTGTAGTTTCTGGATCTTCCGAAAATGCCCTGTTTCCGATTACATTGTTCCCTTCCGGATAAAAAATATCTGCATCGGGTGCAAAATCTACATCAAACCCGAGTTCAAAAAGATATTTTCCGATTGTATTTCCAACATTAAAAACTTTTGATTCATCATTTTCCTTTGCAACCGTGTACATCGGATCAAATTTCTGGACATCAAAATTTTTATTATTTGCAATTCGAGCAACCCGTCCGCCTTCTTCATCAACATAAATAAATGATTTTACCTTTCCAAGCGAATGAAGGTCTTCGTTTAACTTGATAAGCTGTTCTTTACTTTCAAGATTTTTATCAAAAATGATAAATCCCCCGGCAGGATATTTTTTATAATAATTTTTCATCTCCCGGGTGATTTTTTTTATGCCTTTTTTTCCAGAATTTACGTCGATTAAACTTAAATCAGGGTCGATGGCGTCGGGACAAACAACAAATAATTGTCCCACCTTTTCGCGCAATGTCAGTTTAGAAAGATTTTGAAGAATTATATCATTATTAAAAGACGTGGTTGAAATAATAATAAAAAAGAAAAGAATTAATGATATGATCTTTTTAGACATGCTGAAAATATAGCATAGAAAAGATGATTAAACTAGATATATTTTATAAGTAAATATGTAATTCTTATAAATAAATTTGGATTTAATATATGAAGCAATTACAAATATGAAAAATTAAATATCAAAAAATATTAAATAACCTGTTTATAAAAAACAATGGTAAGTGGGACGCAGGAAAAAGAAATTAAGGAGGACCCGTCAGTGAACTCGTGCGTAGCACGGTGAACGAAAGACGGGAGATACCTTGATTTTTTTTCCGTCGCTGGGACCCGCGCACCATTGTTTTTTATAAATATAATCTTCAAATATTTATTTATTCAAATATTAAAATCTTCAAATATTTCTAAAAATTTTCTTATTTTTCTATACTGTATTTTCAAAATATTATGTGATATAATTTTTCTAATGAGGAGAAATAATATGAAAAAGTTTTTTGCTGTATCAATTTTATCAATTTTTTCTTTCGGTCTTTTTGCTGCCGGCGACGATAACTGGTTCATGGCTCAGACTAAAAAGGCTCCAATCAGTTCAATCACTGCTACATCAGAATTAATCGAAGCACAATACGAAGGAAAATACATCTATCCGCCTGTAAATATTGTTGACGGAAATCTTGATAATACATGGTGTGAATCAGTACAGGACGGGCCAGGAATCGGTGAATCTATCACTATTGAATTTACAAAGCCTGTAAGTTTTGATGAAATTCAGATTGTAAACGGCTTTGCATATAAAGATTATTACAAGAAAAATAACCGTGTTAAAGATATCCAGATTACACAGGTTGCAAAAAAACACTTCCAGCAGAAAACTTATACCCTCGAAGATAATAAACCTGAATGGCAGTCAATCAAATTTGAATACACACAGACTGCACAGACAATCACATTTAAAATCGTGAGCGTTTATAAAGGAACAAAATACGACGACACCTGTCTTGACGATATCCGCCTTTTATACAAGGGAAAAGTAATTCCTTTTGAAAACGTTGATCAGATTAAAAAGACACAGGAAGAAAATTCAAAGCTCATGCTCCAGAGTGATGCAGGCTCTTTTAAAGAACAGTTTACTTCGCTTTTTGGACCATACAGAGATTCAAAACAAAAAGTTTTAATCCTCATGGCAGATAACAAAAAAGACATTATGGCTATTATCATGGATGATGACGGAGATTTAAGATCAATCAAAGACGGAAAACTCTATAAATCTTCAACATCATTAAAGAAAATTCAAGACGAAGTTTTCCAGAATGATTATTACTATATCAATGAAGAAGACATTACAAAAGCTTCTGAAACACTTAAAACCACAAAAAAAGATATTGTTGTAATCCAATTTCCTTTTACATGGAGTATAAGAACTGATTATACTCTGGGAAATTTCAGAATCATCGAAGATAAAACTATTGATTATGTTACTACAACTACATCAATGCTCATAAAGCTCGACGGTACAAAAAGCGTTTACATAAACGGAATACATTATACCGTCTGTACACCCGAAGACTATATTATCCTTGATGCTTATGAAGAGCTTTAATAATGTATAAATACATCCCTCCAAAAAGACGCAGCGGGTTTAGGGTTAAACTTGGCTGCGTTTTTTATACGCTTCTGCGTTATTTTTTATGGCTAAGGTACTCATTTTGTTTTGCAAAAACAAATAAAAAGTATCAGAAAGATATAAATCTTGCCGTAAAAGATTATCCTTATTCAGTTTTTACTCATTCCTCCCCGCTTTACAGAAATCTTTCTAAGGAAGATACAAAACTACAGGAGGGAAAAGTTCACAACATAAATCTTGCAATAAAAAAAATAAACTGTACTGTAATAAAACCGGGGCTTTTCTTTTCTTACTGGAAGCTCATCGGAAATCCTGTAAAACACAAAGGCTATAAAAAAGGAATGATGCTTGTAAACGGAAAGCCTTCTGAAGCTACGGGAGGCGGTTTATGTGCCCTTTCGAATCTTATTTACTGGATGAGCCTTCATTCTCCACTTATTGTTAAAGAAAGATATCGCCACAGCTACGACGTTTTCCCCGACTCAAACAGAACACTCCCTTTTGGAAGCGGTGCAACCTGTGTATATAATTACCGCGATTTAATCTTAAAAAACCATGGTGACAACGAATTCATCTTTATCTTTAAAATCGAAAATAAAAGGCTCTGTGGAGAAATCCGTTCAAAAGCTCCCGTAGAAGAAGCTTACGAAGTCTACCAGAAGGATCACTGGATCACAAGCGAAGCACCTGGCGTTTTTGTAAGACACAACACAATTTACAGAAAAACTTTTGATAAAAATCATAACTTAAAAAAAGACGAACTTATCACAGAAAACCACGCCCTTATGATGTATAATCCATATATCCAGGATAAGACCGGCGAAAACAAAAAAAACGAAAATACAAAGTCTAAAACCGGTGGCAGCCTGACAAAGGATAAAAATGCATAAAATCAGCGATTTTTTAATAAACTTAAAAAATGAACTTTTATCTCCCCAGAAAGATAAATCAAAAATACGAAAGATTTTTTTCTCTTTAATTTTTGTTTTTTCTGTGATTCTTCTCTTTGTTCTCCGTTTTACAATGCTTTTAAAATCAAGCCATCCGACGGGTTTAGACGGATATTATTATGCACTCCAGGCAAAGTCTCTTATAACAAACGGAACACTAGAAAATCCAGATACGGAAATCGGATATTATCTCTGCGGTTTATGTTCTTTTTTAGTAAAAGATGCAATTTTAGGCTGTAAAATCTGGGCCACAATCGCTTCAACGCTGTTAAGTGTCTCAATTTTTATACTAATTAAGACTTTTTCTAGCGAAAAACGCTATATTCCGTTTACAGCCTTTGTGATTTCGGCCTTCTGTTCACCAAACCTCGCTTATTTTGAAGTAAATTACATCAATAACCTTACAGGCCTTTTCTTCTTTTTCTTTTTTGCATCAGCTTTTTATTACCTTATAGAAAACTTTAAATCTCTTAAAAGAAAGCCTTTATATATCATAATCACCCTGCTTTTATTCTGCGGAGCCGCTTTCTCTCATCTTGTTTCCTTTGCATTTGCATTTATATTCATATGTTTTGTTTTATTACAAAAGTTAAAGTTGAAATATCAGATTATTTTTTCTGTATCTGCCATAGTCCTGTTTATACTTATTTTTATAACTCAGGCAGGAAGATTCAAAAATGTCTTTTCTTTAGGCCCTGTTCTCCCGATTTTTTCACCCGAGCTTAAATCAATCCTTGGACTTTTGATGTGCAAAGAGCTTTCGCTTTATTTTATTCTGTCTTATCTTTCTGCAATCTTTTATGCCATTTATAAAAAGCGCTTTGATTTATTCCTTCTTTTACCACTCATAATCTCTTTCCCACTCTGGAAGCTTGACTCGGTAGATATGGGCTACAGAATGCTTTTGAATGGTCTTCCTTGTGCAATCTGCTTTATATTAATCATCTTTTCTAAAATAGCGGTTAAAAATACACGCGGACTTTATGCCTTTGTTTTATTTATTTTCATAGCTCTTTCTTTCAAGATTAAATCAAACGAAATTTATAATCCTAAAAAAGATCCGCCTTATGAATACTACAAAAAGCTTGTTTCAAAAATCAATCTTCCGGATACTTCTCTTTTAATTGCACATCTTGGACTTAATCATGTTTATACATATTACTGCGGACTTAAAGACTGCCTTAATTACAACTGTGATTTTGATGTTCCGAATAACGAAGTCTGGCGTCTTGCCTACAAGGTTGATGCAGAATACTTAAAATGTTTTTTTGGTGAATACGAAGACGAAGAATTAGACAGATTGATAATCCAGCTTGATACAAACTATGTCCTCATAAAAGAAGAACTCTGGCAACGCTACTTAAAATACGAGGATGATGAAATTGTCCAGGCGATAAACAACTGGTATAATCCCCACGAATACCGCCCGTCATTCATAAGAAAAAAAGATTAAATCTTATTCTAAAAAACTAATCAGCTGAAACCTAGCCTTTTAAGCCGCCTCGTGCAACACCATTTACAATGTATTTTCTTGTACAGCTAAAAAGAATAATCATAGGTAAAACGATGATTGTAGAAGCGGCCATCAAAAGCTCCTGAAAAGAACCTGCCTCAGTCGTAAAAACCTGAAGACCGTATGGAAGAGTTCTTGAATGATAATCAGAAGTTATATACAAAGGCCACATAAAGCTGTTCCACGAAGAAAGTGCATTCAAAAGGATGATTGTAAAAATCGAAGGCTTTGCAAGAGGAACTAAAATGCGCCAGAGATATTTCCAGTTATTTGCTCCGTCGATTCTGGCAGAATAATAAAGGGAATCAGAGACAGTGTCAAAAAAGTTTTTAAGGATATATGTATAAAAAATACTTGCTACGAACGGGAGTAAAAGAGCCGGAAGAGTATTAAAAAGCTTTAATTTTACCATCGTAGTATAGTTTGTCATGATGAGCATTTCAAAAGGAATCATCATAAGGCAGATGAAAAAAGAAAAAAGCAGAGACTTTCCAGGAAAATTTAATCTTGAAAAAGCAAAGGATGCAAGAATACTTGTAGTTGTAGTACACAAAACTGAACCAATCATCACGACTACAGAGTTAAAGAAGTAGCGTCCGAAAGGTGCCATGGAAAATGCTTTTTTATAATTTTCAAAAGAGATGTGTGACGGGAAAAGCTTTGGCGGAAATGCTATTACTTCCTGCATGGTTTTAAAAGAGCTTAAAAACATCCAGATGAAAGGAAAAATCATCATAAAAGAGCCTGCAATGAGGAAAAAATAAACAACTGCTTTAGAAAGGTATTCTTTATTTAATTTCATCCCGCAAATCCCCTTCTTCTAAGACGTTTTTTTAACCATAACTGAATCAAAGTGAAAACAAGAATACAGAAAAATAAGATTACAGCACTCGCTGCGGCAAGACCGTATTCGTGTTTTTCTATCATTGCATAGCGGATATAATAAACAACGGTATAAAGATTATAATATGGGCCTGGCTTTCCATTAAAAAGCGGATAAAGCTCGCTGAAAACTTTAAAACAGGAAATTGTATTAATGATGCAGACTAAAAAAATAGTCGGTGACAAAAGAGGAACTGTGATTCTGAAAAAGATTTTAAATGGTCCCGCTCCGTCCACTTTAGCAGCTGTATAATACTGTTCATTTATATTCTGTAAGCCCGAAAGCAGAAGAATGATTGTAAAAGGAAGTATATTCCAGATACCAAAGATGATAAGTGCCAGAAGAGAATATTTTGAATCAACAACCCAGCCGATCGGATTTAAGCCCATCTTTGTAAGGATAAAGTTGAATAAGCCGTATTCCTTGTTATACATAAAGCGCCAGATAAGTCCGACCGCTGTGATTGAAGTTACCATCGGCATAAAAAAAGCAGTCTGGAAAAATGCGTGACCTTTGATTTTTTTGTTTAGAAGATAAGAAAAGATTATTGCAATTGCAGTGCTAAGCGGAACTACAAAAAGGACATATAAAAATGTATTTAAAAGGGATTGCTTGAATTCCTTGTCGTTTAATACAGATTTGAAATTTTCAAAACCTATTCCCTTATAATCCCCTTTTAAAAAATTATAATCATTTTTAAACGAAACCACAAAAACGTTGATAATAGGATATAAAGTAAAGACAATTATAAAAACGAGGAAAGGCATTAAATAAAGCCAGGGTTCTGTCGTGTCAAAAAACTGTCTTCGCTTTAGAGAAAATTTCACATCAACCTCTCGCCTGTTTTTGTATTAAAGATAAATACACCGCGTTTTCTGAAGTTAAAGGAAACCTTTTCTCCTTCGTTTATCTCTTCTTCGTCATAAATAAATGCGCGCACACTTGTGTTAAAAAGATGTAAATATGCAAAGCGTTCTTTTCCAAGCTCTACCACAGATTCTGTGTCCGCGCTTATTTTTCCGTCCTTACAAAAATCGAATGATTCAGCGCGGACAGAAAGTGTATATTCTTCCGGCAATTCAATCTTTTCTTTGTCTTTATAAAGAATACCACATGAAATCTTCCAGCCTGGATTTTCTATTTCAAGTTCATTCTTTTTAAGGTGAATCTGATTTATCGGAGGATTACCAAGAAAATCGCTTGTGAACTTACAGTTTGGATTATTGTAAAGCTCCTGCGAAAGTCCTTCCTGAATAAAAAATCCGTCTTTCATCAAAAGAATTGAATCAGAAATTGCCATTGCTTCGTCCTGATCGTGGGTAACAAAAACTGTAGTTACTCCGGTTTCTTTCTGAATGCGTCTTATTTCTTCCCTCATCTCGAGCCTTAATCTTGCATCAAGGTTAGAAAGAGGTTCATCCATCAATAAAAGCTTTGGATTTTTTATGAGCGCTCTTGCAATTGCAACTCTCTGCTGCTGACCTCCGCTTAATTCAGATGGAAATCTCTGGACAAGGTTTTCTACGTGAACAAGCTTTGCAATTTCGAGTGCCTTTTCGTTTCTGATTTTCTTACTGATTTTCTGTACTTCGAGCGGGAAAGCAATGTTTTCGAGTACAGTCATATGCGGATATAAAGCATAGTTCTGGAAAACCATACCTATTCCCCTCTGGTCCGGAGGAAGGTCTGTTACATCCACATCATCAAAAAAGATTTTACCCTGTGTAACCTTAGTGATTCCACAGAGCATATTAAGAATAGTTGTTTTACCGCAACCCGAAGGACCTAAAAGACAGATTAAATGTCCATCCGTAAGACTTGCGGTAAAATCATTTACGGCAATTGTTGAGCCGAATTTTTTTGTTATATTCTGTAAAGTAACTTTCATCCTATTTGTTTAAAGCAGCATTACATTCTTTTACACATTCTTCGCCAGCTTCAAGAGCAGACATCTGACCGTCTACAGTGTAGTTCAAATATTTTACAAGAATGTTACGGATCTGAGCAGCACCTGTTACGTTAGGGAATGAACCACTGTAACTCATGTTTGCCTGTACAGCCGGTAAAGCCGATGTTGAAGGAATATTGTTGATATAATCCTGATATACTTTTGTTTCAGAACATTTTCCGTATGGAGTTAAAGCTGAGTTAGCGATTGCCCACTTAGCACCGTTTTCTCCTGCAAGGAAGTATTTAACAAATTCGTATGCACCCTTATCTACATCGTCTGCACGCTTAAGGAAGATTGGTCCACGGTTCCATGCAGTATAGAATTCTACTCCGTTAGAAGAACCGATCCATGGAGCAATACCAAGTTCATCGCCGTCCAGCATTGTGATGTACTGATCGTTTACACATGAACCGCTGAAAGAACCGATTGTTCTGTTTGCCAAATCTTCTGATGAATATTTTCCGACTGTATTAAATTCAAAGTAACCCTTGTTGCAGCAGTCTGAATACCACTGATAGATATCTGCAATATCTTTAGCAGTAAATGAAACTTCTTTTTTTGCAACATCGATATATCCGCATTCACCCTGCATAAGCATTGCCTGAAGATTGTCTACAAGACCATCCGAATGGAATGCAGCTTTTCCTGTTGCTTCAAAATATTTTTTAGAAACAGATTCGAGCTCCTTCCAGTCTTTTGGAGGATTTAATCCAAGCTCATTAAACTGTGTTTTGTTATAGAAGAATACAGGACCTGTTGTACAGCCCGGAACATAATAAATACCGCCGTCGCTGAAACCGTAGATATCTGTTTTCATTGCTACAGGAAGAGATTCAATCAGATCTTTCATTGTTGAATCACCCTTCTTAAGGTCTTCGTCGATATAAGTTTGAATATTTACTGCAAGTCCGTTATTTGCATAGTCAATTGCAGTTGAACCATAATTGAAGATGATGCTTGGTCCGATGCCGTTTGCAACTGCATTATAAACAGAATCAGCAAAACCGGTTGTGTCCTGTGCAAGAACTTTTACAACGTACTTAGTCTGAGATTCATTAAAAGCCTGAGCCGAAGCTTCAAGATATTCTTTCTGACTTCCGTTATAAGTATGCCAGATTTCTACTACGCTTACACTCTGTTTTCCACCACAGGAAACAAATAAAGCGGCTAAAAGAATTGAAAATAAAATTGCAATCTTTTTCATTTTATACTCCAGATTTTAATAAGCAGAAACAGGATTGGTGTTGTGCTTTAATTTATTGTTCAAAATATATATCGTTTTATAAAAAACTTCAATAATAGTTTTATATAAAATTATTTTACTCCTGATTAAAATTGCTTCTATCAGGATAAAATAATCTTACTCTTCTGTTGCAAAACTATTTAATATCCTTTCTCATGATTTTACCGGAAATTGTCTTTGGAAGACTGTCCTTAAAATCTACGATTCTTGGATATTTATATGGCGCAGTTGTTTTCTTTACAAAGTTCTGAATATCTTTTACAAGCTCATCAGAAGGCTCATAACCTTTTGCAAGAACAATTGTTGCCTTTACAACCTGACCACGCACAGGATCCGGAGCTGCAGTTACCGCACATTCAACAACTGCCGGATGCTGCATCAAAACTGATTCAACTTCGAAAGTTCCGATTCTGTATCCTGAACATTTGATTACGTCGTCGTTACGTCCTGTAAACCAGAAATATCCATCTTCATCACGCCATGCATTGTCGCTTGTGTGATAGTATCCGTCGTGCATTACAGCCTTTGTTTTTGCCTGATCGCCAAAGTATTCCATAAAGAGGCCAGGGAAATATCCGTTTTTCATGTCGACTACTATTTCACCAACTTCACCGTCTTCTACTTCGTTTCCTTCTTCGTCGATGAGCGTTACGTTGTAGTATGGAGCAGGTTTTCCAAGACTTCCGGGCTTTATTCTTTCGTTACCATAATTAAAGAGTGATAAGGTTGTTTCTGTCTGACCAAAGCCTTCGCGGATTTCCTTACCGGTGATTTCCTTCCACTTATTGAAAACTTCTTCCGAAAGAGGTTCTCCTGCTGTAGACCAGTGTTCGCATGAAGAAAAATCATACTGACTTAAATCTTCCTGAATCAAAAAGCGGTAAATTGTTGGAGGCGCACAGAATGATGTGATGTGATGTTTTTCTATCTGTTTGATTAAATCGATTGGTTTAAACTTATCGTGATAGTCGTAAATGAATACACAACATTCTGCAATCCACTGACCATAAAGTTTTCCCCATACAGCCTTACCCCATCCTGTATCTGCAACAGTAAGATGTAATCCACCTTTTTTTACCTGCTGCCAGTATGATGCAGTAACAATGTGTCCAAGAGGATAAAGAAAGTTATGAGAAACAAGCTTTGGATGACTTGTAGTTCCCGATGTAAAATAAGCTAAAAGGATATCGTCATTCTTACTGATGTCTGAACGTTTGAGCGAACGGAATTCTTCAAGTTGCTGTGTTGTAACAGCCTTACAGCCTTCTGTAAAATCAAGCCATGATGGATGTTTTGATTTGAATTCGACACTCATACCCTGATCAATTCCGAAAGGAGGAACTGCTACAAGAGTTTTGAGCGAAGGACATTCCTTCTGTGCTTCTTCGATATATGTAAAAAGGTCTCTGTGATCTACCGCTACAACAGCCTTAATGAATGCAGCATTACAGCGGAAAACGATGTCTTCTTTTGTAAGCATGTGTGTTGCAGGAATTACAGAAGCCCCGATTTTATGAAGAGCTACAATAGAAATCCAGAACTCATAGCGGCGCTGGAGGATGAGCATTACAAAATCCCCGCGTTTAATTCCTATACTACGAAAATATGCAGCCGCTTTGTCTGTTCGTTCCTTAAGCTCGCCGAAAGTCATCACGAGTTCTTCACCGTTATCGTTACACCAGACGAATGCTTTTGCATCAGGGGTGCGATTGGCAAGAACGTCTACGACGTCGTATCCGAAGTTGAAGTTTTCAGGTACGTTTATTTTATAGTGTTCAAAGAAATCGTTGTAATCTTTGAATTCTGTCTTTTCTAAAAAATCCTCAAGCATATATCATTCCTTTTTATATCAAAAATCTTGTTGCGGGTCCCAGCGACGGGAAAAAAAACAAGGTATCTCCCGACATCCGTTCGACAGCCAGCGCAAGCGCGGCTGTCTCTCTGCCGGGGCCTCCTTATTTTTTTTCCCTGCGTCCCACAACAAGATTTTTAATCTATTCTCCATTGCGGGTCACCGGGTTATAAATACATTCAGTATTCCACCTCATTCAGTAGGCGCACAGAAAACTGACGTATCCTATCTACCTCAAATATTATCTATACATCCTTTCCTGGCGGCGCTCCCCGCTCGCCCTGAATGCATTCCCTCAATAGTCATTTATAAAAACATTTATTTATAAAAATATTTTATAAATCAAATATTTGAATAACATTCTGACTTACGGGACGCAGATGGAAAATAAGGGGGGCCCCCGTTAGTGCCGGAAGCGGCGTTTACGCCCACGCTTCCAAACGGAAAACGGGGAGATGCCTTATTTTACATCGTCGCTGGGACCCGTAAGTCAATATATTTAAATCAACATTAATTTACAAAAAAATTATAAAATAATGCTTATATAATAATTGCCAGAAACTTGGCTTTTTTATCATTCAGGGCCTGCATACCATGCTGCTTTGTAGCGTCAAAGTATACGCTGTCGCCTTCTTCCAGCTTCATTTCTTTGCCATCAACAACAAGCTTCATTGAGCCTTCGATCATGTATTCGAACTCGTGGCCGGGATGTGCATTAAAATGAATTTCGCGGGTTTCTTCTGGAGTGATTGTAACAATAAAAGGATCTGCCTTGCGATTCTGAAAACCGGCTGCCAGTGCCTGATATTTATAATCACTTCTTCTGTCTACAGAAAGGCCCTTGTCTTTTTTTGTAAGGCAGTAAGAATGCATATGAGGTTCTTTTCCCGAAATGAGAGTTCCGAGGTCGATTCCGTACTTTTTTGACATTGACTGTAAAATACCTACAGGAATATCAACTGTGCCGGTTTCATACTTCTGATACTGTTCAATCGAAATACCGCAAACCCCTGCAGCTTCTTCTACCGACACATCCATAATTTCACGCAGACCTTTTAATCGGTCTGCTACTGCTTTAATCTCCTCGTTCATAATTTCTCCTTAAGTGCCCTTACTGCACCTGTAATAAGTCAATAATATATAAAAAACACTAAAAATTCAATAGAAAAATTAAAAAATATTAAAAATATTTAATATTATTAAAGTTTGTAATATTTTCTTTTTTATTGTCCATTTATTGTCCTTTGGGGTGTTAATATAATTCATATAAACTCTCTCCAACGGGCCTCCTGGGGATTTTAAGTGTCTTTCTCGGGAGGCTATTTTTTTTCATACAAAAAATCCTTTTTATTTTATTCTCCTCTATACCTGCAATAGAGGAGGTTTAACTTAGATACTTTTTTACCGGCAATTCATATTTCTTAATTTTATGTTATAATAAACATATGGAAATTGAAAAAATACCTTTCTTAAAACGCAAAATAATCTACATACCTGTTTCCATAATCCTTTTTACACTCATCCTCATGTGCCCTTTTTATCTCTTAGCAATAGGAACCGGACACATCAGAACTTTTTTATTAATCAATGTTGCTTTTTCCTTTATAGCAATGATTATTTCAGCAATATTGTTTACCGCCATTGCGGTGGAAAAAGTTTTTGAGCCAAAACAAAGCTTAAGTTTTCAGCTATGCTGGCTTGCAATGTTCTTTTATCTTTTTTCAATTTTTTTAAAATGGACTTACCGTCCTAATGTTCATCAATACACAAAATACATAATCGATACAAACGTTTACCTGATGACCCATACTTTTCTTTTTGCCTATAAAAAATATTTAAAAGAAACCTTAAGTAAAAAAACAAAACTTTTTACAATCCTCGAAATAACAGGTGATATACTTTTTTATCTTTCCATCATCATCATCATCACTAATCCTTTTACAAGAATATTGTCTTACTATGAAAATGCTGCCTACCAGCGAAGCCCTAACTTCTGGATATTCTATATTTTTATTTTCTATGTTCTTTTTACAAACATTCTTTTTACAGTTCTATACTCAACTAAATCAATGGAAAAAAAGATTACGTTCTCGTGTATAACAGTCAGTGCCTTTTTCCCTATCATTTACCATTTGAATCATTACGGAGTTGCACTAACGGAGCAGACGCTGTTTTTATCACTTTTTTTAATCTATATTAATGTTCAGAAAGAAGAACAGATTGAGCTTGAACAAAAGCGAAGTGAACTTACCCAGGCGAACATGGATATTATGCTGAGTCAGATTCAGCCTCACTTTGTTTATAATTCTCTTGCCACCATAAGTGCTCTTTGTGATTTTGATCCAAAACTTGCACAAAATGCAGTAGAAAGATTTTCAAGTTATCTGAAGATGAACCTTTATTCAATCAAATGTAAGGATAATATCAGCTTTAAAAAAGAGCTTGAACACATACAGACTTATCTCTGGCTTGAAGAGCTTCGTTTTGAAAATCGTCTTACAATCAATTATGATATTAAATGCTCTGATTTTGAAATTCCTCCATTGAGTGTACAACCGATTGTAGAAAATGCCGTAAAACACGGAATATGCTCAAAACCCGAAGGCGGAAAAATTACTATAAGCACGGATCAGAACGAAAAGGAATACATAATCAGCGTAGAAGATAATGGGGTTGGTTTTTCTGTAGAAGAGCTGGAGCACGACAATAAAGTTCACATCGGAACAACAAGCGTAAAAGAAAGGATTCAATATATATGTCATGGATCTGTAACAATTGATTCAGTAATAAACAAAGGAACAACGGTTCAAATCCGCATTCCTAAAAAAAGGACAAAATAATGAATATACTCATAGTTGACGACGAACACATCCTTTTAAAATTCATGGAAAAAAGAGTACAAGAGCTTGTGCCTAAAGCATTTGTCATAAGCTTTGATAACTGCCAGGATGCATTAAATTATGCAGAAAACAATAAAATCCACATCGCTTTTTTAGATATTCATATGACGGGGATTACAGGCCTTGAGCTTGCAGAAAAACTAAAGGAAACTTATCCCAAAATTAACATCATCTTTACTACAGGGTATGATTCTTACGCCCTCGATGCCTTTAAGCTCAATGCAAGCGGATACATCAGTAAGCCTGTTACAAAAGAAAGCATAAAAAAAGAGCTTGATAACCTCCGCTACCCTGTTGAAGAAACGATGAATAAAAAAATTACCTTCCAGTGCTTTGGAAACTTTGAGGCATTTGTAGATTCAAAACCAATCGATTTTAAATTCACTAAAACAAAAGAGCTTTTAGCCTATCTTGTATATAAACGAGGAGCTTTATGCAGCAACGAAGAAATCATCAGTGTGTTGTGGGAAGATTTTAATGACCACAACTCCTATTTTAAACAGCTCCGGCAGGACCTTGATAATACCCTCTGTAACCTGAATTGTGAAAACATCCTTGTGCGCCAGAGGGGAAAAATGGGAATTAATACAAAATATGCAGATTGTGATTATTATGATTATTTAAACGGTTCCATTCCTGCAGTAAAGGAATTTATGAGTCAGTACAGCTGGGGCGAAAACGTCACTGCCCTGCTCGATAAAGATTAATCTTTTATACTAAAAACATCCTGCCAAAGGCGGAAATCATTTTAGTCCTGAACTTTAAGAACTTCGCGGCGATACTTTGTACCGATTTCTGTAAGCTTGAATTTCTGAATCTTTCCCGAGCCTGTCATAGGGAATTCGTCTAAGAACATGACAAGCTGAGGCCATTTAAATTTTGAAAGCTTATCGCGGCAGAATTCGATTACATCTTCTTCTGTTAAAGTTTTTCCTTCGTGAAGAACGATGAATGCACCGGTAATTTCGCCGTAACGTTCGCTCTTAACTGCTGCAACCTGAATATCTTTAATTTCCGGAATCTGGATAAGGAATTCTTCTATTTCGCGCGGATAAATATTTTCACCACCGCGGATAATCATATCTTTAATGCGGCCTGTAATCTTATAGTTTCCGTTTTCGTCTTTTACACCAAGGTCGCCTGAATGAAGGTATCCGTTTTTGTCGATTGTTTCGGCTGTAGCTTCAGGCATCTTGTAATAACCTTTCATTACGTTCCAGCCCTTACAGCACATCTCACCCTGAACTCCAACCGGACATTCTTCGCCTGTTTCGGGATTTAAAACCTTTACATCAATTCCTTCAAAGGCATCGCCTACAGTTGTGGCGCGAACTTCAAGGCTGTCGTTCCAGTGACTCTGTGTCATACCGGGGCTTGTTTCTGTAAGACCGTAAACCGATGTGATTTCCGGCATATGCATTTCGTCGTTTACGCGTTTCATAAGTTCAACAGGAACGCCTGAACCTGCCATAATACCTGTACGTAAAGAAGATAAATCAAACATGCTGAACATAGGATGATTTAATTCTGCAATAAACATTGTAGGAACGCCGTAAAGCGAAGTACATTTTTCCTTCTGAATCGATGCGAGGGCAACAAGGGGATCAAAGCTTTCGAGTAATACGTGAGTACCACCGTGGGTTAAAACTGCCATAACACCAAGTACAATTCCAAAACAATGGAAAAGTGGAACAAGGAGGCAGAGCTTATCATCGGCCGTATAACGCATTCGCTCGCCGATTATAAAACCATCGTTTATGATATTACGGCTTGTGAGCATAACACCCTTAGGGAAGCCTGTAGTTCCCGAAGTATACTGCATATTTACAACATCTTCGGGAGTAACTTCACTTTCGATTTTATGAATGATTTCAATATCAACGTGCTGACCAAGTAAAAGAAGCTCAGGAGTCGAATAAAGTCCGCGGTATTTTTCAGGTCCCATAAAGACTACATTTTTAAGGCATGGGAAACGCTTTGATTTAAGACATCCCCTTTCGTATTCATCAATTTCCGGGACAAGCTCTTTAATCATCTGAACATAGTTTGAATCCTTTACACCATCTGTAAGACAAAGAGTTGTAAGATCAGACTGTTTAACAAGATATTCAAGTTCATGAAGTTTATATGATGTATTAACTGTAACACCTACCGCACCAAGGCGGGCACAGGCAAACATATAAGTAAGCCAGTCCGGAACATTTGTAGCCCAGATACCAACATTATCGCCCTTACGAACACCAATGGCATAAAGTCCGCAGGCAAGGTCATCAACGCGCTTATCAAACTGAGCATAGGTAAAACGAAGATCGCGATCTGCATAAACCATGAATTCATGTTCAGGATTATCCTGTGTTTTCTGTCTTAAAAGCTGGGATAAAGTTAATTCAATCATGATTTTATTTTATACAAAAAAAATGCTTTATTCAATATAAAAACTTAAAATATAATAAATTTATTTAGTATTATTAAAGCAAAAAAAATGTAACAAAAAAATTCGCAAACTGCACTTTTTCGATATATAATAAGTAAATATGGAAAACTTATTTGAAAGAACAATTCTTATTGTAGATGACGAAGAAATCAACCGCGAAATTCTTGGAACTATTATTCAGGAAGAATACAAGGTTATTTATGCCGAAAACGGAAAAGAAGCCTTAGAAAAAATTCACTCCGGAGGCAGTTCTATTTCTCTTGTCTTACTGGATCTTCTTATGCCAGTCATGGATGGAAATGAAGTATTAAAGACAATGAACAAAGAAGGATTGATTACGGAAATGCCTGTAATTGTCCTCACTTCCGAAAAATCAAGCGAAATAGAAAGTCTTAAGCTTGGATCCGCAGATTTTCTTACAAAGCCTTATGATTTACCCGAAGTAATTCTTGCCCGCGTACGTCATTCAATCCAGCTTTTTGAAAACACAAAAATAATTCATGCAACAGAATTCGAAAAGCTTACACACCTCTACACTCCTGAATTTTTCTTTGAATATGCATCCCAGATTGATTACCGTTCTCCAAATAAAGTAATGGATGCGCTCGCAGTAAACTTTACCCGCTTCCATCTTTTGAATCAGCTTAAGGGACGAAATGTCGGAGATAAAATCTTAAAAGCAATGGCAGAAGGAATCCGTAAGGCACTCGAAGTAACAGGCGGAATTGCCGGTAGAAACGAATCAGACAGTTTTTATCTTTATATTCCTCACCGCGATAATTACGATATTATCCTTCAGAAAATCAAAGAAGCCTTATCTTCTCTTTTAAAACCTTCGGAAATAAGATTACGTCTTGGGGTTTATACAGATACCTATCAGAAATTTGCAATAATCCAGCGTTTT
The DNA here is from genome assembly GCA_016286365.1 of Treponema sp. Classification (GTDB taxonomy): domain Bacteria; phylum Spirochaetota; class Spirochaetia; order Treponematales; family Treponemataceae; genus Treponema_D. Next base: position 378,166 of record JAEESN010000001.1, read on the forward strand.
GATCATGCGGTTCATGCTTGTAATTCCCTTCGCTCAAAAACTACCGGAGCAACAGATATTTGCATTTATGATGAACAGATGTCCGACAAAGAAGTTTTTGATGCAAAGCTTTTACAGAATTTCGAAGCCGCTATTGAACAAAAACAGTTTAAGGTAAATTATCAGCCAAAGTTTAATATCAAAAGCGGAAAGCCTGTTTTATGCAGTGCAGAAGCTTTAGTCAGCTGGGAACATCCTGAACTTGGTCGTGTACGTCCTGATTTATTTATTCCTCTTTTCGAAGAAAATGGTCTTGTAACAAAACTAGACCGCTACGTCTGGGAAGAAAGTGCCAGACAGGTAAAAGCATGGAAAGAAGAATTTGGAAAGACACTTCCTGTTTCTGTAAACGTTTCCCGTGTAGATATTGCCGCTCCTGATATGATTGACTTTATAACAAAAATCGTAAAGGAAAACGGACTTACGCCTGCTGATTATATGCTCGAAATTACAGAATCTGCCTATACTGCCGATTCAAAACAGATTATCGAAGTTGTAGAAAAGCTTCGTGCCCTTGGACATAAAGTCGAGATGGATGATTTTGGTTCGGGCTATTCTTCGCTTAATATGCTCACATCCATGCCTATTGATGTACTTAAGATGGACAAGGCATTTATAAGAAATATTAAACCCGGTAATAAAGAGATGAAACTTGTTGAACTCGTTCTTAATATCGCAAAGAATCTTGAAGTTCCGGTTGTAGCAGAAGGTGTTGAAACAGAAGAAGAATTAAACATGCTTAAAGAAGCCGGCTGCGACATTATCCAGGGTTATTATTTCTCTAAACCTATTCCACCTTCAGAGATGGCGAGGTTTTTATGATTACAATCGAAGAGTTAAAGAAAAATGGAGCCGATGTAGAGACAGGTCTTTCCCGCTGCGTAGGAAAAGAAGATTTATATCTTAAGCTTGTAAACATCGGTCTTGGTGATACAAAGTTCGAAGAGCTTGGAACTGCCCTTAAATCAGATGATTTATCCCATGCCTTTGAACTTTGTCATGCCCTGAAAGGTGTTATAGGAAACCTCGCAATCACTCCACTTTTTGACGCTCTTTCAAATTTAACAGAAAAACTCCGTAATCGCGAACCAGCCGATTATGCAGGCATGTATTCAGACATTATCGCAATCCGTTCAAAATTCCGGGAACTCTAATCATGAAAAAAACTCTTATAATTTTTGCTAACTTTTTGATTGTTCTTTTTACAATTTTCTTTGTTCTTCTTTACATCAGAAAACAAAGTGACTTTATGGAGAACTATAACACCGAAAATTTTGTAAATATGTCTATCGGAATGGAACAGGTAACCACAAATTATCTTGAAGGTGAACAACGCCTCTGCGATTCATGGGCTGCCTGTATAAACCGCCGCAATATGAATATGAAAGAAGCAATGTCTTATCTTGATGTTGCCCAGCGCCTCCCGAATATATCTGCCCATATTGTTCTTGTAGATTCTTTTCAGGGTTATTCCAACAGACCGAAAATAAATGATCCCGATAATTACAATGTATCCTACAAAGAAATCGATATTTTTTCTTCATTGAATGAACTTCTTGGTCAACAGAATCAGGTACGGGTTACACGTTCTTTTACAAATCCTATGAACGGTGTTCAGTCTATTGCCTTCTGTGATCTTATTGAGCTTTACGCTGATCCTTTAAAAAAGAATACTTCCGAAACCCAAAAAGCCATTCTCATGCGCGTTATACCGATTGATGTTCTTTCGAGTAAATGGGTATTCCCGTCAGAAAAATACAGCGATGCACAGATTTCGATTATTGATCGGAAAGGGAATTATATTATCAAAGGGAAGTCATTTAAAAATTCAAACTTCTTCGAATTTTACAAGTCCTATAATCAGGTTACAAAAGATAACTATGAAAAACTCCAATCCGAAATTCACGAAACCGGCATGATCACAATGCAGAATTCAAAAGGCGAAAAAGCACTCATAGTTCATGTTCCGGTTAATACTTCCTTTGACTGGACTCTCCTCACTTATATTCCAATGACCGATATTACAAAAAATAATATCGACTGGCTTTTAGTCATTGTTGTTTCATTATGTCTGATAGTTCTGCTTGTTTTTGACATTCTTGTAATCATGAGGTTTAACAGAAAACTTATTATTGCTGCCGAAGAAGCAGATTCAGCAAATAAGGCAAAGACTGATTTTCTTTCTACAATGTCTCACGATATCCGAACTCCAATGAATGCAATCATCGGGCTTACAACAATTGCAGAAAAAAATGTAAATGATTCTATTTCCGTTCAGGATAATCTTCATAAAATCAAGCTGGCCAGCAATCATCTTTTAACACTCATAAATGACATTCTTGATATTTCTAAAGTAGAACGCGGAAATATAAGTCTTTCGCCTGTTACCTTCTCTATCGTAGATTCTGCAGAAAACCTTGTAAATATTTCACAGCCTACAGTCCGTCAGAAAAATATAGACTTTAGATTCAGAAGTAAAAATATTCAATATGAATATCTTTTTGCAGACCAGCTGCGTATGAATCAGATATTTATAAACATCCTTTCAAATGCATTAAAATATACTCCTGCCAATAAACAGGTTTATGTTGATTTAAAACAATTTCCGAGCGAGAAAAAAGGTTTTGTAAAGCTTGAATATAAGGTTTCGGACACAGGAATCGGAATGACAAAAAGTTTTATGGAAGTCATGTACGAGCCTTTTATCCGCCAGACCGACAGCCGCATAAATACAATTCAGGGAACAGGGCTTGGTCTTGCCATCACAAAAAAAATGGTCGATATGATGGGCGGTAAGATTGAATGTGAAAGCAAAGAAGGCGTTGGAACTACATTTACTGTTACACTTGATGTAGAAATTTCTTCAAAAGAACAGACAGAACAAAAACTTCCTCCGCTCGAAGTGCTTATTATTGATGATGATGAAGTGCTTCTGGAAACAGCTTCCGATACCCTTAAAGCTCTTGGAACAAATCCCGAAATTTCAGAATCTGGCGAAGATGCACTTAAAAAACTCCAGTCCAAAAAAGAGGTCGGCAAATCTTATGATGTTATAATTCTTGACTGGAAAATGCCCGGATCAGATGGAGTTGAACTCACTAAAAAAATCCGTAAAATTGCGGGAAACAATATTTCCATCCTTCTTGTTTCTGCATATGACTGGACACAGATTGAAGAAGATGCAAAAAAAGCCGGCATAGACGGATTTATTTCAAAACCACTCTTCCGTTCTTCATTATTCAAAAAAATCAGCGAAATGCTGGGGCTTAAAGAAAATACAACTTCTCAAGAGGAAAAGGATTCTGATCTTGCAGATATGAAGATTCTTGTCGTTGAAGATATGGACGTAAACTGGGAAGTAATTTCTACACTGCTGGATATGTACGGAATTAAGTGTCATCGTGCAGAAAATGGAAAAATTGCCCTTAATATGCTAAAGGATATTCAGCCTGCAGAATATGATGTTGTATTTATGGATATACAGATGCCTGTGATGAATGGTCTTGAAGCAACCCGCGAAATCAGAAAGCTTGATAATCCTTATGCTGCAGGTATTCCGATTATAGCAATGACTGCAGATGCTTTCTCTGAAAACGTAGCAGAATGTCTTGAAGCGGGCATGAATGGTCATATTGCAAAACCAATAGATATTAATAATGTAATTAAAGAACTAAAGAAAATACGTCAGGCAAAACCTGATTTTACGAAAAGGGATGATTATGAAAAATAAACTTATTAAAACAAGTCTACAGATTTCAATTGCACTCTGCATTCTTTTTTCTTTTTTTTCGTGCACAAGGAAAAATGAAGAAGCGGTGTTCGTTCCTAAGCTTGACGTTCAAACTAAGTGTAAAATCGAAATCGCCGGAAATTATTATAACTTTGAAGCATTGGAAGCAGAATTTGATCGCTTTAATGAGTTTTATCCTGATGTAGAACTTGCCTATACTTATCTTGATAATTATAAAACATCAATTTCTACATCTCTTGCAGGCCCAAATCCACCTGATATTTTCATGACTTTTCCATGGATGCTCGATAAAGCAAATTATAAACATCTTTATGGTTATGCAGAAAACCTTGCCGATAAAAAAAACACTGCCCTTAATCTTTCATCAGTTAATCAAAAGCTTTTATATCATATGAGTGATGGTTCAATTCTAATGGTTCCGATTTTCTGTAGTGCTTACGGCATGCTTGTAAACGAAGATTTATTCCATAAAGAAGGAATCGAAATACCGGCAGATTATAACGAACTGATTACTGTCTGTAAGCAATTTAAGGATAAAGGTTATAAAAGCCCGATCATGTCACATTATTCAGAAACTTCCCTCATGGCTTCTTTAATATATCCATATTTTACAAAAGAAGTTATGAAGGATAAACAAGCCATTGCAAAATTAAATGAACTTAAACCCGAAGCCGGTGAATACATGAGACCTGTTTTGGAATGGCTCGAAGAATTCAAAAAATATGGATTTATTGATCAACTTGAATGTAAGCAAATCGAAAACAATTATGCAGCAGTCATAATGCGCTTTTTCGAAGGTGATGTTCCTATGATGCTTGCTTCTTCCGATGTAGTTTCCGGTACAAAAAAACGTGAACAGCTGTCAGAAGCTTTTTCAAAGAACCCTTTTAAATACAGCTTTTATTCAGTTCCGGTTATGGAAAAAGGAGGAGCTGTACTGGAAGTTCCCTCAATAGAATTTTCAGTAAATAAAAACGGACAGAATCTGGAAATGGCAAATGAATTTATGCGATTTCTTTTACGAACCGAAGAGCTGAACAATATTGCAAAAATTAAAAGACTTATTACCTGTTCAACAATTTATTCCTTTGATGATGTTTATGCACCAATTGAAAATACAGAACATCTTTATCAGCTGGAAATTGGTCTTTTAGATAATACATACTCACAGCTCAGATGGGCAGGCTATAAAGTAATAACAGGTAAAATGACTATTGATGAAGCCATAAACAATTACGGTAAATTTTAATTATCTTTTTCCTGCTTTTCCATCAGCATTTCCGCGTCCGCCCGCCCCTGCCTTGTTTCGAGGTTGGTATATGAATTAACCCCGTCAACAGCATTTTTCTTAAGCTGAGCTTTTTTTGCGGCATTCTTTTTCAATTCCTGCTGTAACGCCCATGTTGAAGATCGGTTCATCAGGCTGTAATATTCTTTATCGTCCATATCAATATTTTTTTATGTAATTAATTATCTTATATTCATTTATTCCAGCGGGTCCCAGCGACGGAAAAAAAAGCAAGGTATCCCCCGTCTTCCGTGCCTCAGCCGGCGTAAACGCGGCCGATTCAATGCCGGGTCCCCCTTACTTTCTTTTTCCTGCGTCCCGCTTATACACATCCATATAAATAATTAATTACATAAAATACTCAAATCAGGCAGGCGTGTAAATAACTGCAAGAATCTTTGCTTTATTTTCACCATGGCTGTGTACGTGGTGTGCTACGATTGATTCATAATAAATCGAATCGCCCTGTTTGAGCTCGTACTTATCTTTACCGTAAATGATTTCTACTTCGCCTTCAAGGACATAAATAAATTCTTCGCCTTCGTGACTAGACGTTTTGATTTCTTCTTCTGATGAAGGGAAAATATCGATGATAAACGGATCCATGTGACGGCCGGCTTTGTTCTGTGCGAGTGTGTAAAAATCAAGGTCGGAATTAACGGCATTTCCACGATCACTGAATCTTGTTACTTCTTTTTTATCCTGAGCGCGTGTTACAACAGGGCCTAAATTTTCATCATCATCCATAAAAGTACCAAGGCGTACACCAAGAACACGTGCAATTTTAATAAGCGGTGTGAGGTTTGGAACAAGACTTCCGTCTTCGATGCTCTGAATCTGTGCAACAGAAAGATTTGTGCGTTCTGAAACATCCTCAATTGAAAGCTTGCGGTTTTCGCGAACCAGTTTTACTTTTGCACCAATTTTATTTTTTTCACTCATAATTTTATCCTTTTATCTCATAATCCTTATTATATGCAGCTTCGATTGTTGCAATGTTTATAGGATTGAACTTTTTATTGCGCGCAGAAATTGCTTCGTCCAAAGCGTATTCAAATGGCTTTACACCACTTACCATACCAGGACAAACTTTTGCAAGACAGCCTAAAACTACCATGTTTGCACCACGTGGATTATTGCTTTCCTGTGCCATTTCGTTACAAGGAAGAGCAAGTGTTCTGATATCATTTCGTGCAGGGGCAATATCGATAAGGCTTGAATTATAAATTAAAAGACCACCTTTTTTCAAAAGAGGTTCAAACTTTGTCATTGAAGGTTTGTTCAAGGCAACTACAACATCAGGATTTTCGATAACCGGTGAAGCAACTTCTTCATCACTTACGATTACTGAACAGTTTGCAGTTCCTCCGCGCATCTCTGCACCATATGATGGAATATGAGAAACATATTTATCTTCGCTCATTCCGGCGAGTGTAAGAATCTTTCCGGCAAGAATAACTCCCTGACCGCCAAAGCCTGCAAAAATTATTTCTGTTGTCATTTTGCACCTCCTACAACTCCTGCCTTTGGTGTACTGGCTTCCGGAGCATTTCCGGCTGGAATATCACGGAATACACCAAGAGGATAATATGGTTCCATTTCTTCTTTTACCCAGTCAGCGGCAACTACAGGATTCACACCCCAGTTTGTAGGACACATACTCAATATTTCTACAAAGCTGTAGCCCTTACCTTCTTTCTGATAAGTCAATGCTTTTTTGATTGCTGCCTTAGTCTGATTGATATGCTTTACATCGTATACCGCACAGCGTTCAATATATTTTGGTTCTACAAGAGTATTCAAAAGTTCACATGCACGGATTGGATATCCTACTTCTTCTGCTTTTCTTCCGTATGGAGTTGTTTTTGTAACCTGGCCAACCAAAGAAGTTGGAGCCATCTGTCCGCCTGTCATACCATAAATTGCATTGTTGATAAAAATAACAGTGATGTTTTCACCACGGTTTGCTGCATGAATTGTTTCACCAGTACCGATTGCTAAAAGATCCCCATCACCCTGATAGCTGATTACGATCTTATCCGGATGAACTCTCTTCATACCGGTTGCAACAGCTGGAGCACGTCCGTGAGCTGCTTCACATGCATCTACATTGATATAGTTATATGCATATACGGCACATCCTACAGGAGCTACCAAAAGAACATCCTGCTGGATATCCAGTTCATCTATTACCTGAGCAATAAGCTTATGAACAATTCCGTGTCCGCAGCCTGCACAATAATGTGTCTTTACATCGCACATTGATTTTGGAAATTCATATTTCTTACTCATAGCTTTTTACCTTCTCAATAATTGCATCAACCTTTGGAATGATTCCGCCCGGTTCACCATAAAAATCAACATCACTTACTTTGCGGCCGCTGTATAATTTTACGTCCTGTACCATCTGTCCCATAGACATTTCTACAGTTAAAATCTTTTTTGCATTTTTACATGAAGCTTCAAGTTCTTTCTGAGGGAATGGCCAGAGAGTTATAGGTCTGAATAAACCAGCTTTAATTCCCTGCTCACGAAGCATCTTTACTGCTTTTTTACATACACGTGCTGCAGTTCCATAACCTGTAAGAATGTAGTCTGCATCATCGCACATATAAACTTCTGCAGCAGTTTCGTTATCCTGAATTTTCTGATAATTCTTGAAAAGCTGTTTTGTATGTTCGTTTAATTCACCGTCAACTCCGGAAAGCTTTAATGACATTACCTTATTCTGATTACGGTCTTTTGTCTTTCCTGTTAAAGCCCATGGTTTATCTATAAACTTTGTTACTTTTTCCGGAAGGATACATGGTTCACTCATCTGTCCAAGATATCCGTCTCCTAAAATCATGACTGCAACGCGATATTTGTCTGCAATATCAAATGCTTTTACAGTCCAGTCTGCCATTTCCTGAACAGTTCCCGGAGCAATTACGACAACATGATAGTCACCGTTTCCGCCGCCTCTTGTTGCCTGAAAGTAATCTCCCTGTGCACCACTGATGTTTCCAAGTCCTGGACCACCTCTCATCATGTTTACGATTACACATGGAAGCTGTGCACCAGAAATATATGAAATACCTTCCTGTTTAAGAGAGATTCCAGGAGATGATGATGAAGTCATTGCACGAGCCCCTGCAGCTGCAGCACCCATTACCATATTGATTGCGGCAAGTTCTGATTCAGCCTGTAAGAATGTTCCACCTTCTTCCGGAAGACGTTTTGCCATATAAGCCGGAATTTCGTTCTGTGGTGTAATAGGATAAGCAAAATAAAAACGGCAGCCCGCTCTTAAAGCAGCTTCACCGATTGCTTCGTTTCCTTTCATCAATACTTTGTTACTCATATTCTACTCAGCCTCAATTTCTATAACACAATCAGGGCACATAGTTGCACAGAAAGTGCAGGCAATACAGCTTGCCTCATCATTACATACAGGATAATTTACACCCTGTCCGTTTGTATCTTTTGACATTTCCAAAATATTTTTAGGACAAACACGGATACATAATCCGCAGCCTTTACAGCGTTCCCTGTCGATAAGTGGTTTTCCTTTAGCCATACAAACTCCAGAAAAATTATTTTATAACCATATAATATAAAAAAAAGAAAATAAATACAATACAGTTATATTAAATTTCTTTAATATTATTAAAGTTTTTTAGTGTGAGTAATTATGCCAAATAGCAATGCCGTAGTTTCCGCCAGAAAACTACAAACGCCTACAGAACCAACGAACGATGACAAAAAGTTAAAAAATAGCAATGTAGTAGTTTTCGCCAGAAAACTACAAACGCCCGTTAATAATTGGTTTATTGGAATACAAGTGTATCGGGCGTTATCAGGCGTTATACCATTGCGCCGCTGTTTGATCTGCAAGCTGCAGTAAAACTACAAGGGGATTTTCCAGAAAGTTCGAATAATTAATCTGTTCTGTCTGTGTCAAATCGCTAAATCCCATGTGTCTGCTTACTGCTTCGAGCACTGTGCGGTTTTTAATGAGGGATGGGAAAATCTCGAGCATCTTCAAAACTGATTCGTTTCCGTGGCCAAGGTTTCTGTTATCGTTTCTTGTCTTAAAGAAAGGCTGCTTTACCCAGTTACCGTTGATATCCTTTGTGTTACGGAATTCTGTTGTATAAAAGCCTGTCTTACAAAAATCGTGGCATAAGGCAGAAACAAAAATATCGAATGCTGTGATAATAAATCTGTCTTTTTTAGGACATTCCAGAAAATTTTCTATAAGTGGTTTTGTAAAAATAAGAGCCTGACGGATTACCATCAAAGAATGAACTGCAAGACCACCTTTAAAATCTCCATGATATTTTGCAGAAGCCGGTGCTGTCCAGAAATCACTTTCATCAAGCCAGTCACACAAAGCGGCTGATTCAGTCTTATTCTTTATGATGTAATTTATCATTTCTATAAAGCAGGGTTTTACTGCTTCCATTACATAGGTTCCGTTTTCAGAAACAGGGCTGAATTCCTTATATATATCCAAAAGTTCATCTGCTTCGCTGTAAAGTTTTAATTTTTCTTCTTCTGTCATCTTTATTCCTTTTTTGTATTTTACTATTCTAAAATCGTTATTTCAACACGCCTGTTTCTTGCTCTTCCTTCCTCGGTTTCGTTCGTATCAATAGGACTTGAGCCACCTCTTGCCTTACAGATAAACCTGTCTTCCTTAATACCCCTCTTAACAAGCTCTTTTATGATTGTCATCGCTCGTTCATAAGAAAGCTCTTTTTCGCCTTCAAGGCTTCCAACTCTTGCAGTATGACCTTCTACAAGGAACATCGAATCAGTTGTTTTTAAAACCTCTGCAATCTTATCAAGACGATCTTCTTCACCGTCTACTAAAACTGCACTGTCAGGAAGGAACTGCAAATTCATGAGTTTGAGTTTTAAACCCCATATTGTTTTTTCATACTCTATATCCTGAATACCCTGAACCTTTGTCTGAACTTCTTCATTATTAACCGAAGGAGGATAATCAGTGAACAAAGAAATACTTCCCTTAAACTGATAGCGGTTACCATCCATATAAACAAAGGTTTCATCAACCTGATCACTTACTAAAAGAGCAGTTCCTGTTTTCTTACTAACAAGTATTCTTGCCGAATGACTTCCATAAGCCTGCTTTAATTCAGAATCTCCGTTTTCATCCGCATCATCAGAAATATTTGAATATCTTGTAGCCCACTTTGCGCTTATCTCATACACTTCTTCAGAATTAAAAACTGAATCCTTAAGATAAGTGTACTGGACATAAATTTTCATTCTTGTAAAAATGCCCTTATTAAGAGGATCTACCACACGAACAGCATAGGCTTCCCAAGTGTCCCCTTTTTTAAGCTTTTCTTCTGTATAGGATGGAAAACTTCGGAAAGAAGGATAACCGTTATCTTCGATCATATTTAGATTTCCTTCTTTATCAATATAAAAAGAAGAAAAAATTGACTCGTGAATGCCCGAATTTATATAGCTTGTGCCCCTTCTTGTATCTTCATTTACATAAAATTCACCTGCATAGTAATAATCTTCCCCTTCAAGTTTTGCACAGATAAATGATTTTATTTCGCGTGACATAAGGCCTTTGTATTTTCCGTTATCGTAACGCCTTAAATCAGTTCTTTCTGTTAAAGAATAATTACGGTCTCCCCTGTAGATAATCTGATTATCATTTAAAGTGTATGTGAGTTGTGAATATTGTGTACCTTGTGTACCCTGCGCAAAAGAATAAAAGAATATGCCCAAAAGAAATAAAACTGCAGTTTGTTTTTTCATACCTTTCTCTTCCTTGATTTTATACTGATTGCACAATAAAATCTATTTTAATGAAGCTCAAAACCACAATTTTTACATCTTTATTATTCTTCTTTATAACTTTTCAACCACTTAGTTCACAGGAAGTTACTGAACCAAAAAAGGCAGAATTTAAAGACCACGTTATTGCAATCGGCGAGATGACTGCCATTAATCTTTTCCTTTATGATTTAAATACACTTTTTTTAGAATCAAATCCGCCGGAAGTGAGCTTTGATATTTTTTTGAACAATCTTAAAACTCCGTGGGTCTGGGATTTTTCGAGCTTTAAAAGAAACCAGTTTTTTCATCCTTACATAGGAGCTTCATATTTTAATGCCGGGCGTGCGAATAATCTTAATTTTATTCAGTCTTTTTTACTTGCTACAGCGGGCTCTTTTATGTGGGAAGCCTATCTCGAAGGTCCTGTAATTTCCTTAAATGATTTTATCACTACTCCTTTAGACGGAGCGATTCTTGGAGAAATCCTTCACCGCCTTTATTTTCCCACTTACGATTTATGTAAACCTCTTTCCTGGCTTCTAAGCCCTATGGATGCCTTAAACGAATTCTTGAGGGGACAGACTTCTTACAGGCCGGAAGGAAAAATCTACAGCATGGATATTTCTGTAAACTCCGGCTTTAATTCTTCGTACTTTTCTTTTGCATCATCTTTGTCTGATTATTCATCATGGTATTTTCCGTCCCTGGGTTTTGCCTTAAATATAGTTTATGAAAATCCATACGGACATAAAACTAAAGAAGCGATGGATCAGTTTACATTTAAAACAGGAACTTACGGTGCACCTTCTTACGGACTTCTTTTTATGAATTGTGATACTACCCTTTATTCAGTTCCCTATTTTACAGATTCAGAGAGCACAAAAAATTCACTTGGAATCTCCATGGATTATGATGTATTAAAATCGACGGATATAAACTTAAGTCTTTCTTCACTTGGTTTTACAGACAAGCATCTTTTTGATTTTGGAACTTCATCGCTTGGAACAAACTTAGAAATAAATTTTATCTATCTTTCTCTTTGTGATAATTATTTTCTTTTAAAAGAAGATCCGGATATAACAAAAAGTGCAACCCAGCCTCTATACACATATAAACTTGGAGCGGGTGCAAAAATCAATTTAGAATTCAAATCTCAAAAGTTTAATCTTTTTTCTGACTTAAGCCTTGAATATCTTTTTACATATCCTGGAAGCGCAAAAGACCAGAAGTTTACAAGCGATGCCTTTATTACAACGCTCAACACAGGCGCAGAATATAAAATCTACAAAAACTATTATCTTGGTCTCAATAACTTTTTATACATCAAAAACGATATGAATAAAAAAGACGAAATCAGTTCTGTTTTCCAGGTTTCTGACTTCGTCTCTTTGTATTTTAAGTATTATTTTGATTAAAACCCGGCACCTAAATACCTAAGTTTTCTCCAACTAAAATAACCTTGATTCTTCCTTCCGGGCGGCACATTCTTGTTTCTACAAACTGACAGCAGCAGCTCTGAGGAGAAACACAGTCATTGCAGGCTCCGTTAATCTTACATGGAATATCAAGATTAAAGCGGTTGTTGTTACAAGGAGCTGTATAATTTCTTACCTTTGAATAAGCTTCGTCCATATCTTTTACAATCTTATTCATTCCGGCAATTACAACTACACTGTCTGGTCCGTAACACAAAGCGCCTACTCTGTTACCAACTCCGTCTATATTAAATAATTCACCGTTCTGTGTGATGGCGTTACTGCTCATTAAAAAAGTGTTGCAGGTTAAAGCTTCCTTCATCATCTTTGTGCGTTCTTCTGGAGTTTTTGCTGTATCGCGGTCTATGATTTTATTTCCTCTTTTCTGCAATGCATCTTTAAGTCCAACTGCATCCACAGTCATAGAACCACCCCATGAAACACTGTGATTTTCCGGAATCAGAGTGAGTGCCTTTTCAAGGGCTTCTTCTTTTGTTGAACAGTAATATGCTTCAAAATGTTTTCTTGTAAGTGCTTTTACCATTGTTGGTCCAAAAGCGTCATAACGGTTTTTGATTGTTTCTAACATGTAAATCCTCTTAAATTTGAGTATATCATATTTTAAAAAAAAAGATAAAATATTTTGTTATATTGCTTGCCCCAAACTCAAATATCGTGTAGATTTTAGTTCTATAACAGAATTTCTGTTGGATTATCATATTGTAATGGAGAAAGTCGATGTCGAAAAAAGGCACCAATCAGTATTACATTACCAGACAGGAAACCACAGAATCTAATGCCCGTAGTTATCCGCGAAAATTTCCAATCGCGATTAATAAAGCTAAAGGCTCATGGGTTGAGGACGTAGAAGGAAACAAATATCTGGACTTTTTGTGTGGAGCCGGTACTTTAGCACTGGGCCACAACTATGAAAAAATAAATCAGGCAATGATAGACATGCTTTCAAGCGGTCAACCATTGCACACTCTTGATTTAACCACTCCCGTAAAAGATGAATTTGTAGAGACTCTTTTTTCAAAGCTGCCAAAAGAATTTGCAAAAGACGCAAAGATTCAGTTCTGTTCACCAAGCGGAACAGATGCAACCGATGCTGCCATCAAATTATGTAAGACAGCAACAGGCAGAGCTAATATCATCTCTTTTTCCGGCGGATACCATGGAATGGGTCACGGAGCTCTTTCGTGCACGGGAAATCTTAATGCAAAAGATTCAGTAAACGGACTTATGCCGGGCGTATACTTTTTCCCTTATCCGTATTCATACAGATGTCCGTTCGGTTTAGGCGGAAAAGAAGGAATTAAAGCCTGCGCAAATTATTTTGAACGCACTCTTAAAGATCCCGAAAGCGGAATTTCAAAACCTGCATGTGTAATCTTAGAACCGATTCAGGGAGAAGGTGGTGTAATTCCTGCTCCTGTAGAATTTTTAAAGACTGTAAGAAGAGTAACTCAGGAACTTGATATTCCATTAATCGTAGACGAAATCCAGTGTGGAATGGGAAGAAGCGGTAAATTATTTGCATTTGAATATGCAGGTATTATTCCAGACGTACTTTTGATTTCTAAGGCTATCGGAGGCTCACAGCCACTTTCTGTAGTTGTATACAATAAAAAACTTGATACATGGAAACCGGGCGCTCATGCGGGAACCTTCCGCGGAAATCAGCTTGCAATGAAAGCCGGAACAATCGTATTAAACGAAGTTTCTTCTCCATCATTTTTAAAGGAAGTAAACAGAAAAAGCGCTGTTTTAGAAAAACGCCTTGAACAGCTTAAGAAAAAAGCCAGAATCATCGGCGATGTTCGAGGTAAAGGTCTTATGTTCGGTGTGGAATTCATAGATCCGAAAGCCAGAAAAGACATGATGGGCTCTTATCCTGCAAACGGAGACATCGCTGCTACAGTACAAAAGATCTGTTTTAAAAACGGACTTATCATGGAAAAAGGCGGAAGAAACGGTGCTGTAATGCGCTGTCTTTGTGCCTTAAATATCACGGACGAAGAATTAAACAAAGGTCTTGATATCTTCGAAAAAGCAGTTTTAGAAACAGATAAAAAATACAGGTAAGCTTTAGATGAATCATTACTTTATTACCTCGGATAAAGACTCAAAAAAAGAATTATCCTCTGTATTAAACGAAACTTCTAAAGCTATCCAAGAAGTTTTTTCTGATGATAAAGCCTATTCAGGTCCGACCCCATATGAACTAAGAAAATTAATCTGCCAGAAATCCATTCTCCCCCAGAAAGGACTTGGATGGGACGCAGTTTTTAAAAGCCTTAAAGAAAAAGTATTACCAAATCTTTTAAAAACTTCTTCTACAGATTATATGCCGCATCTTCATAGCCCGGCCCTCATAGAAACAATCGCCAGTGAACTTATAATTTCAACATTTAATCAGTCAATGGACAGCTGGGATCAGAGCCCTGCTGCAACAGAAATAGAAGTAGATGTAATTAATCATCTTTGTAGACTCTACGGCTACGACAAAAAATCTGATGGTGTTTTTACTTCGGGCGGAAGTCAGTCTAATCAGACAGCTATTATTCTTGCCCGCGACTGGTTTTGTAACAAAGTTTTGTGTTGGGATGTACAAAAAAGTGGACTACCTGAGAACTTTTCTAAACTCCGAATGTATACAAGCGAGATTTCACACTTCTCCATGGAAAAATCTGCCCACATTCTTGGTCTTGGATATAATAGCGTTGTTAAAGTCCCGGTAACACCACAGAAAAAAATGGACATAACAACGCTCGAAAAGCTTATAGAACAGGATAAAAAAGCCGGTAATATTCCGTTCCTTGTAGTAGGAACCGTTGGTACAACAGACTTTGGAAGCATCGACAATATAAAAGAAATCGCTCGTATAGCAAAAGAAAACAATATGTGGTTTCATGCAGATGCCGCATACGGAAGCGGTCTGATCCTTTCCCAAAAATATGCCAGCCGCATCGATGGAATAAACTTATGTGATTCAATCACTGTAGATTTCCATAAGATGTTTTTAATGCCTATAAGCTGCAGCGCAGTTTTAATAAAAGAAGCCCGTGACTTTGATTCACTTACAATCCACGCAGATTACTTAAACCGAGAAGAAGACGAAGAAGACGGATATATAAACCTCGTAGATAAATCTCTTCAGACAACAAGAAGATTCGATGCATTAAAAGTATGGGTTTCATTCCAGGTTCGCGGAAAAGACGGCTGGAATAATATCATAAACACATGTGTAGAAAATGCCGCCTATCTTTACGAAAAAATTGCTCAGAATCCTGATTTTGAAGTAATCACAAAGCCCGAAATAAGTTCAGTTGTATTCCGCTACAAAGGAAAAAAAGACAGCGACGAAATAAATAAAACTGTCAGAAGAAAGCTTTTACATGAGCATGGAATTGTTGTCGGGCAGACAGTCTCAGATGGAAATGTCTGTTTAAAATTCACCCTTCTTAATCCGCTTATGACTCATCAAAAACTGGATGAACTTCTGGAACTGATTTTAAAACTTTCGGAAAAGAGATAAGTACCCGCAGAAGCAATTTTCCCGCAGAATAAATGCTTAATCCCCCCGCACAAGCAATTTTCACATGGAATCAATCCCGCAGAATCAGTGTTATTTTTTTGCTTTTTTTACACTCGAAATTGTAAAGTTGATGTTTTTCTCTGTTTCTTTACCGCTTTCAATATCCACATCCCAGATTAAAGTAGAAACAGAAGTCATGCCTGTTAAAACTTCTTCGAATGTATTCATGTCTGGACGACGGAAGATAATCGGGCTGTAAAAATAAGAACACTTTTCGTTAGCTTCAAATGCAAATGAGTTTCCGTTTTCGTTATCTGTAAGGCGTACAACATCAACTGTCTTAAGCTTGTTCTGTTTATTAAGTTTACGGGTAGAAGTCTCTGCAGGAATAATAATTCGTTCTCCCTTGTCTATAACTTCTACATTCATGTATTCAATCGCATCTTTGTTAAACGTTATACCAGAAAAGTTTGATTCAACGGCGAATTTAGCCTTTAAAGGATAAGGACTTTCGTTTCTTAAGATGTACTGGACATTCATACCATCTGAGTTGATTATATAACGCTTTTTAAGATAGATATTCTGTTTTGTCGGTTTGAAAACTGCTCTTGCTTCGAGCTGGATTTCGTGTCTGTTAGGTGCAAACTTGAGCTGTGAATAATGAATTCTCGAAAAAACTCCGTTTCCTGCAGGCTCATTCAAAATATATTTATCATACTGATCAGAAGAAAAAAGGAAATCAACAAAAAGACCGCGTTTATAAGAATCTGTTACTTCATCAAAATCTTCTATACGGGAAAGGTTATCAGCATAGTTACCGGCATTTTTGAATAAATCAAGCTCGTAAATTGCACCGCTTATTAAAGAAATATATGCAAAATAATTCTGCATTCGGCACACGTATTCGTTCAGACCGTCACCATCGTAATCAAAATTAGTGATTGCTTCTTTAAAATTTCCCTCTTCGCGAAGAATTTTTTCTACTTCCATCAAATCTTTATAAGATTTCTGACGGCAAAGCACACACGAAAGAGTTCCATTGTCTGCATATAAAATACCAGAGCCAGTCTGAGCTTCCCAAAGTTTTTCTCTCGCAGCCTTCTTCCTCATCTTATCGGCTTTTAACTGATTTACGAGCATGCTCATATAAATCATGCGGTTATAAAGTGCATGAGAATTTGAATATGTCTTTAAATAATCAAAAATATTTGCTGGGCTCTTCATTTTTGAATCATTATGAACATAATATTCAGAGCTCCACTCTGCAACTTTTTTATTTATTCCACAGACTACGTAAGAAGGAATCTTTACGATATTTGTCTTTTTAAATAATGAAGGCGTTGTTGTTTTGATTCTTGAATCAGGATTTGCCTTTAAATATTTTGCAAAGGATTCAAACCATTTTGCTTCGATTAACCTTGCCATTGACTTATGATCAAGACAGATTGTTACAACCCTATCGGGCTGAAGCTGTACATATTTATCTTTCTTTTCGATTTTTTCAATTGCTTTAATAATATCAAGGGCAAAATCACGTGGAGAAATATCCGGCTCTGGATTAAATTCATCGTGATAAGGAAAAATTTCTATTGATTTTCCCATCTCTGTCATAACAAGAGGAAGGAATTTTTTATCTTCAGGTTTGATTATTGATCCATCTAAAACAATGTATTCTATTCCCGAAGACTGAATTGAATTTACTAAAGAAGAATCCCACGAATCCTGATACAAGGCAATTCCGCGTGGTCTTTTTCCAAGATTCTGTCTTAATTCTGTAGAAAGAAGGTCAATCTGCCCATTTCTGTCTGCAGGATATAAAAGCGGAAGGATTGCATCGTAATATGCACCGCCAAGAACTTCTATCTGCTGTTTTTCTATGAGCTGTTTTAAAATTGTGAGTATTTCGTTCTTACGTTTTTTATAAAACTTAATCTGATTTCCCGTGCAGTTAAAAGAAAAGGAAATCTCTGGATGAGTATATAGAAATTTGATTAAAGGTTTATAAACAGTCTGATAGTCTTTTTCGAGAATCTCGCTTGATTCCATGCAGTTGGAAATCGACTTTAAACTGAAGCAAATGTATATTGTACTCATAAAACGATATACCGCTTCCCACCCTGTATGACTAACCTGCTCCTTTTTTGAATTCTAAACAATCGAAATTATTAACAATAAAATCTTTTCCCCAAGATTTATTTCTTAATAACCTTCTTAATAATTTTATAACAAGATGACCAAATTTTAAAGTCTTTTTTCTCTATCCATTCAACTTTCTGCTCTTTTTGTATGAGCGAACAGCTGGTTGGATCGTTGTTACAGTTAGAACAGATTGCCATCTTCGAAGTATTAACCGGAATAAGCTTTATGATGTGCAAAGGACAGATATCAATACATCTTCCACAGCCAATACAAAGTGATGTTACAACCGCAGTATTATTTATGATTTTTATAGCCTGCTGAGGACATGCTTTTACACAGTCACCAAGGCCTATACATGAATATTTACAGTCGGTTCCGGTTCCATTATCAGAATTAATCATAAAACAGGTGTGCTGTCTGTTAAAAATGGAACGGTCAACATTAAATTCTTTATTACATGAACACATAACAAAAGCTTTTTTATCTGAAAGTTTTGTTAAAGGAATATCCGGTGTAATATAATTTAATTCATCATCCGAAATAACGGCATCATCATCTGTGTAAGTGATTTCCCTTGTACTTTTAGGAGTTAATACATAAAGGAAAAAACAGATTAAGATGGCTATAAGGATTATAAAAACACTTAGTAAAACGTAAGATAAAATCATTTAATCACCTCCGGATTAATCCACATTACATCCCATACAGAAATAATCAAAAAAAGAATCATCAGGAAAAGGAAAAGACGGCTGATGTATTTTTCAGGTTCAGTTTCGTTTTCAAGATTGCGTTTTCTGAATGAATAAACAAGAGGAATAATCACTGCTATAGAAACAAGACAGCTCAAACTTATAATTACGGCTGTAATAAGACTATTGCTTTCTGTAACAGAGAGTAAAACTACAAGATAAGAGAAAATAAATTCAGTTGCAGATTTATTTGTTGTAAGTCTGACAATTGCTTCTAAAAGAATTGTGATGCAAAGATAGATTAAAAGGCAGACAATCGGATACAGTTCAACAGATTCAAGCGGAACGAGTATCTTATCTGTAAAAAGATAACAGAGAACTGAACTTATGAGGATTGAAAGAATTACTTTTATAAGGTAAAAGAAATCTTTTTTTGTAAAGAAGTTGATTTCTGTTGTCTTATTGATTCCGATTCCATAAAGTAAAACGGCAGAACCGAAAAAGAAATAATAGAAAAATGTGTAAATCAAAATCATTTCTTTTCCTCCTTTTTATCTTCTTTTTTATCATCTTTTTTGTCTTCTTTAATTGAATCAGTATTGCGGATAATATTTAATTTATTTCGGCTCATGATGTGGAAGAAAAGAATAACAGAAGAAAGAATTAATACACCCGGGATTGAAGCAAAAACAGAAAGTATGCTCAAATATTCAGGCGGGAAGATGATTTTTTCTACAATCTGGAAGCCCGAACCAAAATAAGTCAATGTACCGTAACCAAAAATATCGCGCAAAAGGAATATGAACAATGCGTAGAAAGAGAAAGTAAGCGAATGTGTAAAACTGAACTTAATCCTTTTATTGAACGGTTCTTCATCGTTATTAAAAAGATATCCAATTACAAAGAAAGAAACCGGAGTAAGATACATTACAAATCCAAGTGTTAAAACAATTTCCGGATTAAGCATAATCATAAGCTGACGGAAGAAAATTGTTCCACAAATCAAGAAGGTAAAAATTACTGTAGACTGAAGTTCACCAAGCTTAAACTTTTTTACGATTGAATTTGCAAAAGTACCGATGAGCATTAAAAAGTTCAAAAGTAAAATCAATACAAGGCCGTAAACAAAGCGTCCTGGAGAAGGAACAATCATTGCAAGAGTAGCCGATACAAATACATAAATAGATCTTCTTTTCATCTTCTACCCCCCTACTCGAACAATTCCGGGATTCTTTTTGCCCAGTATTCAACGCGGATATCTTTGGAACCGCCGTTTATCTGATTTGCAATGCGTCCGTGAATTGAACAGAAACCTGCAAACTCAATGTTGTTTTCGTCGTGCATGATGTAAACTCCCGAAGCAGGACCATAAAAAGTAATTACCCTTAAGATGACTGCTTTTGCCTCTGTTCCGTTTTTATTTACAATATTGTATGCAGCAGCATTTGTAGTCATCGGATTTTTTATATCGATATAATCATTAATAATCCATTCGCCAGGCTGTTTTTCTTCCAGCACAGTTTCGATTGAATTTTTAAGATTGTCTTTCCAGAAACCTTTAGAAAGATAAACCATATATATTAAAACCAGAAAAGAAATTATGAGTATTAAAAGAAAAATACCATAATTCTTAAAGAATTTTTTATTCGAAATATTATTCATTACTCTTCATCCTCCTTATCTGAAAGTTTTTCTGCAACTTCCACAAGGCGTGTAAGTTTTTTATCGTTCTGTTTTTCTTCGATTACTTTGATTAAAAGATTAACTGTGTTACAGATTAAAACCGTATAGCACATACCTACCGCAGAATATCCGCAGCCTGCAATTAAAAAGGCAATACAACCTGCAATAATACCGTAGATGATTTTTCCCGCTATGGTTATAGGTTTTGTTCCAAACCACTGTAAGAGGAATACTGCCGTAAAGATTGTTCCGCTTGTACAGAATGCAAGAATTAAATCACCCTGGAATAAAGGAGCCTTAGTGATTAAAGGAAGCACAAGTCTGATTAAAAGTCCGTAAACGATTGTGAAAACCATCGGAATGATTCCAGAAAAAGCTCTGTCCGAAAAGAGGAATACAGAAGAAAAAAGTGTAAAAAGTGTAAATCTGAATGCAGGAATTACTGAATGAGAATCCCATAAAAGCGAGATGATTCCTTCTGGTAATGTTACCTTAAACCAGTATAAAACCGTGCTGTTCAAAACCCCTGTAATCACGTTGTCAAAATCGTAAACCGGGAAGATTCCGTTTTTAACCATGAGCGCAGAAGGATTTTTTACAGAAAGAAAATCTGATGTTACAAGGCATTCAGGGAAGTACATTTTTCCGATTGACCATGCAATTATTACCGCAACACATACGACATTTACCCACGAGTTTACGCAATTTGAAAAGATGATTTTTTCGATAGATAAAATCATGAATGCAAGGAAAAAGACAACTACAACCGGATAATTCTCCGGTAAAAACATTCCTATAAGAATGCCCTGAACAATAACTATGATGCTTGTAAAGCCCTGGTCTTTTTTAAAGAAATAACCGATTAAGGCCGTACATGCAGCACCCAGTGTAGAAGCACAGATTACTCCAAGAGCGTGGTAGCTTTTAGAAATTGCCAGAAAAAGAATCTGAACTAAAAGCATGATTAAAACCCTTATTGCAATTGCAGAAATAGAAGGTTTAATAAAGAAATATGGTTTTAAGAGAACCGGAGTTCTTTTTATCTTATAATCGAATTCATTGTTTCTCATATTTAGTTCTTATCCTTTATAGTTTTTTCAATATTTTCTTTTAATGCAGTAATAGTCTGACACAACGGAAGACGTGCTGTACAAACTGTATTACACAATCCGCATTCGGTACAAAGCAGAGATGTTGATTTATATTTTTCGAGTGTGGCAGTGCCGTTTACCATGTAGTTGTAAAGAATATCTGGGGAGATATTTACAGGGCAGACATAACGGCAGCTTCCGCAAAGAATACATTCATAAATATGATAGTCTGTAGTTTTAAATTCAGATACAAACTCTATCGACTTTACATATTTTGTAATAGGAATATCCATGCTGTTTACAGTGTATCCGCAGACAAGTCCGTTTATAACAACAAGGGCCGGCTGTTCTTTAAAACCACCAAGCTGTGCAACAATATCCTTGATTCTGAATCCGAGCTTTACATCCAGAAAGCCCGAAGCATTAAGACAATTTCCCGAAAAATGAATGAATTTACTGATCGAAGGAACGCCTGTAACAATTCCCTTGTAAACATCATACATTGTGCACGAATCAACGTATAAATCATCCTGAGAGATGCTTATATTATTTGTCTTTTTAAACAACTTATTGAAAGTCTGTGCAATTTCCCGTTTAAATCCTGCAGGATATTTACCAGAGCCGATTTCCAGAATATGTCCGTTTTTAATCCTTGAAAAATATTCAATAAAGCTTTTGTCAAAGTGTTCATCGATTGCAAAAACAACTTCTGTAGCATCCATTGCCTTTGCAACAATTTCCGTACCAACAAGGATTTCGTCAAAGAAGAATTTTGTATAAAGCGAATCAGAAATTCTTAAAAAGTCTTCGTCAAAAAATCTTACGATGAGCGAGCGGTTCTTTCTTTTCTGCTGCTTCTTAATCTGTTCGCCAAGAGAACTTGGTTCATAAGTTAAAAATGTATTGATGATTCCGTATTCAGTTATTTTTGTGATGATGGCACTTGAAGAAAGAGACTGCCAGTCTGCAGCCGGAGAAGGTTTACCGGTATAAGAGAATGAACCTCCAAGCTGAATTCTTACCGCATTTTCCAGGTTACCGTTCGGACATGTTGTAGAAATAATATCAAGAACTTTTCCCGGAATTGGTGAATGAATTACAGATTTATATCCGTCGCCGGAAGAAGGACGCGCAATAATATCGCCTTCCTTAACATATTCTCCGGGACTTACAAGACATTTGCAGGAACAGTTTTTTTCCTGCGCCAGAGGAACAATAGCAATTTTTGGTAAAAAGGCCGTTCCCGAATAATGATAATCTTTTAATTTAGAAGATACGTCCTGTAAAGTGTTCATTCTCTACCACCTTTTTTTATAATAGCTGAAATATAAATAAAAAGTAACATACCAAGAGTTAATATCATCATAATTATACTCAATATGCTAACATTGTAACTGCTCGAAGCCGTGTATCCGTAAACAGAATTTCTGCCCTGTGATTTTAAAACCTGCTCAATCGAATAAAAATCAAGGTTATCGATTGATGAAATTGTTTCGTTCACAAAAGCATCATCATATTTGAATACCTGATCAACCTGCTTTATTTTTCCATCCTCTTTTACAAAGTGAGGATAAACTACTTCATCATCATAATTCTTTACGTTTGTAGATTTATAAGGATATGTTGTAACGTCCCAGTCCCATTTACAATAATCTTCGAGATTTGGAAGTTCTTTAGAAGAAATAGAAGATTCACCGGGAAGAAGAACGCGAGCAAAATGACCGGAAAAAGAATCCGAAGAATTAAGGATAAAATAAACAAAGATGCATGCAACCATAACAACGCATACAATACATATTGTTTTAAGCTTTCCTGCAAAAAGAGAGGTAAGTCTTGCGTTACGGATGAATACATATTTGTAAGTTGATTTTTTATCTATGTCGTCATTAAAACTCTTACAGATGTAAAGAAGACAAAGGGATCCAAGAATTACGGCAAGAAGGAAAACAAACGAAATGAATGCATTTGTCACTGCAAGAAGGATTGAACATCCGGCGAATATATAAAATGAATGCGAAGTAAGAATTCTTTTTACAAAACCTTCCCTCTGCCAGATATTAGCCATCATAAAGAAAACTACTAAAAGCATGAAAGCAGAAGCGGCGCACGAATAAAAAGGATTACAGAATACATAAAAAACAGGAAGAATTGCACTTAAAGCAAAGATGATTATATTCTTCACAAAAACAAGAAGAAGAACAGCAAGAATTATACTCAAAAGAGGAAGCACCCAGGGATAAGAAAAATTGCTGTCTATTCCGGCAACATTATCACCTTCTTCGATTAGTTTTACACAATCGTTCAGGTTTTCTCTGTACTGATTAGGGATGTAATAAAGCCTGTATTGTTTTGATGAATCAAAAAAGTAGTTTAATCGTCCGTTTAAGTATTTATATCCGTTGTCGTAAGAATTAAGAGTGAACATCGATTTTTCTACTGAATCATTTTTTAATAAAACAGGAATCCTCTGATTTTCGTAACTCACAAATTCTTCTATTCCGCATTCGTTAAAAGCTGATGTAATGATTGAATCATCAACTTGGGCCGGGATATATAAAACTGTATAATTTTCCCATAAACGTCCGCTTGGTATTGTTCTGTAATTAAAGAGAAGAAGTCCCGTACAAAAAGAGATGATTAAACATATAAACTTTTTTAGTAAACTCATTCTGCCATGCCTATTTTAATAAAGAAAAAGCAAGGCCAATTAAAAATCCTAATAAACACCCCAGAATAACCTGCATTGGTGTATGACCGTTTACTTCTTTAAGTGGTTTATAATTTTCTAAAACTTTTGTATCTTCAAGTTCTTTTCCAAGTTCATTTAATTTCTGAGCCTGTATTCCGCTTGAACGCCTTACTCCTAAAGCATCTCTTATAACAACTAAAAGGAATACGAATGAAACAAGGAAAAGATCTGAATTAAGTCCGTTTTTAAAAGCTATTGTAGTACACAAAGATGTTACAATTGCAGAGTGACTCGAAGGCATACCGCCTGTTCGCCAGAATAAAAGTTCAACAAATTCACCTGGAGTGTGAACCTTAGAGCCAATAATATTAATTAATGTTTTTATAAACTGTGCACAGAACCAGCTTACGATTCCTGCAAGCAAAGTTGGATTAGTAAGAAAAAGTTTAAGCTGTTCTTTTAAAGTAATCAACATATCAATATTTTTCCAATTTATACTTATATTATTGTACCATTACAAGCCGATTTTTACTAGTAGAAAGCATAATAAATAAGTAGTAATTCTCAAAAATTTTATATATATTTTGATTATGGATTTTGTAGATTTTACAGCAGGCCAGGACGATGAACAGCGAAGGCTCGACAGGGTTATAAGAGTCTTAAAAGATGATTTAACCTTGGGAGAAATTTATAAAGCAATCAGAAAAGGTCTTGTAAAATTAAACGATAAAAAAACTTCTGCAGATGCTCGAGTTAAAAAAGACGATAAAATCTCTATAGCCGCTTTCCTTATAAATAAAAAAGATGATTATGATACACAGATTCCCGTAAAAGATAAAAAAAATAAAGCCCCGGCACAAAAAAATCATGTTAAGCTGCCAGAGGTTCTTTTTAAAAACGAACACATAATTATTTTTAATAAACCTGCAGGTCTTTTAGTCCAGCAGAATGGCACAAACGAAACTTCCCTTAATCAGCTTGTAACACAATATTACGAAGAAAATAAAACAGCTGATTCGATTTCTTTTAAAACAGGTCCCCTCCACCGCTTAGATAAAAAGACAAGTGGAATTATCTGTTTTTCGTGGTCGCTGGAAGGTGCAAGATGGTTTTCCAAAAACTTACAGGATCATAAAATCACTAAAATTTACCGCGGAATTGTTCAGGGAAGCCTTAATCACAAAGAAACCTGGAAAGATAATATCCAGAAGGATTATGATTCTTCAAAAAAATTCCAGACTGTTAAAATCCAGGATGATGAAGAGTCTAATGCATGGACGGAAGTTACTCCTCTTGCAAAAGGAACCTGCAACGGAAAAGAAATCACCTATGTTGAATTCAACATTAAAACCGGAAAAACTCATCAGATAAGAAGTCAAAGCGCACATCACGGCTACCCGCTTTTAGGAGACAGCGCATATAAAGCTTTAAAAACCGATTTAAGTTTGGAATATTTTCTTCATGCATGGAAGATTCGTTTTCCAGAGAATAACCTTGGACTTCCGTCCCAAATTGAATGTCCTCTTCCCAAAGATTTCTCTGATTTTCTTCTTAAAACTTGTGATATTAAAAATTGTAGTTTATAATTACAAGGCAAGTACATCATGGAAAATATTTTTAGCGAATTAATACTCAATTTTAAACCTATTACAGTTTATGCACTCATCGGAGAAAGCGGCACGGGAAAGAGCTTCCGCTCAAAACTTCTGGCCGAAGAACATGGAATTCATGCGATTATAGACGACGGACTTTTAATCATCGATGAAAAGATTGTAGCAGGTCATTCAGCTAAAAGAGAAAAAACATACATGGGTGCCGTGCGTGCAGCCTTATTCGACGACAAAGAACAGCGTGATGACGTTGCAAAAGCGTTTAAAAAATCAAAACTTAAAAAAATACTTTTACTCGGCACTTCCGAAAAAATGGTTACCAAAATTGCAATGAGGCTTCAGCTTCCACAGCCTTCAAAAATCATCCGCATAGAAGACATTGCATCAAAAGAAGATATAGAAAAAGCAGTAAAATCGCGCCAGGTAGAAGGAAAACACGTAATTCCAGTTCCTTCAATTGAAGTACAAAAATCTTATCCGCAGATTTTTTCAAACTCAATCCACGACTTTTTCAGTAAGAAAAAATCACTCAAAAACCTTAAGGGAAACAGCGGCAAGATGATAGAAAAATCTATCGTTCAGCCGGAATTTTCCAAAAAAGGACGAATCGAAATTTCGGAAGCGGCACTCACCCAGATGGTAATGCACTGCGTTCAGGAATGTTCACCGGATGTAAAAATAAAGAAAATCTCCATAAAGACAAACGTACGCGGATACAGGCTTTTTGTTACAATCGACGTACCTTTTGGAACACAGCTTACGGGAAAAGTTCATAAGCTCCAGCAGTACATCATCGACAAAATCGAAACCTTTACCGGAATCTTAATCGAAGAAGTCAGCATAATTATAGACAAAATCACAAAGACAGATAATCCGCCGGAAAAAAGCATGGAAGAAGTTTCTAAATTAGAGATGATGAAGCGCACCCTTGCAAGAACCCACAAGGATAAATAAAAAATCAAAGGATAATCAAAGAATCCCAGAACAATTATTACGACTCTTTTTTAGTTTTTTTAGAGGAAGTTTTTATCTGAACTCCAAGATTTTTAAGCGACAGTCTGATTGCGTATTCAAGCTCGCGCCTTTGAGGATTCATCGGAAGAATAAAGGTTCTGCATTCTGTCCAGGTTTTAATGTAAAGTTCATTCGAAGAATATTTCTGGGCAACCTCTTTTTTCCAGTCGGTAAGGATCGAAATAAAATCAAAAACAAGATAATAAAGCTTTTTACCAAGGCGGACATTTTTTTCTGTCTTGTTTATATAATCGAGTTTTTTGAGGTTTTCTAGATATTTTTCCTGAATTTCTTTGTTATCGAAAATCATTGAAGCGGCACTCGGCTGAAGGTACATAAACAAATCTGTATCCATTGCCTCGAGTATAATGTCGTACGCATGCCCGCTGTTTATGATTTTTAAAAGTTCTTCTGTAAGGCGGGAAGGAGAAATCTGTCCGAGTAAAGAAGCAGACTGTCTTATTTTATGCCTTAAACTGAAAGACATTTTTGCATGAGTTGTAGCAGAATATTTGATTGCACGAAGCATGCGAACGGGGTCTTCCACAAAGATTGTATCGATTGGTATTACTGGCTTAAGGATATGCTTTTTTATGTCACGCATACCACCAACGTAATCAATTATCTGCTCCTGAATTGGATCGTAATAAAGTGCATTTATTGTAAAATCACGCCTTAAAACATCCTGTTCTATTGTTCCAAAATCATTACCGACAGAACCTTCTGCATTCGACCTGAATGTGCTTACTTCGAAAATCTTTGAACCGAAAACTACGTGAACAAGACGGAAGCGGCGCCCTATAATCCTTGAGTTTCTGAAAATTCTTTTAATGCGGGAAGGAGTTGCGTCTGTTACAATATCAAAATCTTTAGGGATATTACCAATGATTAAATCTCGTACAGCACCACCGACAATATAAGCCGTATAACCTGCGTCACGAAGACGGTTTACAATCTGAAGAGCATCTTTGTCTATATTTTCATTTTTAATTAAATGTTCTGTCTTTGTATAAACAACGGCTTTCTTTACAAGTTTACCGTTGGCATCTGTACCATAACGAAATAACACAATATAAAATAATATTCCACATTCGGCTATTCAGTCAAGGTCTTGGAAAGCCATAAAAGGAGGTCTTTTTCTACAGTTTCCTTGTCTGTTTCGTTTAAAACTTCGTGACGGTCATTTTTATATGCCTTACTCTGAACCTTTGTCATTCCGTTCTTTTTGTAAATCGAAATAAGGTTTTCTACAGACTTACCGTAATCCCCTACAGGATCTTCTGTTCCGTAAATAAAATAAACAGGTAAATCCTTCCTGATTTTCTTCATTGCTCCCCGGCGGTGAACCATATTCAGAAGACACATCATATCCTTATAAAAAGAAACTGTAGGACTGTTTCCGCACCACTGATCAAGGTTATACATCTGGACAATCATCGTATCTTTAGAAAGCCAGTCTACTGTTGTTTTAGGATTTTTAATATGAGCATTATATGTACCAAAAGCAAGTACGTTTAAAAACTGAGAAGTCTTATCGGGTCCTTTAAAAAGCTGGATTATCCTGCATAAAACCTTTGCAGCTCCAATCATAGCCCTTCTTGGTCCCGCAGTTCCACTCAAAATTACACCGTCCAGCGTATTATGATATTTTTCGATATATCCCTGAGAAACAAATGAACCAAACGAATGTCCCAGAAGAACAATTTTTTTACCAGGATATTCTTTTTTAAAAGCCTGGGTAACTTCATATAAATCTTTTATTACAAGCTTTGCTCCACCATGAGAAGCAATTTTCCCCATTTTTCCTGTTTTATTTTTCTCTGCGATTTCGCTTGTTTTTCCGTGCCCTCTCATGTCAAAGGCATTCAATACATATCCGTTTTCCGAAAGGATTGAACCAAGTCTGTCGTATCGGAGTGAATGTTCCTGCATTCCATGATTCAACTGCACAAGTCCCTTAATTTCTACATCCTGATCCGGAATCCATCTGTTTACCCAAAGCTCTGTTCCGTCGGAAGTTTTAAACGAAAAACTTTTAAGCTGCATTTTTTACCCCTTTGTAATCCTTGTAATATGTATTTTTTTTTATATAAATGATAAATTATTTTTTATGGAAATTAAAACCGTCAAAACAGAAAAAACAGTGTTCGGTGGAAATACGATTGCAAAAATAGATTCAAAAACAGTTTTTATTCCCTATTCAATGCCTGATGAAACACTTTCTGTTAACATAGTACAACACAAAAATGATTATGACAACGCAGAAATTGTGGAGGTTTTAAAACCTTCTCGTCACCGTGTTGAACCTCCATGTAAATATTACGGAAGCTGTGGCGGCTGTAATATGATGCACATAGACACTGATTATCAGAGGGAGATTCGTAAAGGAATGCTCTGCGATGCCTTTGGCATGAATAAAATAGATATTCAGGATAAGGTTGAAGTTGTTTATGGCCCTGATTTTAATTACCGCTCAAGATTTCAGTTTATAGATGGCGGACTTTCTCAAAAAAAATCAAATAATGTAATAAAAATAAATGAATGCCTGTGCGCAGAAAAGCCTGTAAATGACTTTTTACAAAACACTGACTTTGAAAAGCGCCCTAAAGGAAGAATCCACTACTTTGGAAGCGAAAAAACAGAAGGAGAAAATAAACTCAAAATCGAAAAAACAGAAGAAAAAAAACTTCCTTCAAAAAAAGATAAAAAAATCAAAATAAAAGAAAGACATTATTTTTCGGGGACAATCCTTTCGGAAGAAAACACTGTTACAGTAAACTTAAACGGCAAAAAACTTTCCTTTGATGTAAGGGGATTTTTCCAGTCAAACCTGAATGTATTCGAAAAAGTCTTAAACCTTATCCTCGAAAATCTTCCTGGCGGAAAAAACATCTTAGACATGTATTCCGGCTGCGGTTCAATCTCTCTTTTTTTGACAGATAAATATGAAAACGTAGTACTCGTAGAACACAACAGGGATGCTCTTGTCTATGCAGAGAAAAATCTTTCGGGATTAAATCACACAAGCTATGGTTTGAGCGGAGAAGCATGGGTAAAAAACTGCTCTTCTTTCTGCCCTCCTTTTGACGCCTGTGTAGTTGACCCTCCCCGTTCGGGTATAGAAAAAGCTGTGATGGACTATCTGTGTAAAAGTAAGATTCCTGTAATATGCTCACTTTCCTGCGATCCTTCCACACACGCAAGGGATTGTTCAAGGCTGATTAAAGCCGGATATGAGCTTGAAAAAATTTATCTCCTTGATTTTTACCCTCACACAAGTCATATAGAAAGTCTTGCAATATTCAGATTAGGGCTATAATATTAAAAAAGATGAAAAAGTTTTTGAGTTTTCTTTTAATCAGCTTTAATTTTCTTTGCCTTACACAAGTTCTTTTCGCAGACGAACCTGTTTTATCCTCAGTAAACAGTTCCTGGCAGAAAGTAATGCCCGGCGAACTCATGTCCGAACCACAGGAAACTTCTTACGGCTTCTGTTTTATAACCGATGCAAAGTATCTTACCTGCTATTCAAGTAACGGAAACCTTTTGTGGGATAAACCCTTAAAGCGCGCAAACAACACAATTTTCACAGTTCTCCCAAACGACTTTTTTGCTGTAATCACAAATTCCGGAAAAAGACTTTCACTTTTAAATCCAAACGGAACAGAAATCTGGTATAAAAATCTTGAAGAACCTGTAACTCAAAAACCTTATGCAGGCCGCGACGGAAGAATCTTTATAAGAAATTCACAGAAAATTACCTGCTACGGAATAAACGGAATAAGAAAATGGGTTTTAGAAACACCCGAGCAATCAGACACACCTGTTCAGGAATTAAAGGACGGAAGTCTGATTATCTTTCTAAAAGCCCTTGTAGAAGGAAAAACAAAAGGATTAAGGATTTCGCCATTTGGAGAAATTTTGGAAGAAATTATCTTTTCGGGCGAAGTATATTCAACTGTAACCTGCCCCGAAGGAATCCTAATTTCTTTTACAAACGGATTGAGCGGATTATTTTCTCTTACCGATAACAAAGCCCAGAACAAATGGGTTATTAACAAAAAAAACACAAGTCCTTTGAATAAAGATTTTTTTGCAGTTTCTACAGACAAAAAAAACGCGGCATTTTTCCTTCAGTACTCAAACTATCTTAAGGTAAATCTGATTAATCTTGAAAACGGCGAAATCAAAAGTTCGTTCGAAATTAAAAACATTGGAATCGTAAAACAGTGTGTATTCAATCAGGATGGAATTTTTGTAACTGATAATAAAAGCGCATATTTTTACACCACAGACGGAATCCAGCTTTTTGGAGGACTCTTCCCTGCAAAGACAAAAAATTCACAGTGGAAATACTATCTTTTTACAATGGACGATTACCTCATCATATTTGATAAAAACTGGACAGCAAACGCATTCAGAACATTCCAGAAGGTCACTCATTCAAAAAAAGAAATTATTCCCGTATACAACAAAAGCGAATATAACTACAAAGCATTTTATTACATAAAACCAGAGCTCTTTTCTGCAGATATGATGAGCGAAAAAATCGATGTAGAAGTTTCCGGCGAAAAAATCATCCAGGAGCTTATGACAGGAGACTATGCAGAAAAAGAAGAAAAATGGATGAGTAATCTTCTTTCTGCCTGTGCAGCCCGTAAGGATGACTTAATCCAGGGACCGAATACTCCGGGAAAAAGAGAGCGTTCTGTATTCCAGACTGATTACATCGGCTTTCAGCTTTTATTAAAACAGATGTCACTTTTGGGAACAGACACATTCATAGACTACATCGCATATTACCTTACAAACGATAACGACAAAGTTGTAATCCAGACCTTACTTGAAGGAATTCCGCAGAACGGCTACGACCCGGACGGAAAAATAATCAACTCAATCTATCATCTTTCTAGAAAATGCTCCGAAACAGAAGATTCCACACTGATTAAAATCTGTGATGCAGTTTATTCACTCTGTCTTTTTAATGGAAAACCTGCATTCTACACCAAGGGAAAAGAAATCCTAACCCTCTTCATTTATCCAAAATACAGCTCAAAAGTAAGAAATTACGCCCGCGACACATTTAAAAAGATTTCTGCACTGGAATTGTAAAGAAATTATAAGTAAAGCGTAAAAAATCACACTAATACCACAGGATTTTCTTCGGATTTAAAAATATGGCAAATTAAAAAACTGTGTGATATAATTATTTTTAACTTATTCTTAAGGATGCAATATGAAAAAATTATCAGGAATTTTAGTTTTATCATTATTTGTTCTGTGCAATATTTTTGCACTCGAAGTTAATGAATCTGAACTTAGAGGAGTTAATGATACAGTTGAATTCATTAACTATACAGGGCCTCATAAGGTAATCGATTCAGCAAGCGCAATTAAGAGTATTGGTACGGGTCTGGGAAATACTATTACTCCATCAAAATCTTCTACAGCAGGAAACAGAAATAAATACTATGTTGTTCATGCAGTAGATGCTTCTGAAACTGGAAAACTCGACGCAGACATTCTTTTTATTGGAAGAGATGCAACTGTTGACCACATTAAAAACCTTAGAAGAATCATCAGCGGATATCTTCAGGCAGCATACGGTTATTCAGAAAAAGATGCAGATACACTTGCAGTTTTCGTTACTGTATACAATGCCGTATACCGCGGAAAATATGATATCTATCAGAAAAAATATAAGACAGTAGTTACAGATAACCTTTCAAGTTCAAACTGTGGTCTTTCTGTAAACTATAAAGACTGGCCGGGAAAATCAGAAATCGTAATTCCACTTTATGATGTAAACGGCGGTATTTCTACTGTAGATACATCTGTAATCAGCGATTCTAAAGTTGTTGATTCTATGAAAGAAGATGATGACAGAAACGTTGATGCAAGAAAAGACATGGTAGACTTAAAGGAAAGAGAAGCCGACAACGCTAACGAAAAAGCACAGGCTGCTCAGAAAGAAGCCGTACAGGAACAAAAGGAATTAGACGAAAAGAAACAGGAAGCAGACGAAGCTAAAAAAGAAGCCGAAGAAGCTCAGAAAAAAGCTGACGAAGCTAAAAAAGCTGCAGAAGAAAATCCTGATGACAAACAGGCACAGAAAGAAGCCGAAGAAGCTCAGAAAGAAGCTGATCAGGCTAAAAAAGATGCCGAAGAAAAACAGCAGGTTGCAGACGAACAGCAGAAGAAAGTTGACGAAGCTAAACAGGAAGCTAAAGAACAGCAGGAATTTGCAGACAAAAAGCAGACCGAAGCTCAGAATGAACGTAAAGAAATTGCAGAAGATCAGCAGGTTGTACAGGAAAAACAGCTTGCAGAAGAAAGAATGCAGACTGAATACGGTATCATCATCGTTGACGAAAAAGATATGCTTTCACGCCTTGTTAAATTCAACACAACAAATGGAGACATCGTAAGAAGATCACCGGTTTCTGTAATCCGTAACAGAATTGTTTACCAGGATGGAGACCAGTTTGTTGCTGTTGCCGGAGAAAATACTGGAAACGGAACAATCAAACTTGTTCTTATTGACCAGGAAAACATGGAAATTACAAGAGAAAGCAACGAAATTCTTGCAGAAGATTCTGTACTCGTAAAAGATGGAAACAACTACTACTGTGTAATCGATGACAATGGAAAATGGGTTGTCGGAAAATATGATTCTTCACTCACTCTCCTTCTTAAATCTAATGTTGCAGTTAAGAGTGAAACTCCTATCACAGTTACACCATCCGGAGTTGTAGTAACAGATCCAGACGGACAGCTCAGACTTCTTTCTGCTTCTGATTTAAGTGCAATCACTCAGAGTTCAAAGAATTCTAAGAACACAAATACAGGGGATGCAAAATAATTAATGATTGTTGATGATGATTAATCAGCTTGATTAATCATCATTAGCTGCATTTTCAAACTTACTGTAAGAAGGGATAAACATAATTTTAATATCGCCGGTTGGACCGTTTCGCTGTTTTGCGAGAATGATTTTAGCCTCCTGAATGTTTGTCTCTTCTTTCAGTCTGTCTCTGTGAAGGAACATAACAACGTCGGCATCCTGTTCAATAGATCCTGAACCGCGGAGCTGAGAAAGATTTGGTTCCTGCCCTTCCGCATCACGTGCTACCTGACAAAGCGCTACAATAGGTATTTCAAGTTCACGTGCTAAAGCCTTTAAAGATTTAGAAACTTCGGACATCTGTTCATAAACAGGTGCTGTAGAATTTTCTGTACTGATTAATCCGATATAGTCTATAAAAATGATTTTTACCTTGTGATTTACGACAAGACGGCGTGCCATTGCCCTTAAATCAAGAAGGCGCATGTTCGGTGTATCTACGGTGTATAAAGGTGCGTCGAACCATCTTCCCGCTGCATCCTGAATCTTTTTTACATCTTCAAGCTTGAGCATACCGGATCTCATTCTTGACATATTTACACGCGCTTCCTGAGAAAGAATACGCATACCGATTGATTCATAAGGCATTTCGAGAGAGAAAAATCCGCATGGAATCTTTTCTTCCAGAGCGATGTGCTGCATCATAGAAAGTGCGAGCGCAGTTTTACCGATGGAAGGTCTTGCACCAATGATTATGAGTTCTGATTTCTGGAATCCGGAAGTCATCATATCCAGTTTTGCAAAACCTGTTGGAACACCAGTAAACTGATTTTTGTTTTTATATCTTGAATCAATGATTTCGATTTCGCGAATCATGATCTTTTTTACATCATAAACAACCGAAGTTTCATTTCTTTCTGCAAGCCGGAATATTTTCTGCTCGGCTGAATCAAGAATGTCCGGTGCCTTAGTTGCAAGTTCAAATGCAGAAGCTTTTAATTCAGAAGAAATTTTGATTAATTCACGTCTTGTGGAACGGTCTAAAACCATGTCCGCATAATATTCAATGTTTGCGGCAGAAGGAACTGTATCTGTTAAAGAAGCAATATAAGCTGTTCCGCCGGCAGCCTCGAGCTTACCCTGTACGGTCAATTCATTTATTAAAGAAAGTGTGTCGCCCTGAATGTTTTTTGCATAAAGATTTAATAATGCTTCGAAAATAGTCTGATTCTGGATTGAATAAAAACGATCCGGTCTTAGCTGACTTACAACGTCCGCCATTGCTCCCCAGTTTAAAAGAAGGGCACCTAAAACTGCCTGTTCGGCTTCTATGCTGTGTGGTGGAACTTTATCCTGTAAAGACGAATCCATAATCATTTCTCCCGAAAAAAAAGACTATTTTCAGTAAAAAAAAGCCGGTACTTAATAAGTGCCGACTTTTGGTTACAAATACTAATTAAACTAATTAGTTTGCAGCATCTTCACCAGCTTCTGCCGGTGCAGCTTCTGTAGTTTCTGCTGGCTTTTCAGCAGGTTTTTCTGCTTTTTCTGCCTTTGGTTTTGAAGATTTAGCAGGTTTAGCTGCCTTTGTTTCTTCTACTTCCTGTGCTTTAACTACGATATGAACTTCTGCTGTCTGTGCTTCGTAAAGTTTGATAACAGCTTTGTAGTTACCAACAGATTTGATTGCGCTTCCTGGAATATCGATTCTTTTGCGTTCGATTTCGAAACCAAGTTTAGCAAGTGCTTCAGAAATTACGTTTGCGCTAACAGCACCAAATAATTTTCCGTTTGCTCCAGCTGGCATTACGATTTCTACTGTTGTTCCTTCAAGCTTTTCTTTAAGGCTGGCAGAATCCTTTCTCTTCTGTTCCTTGCGTGCTTCAATTTCTGCTCTGCGTGCTTCGAACATCAAAACAGTTGCTTCGTTGTAAGGTACAGCAAGGTTTCTTGGAAGGAGGAAGTTACGAGCGTAACCGTTAGCAACGTTTTTTACGTCTCCTTCTTCACCAAGTGATTTAACGTCTACGTTAAGAATTACTTTCATTTTTCAAGCTCCTTATTATTTTTTTACAAAGGAACCTCGGAGTATGAGGCCCCTTCAAATTGATTTAATGTTATGCAAAATGCATCCAAAAATGCATGCCAAATGCATGAAAGTTTGCGAAGCAAACTTTCAAAAAATGAAATTGCAAGGCAATTTCATTTTTACTAATCAGCCACGTATGGGAGGAGACAAATTGCACGAGCGCGTTTGATTGATTTTGCAAGTTCACGCTGGTGTTTTGCACAAGTTCCTGTAATGCGGCGTGGAAGAATCTTACCACGTTCTGTCATGTAGCGGCGGAGTGCATCAGCATCTTTGTAATCGATTTTTGCTTTATTTGCACAGAAGCGGCATACCTTTTTGCGGAAATATGTTTTTCCCTTACCGCGTCCGTCTTTATCATCTTCACGACCTTCGTTTTCTGCAGGTACTTCTGTCATAGAAGCTTCCTGAGCCATCATATCCTGTTTTTCTTCCATTTCCTGATTTTCGTCAGCCATATTTTTCTCCTGTATAAGACCGTTTAAGGTCTCTTAATTAGAATGGTATATCCTCAGGGAAATCACTGCCAGTTCCACCGAATGAATCTGACTGATAATTATTTGAATATCCGTCGTTAGACTGAGCATTATTTACAGGCTGGAATTTTGGAGCACCCCCTGAAGGCATAGCGCCATCAGATTTTCCACCAAGTAACTGAACGTTATTGGCAACAATACTAACCTTGCTCATCTTCTGACCGTCTTTTTCCCAACGATCCTGTTTAAGATATCCTTCAACACAAATCTGCTTACCCTTTAAAAGATAAGGCTTAAGATTTTCTGCTGTTTTTCCCCAGATAGTAACATCAAAATAGTTTACTTCATCAACCCACTGTTCACCATTTTTGCGGCTTCTGTTGACAGCAATACTAACATTAGCTCTGGCCTGTCCGTTTCCAACATAACCAAAACTTCGTTCATCTTCACCAAGATCTCTTGTAAGACGACCGATAAGAACAACATGATTTAAATCTGTCATAACAAACTCCTTAAAATGATTTTTTACGCGGTATAAAAAGTATTATTTTTCTTCAAGTTTAACAAACTGATATTTTAAAAGATTCTGATTGATTTTGAATTCTTTTGCGATATCAACAAGCTTGTCTGGATTAAGCTTTAATGTTATAAGAACAAAGTGTCCTTTCTTCTGTTTTTTGATTTCGTAAGTAAGATCACGATCACCGAATGGTTTTTCTTCTTCGATTTCGGCACCGAATTTTGTAAGTGTGCTTTTTACGTCTTCAGCACCTTTTTTTGACTTTTCATCTTCGAGCGGATAAATAGTCATAAGTTCGTACTTTTTCATAAGTAACTCCTGAAATAATGATTCTGCATACACAGAATATTTCGGAGGACATGTAATACAATCCTCAAATCAACGATTTTAGACTGTAAATAAAAACCAAATGCACAAGGCAAAAAGTTTTTATTCCTCCTTATGGACAAAGGAAATTCCCGTAAGGAATTCCAAGGGGTGTAAGTAAAAATATACTCAAAAATAAGCATTAGGTCAATATTGCAAGGTTGTACTTTATAAGTTATAATTTTATTACAATAATATGAAGAATTTTTTAAGAAAATCTATTTTAATTCTGACAATTTTAAGCCTCTCATCTTCGGTTTTCGCTAAAGAAACAATCAAACTTCCTGATGAAGTTCAGGCAAAAATAAAATCAACAAAAGAAACAAAAACAAGCTGGTACATAAGAAAAGCAAGCGGTGCTAAAGCCGGAAAAGTTCTTTACGGACCTTTTGAAAATAAAAATCAGGCTATTGCAGTATGGTTTTACCTTGATTTAAAGCCAAAAAAGGATTCCTGTATTGCTCAAAAAGAAAAATTCATCACAAATAATCCGGCAGATTTTTACAAGGAAGATTCAGAGCTGATTAAAACTCAGATAGAAAAATTTGGAAAAGATTTTACCGTCAAAGCATATTTCGGCCTTGCCTCTTTCCCTGCAGAAGAAGAAAAAAAGGAAACTGTTGCAGAAGTACAAACAGAAAGTGTAAAAGAGCCTGAAAATCAGGAAGCAGTAAATAATTCAAACGATTTTGATTCCTTCTCTTCTGGAAGTGACGATTCTTTTGCTTCTTCGAACGACTTTGGAAGCTCAGATTCCTTTGGTTCTGGTGATTCAGGTAGTTTTGATTCTTTTGGTTCAAGCGATTCTGGAAGTTCTGATTCCTTTAGCTCAAATGATTTTGGAAGCAGTGATTCCTTTGGTTCATCGAACGACTTTGGCAGTTCAGATTCTTTCGGCACAAATGAATTTGGAAGCACGGACTCATTCTCATCATCAAACGACTTCGGAAGTAATGATTCATTCGGCTCGTCAAACGATTTTGAAAGCAGTGATTCATTCGGTTCATCAAACGACTTCGCAAGTTCAGATTCTTTCGGCTCTTCGGAAAATTTTGGAAGCACAGATTCCTTTGCATCTTCTGATAATTCAGAAAAAAACCAGGTTACATCAAAAGCCCCTGCAAAGACTGAATCAACAACATCATCATCAGAAAAAAATAATCCTCCTGCTCAATCAAAAACTCCACAGGTACCAGACAACGAATTACCTCAGACACAGAACGAAGTTGATTTTGTAATTCCACAGACTAATCAGTCTCTCGAAAGATATCACAAAGAATACTTACAGGATTTTGCTCCGAAAGAAGAAATTCCTTCACCATACGACGAAACAGAAATTGAAGAATACATCATCTTAAATCCGAACGAAAAGGATAACAAAGGCTGCACACTTTTGATGAAGGCTGCAGAATCAGGAAACAACTGGGAACTCAATGCACTCATAAAATCTGGAGCAGATGTTAACCTCACAGATAACGACGGATGGACTGCATTGATGTATGCGGTAAGGTATCAGCAGAATATAACAATCGTAAATACACTTCTTGCTGCTGGAGCAAAGGTTAAGGTAAAAAATAATTATAATCTTTCACCTTTGATGCTCGCTTCTACATACAATAATAATCCGGAAATCATCACAAGGCTTCTTTCTTATTATTCAGTTTCGGAAAAAGAAGTGCTTCAATCATTCATTCTTTTACTCTCTGATAATTCTTCTTCGGAATACGCAAAAATTGCAAAAGTCGAAGCGTTCATAAAAAAATCAGTTCCTCTTAATTCTTTCTACGAAGGAAAAACTCCTTTAATGTATGCTGCAGAATTCGGAACATCTACAAAGCTGATTAAATATCTGATTGACGAAGGAGCATCTCCTTCAATCCGTTCAATCGAAGGAAAAACAGCTTACGATTATGCAATCAACAACAAAGCCCTTGTTCACGACGAAAACTTCTGGGCATTGAATCAAAAATAAAACAGGAAAAAAATGAGAATCACAGGCGGAACACTTAAAGGTAGAATCATAAAATGTCCGGACGGAGTAATCAGACCGGCGATGGACAGAATGCGTGAATCAGTTTTTTCTATTCTTGGTGACTTAAGCGGAAAATCCTGGCTCGATTTATTTTCGGGCTCTGGAACAATTGCAATAGAAGCAGCCTCTCGTGGAGCAACACACATAGAACTCTGCGAAAAAGATAAAATCAAGGTGAACACTGTTTTAGAGAATGTAAGCGTTACCGAAAGCGAATGCAATGTAAAAATCCAGTGCCATTTTATGCCGGTTGAATATTTTATTAAAAGATGTAAAACCTCGTTTGACTATATCTTTTTTGATCCCCCCTTCCCTTACAGATTCCATGAACAGCTTGTTCATGACTGCGATAAAAATGGATTATTAAATCCTACCGGGACAATTTTAGTTCATCGCCCTGCAGAACACTTTATGCCGGACACAATTGGAAAGCTAAAAAGGACTGATAAAAGAATCTATGGACGTTCAGTTGTAGATTTTTATCAATATAAATAAAAGTTGACATATGTAAAAAGAATGTTAAAATTATTTAAAATTGTTGTATAAAAAAAAGTAAAGTATAGATTAAAGTATTTTTTTAAAAATTGTTTTATTAATAACAAATTGTGGTAGTTTTTTTAATTAAAAATTTTTTATGAGTAAAAGAGAAGAATTAGAAAATAATTTTACAAAAGCAGTTTCTGAAAAAGTAATTCCGGATGGGTTTATTAAAGTCACAGACAATCCTGTCGATGGCTTAAACTCTGAACAAAAGGTGATTCTGAATAGAAAAGCCAATGCAATGTTCAATGCCGGAAATATTGAAGATGCCCGCCGTATTTTTATTACTACAGGATATTCCGATGGTCTGACGCGTGTAGGTAATTACTACATGAACAACAAGGAAAGCCTTAAAGCCCTAAAAGCCTATTATCTCGCTCATAACAAACGTGATTCCGAACCGATTTACGAAACTATTGCAACCGTTATTTCAAGTTTGTTACAAAAGGAGATTTAAAAATAATATGGAAAGTTTATTTAATCAGAATCAGGACTTTATGACTCCAGATAACCTGGAAATGTCTTCCGACAAAATTAATGAAGGAAATGATAAGATTTCGGAGCTTTCGAAAAAAGGCTATCAGTTATTAAAAGAAAATGATACAGATGGTGCGCGCGAAGCTTTTGAATCAATTCTTGCAATCGAAGAGAACAATAACTATGCACTTGTAGGACTTGGAGATACAGCCAGAAAATTAAATGATTTTCATACAGCAATTTCCTGCTATAACAAATGTCTTTCATTCTACCCTACAAACAACTATGCTTTATTCGGACTTGCAGACTGCTACAAGGCGCTCAATCAGTTCCCTAAGGCAATAGAAATCTGGCAGAAATATCTTTTACACGACGATAAAAACATCACTGTAATCACACGTGTTGCAGATGCTTACAGAAAAACACACGACTTTAAAAAATCAAAGGAACTTTATCTTAAGGTTCTGGAGATGGAAAAAAATAATCCTTATGCTTTAATCGGTCTTGGTCACTTAAGCTACGATTTTAAAGAATATAAGGATGCACTTTACTACTGGACAAGAATTTACGAATTAAACGAAGATAATTCTGATATCCGTGTTCTTACAGCAATAGGAAACTGTCACCGTAAGCTTAAGACTTTCGAAAAAGGAACATATTATTTTCAGAAAGCGCTTGAACGCGATGCAAACAATTTCTATGCCCTCTTTGGTATGGCAGACTGTTACCGCGGAATGAACCAGCAGAAAAAATCGATTGAATACTGGAATAAAATTCTCGAAATAGATCCCCGCAATAAGGTTATTCTTACACGCGCCGGAGATGCTTACAGAACAACAGGTAATTACGAAGAAGCAGTTACCTATTACAACAAAGCCCTCGAAATTGATTTTGATATCTATGCCGCAATCGGACTTGCTTTAATCTGTAAGGCACAGGGAAATTATGACGAAGCTATTAAACGTTTTACAACCCTGATCCAAAACGATTCAAGAAATTCAAGACTTTATGTAGATCTTGCTGAATGTTATGCAAACATCGGAAAAAAAGACGAAGCAATCAAACTTCTTGATAACTATCTTTCTAACGACGGAAAAAACATTCAGATTAAAAACCTCTTGGAAAAACTTAAAAAATAAGATTTAATACCTTCTATGGCTAAGATTGTATTATCAGGATTACTCCCGCAGGAAATCACGGAAGGACTTGGTTTAAACCAGGCTTTTCGTGGTAAACAGATTTTTAAATGGATTGGAAGCGGCATTACAGATTTTGATGCCATGAGTAATCTGAGTCTGGACTTGAGAAACGAGCTTAAAGAAAAGGCAGTTTTAAGAAGCACAGAAATCCACGACACTTTAAAAGACCCTGACGGAACAATCAAACTACAGATAAAAACTTTTGACGGCCATATAATCGAAACAGTTTTATTAACAGACAAAGAAGGCCGAAAAACAGCCTGTGTAAGCTGCCAGGCAGGTTGTGCAATGAAGTGTGCATTCTGTATGACAGGAACACTCGGTCTTGCAAGAAACCTTACTCCGGACGAAATTGTAGAACAGTTTTTATACCTCGAAAAAGAAGCGGGAACTCTTGATAACA
Organism: Treponema sp.; assembly: GCA_016286365.1. Taxonomy (GTDB): domain Bacteria; phylum Spirochaetota; class Spirochaetia; order Treponematales; family Treponemataceae; genus Treponema_D. The sequence goes on from JAEESN010000001.1 coordinate 419,926, forward strand.
TAGTTTTTATGGGAATGGGAGAACCTCTACAAAACCTTAATTCCATAAGAAAAGCAATAGAAATCCTGTGTAATAAAGACGGTAGAGCCCTTTCTTCAAAAAGAATTACCCTTTCTACATGCGGAATTGTAAAAGGAATCTATGAACTTGCAGATATCGGACCTCACATAAGACTGGCGGTTTCCCTTACAACAGCAAACGAAGAATTAAGAAAAGAGCTCATGCCTGTCTGCCGTGCAGAAGAAAATTCTTTAAAGGAACTAAAAAAAGCGATTTCTTATTATGCAGAAAAATCTGGAAAAAGAGTTACACTCGAAGCAGCCCTGCTTCATGGCAAAAATACAGATAATCAGAGTGCGGAAAATCTTATTTTATTTGCAAAAGATATAGACGTAAACATAAACCTTATTCCCTGGAATCCTGTAAAAATCCTTCCTTTTGAAGAGCCATCACAGGAAGAAGTAAAAAGATTTGTATCTATTCTTGAAAAAAACAGATTAAATGTTACTGTTCGTACTAAGCGCGGAAGAAAGATTGGCGGTGCCTGCGGTCAGCTTGGAAAAGTACAGAAATCATAGATATTTCTTCAAGTTATTCTTATTCCATAAAATTATAATATGCATAAATAAATATTGAATTAAAATACTTTTCGAATTATAATTAATTAAATTAATAAAGTTTTTATACAGGAGCGAAGAGATGCAGAAAAAAATATATGTTGTAGGTATGTTTGACAATGATACTGCTTCCAAAGTACAGGATGCAGTAAAAGGTGTAGCATCTGTCACAAATGTAGTCGCTAATTGTGATAAATCTCAAGTCCTTGTAGACTATGATGATGCCGGTGCAGAAGGCGCAATCAACTCGGCTATTACAAGCTGTGGTGTAGAAATAATCGGATAAAATAATCATGAAATTAGTTATTCTCGACGGACATGCAGTTAATCCCGGTGATTTACCCTGGGATGATTTTAAAAATTTAGCCGACATTACTGTATACGAGCGTTCAAAGCCCGAAGAAGTTATTTCAAGAATCGGGGATGCAGACGCTGTTTTCTTAAATAAAATCAATATCACAAAAGAAATACTCGATGCCTGCCCTAACCTTAAATACATCGGTGTTCTTGCAACAGGATACAATGTAATAGATTTGGATGCTGCAAGAAGCCACAATATCACAGTAACAAACATCCCATCTTACAGCACAGATTCCGTTGCCCAGCACGTTTTCTCATTTATCCTTAATTTTACAAATCAGGTGAGCTTACACAATGCATCCGTACAAAACGGAGACTGGATCCGCTGCCCTGATTTCTGCTACTGGAATGCACCGCTTACAGAATTAAAAGGAAAAACACTCGGAATATTCGGTTACGGAAACATAGGTAAAAGAGTTTCTGAAATTGCAAAAGTTTTCGGGATGAATATAATATGCTCGACAAGAACTCCAAAAGAAAACATGCCGCCTATGGTCAGCTTTGAAGAGCTTCTTTCTAAATCAGATTTTGTGAGCCTTCACGCACCTTTAACCGATAAGACGAAAAATATCATAAATAAAGATACACTTTCACTGATGAAAAAATCAGCATATCTTATAAACACTGCCCGCGGCGGTTTTGTTGTAGAAAAAGACCTTGCAGAATGCCTTAAGAAAGGACAGATTGCAGGATATGCCGCTGATGTATTACTCGAAGAGCCGATGTCTAAAGATAATCCGCTTTTAAATGCTCCAAACTGCGTAATCACTCCACACATTGCATGGGCACCGCTTGAAACACGAAAGAGACTTCAGGAAATTGCTTTAAATAATTTAAAAGCTTTTATTTCGGGTAAACCTGTAAACGTTGTAACTTAATCACTTAATCTTCCATTTATTTATAAAGGGGAAAATATAGGGGTAAATAAATGAAAAAACTAATCAGCTTTCTTTTAATCTTTTTAAGCGTAAATTTTATTTTTGCAGAAGAGTATCACTTTCACGGAAAAGATAAAAATGGAACAATCAGAAATATTTCTGTCATAATTTCGGAAGAAGGAAAAGACTGCGTTTCCGGGTATTACAGGGAAGAATGTTTTTTAGAAAAAAAGAAAATCAACATTCCTTTTACAGCCCTTTTAGAAAACGGAAAATATAGTTTTGAAGTAAAGAAAAATAAAAAAATCAAAAAAATTGAATTTACAGCTGATGAAAACGAGCTTGAATATAAGGCTACTGTAACAAAATCAGATGGAGAAGATCCGCTTTTTATAGATTTTTCCTGTAAGCTTGATTCCCTTAATAAGCTTACGAAAAGCTCTCAGATGTTTATACTCTCTCCTTCTACAAACGAAACAATTCTTAATAATTTTTATAAATCAAAAGGAAATTTAACCCCTTGCGATGATATTTCGCTTGTGCCTGAAACTATATCCTTAAGTGGCAAAAAAATAAAAATTAAAAATTCTAACCAGAAGTTTTATAATGTTTTAATTAATGGGGAGCCTTTTGTTTACACCTTCCTATATTCCAAAACAGAAAACTACACCGCTTATCATACTTTTATTAAACTGGAAAAGGATCCGGATGATTATCAATATTATGCGCTTCAAACCTTAACATTTGACACCACTCCGCTTGTTATAAATACGGGGAAAAATCTTATCCTTATCCACATGGGTTTAACAGATTCTTTTAATTCAGTAAAAAGTGATTTTTATGCACAGCCATGTATTTTTACAGGAAAAGATTTTAGCATTCCAAGCCATAACGACATATTTTATTTTAATATTTCCAGATTTAAAAGCACAGAAATAGAAATTGTAAAAACTATACCTTACCAGAAATCTCTTATTGTAGAAAACGGATTTGATATCAGTCTTGAAATTTATGCAGAAAAAAATGCAAAATCAGGCACAAAAAATGTTTACAATAATTTTATTGTTTTAATGGACAATAATGACAAAGATTTTTTGTTTAAGCTTTTAGTTTTTAAAAATCGTGATTTTGCAGGTTATTATAATATTCCTCTTCCGCCTGAGTTTGATGGTAATATAATTAAATTCGTAATGCCTGGGAAACGTAATAAAGAAGAAAAGCCTGAAGAAGTTACATATGATTTTAAAAACGAACTTCCAAAAGAGATGATTATCTTCGGCCACACCTGTCCGCTTATAAAACCAGAAAAATAATTTATTGATTTTAAAAGCGGAATCCTGCCGGCTGATTAGTATTTTTCAGGCTGATTTTCTAAAGCTTTTTGAAAACAGGAATATATTCACGCGGAGTACTTACACTGATTATCTTTCCACCTTCGTACTCTTCTTCTGTGTGAATATTCTTCCATTTTCCTTCCGGAAGATAAACATCCCGCATAGCCATACCAGGTTTTAATACCGGTGCTACAAGATATTCACTTCCAAACATATATTGATCCTGAATATCCCAGCATTTCTGGTCATTTGGGAATTCATAGAACATTGTACGCATTAAAGGACTTCCGTTTACGCTTGTTTCTTTCATGCATTCGTCGATGTAAGGTTTTAAGCTTTCGCGGAGTTTAATCTGTGCTTCCATGATTTTCTGCGCTTCTTCGCCGTAAGACCAGATTTCGTTCGGCTGACCTGTGAATAAGTATCCGCCGCCATAACCACGCTCTGGATCTTTATCAAGTGGAGGAATATCGTGAGGATCTCTGTCTCCATGAAGGCGTAAAATCGGGGTAAAGACTGCAAATTCGAACCATCGCTCTAAAAGCTCAATAAAGGCGGGATCTTTTACATTTCCATACATGAATCCGCCGATATCTGTTGTCCACCATGGAATTCCTGCTAAACCGATGTTTAATCCTTCCTGCACTGAATCAGAAAGGCATTCCCATGTAGACTGCACGTCTCCGTTCCACAAAACCTGGCTGTATTTTTGAGAGCCAACCCAGGCACAGCGTTCAAGATTTACGAAATTTCTTCTTCCATCTTTCATCATGCCGTCGTAAAAAGCCTGACTGTAGAATTTTGGATAAAGATTCGAACACGAAAGTGCCGGACCAAGCTGATAGCGGTAATTTTCAAAATCATAGACGCTGTAATCAGGTTCTGCATTATCAAGCCAGAACATATCTATCCCATAATCAGCATAATTTTTCTTACAAATCTGCCAGATATATTCACGAGCTTCTGGATTTGTTGCATCAAAGGTTATACAGTCGCCGTTAAAATCATAAGTCTGGTTTGTACCTCTTTCTGTGCGCACAAGATACCCCTTGTCGAGCATTTCGTAAAAATGAGAGCATTTTTTATCTACGCTTGGCCACACAGAAACCATTACTTTTATGCCCATTTCGTGAAGTTCACGGCACATAGCTTTAGGATTAGGCCAGTATTCAGGGTCGAATCCCCAGTCTCCCTGACGAGGCCAGTGGAAAAAGTCGATTACGATTACATCAAGTTTAATTCCCATTGCCTTATATTTTCTTGCAACGTTTAAAACTTCGTCCTGTGTTCTGTAACGAAGCTTACACTGCCAGAAACCAAGATATTCTTTTGGCATTACAGGAGCACGGCCTGTTACATCAGTGTAATTTTTGATGATTTCTTTAGGTGTTTCACCAGTTGTAATCCAGTAATCCATCTCTTTTGTACATTCAGCTTTCCATTCAGTGATGTTTTTAGAAAAATTAACGCTTCCAACAGCCGGATTGTTCCATAAAAAACCATATCCTAGTGAAGAAACTGCAAAAGGAATGGAAATCTGACTGTTTCTCTGGGCAAGCTCGAGTGTACAGCCTTTCATATCAAGATAAGAAAGAGGATACTGTCCCATACCAAAAAGCTTTTCTCCTTTGTTTGCTTCGAATCTGACTGTAAGCTTATAATCTCCGCCTGGAATTCCTTTAAAATCACGGGCAATCACCTTTGTACAACAAGACTGTTTTGTTGCCGCAGGGTCATATGAATGAAAATATTCATGAAGGATTACTTCTTTTCCCTTGTAAAAAGTTAAAACACCATTATTACTTATAAATGCGCTTAAACTTCCGTTCTGGATTACAGCGCCGTCACTTTTCATTATGATTTTTGCAATACCATGATTGATTTTTTCTGTTAATCCCCAGTTCTGATCAATAAAAAATGAAGACAAAGATGAACGAACACGAAGGCTGTTGTTTCCCCACGGTTCAATCATCAAAGTTTCGTTACCCTTTTTAAGCACTAAAGCATTCTTCGATTTTAAAAGCATAATCACCTCATATATATAATAGCATATTTTTTAGATAAAAATTGAATAAAAATACACAAAGAATGATTTAAATGATATAATAATCTTATAATACATTTTTAGGAGTTGAAAAAAATGAAAACTTTCGGCGGTTCAGTACTTTTCTTGGATCGTTCAGATATCAATACTGACGAAATAATCCCTGCAAAATATCTGGAAGAAAACGATAAAAAAACACTTCAGCCATATCTTTTTGAAGATTTAAAGATTGAAGGTTTTAATCCACAGACAGACGTAGCGGGATGTAAAGTCATTATTACAAGAGAAAATTTTGGCTGCGGTTCGAACAGAGAACACGCTCCATGGGCATTAGAAGTAAACGGTATTTATACTGTTGTTGCTCCAACTTTTGCAAAAGCATTCAAACAGAACATGGAAAACTGTAATATTCTTGGAATTGAACTCGACAGAAAATCAATGGCAGATATTTTCCACACATTTGCAGATAAAGATGCAGAATGTAAAATCGTTATCAATGATGATGATACAGCTAAAGTAAAGCTTATTGCAGGCTCTCTTTCTAAGAGTTATCCGTTCAAGCTGGATGATTCAGAAAAAGCAATTCTTTCTAAAGAAAACTGGGCTGGCTTTGCAGAAAGCAAGTTCTAATAAACATTCTTTATAAAAAAATGAAGGCTGTCGTTTAAGGCAGCCTTTTTTGTTTAACTGATAATGTTTTTGAAGGGATTATTTTTCGGGGAGATTTTCCTTAAATCAAATCGCGCTTTTTAAGTTCCTGTATGATTAAATCTGTAATCTGCTCAGGATTATAATTTGCAGTATCAATCACAAGGTCAACAAAACTGTAATCATTATTATCGATCCCATAAAACTCTTTATAACGCCTTGTATCTTCGCTGTCGCGCATTGCTGTAAAGCTTTTGATTTCTTCAAGACTTCCACCTTCGCGGTTAAATATGCGGGATGCACGGGTGTCGTCGCTTGCATATAAATAAACTTTTAAATCTGCTTCTTTGAGCATCCAGATTGCAAGACGGCTTCCTAAAACGCACGATTCTTTTAAAGCAAGTTCTACCTGATGTGCGTCTACATATTTATCGTAAGAATCATCATTTTTGGCAGCTTCTATAACTTCTTTAAGAGTCATTCCTTTTTCTTCTGCCAGCTGACGGAATGTATAATTAATCAATTTAATACCAAGCTTCCGGGCAAGAAGTCCACTTACAGTTGTATTCCCGCATCCAGATTTTCCACTGATTGCAATTCTTATTTCTTTTTTAAGTTCCATTAAAAGTTCTCCATTTTTTGCGCCGTAAATCGATTATTCATTCAATCCTATTCTACATTCTTTGCCTGTTCACGGATATTTTCAAGGCTGTCTTTGGCAGTAATTACCATAGCCCCTACTTCTGCAAATTGATTTTTACTTCCGATTGTATTAATTTCGCGGTTCATTTCCTGGCAGATAAAATCAAGTTTTTTACCAGGGGTTGGATTATTCTTTAATTCATCCTTCATCGCTTCTATGTGACTGTGAAGTCTTACGATTTCTTCGTTGATTGTGTATTTTACGAGCATAGCTGCAGTTTCCGTCATAATTCTGTTCTGGTCTGCATGTTCACCCAAAAGCTCATTAAATTTAGAAGTTATCTGATCTTTAAAGATGCTTTCCATCTTTGGCTGCCATTCAAGGAAAAAAGAAGCACAGTCTTCGAGCCTGGAAAGTTTATTTATAAGATCGGCTTTCATATTTTCGCCTTCGCGTTTTCTGTCTTCACAGAACTTTTCGAACGTTTTGTCGAATACAGGATCAATCAATGCTTTATATTTTTCTACATCATAAGTTTTGTTTGAATTTAAAACTCCCGGCTGTGCAAGAACTTGAGTAAGTGCAGTATCAGGATTTAATTTTATGTCAGATGCTTTTGCAATTTTTTTGATTGCTTCCATGTAAGAGGCAGCGAGTTTTTCGTCAACAGTGATTTCTGCATCAGACTGGAGTTCTTTTACACGGATATAAACATCAACTTTACCACGAACAACCTTAGAAGAGATTTTATTACGGTAATACATTTCGAGCGGATTTAAAAAAGGCGGAAGTGCAATAAAGAGGTCTAAAAACCTTGAATTAACAGATTTAATTTCTACGCTTATCACAGTAGATTCAGACGAAACTTCTTCGTAAGCATATCCTGTCATACTTGTCATATTCTTACCTCGCTATTTATTATATTCTTCGATTAGTTTTGAACCAAGCTTCCAGTTATCTCCCGCACCCATCGTAACTAAAATATAGCCGTCCGGATAATCTTTAGAAAGAGGTTCTTCTATAAGCTTTGTTACAAAATCAAGTGCATCAGTTGCTTCTTCGTAGTAAAAAACCTTGTCCTTAGAATTATATTTTACAGTTTCTTCGTATAAAGTTTTTCCTGTGATATTAAAATCAGAAGCATTTTCGCGCGCAGATGAATAGATTTTATTTAAGATGATTACATCGGCACTCTGAGTACTCTGTGCAAACTCCTGTAATAAGCCTTGAGTTCTTGAATAAGTGTGACTCATAAAATCTACGATGATTTTTCGACCCTTATAAAAATCGCGGTAACCTTCGAGTGTTGTTTTTACAGCTGTAGGATGATGGCCATAATCGTCGATTACAATTACGTCGTTTCCGTTTTTAGAAGTAAAATGCCCTGTAATTTCGCTTCGTCTTTTTCCTCCGGAAAATTCTTTTAAGCCATTTAAAATATCTTCTGCATAATCAAAAGGATGCTTTCCAAAATAGCGTAGAATCTGACATACTAAAGCTACTGCACCACAGGCATCGCGTACATCGTGCATACCGGGAACTTTAAGATATAATTCTTTATTTTCAAAAATCTCCATAGAAAACTTATTTTTTTCGTCTTCTACTTTTCCGAATTTGAGTTTATATTCAGAACCTGCATTTTCGCCATACGGAACAAGGTTTATATCCGGTCTTTTGTTATATGCTAAAAGTGCCGCTTCTACAGCACCCTTGTCGTCTGCACAATAGATTAAATCCCCGTGTTCAGGAAGTTTACAGATATAGTCTACAAAGGCATCGCGGATATCTTCGTAAGTCGGATAATAATCCTGATGGTCGCTTTCTACGGATGTGAGTAAAATCTTTTGAGGGAAAAAGCTCATAAAGTGCCGCTGATATTCACAGGTTTCTGCAACAAAAACAGAATTAAAAGGTGCGTTTGTGATTTTAAAATCAGGCGAGAATTTTTTATTTTGAACATCAGGTGAAGTATAAGTACAGGTTTTACCAAAAGAATTGATGATTGATCCTGCAAGAATCTGGCATGGAAGATTTTTTATATTTTTTAAGATTGTTCCTGTAATCCCGGTAGTAGTTGTCTTTCCGTGAACACCGCAGATTCCACAAGAATACGCCCTGCTAGAATAAGAGCCGAGTGCCTGGGTGTATAAAAGACAAGGGATTCCTCGTTTAAATGCTTCTTTAAGATCCGGATTAGTTTCGGGTTTATATGCCGAAGAATATACAACATACTGAATGTCATCTGTTATATTTTTTTCCGAAAAAGGAAGTGCTTTAAGACCAAGTTTTTCTAAAATTTCGTCTGTATAAAATCTTTCTGAAACATCAGAACCGGTTATAATTGCCCCGTTATGAAAAAGAATTTCTACTAAGGCAGCCATTCCGGTTCCTTTAATTCCAACAAAATGAATGTGAACTCCAGAAAGATTTTCTGGTAAATGAATTATGTCTGACATGATTTTAATTATATCAAAATTATGAGCTTTTCGCAAAGATGGAAGATGATTGTTCCGCCCGAACCATGAATGCTTTATGCAAACAGAAAGGGCGTTTGACAACGTCAAACGCCCTTAAACGATGTAAACAAATATATCCGGAGAAATATTTTAAACCAAACTTAAGTAAATCTGATCTGCAAGACCAAATCCGGCATTTTTTGTTAAAGCAGTTGCGTATTCATCATAAAGCATGTCTTCGTACATATTCTGAGCAAAATCACTTTCGTTTGCCTTCATGATTGTACGCCTCATTTCTGTGAGCATCTGTTTTACAAAAAATCCCTCTAATTCAAGCGATTTTTCGTACAATTCACTTGTTTTATCGATTGTTTTAGGTTTTACATGCGAATTTCCCTGATTAGCAGCCGCACCTGTAGGAGTTGCAGCTTTATCCAGTTCGCTTGTAAAAGTTCCCTTATATCCAGTTGTGTAATCTCCATTAAATCTGCCGCTTTCAAGAATCTGGGCAGAAGAGATTGAACTGTTATGTAAGTAAACGTTAGAAACAGCAGTTAAATCCATATGTTTTCCCCTCTATTTCAGATTCCCTATCGCTTTAAGTTTACTGCAGTACTGAGCATACTGTCTGATGTCTGGATTGCCTTTGAATCAAATTCGTAGGCACGCTGAGCGACAATCATCTGAACCATTTCATTAACTACCGAAACGTTAGACATTTCAAGAAATTTATGTCTTGTTTCACCAAATCCATCTATACCAGGACGACCTGCATAAGATTCACCCGAAGCAGCTGTTACCTTAAAAAGGTTATCTCCTTCTGCATGTAAACCAACAGGGTTTGGAAATCTGTAAAGTTCAATCTGGCCAACTTCAACAGGATCGTTTTCGCCATTTACCTTTACACTTACCTTACCGTTCTGTGTGATATTCAAAGTATTAATATCAAAATTTTCTGGAAGAATTATTTCAGGCATTACCCTTAAACCGTTAGCATTTACAAGCTGTCCGTTTGAATCAACTTTAAATGAACCGTCGCGTGTATAAACATAACTGCCATCATAGTTCAAAAGACGGAAAAATCCTTCTCCTGTAATAGCAAGGTCTGTCGGTACGAGTGTATTCTGTAAAGAACCCTGACTCATAATTCTCTGAGTAGCAGCTACTCTTACACCGGTACCTTGCTGAATACCAACTGGTTTAACTGTATCTTCTGTTGCAGGTGTTCCCGCATACTGATATGTCTGATATGTTAAATCTTCAAATTCTACTCTCTGCTGTTTATAACCGGTTGTATTTACGTTAGAAAGGTTGTTCGAAATTGCATCAATATTTGACTGCTGTCCGTTCATTCCGGTTGCAGCTGTCCATAAACTTCTAACCATTTTTTACTCCTATCTTAATACAGCAACTTTTGACCACAAAGTCTGCATCATAGAATCTTCAGATGTGATTGTTTTCTGGTTTGCTTCGTAAGCTCTGTTTACTTCTATCATCTGAACCATTTCGTTTACAACATTTACGTTGCTTGTTTCTGTATATCCCTGAATAAATTGAGGACGTTCAAAGCTTTCTGCAATGTGAGCAGGTCCAGAAATGTCGTTTGTTGCATAAAGATTCTGACCCATTTTTTCAAGATAGCGTTCATTATCAAAACGAACTACCTTAAAACGGTCTATTTCTGTTCCGTCCTCTTCGTTTACAAGAACACCGTCCTTGTTTACATTGAATTTATCATCAACAACGTAGATATATCCTTTTTCTCCCATCAGAGGATATCCTTCTTTTGTTTCAAGATATCCTTCTTTCCCTATAAAGAAATCTCCGTTGCGTGTGTAGCGTTCTCCATAAGGAGTATCAACTACATAAAATCCTTCTCCATTCAAAGCTACATCCTGTTTACGGCCTGTAACCTTAAAAGAACCCTGTGAAAAATCAGTGTAGTTTTCGTTTGTTTCTACACCAAGTCCTAAAGTACCAAGAACAGGTGCATCATCACAAGAACCATCCTGAACTTCGTACACACCGTCAAAATTAGCACGGCGAATCAATAATTCTGAAAATGTTTTGTGAACTGTAACATCGCGTTTATAGCCCGCAGTATCCACATTTGCAAGATTATTGGATATCGTATCGAGTCTGTGCTGCTGTGCATTCATACCCGAGGCACCGATGTACCAACCTCTGATCATGTAAAACCTCCGTCTAAAGTATTATTTACATCTACTTCACTTATCGGAATCTGAAAATTTTAGTTTAGAAGAATTTTTTGTATAGATTTGTTCTATTTCTGCTTATTATTGTTCAATTAGTTTGCAAATACGGAATTTCGGATTTATAATTATACTAATATAGAAAAGGAGTTCATTTATGGGAAACGAAGAACCTAGAGTCTTATCAATCATTCTTGGCGGAGGAAAGGGAACACGACTTTATCCACTTACAAAAGAAAGATCTAAACCGGCTGTATCTTTCGGTGGTAAATACAGAATCGTAGATATTCCACTTTCAAACTGTATTAACTCTGGATATAAAAAAATATACTTGTTAACGCAATTCAACTCTGCTTCACTTCACTTACACATTACAAATTCGTATAATTTTGACCGTTTTTCAGGTGGATTCGTAGAAATTCTTGCTGCAGAACAGACCCTTGAACATTCAGGCTGGTATGAAGGAACTGCAGATGCCGTTCGTAAGAATTTTATTCACTTTAAGACACAAAAACCAACTCACTACATCATCCTTTCGGGTGACCAGCTTTATAAGATGGATTTAAGGGCATTCATGGATGCTCACATCAAATCCGGGGCAGACATCACAATCGCTACTACAGCTGTAAACCGTAAAGATGCTTCCGGTTTTGGTATCATGAAGATTGATGATAAAAATCATGTAAAGGAATTCATGGAAAAACCAAAGCCTGATGTAAATATTGATTCATGGAAGATTCCTGAAGATGCACGCGGAGCTTTGCCAAAAGATAAAGAATTCCTTGCTTCTATGGGTATTTATATCTTTAATGCAGACACAATGGAAGAATGCCTTGGCGGAGATAACGAAAAATACACCGACTTTGGTAAAGAAATTCTTCCTCTTGCAATCAGTAAGAAAAAAATTAATTCTTATGTTTTCGACGGATACTGGGAAGACATCGGTACAATCAGAAGCTTCTACGATGCAAATATCGCACTCACAGAACCAAATCCTGCATTTGATTTCTACAGCGAAACAGTTCCAATCTATACTCACATGAGAAACCTTCCTCCTTCAAAAATCAATAAAGCAGATATCACATCAACTTTGACTTCTGAAGGTTGTATAATCACAAACTGTAAGCTGAATAAATCTGTAATCGGTGTGCGCTCAATAATCGGTGAAGGAACAGAATTAAACGGCGTAATCATGATGGGTGCAGACTATTATGATTATGATGCAGAAAAGAAAGAAGCTAAAAAGAACAATACTCCTTTAACCGGAATCGGTAAAAACTGCAAGATTTCGAATACAATCATCGATAAAAACGCTAAAATCGGCGATAACTGTAAAATCGGTGTTTCAGGAAAGAAATACGAAGACGGTGATCACGGTTCATTCTACAGCGCAGATGGAATTATCGTAATCAGAAAAGGAGCTATTATTCCTTCAGGTACAGAAATCTAAATTTTTATGTCTGATATGTACGAAAAGTTAGGTGATTTACTCAACGACGTGCTTGAATCAGGCAAAATACCCGAAAATAACGAAAAAAAGGACCAGGAAATAAAAAAAGAGGCCGAAAATGCTTCAAAAACTGGTCCTTTTTCATTTAACAAAGAAAAAATCACAGAAAAAACTAATCAAAATAAAGTAAATACCCGAAGAATAAAGCACAATACATCTTTCACCGAAGAAATTCCAGTTGGAAAGGTGTATAAAGACGCATCTTTTTCTGATTATGAATATTCAGAATTGCATAAATATGCAGAAAAAATGCATATTCCAAAAGAAGTGTCTGATTCCTTAGACACACTACATATAGTGTCCCCGTGTGACTGGAAAAAGATTAAAAAAGCGTACCACCAGGCTCTTAAAAAAGCACATCCTGATACGAAAGAAAATAAAACAGGCGAAGCACAGTACTATACAGTTGAACAGGTAATTTCGGCCTATAATATCCTCAAAAACTACTATAATCACAAGTAATATGTATGTATAAATTTTTATACATGTTAAGAATTATTATAACCTTTACATGCTCTTTCTGCCGAGAAATATGATTATTTAACTGATTTTTAACACTTTTTCGGGCAATAATTCAGGAATTATTCGTCTTCTTCCTTTTCTATTCCCATTTCTACAAGCTTTCTCTGCAGAGTTTTACGCCCTATTCCAAGGATTTCTGCTGTTTTAGATTTATTTCCGTTATTGAATGCAAGATTTTCCCTTATGATTATGTTCTCTGCATCTTCCACTGTAGTTCCCATTGGAATTATGATTGCGTTTTCTGTAGAATTATTTCTTACAGATTCAGGTAAATCGTCTGGTGTGATTATTTCTCCGTTACACATAACAACTGCGCTTTCTATGCAGTTACGAAGTTCACGGATGTTACCGGGCCATGAATATTTTATAATTGCTGATTTTGCTTTATTGTCGAATCCTGTGATATTTTTTTTGTTTTCAATGTTGAATTCTTTTAAGAAAGCGTGCATCAGTAAAGGAATATCATCTTTTCGTTCGCGCAAAGACGGCATCTGAATTTTTACTACATTCAAACGGTAAAATAAATCTTCGCGGAAACGTCCGGCTTTTACTTCCTCTTCCAGGTTTTTATTTGTAGCAGCAATGATTCTTATATCAACAGAGATTGTTTTTTCGCCGCCTACCCTTTCAAAAGATTTTTCCTGTAAAACCCTCAAAAGTTTTATCTGTGTGCTTAAGTTGATTTCACCAATTTCATCTAAGAAAAGTGTTCCGCCATCCGCCAGTTCAAACTTACCTTTCTGTAAATAATCAGCTCCGGTATATGCACCTTTTTCGTGTCCAAAAAGTTCACTCTCTAAAAGTGTCTGCGACAAAGCCGCACAGTGAACAATAACAAGAGGTTTATCTTTTCTTGGGGAATTATTATGAATTGCTCTTGCAACAAGCTCTTTTCCTACTCCGCTTTCGCCTGTAATCAAAACGCTTGCCTTTGTAGGTGCGGCCTTATCTATCATGTTTCGAACTTTATTGAGCTCTACAGATTTACCAATCATCTGATCAGTTTTTACAGCATTCTTAAGCTTATCCTGAAGTTCGTTTATCTTTAATTCCTGGAGTCTGCCTTTAAGGGCATTTTTTACAACAATGTTTAAGTGGTCTAGATCAAGAGGTTTTGTAAGAAAATCAAAAGCACCTTCTTTAATTGCTTTAGTTGCATCATCTATGCTTCCGTGTCCTGTAAGAACGATAATCGGAATACCCGGATACTTTGAAACAACCTGGCGTACAACCTCGTCACCTGTCATTCCATCCATTCGAAGGTCTGTAATTACAAGATCAATTTTTTCTTTAGAGATTATATCAAGGCCTTCTTTTCCGCTCGCTGTCTGTTTTACTTCGTAGCCTTCGAGTTCAAAATTATCTGCAAGACCGTTTCTTATATTTTCTTCATCATCTATTGTTAAAATCGTAAGTTTTTCCATACAGATTCCTTTTTTATTCTGTTTCCGATGTCAAAAGTTTTTTATCTTTCTGAGGCAGAGGAAAGATGAGTGTAAATTTAGTTCCAGCATCTTTTTCTGAATCAACAACAATTTCGCCCGAAAATTCTTTAATGATTTTATAAACCATAGTCATCCCAAGCCCTGTGCCGTTTGCCTTAGTAGTATAATAAGGTTCAAAAATTTTAGAAAGAGTTTCGCTGTCCATCCCGCAGCCGTTGTCGCTTGTTTCTATGATATATTTATTTTCTTTTATATAACAGCGGATTTTAAAAAGTCCGTCATCCTTTCTATATGATTTAATTGCAGCAAGCGAATTCTGTGCAAGATTCATAATTACATCGCGGAGCAGTTTTTCGTCCAGGAGGATTTTTTTATTTAGTCCTGAATTATTAAACTCAATGTTTACGCCTGAGCGGTTGAATTCCGGAGTGATGAATTCCACAGTATTTAAGATGATGTCTTCCGGATTTTTTAATTCTAACGTTGCTTTTACAGGTCTTACTGCAAGAAGAAAATCCATTACAAGCTTATTAAGATGTTCAATCTCTTCGTTTACGACATCTATGTGATCTTCTACAAATTTTTTCTCGGGTAATTTATCCTGATTTTCGCGTGCTTTTTTAAGTGCTTTTTGAATCAGCTGGATATGAATGCTTATTGCTCCAAGAGGATTTTTGATTTCGTGGGCCATTCCGGCAGCAAGATTTGTAAGATTAGCCATGTTTTCCATTCTGTGAAGCATTACTTCCTGATTTTTATTTTCTGTAACATCCATCACAAGGAAAATTCTTCCGGAAAGTTTACCGTCATGCATTAAAGGAGTCATCGTAATTGTTAAAAATCTGATTGTTCCACCGGATGTAGTTGTTGTAAATTCTTCGGAGCAGTTTGTGATTTCTTTTTCCTTGCAGTTTTTAAAAAATTGAGCTATATCAGGGTCATCTAAGATTTCCCAGATTGGTACGGAAGAAGCTTTTATATCATCCGTTCTGATGTTGAACGGAAGGCGGCTTTCTACAAGCGTGTTTGTCTGCTGAAGGATAAAATTATTGTCTACGATTAAAAGTCCTGCAGAAACAGATTCTAAAATTGAGTAAAGATTTCCGTTTTCTTCCATCATGTCGTCTAAAAGAGAACGGAGCTGTTCAACAGAAAGTTTATCTGCCTTTTGGGAAACTCTTTTTACATATCCGCGCATAATATTTTTCCGTATGTAATATTTATTTTACTTATATCACGCACAAGAATCTCTAAAGCTGCGGTTACAGAAAGATTATATAAAGTAACATTTTCCCAAGCATTCTGAATAACCTTTACAGTCTGTGCCGAAGCTTCGCATCCTGCCTGATTGTTTAAAATTTTCTTCTGCTGAGCCAATATATGTGTCAAAAAGATTTTTAATTCAATCCTTGGTTCAAAGTTACCGCACTCTTTTACAAAAGATGCAGTTTCGGGGATGGAACCGTGAATTATCATATTATAAAACTTTTCTGATTCTTCTTTGAGCTTTGAAGATGCAACCGGTAAAAATGTTTGAAGATATTCCTGAATTTCCCCGTTGAAATATTCATTATGAAAAACAAGTTTTATTACTTTTGCCTGAGATTCCAGATCCCTTGTTACAAAATTATATGGACGAACACGCGAAAGAATAGTTTCCATGATTGCATTTTTATTAGAAGTTAAAAGAATAAAGATGCAATCCTCAGGCGGTTCTTCAAGAATTTTCAAAAGTGCATTTCTTACACTGTTCTGCATTCTGTCTGCATTTTCTATGATTATTGTCTTTTTCCCTTCTTCTGATTTTATGTGCGCCCACTCTTCCATATTCCTTATCTGATTGATTGGAATGGAATCGTAAAGAAAATCACTTTCGAGTTTAAAAGAAAGCTTTTCTAGATTTTCTGTAATTTTCACACTTTCATCAAAAGGAGGAAGTTCTCGTGGAAAATCTAAAAGTTCAAGACTATCATTTATTTCTTCAAGAACAGAACCGATTTTATTTATATTGCTGTCTCCAGAAAGTAAAATTCCGCTGAACCTCATCGTAAGCTTTCTGATGCTTCTTAAAAATAAATAACGTGCGGCATTAAGGTATTTTGCATTATCACGAAAAGCTCGCACAAAACAGTCTTTTGCAGCAGAGATTTCGAGAGAACAGTCTCTTGGACCGAGTAACAAAACATTCGAACAGATTAAAGATTTATGACGAAGACACGACGGACATTCACAGGTCCATAATCCCCTTTTTCTTCCGGTACACGAAAAAACTCTTGCCGTTTCTAAAGCAGCAGAAAGTTTGCCGCTTGCTTCGTTACCACAATACATAACTGTACGCGGAAATCTGTTATTTTTTATATCCTGAGAAATCAATTGAACTGCATTCTGATTTACTAAATTTTCAAACATCAGGCAATGGTCCCCGGAATTAATTTTTTATTTGTGCCAAGAAGCGGTGCTAAAAGATTAAAGAAAAAACTGTTTCCGAACATAGCTTCTGTAGGGAAAAACGGCTGTATACTTAATAATACAATTATGAGCATTACAACAGCAAGCCCTTCGATTATGCCAAAGAAAAATCCAAGAGCCTTATCTAATCCACCCATAATTTCTGTATCAAAGGCGTTATGAATGATTGTCTTAATAATCTGGAGAATTAAAAAAACGACCATAAAAATTAAAAGAAAAGCGCAGATAGTTCTTAATGTTTCGCTTTTTACAAATCCTTCCAGAAATGGACTTAATTTTTTACAAAAGATAGCACCAAATACAATTCCCAAAATCCACGAAGCTTTATTAAAGATTTCTTTTACAAATCCTTTTGCAGTTGCGATTATCGAAAAAACTAAAATTATAAGAATAAAAATAATATCGATTACATTAAACATTTTTCTGTCCCGTAAGCTCATTGAATAAGTTTTCTGCTATTACTTCTACACTTTTTTTACTGCCAGTCATTTTTTTAATTTTATCTGAATACTGTTTTCGTGTTTTTGAATCAAGCATTGTTGTAAGTGCTTTCTGTAAATTTTTTGAATTTGCATCCTGACCAAGTAATACGATTGCAGCTTTTTTATTCTCGAAGAATTTTGCATTATCTACCTGATCTCCTCTTGTTCCGCTTCCGCACAAAGGAATCAAAACCATAGGTTTTAATAAAACTGCCGCTTCCCAGATTGAGTTTGCCCCTGCACGAGAAAGAATTACATCGGCACATGCTACAACAGAAGGCATTTCTGAATAGATGAAAGGATAAGGCTTATAGTC
Organism: Treponema sp.; assembly: GCA_016286365.1. Classification (GTDB taxonomy): domain Bacteria; phylum Spirochaetota; class Spirochaetia; order Treponematales; family Treponemataceae; genus Treponema_D. Next base: position 437,863 of record JAEESN010000001.1, read on the forward strand.
TTCCCCATATTTCTGTTTTAACTGTTTTTCTGTATCCGCATTATTATTTACAAGACCAGTCTGATGTACAACGATATAATTTTTGCAAAGCCAGTCAAGATTTTCTGATACAAGATCATTAATCTGTTTTGCTCCGCTGCTTCCACCAAGAACTAAGAGAACAGGCTTTTTAGCTTTTTTAATTCCAAGAAACACAAGCCCATCTTTTGGATTTACGTTATAAAAAACAGGGCGCACAGGATTTCCTGTAACTACGACCTTTTTCTGTTCGACTGGCGAAAGGCTTTTTTTAGTTTCTTCATAGGAAAGAAAAATATTTTTGGCATTTTTAAAATTGAGTCTGTTTGCAAGACCGATTGTAAAATCACATTCGTGAGTGAATAAAGGAATTTTAAGACGACTGGCTGCAAAGCACGGAGGAACGCTTACAAATCCACCTTTGGAAAAAAGAAGAGCAGGTTTTAATTTTCGTAATACCCTTCTTGCAGAAAAGTATCCACCTATGATTCTGAAAATATCTGTGAAGTTTCTAAGAGAAAAATAACGTCTTAGCTTTCCCGAAGGAATACCGTAAAACTTATCGATTAAAGGATTTCCGTTTGAATCGAGTGATGCCTGGACAATTTTTTTATCCATGCCGGTTGAACAGCCAATCCAGTAAATCTTTAATTCAATATTATTTTTTTTAGCAAGAGTTTTAAGTTCATCTGCAACAGCAAGGCCCGGATAAATATGTCCTCCGGTTCCGCCGCCAGTAAAAGCAATAACGTTTTGATTCAACTTCATTCTTATATTTTACTATATTGTAAATTAAATTCAAATAGGATTTAAACCTAGATTTTAAAAAGAAAAAAATATTCAGAAATTCTTTGATTTTTCATTTTAAGTTATTGACACAAATCACGTTTTTTTATATAGTAATTCTTACATACGCCGCAGTAGCTCAGTTGGTAGAGCGCCGGACTGAAAATCCGTATGTCGTTGGTTCGATTCCAACCTGTGGCATAAAAAACTTCCAGTTTTCGCTGGAAGTTTTTTTTATTTAAATTTAAATCTTGCTGATTGCCGTTAAAAAAAAACAGTCCGCGGTCCCTACGCCATCTTTCGATGAACCACCTGGTAAACAGGCGAGAAGGAATCCCGCGGCTCTCATAATCAATATACTATGGAAATTTTCAAAAATCAAGTATATATTTAAAATATGAATTCAAAACAAAAAATTGAATTACAAAAATATTTCTCCAGACAAAGGCTTGAATCTTATCTTCCTAATAAATCTGTTTCTAAACAATTTCAACTATATAGAAAGAATATTAAACTTTGTAAAATGTTTTATACCAAATTACATTATTTCGAAATTATCTTACGAAATGCTATAGACTCAGTTTTAACTACTTATGTAAATGGAGCTGATTGGATAAATATCCTTCCATTAGATAAAGATAGTCTACATAAAATTACAGAAGTTAAAAATAGACTCTCAAAACAAAACAAACAAATAACTCACGATAGAATTATCTCAGAACTTACTTTAGGCTTTTGGACAACACTCTTCTCTAAACGTTATACACAATGTAAATTTCAAAGTTTTCTTGTTAAAAGAGTTTTCAAAGATTGCCCAAAAAAACAAAGGAATATTAAAAATATTCAGATTTATATTAATGATATAAGAGACCTTAGAAACAGAGTCTGTCATTATGAAAAAATTATTCATTTTTCTGATATAAACCAAAAATATAAAAACATCCAGATCTGTATCTCCTGGATTTCTAAAGATCTTTGTAAAATAATATAAACATAGATACTCAAATTAATATTCTTTTTTTTTCTTGTTTTATCCCCTTATTACATTTATAATTATTGTATGAACTTCCTGGTGATTTCTGATGATGATGAATTTAAGGCGCAGGTTTCGGGTGTTATAAGGGAAAAGGAAAATTCGGCAAAGATTTTTCTCTGCGATTTTGAATTAAAAAATCTTAAGAAAGAAAAAAAACATGTTGATGATCTTTCTCTTCTTGTAATCTACTCAAAAAATTCTGTTGATTTATCTGACAAACTTCTTCCAATCGCTATGATTTCTGCACACGCTTCTGCAAAAGAAGTTCTTGTCCTGACAGACATTAAAGAAATATCTGATTCAAACCTTTTTTCTAAAGATTCAATCATCTATCTTTCCAAAAAACAGGAAATGATTTCTTACATCAAAAAACAGTATCATGATATTTTTGATGCAAATACCAAACGCCTTGCAAAGAAAAAGCTTTTGAACAAAGGAATTCCATTTACTCCAGACTGCTTTGGAACTTATATCGCAAAAAATAAATCACAAATCTGCAATCTCTTTTTACAGGGTGGTATAGATATTAATTCTCGTGACGAAAACGGAACCCCAATGCTCAATATTGCTGTCAGAAACGATAACGAAGCTTTTGTCCAGAAACTGATCGACCTTGGAGCAGACATAAACATTGTTTCCGAAGATCGTGGCTACACTCCTGTAATGGATGCTGTCTGGCGAGGGAACCTTGATATCACAAAACTTTTAGTAAATAAAGGTGCTGAATTAAATACCATAAATAAAGAAGGTCAGACAAATCTTGTTTTAGCAGTTGGAGCCGACAAAGTAGATATTGTAAAGATTCTTGCAAAACACGGAGCCGACCCGGATATTAAAGACTGGATGGGAATGTCCGCCTACGGATACGCAACCTTATTCAGAAAGGATAATATCATCAAAATATTAAAACCTTATCACAAGGAAAATTAAAAACTCCGTGAACGCATAAAACTTGCGCTCGCAGAATGCATATTTATAATACATGTTTATTCAAAATCAATCCTAAAATAAAAAAAGCCCTGAGTGATTGATGGTTATCACTCAGGACTAAAAATTTCTTTTTATATCTTATCTAAAACTTAGCGTTTAAGACTCAATACTGTTTCAAGTAATGTATCTGATGTTGTGATTGTCTTTGCGTTAGACTGGAATCCACGCTGTGTAACAATCATATCTACCATCTGTTCAGAAAGGTCAACGTTTGACATTTCCAAAGTACCTGCCATAAGGCTACCCTTACCCTGTGTTCCAGAAGCACCAATGTTAGCCATACCAGAGTTGTTAGATTCAACGAATGTGTTATCACCAGCTTTTTCAAGACCGCGGTCGTTAGTGAAAGAAGCCATTGCAATCTGTCCGATTACACGTGTTGTACCGTTGTCATAAACACCAGTGATAATACCGCTTGCGTCAATCTTGAAGTTATCAAGGTAACCCATTTTATATCCGTCCTGGAAGAAAGCCTTTGTTGTACTCTTAGATGCTGACTGTGTAATTGTATCTTCCCAAGCTCCAACTTTTCCAAGATTAAGATTGAATGTCTGTCTTACGATGTTCCCGTCTGCATCTGGATTTGAATCAGGTACGTTATATGAAGCCTGAAGGAATACATCACCTTCCGGATTAGAAACGTTTCCTGCGCTGTCTACAATAGAAGCAAGAGCACCGTTGTTATCGAAGTTGATGATGAAGTAATTTTCCATACCGTTTGTATCACCAATACCACAACGAGCCTGTGTGAATTCTGTATCGTTCGGATCTACGTTGATTGTTGCCTGCCACTGGTTAGGATTTCCCGGTACTCTCTGGAAAGCAATTTCAAGATGATGTACTTTACCGTAGCTGTCGTAGATTTCCTGAGAAGTACGCCATGTTCCTTCTTCGATATCTTTAGGGCTTGCACCTTCTAAGATTTCTGGAGTATTTTTATCCAGGTTACATCTGTAGTTTACATTGAGGGTTGCTTTTGCAGGGTCTTTAGATCCAACAGGGATTACTAAGTCTGTGGGAGTAGCAGCTGTAGAAATTACCTGTTCTCCATTAAAGTCCTGAGCCATCCAGCCCTGAACACGCATACCGTTAGCAGGGTTTACAAGTGTTCCGTTTTTATCAAGACTGAATGCACCGTTTCTTGTATAGAAACTTTCGTCACCGCTCTTTAATACAAAGAAACCATTACCCTGGATAGCGATATCTGTCTGTACACCGGTTGACTGTAAGTTACCCTGTGTAAAGATATTATCGATGGCAGCGATTGTCATACCAAGACCGATTTCTTTAGGGTTTACACCACCAACTTCTTCGGTAGGTTTAGCAGCTCCCTGCATCTGCTGGCTTATCATATCCTGGAAGTTTACACGTGCCTTTTTAAAACCAACAGTGTTAACGTTGGCAATGTTGTTACCAATAACATCCATTCTTGTCTGGTGGTTCTGCAATCCGGAAACGCCGGAATAAAGTGATCTCATCATAAAGCTATTTCTCCTTTCCCTACCCTCTAGTTTGCATACACAGCTGCAACTTTATTTAAATCGTAACGCATACCGTTTACAATAACCTGTGGAGTTTCCCCTCTGATAGCACCGCTAACAACTCCAGTAACAGTAGCATCACCAACATTTACCTGTACTGTTTTTCCGAGCATGGAAGCGCCTTCCGATGCTGAAATATAATTTGACATTTTTTCAAAAGAAGATGCCATATTAGTCATCTGTTCCAAAGATGAGAACTGAGCCATCTGTGCAATAAATTCAGTGTTTTCCATTGGTTCAGTCGGATCCTGATTCTGCATCTGAGTTATCAGGAGTTTTAAAAAGTCATCTTTGCCAAGTTCATTAGATGTCTTTCGTCCGTTGTTTTCTGCAGCAAGCTCTTTGTTAAACCTGTCTACTTCCTGGTTAACCCTTGCTAAATCTGCAGCATTCATTTGTGTGTTAAGTCCTTCCATCATTACCTCACTCACTTTCTATCGACACATTAAGCGACGATGTTTATAGAATGTTCAGAATTTTTTTCTGAATTGTTTACAAAAAGCGGTTCTTCCACCCCGGAAGTTTCACCGGAAAAATCATATGCCTGGCGTGCTGCAAAATCGTTTGAATTATAATTTTCACCGGAATTCTGTCCGTAACCAGAACCGTTATCATTATAAGAAACATTAAAACTTGCGTTATCAAAACCGTTCTGTTCAAATGCTTCCCTTAATGTCTGTGCATTGTCTTTGAAAACTTCAAGCGCTTCTTTTGTAGCTACAATGATATGTCCGCTGATAGTTTTTCCATCCAGGGAAAGATGAATCTTTACATTACCTAAATCTTCCGGATGAAGAATAAGATTGATTGTTCCCTGATCATTATCTTTTAAGATTAAATTTCCTGTCTTTACAAATTCCGGGATATTTTCCTGAATCTGATTATTGAGCATTGCCTGGAAATTAGAACCATCGCTTGCAGACACTTGAGTATTAAGAGACATCATGTTGTTTTCTGCGTTCTGTGCAAGGAAGTTCATATTTACTGTTGCAGTATTTCCACCGTTGTATTTTACGTCGAAGTTTAATTTTGATTCTGCTTTTTTAGTATTTGCAGTCTCCGTAACTTTCTGAGTTCTTAAATCTGTAACAGTGATTTTTCCGGCTTTATCGAGCTTTGACTGAATAAGACCTTCACCTGCTTTTTTCTTGTCTCCGGCTCCAGCCTTAGAAGTAATTTTTTCAAGTATATTTGATTTTTCTTCCTTTACATTCTGTAATGATTTAGATGCATCACCTGTAAAAGAAAGAACATTTACTTCTTCAAAATCCAAAGTCTTTTTAGTAACCTGAATTTTTGATTCAGATTTATTATCTTTGATTTTTTTGTCTTCGATTTTTTCGTTCTCTGCTTCCGATTTTTCTTCTTCTGTAACTTTGATTTGTGAAACTTCAGCTTTATCTGAATCTTCTTTTTCATTTTTTACCGATTCATGAGTTTCGTTTGTTTTTTTGTCTTCAACATCTGATTTTTCTTTTGCAATATTTGACTGCTCTGAATATGAAGAAACAGTTTCTTCCGGATTGATTTCTGAGTTTTTTGCAAAATCCATCATCTCCTGAAAAGAAACAGAAGGAAAAGTTTGAGAGATTGTTGTGTCTTTAGGTAACTGAACTTCTGAAACTGAGTTATTTAATAAAAGATCAGTAGTAACTACCTGCATGGCAAACCTCCATAAGAAAAATTGAAGGATTGCCTTTGCTGAATTACTACTCTAGTGCGTCTGGTTTACTAACCCGCTTTCGCTGTATCTGTGCAGCCCGATCAGCAGGCATTAAAGAAAGCCAGTACGAAGTAAGAGAGGTTGTTCCCTCAGCTGCAGCCATTTCGTCACATTTTCTTAAGATATCAACAACCAGCTGGTCATCGCTCTTAAGCAGGATTTCTACGGCATTCTGAGGTTTCATACCATTCAGACTTCTAGCAACCTGTTCAATATTCTTATTCTTATCATCGTACTGATTTACCATTGAGTTAAATGTTTTTTCTATTTCTTCCTGATTTTTTTGTCTTTCGTCAAGTTCGCTTGCAATCTGGGCATTTAACTGTTCTGCGGCCAATAAATCAGCTTCGCGCTTTTCAAGTTCTTCTATCTGAATGTTTATTGCTTCTTTCTGTTTATCGATTCTATCCTGATCTAAATCGCCTACTAAAGGTTTTGTTTGTGTAGCAGTTGTAGAAACCTGCGGGTCTTTTCCCATCATTTTATAAACCGGGGCAAAAACTGATTTTACATGAACAATTCCAAGCTTATCAAACCACAAAAGCCCGCCAAGAATTAAGATGATTATTATAAGAAGAAGGACAAAAGATTTTCCTAAATTTTTCTTAAATGACATGTTCCCCTCACAAACAAATATTATTTAATATTATATCATACAATCGGGAGTCTATCAAATACGAAATATTAAATATGTAAAAAAAATAAAACGGAGCTTCTTGTGATTAACTTACTGAACATCTGAGTGATTAATCAATCAGACCAGAAATTGCAGCGCCCAGTGTAATATCATTATCACAAGAAACAATCTTCCAGTATATTCCAAGCTGATTAGTAAGCACCTGGTCAAGATATCCGTTCACCCTCTGTAAAATCATATTTGTCTTAAAGAATGTTGTTCCGTCACAGAGCATACAGATTGGCATACTTGCATTTTTACCTTTTTCTGTCTGAATTGCACAAGCAGTTAAAATTGCAGCAGAATAGCGTGCAGAACGTTCGGCAATCGCATCTAAAAGCTGGTACATCATGTCGGTATCATCTTCTGTTGCTGTTTCGCATGCAATCTTTCCCAAAACACATTCACAATTGAACGGATTATGAAGGAATTTATCCATTTCGATTAAAGTTAAAACCGGAAGTTCAAGGATTTTTTTGCATGTATTTTCAGAAAATAATCCGTCTTTTGCTGCTGCAGTAAGGGCAAACCAGGAAACAGGTCCAAGATATGCACCCGAGCAGAGTTTTTCAAGATAAAAAGTTCCTGGTTTTACAGTAGTTTTATCAAATTCAACATCAAAATCAGAGCGGTTAACTCCAAGGAATTTTCCACTTTCGCATACAACAATCTGCTTTTTAATATTATATTCTGAACTTTCAGGCTGAAGGTATGCTGCATTCATTCCTGTTCCTAAAATAAAACCGATATAGGAAGAAAAACGGTCCCCTTCTGTTGCACAAGCCGCTCCCGCAAGTAAAGCAGCAACTGTATCATTACATAAAGATATTCTTTTGATTGTATTCCAGCCGTTATTTTCAAGTTCTTCCTTAAGACATTTTCCGATTGCAGAGCCGATAACTTCCGGAGCTTTTACTTCCTTAGAAAAACCTAAAAGGATTCCATCTCTATCTTCCTGAATTTCCATCGGATAAGAAAAACAGAAACCGATTCTGTCGGCTTTGTTTTTTAAATGTTCAAGATTTGCGGCAATTTGTTTAAAAAAGTCTTTTTTGGAAAGTTCTTTTTCTACCCCAGGCATTTTAGTTTTTTCCATTTCGGAAATCACAGGGTTTCCTTCGTTATCAAAACTTACAAGGCATGAACGGAAATTTGTTCCTCCTGCATCAATCACAATTACAGACTTCCCTTTTGCAGAACTTTCAGGCGGATTTGTAAAAGTCCTTATCATATCCTGATCAGAGCCCTCTTTTTTTAAGCCCTTAATCATATCGCCCTGGATATCTTTTGCCACAGAATAAACATCAATATGGCTTTCAAAATTGTGTTTGTTTAAAAATGCAGAAACTTTAGCGTTCATATTTAATTCCTATAGGTAAAATCCCGTATGGTATCCATACATTTATAATATATAAGATTGCGTGTATTTTGTGAATAACTAAAAGATATATTAAAGTTCCAGATCAGTAATTCCCTGATTTTTAAACTCTACGATTATTTCTTCTTTTAATTTTTTAAAACTTGATGCAATGCCCGAAGCTTTTTCTAATAAAAGAGTAGCAGTTTTTTTTGTTTCATCATCTATATTTTCAGGAAGTTCTTTTTTTATATCTTCATAATTATAATTCTTGTCAAAATCCATATTAGAAAGAAGAACAGCCGGTGTATAAGTTTCATCAAAACCTATTGTCACATCTGCATGATTTTTTACTATAAGAAAATGCGCAAATCTTATACCTTTCTGTGAGAGTGCATAATAAGCAGCAGTATGATTATTTGAATCAAGATGATTTATATCTATATGTGCTTCTTTGATTAAGTATTCTGGAATAGAAAAATTTTCACCCGTTAAAATCCAGCTTTGTTGAGAGGCCAGAATAAGAAGATTTCTGTTTTCGTCATCACAGGCATTTACCGAAGCTCCATAATCAAGCAAAAGCTTTATAAATTTTATTTCTTCGTCAAAATCTTTTAAATAAAGTTTTCTTGCTACATTCATAAAAAGAGTATCAGTGCTTACGGTATAGAGTAATGGTGTATTGCCGTTTTTATCTTTTACATCGGGATTGTAGCCTGCTTTTAAAATTTCTTCTGCAGCCTCGTAATTCTGAATATTTATTGCATAATGAAGAATCGAATAATATTCATTTTCGCCATATGATTTTTCTTTATATGAATCTTTTATTAAATCTTCGTTCTCTTTAAAAATTTTACGAATTTTTCTTACACTATTTTTCTGAACAGCGTCCGAAAGAATAGTTTCTGAAAGAATAAGTCGTTCTTTTCGTTCATCTTCTAAACCCTTGATTACATCTTTGTCTTCGTTTCTGGCCGTAACATAAAAATATAAACAGCTGGATAAGGCAATTAAAAACATCACTAGTAAAAAAGTATATAGTGATTTATTTTTTTTGATTTCGGAAATAAGATTCATGCTGTCCTCTCTTAATAACTTTTTTTTATTCTTTAGGTTAAATACTAAAATAATATCTTTCTTTTTTCAATAAAAAAACGTATTATATAACCCTATGCTTGATCTTTCTAAACTCAAAAATGATTTGAATCCCGAGCAGTACCGCGCTGTTACAACTACCGAAGGTGCAATTTTAATCATTGCAGGAGCCGGAAGCGGTAAAACACGCGTAATCACATTCCGAATTGCACACATGCTCGACAAGGGAATTCCTCAAAGTCAGATTCTTGCGCTCACCTTTACAAACAAGGCAGCAAAAGAAATGGAAGAAAGAATCAAGGATTTAACACAGAAAAAACTTCAGAATCTTACGGTTTCTACCTTTCATGCATTCGGTGTAAAAGTTCTCCGTTCAGAAATAGAAAGACTCGGCTACAGGGAAAACTTCAGTATTTACGACGAAACAGACAGAGTTTCTTTAATAAAAGAATGTGGCCGCGAGCTTAAATTCAGTCCCGAAGCAATGGACATCTACATGATCGGAAACCTCATTTCCAATATAAAAACAGGGCGAAAAAACTGGGACACTTCCAACGACATGTACCGCCCGCTTTACGAAAGCTATCAGGAAGGGCTTAAGCTTTATAACGCAGTAGATTTTGATGATCTTATTGTCCTTCCAATCAAACTTTTCCGCGAAAATCCTGATATCCTGACACAATACCGAGCAAGATATAAATACATCATGGTAGACGAATTTCAGGATACAAGCCATCAGCAATATGAACTCATGCACCTTTTAGCAGATAAAAATGTTGCTGTTGTAGGTGACGATGATCAGTCAATCTACAGCTGGAGAGGCGCCGACTATCAGAATATAATCAACTTTGAAAAAGATTTTGATGTAACAGAGATAAGGCTCGAGCAGAATTACCGTTCTACAGAAACAATCCTTGAAGCAGCAAACGGTGTAATTTCTCATAACACTAACAGAAAGGATAAAAAGCTCTGGTCGGGAAACGGCGGCGGAAAACCAATAGAAATCTTTATGCCCGAAAACGAAACAGACGAAGCAGAATTTATTGCAGACAGCATTCTTGGAATTGCGGCAGAAGAAAAACGTAAATACGATGAATTCGGTGTTTTAATGCGTGCAAACACTCAGAGCCGTTTTATAGAAGAAGCATTTTTATCTGCAAATATCCCGTACACTATGAGCGGCGGAACTTCATTCTTCGAAAGAAAAGAAATCAAAGACATAATAAGTTATCTTCGTGTAATTGCCAATCACGACGACGATATAAATCTCTTACGAATAATCAATACTCCGCGTCGTGGGATCGGGCGTGCTGCAATAGGAATTATAAACGACGAAGCAGAAAAACTCGGCTCTACGCTTTGGACAGCAATTCAGTCTTTGTTAAAAGCCCCTGTAAGCAGTGCATCAGATACCCTTAAAGAAGATTTACAGGAATTTGTTGATATAATCGAAAATAACCGTTCAAAGCTTTTAAGCGGACACGGTCTTTCTAAAAAAGTTCGTGAGCTTGTAGAAGAAATTAATTATAAAGACCACCTTGTTACAGAGTTTTCAAAGAGTGTAAAAGCAGTTCAGTTTAAGATGAAAAACATTGAATTTCTTTTAAACTCTATGGAAACCTGGGAAAACGATCCTGATAACACTTCTCCAGGTCTTTTTAATTACTTAAACAGAATCACCCTTCTTTCCCGCGACGATATGGAAGACGAAAACGACAAGGGAAAAGTAAACCTCATGACAATCCATGCATCTAAAGGACTCGAATTCCCAGTTGTATTTATTGCAGGTGCCGAAGAAGGTCTTATTCCTCATGCCCGCTCTGTAGAAGAAAATAACGGTGATGTAGAAGAAGAACGACGTCTTTTTTATGTAGCGATTACAAGAGCACGCGACAAGCTTTTAATTTCTTCGTGCAGGAAGAGAAGACATAATCAGGTTGTAAATGAATGTGAACCAAGCCGCTTTTTAGACGAGATTCCTTCGAACTTAGTAGAATATCATGAGCCTAAACAGATAACACCCGAAGAGACTCATGATTTATTAAGTGATATGCTTAAAGATTTTAAATCGAAACTGTAATCAATTCCGGCTGAATAGGCTTAGATCAAATGCACACATTCAAACCGGACTTAGCCACGATTTAGAATGCAATACCGGCCATTATCGTAAAGCTTGCTTCTTTTCTTACGATTGAGTACTGGCAGAGGGCACCAATATCAATGTGGTCAAAGATTAAGTTTATACCAATTTCAGGATAGAATTCGAATTCAACCTCATCCTGTTCAACCCAGCCTGTAGTCATTTTGCGGGAAGAATCGTTGTATGCAGAATCAGGTTCATAATAGGTCTTCCAGCAAATATCACCTTTCTTATAAACCTTGTTCATATCCATACCACAACCAAGCATAATCCATGTATGTGGAATAGCCTTGATTGTAAATCCAAAGTCTACAGTAAGCGTGTTGAAAATAGTATCGCTGATATTTGTAAGTCCATATCTGTAATCTGTATATGGATCATATGGATTTGGATAACCAGCTGTATAATTTACAAAAATATCGTTGAAGTCATTTCCGTTTGTAGTTCCACATGTATCTCCACTAAATGAAGCAGCAACAGAACCACCAAGATAGAATCCCACTGGAGCACCAGAATAGATGTAGTATCCACCCCACTTAGAGAAGTCGAGGTTAGAAGAAACAAGGAGGGAATGTCTTGCGTAAGATCTGTCTTTGAATGGATTTACATAATCATCCCTGTCGCTTCTGCTAAAGTAGAAATCGATATATTCATTATCTGAAACAATAAAGCGGAGTTTATAATCAGGGCCTTTTCCTGCAGGTACAAGGAAAGAACCTTTATAAATATCTGGATTTGTAATTTCTTCATCTTCCGGTACAACTGGAGTTACAACAGCATCTCTTTTGTTGTAATCATCTGTATTGCGGGATGTATTTCTGTCTGAGCTTGAAGAAACTGCATCATCATCAATAAAGAGCCAGATAAAGTTTGTATTTCCTCTTGAAGAATGATGTCTTGAAGAAGAAGGAGGTGTATGACGAGGTTCAACTCTTCTTGTTTTAGAATTCTTAACGGTTGTCTTCTTGCCTGAAGATTCAGTTGCATTACAGATCTGAAGTAAGCCGAGTGCACAAAGACATGAAGCACCTACTATAAGGCAGGTCTGAAGTGCTGTTTCTTCATCAGATTTATTTGTAGAAGTCTGTGGAGTTGTTGTCTGTTCAGGGAGTTTATAAACTGTATAATCGTTTTCTGTCCAGTCATCCTTTTCAAAATTACCGTAATAAGTTTTGATACAATCCTGCTGAACTTTGAAATTCTTATTTCTTAAATTTGTTAATTTAAGATTGTACTGAAGGTCATCATCTTTGAGTTCCGCATCGAGTGTGATTTCTATACCACTGTCGGAAACTACGGTCTGAGTAGATTTTCCTTCTGCATTGGTCTGGATTGTATTATATGGAGTCTTTATAGGCATGATTTTAACTTTATTTGCCTTTGATTTGTCTCCGGCAAAAAGTGAGTTGATGAGTAAACTAGAGATTAATAATATTCCAATTAATTTTTTCATATTAACTCCTTGATTAATTAGAATTATATCTCAAGAATCGGAGATTGTTATATTTTTTCAATAAGAAAAAAATAAGAATATTCTTAGAGAACAAAGGCGTCTTATACCCTGTATTTAATCTTCTTTCCGGTTCCTTCGTAGAGCTTCTTTCTGAGTTCTGTGATTGTAGGATCTGTAATATAATCATCAAAACTCATCATGCGGTCGATTACACCGTTTGGAGTGATTTCTACGATTCTGTTTGCAATAGACTGGATGAATTCGTGGTCGTGTGAACTGAATAAAAGAACACCAGGGAAAGCAATTAAACCTTCATTGAGCGATTGAATTGCTTCAAGGTCAAGATGGTTTGTAGGATCATCCATTGTGATACAGTTTGCACCGCTTAGCATCAATTTTGAAAGCATACAGCGAACTTTTTCACCACCGGATAATACCTTTACTTTCTTGAGTGATTCATCGCCGCTAAAGAGCATTCTTCCAAGGAAGCCGCGAACATATCCGTCGTCCTGTTCTTTTGAATACTGTTTGAGCCATTCAGTGATGTTCATGTCGTTATCAAAATTGGCTGAGTTATCACGTGGTAAATATGTCTGGCTTGTTGTCTGTCCCCAGAAGAATTCACCGCTTTCGGGCTGTTTAACACCGTTTATGATGTCAAAAAGAGCTGTTACAGAATTATGTTCAATTCCGACAAAAGCGATTTTATCTGTTCTGTTTACTACTAAAGAAAAGTCTTTTAAAAGCTGATTACCGTCTGAATCTTTATAGTTGAGTTTTTTGATTTCGAGTACGTTGTTTCCGATTTCGCGGTCTGCCTTAAAGTTTACATAAGGGAACTTACGTGTAGAAACCGGGATTTCTTCGAGGGAATCTGCAAGCTTGTCGTAAATCTTTTTACGGCTTGTTGCCTGTTTTGCCTTAGAAGCATTAGAAGAGAATCGGAGGATGAATTCACGGAGGTCCTTCATTTTTTCTTCTGTCTTTTTCTGCTGGTCATGAGCCTGGCGCTGTAAAACCTGTGTCATCTGATACCAGAAATCGTAGTTACCGCTGAACTGTGTAATCTTTCCAAAATCGATATCGCAGATATATGTACATACTGTGTTCAAAAAGTGACGGTCGTGAGATACAACAATTACAGTGTTTTCAAATTCCAGAAGGAAGTTTTCGAGCCAGGTGATTGATTCAATATCCAAACCGTTTGTAGGTTCGTCGAGAATGAGTGCATCAGGATTACCGTAAATTGCCTGTGCTAAAAGAACACGAACTTTCTGGCTTTCATCAAGGTCGCTCATCATTCTGTCGTGGAATTCTTCTTCAAGACCTAGCCCCGACAACATCTGTTCAATCTGATTTTCTGCTTCGTATCCGCCAAGTTCACCAAACTCTGCTTCCAGTTCTGCAGATTTAATTCCGTCTTCTTCGGTAAAATCAGCTTTTGCATAGATTTCATCGCGTGCTTTAGAAACTTCGTAAAGCCGAGGGAAACCCATCATAACTGTATCTTTTACAGAATACTGGTCAAAAGCAAAGTGATCCTGTTTTAATACAGCCATGCGTTCGCCCGGAGTCATAAAAATTTCGCCTGAATCTTTTTCGAGTTCTCCCGACAAAAGCTTTAAAAAGGTCGACTTACCTGCTCCGTTTGCACCGGTAATTCCGTAACAGTTTCCCTTATTGAACTTGAGGTTTACATCTTTAAAAAGCGGTTTTTCGCTGAATGAAACACTAACATCACTTACAGTAATCATCTATATTTCCTTTATATTCCGATATTTTATTTTTTTCCGAATAAACCCTTTACCTTCTGCCACAAAGACTTTTTCTGTGGAGCAGGTTTGTTTTTATTATAATCATTGTGCGGTTTGTTATAATTTTTGTTTCCGTTTTTATAACTGTTTTTCTGGTATCCACCCTTCTTATAATCTTTAGAGTGTCCGCCCTTGTATCCGTCTTTTTTATTTGAACCATACTGATTCTTTTTGTAATCAGAGTTCTTATAGTTTTTATTATCTTTTGAAGAAGACTGATTAGCGTATGCTTCTTTGTAAAGCTTCATGCGTTCTTCGTAAGAAAGACCTTCGAGCTTTGCAGGATCAATATATGGTTTACGGTTCTGACCCTTGTTGTGATTTTTATATCCGTCTTTCTTGTAGCCGTCTTTGTGATAGCCACCGCGGTCAGAATGATTTTTATGATAGTTTGATTTTCCGCCCTTATTGTGGAAATCTCCGTCGCGTCCTTTTCTTCTTCCGTTACGGTTATCGTAATCATCGTCGCCACGCCAGTTTTCTGTCTTAATGAACATTCCGGCTGATTTATCTTCTTCCATCTGATCCGGGTATGCTACTGTAGAAGGAATCTGCATTTCGATATAGCGTTCAATTGCAGGAAGATTGTAAACATCCTGTTCAGAACAGAAAGTATAAGCCTTACCTGATTTTCCAGCCCTTGCTGTACGACCGATTCTGTGAACATAGTTTTCTGCTTCTACAGGTAAATCATAGTTGATTACCATGGCAAGATCATCAACGTCGATTCCACGCGCTGCAACATCTGTAGCAACAAGGCATCTTACTTCTCCGGCCTTAAAATTATTAAGGATTGAAAGTCTTCTTGACTGAGGTAAGTCGCCGATAAGGAATTCTGATTTAATATTGTTGATTGCAAGCCGTTTTGAAACAACTTCGCAGGTACGTTTTGTATTACAGAAAATGATTACGCTTTCCGGAAGTTCATGCTTTAAAATTCCGATTAAAAGCTTCATTTTTTCGTCGCTTGAAACGTGTAAAAGTTCCTGTGAGATTTCGCTTACAGTGATGTTTTCTGCTTCGATAGTAATTTCGATTGGATCACGTGTATATTCCCACGCAAGATTTTTTACATAAGTATTGAGTGTTGCAGAGAAAAGCATTGTCTGGCGGTTTTCTGCTTCCGGAAGACACTTAAGGATTTTTCTAAGGTCATCATAAAATCCCATGTCGAACATGCGGTCTGCTTCGTCAATTACACAGAATGCGGCATCGGATAAAGAAAGGTTTCCTCCTTCCTGTAAATCGATTACACGGCCAGGTGTTCCGATGATGATATCTACGCCTTTTTTGAGCATGGAAATCTGTTTTTCGTAACCTACACCACCATAAACACTGAATGCCTTAAGACCGCCAGGTCCTGCAAGAACTTTTGCTTCTTCTTCAATCTGAACGGCAAGTTCACGAGTTGGTGCTAAAATAAGACATTTTTTTCCAGGATTATTAAGCATCCTCTGAATTACAGCAACAAGATAAGCACAGGTTTTTCCGGTTCCTGTCTGTGACTGAACATATAAATCCGGGCCCTTAGAATTAATATCCGAATTAACAACCGAAGCTTTAATTACCTGCTCCTGAACAGGTGTACAATTAACATAACCGGCAGCTTCAATACCCTTAGAAAGTCTTTCATCAAGACTAAATTCCGTAAAATTCATAATTTTTCCTTTACGATACCGGGCAGAAAATACTAAAAAGCCTTGCCCGAAATCTTATATATTTTTACCGTACGACACACAGGCCGCAGGATAAATGCAAATTTATAGACCTAAAGTATAATGATTTTTGGAGGTTATGTATAGATAACAGGAAATGTGATTTTTATGACTTTTATTGTTTTGCATGTGTTTTACAGCCGTTCAGTTCCTTGTAATAATCAAGATACTGGCATAAAACACCGAGGGCAGCTTCTACGCTTTTCTGGATGCGTGGATTTTCTTCGGCTTCGTCTACATCCGGATTAAAAATCGCATCACGCAGGCGGCAGAACTCATTGTTCATCATTAAATATTTTTCTGTTGCTGTCATTTTTTTACTCCCACCAGTCTTCAATACGAAGCATGGAATTTTCTAACAAAGGCTCATAATCTTCTTTATTATGAGTGATTAAAATCATATTATTTGCAATTGCAGTAGCGGCAATCTGAGAATCATAAAAGGGAGCAGGTTTTCCAGCTTCTTTACATTTTGCCCTGATTTCTCCACAAATCTGCGAAGCAAACGAATCATATGGTATTATATCAAATGTTTCCCTGATATAGTCAATAATTTTTGTAATAACTTCTTTTCTCCTGCCTTCGGGCATTATTTTAAGACCATATACTGATTCCTGCCATACAGTCGAACAGATTGCACATAATTCTTCTTTTTCTTTTATTTTTTTAATAACAGAAAGATTTGGAATAGATTTTCCGAATTCAGAAATTACATTGGTATCTAATAAATATACAGGTCTCATTCTTATCCCCAAAGCTTTTTCATTTTTCTTTCATATTCATCATCAGGATATCCATCATCATGAGGATTAAAACCTTCCCAGTTTGGATCTTTAAAGACATCAGCATATTCAGCTCGTAATTCCATGAGCTTATCTATAAAAGATTTTCCTGAAATACATTTTTTCTCGTATTCTTCCCAGTTGATTATAACTGCAACAGGCTTATCATGACGTGTTAATTCAACAGGCTCACCATTTTCTGCAACCTTTATAAGCGCCGAAAAATTATTTCTTGCATCATATATAGTTTTTCTGCACATACTTACCTCCTGTTATTAAACACTTAAATCTATTATCTTATAATATATTTAAAATGGCTAGTTGTCAAATAAAATGGCTAGAATATAAAAAGTCAATAGTAAATCCCCCGCTCTATCATATAAAAGCTTTTTTCTTTATACTTACCTTGATGGAAAATAAAACAACTTATCAGGCAGAATTATTCAGCAACAGGCTTAAGAAAAAATATAAAGAATTACGCAAATGGGCAAGAAAAAACAGAATTATGTGTTACCGCCTTTATAACCGCGATATCCCAGAAATTCCTGTCTCTCTTGATTTATACGAATTTTTACCCGAAGCTGTGGACACTCCGATAGAAGCAGTAAGATTTTTACAGGCACAGAATACAAGGCTTTCCGAAAACGATCCGACTGTAGAAAAAGAAATTAAAGAGAGAACTTATGCTGTTTTATATCTTTATGAACGCCCGTACGAAAAATCTGATGAGGAAGAAGAACTCTGGCTAGATGAAATGTCAAAAGCTGCAGCCAGTGTTTTACAGATAGAAAAAAATCACATAATAAAAAAATACAGAAAACATCAGACACATAAAGAAGGAAATCAATATCAGAAAAATGATTCAGGAGAAGATATTTATGATGATGAAAAAATAACGGGACTTACTGCTGAATGCGGCTCACTTTTCCGCCTGGACTTATCTTCCTATCTTGATACAGGATTATTTTTTGATCACCGACCTTTACGAGAAGTTGTACGAGACACCTGCAGTAATAAGGATGTTTTAAATCTATTTTGTTATACGGGAAGCTTTAGTGTTTATGCCGCAGGAGGAAATGCAAAAAGCATTGAATCAGTTGATCTTTCAAACACATATCTTGACTGGGCAAAAGACAATATGAAGTTAAACGGTTTTGATGATAAAAAACGCTATACCTTTACCCGCGAAGACTGTGTAAAATTTTTAAAAGAAAAAGCACTTGCACAAAAATCTCTTTTTGGCACAGAAAAAGATAATCACAAAAATACTGGCGATATAAAACCTAAAACTTATGATTTAATAATCTTAGATCCGCCGACATTTTCTAACAGTAAAAAAACTTTTGATGTATTCGACGTAAACCGTGACTGGAGCCAGCTTGTAAAAGACTGCCTTAATATTTTAAACCCGGATGGAGTTTTATATTTTTCTACAAACTCAGAAAAGCTTAAATTTGATTCATCCCTGATTCCGCCAAAGACACTTTTCGGGAAAAATTACACAACTGAAGAAATCACGCCACAGACTATTCCAGAAGATTACGAAGGAAAAAAGCCCCACCGTGTATGGAAGTTTGCAATAGAAAAATAAATTATTCTGACTCTTTTAATTCATCCGAAGAATTATCTGATAGATAATTCTTCAAAAAAGGTATTGATTTTTTTATTAAAACGGCCTGCCATATATTCATAACGATTAAAAAGATAGCAGGGTATTTCATTAAAGCCACTAATAAGTCTAAGGAATAACATACAATATATAAAATAAGACTTAAAACTATTCCCCATATTTTAAAATTTTCCCATTTTTTAGTAAAAGAAAGGTCAATCATTTCCAGACTGTTAATCATCCCTTCGGAAAAAAAATAAAACATTCCGGCTAATAACAATAAATCTAATGGCCCCCACAAATGGAAAAAAAGAAAACTGGTAGCAATTTTGTGTGCGTATGCAAAAAGATTTAAAATTCCAGCTATCTTAAATTCTACATGAGATTTCCCCATCTTAAAAAGAATCAGACATTCAACAGAAGCAAAAACAAATGCAAAAATATCATATATTGTTACAAACCCTTTTGCTCCCATATTTGACTTTGGAAAATCTAAAAACACATACTGATGAATGCAGAGGACAACAAGGGAGCACAATAATAATACACTGATTATTATCTTAAAAATAAAAAGCGATTTCATTTTTCCCAAAAGTGATTTACTTCTAGAAAAAAGAGTATCATCGGTGAACTGATTTTGAGCATCATTAAGATAATCAAGGGTGTTTTCTTTATTATTCATAATTTTTCCTTTTTTAAATTTACATCATCCAAAAATTATTCAGTTTTTTCTTCCTTAGGCTTTGCAAGATATATGATGAGTGAATTACGTGTTTCGCGAAGAAGTACGATTTCCCAAACCATTGCTATAATTATTACAATAATAAGAATATACATTGCAAAGAGAGCAAGAATATTGATGCCTGGAATTATGGCAAGAAAAATGAGAATAGGAATTGCTATGTATGATCCAAGATATAATTTTTTAAGGTTATCCCATTTATCTGTAAGTGCAATATCGGGAGCTTCAAGTAATTTACTGATTCCTTCTACAAAGAAAATAAAATATGGAATCCATAAGAGGGATGTAACAACCTGAATACCTTTTATACCTGAGAATTTATTTATAAAATCAAAGATAACAACACCAATACACCAGAGCCCCGAATATGTAAATTGTTTATAATATTTTCCAAGATACAGCGTGATTCCACACTGAATAACACCTAAAAATACGTTTATAAAAGTTGCAACAACGATGATTTTTTTCAAGACTTCCAATAAAGAATCAACATTTACAGAATATTTTAAACCTGCAAAAAAAGATACGATTGTAAAAATTAAAACAACAATCCATGAAAAAATCTTTAACCAGAAAAGGATATTGATTTTTATACTCATATCTTTATATTCAGCGGGTGACTTTTCTTCAACTTCTTCTATGAATGGTTTATACTTTGGAATTGTGATTTCCTGTGAAGCGGAATTATTCTGTGTATTTTGATTTTCCTGTGTGATTGAATTATTCTGTGCGTTCGAATTATCCTGTGTAACCGGGTTTTCCTGACTTTCCATAATAGTCCCTCTCTTTTTTTTTTATTATTTAAATTATAAATTGATTTTGTTATTTTCTCAAACAAAAAAAAAGACTTCCCTATGGAAGCCTTTCTGAACAATCAACGTAAAGTGATTATTTTTCTGATTTGATACCGTATCTCTTGTTAAAGCGGTCAATACGTCCTGCAGTATCTACAAGTTTTTGTTTACCTGTAAAGAATGGGTGACATGCAGAACAAATTTCAACGTTGATGTTTTCTACAGTCGAACGTGTTTCGATAACGTTACCACATACACATGTGATTTTTGTAAGTTTGTAGTCCGGGTGAATTCCCTTTTTCATTTTAATAACTCCTATGCTCTTGCCCGATATTACTCCCGGCAACCTCTAGCTTGTGAAAAGTCACATCTATCATTTCGTTACCGTCAGCCAGTCATAAAAAATAATATCACAAGAAAATAATGTTTTATTATATAAAATTAGCCGTTCAGGGTCAAGGAGTGATAATATATATATAGATTAAAAAAATAGCGCGAAGGAGTGGCTGGATTTCAAAAACAATGGATTTATAAAAAATGATTTGTTGGCTATCGTACATAAAAATATACTCCCGTTGTGATTACATCTGACAAACGGCTTCCGCGCTTCGCTTGTGCAGATGTTTGTCAGACGTACTCCCAACTCCGTATATTTTTATATATGTAATATAATTTTTTTATATTTTTGAATTAATTCCCTCTTCTGTGATATATTTATTTATTTCACAAAAAAAGGGAGAGAAGAAGAAATTACTCCATGCCCGCTGTGCCTGCGTTCATGCTGGCGAGAAATGCTTCATTTGTTTTAGACTTCTTCATGCGGTCGAGGATGAGTTCTGTGATATCGATATCTTCCATAGGGTTTAATACCTTACGCAAAATCCAGATCTTCTGAAGTTCGCTTTCTGTAAGTAAAAGTTCTTCCTTTCTTGTTCCGGATTTTTTGATATTGATTGCAGGGAAAAGTCTTCTTTCTGCGAGCTTACGGTCAAGGTTGATTTCTGAGTTACCAGTTCCCTTAAACTCTTCGAAAATTACTTCATCCATACGAGAACCTGTTTCTATGAGTGCTGTAGAGATGATTGTTAAAGAACCGCCTTCTTCTACGTTACGGGCTGCACCAAAGAAGCGTTTTGGCTTGAACAATGCGTTTGAATCAACACCACCGGAAAGAACTTTACCACTGGTCTGAACAGTCTGGTTATATGCGCGTGCAAGACGTGTGATTGAGTCAAGAAGGATTACGACATCGCGTTTGTGTTCAACAAGACGTTTTGCTTTTTCCAAAACCATTTCTGCTACCTGAACGTGGCGTGTTGCCTGTTCATCGAATGTAGAAGAAATAACTTCTCCCTTGATGGCTCTTTCCATTTCTGTAACTTCCTCAGGACGTTCGTCGATTAACAAAACGATGAGGTATACTTCAGGATTATTTGTAGTGATAGCGTTTGCAACCTTCTGCATTAAAATTGTTTTACCTGCTTTTGGAGGGGCAACAATCAAAAGACGCTGACCTTTTCCGATTGGAGCAAACAAATCGATGATACGAGTTGAAACTTCTGTAGAAACAGTTTCGAGTCTTAATTTTTCATCAGGATAAAGCGGTGTTAAGTTTTCGAATGGAACGCGTGTCTGTGCGATGCGTGGTTCATCAAAGTTTACAGATTCAATGCGGAGTAAAGCAAAGAATTTTTCTCCTTCTTTAGGAGAACGTGTCTGACCGTAAACTGTATCACCGGTTTTTAAGTTGAATAAACGAATCTGGCTTGGAGAAATATAAATATCATCAGGGCCAGGTAAATAACTGTTTTGTGGAGAGCGGAGGAATCCGTATCCGTCCGGTAAAATCTCGAGTGCACCAGAAGCAAAAATAATTCCGCCGTGTTCTGTATGTGCTTTAAGGATTACAAAAATCAAATCCTGCTTTTTCATTGGAGCTAAATCATCAGCTGTAAAGCCATACTGCATTGCAATTTCTCGGAGCTCCGGCATAGATTTGATTGTAAGATCATTGATTAAAAGACGTGGTTTATTTGCGTTATCATCACCCTGTGCTGCTGCTTCTGCGGCGGCAATGCTTTCCGAAACTTCTCCGCTTGGAGACGGATAAGATGTAAATGAACGCTGATTGTAATTTTTCTTCTGTGGGATTTTTTTTGCAAATTTCTGATTAGCCGGTTTTTTAGCTGATTTAAATTCACCGTCTGCCTGACCTTCTGCTTCCGATGGATTTTCCTGTGATTCTTCGGCTTTTACAACTACCCTTCTTTTCTTTACCACTACGTGTGCTGAATCTGAATGTGGTGTTTCGTTTGCTTCAGTGTTTTCTGATGCTGAAGCTTCTGTTTCTGATGAATTTTCAAAATCAAGCGATGCCTGAGATTCATCATTTTCATCTTCGGGATGACGTTTTCTTAATGCTGCCATTAAAAATTTACTCCATAAAAAAATAATTTGTTATCTATATTTGATTGATTTTTTAAAAGACGTTTGATTTCGTAAAAAAAGTGTATACATTATTGTTACTGCATTTATTAAATTATGTCAAGTTTTTACATTTTATAGACTTAGACTTTAAAAGGATCTTTATGAACAACCATAGCCTTTTTAAATTCTGCAGAAGCAACAGCAAATAAATCAGCATCAGGGTTATCTTCGATCATAGAAACTTCACCATTGTAATCTACGTTATTTGCAATGCGGATTCTTGCAGTTTTAATATTGCTTGTAACGGTACTTCCAGAACAGATTTCTACTCTTTCAGATGCATTCATATCGCCCGAAACAGTTCCATTAACAACGATTGAATTAGCATTGATATTTTCTACATCACATACAGCGTCTCTTGCAATTTCAAGATCACCTTTTGGAGCATTAATTTTTCCCTTGAACTTACCTGTGATTACAAGTCTTGAATCAAATTCCAAAACTCCGTCAAAATCAGTTTCTGTTCCAAATACTGTGATATTTCTTTTTACCTGTTCTACCTGTTCTGCCATTTACTGCACCTTTCTTATTTTATTAATTATAACAATTATAATGCGTATTATCAATAATAATAAAGTTAAAAATATAATTCCCCATTCAAAAATAAGATATCCGTATTCTGCATAAAAAGTAGGATTTCTTTCTTCATCAATTACGGGAATATATCCGCTTACAAAATATTTTGTAAAAGGTTCAACCATCTGTGTAATGCGTCCGTTTGGATCTACAATGCATGTCTGACCGGTTGCAGCACTTCGCACAAGAGGAACCCTGTTTTCTACCGCACGGAAAATCGAAATTGCCATATGCTGATACTGACTCACCCGGCTTTCTGCCCAGGAATCATTTGTAAGATTAAAAAAACACCTTGAACCTGCTTTATACATATTTCTTGCTGTATCGCTGAATGTATCTTCAAAACAGATTGGGGTCGAAAATCTTAAGTTCCCGCGTTTAAAAACAGTATACTCAAGGCCAGGCTCATAAAGATAATCAAATTTCTGGTAAAGCTTTTCGTAGATTTTTGGGAATAATTTTTTATATGGAAAGCCTTCTGTAAAAGGAACAAGGTGCATTTTTTTATAAGCCTGGACTTTTAAAGGCTCATAATCAGTCTCGGAATCAAAAACAAGGGCTGCATTATAATAAACAAGCTGATGTTCATCCGTAGCTTCCATATGATTGTTTCCAATTATAAAAGTATATTTTTTTAGACGAGAAAAATAATCAACACATCTTTTAATAAAATTTTCCGTCTGAATATCGTAATCAGTTATTTCACGGTTTTCGCCATAAAGTTTTTTTAAATTATTTTCGTAGTCGTATTTAAAACTGATTGATGGAACTATTGAATTTTCCGGCCAGAGAATAATCTGTAAATCTCTGTTCATCTCGATAACTGAATCGGAAAGCGTGTAAAGCGTAGAAAAATTTTCGATATAACTTTCAAGACCATTTTTATCGGGGGTATCACAATTCTGGATTGCGGCAACCTTCATTTGCTCGTTTTTTGAATAATCTTTCTGAGCATGTTTTGAATAAATAAAAAGTCCTGTAAACGCAAATATAAAAAGAACAAATGCAAATACTGAAGATTTTACAGAATATTTTTTGATTTCTTTTTCATCATTCTGTAAAAACTTAAAATGCGATTCATATTCAAACTGTTTAAGATTTTTTTCTACACTCTGCTGATAAGCCTTAAGTTCAAATCTCTTTTTTAAAAATCCGTAAATACAGCACGAAGGAAAAATTAGAATTGCATTTAATCCAAAGACACCGGTTATATCTGTAATCTGAATGACAGGGATATATCGCCACTGAGAATAAGCTGTAATTCCATAATTGAATCCCAAAAATCCTTTTGTTTTAAGATATTCAAAACTGCAGATAACAAGCCATGCAAGAACCCAGCTGTTTTTAGGATAGAGTTTTTCGAGCGCTTTAAGAATATAAAAAAGAATTGTATATAAGATGATATTTATAATCAGCACGACAAAATAAGAAAAAAAGCCGTAGTTTATGAGCCAGAAGCCGTACATCGTACAGTATAAAAATGCGTAAAAAAATGAAAAGATAAAACAGTTTTTAAAAGTAAGCTTTCTGATTAAGAGTAATAAAGGAAGATAAGAAAACCATGCCAAAAAACCAAAACCGTTTACACTTATTAAATTAGGATGAGATAAAGCTGATAATAAAACAGAAACAATTAACAGAACAACCTGAGGAATAAGCTTTTTAACTTTAAATGTTTCTTTAGTCATTTATTTTCTGGTCATTGCAGGATCAAGGTTCCAGAGATTTTCTTTTAAAGACTGACCTGCCCTGAATGCTGCAATATAATGCGGTTCTACAGAAAGAGTTTCTCCTGTTTTAGGATTTCTTGCACATGCTCTTCCCTTTCTGAGGCGTGGTTCAAAGGTGCCGAAACCTCTTAATTCGATTGTGGCTCCCTGTTCCAATGATTTTTTTAAATGAACTAAAAGCTGATCTACAACAGTTTGAATATCCTGTCTTTCGCAGTCAGTTTCTTTGTAAATTGATTCTACAAGGTCGATTTTAGTAACTTTTTTATTCATATTAATTACCATTTTTTAATAGATTTGTTTTATACTAGTATTGTACAGCATAATTTTAAAAAAAACCAGTTGAAAAAATAGAATCTTCAACTGGATTACCAAAAAGTTTAATTTTTGAAAACTGTTATTTTGCTGCTTTAAAAGTAGCATTGAAAAGATTCATCATTCTTGACTTTTTGCGTGATACGGCATTGCGAGTTAAAACACCCTTGCTTCTAGCGCTATCAAGTTCTTTCTGAAGCTGTTTATATTTTTCTTCAGCAAGCTTTTCATCTTTTGCATGTACAGCTTCTACAAACTGTTTTGCGTAAGTTTTACATGTGCTTTTGATAGCCTTATTATGAAGTCTACGAACTTCGCTCTGAGCGTATCTTTTTTCTGCAGAAGTTTGTTTACCTGCCAATTGGAGACCCCCAAAAAATATTTAGTTAACTTATACAATAATATCGAAAACTGAATTTATTGTCAATCTGAGATGCCGGTATCAATCTCTACATTAGCTTTAAAAAATTTGATAGCTCCCTCTTTTGTGTATCTGCCGCTGCCGTCTAAATAATATTCTATCATCAACATCCAATCTACTTGCATATATGAATCTGTAGATTGAATTGATTTAGGAATAATGTCTTCTGAATATTTTAATAACTCTAAATAAACATTTTGTCCATTAAGATAATCATCCTTGTAATCTGAATATTTTTTATTCATTATGACCTTATTAGCATAAAGGCACTTATATTCGTCTGAATATTCCATAATACTTTTTTCATCGGTCATCATAAACTTTATAAACTTTTTAGCAAATTCAGGATTCCGGCATTTTTTATTAACTAATATAATTGTACTACCCCAAAAATAAGATGCAGGTCCTTTTACAATTCCCCAATCTCCTTTTGTATCTAAAGCAACATCTTTAAACATATTAAAATATTGCCAGTCTACAAAAAAATATCCAAATATTTCAGGATTATATGATTTTTTCTTCTCATAATTTACATTCATTGAAGAAAGCCATTCAGCACTCCACATAAGATTTTTAGCTTCATAGCCTTTATCAGAAAATTCTTTACACATATCAAGATATTTAAGCATTAAAGGATCTATAACAAGTTTTCTATCTTCCACCCAGTTTTGTTTTCTCTGAGCCAAGAAAGGAACAAGCAGTGAATCTGTAGCAGATATGATTTTACATTTCCCGTTTGATTTTTTATAAAGCTTTTCTGCAGTTTTTGAAAATTTATCCCAGTCAGAAATCGCCTTTTGAACAACTACAGGATCATCTGTTCCAAGATATTTTTTTGCAAGACTTCTTCTGTAAAAAAATGCTCCTGTATCGGCGGCACAACCTATGCCATATATTTTATCATCAATTAAAGTGTTTTTTGATGGATATTCTATAATCTGATCTTTTATACTTTCATATATATCTGTAAGATCAAGAAAATATTCTTCAGGGTTATTGGCGCATGCTTCAAAAAAATAATGATCCATTATAATTATATCTGGAGTTTGAGCACTATCATTACTTATTTTTTCAAAAAGACCTTTATACGCATCTTGTAAATCAGATGAATCCATTGGAATATTTTTTACTTTTTCACCAGGATTTTCAGCATTAAAATTATTAATAAAAATATCTGTATTTTCACCAAGAATTGAATAAACATTTAATGTATTAGTGTTGTTGTTATCTTTTTTCTCTGCTGCAGTAATACTAAAACACAAAAATAAACATAAAAGAGCACAAACTTTTTTCATAAAACACCTCACTTACCAAAAATTATAAACTATAAATCCAAATCATATATAAGAAATAATCCTTAATCTTTTTTATGCTGATAAAAGCCCCTGAACGATGATTACAAACAGGCTCAATTATTGACAATCAGTTTTTTAATCATTAATATATAAAAACGAATATTCGATTGGAGGCACATAATGGCTGGAGCTAGTAAAAACTCTCGTACTACTGTTGCAACACAAAAATTCATTTGCCCTGACTGTGGTGGCGAAATCATAATGAAAACAATGATGGAAAATGGCAGACTTAAGAATCTTGCAGAATGCCAGAAATGCAAACGTGTTGAAAGAAGACCTAAGGATTTTAAATAATCCTATTGACTCAGAGGCAAGTTATACCTGCCGACCTAGTCTTATTATTAAAAAACCGGATGGAATCATGAACCACCCGGTTTTTTTATTTTAAAGAAGTTTTTTTCAAAAGCCTTCAGGCATTCACATATATCCGTGATCTTTACTTCTGTGTAGTAGGAAGCTTTCTCCATTCATTAAGCTGGGCCTGAATGAGTTCCCTTGATTCATCTAAAATCTTCTGGCTTTCTTCTTTTGTTTTTGGAGCATCGTATACTTTTAAAACCTTTACACGATAGCATCCGCAGCGGAGATTTACAAAAAGCTTTTTAAGCTCGCGAAGAGCATATCCGCCGTCTAAAGCACATACTGCAACAGGAAGGTTCGAAGCTTCACATAATTTTCTAAAACCTGCCGAATAAAACTTTCCAACTTCACCGTCTTTTGTTCTTGTTCCTTCCGGAAATAAAATCGGAATCTGATTATTTTTTACTACACGCTTTCCAAACTTTTCCATAACGTTCATCGCATCCATAGGACGTGCCTTACGGGGAATCATACAGTGTTCCTGTGTACGAAGCATTTCTGAAACAAGCGGAATGTGGCGCGAAAGAGTATCTTTTGCAACAAAACGAACTTCTTTTTCGCGGAAATAATTCATATAAACCGGAATATCAAGGAGACTCTGATGATTAGAAATAATCATAAACTGGTCCGGGAGTTCTTTTTTTGCTTCGTTATAGCCAAAGAAATTAAATTTTTTATAGAATCTTGTGATTGCAAAAAGACGTGGTGCTAAAACCTTTACTATATAATTCGAAATAACCATGCTAAGCTTGTGGCTTACAGGATAGGCAAAAATATTTGCAATAGAAGGCGGTATAACCATACCAAAAAGACAAATCAGTGTGATAAAGCTGGACATTTTTTCCTCCACACACAGTATAGAATAAAATTAATTAAAAATAAAGTTGTTTACCTTTTTTATGATTTCTTCAAGCGGTTCATATATTTTTTTACATTCAGGCATGCTAGCGGTAAAGAAGGTTCCATAACGTTTTTCGTAGATTCGTCTGTCCAAAACTACAACAGCTCCCCTGTCATCGCTTCGCCTTATAAGTCGCCCTATTCCCTGGCGGAATTTTATAACTGCTTCTGGAACGCTTAATTCCATAAATGAGTTTCCACCCTTTTTTTCTATTGCTTCGGCTCTGGCAACAAAAACCGGATCGTTTGGAACTGTAAACGGAAGCTTTACTATTATTACCTGAGAAAGAGAGTCTCCCGGAACATCAACTCCCTGCCAGAAAGAATCGGTTGCAAAAAGTACGCTCTCTTTTTCTTTTTTAAAAGCTTCTAAAAGCTTTGCATTATCATCTTCTCCCTGCCTTAATATTCTTCCGCCAAAACCTTTTAGAAGCGTCTGGCACGACCTGTGTGCGCTTTTTAGTGAATCATAAGAGGTGAATAAAACAAGTGTCCTCCCTTCACTGGCTCTTATAAGGCGAGGAATAGCCATCTCTATATACTGCTGGAATTCAATTTTTTCCGGTAAAGGTGCATCTGAAGGAACTGCAAAAAGCATGTTTTTTTCGTATGGGAAAGGAGACGGATATTCAGAACAGAAAAGTCTTTCTTTTTCTGCAAAACTAAGACCAGTTCTATTCATCCAGTAGCGGAAATCTCGACCTGTTTTTAAGGTTGCAGAAGTACAGATTACGCTTTCCATATGCTCAAAAACACCCTCGTTCATAAGGTGTGAAATATCAAGCGGTGTTGAATTTAAAATCACATATTCTGCTTCGCTTTCATCCTTTACCATGTCTGGCGGAAGTCTCTTTTTCTGAATCCAGAATACATCATTTTCATGTTCATCCCACGAAAGAAAACTCTTTAAAAGAAGAACATAAGAATCAAGGCGTCGTAAAATTACACGTGACTCCCAGAAAGACGGAGTATCCTTATCATCATCGCTTATGCCTTCGATTAATTTTCTGATTAAATCTGTAAACTCTCCAAGGTCTTTTGCAAGAGAAGAAACAGAAACTAAAAAAGGTCCAAAATCACGTTTTGTAGCAAAATAAAGTCTTTTTGTATAATCGTTTGCAAGTAAATCTTTTGCAGTAATTTCCAGGTTGATTATGGAGTTTTTGATTCTTCCGACTATCTCGTAGGCGCCGGCAGCCATTTCTTCATTGCTCGAAAGAACTGCAAGTGTACAAAGATGTCCGCTTTCTGAATTTTTTCTTTTTCTATACATCTGATTCAAAAGCTTATTCAATTTAAAACGGCTCATACTTTCGCTGAAGAAGCTTGTTGCAGCATTTTCAATTCCATGTGCTTCGTCAAAAATGATATGGCGGTATGGAGGTAAAACTGCTGCATCATCATAACCTGCACCGCTAAGACGGGATTCAATATCTGCAAATAAAAGATGATGATTTACAACGATTATATTTGCCCCAGCCGCTTCCTTACGAACCTTCATTACAAAGCATTCATTATGGAAAGGACACTTCATTCCCATGCAGGCATCGCTTTCGGAATTAACTTTTGTCCACACATTTTCAGAAGGCATAAAATTTAATTCACTTTTGCTGCCGGTTGCAGATTCAGCCGCCCATTCGGCTATTCTTTTTATTTCTGAACTTTCATCTTCGAATAAATCAAGAATTGAAGTTACATCGCAAAGGCGTCTTTTACAGATATAATTCTGGCGCCCTTTCATCAAAATATAATTAATATTTTTTCCAAGGATTTTTTCTACAGCAGGAATATCTTTTTCGCAAAGCTGAGCCTGAAGGTTAATTGTTCCCGTTGAAATTACAACTTTTTCTTTGTTTACAATGCTCCAGAGGATTGATGGAATAAGATAAGCATAGGATTTTCCAACTCCGGTTCCGGCTTCAAAAACTCCTAAAAGATTATTATTGAATGCTTCTACAATATTCTGAAGTAAAGAGATCTGTACGGGTCGCTCTTCAAAAGCTTCTGATATTTTAGAAAGGCTTCCGCCATCACTTATGTACTGGCCTGCTTCCTCTTTATCTATCTTTTCGATTTTTACAGGTTTTACAGGTTCTACAACTACATAAACATCTGTTACATCGTTATTAATGATATAAAATCCCTGGGCATTTTCGCTGTAAATGGAAGCAGCATTTAAATCAGCCTGGCTTGGAGTAAGATTTCCACCAGGATGATTATGTATTAAAACTTCTGCTACTCTTGCGTGTGTATAATTAATATTTACGGTGTGTTCATTTCCCCTTGCCCCTACATTTATTTCGTAGACAACACCTTGGGGATTAATCTTTCCTGTAAAAAAAACTTCGTTTCCCAAAGCTTCTTTTATGGCTTCTTTCATAAAGAGGATTACTTCATCTGTAAAAAGATTCTGAATTTTCAAAAAGATTCCACCCGCAAATTTTACCTTATTTATTTATACAATTTTTTAAGGCAAAAAAAAAGCCTGCATAAAGCAGGCTTACATCTCCTAGCAGAATTGAACTGCTGTTGTCGGGATGAAAACCCGATGTCCTAACCACTAGACGAAGGAGACATACGTCAATTCGTAACTGACTTAGTTAATATAACAATTATATAATTTTTGGTCAATATTAAAAATACAAAAAACTGATTATTTGTTTATTTTTTATACTTACATATTAAGACCAAATTTTTTAACCAGTTTTTCCTGTAAAGGCTTACACTCTTCTTCGTCCATTCCAAGATTGAGCGCAGAATTCAAATCATCCATAGATTTTTCATATTCTTTAAGCTCGTAATAATCTTTTGCACGACGGAAATATGTGTGTGCCTGGAATTTATTTATCTCAAGCGATTTATTAAAACATTCAACCGCTTTTTCATATTCCTTCTGGATTGAATATACAATTCCCGCATAATAATAAGTTCTGAATGCCTTTGGATCTTTTTCTATACTGATTTTAAAATCTTCAAGAGCATCGGAAAACTTATTCATAGAAAAATATGCCATTCCCCTATGCTTTCTGATTACGGCAATAACATTTTTTTCTTCCGGCGAAATTGCATCAAGAATCTGTGAATAAACATTTACCGCTTCTTCAAGATTTCCTTCGTTATGAGCGTGAATCGCCTGAAGCAGCATATCATCAATTGTACCCTGAACAAAAGGCGTGATTCTGTTTACGTTTTCTTTCTTTTCTGTTTTCTTTGGTTTTTCGTTTAATAAATTATCAGCAAGGCTGTAAAAGCTCTGGCGTCTGTCTTCAATTTCTTTCTGAAGTTTATTCTGATAGTCCCTGATTTCTTGAAAAGTGATATCTGCAAGCGTTAAAGAAGCATTAAGCGATGCAAGCTTTCTTCTTAAAGGAATATCAAAAGGATTAAATTCTGTCTTATAGATTAATTCATGTTCAACTTCTGCCCAGGCATCCTGTAAGATTGTCCTTATCTGGATTTCGCATACGGCAGTTTCGGGTAGAGGTTTTAAAGCTTTATACTCTCCTTCCAAAGCCGGTTTACATTCTTCTGGAATAGCGATTAAAACGTGTACCGATTCATATCCGAATTCACTGAATTTTTTTTCTGCACCCTTTACTTCTACTTCTTTTATTTCAAAGATTTTTTTAATCTGATCAAGGCCAAGGTTGATATCTTCCAGAAAGGCACAAATCATTCTTATACCCATCATATCTGTAAGGCAAATAAGAGAGTCTGATGCAGAAGCTTCTTCGGGTTTTAAACGCAGGATCTTTTTATAGTAACTGTTAAAACTTTTTACACGGCTTTTATACGTAGGCTGTGCCTGTAAACTTACTTTTTGTTGAAGAATAGAAATAATGTTTGCCATTATTTCCGTAAAGTAATGTGAATAAGATTCATACTGTTTTCGTATGAGATCTTTTGAAGGGATATGTGTTTTATTGTCCATAAATCAATTTATTGAAAAAAAAAGCACTTTAATACATTTCTGTACTAAAGTGCTCCTCATTACTATGCAAGTAACTTATTTAGCGTCTGCAGCACCCTGTCCGTTTCCACGAGCAGCGTTTCCAGAGCCCTGTTCATTCAAACTTGGTGTGAAGCTATCTTCAGCTGCAAGCTTAGATTTTTCAAGATAGCGGTTAACCTGTTTGTTTCCGAATTTTTCCATTTCGGCACTCTGGCGTGCTTTTTCTTTCTTAGTGATGATCTGCCACAAATCTTCGTCTGCGATATCACGATCACTTTCAAGAATAGCTTTGTCGTAAATTACTTTAACGTCTTTGAAGTATCCGATGAAGTCACCACCGATGTGTGCAGCATCACGTGTGATTTCGAATCCAGAGAACTTAATGAATGGAGTTCCACGTGGATAGATTGGATATACGCGGATTTCACGGTTACGGATTTCTGCAATGTACTGTGGGTTGTTCCAAGTAAGTGTTTTCCATCCGTCGAAACCAAGATATCCCATGAAGTAACGTCTGTCGATTCCATCATTGTCAACAAGGTGAACATAAAGTCCGTGTGGATAGTTCATACCTAATGTTGTTACAGCGATAGATTTTACTGTTCCTACATTCTTTACAACACCATATCCACCTTCGAATAATGTTGCTTCATAAGATGGGTTTGATGCATCGTTGAATGCTGAAGGATCTTCTCCTTCTGAAAGTGCAACACGATTTCCTTCTGAATCAATTGTTCCAACTGGTTCGTAAGCAGGAATATCAAATGGAGGAATGATTTTTGCGTTAGCATTAGAGTTCCATGTAGGGAATATAATGCGAACACCCATTACATTTTTTCCGGCAAATGGCTGATCTGCTGTTGATTTAACTGGAGCAGCTACAACCTTTGAATCAGCTAAGCTGGCTACATTCTTAGCAGATGAATTTAATACGATTTCCCATTCAGGAAGAGCCAATGAAGTTTTCATAAGTTTTTTCTGTTCACCAGTAAAGGTTGCACCAGCACTTAAAGAAAAGTCCATTATAGTTCTACCATTCTGCTGTGGGTCGTTACTGTCCTGAGATGTAACAGTATCAGCATCCAGGTAAGTAAAATCGATGAGAGTTGCTTCTTCAGCAAAAGCAATTCCACCAATAAGCAGCATAGCGGCTGCTGTTAATACTAAAGTCTTCTTCATATTGAAGCTCCTTTTTATTTCTTTTTCGATGTAGCCTTGTATTATAATAAATTATCCTACAAGTCCCCAAATTTGTCAACGAAAAAAGAATTTACCAGATTAATACCTGTCGTACATACTTTTTCCATCAACATATATTTCAACGGATTTTATTCCGCCAAAATTTTGTTTAATGTTTTTAGTTACCAGCTTAATGCTTTCTTCGAATGGTATGACATTGTCTCCCATATCGAGCACGTCATCTGATAAATTAACAAAAAGAACGCCATCTTTTTCAAAACATGAGAGTAAACTTGTGTTTTTAGAAAAAAGATATTTTGTTCTTTCACTCTCTGGTCCTAAGAGCAATTCCTTAACAAAAGATGTTATCGGATCGTCTACAGAACTCTTTCTAAGGTATCTTTTTTCGATGATGTACTCACCTTCATCAATTGAAGGAAAAGTAAATTTTCTTAAACTTCCCCTGTAGCTGAAAGCATATACAACCAGCGAAATAAGAAACGACAGAATAATTATTCCAACGAGTGCCGGAACAATCCTGTTCCCTTTTGAATTAAAATTAGTTTTCATTTGCAACTGTAAATCCTCTTGAGCGTTCAAAATGTGTAATGTACGCAGTGATGCCATTATATATTCCAAGTGTCGCTTTTTTCAAGTATTTATCATCATTTAGATTCTTTGCTTCAGCTTCATTTGAAACAAATCCCAGCTCAATTAAAACGCTTGGCATTAATGCATTCTTTACAACGAACCACTCTTCTGCTTTTATCCCCCTTGACTTCGATTCAGCACCAATCTGTGCCTGCAGTCCATCCATTATAAATTTTGCTATCATAATACTTTCTGTAGTATATTCTTCCTCTGTTAACACATTAAGGATTGAATATAAGGAATTATCTCCCCCAGCTACTGATTTATCTAAAACATTTCTCCGGTAGCCAGGCGAAAGATACCACACTTCATAACCGGAAGATGCTTTATTCAATGATGAATTTACGTGAATGGAAATAAAAAGAATTGCATCATCTTTTCCAACCTTAATTCCGTTTGCAATATCTGTTCGTTCACTCAAAGAAAGGAATTTATCCGAATCGCGGGTAAGAATTATCTTTTTATCCGGATAGGCATTTTTTAACCTTTCGTAAAGCATTTTTGCAACTTTAAGGTTGATGTCCTTTTCACGTACTGTTACGTTTTTACCGCTAATCTTATAAGTTTTTAATGCACCAGGATCTTTACCTCCATGTCCTGCATCAATAACTATGGCGCCAACTCTAAATAAAACCTCGCTCTGACTCTTTGCAAAAAAGTCTTTAGCTTTGGTAATAAAATCCGCAGAAACATATATGCGGTTGTTTTTAATTTCAGGCGCATCAACAAGGATGATTTTAGAATTATCAAGAACTGCAATAGTTTCTTCCTTTCTAAAACTAAACTGATGACCGTCTTTTTCCAGCATTCCTGTTTCCGAAAGCGAATCCCAGTAGAAAGTCATTCCATTTTTTTTTGCCGATTCTGTAAGAAGCACATCATTTAAAGCAAAAAGTTTACAACTCAACGCAAAGAATAAAACAAAATTTAATGCAAGCTTTCTAACCTTCATTTTTATCCCCTTGTGGAATCACTTACATACACAGCTGCCTGAAGACCACCCCGCATAACCGCACGCCAGAACTTTCTTGCATCAATTGCAGGATGTTTTGGCCGCAGAACATCGAATTTCTGCGCAGTTTGAGTAATTGTGTTATAATTCCAGTCCACCTTATTTATATAATCGGCAGAATTCAGGAATTCCGGTATATTTTTTGCTGCGGGAGCGTCTTTTTCGAGCATTCCGTTTATCATCGAAAGTTCTTTAAGGGAAATTTCTCCGAATGCAAACGGCGGGAATTTTTCTTCTTCTATTGAAAAACTGTTGTTCAAAAACTGATCTGTTCTCGGATTATGAGGTGAAAGTGTTATAAAAACATTGGAAACTGCATTTTCCGCTGATTTTATGGCTATATTCCTGTCGTTCGAAACAGAAATTACGTTGCCGCATTTTTCTACGTTGTTGCGCGGGAAATCGACGTCTTTTCCAAGATTAACTGTGGCGCGCGGAAGAAAATCGAACACTGCTTTATCTGTAAAATCTTCTATATTTTCTATGTATTCAACTGTACCCGGAATAGAAATCCATGCCCTTTCTGCACTTGTTCTTACGCACGGGATTTCAAAAAGTTTGTACGGTTCAGGACTGTCCTTACAAAGTTCAGAAGGAGTATATGGAACAGGAACACGCTTATCAAAGAGTTCTTTTGGTTCAAGTCCGCTTGCAATCACAATTCCCTGCTTTGTAAGATTCAAATCAGAAGCATAAGGATAAGTCCAGCCAGACATGTAACCACCCGAAAGACGAGCGGCAATTTCTCCAATCATAGGACCTTTATCTGTAAATTTTATATCTGCTTTTGCAGCTCCGCATGTAAGACCTAAAGCTTTTGCTCCAAGTGCAAATACGCTGATAAGCTGGTCATGTACGTCCTGTTCTAAAATTGCAGGCATAGTATGTCCAGTCTCTATAAAATAAGGCGGATAAGATATATGACGCTCTGCAAAACCTGTAATCGTCATAGTATTATTGTATATAAGAGCGTCAATGGAATATTCTTTTCCTTCCATGTATTCTTCGACAATTGCAACTCCGCTTCTGGAAGCCTGAACAGCAGCCTTAATTGCCGGAGTAAATTCAAATTTTGTCCTAACCATTCGGCAACCACGCGCACCCATATTATCAACAGGTTTAACAACAACAGGAAGGCTTAATTTTTCTAAAACTCTGTTCAATAAAAGCGGACTTATATCACTCTCTTCTACTTTCATGAATTTTGGAGAAGGAACATTTGCTTTATCAAAGCATTCGCGCATCTGTGTTTTTATGCTTGCATTCAGTGCTGCTTCATAAGAATGAGAAGCAAAACCAAGCTTCTGGCACACATAAGAAACCGAGGCAGAAAAATCTGTTCCTGCTGTAAAAACTGCTGTAAGACTTTCTTTTGCCTTTAATTCTGTAGCGTATTCAAGAATTTTTTCCTTATCTTTTAAGTCAATCTGTTTAAAAACATCTGCTTTTTTTACACAGACTGCTTTATCATCTGCGTCGATTACGAATACCTTAAGTCCCATTTCTTTGGCACTTAAGATTGCCGGTTTTTGCATGAGGCCTGCACCTAAAATCAATATACTGTTTCTTCCCATAAGCCCTGTCTTATAACTCTTTTATCTTCTTACAATAAATTTCTACTGTATCGCCAAGCTTTTTTGCTTCGCTGTATTTTAAAATTGTATTCCACTGGAGACTTCCCTTCTGGCTTCCTGATTTTTTAATCTGAGGAAAACGCTCAGGATGATGTCCTGTAGAAACAATTTTTACTACTTTAAATCCATAAGGTTTTAAAATCTTATCTGCATAGGAGGGTTCCCACACTGAATAATGATCTGTAGGACTTGCCTTATAGAATGCATCTTTATCGGTAACGGCAGAAACGCCCTGTCCCGAAGGAGTTGAAAATGCAAAAACTCCATCTTTTTTTAATATCTGATTTACTTTTTTTAATACAACATCAAGATTTTTAAAATGTTCGATTACATACCACATGGTAACTGCATCAAACTGAGAAACTCCGAATTCGTCTGTAGTATCTATTTCTGGAAATGAAGCCTGACTTGCCGGAAAATGTAATTCATTTTTTACGTAATCTATTGCTTCGTAAGAAATATCTGTTCCAAAAGGATTATATTTTTTTTCTGAAGCTGCAGCTAAAAAAGGTCCATAAGCACAACCTATATCCAGGATGTTTTTTTCTTTTCCTGTTTTTAAGATTGTATTGATTACGTTTACGCGCTTTACACCCTGTGCCTTTATAGATTCAAAATCTTCCTGATAGGTTTTTCCATACTGTTTTTTGTAATCTTCAAAGAAATAGGACTTTTTATAAACCTTTTCTGCTTCACAGGTCCACGACATGTAAACGATTTTACAGGCTTTACATCTTCTGTAAGTTCTAGTGGCATTTCTTGAAACAATTTCATCTGGTTCAAAATCCTGCCTCTGACAAATCGGGCAGTTGATTCTTTTTCCATTTGAGATTCCGGAAAGATAGATTCCAAGTGATTTTTCTTTTTCCTGGCTTACCTGATCCGGATAAAGATTTGTACCTTCCAAAACAGATTTGACTGTCTTTAAGTTCAATTTTCCAAAAGGTATATATGCATAGTTATATTTTTGTGCAAGTTTTTCGTGAAGCTTTGTTGTAGAAAGCATTAATAAAGCACAGCCTGCATAAACTGCTTCGAATGCTGTAAGTCCATAGTGAGTAACAACAAGATCGTATTCAAAAAGCTTTTCTTTTAAATCTTCTACGGGTGGAATAAATTTTACATTGCTCACTTTGGAAACAAGGTCTTTTTTTGTGATTGCCGTAATGTCAGAAACTGGATAAAGGCTGCTTAAGATGACGGCTGCATTTTCTGTAAGATTTGCAGGGTCTTCCCCTCCTACACAGATGAGGATTTTATTGAATGATTCCGTTTTTCTTTTTTTCGTATTTTCGGGCTTACTTATAAAACACGGGTCATTAAAATTTGCCTGTCTTGATAAATCATAGGACGGAATAATGTCTAAAAGATAATCACAGAAATCTGAATTTTTTGAGCCTTCATCGAGCGCTATGATTGATTTATATTTTGAAAGCTTGATTTTATCTTCACGTTCCATATAAAATAAATCTGTGATGATAACAGGAGAAAATGTTTCGTCCGGAAGTTCATGGATTATCTGGTAATCTTTTAATCCTTTTTTTATGTAAGAATTAACAATATCTGGTGTTTCTGCAAGAGTATAATCATTCGGAATATAAATATATGAATCAGTTTCGATTGCACATTTTAAGCAGCGGTGAAGATGCCCTGTTCCATGACCTTTTACACACGAAGGATAAAAAATCATAGGATTTTTAATTTTATTTGAATCAAGAGCTTCCAGAATCTGCTCTGTTGTATATGGCTCTTTTACTTTCTTTTTATCCGGCGAAACATAATTTACAATGGAAATTGCACGTAAATAATCTGAATAAGTATCTATTGTAGTTCTAAGATTTGGAAAATTAAAACGAGAAGGTGCTGTAATAAATTCGCAGTTAAATCTTTCTTTGTGATTGTATAAGGCCGGTCCTACATGCTCCTGGTCGTACGGTGAATCTGTAAGCTCTGCTGCTTCGAGTAGTGATGAAGCATCTATAATTTCTACTCCCGAGCCGTGCGGAAGCCCTGTATAAGTTAAATAATCACAAGTTTTTCTGTATTTATTTTTCTTTTCGAATTCCTGTAAAGACTGTTGGGCTGCTTCGTAAAACAAAAATGGATTATCGGCTGTTGCACGGATTATCGTATTTACCTTGATTTTTTTGATTAAGTCGCAGAAACGTTTTAATACGTTATTTAAATCTCCGGCAAAACAGCTATATCCGTTTGCATCACAGATTGGTTTTATTATTTTATAAGATTCTGAATCTGTTGCAACATAATATTTATTTGCCTTTACCTTTTTCATGCTGGCTAAAACCCAGTCAAGCACGGTCTTACCGCCAAGCTCTTTTAAAGCTTTTTCGGGAAGTCTTGTAGAGGATAATCTGCATTGAACAATTACAGCTTTTTTATTCTTCATCACGCAAAGCCCAGCCCTGAATAAAGTTTGGTAAATCTTTTTTAAAATTATATTTATTCTTTTCTACCCATTCCCTTGCATTTTTAAAAAGGCGTCTTGCTTCAAGATATCCGCAGGATGATCTTTTTGAAAATTTAAAGAAAAAGGCAGAACTGATGTATCCCTTATCATTTTTGAATCTTGGTGCTTCATTTTTTAAATAGTATTTAAGATAATCAATATTTACTGTGCGGTCTTCTACAGGGATGTCGTCTATATAAGAAAAAGTGAACATTGTTGTAAGATGAGTTTTTTCTCCCCAGAGCCATGAACGCAAAGCAAGGTCAAGATTCTGCCAGTAAGGAGATTTAATTGTCCAGTCAAAACCACCCAGTCTTATAAACTTTTTTCTGTTATAAAGGCCAATATAATCAAAAGGATAGATTGTCTTAACTCCGTCTGTAACAATGGAAGAAGAATCAATTACAAAGTGTGATTTTTCTGCTCCAGGAACATAAATCGAATTAATTCCATTTTTATTTTTATCTAAGAGGCGTGGAACAAGGCAGTAAAGTTCTTCGGAAGTAAGACGCTGGGCAAGATGAGGAAGCATTACTCCGGATGGAATATAAAGACTGTCGCGGATGATTAAAACATATTCAGAATCTATTTCGCTCATTGCAAGATTAATCATTTCGCCGTCGGTCGCTTCTTCCAAAGGTACAATAAATTTTACTGCCGGAAACTTTTTTGCAACATCTTCTATGGAAAAATTTTCAGAATTGTTTTCGATTGAAATTACGTGTTCAAAATTACAGGCCAAAAGATTTTCAAAAACGTGGAGTTTAAAATGACTTCCGCTCTGATTCAACAAAATCACAGAGATATTTAAAGCGTCTTTAGAAGTGTTTTTTCTACCACCAATAACAGTTCTGTTAATCTGATGTTCATCAAAAGTTAAAGGTATAGTATTCATCGCAATCTCCACATTTTTTATCTATATTTCCTTCGAGCTGACTGATTAAAGCTTTATCCATCTGTTTCCAGATTGTTTCAAGATCATCTTTAAAGACATTTCCTATTACGTTATCCAAAACATATTCACGGCATAAAACAACATCACCGTTTGTAAGAATGTTCATGTCGCGGCGGAGGTGCCAGCATACATTTCTTTCTATTGGTGAAAGATCTGCAGGTTTTTCGGAAGGTAAAAGTTTTGCAAAATCATCATATTTCTGGATGATGAATTCTCCGCCCGAAGCATTTGACTTTTCTTTCCAGTATCTGAAAAATCCCTCCAGCTCCTCTTCGTTTTCGTTCATGCGTACAAACTGCGGATACACATTACCGGGTAATATTCTATTCAGCTTTTCTACCACAAGCACAGCGTCATTCAGGGATTTTTCGTTTCCACGGATTTTTTTGTAAGTTGCATCTGTAAATGCATCCATAGAAACTGCAACCATCACCTGTGGCCAGCCGTTATTGTGCTCATATTTTTTATCTGTAATTTCTTTTAGTTTTTCGCAGATTGAATCGTTTATTAAAAGCCCGTCTGTTTCTATAAATACAGAAAGCCCTTTATAAGAGATGATTTTTTCTATTATTTTAAATACATTAGGGTTTTCAAAAGCTTCGCCCCAGAGGGAAAGACAGATTACAGCCTGAGCGGAAAACTTTTCTATTTTTTCTATGAGTGAACAGGCATTATCATAGCTCATCACACTAGAAGCATTAAAGACCTCTTTTCCGTTTTTATTTTTATAAAAAGCCGGATAAGGACAGTAAATACATTTTCCAGTACACTTATCTGCAATCTGAATATTGTAATAACATGGAACTGTCTTTAAAACTTCCGGTGTTTTTACAGCAAGTGTGTTTATTTCTTCGCATGAGCTTTCAAGGCTCGAAAGAGATGCTTCTTGTATTTTTTTATAAAGATTGAGTGATGAAAGATAATCAGCTTTTGTCTGACAGTTAAAATTAAATCTTAAAAGCCTGTAGTCTTCGTCTGCTAATACAGTTTCTACTTCAAAAGAGTTTATATCGGTTTTTAAAAGATTATAGATGCATTCTCTAGAAACGCTTTTCTGCCCTTCTGTACTCTGAGTTGTTTTTGAAAGTTCACAAAGGATTGAAAGTGTACCTGTGTGAATGATTTCCGGGGACAGCCCTTTTGAATATCCGTCTGCAAAAGTGTATTCAGAAAAATATTTTGTATGAAAGTCTATGAGTCGGTTTGTGAGTTCCAGGTTTAATAAAGGACAGTCGTTATAAGAAAAAATAACATAATCAGCCTGATTTTTCTTTGCTTCTTCCGTCATTTTTTCCAAGAGTTCTGTAACAGAATTAAGATCAGACAAAGTAACAATTTTATCTGCCCCTGTTTTTTCTGCCCATAAAGCACTTAATTCTACCGCTGATTTTCCGTCAAAAGATTTTTCATCTTTGTAAAGAGAATTTTTATCATCATAAAAAACAATTATACTTTTCATCACTTTATTTATCGGCAATCGATTGAACAAGTTTATTTATTTGAATAGAATATTTTTATGGATTTTGGTTCACAGTCTAAGAAACAGATTTTTTCGGTAAGTCAGATTACACAGTATATTAATGAATTACTTCAGTCTGCTTTTTCTTCGGTTACAATCGAAGGGGAAATTTCTAACTGGAAACCAAGCTCTTCAGGTCATATCTATTTTACACTCAAAGATTCAAACTCTCAGATAAGCGCCGTAATGTTTAAGGGAAGTACATACCGCTTAAATTTTAAACCTAAAGATGGTGATAAGGTTTTATGTACCGGTAGTATAAGTGTTTACGCACCAAGAGGAAGCTATCAGATTATTGTTACTTCGATGGAACTTGCAGGCCAGGGAAATATACTTCAAATAATAGAAGAAAGAAAGAAAAAACTTGCTTTAGAAGGCCTTTTTGATGAATCTAATAAAAAACCTTTGCCAAAAATAATCAAAACTCTTGGTGTTGTAACAAGTCCTTCGGGAGCGGCAATAAAAGATATAATCAACGTAACTAAAAAAAGAAATAAAACTGTAGATATAATTGTTTTTCCTGCAATAGTACAGGGTGCAGAAGCGGAAGGAACAATAGTTCGAATGATTCAGATTGCGAATTTTTATAAGCTCTGCGATATTCTGATTGTAGGGCGTGGTGGAGGTTCAATAGAAGATTTACTTCCGTTCAGCGAAGAAAGTGTTGTTCGTGCCGTTGCTTCTTCCGAAATTCCTGTTATTTCTGCTGTAGGACATGATTATGATTATGCTTTGTGTGATTTTGCAGCAGATGTAAGGGCCGCAACTCCTTCTCAGGCAGCAGAATTTGCAGTCAGTGAACTTTCAGATTTTATGCAGATTATAAATGACTGTAAAAACCAGCTTGCCTTGAGCATGAACAATAAAATTAAAGATATAAGGCTCATGATTAATTCATTTAATCCGCAGTCGCTCGAAACAAGATTCCGTCTGATTGAACAGCCATTATTAAACAGATTCGATAAGGCAAAAGAAAATCTTAAAAATAATATGATCGAAAAAATCCGTGATTATAAAACAAGGATTACAAACTGTAAAACTGTTTTAGAAAACGCAAGCCCTAAAGTAATCTTTTCTCGCGGATATTCCATGGTAAAAGACGAAAAAGGAAACATCATAAGGGATGCTTCACAGGTAAAAATAAACGACCGCCTGATAATCACACCATTTAAAGGCGAAATCTTAGCAGATGTAAAAGAAACAAAGGAGAAATAAATTATGGAAAATTTTGAACAGAAACTTAAAAAACTGGAAGAACTTACGCAGGATATTAAGCGAAGTGATATTTCTCTTGAAGACGCCTTAAAGGATTTTGAAGAAGGAATGAAGCTTTCTTCGGGAATGGAAGAA
This sequence comes from Treponema sp., assembly GCA_016286365.1. Lineage (GTDB taxonomy): Bacteria > Spirochaetota > Spirochaetia > Treponematales > Treponemataceae > Treponema_D. Next base: position 480,997 of record JAEESN010000001.1, read on the forward strand.
GAACTTAACCGCATAGAAGGTAAAATACAGATTCTTATGAGCGAACCTAATCCAATGACTAAAGACAACAAACCGGTGATGGATGATTTTGTTGACGACAGCGAAGTAATCGGAACAAGAAAATGAGCCAGAAAAACCCTGTAAAACCCCTTAATCCCGAAGTTGCAAGAAAGATTGCTGCGGGAGAAGTTATAGACAGACCAAACGCAATCGTACGCGAACTTATTGATAATGCAATCGACTCTGATGCCAAAAATATCACTGTAGAAATTTACGGGGGTGGAATAGAAAAAATCCGAGTAGTTGATGATGGTTCTGGAATGACAAAAGAGGATTTACAAGCCTCTGCACATCCGCATGCAACAAGTAAGATTCAGACCGAAGTTGATTTAATGAACCTTACGACTATGGGATTCCGTGGAGAAGCACTTGCATCAATTGCTGCAGTTTCAAGACTTTCGATTACATCCGGTGGTTATAAGATGCGTGCAAGCATTACAGAAGACCACATAATTGAACCGGTTGCAGAAATAAAAGGAACAATCGTACAATCAGAAGGACTTTTTGAAAATTTCCCGGCCAGAAGACAGTTTTTAAAACGTGCTGCAACAGAAGCACTCATGTGTAAAAATACATTTATAGAAAAAGCGATGGCTCGCCCCGATATTTCTTTCCGCCTTTTAATCGACGGAGAATTAAAGCTCGACCTTCCGGTAACTCAAAGCCTTAAAGACAGATTCATAGATGCAAATGGCTACCGCCAGGAACGTGATTTATTTTATGAACTTTCGAACAAGGCAGAAGGACAAAATCCTGACTGGTCTTTTACTGTGATAATCGGAGAACCTGCAGTAAGCCGTACAAACAAAAAAGAAATATTTATATATGCAAATAAAAGACGAATTACAGAATACTCTTTAGTTCAGGCGATTGAATACGGTGGACAGGGATATTTTCCAAACGGTACTTATCCTGTGGCAGCCCTTTTTGCAGAAGTTGCACCGAATTTAGTCGATTTTAATATCCACCCGGCTAAAAAAGAAGCAAGATTTTACGATATTTCCGCCCTTCACCACGGTGTGAGTTCTACAATCAAAAACTTCTTTTTAAAATATACAAGGTCAAATTTCGAAGAAGATAAGCCTGCAGACGAAGTAAGAAACGAAGATTACCAGCGACACATTTCGTATAAAATAAACGAAAGCTCATATTCAGGTTTTTCTGATTACAGGGCAAAATATTTTGGTGGAGGCAGTGGAGCTGGAAGTAATGGAAATGCTTTTGGCGGAAAAGGTGCATCCAAAGGTAACGCAAATACAGCCGAAAAAAATGAACATATATTTAAGGGTTCTGATTCACCTCTTTCAGTAAGCTCCCTTGCCGATATGGCCCTTTCCACCCCGCCCGCACAGGAAGAGATCAAGTTTGTAGGAAAGTGCCTTGGAACATTCCTGCTCGCAGAAAAAAACAACTGCCTATACATCGTCGACCAGCACGCCGCCCACGAACGAATCCTTTTTGATAAAATAATGTCTAATCAGGGCGGCTTTCAGCCTCTATTAATACCGTATAAAATACAGACCGAATCCAAAACCCAGGACAATCAGCTCGAAAAATTAAAAGAAAGGCTTTCGGAAATCGGTTTTAAAACAGAAAAAATAAAGGACGGACAGTGGGAAATCTCTTCCGTACCGGAACGATGGACCGGAACAGAATACGACTTAAGAAGCCTTCTTTTTGTAAAGCAGGTTGAACCCGAAGAAATCATCCGCTCAATTGCAGCAATGACAGCATGTAAGGCGGCCATAAAAGACGGCTATTACCTTGACGATTCAACTGCAGAAGAATTAATAAAAAAAGCTTTTACTCTTGAAGACCCGCACTGCCCTCACGGCCGCCCGATTTATACAGTCTTTTCAAGAGAAAAGCTTTTTGAACTTGTAAAAAGAACTTAAAATATTTTCTGCCGTTATGGCAATGCGTTCATCAAAGAAGAAACATCAGATCTTCTGTATGTAGGATTATTGATTGTAACATAGTTCAGATAGTCCTTTGCAGCATCGTATTCATTCAACTGCATGCAGACTTTAGCAAGATCTATGTATGCATCCCAGTTCTTTGTATCAGCTTTTATAAGATCCTGATAAGTAACTTTTGCAACATCATAATCTCCATTTTTAGCATAAGTTTTTGCAAGATTGTATCTTACTTCGTTATTCTTTGGCTGGATTTTTAATGCCTGCTGGAAGAATCTGATTGCATTATTGTAATCATCTTTTGCAAGGTAAACTGAACCAAGGTTGTTGTTTGCTTCAAAGTTATTCGGCTCTTTCTGGTAAACCTGTAAATATAATCCTAAGGCTGCATCAGTTTCCGGAGGAGTCATGCCAAGATACATGTTTCCAAGGTTGATTTTTGTCTTAGAGTGATCTGGATTATATGATAATGCTTCCTTATAAATCGTAATTGATTCATTAGTTTTTCCGGTCTTTTCCAGAATAAGAGCATAGTTATAAACAACGTTAGCCTTATCTGAATTTGTCCTTACATTATTCTTTGTATCATAAGCTTCTTTTGCCCATTTTAATGCTTCGTCCGGTTTTCCTGAATCATATAAAGCAGTAGAAAGATTATACATTGTGATTGTTTTATCCTGACCTGCCTGAAGCATTGAGTTAGCTCTTAAATAATTATCAATTGATTTTGAATATTCCTTGCGCTTGTAATAAGCAGAACCTAATCCCATTGCAGCCTGAGCATTTGCACTATTGATATTCAGTACTTTGTTATAAGCATCGATTGCACCAAGATAATCTTCCCTTGCTTCGAAAATATGTGCCTGTTCAAGATATGCCTTTTCATGCTGATCATCTAAACCGGTTGTCTTTCTGAAAGAAGCAAGAGCATCGTTTGTTTTTCCAAGTTCTTTCTGTGTTAAACCAAGATTAAAGCGGCTTGGTACATAATCATTCTTTAAATCACACGAAGTTTTAAATGATCTTTCGGCATCGCTGTATCTTTTTATGCTATACTGGGCTTTACCAAGCATGTAATAATAATAGTAAAGATTAGGATCGTCTTTGTTTTTTACAGCTGCCTGGAATTCGTTAATAGCCTGATTATAATCGCGTTTTCTGTATGCATTATTTCCTAGGATTGCGTGAGCCTGAGATTCATTAGGATTTTTAGAAACTGCGTCTTTTGCATACTGAACTGCTTTTTCGTAGAGTTTTTCTTTATCACCGTTGCCTTTTGGTAATTTTTCTGCGGCATCGTACATTGCCTGAGCCATTTCTGTTTCTTTGGCAGGACCAAAAGTTGTATTTCCAGGTATGGTAGGAATCATCGTTAAAGCCTTATCAAAGGTGTTCATACCGTCTGTATTCTTACCATCACGTAATTCTTTTTTACCCTTCTGAATCTGGTCGTTCAGGGCATCTATGAGTTTCTTGAGTTCAGCATTTTCTTTTGCAAGCTTATCTTCTTCTGCCTTTCTCTGTTCCTCTAAAAGTTTTACCTGAGCTTCTGCGGCTTCTCTTGCGGCACGTTCTTCATCACTTTCACCATTTGCGTATCCGTTTGAACCGTTTGCTCCATTAGCACCATTTGCGCCGTTGGCACCGTTACCTCTTCCGTCTCCGTAGCCGTCTAAATATCCGTCACCATAACCATCAGTATAACTACCGCTTCCATAACCATTTGAACCGTTTCCGTCGGAACCATTTCCATTTCCGTAGCCGTTACCATATCCGTTTCCGCCGCGACCGTTTGCTCCGTAACCGCCCTGATCAAAGACATTCGGATTTCTTCCGTTCTGCCTCATAAAGTCTTCGAGAATACGTTGCTGTTGCCGTATCTGATCTCCATTCTGGGCTAATAAGGCATCAAGATAATCCTTCATAGCTTGAGAATCTAAAATTGACTGTCCGTTTCCGTCATTCTGTTTCTGATCTAAGATAAGATTCCAGAGGTTATTTATATCTTCATCATCACCATATTTATTTAAAAAGTCTTCGAGTTTGTCTAATGCTCTGTCGTATTCACCCTTTTCTGCATTCTTCATTGCATAAGTGATTGCATAAGTTTTATCCTTCTGGCGTACAGAGTTTCTACATCCGCGGATTAAAAGAAGGATGATGATTATTAAAGCTGCAACACCAATTCCGATGAGGATTCTTTTTTTAGTCTTATCGTCGAGCTTCTTTTTTTGAGAAGTTTTAGAGGCAGATTTAGTTCCGGTTTTAGAGGTAGTTTTTGCACCGGATTTAGTTTCTTTTAAGGCAGTTCCTTTTGCACCGGTTTTAGAAGTTTTGGCTGTAGTTTTTGTGCCGGCCTTAGTTCCTGTCTTAGAAGTTTTAGCTGTATTTCCCTTTTTAGAAAACTTTGCCTTACAAAAATCACGGCATTTTCCAAAAGCAAAAACAGAAAACTGTGCGACTTTCTTTGCGCAAAAGACAGTTTTTTCTGCAATCCATTTACATGCAATAATCAGTTTATCTTTACAAAGCCCCGCAATTTTTTTTGTTCCAGGCCAGATTTTATTTACCCATACCTCTTTAAAACTCATTAATAAATCTCCTTTTTTTCTTTACCACAAAATCATTTAAAAATCATTATACTTTTTATTTAAGATTAATTATATACTAATCAAGCTCAGATTCATAATCATAATCTATAATATCTTCTGCCCCGGAAGTCATGTTTGTAGAATCCGTATTCTGAAGCGAATTTGCTACATCTTCCAGAAGCTGCTTACGTCTTTCATCTTCAAGGCGTTTTTCTTCTTCTTCGCGTCTTCTCTGTTCGGCAAGCCTGTTTTCTTCTTCAATTCTCTGGCGCTCAAGCTCTTCCTTCATGCGGCGATCTTCTTCCTGCCTTCTCTTTTCATCTTCGATTGCTTTCTGTTCTGCAAGCTTTACTTCTTCCTGATGCTGTCTTAAAAGCCTTAAAATTTCTTCTATCTGAGGGCGCTGTGGATCATTTGGTTCAAGTTCAAGATAAAGTTCATAATCCTTAATACAGCTGGGATAATCTTCTGCCATAAGATAAGTGTTTGCCCTGTTCAACAAAGCTTTTGTGAATGATGAATCAATTGCAATTGTGAGTGAATAGGCTTTTGCCGCATTTTTATAATCAGCCATGGCATAATAAGCATTTCCCTGATTAAACGAAAGTATTTTTTTATCTGTACCCGGCAAATTTAATCCGCGGTTGAATGCTTCTACGGATTTTTTATAATCGGCAAGCTGAAAGTAAGCGAGTCCTAAATAATTATAGGCATCTGGACTTGCAGTTCCATTATTTATTTCCTGTTCTAAAGCGGTTACGGCAAGACTAGGTTTATTTGACCTGAAATATTTTTCTCCCTGAGTTTCTGCAAAACAAAAAAGGCTTATACTCAATAAAAGGAACAATATTACAATTCTTTTTCTCTGCATATTATCTTCTCCTTAATCACCTTACTGATTATCTTCTAAAAGATATAACAATTTTATCCTCAAAATATAACAATTATTCTATTATAATAATACATTTTTTACTATTTGACATATTTATGTAAATTTAATACTCTTAATTATCGGAAGTACCGATTTTATCTTCATTATTTTATTGGAGGATACACTCATGGGTGTAACCCAAATCATCTTAATAAGTGCTTTAGCCGTTGTTGTTGTAGCATTATTATTCGTACTTATTAGAAGTCTTGTTCTTCCTCAAAAGCTAGATGCAATTCCAAAACTGATTAAACAGGGAAAAACTCAGAACGCCATAAAGGCCGCTAAACAGATTATAGCAAAAGATCCCGCAAACTATAAAGCCCATTACTATCTGGGTAAAGCATATATAAAAGAAGGAAAGAGTGAACTTGCAATCATGGAATATAAGATTGTAAACGAAAATGCCCTCTTTTCTCCTACCTTCAGCGAAGTTGAATTCCGTAAAGAATACGCTGCCCTCCTTTTAAAATACAAACAGAATGCAGAAGCCCTTAAAAACTACCTTTATCTTACAAAGCTTGAATCAACTAATGCAGAAAACTTTTATAATGCCGGCCATCTTTACGAACAGGCTAACCGCTACGATGTAGCAATCGGATTCATGCAGAAAGCAACCCTTCTTGATAAAAAACATGCAAAGGCACACGCAGAAATCGGTCTTATGCTCTACCGCATGAAAAACTTTCAGGAGGCCAAAAGAGAAATCGATACTGCAATCAGATTAAGTCCTGAAACATATTCTTCTTACTATTATCTTGGAAAAATCCAAAAGGATGCAAAGGATATTCCGGCTGCAATTAAATCTTTCGAAAAAGCACAAAGAGATCAGGAAGTAAAACAGAAGGCAGTTATTGAACACGGAGCCTGCTATATGCTTGTAAACCGTTTTGATAATGCAGCTTTAGACTTTAACCGTGCTATTGAACTTGATAAGGACAATCTTAATTCCGAAACCCTTTATGCCCGCTACTTTCTTGCATCATGTTACGAAAAACTCCGCAAGATCGATAAGGCAATTGAACAGTGGGAAATCATCTATAAAAGAAACAAGAGTTTCCGTGATGTAAGCGCAAAGCTTTCTGAATATAAAGATTTATCTGCTAACGATAACCTAAAAGATTATCTTACATGCAGTAACGAAGAATTTGTTATGGTATGTAAACTTGCCTGCGAAAACGGAATGAAGCTTCAGGTAATGTCTGCCACAAGCCAGAGATGGGGATGTCTTATTACTGCCATCGATAAGAGTGAAGATTCCTGGATGTCTGTAAGAAAACAGGTTTTATATCTTCGTTTTTACAGAGAACCGGATCCTCTTGAAGATGTAGTTGTACGAGAATCCTTAGATGCCATGAAAAGCGTAAACAGTATAAAAGGTTATGTATTTTCAAGCTCTGGATTTACAAATGCCGCAAGAAGATTTGCAGAAAACAGACCTATTGAACTTGTAGATAAAGACAGACTCGAAAAAATTCTGTCATCTGGAAGTAAATGAAAATACTCTGTGTCTCAGATTTCGTAGATCCGCTCATATACAATCAGGAAGTAAAAAAGACTTTTCCCGATATCGATGCCATATTGTGTGCAGGCGATTTACCAATGGATTATGTCGATTTTATTGTTTCTGTATTCAATAAGCCCACTTTTTTCATTTTTGGAAATCACAACTTAAAGGAATTTCATTACTATCATAAGACTGCCCAGGATGCCAACGTAGACATGTATAAAAGGGACCGCGTGGAACAGCAGCATTTTCACGGAGCAAAATATCTTGGTTTTAAAACCTGTGTAGAATCAAGCCTTATGATTACAGATCCAAAGACAGGAAAAAAATCACCACTTTTAATTGCAGGTGCTTCGGGATCTCTTAAATACAACAACGGATTGAATCAGTACACAGATTTTAAGATGAAGCTTCTATTATTAAAAATGGCACCAAGTCTTATAAAAAATAAGATAAAATATGGCCGCTATCTAGACATTTTTTTAACACATGCAAGCCCGCGCCACATTCACGATAAAGAAGATCCATGCCACCGTGGTTTTGAATGCTATAACTGGTTTATCCAGAAGTTCCATCCAAGGTTTATGATTCACGGTCACATCCATCTTTACGATATGCGCGAAAAACGTATTTCTGAACATAACGGAACTCAGGTTATAAATGCCTATGCACATTATGTATTAGAAATTCCCGATACCACTTTGCTGGAGAACAAATAATGAATATATCAAGCAAACAGTCAGAAGATGATTTTTACAAGGCACGAAACAAAGCTTTATTCAACGAAATTCAGCATTTTCTTTCGCCCGAGGAAGTAAACCTCATCTCTTTGAATGATATAAAACAGCTCATTAAACCTCAGAACGAAACTTATATCGGGATGAAGGTAATCCCTATAGAAAAAATTGTTGGTTCAGAAGGCCGCTATAAAGATTTTGACAATCACTTTTTCCCTAAAAGCTCATTTTTAAAATCAAGATGGGAACACGTAGACCAGGCTGCAATTGATTCAGTAATCCTTCCGCCTATAAAAGTTTATGAAATTGCAGGACTTTATTTTGTGCGCGACGGTAATCACAGGGTTTCTGTTGCAAAGTCTCGTGGAACAGAATTTATTGATGCAGAAGTTGTTTCTCTCCAGAGCGAAATCAAACTTAAGCAGACAGACAGCATGCAGGACATAATAAGACAGATTATCAACTACGAAAAACGCGTTTTTTATGCAGAAACAAGCTTTGGCGATATAACTGATTACTGGTGTCTTGATTTTACCGCAGCTGGAAGATACGACGTTATTTATAATCACATACTCACACATAAATACTATATGAATCAGGGAAAAACAGAAGAAGTGAGCATGGAAGAAGCAATAAATTCCTGGTTTAACAATGTTTATATGCCTCTTGCCGGTTCAATTTCAAGAAAAAAGATCCTTAAAAAGTTCCCGAAAAGAACAATCGGCGATTTATACGTATGGACCGTGCGTTACTGGGATCAGCTTAAGCAGAAATTCGGCGACAACGTAGAAATTGACGATGCAGTTGAAAATTTCACTAAAAAATACAGAATTCCGCTCCACAGAAGGATAAAAAATCAGATTAAAAGGATTATTCTTCGTAAGGCAATCGACAACTCAATTAACGAAAATGAAATCAATTTATAGTTGTTTAAAACTTGACTGTTAAATATTTCAATGTTAGAATTAATTTTAGTAGTAAATTTATTGTTTTAACCTTAAAAAAGTTTAAAAAGGAGATAAAAATTGCCCACAATTGATGATTTCATCCAGACACCTTTGCTTATCACAACAGGAATCGGTGTATTATTAATATCTCTTCTTCTTGTAATAAAACTCAGAAATACCTGTAATGCAAGTTTTATCTTCTACTTTGTTATTGGTGCAGTTGTAGCAGGTACAGTTACTACTCTTATTACAAATCACTATTTTTATCTTGTAATTTCGCTCATAGTTGCAGAAGTTTTAGCCGCACCATACATGATTCTTAAAGCTTTCGACAATCCTAAAAAACGTGAAGAAAAGAAAGCGCAGAAAAAACTGGCAGAACAGCAGAACAGCCTTAATGGTGATGAACGTACAAAAGAAGCAATTCTTGCAATCGAAAACAAAAATAAAAAGCTTATGGATATGAACCGTGAGCTCATCTATAAAGTATCTACATTCTTCTCTAACGAAGACAGCGTAGAAAGCTTCCTTGAATACTGTAATAAAACAGTAAGCGAAAAGGTAAAGGCAGATGGATGTGTAATCCTTATTGCAGATGATTATGATAATACTCTTGCAGTAAAATCATTAATCGGTTCATTCCCTCCACCATATAAATTACCGGAAGATTTACCACATAAACCACTCCGCGTAGAAACAAACTTAAGATTCTCTCAGTTCCCTTTCAAAGGAAATGTATTCGGCGATGTTTACACAGACGGTCAGCCGATTTTAGTAACTGATTCAGTAAAAGATCCTCACATCTATATAAATGGTCCGGAAGATTTCTTAAAACCTGGAACATATATTTTTGTTCCTATTAAACAGCAGGATTATGTTGTTGGTGTAATCGCACTTGCAAGACTTCCGGAAAACGAAAAATTTACTCAGGACGAATTCAACGAAGTTATACTTCTTTCAGATGCTATTGCTACTGCCATCAAACCTCTTTACAGCTTCCTCGCTTATGCAGAAAAGGCAGAACTCAGCAAGGACGGAAGTATTGCTTCTAAATATCAGAAGAGTTTGTTACCACCAAAGCTTCCTGTGATCTCGGGACTTCAGATTGGATGTTTCTCTAATCCTGTAGAGAATGTCTGCGGTGACTATTACGATGTTCTTATGGCAAGAAGAGACAAGGTTTCTTTTGTAATGGCAGACGTAGCCGGAAAAGGAATGAACTCTTTGGTTGTAATGATTATGATAAGAGCTATTTTAAGGCTTGCGGTAAACACAGACCAGAGCGCTTCCACAATTCTTTCGTGGGCAAACCGTGGAATCTGTCTTGAAAGCTCAAAAATTGACCATTTTGCAAGCGTAGCATTAATCAATTACAACGTAACTACAAAACAGGCTCAGATTGCAACATGTGGAAACAATCCGGTATTCCACTTTAATGCAGCAGCAAATACACTTTCTCAGATATCTAATCCTAGTGAACCAATGGGTGTCGAGAAAGAAACTGTCTATTCAGATATCAATATAACCCTGAACAAGAACGACCTCATCGTTACCTGTACAGATGGTTTACTTGAATCTCTGAATGAAAATGGTGTACAATATTCGACTGACAACTTGCAGAAAGTTTTACTTAAAAATTGTAACGCCAATGCAAAGGACATTACAAACATAGTAAAAGAAGATTTGAAAAAGTATTCAGGCGGAACACAACAATATGATGACCAAAGTCTTCTGGTTATTAAAATACAATAGGGAAAGGAGCTTCTTATGGAATTAAAAATACGTAAAAATGGTGATGTTTACATTATCGACGTAACCGGAGAAATGGACCTCTATAATTCATACAAGTTAAAGGAACTTGTAATGAAGATGTTGGAGAAAAATGTTAAAGATTTTGTAATAAATCTTGAACAGGTTGATTATATCGACTCATCTGGAATTGGTGCATTAATTTACATCTGTTCTACAATCAAAAAGATGAATCTTAAACTGGCAATCTCTAATATCCACGGTTCTGTAAAAAAAGTAATTGAACTTACAAAACTTATGGGATATTTCCCTATTGCAAACAGTGTAGAAGAAGCTTTGCTCATGGTTAAAGAATAATAAAAATAATTATTTAAATAAGTACATCTTAGGAGGATACAATTGGTACAGGAATTTAAAGAATTAAGATCTGATGAAAATGATCCTTTATTTGATAAAACTAATATGTTAAAGAAGGAATTCCCTTCTGACTTCAGACAGATCAGATATTTTACTTTATTGATCGTACAGTCAGCACCTACAGAAATTAAGGAATTAAACCTTCTTGAACAGCAGATAAGTGAAGTTATCAAAAATGCTGTAAAACACGGAAACCATTGTGATATTAATAAAAAAGTAACAGTATGGTATTCTTTCAGCCCTACTCACGCACATATTATCGTACAGGACGAAGGTGAAGGATTTAAAGACTTAGAAAAATGGAATGAATTCAACAAAAAACGTCTTGAATGTCTTCATAACAATGATTTTATGGAACTTTCAAATTACGTTTCTTTCCGTACAAAAGAATCTGACAGCCAGGACGGTGGTAACGCATTGTTTGCTGCCCTTGAATACTGGAACGGTGGCTTTGTATACAACGGCAAAAAGAACGCCGTAGCCATGCTCAAAAAATACCAGCAGAAGTTCCACAACGTAAACGGCGGCGGAGAATAATAACATCTCTTCTCCCCCATCTCCATAAAAAAAGCGCCTTATAAAGGCGCTTTTTTTATGGAGATGGGGGGAATTGAACCTACTCTAATCTAAAGCCGCAGTGCGGCTTTTTCTTCTTTAGCGGGGGGTGTTGGGGGTGGCGCTGAACCCCCAACAAAGCAATTTCCATTTATAAATCATTTCCCAACAAAAAAAGCGCCTTATAAAGGCGCTTTTTTTATTTGGAGATGGGGGGAATTGAACCCCCGTCCGAAAAAGTAAACCAGGTACATCTACAGGTTTAGTTATGCGAGGTGGTTGTCGGGAGCCGGTAGCAGCATAACAAGCGTCGCCTCCGTATTCTGATAAAGTGTCCCTTATACATTACAGAAACTGTATAAGGCAAGTCCCGAAAGGTGAAAGAACATCATCCGGCGCGGAACAGAGCCAGTTGAGTTCCTGCACGGCTACTTACGCAGCGAGTGCTTCTGCTTCGAAAGCTTCATCAGCTTCTTCTTCTTTTCTTGCGAAAATTGCAGTTATTGTTTCGTCAGTTTAAGGAACCTTCACTCCTACCTGCAATACAAGATTTCCCAATTCCGTCGAAACCGGGACATCCCCAGATGCAAAATCAAATATAATATCAAAAAGTCAATAAGTCAACAAAAAACAAAGAAAATAATCAGTTTTAAAGTATAAGTTTAATTAAATTAAATTTACCGTATGCATGAATATCAGGCAAAAATAATCAAACTGTATAAACTTTCATCGGCTCTGCTTTTCCGCGGATTGGAGCATTATCAACAAGCTTAAATCCATCAGCTTCACTACCCTCTGCTTCTTTTATAAACCTTAGGGCATTTTCGGAAATCAAAAGCTGAACGCGGTATGTTTTACACAAAGATTCAATTCTACTTGCAGTATTTACAGCATCACCGATTACTGTATATTCCATGCGGTTTTCGGCTCCGATGATTCCGGCAAAAACTTCGCCTGTATGAATACCTATTCCAAAATTAATTTCCGGTAATCCTTCTTTTTTAAAATCCTGATTAATCAGTTTAAGAGTCTGAATCATTTCTTTTGCTGCAAGGAAGGCATCAAGGCTGGAATTTTTTGAATCAACCGGCGCTCCAAAAATAGCCATAATTGCATCACCGATATATTTATTAATAATTCCATTGTGATTTGTAATGCATTTTCCAAGCTCTGTAAAATATTTATTTAACAAAGTTACGACAGAAGGTGCCGACATATTTTCACTCATTGCTGTAAAATTTCTTATATCGCAGAATAAAATTGTTACTTTACGAACTTCACCTTTACGCTCAACATTGCGGCTTTCTTTCATAAGATAATCACGGACTTCAGGATCTACAATCTTTCCAAAAGTATCGCGCATGAATTCTTTTTCTTCGAGCGAGACTGCCATGTCGTTAAAGCTGTCGGCAAGCATTCCAAGTTCATCTGCAGTAACGATTTTTACGCGGCTTTTATAATCTCCATTTTTAATATTTTCTGCAGCCTTTGTAAGACTTCCAAGCGGATTTATGATGATTTTTGAAAGAGAAATCGTGATGATAAAGGCAAAAACAAGGAATAAAAGCGAAATAATAATCATATTATATTCAACAGGATTTCCGGCATTTACCTGCGAAATTACATTTGCAGAAAGAAGGAGTAAAATCGGGAATACAGAGCTGATTATAAAACAGAAAATCAAAAGATGAGAAAACTTTGGATGAACAGAATGTTTTGAATATTTTATATGACCTTCCGGGAAGATTTTTGGAAGAAGAATGGAACGGTTCAAAAGTTCAATAAAAAGATAAGATACGGTCCAGGCTGTCATTCCCGAAATCAAAGCAAATGCCCATGAAGAAAGTAAAACCATTTTAATCTGAATACCCATTGTTGCTTTTGCATAAAAAACAAAAGGGAGTTCAAGAAAATAATAAACATTCCAGCCGATTACACTCGAAAGCGAATAAACAGACGGAATTTCTACGATTTTTTTCATCAGGTTATCTTTATTCTTAAAAAGATTTTTTGAATAAAAATAACATACTAAAGTTGGGATAAGAAAGGCAGGCAGAATACAAATATTCGAAAGATTTGATTTACTTATATAAGCCGACCAGATTCTCATATCTTCTGACTGTAAAAGCCAGTTTGGAGTAGAAATTGAAACCGGGACAATTATCGCAACTATATTCGAAAAGATGATTATAAGACCGTAAATGCGGGTCATGTTTGCAATTTTTTTAACGTCGTAATTCATTCTTATATTATATCATCATAAGAAGAAAAGTTCAGAAAAAATGCTGTATTCTAAATAATTTCTTATAATCTTTCTGTTTTAATGTGAAATACGCTGCCGCAGTTCCTACAGGTAATTTCTAATGGATCTGGTCCGTTTTTCTTTATGTCTTCGAGTTCTGCCTTTGGAAGATTTCTAATGTGATTTATAAAAAATTCTTCCGAGCACGGGCAGTTAAAGATGATGTCGCGTTTTAAGGTGATTACAGGTTTAAATTCACGGAAGAGGCCAACGATTATATCTTCTGAATCAACTTCTTTTTCGCTGTATAAAAGACCAAGGCTCGGGCAGGCTTTGAATGCATTTTCTACCTTCTGTAAAAGGATTTTATCTTCGTCGCTTTCTTCTACATTGCTGTCGATCCCGCTTCCGCTGTTTTTTATACCACCGGTTTTAGGCATCACCTGAAGATACATTGCCCCGGCTCCTGTTACCATCCCTGATTTATCGAACTGGATGCTTGAATTAAAGGCTGTATTTATCTGTTCTGACTGTGCAAAATATTCTGCAAAATCAAGGGCTATGTTTCCGTTTTCTACATAAACAGAACTCATCTGGGGAAGCTTATCGTCTTTATGCATTCTGGAAAAACTTAAAGTTCCACCGCCTAAAAATGGTTTTAAATCCCAGGAATCAAGTGGTTTTTCGAGGGGAATATTTTCGTTAAAAAGGTAGCCTCTTATAAAGCCTGCAGAATCAGCTTCGATTGAATATCCACCGGCTGGACCGTTACCTTCGAATTTAATTGCAAGATTTTCTTTATCCTTCATCATTGGGATTGTGAGGGCTCCGCATAAGGCTGCCTGTCCGAGTATATATGTTTCTAAAATCCCAAGTTTATGCTGTGCTCTTATCTGATTTACAAAACGTGTGCCATTAAACAAAGCTCCGCGGATTCTGCCATCAGCCATTGTAAAAAGATGGAGTTTATCTTCTTCGGAAGTTTTTAAAAAATTTTGGATTTCCTTTTCTAATTCTGCTTTAATCATATTTAATAATATAATGAAAAATCAACAAAAAAACTATGCATGAAACAAACGTATTTATTACGGCTCTTAATTCATTTGTGCGTGTAGAAATTGTTTCTTGCGGGAAAAATTTTCTAGTCGTGAGCCGTATCGCCTGTGGAAATTTTTTTAATCCATTTTTCACTTTTAAGACGAAAGATACACCATATGGTTTTTATTACCTGATCAATTTTTAAAAAGAAATAAATCAAGAAAGCCGGAAGATGAAGATAAAATCCTGCAAGACAGCCAAGCGGAATAGATAAAATCCAGAGCATGCAGTTATCGGCAAGCATAAGCATCTTTGTATCCCCGCCACCTCTTAAAACACCCTTTGTCATAATTGAATTTGTAGCCTGGAAGATGATGATTATAGAAATTGAGTCCATTAGGCTTTTTGCAATTATCCTTGCCTGTTCTGTCGTAGAATAAGAAGAGATGATTAAATCGCTTGCAAAGAATATGAATAAGGCAGAAACCGTACCAAGAGCAAGACCAAGCCCAAGAAAAAGCCAGCTTTGTTTTACTGTTTTTTCTTTTCCGTATTTTCCAAGAGTCTGTCCTGTGATTATTGCACCCGCCTGGCATACTCCCTGAATAACTACTGTACTAAGCTGTTGAGTTACACTTGTAATTGCATTTGCTGCGGTAAAGGCACCTCCAAGATGTCCGATTACCATTGCAACCGTATTATTTCCAAAAGCTAAAATACCGTCGCTAATTAAAACCGGAATACAGATTCTTATATACTCACGGATAAGAGATCTTGTGCTTATAAATAAATCACGGATTCGGAATAAAATCTTTTTATCCTTAAAGAAAAGATATCCTAAAATCATTCCGGCTTCGAAGATTCTGGAAATAAGGGTTCCTAAAGCAGCACCTGCAACTTCCATTCTTGGTGCTCCAAAATGACCAAAGATAAAAGCATAGTTTGCAAGAAAGTTTATTCCCAAAGCACCGATGGAAACAAAAAGTGGAAATTTAACCTGCCCTACACTTCGTAAAACAATTGTTGTAGTTAAAGAAGCGCCTAAGAAAAAATATGTCGGAACTGACCACTGAAAATATTCAACGCCAAGAAAGATTATCCTCTCTTCATCTGAATAAGAGTTCATTAAAAGGGCGGGGAAAAAGAATGAAAGAATTGCAAAAACAGAAGCAAGGATGATTGTAAGACGAAGCATTAAGCAGACTGTCTGTTTTAATGCACGATCTGTCTGTGGTGTATTACCCTTCTCTGTCTTTTTTAATCCCCAGTATCTTGAAACTAAAACCGAAGCCCCCATTCCAAGTCCCATACATAAAATCTGGTAGATGCTTATGAATGAATTTGAAAGCGATGTTGCAGAAAGAGCATCCTGGCTTACCTGAGAAACCATGTTTGTGTCGAGCATGTTAATACCGACGGTTATAAAACTCTGAAGGGCAATCGGTAAAGCAAACTTAATGACTTTTTTGTAAAAATCCTTATCTCGCGCAAAAAGAAGCATTTTAATCAACAAACTCGAAAGTAAAATTCTCTATATCGAATACAGCGCATTCCCTTACAGGTTCTCCGTAAGTAAGTTTTATTATATGTCCGCTGTAAGTATCTATATACATGTCTTCTGAAAAATTAATAATCCTTGAGAATGTAAACTTCTTGCCGGCTTTAATAATAGGTCCTTCACTCCAGTCATACTGTGGTGTAATATCATACTGTTCATCAGGGATTGCTAAATTCCAGGTCTCGGAAGAAATGGACTGTATGCCAAGATAAGGTAAATCTATGTTACTTGTTGCAGTTAAAGTTACCTTAAGTTTTCTGCCTTTTTTAATCAGAGTCTTTTCTTTAAAGAATTCTGTCATAAAGAATTCCATATCGCGGCCGGTTGTTTCCCATCCCTTGTCGCCCCAGACATTCTGATGGAACTGGATTTTTTTAGAAGCAACTGGTTTTACAGGATAGTTTGATGCAGGTTCATAATCCCTTTTATAATCCAGATTGCTTACTTTTAAAGATACTTTTAAATCTTTAATATTGATTGAATCGTTATAATCATTATCATCAAGGAATAAGGTTATGTACGAATATGATGTATTATAAATTCTATGTAAAAGCCATGAATCAATCGTTATATCAAAAGGTATATCTTTTGTTATACTTTTGACTGAATATATACTTGAATTATCATAATACACTCCGTCTGAATCATAACCGCCAAGATGAACCTTCATAGCAGGAATAGTAGAATCTGAAACACCTTTGATGTTTATTGTTAACAGCGAGCCTTTTGGAATTGTTTTATTATCACCGATTAATTCAGAAATAACATTCACATACTGATGACAATGCCATCCCTGATCATTACTGAATTCTGCAAGTTCAGCAGTTTTAACTTTTTTAAGGCCGGACTCATTTACTTCTACAATAACAGGTTCAACTTTTTCAAGATCTTCGGGAGTAACTTCTTCATCACTTTCCTTTTCTTTTTCTTTTTCTGCGAGTTCTTCTTTTGAAATAATTTCGTTTACCCTTAAAACTTCAACCTGACCTGCAGAAATAGTTTTTAATTTTTCAATTTCTTTTCCTTTGGAGTCGGTCTGAATAACAGAAGCCTGCCCCTGTAAAACTTCTATAACGGCGTTGTTTGAAAAATCTTTGTCGATTTCTACATTAAGCTGGGTTTGTGCGGAAATCTGGATTTTTTTAGTACCTGTTTTAATCACAGTTTTTTTAGCTTTTTCTGTATTTTCTACATGGATGTTTCCGTTCATAAAATCGATTGTTCCATTGTTCTTTTTATCTTTAAAAAGCTGAATCATTGTGTTGGAACCAAGCTCAATTTTTGTATCTTCGTCAAACATCACATAAGCTTCTGATTCTTCTGCCGTACGGATTTTATCTCCGTTATAAATTAGTGTTTCTGTAGAAATTTTTTCCCAGATGCTTTTATTTATAAAACGCCTTTGAGCAACATTCTTTTTAAAGTAAATTGTGGCGATCGACTGTTCATTCTGTTTTAGGGAAGATGAATTTAATTCATGCCAGAACAGATAGAACATAAAAGCGGCGCAGAGAGAACAGATAATAAAAATGCTGTAATCGACTTTATTTAGTCTGGAATGAGTATTTCTTTTCTTCATCATCTGTATTTACCTTTGATAAATCAGGGGCCTGTGTACCAATAATTTTTCGTACTTCGCTTAAAGTAGAAGGATTAGTTCTTCCTGCAAGATTAATAACTGCGAACATGCGGATAGGATCTGTTTTTCCCTTTACATGAACACCCGGCATTTCTTCTACAATTATTTTATCTTTAATGAGGTTATATGTATTTTCTGTGATAAGGACATCGGTTGCAAAAGGCTTGTTCAGCGCTTCGGTTCTGCTTGCAAGGTTTACTGCATCACCAATAACAGTATATTCCATCCTCTGTTCAGAACCAATCTGACCTGCTACGACCGGACCAGAGTTAATACCGCATCCGATTTTTACAGGAGGAAGATTTTTCTGTGCGCGGATAACATTAAAATCATAAAGAGCCTTTCTCATCATAAGGGCTGCTACAACGGCATTATATGCATCGGCTTCGGCGCTTCCTGCAGATTCAGGTGCACCCCATACAGCCATGATTGCATCACCAATATATTTATCTACAACCCCGTGAGTTTTTTCTACACAGTTAACCATTTTTGTCATATATTCATTTAAGAACTGAACGACTTCGTTTGGCTGCATCTTTTCTGACATTGCTGTAAATGATCTGATATCTGAAAAGAAAATTGTTGCATTACGGTTTTCACCACCAAGGCTTAATTCACCGCGTGCTGCTTTTTCTGCAATCGTCTTATTTGTAAATTTACTGAATGAAGTCATTAGTTTTTCGCGCTCAGAAAGTCCGTGTGCCATCTGAATAAAGCTCGAAGTTAAAAGTCCTATTTCGTCTTTAGTGCGTGGTTTAATATCAAGTTCAAATTCACCGTGTTCAATTTTATTCGAAGCAGAAACAAGATCCTTAATCGGATTTGTAATATTGTTACTGAAAATACGGATTATGATGATTGCAACAAAGAGAACGCCAAGAGAAAAAAGAATGATATTATTTGTTGTGTAATTGATTACTTCGTAAACTGATTTTTCTGTAATTGATGTGATTACATAAAGTTCATTTGCAATCTTGTGAATGGAAAGATAAATATTTCCTTCTTCCTGATTCTGAACAAGGAACTGACTGTTATCAATCTGCTTTGAATTTAAGTCTGCAATAAAATCTTTTGCAATAGAATATTTTGTTTCCCGGCTTTCAAAATCAGGGTTGATGAGGATATCTGTATCTTTTGTGATGAGGATGGTTGTATTGTTAGAACCTGTGCTCATAAGTTCAGAAAGAGCCTCTGTAGAATATCCAAGAACTGAATAATATGGAGAATCCTTATCGCCGTATTCATAGATGCACGAAATTGAGCGAACACCAAGAACATCATTTAATTTTTCGTATACGGTGTTTTTTCCCGGAGTTTTTTTATCTTTTACATAATTTAAAATTTTTTCATTAATCTGGGGATATTTTTCCTTGTAAACCGGATTTATAAAAATCTTATCCTCAGAAAAACCAAACTGCGAAGATGAAATAAAAATAACCTGAGGATTACAGATAAAATAATCAGCTATAAGATCCTGATTAATTTTTTTAGAAAGATTCTGTGCCTGAAAGAGTACAAATGAATTATTCTGAAGATTTGTAAGCACATTATTTACTGTATCTGCAGTACGTCCATTAATTGTATGATTATTGTCGATTGCTTTATTTTTATCGTCATTTCTGATTAATGTAGAAACAAGTGTGGTAGAGACACCTAAAACCAGAATAATCAGCATTGAAAACAATAAAATCTGTTTTAAACTGATTGGGTGTCTTATTCTCTGATTAGCCATGCTTTCTCCTTTTATTATTTAATTATAAGCCCAAATAACACAAAAGTCCAATATCTTGCTATAATAGAAAAGATAAGTTATATTATAAATATTAATGTTTCTATGTAAAGGTACAAGGAAAAAGTATGGCAGAACAGATGATAATGGGAAATCAGGCAATTGCACTCGGAGCATTAAAAGCGGGTGTTAATCTTGTTGCAGGATATCCTGGAACTCCTTCGAGCGAAATTATTGAATTCATTTCTAAATATAAAGAAAAGACAGGCACTTATGTTGAATGGTCTGTTAACGAAAAGGCGGCTGTAGAGGTTGCTGCAGGGGCCAGTTACTCAGGTGGACGTACTCTTGTTACCATGAAACAGGTCGGTTTAAACGTTGCAAGTGATCCTGTTATGTGTCTTTCCTACGTTGGTGTAAAAGGCGGCATGGTAATTGTAAGTGCCGATGATCCGGGCCCAATCTCGAGCCAGACAGAACAGGATACAAGAACTTTCGCCGGATTTTCAAAGCTTCCATGTTTAGATCCTTCTACACCTTACGAAGCATACGTAATGGTACAGAAGGCTTTTGAAATCTCCGAAAAATATAACACACCTGTTTTACTCCGCCCTACTACCCGTGTAGACCACGCATACGAAAGCATGGAAATGCCTGAACTTACAATGGCAAAAAAAAGTGAGTACTTCGAAAAAGATTCAAACCGCTGGGTAATTTTCCCGCGCACTTCTTTTATGAATCACAAACGAATCTTTGAACGTAACGAAAAAATTTTACCGGAAGTTTTTTCTAAAAGCGAATTAAACAAAACAGAAAATAAATCATCCAAGGGACTTTCTTTTGCTGCGGGTGGAATCTCTTACTGTTACTTAAAAGAAGCTCTCTCTATTTTGCAAAATGATTATCCTGAATTAAAAGATGCGTCAATTTTAAAAATCGGAACACCTTATCCTTTCCCAAAAGATATGGCAGAAGAGTTTTTATCTTTGCATAACGAAATCACAGTCTTTGAAGAACTGGACCCTGTCATAGAAGATGCACTTGTAATGCTTTGTGGCGAAAAGAAAATCACTTCCATTATTCACGGAAAAAAAGACGGAACTGTACCCCAGGCTGGTGAATTAACTGTGGATATCGTTGTAGAAATTATAGAAAAACAGTTAGGTTGTAAAGGTAAAGCAGTTTCGCCAAGCGAAACTGCAAGCACAGGTAGCACCAATTCATCTCAACAAAAGCAACAAGTACCTGTGCTACCGGTCCGTCCTCCAGTTTTATGTGCAGGATGTCCACACAGGGGTGCTTTTTATGCCGTAAAACAGGCAATGAAAGGTAAAAAGACAGTTTTCTGCGGAGACATAGGATGCTACACTCTTGGAAACGCAAAACCTCTTGATATGACAGATACATGTTTATGTATGGGTGCCGATATCACAATGGCACAGGGCTTCTATCATTACGAAAAAGACAGGATCTGCTTCAGCTTTATCGGAGACTCAACCTTCTTTGCAAGCGGAATTACAGGCGTTGTAAATGCAGTTTATAATCAGGCACACCAGACAATCTGTATCCTCGATAATTCTACGACTGCAATGACAGGCCATCAGCCACATCCTGGAACCGGCGTTACGATGATGGGAGAAATCGTAGAAAAAATCAGTATCCCTTCAATCTTAAAAGCTATAGGCGTTGAACCTGTAATCGAAGTAGATCCTTTTGATCAGGAAAAATCGATTGAGGCTGTAAACAAAGCGGTAGAAGCTAAAGGCGTAAGCGCAATCATATTTAAATCCCCTTGTATCAGCATTGCAGGAAAAGTCGGCTACAAGTTCCCGGGTGCAAAAAATGTTGATAATGCAAAATGTACAGGATGTAAAAAATGTATTAATGAACTTGGATGTCCTGCATTGAGCCTGAGCCTTTCTAAAAATGAAAAAGGAAAACAGACTGTAGAAATAGATTCATCTTTGTGTACGGGCTGCGGATTATGCGAAAAAGTTTGTCCGTTTGGTGCCATTGGAGGTAAAAAATGAGTAAGAATATTTTGATTTGCGGAGTTGGTGGACAGGGAACAGTTCTTGCGGCAAAGGTTTTATCTCAGGCAGCAATTTCTGGCGGAGAGCACGTTCTTTCTGCAGAAACAATCGGTATGGCACAGAGGGGTGGTTCAGTTGTAAGCCATGTAAGAATCGGAAATGATGTTTTTTCTCCGCTGATTTCTAAAGGCCAGGCAGATGTAATAATCGCATTCGAAGCGGCAGAAGCAGTACGTAATATCGAGTATTTAAAAGAAGGCGGAACTGTTATCGTAAACAATAAATGTGTTCAGCCGACAACAGCAAGCTTAAACGGGAAAGTCTTTTCTGCCCAAAGCATGACTAATTATTTAAAGACATGTAAAACACAGGTTATTGTCGTAGATACAGATAAGATTTGCCGTGAGCTTGGTTCAACAAAGATTGTGAATATGATCCTTTTGGGAGCAGCCTGTAAGTCTGGAATCATAAACAAAGATGAGCTCAAAAATGCAATCAGGCTTTTAGTAAAACCTGATTTTTATGAGCTCAACGTTAAAGCGGTAGATGCTGCAGATTAATCACAATTGATAATGCAAGAATTACAAAGCCTGTAAGGATAAAAACGAAATCACAAAAGTGATGTTTATAAACCTTTGTGCAGCTTTTTCTTGTCCTGAAGTAAAATCCGCGAAGTTCTGCTGCTGTAGCCGTCAATTCAATCTTTCTTACTGCACTCATCAAAAGCGGGAAGCAAAGCGGAAGAATCATACCTATTTTCTTGAACGGATTTTTAACATCAAAATCTACACCCCTCGCCTTCTGACTTTCTATAATGCCAGACATTTCGGAAGAAAAAACCGGAATAAAACGGATAGCCGAAGTAAGTGTAAAAGCATATTTATATGGAATATGAAGTTCCTGCACCATTGTGTTCGAAAGGTCATTTAAGTTGATTACAGAAATCAAAACTGAAAGTGGCAACGTTGCATCTGTAAGGCGTAAAATTAAAAGTAAACCGTTACGGATTCCAAGGTCAGTTATTCCAAAGCTTTGAGTAATCGGAATTACAACTTCACCTTTTCTTATAATAAGCACCTGGAGTACAAAAAGGAAAATTGACATCTTAAAAAGACCTTTAAATATTCCAAGAGTTCTTTTAAAAAGTCCTGAATGAGTTTTGCCTTCACCAATCAATCCTAAAAGAAGATTAAAAATCAATAATCCTGTAAGAAAGAAAAAGTTTGAAGAAACAAAAGCCGAAGCACAGATAATAAATGCTGTAAAAATCTTTGAAAGAGGATGCATCCTGTGGAGAATCGAATCTCCCTCTAAATAATCTAAAAATCCTTTCATCTTAAGCCCTTCCTTTTTTAAGTTCTTTCATTTTAGTAATCATCTCTTCTACAGTAAAAATATTTTTATAATCTTTACCAAGGAGTGAACAGGTTGCTGCAATCTGAGGTTGGAGGAGTCTTGCTTTTTCGAGCAGAGGTTTATCCATAAGAATCTCTCTTGCATCTCCTGTTTTAAGGATTTCTCCCCTGTTCATTACGATGATTGATTTTGCAAAATCCAGAACAACTTCCATATCGTGACAGACCATGATTACTGTTGTTCCCTTCTCATTCAATTCCTTGATTCTGTTCATCATTTCCATACACTCACGGTAATCAAGCCCGGTTGTAGGTTCGTCTAAAATTAAGATTTCCGGATTCAACGCAATAAGACATGCAAGACAAAGTCTCTGTCTCTGACCACGGCTCATATTATAAGGCTCTGCATCCCCGTCAAAACCGAATTCTTTAATCGTCTCGTTTACTTTTTTTTCTATTTCCTTTTCGCCAAGACCATTGTTTTTAAGGCTGAATGCTATCTCTTCTCTTACAGTATTACAGCAGATCTGACGGTCAGGATTCTGAAACAAAAATCCGATGTGACGTGCAAGATCACTTACCTTTTTACGTCTTGTATTTTCACCTAGAACAAAAACATCACCTTCGCTCGGCTGTAATAATCCGTTTGATAATTTAGAAAAAGTTGATTTTCCTGCTCCGTTAGATCCGATGATTGCAGTAAAATCCCCCTTTTGAATTTTCACATTTAAGTTATTTACGTTCGCAGTTGAATTATAAGAAAAACATACATTTTTGAATTCCAATACCGGAACATTCATTTTATTTTCTACACTGATTTTATTTTCACTCATTTTGAACCTCCGGTTTTATTCATACATTTTTTTACAAAATCTGCCGCTTCTTTTGTATTAAGACAGATTCTCTCTTCTTTTTTCATTCCCTTTGGAGTAAGGCCTTCATCCATCATCTTACCCGTTAATGTCAAAACTCGCGGACAGTTGATTCCCGCTTCTTCCATTTCTTTCTGATGAGTCAATGTGCTTCTGATTTCGCCGTAATGAACAACTTTACCTTTTTCCAGAACAAGGAGTTTTTTTGCAAACTCACACAAAAGCATGATTTTCTGTTCTGCAATGATGATTGTAATTCCCTTTTCTTCGTTTAATTTTTTTAAGATATTAAAAATCTGAAGCGATGAAGCCGGATCTAATTCCCCGGTCGGTTCATCAAGAATAAGATAATCCGGTTCAAGAGCCAGGATAGAAGCAAATACAACCTTCTGTTTTTGTCCGCCACTCAAAGTAGAAATTTCTCTGTGACGAAGTTCTTCAATATCAAGTGCTTTTAATGCACCTGTAATTCTTTTTTCTATCTGATCTTTTGGAACACCAAAATTTTCAAGTCCGAATAAGATTTCATCTTCTACAAAATAGCTTACAATCTGACTTTCTATATCCTGAAATACAGAACCAACTTTTAATGCAAGTTTATCGGGTTTAATGTCAAAAGTATCTTCACCTTCGATTTTAACAGAACCATAAAAATCTCCGTTATAATGATGAGGAATAAGACCGTTTAAACAGCTGCATAAGGTTGTTTTCCCGGCTCCCGATTCACCGATAATTCCTACAAAATCACCTTTTTGAATCTGCAGTGTTATATCGCTTAAAGCTTTTTTCTTTGAAAGTGCATAGCTGAAAGTAAGTTCATTGATTTCAATCATTTTGATTTCCTGTATAAAAAATATGAAAAGACGGCCACACCGTAAAGTACAGCCGCCTTTTGATTAATTAGTTTTCGCTTACAAATGGTTTTTTAATTGCCTTCATAAGAGGTACATACAAAAGTCCAACGATGATTGCATTTAATGTTGCAGTTCCTAAAACGATTGGTACATAAGCTGCCATTGCCGAAGGTTCTGATTTTATTACAACAAAGAGTAAGATTGTGAATAATGCACCTGAAACAACAGTGCTTATAAATGTATTTACTGCAGCAAAACCAATTTCCATCTTACGATTTTTAATAGGAATAAGATTCAAAAGACCCATACATAAAGCACCTGCAAATTCAGAAGCAAAGTTCAAACCGGCAGTACCTGGGAAGAACTGACAGATTGCTCCGGCTAAAAGTCCTACAACAATACAATACCAGAGTTTTGGACGGAGCAATACAATAATCATACAATACATCGCAATGATAAAGTTTGGCTTCATTCCAAAGAAGTTTACAAACTGTCCAACGAAAAATTTCAATACAGCGCCTGCTGCAAGAAGAACTGCTGTAAGAAGCAGATCTCTTAATGAAAGTCCTTTTTTTGATTCTACATTTAATTCGCGTTTTTCCATAATCAATTCTCCTTATAATCTGGTTATGTATTAATTGTTGTCTAAAGGCTGATTACCTTTCTGAGTGTTACTGCCGATATTTCGCGCGTTACTATTAACAGTATCACTTCTTGTTACTGCCAATAGTAACAAAACAAAAATTAATTGTCAATACTTTTTTTAAAAATGTTTCTTTTTGTAGTAACATTATTATTTTTTTTATGTTTCTTTTCATAGAAACTTGTTGACACAATATTTTGAGTGTGTTATTATGTATAGTAACAAAGCAATAAAACAATTTTATGGAGTATAAATATGAAAATGACAGACAAACAGCTGGATTTAATAAGAGAACAGATTCGCCGCGTAAAAAAATGCGGTAATCCTTTCTATACAGAAAGATTCAAGAACGTAAATCCTGACGACATTAAAACACAGGAAGATTTTGAAAACCTTGTTCCTTTCTGTTCAAAACAGGATCTTCGCGATGCCTACCCTCTTGGACTTGCATCTGTTTCAGAAGAAGAAATTGTTCGTATCCATTCATCAAGCGGTACAACAGGTTCTCCTGTAATCATTCCTTATACAAAGAAAGATGTTGAAGACTGGGCAATCATGTTCCAGCGCTGCTACGAAATGGCAGGAATTACAAATAAAGACCGCATTCAGATTACACCGGGATATGGACTTTGGACAGCGGGTATTGGTTTCCAGGCTGGTTGTGAACGCCTTGGTGCAATGGCAATTCCTATGGGACCTGGTAACACAGAAAAACAGCTTCAGATGATGCAGGACTTACAGGCAACAGTAATCTGTGCTACTTCATCATATGCCCTCTTACTTGCAGAACAGGTAGAAAAAAGAGGACTCATGAACAACATCAAACTTAAAAAAGGTGTAATCGGTTCAGAACGCTGGGGCGAAAAAATGCGCAACAGAATCAAGAGCATTCTTGGAATTGAGCTTTATGATATTTATGGTCTTACAGAATGTTATGGTCCAGGTATCGGAATCAACTGTACAAAACAGACAGAAGGAATGCATATTTTTAATGATTATCTTTATATAGAAATCCTTGATCCTGTAACAGGAAAGCCTGTAAAAGAAGGCGAAATGGGAGAAATCACTCTTACTACATTAGTAAAAGAAGGTGCTCCATTGTTCCGATTCAGAACACATGACCTTGCTTCCTTCATTCCTGGTGAATGTCCTTGTGGTTCAAAATTCCCACGCATCTCTCACATCATGGGAAGAAGTGACGACATGGTTAAGGTAAAGGGAAACATCATCTTCCCAAGTACAATCGAAGATGTAATCAATTCTGTTCCTGGTGCTTCAAGCGAATACCGTGCAGTAATTGAACACGTTGACGGAAAAGACCAGATGACTGTAATCGTAGAAGTTGAAGGCGGTACAGACCGTACAGAAGTATCTTTACAGATTCAGTACACATTCAAACAGAAGTACAACATGACTCCGGAAGTAAAGGTTGTCGGAATCGGTGAACTTCCAAGAAGCGAAAAGAAAACAAAGAGAATCGACGACAGAAGATTCAATTAATAATTTAATGAATAAAATTATTGCCTGATGTAAAAATTTCCTCCTTTTGAACTGCCGGATTTGCCTCCGGCAGTTTTTTTTATTCCTATTCACTTAAAAACACAAATTCACTATAATATTTTGTTAAATAACTTTTTTGTTATTTAAATTCTGGTGTCATATTAAAAAAGGAGAAACAACTATGGCTGACGAAAAACTACAGATTATCAGGCACTCATGTGCACACGTAATGGCAGAGGCAATCAAACACCTTTATCCTGGAACTAAAATCGCAATTGGTCCATCTATCGACAATGGATTCTATTATGACTTTGAGTTCACCACCGGCACCAGATTCACCGAAGAAGATTTTCCTGCAGTAGAAAAAGAAATGAGAAAGATTCTTGCAGGCAATCACGATTTTGTACGCAAAGAAGTTTCAAAAGAAGAAGCATTAAAGCTTTTTAGTGATGAACCATATAAAGTAGAACTCATCAACGATTTACCATCCGATGCAGTAATCACAACTTATGAACAGGACGGCTTTCTTGACTTATGCCGTGGACCTCATGTTCAGAACACAAAAGAAATCAACGCGCAGAGCTTTAAGCTCAATAAAGTTGCAGGTGCATACTGGAGAGGAGATTCAGAGCGCCAGATGCTTACCCGCGTATACGCACTCTGTTTTGAAAAACCAAATGATCTTAAAGATTACCTTAAGATGCTCGAAGAAGCAGAAAAACGCGACCACAGAATAATCGGACAGGAAATGGATTTATTCCATCTTGATCCAGAAGACCCGGGTCAGATTTTCTGGCATCCAAACGGATGGACAATTTACACTGTAATCCAGGATTACATGAGAAAACAGATTCGTGAAGACGGATATAAAGAAGTAAACACTCCTGCAATCATGCCACGCTCTTTATGGGAAAGATCTGGTCACTGGGGACACTATCAGCAGAATATGTTCATCACCGAATCAGAAAAAAGAATGTTTGCAATCAAACCGATGAACTGTCCTGGTGCCATCGAAATCTTTAAGAGCAGACAGAGATCTTACAAAGATTTACCACTCCGCCTTGCAGAATTCGGTCATGATGTAAGAAATGAGCCTTCCGGAACTTTACACGGAGTTATGCGTATCAGAGGATTTGTTCAGGATGACGCACATATTTTCTGTACGGAAGAACAGCTTGGTTCAGAAGTTGCAAAATTCTGTAAGCTTTTAAAGAAGGTATATCACGACTTTGGTTTTGATAAGCTCGTTGTTAAATTTTCAACAATGCCGGAAGATCACGTAGGAGACCTTGCAACATGGGAAAGAGCAGAAAAACAACTTTCTGACGCATGTCACGAAGCAGGACTTGAATATGAACTCCAGCCGGGTGAAGGTGCATTCTACGGCCCTAAACTTGAGTTCAAGCTTTTTGACTGTCTTGGACGCGAATGGCAGTGTGGTACAATTCAGGTAGACTATCAGCTTCCTAGTGCAGAACGCCTTGATGCAACTTACATCGGAAGCGATAACCAGAAGCATCATCCTGTAATGCTCCACCGTGCAGTTCTTGGTTCTATTGAACGCTTCTTTGGTATCCTTGTAGAAAACTTTGCAGGTGCCTTCCCTACATGGCTCAGCTTTGAACAGGTTGCAGTTGTTCCTGTATCTTCAGAATTCGATGATTATGCAAGAAAGATTAATGATGAGCTTTTAGCACACGACATCAGATCTAATGCTTATTTAAGCGAAGATAACATGAAGGCTAAAATCAAACAGGTTTCTATGGAACACAAAACTCCATACATCCTTGTTGTTGGTGAAAAAGAAAAGGCAGACAATACAGTATGCGTTCGCTACAGATATTCAAGCCAGAAACCACAGAAAACAATGAAGCTTTCTGATTTTATTTCTTATGTAGAAGACAAGGTAAATTCACACTTTATCGGAATCTAGTAAGAATCTGAGCAAAAAAATAATCAAAAAATACAAAAACCGAGTGACTTTTTCTCATTCGGTTTTTTTTATATAATATAGGTGGATTTATTATGTATCATAATCCACAGGGAGAAATATATGAAAAACATTTTTAAATTTTGCAGTCTTTTTTTAATCACAATCCTTTTATTTATTTCGTGTACAGAAAAAGATAATCAGAATGTTATAAATGAAAAGTCTATAGAGCAGAATGAAGTACAGGCAGAAGAAAAATCAGAAATCACAGAAGAAACACCGGAAGTGATTTTATACGAAACGCAGGATGAAAAAGATAAACTTGGAATCATCGGTGTAAGTAAGATGACAGAAGGATATGATATCGAACTTGAAGAAAAATATCAGTGCTTTCCTGTTTGTCTTATCATGTCAAAGCCTCTGATTAAAAAAGATGGAAATTTCTTAAGATATTCGTATGATTCAAAAAATCCTGTTACACCAAAAGGTCCTCTTGAAGGTAAAAACGGAGAACTGATTTTTTATTATGAGGGAGAAGAAAATAACGGATATTTTAAATACTTCAATAAAAAATGGGAATATGTAGAGAGTCCTCTTACAGCAGAAAAAGAAACAGATTATTCAGAATATCTTCCTGAGCATTTTTCTAAGGATGCCTATGTTGCGTTCGAATTAAAAGACGGCATCCTTTTTGAAGATTTAAGAAATCAGGATTATGCGGGTATTGATTTATGTGGTAAAGATAAACCGAAAATCATTCACAGGGAAGATTTGAATTCTTGGAAGGCTTTTACAGACGAAGGATTTAAGATTATTAATCACAAGGATGATTCAGATTCGTCTAAAGAAATTACAGGATTATTTAGGGACGAAATGCCATGGTCTGTTTCTAAAGCTTACTATACAGCAATCTCTATGGATAAAAAATTTAAATTTGTAGGAAAGATATACAGCGGACACAATATTTTTTATAACAGCGAATCATTTTTAATCCTGGACAGCACAGGAACAGTTATAAAGCAGATTTTAATTCCATGGCATATGAAAAAAGGAAAAGTTTTAAGACGTTATGCAATGGCATGGAAAATTGGAAAATATGGAGAAATCTACAGTCTTACAGGCCCTGAACAAAAAGAGATTGATAAAGCCGGTAACGCAGAACTCATCGTGATTAAAAATCATCTTGAAAGCTTTGGTGTAGTTGATGTAGACAGCCTTATCCTTTACAAAGAATCTGATGAATATTCAGAAGCGATTGCATATTATCCGAAAAATACAGGTTTTATTTTCCTTGAAAAAACTATAACCGAGGATAATCCTATTGAGGATGAATTTATGTACAAGGTCCGACTCCTGGACGGTACAACCGGATATTTTAAGGGTGAACACATAAAATCCATCCCCGAAGTCCCACAGTCCGCATTCCCGTGGAGATAGGAAAACTGATAGATATTTCTTAAAAAACGAGAATAACCTATTGAACAAAAATCAAAAAAGTTATATATTATAAAAACATTCCGGGCAATAGCGCAGCTGGTAGCGCGTCTGGTTTGGGACCAGGATGTCGGGGGTTCAAATCCCTCTTGCCCGAATTAAGTCTTCCGAAAAGGAAGGCTTTTTTTATTTAACTTATGGCTTTGATGAACCCCCGACATCCTGCGGTTGCCGTCCTCGTTCACTGCCGTTCACTCGGAGCGCTTTGTTTGTAAATATACATTAATATAACGGGGGCTAATCGCCGCCCCCGTTGCCCCCTGCTAAGAGGAAATTGCGCTTTACGCGCAATAGATTAGAGCTGGTTCAAATCCCTCTTGTC
>JAEESN010000032.1 GCA_016286365.1 Treponema sp.
CCGCTTTTTTATAATCACTAACATCATAACCGGCATCGCCAAAAGGAGAATCAAAACAAGGATTCATCCAGATTGCAGTACAACCAAGCTCTTTAATGTAATCAAGCTTAGAAATAATTCCATTAAAATCGCCGATTCCATCTCCATTAGAATCCATAAAACTCTGCGGATAAATTTCGTAAAAAACTGCAGTATTAAGCCATTCCGGTTGTTTTGTCATTTTATTTCCTCTTTAAATCTTCATAATATTCCAGCAACATTTCCTTTGAAATTGAAATGGGCTGACCTTCGAGTTCCTTATAGATTAAATCTGTTAGCCGCAACAAACTCACCCACATGGCGTCCGGGGTGTCTTCGGTAATAAAAGTACTTTTGATTGCAGCAATTTCTTCAGGTGGCAGCTTGTCCATTTCGCGGTTCAATTTGCTTTCGAGTCTGTAGCGGTCACCAAGCAGATCAACATACAAGGTTCTGACATATTCAATAGTGCCTCGTGCCCTGAGCAGCGCTCCACGATTAATTGCAACAGCAGTCTGCATCAAACGATGCCACACCAGACTGCAGATAAATTCAATATCTTTTTTCTGCTTGTCTCCAAAGATTGCATCGTCCATCCATTTGCGGGAATCAATCATTTTTTGTTCTACAACGCCAGTTTTATCATACAGCACCTTGAACGCAGGCTTCATTGCAGCGGCCTGTTCATAGCAGCCAAAACCAAGATCAATTTCAAGCAGATTGGAAAGCACAAAAACCTCAAGCCGTCTCTGCTCAATCTGCCCAAAATAAACAATTTCATATTTTTGGGAAACCTTTTGATGAAAATAATCCATCACCTCTTTCATCGAATCATTTGAATCAAGCGCAACAACAAAATCAAGGTCGGAGTGTTCATCCGTAAATCCCACAGCCCCGGAACCAACCTGCACCAGCGCAACAATTTTTTCACACGCCTTTGCAATAGAAAGAATAAAATCAAAAGTCTCCTGTCTGTCCTGTATATTAAAAATCATATTTATATTTCCTTATTTTCATTTTGATTTATTCTTCTTCGATCAAGAGCAATTGCAAACAAACCAAGAATAACAAAAATAATTGATTTTGAAATTAAAGCTGGTAATGGTATTTCAACACCGGATGCAAATTGGACCGCAGATTGAGTAATCATCATCACGGCAACAACAATAATTGACTGTAATAAAATGGCATACAGAACAACACCAAAAGAATCCTTTTTTTTCATAAGAATCAGAGAAATAAAACATAATGGAGAGATGATACCCAGGTCTAACACATAAGTTGGTTCTGTCGTATAATTTTCTATCAGCTTCAAAGAAGTCCCATTGAGAATAGTTGGAATTATATCCGGCCACCAGGCAACACATAGAGAAATTCCAGAAAATACTAGAAATGCTGCATCGGATTTTTTCATTTCAAAAGAATAATTGTATCTGCTCAAATTTCTCATTCTCTTAATCAGAGTAAAAAACAGCAGTGAAAACAGAATTACATATAACACAAAAATTCGATTATATTTTACACCAAGACACAAACTTACTGCATAATACAGACTTATTGATTCGATTGAGAGAAGGCGTAATTCAGTATTTGCGGTACTTGCCCGAAAATCTTTTATTAATGATATTAAAAAAAGCGGCACACAGAAAAACAAAACACACAAATCAGTACCAATAAAAATCGGGGCTTTAAAATATGAATCAGCTTTATAGATTCCACTTCCAAAAAGTTTTACTTCCTCACCATATTGATTGATATACAAATAGGCTTTTGAAAAATCCAGTGATAAAACTCCGCAAAGAGAAACAGTAATTAATAGTAGAATAATTATGATTTCCGGTATTCGTTTTTTCATTTTTTTCCTCATTCCCATAGTACAAAATCTTTGGATTATTTGCTATATTTGTGCATATGAGCGATATAAATGATAAAAAAGTTGTAGAAAAACAGTACGCGACCTCGGCCAATTTGAACACCCGCATTTCAATTCACGATAAATATTCCACAAACAAACAGGGCTTTGGAAACTGGATTTATTCGCATTATGAAATTGAAGACGGAGCCCGCGTCCTTGAACTTGGCTGTGGAACCGGAAGCATGTGGAAAGGTCACGACGAACTCATAAAAAAATGCACTGAGTTTGTTTTATCTGATTTTTCTGACGCAATGGTCGAGACAACCAGACAAACCATCGGCGAATTCCCAAATATAACTTACCGCTCAATTGATATCCAGAATATTCCTTACGACACTGCCTCCTTTGATGTTGTAATCGCAAACATGATGCTCTACCACGTGCCGATCCTTTCTAAAGCCCTTGCAGAAGTCCGCCGCGTACTAAAACCAAACGGAAAATTCTACTGTGCAACCTACGGCGAACACGGAATTGTAGAATATCTTTCAAAGCTGCTCGGCGAATATGGCGTAGAAGATAATGTAAATAAAAACTTTACTCTGCAAAACGGTGCGGCAATCCTTTCATCAGTTTTCAAAAACATCAAAAAAGTAAACTACGAAGATTCTCTTGCCGTAACAAACATCGCAGACCTTGTAGACTACGTCTATTCTCTTTCAAGCATGTCGGCGCTCAGCAGTCAGCCACGCGAAAAAATCCAGACGCTCCTGCAAAACCACATGGTAAACGGAGTGCTAACAGTTCCAAAAGAGTACGGGATGTTTATTGCAAACTGATTTCTTCTATTTTAACTCTGCTAAAATCGGCTTGATGTATTTTTTGTCCGAACCATCGTAGGATTTAGAAAGACGCTCGGCATTTTTTCTGTCGCTTTCACTCGCATCTTTTTTAGATGCCAATGCTTTAGTAAACATCTTCATCATAAAGCGGGAAAAGCCGTTCATTTTTTCGTAGCAAAGTCCGCCCGGGCAGTAGAATAATTTTACATGCTTTTTCTCATCATCTGTAAATAATCTGTTCATTGCCGCAGAAACCATAGGACTTTCAGCAGGGCTCGCACCAACAGCAAATACAATCAATTTTTTCCCAGCCTGTATAAATTCCGGCATCTGTTTTTTAAACCAGTCAAGTTTCTTAAGCATTTCTGCCATAAACCAGCTGCCAAACACGATTGCATCATAATCAGCAAAGTTGATTTTTCCAGCCTCTTTTAAAGACACACAATCACAGCCTGCGCCGTCTCTAATCCATTCAGCATATTTTTTTGTAAATCCAGTCTGACTGTTATAAATTACGATTGATTTCATTTTATCCTCCTGTTTGATTCATCTGCATTTAATCTTTATTTCTTTTTAAGCACCGTGATTGCCCCATAGTGTTTTATTTCAAACTGTTCCGGCGCAATCTTATCGAGTAATTCCCGGTGTTCCTTATCCCACTTTGCAATTTCTTCGGCAGACAAGGATGCCCCTACCCCACGGCAGGCTCTCATTCTTCCATGCCAGGAATCTTTTGTAAAAGGAACCATTAAATCATACTCTTCGTGATCTTCAAGTTCAAAATTGTTATACGCAACATCAGGAACCCAGTTCGGACGACGAGTCTGACCAGCTCCAGACCAGGTAGGATTATACTTTAAAACAAGTTCTTCGCTCTTTCCGGCTATTTCATCTTCTGCAGGAATCCATGCCATATACAAAATCACAAGCTTTCCATTTGGTTTAAGAAGTTGGGCAAGTTTTGGCATTACGTGTTCGTGATCAAAATACCAGAAGCACTGGCAGGCAGTAATCACATCAAAGCTTTCATCTGGAAAATCAAGTTTTTCGGTCGGTACCGCATAAAAATCAATCTTCATTCCGCCTTCGGAAGCAAGCCTTTTTGCCTGTTCAATCTGCTCCGGAGAAATATCGGTTCCGGTCCAGTGCGCTCCATATTTATACATATTACGTGGTACAACACCGGTTCCTGTACCAAGATCTAAGACATCCTGTCCTTCAACACAAAGTCCCCTGTCTACAATCTTTTTATAAAACAATTCGGGATAAACGTCTCTGTATTTCGCATAATCCTTTGAAGTCCGTCCCCAGTCAAAAGCCTTTCCGGCATCGATTCTGATGTCCCTTATTTCCATAATGTATATCCTTTTTTCATATTACAAAATCTTGGGATTTTTTACCATACAAAAAAAAAGTCGCCTGGCCATGACATCAACCAGACGACTCAAAATATATATTTATTTTATAAGAGCCTATTTTATGCAGGATAAAGCCCAGTTTTTACACTGTTCAATATCTGCTTCTTCGGGTGTAAGATGAACCATAAGAGGTTCTGCAATATTCTGAGCCCCTACCAGATTCAAGCGATCTGCCCAGTCACGAAGCCACTGTCCGTCACCCCAGTCATAGGAACCAAAGATTCCAACTTTTTTACCATTTAAAGAACCTTCAATTCCGGCAAAAAAATCTTCCATTGTATCTTCCAGAACTTCATCGCCCATTGCAGGACTTCCAAGAAGAATAACATCGCATGCAGTAACAGCCGCTTTATCGGCACTGTCTGCAGTTCCAAAAATTACATCGTTTCCAGATGCCTTTAAAGCATCGTTTATTGCATTTGCCATTGCTTCTGTATTACCAGTAGTGCTGGCATAGATTACAGCTACTTTCATTTAGTTACCTCAATATTCGGTAGTTTCTGTTAGTATTGACTAACTGATTAATAATATATATTGTATTTATGTGTTAGTCAATACTAACACTATAAAAAAATAAAATATTTTTTCGGAGCAAAAAAATGACAAAATTAGTTTTAGTTCGACACGGCGAAAGTGAATGGAATAAACTCAATCTGTTCACCGGCTGGACAGATGTGGAACTTTCCGACAAGGGACGCGAAGAAGCAAAGGCAGCAGGCCAGATTCTTAAAAAAGAAGGATACGATTTTGATATCTGTTATACTTCTTATTTAAAACGCGCAATCCACACACTCAATGGAATCCTCTGCGAAATGGACAGAGAATGGCTTCCTGTAATCAAAACATGGAAATTAAACGAACGTCATTACGGCGATCTTCAGGGAAAGAACAAGGCAGAAGCAGCAGAAAAGTTTGGTGAGGACCAGGTAAAAATCTGGCGCCGTTCTTTTGATGTTAAACCTCCGGTTTTGGCCGATGACGATGAACGTTCTGCAAAAAATCAGGCAATGTACCGCGATGTAGATCCAAGTTTCCTTCCGCAGAATGAAAGCCTGGAAACAACAATCGCCCGCGTAGTTCCATACTTTCTCGAAGAAATCAAACCACAGATGAAAGCCGGAAAACGCGTAATCATTGCAGCACACGGAAACAGCCTCCGCGCTCTGGTAAAGTATCTGGATAACCTTACTCCGGAGCAGATTCTCGAAGTAAATATTCCTACAGGTACTCCACTTGTTTACGAATTCGACGACAACTTCAAAGTTATAAAACATTACTACCTTGGCGACCAGGAAGCACTTAAGGCAAAAATGGAAGCCGTAGCAAATCAGGGAAAGAAACAATAATTAAAAAGAGGAT
>JAEESN010000003.1 GCA_016286365.1 Treponema sp.
AAGCTCTATCTTGCCATTCGACTTGCATGCTTAAGACGCGCCGCCAGCGTTCGTTCTGAGCCAGGATCAAACTCTCCATGATTATTTCAAAACCCCGAAGGGTTATGATTTCATAAAGTAATTTAATCCAGCTTTATTTTTTGCTGAATTGATAGACTCAATTTTCTAAAAAATTGATAAAACAATGTAGTCAAAATACAGAACAAAAACTAACGTTTTTGTCTAGAACCTTACTTGTTCTTTATTTCTTTCCTTCCCTGTTATGTCAAAAAACTGATTTCCGCCGTTTTCTGAAGCGACGGTGAATAAGAATATACTCCCTTATTCAAAAAGTGTCAACATAAATTTTGAATTTTTTTGCAAATTTTTACAAATTTTTTTACGAATTTTATGCTTTTTTTATGCCTTTTTCAGGGGTTTTAATCACTATAAAACACCACCCCTTCTAAGGATTTCCATACAGGTTCTGCCGTTGTGATAGCTTGTTTTCCAGTTACCGCCCTTAGCTTCTTCCATCACAGGATTTCCGTCTGCATCAAGAGCATTCCACCAGTCGCCGCCTTTTAAATCGCGCTGATGTTTTAAAATCCAGTCCCACTGCTTTTTACAGATTTCCTTATATTTTTCGTCGCCGGTCATTTCCCATGCATTATAAAAGCCGTTCATGCTTTCTGCCTGATTCCACCAGACTCTTGTCCTGTCGCGAACTTTTTTATTGTCGCGTGTGAAATTTTCAAGACAGCCGTTTTGTTTATCAAAGCCTTCGTCGTAAGTAACTTCTGCCATTTTGATTACGCTTTCTTTTATCTCTGATTTTAATTCATCATCATCAAGCTCGGTTGCTGCTTCCCACAAAAGCCAGCTTGCTTCGATGTCGTGACCAAAAGAGATTTCATCCGAAAGAAGCTTCCATTTTTTATTAAAGAACATTCCAAGGTGATATCCCGGCTGAAGGATTTTTTCAACTGTTGTGCGGACTAAATCTGAAAGGCTTTTTCCAACTTCGCCGCGAACGGTTTTTGCCGTTGGATAGACAACGCTCAAAGTCCTGTAGAGATTTGTATAAGCTTCCATTACGTGAAGATTTGTATTCATCGATTTTGGGCAGTTCATGTCTTTTGGAGAAAGAATCATATCGCGGGTCTTTTTCCAGTTTTTGGCACGGGCTTCTACGTATCCGCCGAATTTCTGATCCAGTGCATAATTTTCTATTAAATAGTAGAGATCGAGCGCTTTGTTCATTGCTTCTTCTGACGGGAGCGTTACGAGGTCCTCCTCGTTAGAAGGGGTAGCGGAAGACTGCTCTGCTGGCTGGAGCGAGGGGAAAGCTTTCCCCTTCTCTCTTAATTCTTTTATTGCTGCTGCATATTCACAAAGGCCATAACAGCAGAAGGCTTCTCCGTAAATCTGTTTTTTTACAACCTTTGGAGTGCCGTCGGGGAGAACAGACCAGTAAACGCCGCCATTTTTTTTATCGAAAAATTTATTGATGATAACGTCGTAGGCAAAATCGGCCATCTTAAGATAATCAGCTTTTTTAAAAAGTCTTGCTGCGGCACTATAAGTCCAGAGGAAACGAGAGGTCATTACGATTGAACGCTCCATCTGTGTATCCGGACGATTGTCGTTATCTATATTGCCGTAAAATCCTTTCTGCTTTTCGTCGCGGGCATATTTTTCCCAATAAGGAAGTATATTGTAAACAAGTTCATCTTTTACAGATTTATAAAATTTTGGATCCATCTTTGGCCTCGTTTGTGTGCTGCCTGTTTTTTTTGCAGTACCCGTGCATTCTGAGTGCATTATACTGACAGCTTTCGTGCATTTCCAGGCGGCGTTTTTTTTAAGTTAAAAAAAATATTTTTTAAGTAAAAAAGATTATAACAGTGATTGTGCGGGTGCGCAAGTATTGGGGGAATTCTATGATGAAAAATTCTATCCTTGTAACATTTTTCTGAAAATACCATTTTTTCTTTTTAATTCTAAGAAACTACCCTGTTCAATTATTTTACCTTTATCTAATACACAGATATTATCGCAGTTCTCTATGGTTGAAAGTCTATGAGCTATGGATATTATTGTTTTATGTTCTTTTTTTAATTTTTTTATTATTTCTACTACCACTTTTTCTGATTCTACATCAAGATTGCTTGTTGCTTCATCAAATATTATGATTGATGGATTTTTTAATAACGCTCGACAGATTACTATTATCTGTTTTTCTCCTCCCGATAAAGAAAATCCCCTTTCTCCCACGACAGTATCAAACCCTGATTCCAAACTCATTATTTTTTCATAAATACCAACTGTTTTACAAATCTCAATAATCTTATCTTTTTTTATTGATTCATCAAACATTGTAATATTCTGAATTATTGTTCCTGAAAACAAGACTACCTCTTGTGGAATATACGCAATTTTTAAACGAAGATCTTCTGTATCTATCTTAGATAAATCAATCCCATTCCATGATATTTGCCCTCTCAGAGGTTTATAAAGTTTTAAAAGAAGTTTAGCTATCGTTGTTTTTCCAGAACCAGTCTTCCCTGCAAAGCTAATCCATTCACCAGGTTTTATTATTAGATTAAAATCATTAAATAATTCATTTTCTTTTGAATAACTAAAACTCATATTCTTAAATGTTATTTCTGGAATATCATCTGCCAAACGAAGTCCTGTAAATTCATCCTCTGTATCTTCATCCAAAACTTCAAAGAGACGTTTTATAGCTGCGAAAGCTTCCTGAACGCCAGCCTGTAAATCAAGTAAAGCTCCAACAGAATTTGTAAAAAATCCGCTTAGAGAAATAAAACCGGCAACCTGCCCTAAAGTCATTTTTTCATTCATTACAAATAAAGAACTAAAAACTAATATAAATACGGATGATAATTTTTCTATTATGGAGCAATAAGAATTCTGCATAATCCATTTTTCTCCAATATTCCATCCGGTTTGAATATTTTCCTTTTGTTTTCTGTCATATTGATTTTTAAATGTTCTGAATGAAGGATAAGTTTTTATTGACTCTATTCCTGAAAAACTTTCATTGATAAAGGCTTGTAAATCTGCATACTTTTCCATAGAAACCGGATATTCTTTTGCAAAAAAACGGCCAAAAAACAATACCACCACAGACAGAATAATTACTGATATTAAAAGAATAAGAAAAAGAATTTTATTAATACATATCAAAGCGGTTCCAACGACAAGAAACATAATTAGATTTGCAATTATTGATATAAACCCATCTGACAAAGCATTCCGAACCATACGTGTATCATTTAAACGGGAAAGCAGTTCTCCGGTTTTATGTTTTTCAAAAAAAAGATATTTAATCCTCAATACTTTTTCATAAAACCTCTTCATCAAATCTATGTCCATCTTATAGGAAATCTCTTGAATTAAAAGATTTTTTATTCCTCTTAATGCCATTTGGAAAATAGCAACTAGAAGCATTATTATAGCTATTGTAAGAAGAGTTATCTTTGCATTTGAATACAAGACATTATCAATCAAATAATTCAAGAGTAAAGAATCGGTAACTCCAACCAGCGAAATCATCATCGTAGAGATTAATGTAATTATCATCTCTTTTTTATATGAACTAAGAAGCAATATTATCTTTTTCAGAGTAGGCTTATTTATCATAACTAACCAATTTTCCAATCATTTTTTGAAATATTGTATTTGAATCTGTTATTATTTTTGCGTTTACCTTTGTTCCGACTTTTAATTTTATAGTTTCTTTTTTATATGTCAGACTTCCCTTATCAAGCTTTACTTCTACAGAAAAATATGGATTGTCAGATTCAATAGCATCAGCCGGTATTAATATTATTTTGCCTTCGAGCTTTCCATATTTTGTATAAGGAAGATCTGATATCTGAAATATTACATTCTGCCCAATCTTAATTTTTGAAATACTTGAATTTGATATATTTATTACAGCCAGCAAATCCAATGAATCGGGAACTATAGTTGCTATCTGAATTCCAGCATTAAGACTTTCACCAGCAGAAATTTTTTGTTTTTCATTTATAAAACCAGTTTCTCTAGCCCTTACAGATGCATCTGCAACTATTTTTTGTAATCGCATAATTTCAAGTTCTGTATTTTTTAATTTTTGTGAAAAATCTGAATAGTTTTCTAAAACCTGAGTTTTCTGTTCTTCCAGCCAATATTTAAAATTGAGCTCAACCTGAAAATAATCATTTTCTGCATTTTCCAATTCCTGCTTAGAAATAACAGACGGGTACAGAGCTTTCTGGCGTTCATAATAATTCTTCTTTATTTTTACTTCGCTCTGATATTTCTTATATTGATTTACAAAAGAAGAATACTCTGCATTTTCTTTTACGTATATTTCGTCGTATGGACATTTTTTTTCTGTCGTTTCTAACAACAATTCTTGAAGTCTTTTTAAAGAATCTACATGCTGTTCATATAAAGCTTTTAGATTTAGACAGTTTTGCAATCCTTCTTTTTCATAACTACAATCCTGCTCAAACAGCAAATCACCTTTATTTACAAACTGTGTATTTTTATAATATACGTTTGTTACTTTTCCCGAATATAATGAAATTACATCTGATGATTCCTGGACAGGACGAATAGTTCCCTCGCATAAAACAACTTCGTCCAGATGACAGAAAAAGAGGGAAAGAAGGAAAAAAAGAAAAGTTATTATTAGTAATCTTATATAAGACTTTTTTAATCTGCCATTTATAAATGAATACTGCATTTTTACCAGCCAAAATATACATATTCCTTATAATCAAATTCAAACGGGAATTTAACCTGTATTTCTTTTTGCCTGTAATAATCAGCCTTTTCTATGTTACCAGTTTTTTCTTCACATAATGCAGCTTTCTCATAAGCTAATTTTAAAACAGGACTTACATATAATAATTCATTCTGAAATAATTCTTCCCATTCTTTTAATGCTTTTTTATAATCTGATTTTTTTTCTGAATACATTGCCTGGTCTGTTTTAAAATATGCAATCCAATACTGTGGCCAAATATCATTGTTTGGAGCTATCTCTTTGGCGTGTTGCATTGAATTAATTATATAACTTATTACTTCAATATTAGGTTTTGTTAAATACTCATCAATTAAACCATAACAATACATATACTTTGAATATTCTTCTAATAAAGTTATATCCCAATCTTTTTTCCAAAAATTTGAATAACCATTATCTGTAACTAATTCGAAAAGATTATTTATACATTTTTCAAGGTCATTATAATTGTCAAAATAATTATAAATAAATAAATCATCAAAATAATATTTTAAATAATATATTGAGAGTAAGAATTGAAATGATTCTGAACCCGGCACAACACTTGTTAGTCGTGAAAAATCTCCTATCTTTTTTTCACCATCAATTATTTTTTCTAAGAGACAATTAGCATGATTTCTAATTGGAATATAACTATATGAAACTCCATATTTCTCCTGCTTAGTAATGCATAAATTATTATATGCTGCCAAAAATTCTTCTCCGTATAGTTCACTTTTAATATTTTCTGGTACTATAAAACAATTCTCATCTGCTGCTAATAATAAATCACATTCTCTGGATGGAAAAAAACAATCAATTTTATAATTTGTAAAATTATCATCATAATAATCAGATAAATAAACACCCAATGCTTTCCAATTATAATCATAAAAAAGCTGGTTTATCTTATAACCATGATTCGCTCCAAAAAAAACAATAGCTTTGTCATTTTTTTGTGAACTAGATAAACTATTAATGATATTTTGTTGACTATAATAATCCCGATTATTTATCAAATTAGATTGACCTTTAATATCATATGTATAATCTTTTTCTTCAAATCCTTCTTCTGGGAAACATATTCGTATTGGATCGTTCAAATATTTCTTATTAATTTCATTTATTTTCTCGAAAAAGAGTTTCTCTTCATATTTCCAGCCTGCATTAATCCACATTGGCATAATTAAAAATTTATAGTTTTTAGTTGCATCCATAGGAGGTGTTTGAATTGCTTCTAAAAAAAGATATCTTAAGCCAGCATTATAAAATTCTTCCAGATGTTCTGTCATAAAAATAATTGGATAAATGTCTGCGTGGTTTTCACCAATAAAAATGATTTTTTTATTATATAAATCTTCAACAATCTGTTCGCTTGCAGGTTTCGCATTACGTAAATTATATGTTTTTTTACAAGAAATAAATAAAACAAAGATAACAAAAAAAAGAATAATCTTTTTCATTAATTTATATACCTCGTAATTATAAAATCTTTTCCAAGAATACTTATCTTGTTTAAAATGTAATCTGCAATTTGAATTAGCTTTTGACTTATTATACATTCTTGAGTTGATATTTCAAATAACTTCCCACATGAATGGTAATTTCTCGAAGGACAATAATTTGAACACTTATTTCTAAAAACACACTCAGAACATTTTGAAAACATGTTTTGAGTGGAAACTTGTTTCTGAAACAATTCAATTCTTTTCAAATCTAACCCTTCTATTAGATTCCCAATTATTACATCAT
Organism: Treponema sp.; assembly: GCA_016286365.1. Classification (GTDB taxonomy): domain Bacteria; phylum Spirochaetota; class Spirochaetia; order Treponematales; family Treponemataceae; genus Treponema_D. Next base: position 6,536 of record JAEESN010000003.1, read on the forward strand.
TACAATTAAGACCCGAAAAATCTCCACACGAGAGTATATTTCCATCTGGCAAAATTGTACATGTCGTTTTCCCTGCAGAGCATAATTGAGTTTCTTCATTATTGTTCAATAAATTTAATTTTATTTGTTTATCAAAAAAATCAAAACCGATTTCTTTTGTCTCTATTACTCTTTTAGAATAAATATCTCCTAGAATATATAATTCTTTTTCTAATAATGAAATTTCCTGTTCCTTCCAATTTTGATTAAATGCGATATTCATCGATATTTTTACATTAAAATTCTTTGTAAGGAACAAATAATTTTCAGACAAATACTTCACATTATTAGGGGTAATAACTGAATTAATTATAATCTTCTTATGATTACTAAGGTTTTTATATATATAATTAATTCTACTAAAAACTTTGTCAAAGCTTCCTTTCCCATTCTTAAATATTCTATTTAAATTATGAGACTCTTTTATACCATCAAGACTCAAAAAAAAATCAAAATTATGCCTTTTAAAAAACTCAAAACTTTGTTTGGTTATTAAAACAGTATTCGTTGATATTTCCCATATAAAATCTCTCTTTTCATTTATTAATACTAGTTCTATTCTTTCCACTAACTTTTTTATAATTGGAAAATTCAATAAACATTCACCCCCAGATATATTTATTGAAATAATCTCATTTGGATGTCTTTCAATATCCCCTTTAATAAAACTTAGATAATCTGAAATCATTCCGTCTGTAATTTTTTTGTATTCTTTGCTTTTTTCAAAACAATATTTACATTCTAAATTACAATTCATATTTGTAATGATTTGATAATGCATTTATTATGTCTCCCTCTATTTCTTAATATATGTACCAAATTGTTTTAAAAATGTTTCATTATTCTCTTTTAATAAAAACTCAATTATTTGATCTGATATTCCTATGATTGTTTTTTGCATTTCACACGTTATTACTGGTGGAGAAATTAAATCATTCGTTACTCTGTTATTAATTGCATAACAGTTATGGTGACACCTAAAGTTCAAACTACATTGTGAACAATCTTCATTTTCTTTATCTATAAGAAATAATAATTCTTTTATTTTATGACTATCAATTCCTGTATGTATATTTCCAATCAGATAATTACTTTCGTTCTTACATTTAAAAAATGTTCCACAAAAAAGTATATCGCCATTTGTTTTTATTCCAATTTGATCTGTTATACCACCGCAATTATATTTTCCAAAACCTTTAAAAAAACTTTCGATACAATCAGAAAATAAAGAAAAAACAAACATATCATTTTCTATATACTTCTGAATATATAATTGTTTGATTTTATCAAGTTCATTTTTAAAAAATAATATACTATTTTCATCCCATTCATAATCCGCACAATAACAAGCAACAAGTCTTTTACACCCATTATTAACTAAAAAAAATACATTTTCATACAAAGCTGCGACTGTTGATGGAGTTATAAGCATACTATACGAAGTCTTTATTAATGGATACTTATTATGAATTAAATTAATTTTTTCCATGACTGCATCAAAAGTTCCCTCGTTCATAAAATCAACTCGATTCATATCATGACTTTCTTTTTTACCATCTATACTAATTTGTACTGAAAACTTCTTCGTATTCAAAAAATCTAGTATTTCATCATTCGCCAATATGAGATTTGTAGATAATGAGAAATTATTAATCCCATCCTTTTCAAAATAACTAACTAACTCTTTCATTAAAGGGAACTCAAGAAGAGCTTCTCCTCCATTGAAATTCACAGTAATTTCTTTATTCAAAACAAAACTTTGTGATACGTACGTATGAAAAAAGTTAATCAATTCTGAAACATCTTTTACATAAAATGATCTATTTTTTTTTACTCCTTCAAAACAATAACGACAATTAATATTACAATTTTCTGTAAGTAACAATTCAAAAATCATAGCAAACCTCTTTAAAAGAACTACATATATATTTTTTTAATTATCTGTTATTGACAGAATGTTGAGCTACTGCCACAGCCTTTACAGTTAGTTCCTGTGTTTCCATTAGAACCACAATTACATGGTCCTGATCCCGTATTTGTTAACCCGTTACATGATGGTCCATGAGGAGTTCCGCCTCCTCCCTTTTCATAAATCAAAATTCTTAAATCTGAAATAAAATTCGATTCAGAATATTCCTTAACTGGTTTTAAACTCATATCAATACCTCCTTAAAATACTTTTTATATATGTAGTTCTTTTATCTTTTTTTACCGATATCAAAGTTTTTTGAAAGCAAGATAATCTTCTTTAAAAATCTCAAACAGCACATTGTTATAATATTTCCCGTCTGTAAGTTTCACTGAGTTTCTTGAAATACCTACTTCATTTCCATTTAATTTTTTAACAAGCCGGCGATACATATTCAAAACAGGATTTTGTTCGATACATGAAAATTCAATCTTACGGAGATTTTTATAAATAAATACTTCATCAAAATAAGCTTCAATATCTTTTGAAAAAATAATATTTGGTTTTCCGGTAAAATTAATAACCTCAAACTTTTCTAAAAGTTCATAACCTCTGTTAATATATCCTGTAAAAAATCCAAGTAGATTACCTTTACTGTCCTTGCTTACAAATTGTAAAAATTCAGAATCATTATTTGATATGTAGGGATAAAAATCTTTTTGTGGGTAATAAATATACAGATACAAATCATTGTTTTCTGTATAAATCTTTTTATATGCTTCATAAAGCTTATCTTGATTAAAATAAGCAGGTTCTAACATTTATCTATCTCCGAATACTTTTCTAATAAGATATTTTTTAATTCAAAAAATATACTAACAGTATATAATTATATTAAAATATGCTTTTAGTAAATTGTCAAATTTATTTTTAACAAAAATAATATCCTTAAAGGATATTATCAATGACAATACAGGAATGTCTGGCAAAAAATATAAAATATTACAGAAACAAAAATAATCTTACACAAAGCCAGCTTGCAGAAGCGTGTAGAACCTCAACAAATTATATTGCGACAATTGAAACAGGAAAAAAATATCCTTCGCCTACAACTCTCGAAAAAATTGCAAAGGTTTTTAATATTGAAGCTCTGGATTTGTTTCAAATTCATAAAGAGTTACACGCTACTAATGACAGGCCATCCATAGAAAAAATCCGTAACACCTTGCAAACAGAAATTTCAAAGCTAATTGACTCTATTGTTAAATAAGTTTTAAATCCTATTCCTTTTTATTCTGCATTCTCTCTTCAATCATTCCAGAAAATAAGCTAAAATCACCTTATGAAAAAAACAAATGCTATGCGTATTCTGGACGGGATGAATATTCCTTACGAGACAAAAGAATACGAGGATGACGGTGAACACGAGCTTGCAAAAGGGGCGGCACAAAGGATTGCAGAAAAGCTTGGGATTGATCCTATGGCGGTTTTTAAGACGATTGTAATGCGGACGGAAACCAAAGAAATCTGTGTTTTTTGCGAATGTGCACTTTCGGAAATCAATCTTAAAAAGGCAAGAACGGCTGCGGGCTGTAAGGAAATTAATCCTGTAAAACCGGAAGAGCTTTTAGCATTGACCGGATATATCCGCGGGGGTTGTACTCCTCTTGGCATGAAGAAAAAATTCCGCACGTTTATTGATGAACAGATTCTTCTGCACGAAAAAGTTTATATAAGCGGCGGGCAGCGTGGTGTTCAGATTGTGATTAAGCCTGATGATTTAATTAAGGCGTGTGAAGCAACCGTAGTTGATTTAGAATTATAGAAGATTTTAGCGCCGGATGATTCTGGGCTTTATGATTATATTTTGGCATATGGCCGGATAACTCTGGCTTTTGTGATAGTGTAATATATTTTCCCTGGGGAAGCTATGAATAAAATTATTGATTTATTAAAAAAACAGATTCTCTTTTTTGACGGAGGAACGGGGACAGTCCTTCAGAGCATGGGTTTAAAACCCGGCGAGCTTCCCGAAACCTGGAACCTTAAATATCCCGAGCGGATTACGGAGCTCCACTACAGGTATTTCCAGGCGGGTGCAAACATCATAAAGACGAATACCTTTGGTGCATTCATAACAAAATTTCCCCTGGAGCTTGAACGAATAATAAAAGCGGCTATAGAAAATGCAGAAAACGCGCGGACAAAAAGCGGAAAGAAAAATCTTTTTATTGCGTTTGATATTTCTTCTACCGGTAAACTTTTAAAACCGATGGGAGATCTTGATTTTGAAGACTGTATTACCCTTTATAAAAAAACTTTTAACATCGCACTTAAATGCAATATTGACTGCATCCTTATAGAAACTATGAACGACGGTTACGAAACAAAGGCTGCTGTTATTGCTGCAAAAGAAGTGATGGAAGATTTACATGTTGACTTCCCGATTTTTGTAACAAATGTATACGACAAGGAATGCAGAACTTTAAGCGGTTCTACTCCTGAATCTATGGTTTGTATGCTCGAAGGTCTTGGAGTAAGTGCAATCGGTGTAAACTGCAGCCTTGGTCCAAAAGAAATGATTCCTGCTGTTGAACGACTTTGTAATGCAGCAAGTATTCCTGTAATTGTAAATCCTAATGCGGGGCTTCCTAAGGTGATTGAAGGAAAAACTGTTTTTGACGTAAACGAAAAAGATTTTGTTGAATCGATGAAAACTGTTTACCAAAAGGGAGCGGGAATTTTAGGCGGATGCTGCGGTACAACTCCTGATTACATCAAACTGCTTTCGGAAACTATTACGAAAATTTCCGGCGGTAAAATAATAGAAAAAAATAATACTCCAAAATGCATGATTTCTTCGAACACAAGGGTTGTTTATTTTGGTGATGATTATAAACCTGTTTTAATCGGAGAGCGAATTAATCCAACCGGCAAAAAAAAGTTTAAGGAAGCTTTAAGAAATAATGATATTCCTTACATCATAAAACAGGGAATGGAACAGGAAGCGGCAGGAGCAGATGTTCTTGATGTGAACGTAGGACTTCCGGAAATTGATGAAAAAGAGATGATGGTAAAGGTGATGACAGAACTTCAGTCGGTTACTGAATTACCTTTACAGATTGATACGACTTCTCGTGATGTTATGGAAGCTGCCCTACGCCGATACAACGGAAAACCTCTTGTAAACTCTGTAAACGGTAAAAAAGAAATCATGGAGCAGATTTTCCCTCTTGTAAAAAAATACGGTGGAGTTGTAATCGGACTCACGATTGATGAAGAAGGAATTCCTGAAAAATCTCCAAAGCGAATTGAAATTGCAAAAAACATTTATGAACAGGCTAAAAAATACGGAATAGAAAAACACAATATCATCATTGACCCGCTTGCTATGGCTGTAAGTTCTGATTCAAAGGCGGGAATTGCAACACTCGAAACCGTAAAGGCCGTTCACGAGATGGGCGGTAACACAAGCCTTGGTATTTCGAATGTTTCTTTTGGTCTTCCAAACCGTGAATTTGTTACTTCATCATTTTTTACAATGGCTTTAACAAACGGATTGAGTGCGGCAATCATGAATCCGCTCCAGTTCGAAATGATGAAGGCTTATAAAACTTTCTGCCTCCTTTGTGGAAAAGATGACCAGTGCATGGATTATCTTTCGTGGTGTACTTCTGTTCAGGGGATTATTGATGCACAGAATGCAGGCGCGCAGGGGGGCGGGGGCGCTACGGGGGTGTCCCCCGTTGGAAGGGGTAGTGAGCAACGAAGTGCGAACGAGGGGAAGGCTTTCCCCTCCTCTGACCTCTCTACTGCCACGGGCACGCTTGAATATGCGGTAATTCACGGGCTTAAGGATGAGGCGGCAAAAATCACGGGCGAACTTTTGCAGAATACGGATTCGCTTACGATTATCAACGAGCATCTGATTCCCGGCCTTGATTATGTTGGCAAACGCTTTGAAAAAAAGACGATGTATCTTCCTCAGCTTTTGATGGCGGCAGAAGCGGCTAAATCGGCGTTCGGGGAAATTCGCAATTATATGGAAAAAACCGGTAAAAAAGGTAAGTCCAAGGGAAAAATTATCATTGCGACGGTAAAGGGCGACATCCACGACATCGGTAAAAATATTGTTAAGGTTCTTCTCGAAAATTATGATTTTGATGTTATCGATCTTGGAAAAGATGTGCCGCCGGAAACTGTTGTAGAAGCCTGCAAAAAAGATAAGGTTTTACTGGTAGGGCTTTCTGCTTTGATGACTACGACGGTAGCTGCCATGGAAGATACGATTAGGCTTTTGCGGAAGGAATGCCCCTGGGCTAAAGTCTGCGTTGGCGGTGCAGTTATGACTCAGGAATACGCGGATCAGATTGGCGCTGACTTTTACGGTAAGGATGCGATGGATACGGTAAGGTATGCGAACGAATTGTTTGGCGCGGGGAAATGATTTTTAATTAAATATGAGCGAACTGCGCGGGGGATGCATTTTCTGTGCGTAAAGGGCATGCATTTGGAGGGCGCCTGGATGAGTTTTCTTTTCGTAATAAATATGTATTCTGCGGGGCGCCCGGTTACAATAAATCTATTCTCCACGGACAATCCGCAATATCGCACGGCCGAAATTTTCTACCTTGGTGTTTCCCATTCCGTATACATTTAAAAGCTCCGTTTTATCCTGCGGTTTTTTTGCCGCTATATCGAGCATGGTCTTGTCGCCAAAAATTATATATGGTGGAACATTCATATCATCAGCCTTACGCTTTCTCCACGCCTTTAATTCCTGAATGATTTTTTCTGCCTCTTCGTCGGTGGCTGCCGGTTTTTCTGCAACAATCTTTTCTGACTTTTTATGAACGATGTAATCAGGCATTTTCTTCGATGGTTTTGGAAAGGCTGTAAATCCGCTTGTATCTTCTTTCTTTTTATGGAAAATGATTGGAAGAAGAACTTTTTCGCGTGTGACAATCAGGTCTCGTCCTTTTGCCGTCATCGTAAGGATGTGATAATCCCCCGCTTTAAAAAGATAGCCTTCCTGGATCAATAAATCTGTAAGAGAAAGCCAGTCCATTTTAGAAAGCTCGTTTCCGATGCCCCAGGTGGAAATCATGTTGTGGCCGTTTTCGAGTATGCGCTTGTTTCTGGAGCCCAAAAGGATATCGATGATGTAATTTGTGCCAAAGCGCTCGCCTGTACGGATTATGCACGAGATTAATTTCTGAACCGGGATTGTTACGTCGTTCAGAGGGATTTCTCCTCCGGCACAGATATCGCAGCAGCAGTTTTTTTCTTCGGGTGATTTATTTTCTGAATCGTATCGCTCGCCAAAATATCCCAAAAGTGATTCGCGGCGGCATTTTCTTGAAACTGCAAAATTGAGCATGCCTTGTAAAAGCGCTTCTGATTTAGCGGGATCGGCTGCTTCGTCAAAAAAATATCTGATTTTATTTACATCACTCGGGCTGTAGATTAAGAGTGCCGAAGAAGGAAGTCCGTCCCTGCCCGCTCGCCCTATTTCCTGATAGTAAACTTCCAGCGATTTTGGAAGTCCGTAGTTTATGACAAAGCGTACATTGGGTTTATTTATTCCCATTCCGAATGCGACGGTTGCAACCATAATCTGAACTTCATCCTTTATAAAAAGCTCCTGATGTTTTGCCCTTACTTCGTCTGTAAGTCCCGCGTGATAGCTCATTGCAGAATAGCCAAGGTTATCGAGGACGGATGTGAGTTCATCAACCTGCTTTCTTGAAAAACAATAGATGATTCCGCTTTCGCCAAGATGCTTTTTTATGCAGGCGATTATCTGGTCCAGCGCATTCTGTTTCTGCTGAACTTCCAGGAAAATATTGCTTCGGTTAAAGCTCGAGATGAAGACCTTTGGCTTTTTTAAGTTAAGATTTTTTTCGATGTCCTTACGGACCTGCTCTGTGGCTGTTGCAGTAAGAGCGAGCATGACTGCGTCCGGGAAGAGTCGTCTGATGGAACGGATTTCGAGGTAGTCTGGGCGAAAGTCGTGTCCCCATTCAGAAACACAATGTGCTTCGTCCACGGTGATGCAGTCAACTTTTATACCGTCTTCGCTCAAAAAGTCACGGATTTTTCCGGTTGCAAGGCCTTCGGGCGAAACGTAAATGATTTTGGCATTTTTGGAACGGATGTCGTCCATCGCTTCTTTATAATTTTTCCAGTCGAGTGTGCTGTTCAAAAAAACTGCATGAATGCCCGAAGTTTCGAGCGAAGAAACCTGGTCCTGCATGAGGGAAATAAGAGGTGTAACGACGACTGTGATTCCATCCATAATCAGGGCGGGAATCTGGTAGCAGATTGATTTTCCGCCGCCGGTGGGCATGATGGCAAGAACATCGTGTCCTTTCAAAACCTCTGTGATTATCTCTTTCTGGAAAGGCCTGAAGGAATCATAACCGAAAACAGTTTTTAATACGAACTCCGGTTTTGTCCCGATAAAAGTTTTTGCATTAATCTTCACATAATTATTATAACATACAGACACTTGAAAAACCCCATTTTTTCTGTTATATTTTGTTCACATTTGCCGGAGTGGTGGAATGGTAGACACGACAGACTCAAAATCTGTTGCGAGCAATCGTGTAAGAGTTCAAGTCTCTTCTCCGGTATCCATGAACTTCCTCTGTAAGGGGAAGTTCTTTTTATTTAACATAGCGTTTTGTATAGGTTCGCCTGAACTCCGCTCGAGAACCAGCTCGAGCGCTCAGCCATAACGATGGATAAACCTAAAACAATGCTGGCGCATTGTTTTTTAACGGTTTTCCAATTATAGGCTAGTTCAAGTCTCTTCTCCGGTATACTCTGCTCCGGGGGCTAAAGCTCGGGGACAAGGGAGTTGCAGAGTTTACGGTAATTGATGGCTTCCTGCATGTGAGGGGGTTTTATCTGGACTTCGCCACTGATGTCGGCTATGGTGCGGCTCACTTTAAGGCAGGATGTTACACCACGGGCAGAAAAACCGTATCTTGTTACGGCGGAATCTAAAAGCTTCTGGGCTTCCTTATCGAGTGTACAGTATTTCAGGATATCCTCTGGTAAAAGCCTGCTGTTTTTTACCCCCTGTCTTTTTCGCTGTGTATCAACCGCTCTTGCTATTCCTTCCCTTATTTCCGCTGTGGTTCTAAGACCTTCCCTGTCATCATTCGCCTGGTCATCGTCCATTTTATTTTCTACAAAGATTCGTAAATCAATTCTGTCCAGTAAAGGAGCCGAAAACTTTTTCCAGTACTGCTCAACCGATTTAGAACTGCAAAGACAGATCTTCGAAGAAGAACCGTAGTTTCCGCACGGACATGGATTTACCGCCATCATAAGCTGGAACATCGCAGGATAATTTGTTGTACGCCCCGCACGACTCAAGGTTATGCTTCCGCTTTCAAGAGGGACTCTGAGCATCTGTAAAACAGAGGAACGAAATTCTGCCGCCTCGTCCAGAAACAATACTCCGTTATGAGCAAGAGATATTTCTCCCGGCCTGCACGAAACTCCTCCTCCACACATCCCTTCTACACTCGCAGTCTGATGCGGAATCCTGAACGGAGGAATTCTTACAAGAGGCTCATTCGGTTTTATAAGCCCTGCTAAAGACCAGATTCTTGTAACAGACTGTGCCTCCTCTAAAGTCAAAAGTGGATTAATAGCCGGAAACTTCTGAATAGCCATTGTTTTTCCACAACCGGGCGAACCAAGAGCCATAAGATTGTGCCCTCCTGCAGCCGCAATCTGTAACGCCCTTATAAGTTCTCTTTGTCCCCTTATATCAGCATATTCAAAACCGGGCATCACTTTTGTAAACCATACTCCGTTAATCTCTTCACAAAAAGGCGGAAGATAGTTTTCCTTAGCAGCATCCTGTCTGGAAGAATAAAACGACAAATCCTTCAACGCTCTGAACGCATTTTCCAGCGTATCAGCGCCATAAACTTTTACACCATCAATTTCTTTCGCTTCTTCAACATTCTGCACAGGAACTATACATTTCATAATCCCACAAGACGCAGCAGTCGCCACAGCAGCATGCACTCCCTTCACAGACCGAATCTTACCCGAGAGCTCCAATTCACCCATAACCAAAACCGACTCGTCAATAAAATCGTCCTGTTCAAATTCAGCTTTCAACACACCAAGCGCAATCGGTAAATCAAAACCAGCACCTTCTTTCTTCAAGTCAGCAGGAGACAAGCTTATCAAAACACGTTCACTCGGAAAATCAAAACCAGAATTCCGAATCGCCGCGTGCATACGATCTCTGGCTTCCTTCACCGCCCCATCGGCCAGACCCACAAGATCCACGGCAGGAATACCGCGGCGTAAATCGACCTCAACGGTAACTAAAGCACCCTCGTACCCAAACGGAGAAAAAGAATAAATCTGCATAATAACAACCTCACTAAGGAAAAATCTTCCTGCTAGTAATATTGTTTTTTTACGCGATTTCGGACCATTTTTTTAAAAAAAAGTGAAAAAAATTTCAAAAAAAATGAAAAATTCAGGGGAAATCCGGGGGTTTTAACAAGGCTGATTAAAATTTAAATATCCAAAGCAAATTTTTTTATTTCTGGTGATTATTTTTTAAATGTGATAGACAAGATTTTCGATGTTCTGCCAGATGGAATCTTCGAGTTTTTTACCGCCGCATGTGTGACCGATTTTTCTGTCGGCACGGATTTTTTCACCATGAAAATCACTGCCGCCGGTAACAACAAAACCGATTTTATGAGCCAGCTCTTCAAGACGGAGGCATTCAGAAACACGGGCGCCGGGATGAAAAGCTTCTATTCCGACAACACCACGGTCATAATAATTCTGAAGGGTTTCGGGCAATTTTCCCCACGAAAGATAAAGCGACATGGGATGAGCAACAACAGGAATCCCGCCTGAATCTTTAATCCCCTGAATCGCTTCGTCCAGATTTGAGCCGACTCTTTCTACAAACCATTTTCTTCCGCGCGCAAGATAGATATCAAAAGCCTGCTGCCTTGTTTTTACAATTCCTTTTTTTACAAGCTCAAACGCAAAATGAGGACGACCAATCACCGTGTCGGGAAAATCAGAAAGCATTTCTTCGTAGGTTAAATCAACACCTTCATCATTCATCTTTTTTATGATTTGTTGATTACGTATATCACGATTTTTTACCAGATTGCTTAAAATTTCGTTCAAAGATGCCGAAATTTTATTAAGGCCTAAACCAAGAAGATGAAATTCTCCTGTTGAATTATTGATATTCAATTCAACTCCGGGAACAAAAGTTACTCCAAGCTTTTTTGCAGCAGCTTTTCCTTCTTCAAGTCCGTCGACTGTATCATGATCTGTGATTGCAACTGCCTTAAGTTTTTTTTCAAAGGCTTTCTGTATGATTTCGGATGGTGTGTATTGTCCGTCGGAGGCTGTAGTATGAATATGTAAATCAATCATAATTTAGAATAGCATATTTTTTATTGTTATGATATAATTTACTATATTAATTTGCTTTAGAAGAAACGTTAGGAGAAATAAATTCTATGCCAAAAGCAATGCAATACACAAAAGGTTCCATCATCTACTTTGAGGGCGATCATGATGAACGTATTTTCATCATGCAGAATGGTTCTGTCCTCCTCACGAGTACTGATATTGAAACTGAACAGCCTGTTGCCGAACAGGTTAAAAGTGGTGAATTTTTTGGTGTAAAATCTGCATTCGGACATTTTGCCCGCGAAGAAACAGCTACAGCGCTCGTCCCAACAGTTGCAGTTGCATTGACTGTACAGGAATTTGAAGGTCTTATTGGCAAGAATAAAGCACTCATCATGAAGATGCTCCGTGTTTTCTCTAATCAGTTACGTCAAATCCACAAAAAAACAGAATCAATTTTAAATAATATCACAGAAGATAATCAGTCTGGTATGCTCGTTGTTGCAAAAAGTTTTGCTGATGATGAAAGATACCGTTCTGCCTGTGATGTTTATGTTAAATATTTAAAAAGATATCCAAACGCAAGCAATAAAGAAGAAGTTGCAAAACTCTACGCAGAAGCAAAAATGAGGGCCGAAAGAGCCGATGCACATTCAAGAGGAAAAGAAACTGTTGAAAGTACAGATACCGATGAAGCATCATTAAAACTCTTCTCTCTTCCTGCTTTTGAACGCTTTGCAAAACAGTATGAACCGGGCGAAGTAATCATCTCTGAATATGAACCTGGAGATTCTTTCTACTTAATTCAGAGCGGAAAGGTTCAGCTTGTAAAATGTGTAAACGGAAATTCTAAAAACCTTGATATATTAAAACCTGGCGAATTCTTTGGAGAAATGGCCATCCTCGATAACTCACCACGTTCTGCAACATGTATGGCAATCGGACACGTAAAATGTCTTGAATTCAACAAAGAAAACTTTGAACTTCTGATTACAGGAAACCCACAGATTGCACTCGTTCTTCTTAAGCTTTTCTGTAAACGTATTTACGACCAGAAGAGAAGATTCAGGATCCTTTGTATCAAAGATTTACAGGCAAGAGTTGCAGATGTATTCCTCATGCTTGATGAAATGAATCCTCCATCAAATCCGGTAGAAAAGGCTAGAAAATTCTATGTTTCTATCCCTGATATAGCACACTGGGCAGGACTTTCGCTCGAAGTTACAAAAGATGAAGTCAACAAGCTCGTAGAAAAACGCAAGATCGAAATCTACGACGGCTACATCATCGTAACAAACATCCTCGACATGAAGCGCATGTACGAAACAAGGTCCCAGAACCGCTAGCCAAAACCCCAAATCATTTATAAAATATTCACAATTAATTTTGCCGATTTAGCTCACCTGGTAGAGCAGCACCCTCGTAACGTGCAGGTACTCGGTTCAAGTCCGGGAATCGGCTGTAATTTCTAGTCGAATGCACAAATACTTCGGACTTGAACCGAGTAACGTAGTGAACGACCAGAAAATTGCGAGCAGTGCGCAGTAATTTTCTGGTAAATTGCCAGGGATGGCAATTTAGTGAACGAAGGCGCCGTGGAAGGAGCAGACACGACGTCTGCGACTGTAACGGGTTGGTTCAAGTCCGACAATCGGCTGTTAACTTTGAAAATTCAAGTGCAAACCGGACTTGAACCAACTAACGGAGTGAACGCCGACCGAATAGGGAGGAAGAGCGAGCACGGATGCGAGCGGAAGTGAACGGAGGCGCCCGGAAGGAGCAGACACGACGTCTGCGACTGGAGGGGGAAGGTTCAAGTCCGGGAATCATATCGGCTTGAACCGAGTAATATTGTGAACGCTTATGACTTTTACGTGGACTGATTTCCCGGAAAAATGGGATGATGAAAAGGCTGTTTCTTCTCTTTCGCTAAAGGTGCCAGATCAGGTGCCGGAAAATCATCTTCTTATTCAGGGGGATAATTACCCTGTTTTACAAAAGCTTTCGGGGACTCTTGCAGAAAAAATCGACATCATATACATCGATCCGCCGTACAACACCGGGAACGCTTTTACTTACAACGACAGTTTTGCTTCTAGAAACGACAATCATTCTGCCTGGCTTAGTTTTATGAGCCGACGCCTGGGCCTTGCAAAAAATCTTCTTTGTAAATCAGGTTGCATCTTCATCGCAATAGACCAGAGCGAACTTTATGTTTTAAAGCTTTTATGCGACCAGATTTTTGGCGAAGAAAATTTTGTAAACGATTTTATGTGGCTCCACGGAAAAGGAAAAAAAGACACATGGTCAAGAACGCTCCAGGAACACACGCTCTGCTATGCAAAAGATAAATCATCATTAAAGCCATTTACAGAAACTCAAATCACAACATGGGCAAAAAGAAACATGGATGATGACCCACGCGGAAACTGGTTCAACGGAAGCATTTCTTTTTCGGAAAAACGAAGCAATCCTTCACACAAAAATTATTTTACAATCACCTCGCCTTCTGGCATAAAATGGACAAGACAGTGGCTCTGCTCAAAAGAAGAGATGGATGAACTTTTAAAAGATAACCGCATTTATTTTGGAAGAGCCCCGGACTACAACAAGGTTCCACGAGTAAAGATTTTTAATGACGAAAACAAAGAAATCATCCCAAAAAACATAATCGACAAAGTTTCTTCCACAAGGCACGCAAAAGAACATCTTGAAAATCTCTTAGGAATAAAAAATATTTTTGATAATCCAAAACCCGTGGACCTCATTTCGCACCTTATAGAAATCACACAGATGAAAGACGATGCTGTAATCATGGATTTTTTTGCGGGAAGCGGTACAACTTTCGAAGCAGTGCTTGAATTAAATAAAAAAGACGGTGGAAAAAGAAAATGCATCCTTGTTCAAAAAGCAGAAAAAACCAGAACCGATAATCCTCTTGGAACGATTGCAGACATCACCTGGGAAAGGATGAAAAAAAATGCGGCTGATTATAAAATCCCTGAGCCTGAAAAAATTGTTTTATCCGAAGAGTGATTAATTTTCCGGTGAATATTTTTTATTCTGATTATTTTTCCGCGGTGTGATTATTTTTCTTTTTGTATTTATCTTCCGGCTTTTGTGCAACATCCATATTACCGTATCCGCCGAGTTTTTCTGTAAAGCTGATTGTATTTTTCTTAGTATGATTTACTTCTTCCGTCTCTAAGAGCGCATCGGTTGAAACATTAAAAAACATGGCAAAAATTTTAACTTCGATATCGGTAACAAAGCTTTTTCCGCTTTCTATATCAGAAATCCGGTTTTTGCCAACGTCCATCCCATAGCTCTGGAGCTTTTCTGCAAACTGACGCTGACTCATCCCGGGAAACAAGGTTTTTCGAAGTTTATAGATATTTTTTCCGATTATATTCTTTTTGCCGTCATACGAAATTTTGAACATCTTTATGTAAGAGTAACGCACTTTTGATTTTTCTTGACACGCAGTGAATGTCAATCATATTTTTTTTAAACTGATTGAAACCCTTTATATAAAATAATAAAATATCATAAAGAGGAAACAAAAATGTCTATTTTACACAGTATTTATTTAGGAATAATTCAGGGAATCGCAGAATTCCTTCCAATTTCATCATCCGGACACCTTCAGATTGCACAACAGCTTTTCGGACTCGAAGAAGTACCGCTTTTATTCGATATTTTCTTACACCTTGCAACCCTTCTGGCTGTATGTATTGTTTTCTGGAAAAAAATCTGGGAGCTTTTAAAATGCTTTGGCCGCTGGATTACAAAAAAACCGGCACCAGAAAAAACTGATTTTGCAAGCGACGAAATCCTTGTTGGAACAGAAAAAGCAGGCAGACGCACAATCATCGCAATCATAATTTCTACTATAATAACTGGAGTAATCGGAGTATTTACATCAAAACTCATTCCGGAACTTTCTGCAAAATATGTTTACATTGGATTTTTAATAACTTCTGCTCTCCTCATAATCTCTACTCTTATAGAAAAAAAGCGTTCTTCCGGCGAAAAAGCAGTTTCAGAAAAACAGGAAGGCGTATCTGTAAAACAGAGTATTTTTATAGGATTCATGCAGGGAATCGGAACTCTTCCTGGAATAAGCAGAAGCGGTTCTACAATTTCCGGTGCATTGTTTTCTAAACTCGACAGAAAAGCTGCGGGAGATTATTCATTCATCATCTCTATTCCGGCAATACTTGGCGCCTTTGTTTTAGACTTAAAGGATCTTGGAGAAATGACTTCGTCTGTTGGAGCAGTTCAGATTCTTGTTGGATGTCTTACTGCTTTTGTAACAGGATTTATCTCGCTCAAGCTTCTTATGAAAATAATCAGTAAGGGAAAGCTTGCGTGGTTTGCAGCATATCTGATTCCTGCAGGCATTCTTGGAATAATTTTTCTTTAATCGATAGGAATCACAGATTAAATTTTAAAAACTAATCCGGCGGAGGGGAAAAAGAGGCACAATGAAAAAGATATTTTCTAATCCGGCACAGATAGAAAAAGAAGCAAAAGAGCGTCTTGGTATTCCAGATTTTTTGATGATGGAGCATGCGGCCCAAAGTATGGCAAATTTTATCATCAATAATTATCCGGAAAATCCTGATGTTCTTATTCTTGCCGGAAAGGGAAATAACGGTGCCGACGGCTATGCACTTTCACGCCTTCTTTTAGAAAAAAATTATCCTTCTTCCATATACATCTATTCTTTTGAACCGCCAAAAGGACTTGAAGCAGAAACCCAGTATAAGCAGTGTTCTTCCTTAAAGAGTGATTATCAACTAGAATTTATTTCTGCAGAAAAACTTTCTTCACTTTTAGAGATAAAAAATCCACACCGCCTTTTGATTGTTGACTGCATCTACGGAACAGGATTTCGCGGAGAGCTTTTAGAAAATGTTTCTAAAGTACTTAAGGCAATAAACAAAACTGACTTTCCAAAAATAGCATGCGACGTTCCTTCGGGATTAAGAACAGATGGCAGCATAAGCGCCGATGCTTTTTGTGCCGACTTTACAATCTCTATGGGAGGAGAAAAGCTTTCTTTTTATTCTGATGGAGCAAAGAATATAACCGGAAAAGTAATCAGTGTAACACTCGGAATCCCGGAAGATGCATTTTACGGAAACAACGAAGCCGCTGCATATTTAATAGAAAAAGATGATGCAAAACTGCCTTTCAGGAAAAAACGCTCGGTTCACAAGGGAAAATTCGGACATACTGTTGTGTTCCCTGGTGATAAGGGTGGCGCATGTATTTTGGCAGCAGAAGCGTCACTCAGTTTTGGAAGCGGATTAACTTCTATTATAGAAAGAACTCCTTCCGACGAATTACATAAATTTAAAATATCGCCCCAGGTTATGCTTACACAAAAGCTTCCCTCTAAAACAAGCTGCATAATACTTGGGCCAGGTCTTATCTGTCACAATCTTTCGGATGACCAGATGATAGGCGACTATTTTAATAACGGAGCGAGTCATCACGCGGGAGTTTTTGATGCAGGTGTTTTTGACATGCTCGGTTTTGTTCAGGAAATTGAACGCTATTCAAACACGGACGGAAACGAAATTGTTCTTACCCCACACCTTTATGAGCTTTCAAGATTCTGTAAAATCGTAAAAGAGATGCACCCTGATGTAAACTTTACCGAAGAAGAAACCACTGTAGAAAATCTTTCATCTCTTCCCGAAATAAAAATCCGTGTTGGAAAAGAAATAAACAGACTTTTTCCGAATGCAGCCTTGGTTATGAAAAGTGCAAATACTTTTATTGCCTACAAAGGAAAGATTTATATTGTAAAAGACGGATGCCAGAGCCTTTCTAAAGGTGGAAGCGGGGATATTCTCTGCGGTATGACAGGCGCCCTTCTTTCACAAGGGTATGATGCGGGTACTGCGGCAATAACAGCATGCGAAGCACACGCGCTTACGGCAAAAGAAATTGGAGAAGAAGCATTCAATCTGACGCCGGAAAAACTTATAGACAAAATCGCAGAGCTTTACAAAGACTAAAATCCTCAAAAATACGCGTTTTAAAATAACAAAATATTATATTTAACTCGCTAGTTAAAGGTTTAACATGCCCCTTTATAAGGTTTTTTCCGTATGTAAACATCATTTTTAATCATCTAACATTGCCTGTAACTTTAAAAATGGTGAAGAAATATGAAAAAAATTGTTAGTTTATTAGTTTTATCGCTTTTATTATTCTGTTCGTGCGACACTCTTTTAGAAGCAAGCCCGATCGGAAACAGCAACTACGAGCCAGGCGAAAACGAAGTTCTTTTAGATTCTTCTAAAACGTTTGCGTCACAGGTGGGAGACTCAGAAAAGATATACGTCATAAGAGATACATTTGACTTAGGCAAAGCTGAAGTAAGCATCGGAAAGAATTCTATCTTAAAATTTGCAGGTGGCAGCGTAAAAAACGGAACTGTAGTCTTTAACAACACAAAGATTACAGGTTATCCGAATTTTACGGCCTGCAATTACAAGGGAAACCTTACAAACGACGAAGTAGACCTTGACTGGTTCAACTTTGACACGGACAAAACCCACAAATACAGTTCTATAGAAGTTCCAACCCAGGACCCTGCCGTATTCCAGCAGATTCTGGACTGTTTAAAATCTGGCACACAGCTCAATATAAATAAAATCTATGCAATCAATAAGCCTGTAAAAATCAGAAAAAAAATCAGCCTTAAGGGCGCAGACAGAAGCGAAGGTATTTATGCGGATCGAATCGTCCAGAACATGGAATACGGATTTTTTAACTGCAATACATTCAATTCTTTATTCGAAGTAGAAAACGGCGGAGAAATATCTGTTCACGGTCTTTCTCTTGTAGGATATCCAAGCCTTTATATGGGCGGTTCTCTCTGGGAAAAATGTTATCCGAACGGAAATCTTCTTTCTTCCCCTATAAGCTGCAGCGGAATTGATGTAAAAAAAGGTGGTAAAATCGGCGAGATTCACGATTCAAGCTTTGTTGCGTTCACATACGGAATCAGAAGTAACGGCGGAACAATAGGCTATATAAGAAATTCATACTTCAGTATCTGCCGTTTCGGCTTCTGGGCAAAGGATACAGACAACTTTGAGCTTCGCGGCTGCCGCCTTAATTCAAACGAGCTTAATTTCCACTTCTACGAAAAAAATCTTAATTATATTGGTAACTCTTCGAACAATGTTCCCCTTAAAGAAACAGATGCAGATCAGATTGTAAAAATGGGTGGCGGCTTATACCTCAATAACTGTAAAAACGTACAGGTAACAAACTGCCGCTTTGAATTCAATTACATCCAGGTGCTGATTGATGATTCTGCAGAAAACGTAACGATACACAACTGCATTATGGACTGTGCGACCCTCTGCCACATCGCAATCAATAATCAGGGAGCGTCTACTTCTTCTACAACACGCGCAATCAATAATCTTACATTCAGCGCATGTACTCTGGCCCGCGGAGCAAGGTGCGATATTGCAAATGCAACCAGTGTTCCGGGTTTTGGAATCTTCTATTTCTGTGATATAGGAAACCGGGGTGCTTTAATCAACTTTAAGAACATCATCGTTTCGGATGACATGGAAGTTGATAAGACAATAGATGTACGCTACGAAGCTGTTGTTTTTGACATTTACAATAAATCCAATACGAATGGAACCGTCTTAAATCTTGAAGGAAACTCTTTTTACAGTTCCGAAGCAACAAAAATCTTTAATGTAGTTTCGGGAAGCTCGGGCAGTTTTAAAATCAATGCTTCGGGTAATGACTACGGAGATAAAACATTAAAATCAGGTGTTACTTCTGTCCTGAATATTACGGAGAACTAAAAAATGAATTATAGAAAAATCGTAACAATAATCACAATCAGTTTATGTCTTTCGGGCTTTTTAAGCTGCAAAGTCGGAGTCGAAGATGACGGTAACACAATTTATACAGACCACTCACCAGCAAACTCATCCATGGGATATAAAATTCTTTCTGAAGGCTCAGGTCTTGCTGCTCAGGTTTCTGCGGCAAACTATATCTATATTGTTGATTCTGAATTTGATTTACACAACTCAAGTGTAAGTGTAGGCTCGGGCTCTGTATTAAAATTTACGGAAAACGGAAGCATCAAAAACGGAACAATCAGCTTTAACTCTACATATTTAGACGGTTCAGTAAGCTTTAAAAACATGCGTTTTACCGGAACTTTATTAAACAGAACTGTAAAACTTTCGTGGTTTGGGGCAAACAGAGACACTGCATCGGAAAAAGCAGCCTCCTTAAAAAATAAAGATATCATCGAAGATGTATTTAAATGTATGGGCGACACACTGATTGTAGACGGATTTTATCCTGTAAGCTCTTTAATCACGATTGACCGCTCAATCAACTTAAGAAGCCCTGACTGGAACGAAAAACTCTGCTCACGGACTCACGAAAACTCTTACGAACCATCAAACGGTTTTTACACAACAGACGGCAATGGTTCTTTGTTCACTTTCTATCAGTATGAGGAAGGCGGAAAAACCAGAGTTAAGGGAAGCGTAAACATGTTTGGAATCTATCTTAAAGGAAATCCCCAAAAGTTTTTGAACGCAGAAAACTATGATTCAGATAATATTACCTGGGGAATTCTTTTACCATGGGGTGGCTCTGTTGCAGCTGTTTACAACTGTAAGTTCGAAGGATTTTCTCAGGGAATCCGAGCTTTAGGCGGCTTTATAGAAAAATTTCAGAATGTTACTTTTAATGCCTGCGAAATAGGACTTTATGCACTTTATGCTTCTGATTTTGAAGTATTCAGCTGTAAATTCACAAACTGTCTTCCGAACTATAAGCTTGCAAACGTCAACATGAGTGCAAGTCAATCTGCCATAGACAACGGATTAAGACAGATAGGCTGCGGATTTTTGATGGAAGGCTGCGGTATGGTAAACTGTGCAAATAACCTTTTTGAAAATAACTTTATAAACCTCATAATCAACGAGGCTGCCATAATCATAAATGTTTCTAATAACGATTTTATTGATCCACTTTATACCGATATTTATGTCTACAATGACTATCAGGGTACACGAAGCGGAATTTTAACACTTGGAAGGGACGACCTCCAGAAATACTGTATAGATAATGTTGTAATTTCGGACAATCTTTTTAAACGCACTAAAAATGCTTACGGAAAATGCGTTGTAAGATTTGCAAACGGCTTTCATGCTCTCTATAATCATGCTTCTGTAGAATGGTCGCGTGTAACAAACCTCATCATTTCGAATAACACTGTTTCAGATTCAAGAGGTACAGCTGCTTCCGACGAAGCAATTTTTGAAGTTTCGAATATAAAAGAAACTAAGAGTAAGATTGTCTGCTACGATAATACATTTTCTTCTTCCAAAGCAAAATATTACATAAACCTCTGGCAGGGAAGCACCGGAAAGTACACATTCATAAACAAGCGAAACACTTTCCCTTCGGGAGTGAATGAATCGAAAATCAAAAATAACACTTCGGGCGTAATCGTCTGCGAATAAAATATTCCACGGGCTTGAAAATAAAATGAAAAAAAGTATTAAAAAAGTAATCATCGGCTCAATCATTCTTTTTTCTGTAGGCTTTAATCTTACGGCGCTCGATTCTGCCTCGTACGAAGCAACTGCATTTACTATTCAGGATGATGCATCAAGCTTAATGAATGTAATCGGCTGGAAAAACCTAAAATTCAATAAAATCTTTGGCTTTACAAATGCAGATTCAAGCGGCTCTGGAAATCTTGCGCTTTTCTGTCATACAAAAAAGAAAAATGTAGCGGGGCTTTCGTGGGAAGGAAACCTCTGGGCGGAATCTTCATACAATACAATTTCTGCTTTTTATGGATGGAAGGATTTTGCCGTAAAATTTGATTTTATGGAAAGAATAAGCCCCACCTGGTATCTTGATAATTTTTACTGCTCGGATTACAAAGAGTTTGCAGGAAATGCCTCGTTCGGCTACAACATAAACAAAAAATATGCTTTCAGCGTGGATTTTGGCTGTTCATACCTTAAGGGAAATATAACTCAAAATAACACAAAAACAAATTATATAACTTATTCACCGGCAGCTTTTTTTATATACACTTTTAAAGATGATAAAAAAGAAAACGGAAAACTTTATGTTAATTATTCAGGAGATTTTTTAACAAGAACTTCTGTAAAAGGGAAAAAAGAAACCGTAACAAATTATAGTCAGAACTCGCTAGCCCTTGGAGTAAGATATTTAAATACATCTTCAAAACGCTTTATTTATGCTTTTAGCGCTGAACTACCTGCAGATTTAATTCTTGGTGATGATATTCCTCGCGAAATTGATTTGAATTGTTATATTTCGAACGGATTAAGCTTTATTATAAAACCTGATTCTGTCTTTTTTAATACGGGAATCAAAATAAGTCTTCCACAGGTAAGTTTTATTGAAGACCAGGAAATTAAAACAGATAATTTTTACTGCGATATATACGCCGGATTTTCATTTTTAACCGCATCTTCTATAAAGATTGATTTATGTACCGGGATTATTGCCGGAAGCGGAATTACAGCGCCAGATATCTGGAATCAGGATTTTAAAATCAGTATTTCAGCAAGATTCTAAGGTAACCAGGGATTTAAACATGCATTCTGCACTCCCCGGGGATTACAATCATCACACTGATTAAAGACTTTCTTTATTGCCCGTTATTTTGTAATCCATTATAATAGACTCATGACAAACTTACCTGAATTATTCGGAAGCCTTGTGTTCAATCAGTCTGTTATGAAACAGATGCTTCCTGCAAAGATTTACAAAGCGCTTAAACTCACTATGGAGAACGGCACTCCTCTGGACCTTGATTCTGCAAATCAGATTGCAGATGCAATGAAAAACTGGGCAATTTCTAAGGGAGCAACACACTATTCTCACTGGTTCCAGCCGCTTTCAGGTATAACTGCCGAAAAACATGATTCATTTTTAACTCCGGCCGAAGAAGGCAAAATCATTATGTCGTTCAGCGGAAAAGAATTGATTAAGGGTGAACCTGATGCATCTTCTTTCCCAAGTGGCGGAAAACGCTCTACTTTCGAAGCACGCGGATACACTGTATGGGACCCGACATCTTATCCTTTTATAAAAGATCACACTCTGTGTATTCCTACAGCCTTCTGTTCTTATAACGGAGAAGCATTAGACAAAAAAACTCCTCTCTTACGCTCAATGGAAGCTTTGAACGAACAGTCTTTAAGAATCTTAAAGCTCTTTGGAAACAATGCTAAACACGTAACAACAACCATGGGCCCTGAGCAGGAATATTTCTTAGTTGACGAAAAACTCTATCAAAAACGCAAAGACCTTAAGATGTGCGGAAGAACTCTTTTTGGAGCAAAGCCGGTAAAGGGTCAGGAAATGGATGACCAGTATTTTGCCGCAATCAAACCGCGCGTAATTAAATATATGGAAGAACTGAATACCGAGTTGTGGAAGCTTGGTATTTATGCAAAAACAGAGCACAACGAAGCGGCTCCGGCACAGCACGAAATGGCTCCGATTTTTACAACTTCGAACCTTGCAGCAGATCAGAACCAGCTCACAATGGAAATCATGAAAAAGGTGGCACGCCGTCACGGATTAATCTGCCTCTTACACGAAAAACCATTCGAAGGAGTAAACGGAAGCGGTAAGCACAACAACTGGTCTGTGGCAACAGATTCAGGCGAAAACCTCTTTTCTCCGGGAAAGACTCCCCGCGACAATGCACAGTTCCTCCTCTTTTTGACTGCAGTAATCAAAGCGGTAGACGATAATCAGGATTTACTGCGTTATTCTGTTGCTTCTGCCGGTAACGATCACCGACTTGGAGCAAACGAAGCGCCACCTGCAATCATGTCGATTTATGTAGGCGACGAACTCGAAGCAATCCTGGAAGCAATTAAAAACGGAACTTCTTATGATGCGGCAAAGAGCGGAAAAATGTCCATTGGAGCCGATGTACTTCCACCAATTCCAAAGGATTCAACAGACAGAAACAGAACTTCTCCATTCGCATTCACAGGAAACCGTTTTGAATTCCGTTCTGTAGGAAGCGCACTTTCAATCAGTGGACCAAATACAATCTTAAACGCAATTCTTGCAGACAGCCTTAAAAAGTTTGCAGACGAGCTCGAAAAATCAAAGGATTTTACAAACGATTTACAGAGCCTCATAAAACGCGAAATCACAGAACACTGGCGCATTCTGTTCAACGGAAACGGTTACGGCCAGGAATGGATAGAAGAAGCTGAAAAGCGCGGACTTAAAAATTACAGAACTACTCCAAAAGCAATCGAACACTACATGGATCAGAAAAACATCGAACTGTTCGAAGGCCTTGGTATTTACACCCGCGACGAAATGAAAAGCCACAGCGACATCAAGCTCGAAAAATACTGCCAGGTTTTAAACATCGAAGTAAACACAATGAAGGAAATGGTTTACAGAGACCTTATCCCTTCGGCTTTTAAATACATGAACATGCTCGCAGACACAGAATTCAAAATGCAGAGAGTATTCAACCTTTGTGATGCAGGCTTAAACATGATGAAAAAACTCAACGACCTTGTAAACGATCTTTCCAAGAACACAGAACTCCTGGAAAAAATCCACGAAGAAGTTAATGCTATCCCAAGCCTTATGGAAAAAGCACACGGATACGCAAAGAAAATTCTTCCTCAGATGGAAAAAGTTCGTTCTATCGGCGATCAGATTGAACCTCTTCTTGGCCAGGAATTCAAACCATACCCAAGCTACGAAGATTTATTGTATAGCGTTCAGTAATAAGTGAGGAAACAATGAAAAAATTTGCAATTATTTTAACAATGCTCTTAACAACTCTTTCTCTCTTTGCAGAAAAAGGCAAGTGGGATTTATACGACGAAGGTGATTTTGTAATCACAGAAGACAAACTCAAGCTCAGAAAGGGAGAAGGAACAAAGGCAGAAGTAATTACCGTTTTACCGGTTGGAACTGTTTTACAGGTTTTAGAAGAAGGTAAAGAAGAAGAAATCGATGAAATTGATGACTGCTGGGTAAGAGTAAAAACTCTTTTACCGGAAGGCGATAAGGGAAAATCTTACGAAGGCTGGGTTTATGGCGGATATATTAATCTCTTTTCAGATACAAAAACTCAAGGATATAAAAACAAAGATATTTATATTGGCTATGAAGAATATGCTTTAGACGAAGATGATGATCGCTCTCCAGTTATGAACACCTTTTATTTTATTAACAGGAAAACACTTACTTACAAAAAGAGCTTTAGTTTTATTGATCACTACTATGGAGAAAAAAGGTATTCTCTGAAGAAAGGTGTAATTTTAGATGATGCAAGAAATCTTCTTTACATTGGATTATCTTATTCAATCGATTCAGAAACTGCCCAGGTGATTTACAGAATAGATATTTCAAACCCGGAAGCAACCGATGTTGTTATTTCTTTTGATAAAGTTGAAGGTAACAAAAATTTTATCAAAAAGAATATTTCTCTTGTACTTAAGAACAAAAATTATTCAAACGGAAAAAGAGAATGTAACCTCCCTAAATCTCAAGCCCTTTATCAAAAATGTAGTTTTGATTCAAAATTAAAACAGAGCTTACCAAAAGATCAAAAAGTTGATTTCTTATTTTATTCAACAAATGCAGTAATTGCAGAGCTCTTCTTTGACGAAAAGAAAGCCGGCTTCTGGATTCTTATTGATGTATACGAAAGTGATGGTAAATCGCGATATGCAACCTGGATTGAATAATTAAATCATCCATAAATAAACGCAAACAAAAAGCCGTAAAAGTAAAACTTTTACGGCTTTTTATATAAATCTGATTTTTTGGCTTAAATTAAAGTTTTCCGCTTTCTGCAGCTCCCGGAAGACCGATGTCTTTTCTGTAGAAGGAATTTTCAAACTTAACGCTTGTAATTCCCTGGTATGCTTTTTCCCATGCTTCCTTAAATGAATCGCCATAAGCACTGCAGGCAAGAACGCGTCCACCACTTGTAAGCATGTCTTTTTCGTCTCTTCTGCCAGGAACTGCTCCCGCAACAAAGATTTTTGCACCGCTTGCCTTAAGCAATTTTTCGTTTATAGAGATTTCGCAGCCTTTCTTGTATTTTTCAGGATATCCGCCGCTTACAACAACCGGTGCAACCTGATAGCCCGGCTTCCATTCAAAACTGAATTTGTTAAGATTTCCGTTTAAGATAGAAGTACACATAGAAGTAAAATCAAAATTCATAAGAGGAAGAACTGCCTGAGTTTCAGGGTCTCCAAGACGAACATTGTATTCCAAAAGCTTTGGACCTGTTTTTGTAAGCATTACACCAAAGAAGATAAATCCACGGTAGTCGTAGCGTTCTTTTATAAGTCCTTCGAGAGTTGGTTTTAAAATATCCTTATCAAACTGGGCCATTGTATCGTCTGTTACATCATCAAGCGGACATACGGCACCCATTCCACCGGTGTTTGGACCTTTTGCTCCGTCTAAAAGACGCTTATGATCACGGGCTGGAAGGAAAGGAACGATCGTTGCACTTCCCTGTACTGCATATTCAGGAGTTACAGAAACTGCAGCTAAAACAGAGATTTCTACACCTTCGAGGTATTCTTCGATTACGAGCTTTTTACCCGCATCTCCGACCTTTCCGTTACCCATCATGTCTTCTACTGCATTAAGAGCCTGTTCTACAGTTGCGGCAACAACTACACCCTTTCCTGCAGCAAGACCATCAGCTTTTACAACGATTGGTGCTCCCTGTTTTTTAATATATTCGCAGGCTGCTTCCTTATTCACGAAAGTCTCGCTGAACGGACATGCAACCCCGTATTTTTTCATAAACTGTTTAGAAAAGTCTTTACTTGCTTCGAGCTGTGCGGCAGCTTTCTTTGGTCCAATGCAAGGGATATCGGCATCCCAGAAAATATCAGATAAACCTTCTGCTAAAGGATCTTCGGGACCAATTACAGCCATGCGGCAATTTTCGTGCTTTGCAATTGCAACGTATGGATTTTCGCCGTCTTTTATATAATCACATTCTTTAGGATTAACATTCTGGCATTTTTCTTCATAAGCAGTTCCACCGTTTCCAGGAACTACAATAACCTTATCTACAAGTGAACTCTGTGCTAATTTCCAGCAGATGGTGTGTTCACGACCACCACTACCAACAACGATTATATTCATAGAATTTATTTTAATGGAATTCCTCTATTCTTACAACACAATTAATTAAAGCACTGCGAACAAATCCGGATCAATCTGTAAAACTACATTAAGATTTCCGTTCTTAGTCCTGATTTCATCAATCATCTTTTTTGTTTCACTCTTGTCTTTAAGCTGAACCTGATACTCAAGCACAAAAAGAGTTCCCATATTCGAAGTCTTGATGTTTGCAAGCTCACATTTAGTAAGATATTTTTCGAAAATACCGTCAAAAATACCATCGTAATCCATATCTTCCGGAATAGTGATTTTTAAAAGCTGATTACGTTCAAGGCTCACAAACCTCTGCATGATTATAAATACCACTGTCACAAGAATTAAAAGAACAAAAGCAACAATGTAATAGAAAAGCGCAATTGCTACACCCACAGTAAGCGTAAAGAAAATATAAAAAATGTCTTTTGCATCACCGGGGATGGAACGGAAACGAACAAGGGCAAAAATACCTGCAAGAGATAAAGCCTTTTTCAAATCCGTTGCGATGAGCGGAATAACAACAACTACAACAACAGGAAGAAGCAAAAGTGTGATTAAAAAACTTTTAGAAAAACCCTTTTTCTTCTGTGCAAAAAGATATCCAAGCGCAATAATAATTCCTGCCGCAAAACTGATTGCAATATTGATTAAAATTCCAGTGTCTGTTTCGTCCATTACAAAATGCTGTGCAAAATTCATAAAAAAAAACTCCTTTTTTCCTGATTATTTATTATATTTTAAAAACTCATTTCCATATTTCGAAAACGAATTCTGATTTATTTTATTTTGGGACAAAAAGTGCACAAACCAGAGCGGAAAAGAATTTGTCCCCTTTGCTTCCATAAGCCATTCACCCTCGTTCAAAAGACTTTTACCATGCGGAGCCGAATCAAAATCAAGCTCTTCGCGGCGTGTAAAAATATTTTTATCAAGCGTAAGACGAAAATCCGAATCATTTTTACCGAAAAATGCAAATCTGTCGTAAGAAATCATCACCTTTGGCTTTAATTCGTAGCGTTCCATTAAATCTTTTATCTCATTAAAAACCTGTCTGTTTAATTCTGTGTTTACAGGTTCTGTACGGGCGTTCATAAAAGCTTCTGCTTCGCGGTAAGTCATTGAAGTTCGCCTCTTATAGACAATTCCATCAAACTTCTTTTTAATTTCAAAATAAACTGTGTCTTCTCGGCCCGCTTTTCCATAGCTTCTGAGCCTGAGTTTTTCTTTGTAAACAGGCTTCTCCAGAGATCTGATTATAAGCTCGTTCGAAGGGGTATCAAAATAAATATTAAAAATAAGATAAGTCTGGCCGTCTTTGTTATAGATATCTGCATCCATATATTGTTCCAAAAGAGGTTTTAGAGCTTTAAAATGATTTTCGGTAATGAGGTATTTTTGTTCTACCCTGCTGAATACTTCTATTGCCATTTTTATCCTTTTAAAAAAAGTATATCATAAAACAAAAATATAATCTTAAGAATTCTTGATTTTTCTACCTCTTACGGTTTTTCCTTGATGACATTTTACTTTTAATTTTCTAAAATTGATTATGGTTCTACGGGACGTAAAATGATTTTCCTACTTTCTGATTGAACCTTCGAGGAGTATTTATGGACGAAACAAAACCTTTACCACCATGGGCCGATCAGATTCCGGAAGGAAGCTTTATTTCTAATGCGCCGACTTATAAAGTTGGAGAATATTTTAATCTTTTTAAAAGCGGGAATGCGTGCGGAATGAAATATTATTTTTATGACCCGACCGAACACGGCTATCCTGCAGGAAAAAAATATCCTCTTTTAACTTTTTTACATGGCCGTTCAAATGCACTCGAAGGCGATATCTGCATCAATTATACAGGTGCTGAATTTTACGCAACAGAAAAATATCAGTCTATGCTTGGCGGTGCATATATTTTAATTCCTATTGCAAACGAAAAACGAAATAAAAAAGGTTATATAAAAGGAACCTGGGATAAACCTTATACAAAACCGCTTTATACACTTATTAATTCTTTTGTAGATGATTACACTGCTCCAAGAGGCGGAGTAAATAAAAAATTTGTTTTTGGAAATTCTGCCGGAGCCAGGATGACTTATATTCTGGGAACAAAATATCCTTCGTTTTTTGATGCCCTTATTCCGATTGGAGGCGGAGAAATTCCTTCCGATAAAACCCTTGATGATTTTGACAGATACAATGTTCATCTTTTTTTAGCAAATGCAAAGCGTGACGAATTAAATGATTACAATAAACTGATTGTTCCACGCCTTCCGCGCCTTAATAAGATGAAGCACTGTTTTATTTTCACACCGGAATGGGTTTACAACGGAGACAAGGGAATTGCCTCCATTTACGTCGGTATAGAAATGGGCCAGCACTGTTTAGTAAACCCCATGCACTGTAATCTCACCTTTGATGACGGAACACCAATGGAAAAAACTCTTCCGGATGGGATTCTCGGCTGGCTCAAAACTGTTTTAGACGAATAAACCTCTGCTTCTTCTGGCTCTAAGCCTTATATTTTCCAGCCTGGAGCTTCCACATCTGTGCATACTTTCCGTCGGCCTTTAAAAGACTTTCGTGAGTTCCTTCCTCAATAATTCGTCCTTTTTCGAGCATAAGGATTCTGTCTGCATCCCTGATTGTAGAAAGCCTGTGCGAAATGTAGAACACGGTTTTTCCCTTGGCAGCCTTTTTCATTGCCTTGTTAAGTTCGTATTCTGCAATAGGGTCTAAGGCGCTAGAAGGTTCATCCATGATCAGGATGTCTGCCTTTTTGTAAAACGCCCTGGAAATAGCAATCTTCTGACTTTCACCACCGGAAAAATCTACACCGTTTTTGTCGAACTCTGTAGTAACCTGTGTTTTAAGCCCGAGCGGAAGCTTCTTTAATCTTGATTCAAAGCCGGCGCTCTCAAGTGCAGTTGTAATTTCGAATTTTTCCTTTTCAAAATCTTTGTCAGAAAGCTTATCCAATATTACGTTTTCTGCAAGGCTTGCCCCGTACATCTGGAAATCCTGGAATACAACCCCGAATCTCTTTCTGTATTCACGAGGCTTATAGTTTTTTACATCCTCGCCATGCCAGCTTATCTTTCCTTTAGAAGGATCATAAAGACGCATCAAAAGTTTTACGAGGGTTGTTTTACCAGCCCCGTTGTATCCTACGATTGCAATGTGTTCACCAGGCTTTACGCGAAGATTGATGTCGTGCAAAGTTTCTTTTGCCTTGTCGTTGTACTTAAAGCTTACGTGCTCTAAAACAAGTTCACCAGGTTCAGCCGGAACATCCTTTCCTTCGTTCTTTTCGAGTTTTGGCTCATATGCAAGGAACGAACGGATCTTATCGATATAAAGACTGTTTTCGTGAGCCTTTGGAGCAATATCCGCAATATTCGACATACCACGCCTCATGCTTCCCGTTCTGTTAAAGAGGATTACCGCATCGCTGTAAGTAATCGTGTGTAAAACTGCAGCTTCGTAAACAAGGTATGCAATATAAAGTCCGTCGGTTAAAAAATCACTGAATACATAACCTCGCAGGAAGTTGAGCCAGGTCCTTTTTGGACCAACCTTTTTGTTTTCTTTAAAAATCTCGTCATCAGCTTCCTGGAATTCTTTTTCGAGTTGATCACGTGCATTCGGATGAAGCCTTAATTCCTTTGCAAAATCACGAAGGTAGAACACACGGCTTACATAATTTCTTTTTCGTTCAAGAGGGTTTACCTTAAGTCTTACGCCATAGTTAATCTTGTTTACGCCCTTTGCAAGAACAAAGCGCATGACAAATGAAACAAAGATAAATATGATTCCAGCAGGGTCTGTCATGAGGTAGAAAACACCGGTTGTAAAAAGAACAGTAAGCCCCTGCACCGTCTGATTACAAAGTGCCAGAAAGCGGTCGATTGAGGATTCAGATTCTGCAACCGAAAGAACAAAATCATTGTAGTATTTTGGATCGTCGTAGCAGTCTAAATCAAGTTCTGCGGCCTTCTGGAACATCTTTTCTTTAAGCGCCTTATAAATCTTTGGCTTATTCTTAAAGCTCCAGCTATGAATAAAAAATCCATCCGGAATAATCTGAATCATATTCAAAAGAAGGATTGCACCAATAGCGATAAGAGCCTTCCAGAAAGGTTCATTAAATTCCGCACAGCGAAGTACGTAACGGATTCCAAGAACGTGCTCTAAAAAGATAATAATCTGATAGCGGAAAGCATCGTAAAGAAAATAAATCATATAACCCGGGCAGGTTTTAAAACACAGCTTCCAGAGAAATGCGTGATTCTTCAATTCCTGTTTCATTACTTTGCCTCCTTTTTAGAAGATTTCTTTTTTACATCATCCTCTTTCCATAAGTAATTTTTGGCCTGTTTGTTGTACATATCTGCATAAGTGCCGTTCATAGCCATCAGCTTTTTGTGATTACCTTCTTCTTTTACAGTTCCGTTTTCCAAAAGGTATACCCAGTCGGCATTCTGTACCGAAGAAAGCCTGTGCGAAATAAATAAAAGCGTATGGTTTTTACATGAAGTAAGGATGTTATCAAAAAGCTCGTATTCTGCAATCGGGTCAAGCGCGCTCGAAGGTTCATCAAAAATCTTAACCGGGCTTTCACGTATAAACGCTCTTGCAACAACAACCTTCTGAAACTCACCACCGGAAAGTACAACACCCTTATCATCGAACTCGCGTGTTAATGTTGTTTCAAGCCCCTGGGGAAGAGTCATAATCTTATCGTAAACTCCCGAAAGCTTTAACGCCTTACTTACAAGTTCATTCTTTTTGCTTTCTGAAACCTCTTCTCCCATCAAAACATTGTCTTTTACCGACATAGAAAGAAGCTTGTTATCCTGGAAAGCCGTTGCAAAAAGTTTTCTGTACTGCTGAAGGTTGTAATCTTTAATATTCCGTCCGTTCAACAAAATCTGACCATCTGTAGGATCATAAAATCTTAAGAGAAGCTTTGTGATTGTTGTTTTTCCGGCCCCGTTATGTCCTACAAGAGCATAAGTTTTATCTTTCCTGAATTCCATATTCAGATTTTTTAAAACCATCTCGTCTTTATAGGCAAAAGAAACGTTACGGAATTCTATGCTTTCGATTTCTTTAGGACATTCAAGACCCTTGTAATCCTCCGGGATTTTTTCTTTGTATTCCAGAAAAGATTTTAAGTAATCTATAAAAAGTCCGTTTTTAAAACACTTGTTCAAAGAATCTGTAAAACCGATTAAAATCCAGGTTGTAGAAACCATCATACTTGTAATAACCGAAAGCTGGGCAAGAGACATCGAATGACCGACCAAAGTCCTGTAAGCCCCGTAAATTAAAAGTCCTTCGAAAATAAAGGTGAACGTAAATTCTACATAAAACCAATGGAGAGCCGCAGCCTTCTTTGCATATTTTCCGGTTACATCGCTCACCCCTTTAATTGATTCCTGATACTGCTTTCGCATAAGATTAAAAACATTTGTAATCCTCATCTCTTTTGCGTATTCAGCAAGATACATAACACGATTTATATAGGAAATCTTACGATTATAAGGAGTCATGTCCTTGTTGCGTTTATAATCAATCTTGCTTATAAAACGGTTGAAAACAAAGTTACCGATGATTGGAAAAAGTATGAATAAAACAGAAAGCCTGTCTACCTGATACATAAAAACAAAGGCAAGTACGCTCGCTATTCCGCCAAAAAAAGTTCCCAGCAGATCCGAAACCGTGTTGTTCAGTCTGTCGTCTGCCTTTTCCATTGCGAGAGTATATTTATCGTAAAAATCGCTGTTTTCAAAACATTCAAGTTCGACGTTGCGGGCCTTTTTAAAAAGAATTGTGTATAAACCCTTGTTGATTTTTGCATGAGCCTTAGGATAAAAAGAGCTTTCGAGGTAAACCTGATAAAATCCAACAGATGCAAAAACGATTACCGTTATCCCAAGAAACTTCATGATTTCCCAGAAACCGCTTCCATTCTGAAGAGCGTTGATTACATAACGCATAAAAAACGCACTGTAAAAAAGCCATCCAAAATAATTTAAAAGCTGGGAAAATCCATTATTAAAGACTGCAGAAGGACAAATTTTTCCCAGCAGCTTTAATGCGTAAACATTGTTTTTTAATGCTTTTGTTTTTTTAATTTTATCCATACTAAGAATTATATGGATTTTTCATTTTTTGAATAGTAAAGTATATCTTTAAAAATCTCTGATGAACTGATTATTCAGAGGATGTTCCCCTTTGCTTTCACGAATATAAACGTCGTCTTTCCTGTAAGTTTCCCCTCTGCTCCTAAAATCTTAAATATAAATCTTCGAGCCTGTCGCGGCAAAGTAGGAATTTTTGTGCAAGGGATGGATCAAAATGTGTGCCCGACGATTCTTTTATGATTTCAAATGCCTTATCAAAACTAAAGCTTTCTTTATAACATCTTTTACTTACAAGGGCATCAAAAACATCTGCCAGCGCCATTATGCGTGCTTCGAAAGGAATCTCTTCACCAGAAAGTTTTTCGGGGTATCCTGTACCATTCCATTTTTCGTGATGATAGTGAGCAACGTTTATGGCAATCTTTTTAAAGTCCTCATCATCAGCTTCTTTTAATACTTCGCCTACGATTCTGGCTCCTTCTGCAGAATGCTGCTTCATCTTTTCGTATTCTTCGTCGGTAAATTTCCCGGGCTTTTGTAAAATCGCATCTGGAACTGCTATTTTTCCAAGGTCGTGCATTGGAGCGGCTTTTATAACATTTGTACAGAACGCATCCGAGAGATTTTCATATCCTTTCTGATTTCTTAAAAACTCAACAAAAATACGCACACAGTCGCTCGTCCTTTTGATGTGTCCGCCTGTAGAGTTATCGCGGCTTTCTACCATGGTTGCCATACCGGTTAAAATTGAGTTTTGAACCGCAATCAGTTTTTTGTTATTTAAATCGATAGAAGAAATCATGTCGTTGAAGGTATCTGCAAGTTCGCCAAAGGAATCATTACTTACAATACTTACGTGTCCTGTATAATCCCCTTTTTTTACACGCTCTGTTCCTTCCTGTAATTTTTGCAGTGGAGTCGAATAGTAATGAGTAAAAATAATAAGGATTACGATATCAAGAATCAGGATGATTATAAAATATAAAAGAACGGTTTTGTCTGCAAATTCGCTGTGCTTATGAAGAAGATTGATATACGCAAACCAGATAAAACAGATCGGGAAAACGCTTACAGAAATATAAAAAACCGTAAACAAAAATCTGTTCGAAGGTTTTATAAGCCCTGGAGTTTCCGAAATCTTTCCTTCGGGGAAAAATTTTGGAAGGAACACACGCCTGTGAAGGGTTTCCATAATAAAAAAACCGAGTGTAAAGCTAAAAAGACATTCAAGAGTAACATACATCAGCGAAGTCATAAGGATATATTTAACGGGAACATTAAAATGCTTTCCGGCAATTATCAGTGTTACAACTTCGGCAAGAAAATAATAAATCCATCCGCTCATACTCAAAGAAGCATATGCGATAGGCATATTGATGAACCGCTTCTTCAAGTTTTTACGTATACTTACACTGTAATACAAAAAACATAAGAGCATAGGAATGATGTAACAAAAGGAAGAGACAATGATGATTATTGTTGTGTTGCTTTCGATGTATTCAGTCCACCCCGACATTGCAAGAGTCTGAAGTTCGGGAGTCGTAAAGCTCGAAGGAATAACAGAACCTATAAGATTTGATAAACCTACAATAAAGCCGTAAAGCCAGGCAACCTTAGTTGTATTCTTCTGGTTAAATTCCATCCAAAATCCTTATAAATTAATTATATAATTAATTATACACCAGATGGGAAAATTATAAATTTATTTCTGCAGATTCCTTTGCTACATTTTTAAGAAGAGGCTTTACCTTTTTGAGCATTGCAGTAACCTGATCAGGACAGCGGCCGATGTAAAGCGATGGTGTTAAAAGCTTTTTCATTTCTTCTTCTGTAAGACCGAATGATTTTTCTGCTGCAAGGCGGCTAAGGAGGTCACATTCTTCGCCGTTTTTCATCTTTGCAGTTGCTTCCATAGAACAGCGGCGGATGATTTCATGAAGCTCCTGTCTGTTTCCTCCGCGTTTTACTGCTTCCATCATGAGGTTTTCTGTTGCAATGAACGGAAGATAATCGTTACATGTTTTTTCTACGATTTTTTCGTTTACGTGAAGACCATCTGTTACATTCTGTGCAAGGCGTAAGATTGCATCGCAGCAGAGGAAGCCTTCCGGTAAAGAGATGCGGCGGTTAGCAGAATCGTCGAGGGTTCTTTCGAGCCACTGAGTACATGCTGTCATTGGTGCGTTTAATGCATCTGCCATAAGATAGCGTGCAAGAGAACAGATTCTTTCTGAACGCATTGGATTTCGTTTATATGCCATAGCCGAAGATCCAATCTGATTTTTTTCGAATGGTTCTTCTACCTGGCGGTCGTGCTGTAAAAGACGGATATCGTTTGCCATGCGGTAACAGCTCTGTGCAACAGAAGAAAGTGCATTCAAAATACGGCTGTCTACCTTTCTTGGATATGTTTGTCCCTGAACATCAAAGATCTCTGTAAATCCAAAATCCTTTGCAATCATTTCGTTTAATTTTTCGCATTTTTTACCATCGCCTTCAAAAAGGTCCATAAAACTTGCTTCGGTTCCTGTTGTACCACGGCAGCCAAGGAATTTAACGTTTTTGATTGCAAAGTCGATTTCTTCCAAGTCAGAAAGGAAATCCTGCATCCAGAGGCACGCTCTTTTTCCAACAGTTACAAGTTGAGCAGGCTGATAGTGAGTATAACCAAGTGTTGGAAGAGCCTTATATTTATCTGCAAAGTCGCAGAGGTTAGAAATTACTTTTAAAAGTTCACCGCGAAGATAAAGTAAACCATCGCGGTAGATTACTAAATCGGCATTGTCTGTTACGTAACAGCTTGTAGCACCAAGATGAATAATTCCTGCAGCAGAAGGAGCAACCTTTCCGTAAGCATAAACGTGAGCCATTACATCGTGGCGTACTTCCTTTTCGCGTGCGGCAACAACATCGTAATCAATATCTGTAATATGCTGTGAAAGTTCCTTTACCTGGTCTTTAGAAACAGGAAGTCCGAGTGCGTTTTCTGCCTTTGCAAGAGCAACCCAGAGTTTACGCCATGTCTGATATCGAGTATCAGAAGAAAAAAGCTTGAGCATATAATCAGACGCATAGCGTGAAGATAATGGTGTTTCGTAAGTATCTTTCATTTAAAAATCCTCTATATTACAGTTTTTGTTACAATTATTTTGCCTTATGCAGCTTTCTGAATTCCAAAACTATCTGATGATGATGGCTTCGCGTTCCGGTCCAACAGAAATATATTTAATAGGACATCCGATTTCTTTTTCTACGTAAAGAACATAGTCCTGTGCAGCCTTTGGTAAATCATTCCAGCTTCTGGCCTTAGAAATGTCGCACTTCCAGCCGTCTACATATTCAATTACAGGTTTACATGATTTTAATGCAACCGGGAATGGGAATCTGTCGATTTTTTTGCCGTTGAGTTCGTAGTGTGTAGTAACAGGAATCTTATCCATATAACTTAAAACATCGAGTTTTGTAAGAGCAATTGCAGTAGCAGCCTGAACTTCGATTCCGTAGCGTGTTGCAACAAGGTCAAGAGAACCAACTCGGCGTGGACGACCAGTTTTTGCACCGTATTCGTTTCCAGCCTTTCTTAATTCTTCTGCTTCGTCACCGAACATTTCGCATACAAATGGACCTTCACCAACGCAGGTAGCATAAGCTTTTACTACACCGATGATGTCTGAAATTTTAGCAGAAGGAAGTCCGGAACCGATTGGTGCAAAAGCAGCACATGTATTTGATGAAGTTGTATAAGGAACAATACCGTAATCAAGGTCGCGGAGAGAACCAAGCTGTGCTTCAAAAAGAATGCTCTTTCCTTTTGACTGAGCGTCCTTTAAGAAAAGCATTGTGTCGCATACATAAGGTTTGATTTTTTCGCATGCATTGTTAATCCATGCATCGAGTTTAGCTTCTGTATAAGGTTCAGCACCATAAACCTTTGTTAAAGTAAGGTTTTTCCATTCCATGATGTCCAGTAAGTGCTGTTTTAATTCTTCAGGATAAAATAATTCACCTGCTAAAACTGTTTTTTTCTGGTATTTATCTGAATAAAAAGGAGCGATTCCCTGTTTTGTAGAACCGTATTTTTTATCTGCAAGACGCTGCTCTTCAAGGCAGTCTAAGTCTCTGTGCCATGGAAGTAAAAGTGAAGCACGGTCACTGATTTTAAGATTATCAGGAGTAAGAGGTACACCCTTGTTGATTACTTCCTGCATTTCTGACCATAAATTTTCCGGATCGAGTGCAACTCCGTTACCAAGAATATTAACAACACCGTCTCTGAATATTCCTGATGGAAGAAGGTGAAGGGCAAACTTACCTTTGTCGTTGATTACAGTATGGCCGGCATTTCCACCGCCCTGAAAACGACATACTATATCGTAGCTTTCTGTCAAAAGGTCAACCATACGACCTTTTCCTTCATCACCCCAGTTAATTCCAACAATTGCACCGCATTTCATTTGAACATCCTCATCATTTTTATTATTTTTTCAAAAAAAAAGACAAAGACATTTCGAGCGCAAAACTCAAAGACGCCTTTGTCTATCCTTGATTGTTATACCCAATTTAGCCCCGTTTGTCAATGAGCAACAACGCTTATATTCAGATTACGGCTGGAACTTCGCCCCTTGTCGTCCAGAACAATGATGTCGTAGGCTCCGGGCTTTGGTCTCCATTCCATTTTTTCGCCAGGCTTACTTTTCCCTATAAATGCATCGCCATTAAACCAGAAGAGCTCCTTAGAACTTGCATCCGCATTTGCACTTAAGATGATTACGTTTCTGGAAGGTGTTGTCTGATCAAAAACATATTCAACATTTTTTAGCGGAGAAGTAATTTCCGGCGGGAATCCCCTGTCGCTGATTTTAGAATCTTCGGGAGGATAATCAGGAGGAACAATTCTGGGTAAGCCTGCCTGCTTAAAAAGAGCCATTAAATCGCTTGGCCAGTATTCACGCACAACGGTTTTTACATAAGGTGCATCAGTTTCGTCGGTGCGGTAACCGGTTCTTGTATCTATATTAATCTTTCTGTGAATCTTACACTTTGTAATGGGTGAAACTCCGGGAATAAAATATGTTTCTTCTTCGTACGGACAGTCATCGTTACAGATATCACCTGAAACAGAACAAACTTTTACTTTCTGAACACCTTCGGGCATCTTATTTAAAGTATAATCAACATAACCCCTGGAAGTGATTGCATCTACCATATTAAAAAAAAGAGGAGCGGCGGCAGTTCGTCCAAGGAAAGAATTATTTCCAAGCCCGTCAAAATTACCAATCCATACGCAAAGAATATATTTCCCAAAAAATCCTACAGCCCAGCAATCTTTAAAGCCGACAGAAGTTCCTGTTTTATATCCTACTTCGAATCCTTCTTCGTAATCGGCTTCGGACTTATCGGGACGCGGATTTTTAAATAAAATCTGTTTTACAATATATGTAGATTGTGGTGTTAAAAGCTTTTTTCCAAAGCCCGCTTCTTTAGGTTTTAAAGGAAAAGTATTATTCAAAGGATACTGAACTCCCCCATTCAAAAAGACAGAATAAAGCGAGCATAATTCAAGGGCACTTACATCGGCACTTCCAAGAACAATCGAAAGTCCATATGTGTCGCGATCCTTTAATTCAGTAATTCCGGCGTTTTCCATAAATTCATATAAATCAGGATTTTTAATCTGACCCGCAAGATTAACGGCAGGAATATTACGGCTTTGAACAAGGGCATACCAGGCTTTTACCGGCCCCATAAAGGTGTTTCCATAGTTATCCGGAGAATATTCACTAAAGCTCGAAGGAGAATCTTTAAGCATTGTGTCGTAATGAATTATCCCCTGCTCCATTGCAAGCGCATAAATAAACGGTTTAAGTGTAGACCCGGGAGAACGTTTGGAAATAATACCGTCAACCTGACCAAGAATTTCATCATTATAAAAGCCTGCAGAACCAACGTAAGCCTGAACAGACATCGTAGAAGAATCTATTAAAACTGCACTGGCATTATTAATTCCAATATCCTGATTTTTACGGACATAAGATTCTAAAAGCTCCCTTATAAACTCGTTCATCGTAAAATCTAAAGTCGTCTGAACAGGCCCTGCTTTTCCATAAAAGGATTTTTCGTCGCGGGAAAGTTCAATTACTCTTGTAAAATGCGGAGAATATTGCGGGAACGAACATTCAAGCGCGGGATTCACTTCCAGAAAAGATAAAAGCTCCTTATCTTTTGGATGATCTTCGATCCATGTATTAAAAAGACGGACTCTTGCATCCAGGAGCTCTGGCGGAACATATGTAAGGGAAGGACACCTCTTGTTCGGATTTTGTGGAAGAACGCAAAGCATTAAAATTTCTGAAAGGCTTAATTCGCCAACAGATTTATGGAAGAAATACTGACTTGCCGTCTCAAATCCTTCTATATTCTTTCCACAGGGAGCAAGATTTACATAAGCGTCGAGGATATCCTGTTTTGAATAAATAAAATCAAGGCGGAGGGCCAGAAAAATCTGCTTAAGCTTTCCCCAGATGTTTTTTGTATAAAGCCCGTATTTTAATTTTGCAACCTGCATGGTGATTGTACTTCCACCAATGCGCCTTCCCCTTTTAATATAAGTTTCTGTAAAAGAGCGCATGAGGGAAGCAAAGTTGATTCCGTTATGAACATAAAATCTTTTATCTTCCTGTAAGAGGATTGCTTCTATAAATTCGGGAGGATATTCTGTAATGCTTTTATAAACCCTGAACGTATCGTCGGGAGTAAGATATACTCCAAGAAGTTTGCCGTTTACATCGGTGTAAGCCCCGGAAAACCTTGTCCCGTTAAGGATTCCGATTTTCCGGTTTACTCCCACATCGATACTAACGGCAATTACAATGAACGCCAGAATCGAAAGTAAAACAATGAGTGTTTTTTTACTTGGCCTTTTGAACTTTAATCTTTTCATAAGGCTTGAGTGCTTTTACCTTGTTATCGTACATTGCCTGTGCAAATACCGGTGGAACAACAAAGCTTCCGTTTGTAATAACCTTTACCTTGAATGTATAAGATTTAAGGGTACCGGTTACTGTTCCATAGAAGATAACTCTGTCGTCGCGGATGTCTGCATAATCAGGTTTCCAGTCTGACTTGTTTTCGCGGCGGATTGAATCATAATCAATTTCAAAACAGCTTGGAAGCATGTCTACAATTGCAACATTGTTTATGGTTGAACCGTTGAGCGTCCTCATTCTGATT
This sequence comes from Treponema sp., assembly GCA_016286365.1. Classification (GTDB taxonomy): domain Bacteria; phylum Spirochaetota; class Spirochaetia; order Treponematales; family Treponemataceae; genus Treponema_D. Next base: position 46,529 of record JAEESN010000003.1, read on the forward strand.
GTTACATAAATTTCGTCGCCAACAGTGAATGAAGTCTGACCCTTTCCATCAGGAGAAGAAGAATAAGAACGTGTGATTTCGAGTCCGTTATCCTTTGTTTCTGATTCAGGAATATTCTTCATAAATCCAGACTGATTTACCTGATAATAGAGGTTCAAATCCTCCTGGCTTGTGATGCTGAGCTTCTGCGCATCGCCGTCAAAATCTCCTGTAAAGAGTTTATTTCCCTTAAATGAAAGCTGCTTTTCGCCCTTTTCTTTTCCAAGGTCTTCTTTTACGACAAATTTTCCTGTTGCGGCATTTGGAGTTGCCTTAAGGTAAGCTTCAATTGCACTCAGAGTCATTGCGCTCGAAATAGAGTTATATTCTCCTTCGCTCATGCTCTTTTCAATAGAACCAAGAACTGTGTCCCCTATTACTTTAAGCTGTTCAGGGAAGTAAGAAGAGATGATGTAAAGATATGCCGAATCGATGTAAAGTCTGCTTGCAAACATATCATTATCATAAACAAAGTTGATTCCCTTCTTAATCTTTCCGGTGTATTTCTTTGCTTCCTTATCCATACGCAACAGGCGGTAACTTGCTGCCATGTACAATTCTGTAAGGCTTAAACTTGTGTCTGCAAATACAGAATTCTTAGAAAGATTTTCGAGGTAAGAAGTTGTGATTTCTTCGTTTCTTGTAAGAACATATGTTGCATAAGCCGCATAGAATCCCCTTCCTTCTGATGCATATTCTTTTAATGCTCCAAGGAGTCTTGTGAAGGTTGAAGAAGGAACATAATATCCTTTTTCTTTAGCGGTTGTAAGGAAGAGCGCACAGTAACAGTCAATCAGAGGGTAATTCTGTGAACCATTTGTCCAGTAACCGATTGTTCCATCATCCTTCTGTCTTGCCTGAATTACATCGATTGCATTCTGGATTGCTTCCTTAGCTTCTTTTTCTGCCTTTCCAGTATCCTTTAATAAATCAGGGTAGAGATATGGATAAGCCGCACTTGTAATCTGTTCTGAACATCCATAAGGATACTTATCAAGATAGAGGACAAGACCGCGTGCAAGACCAAGTGGAAGATAAGAAAGAGATACTTCCCTTGTTGCAAATTCATCATAAAGCTGTTTATTTACATCTACACTTGCATTTGATTTTCTTACAGTGCCTGAATTAATCCATACCTGGTACGGAACAGAAGGTCTTATGCTCAAAGAACTCATATATCTTGAAGAATTCTTTGCACCCTGAACCGTAAACTTAATGTCGGAATTACCAAGGACGTCGTTCGTCTTAAACGTGAATGTATAAGTTGCATCCTTTCCTTCCGGAATTGCAAGTTCTGTGCTTGCTGCTCCACTTATGGTTAATCCCTTGTCTGTAACTGCAGTAAGTTTAACCTTAGCATTTGGTCCGCTTCCTGCATCGTTATTTGTAACTGTTACGGCTACATCAAATTCATCACCAGGAGAAGCAAAGTTAGGACAATTTGGCATGATGATGTATGTATCTCTTACGTCCGTATAAGCCTGTGCAGAACCAACAGCATCATCAGAAACAGCAACTGCCATTACACGAAGTTTTCCATTAAAGTAAGATGGAATATGATATTTTACAGAGCGGACGTTTGAATCTGTATTTATTATTCCAGACCAGAATGCAACAGAAGCGTTCTGTCTCTTTCTGAATGGATTTAAGTTCTGGCTCAAGAATTCATCAAAGCCGGCACCACCACCCATTGCAGTAAGTGTTTTTAAGATATTGTATTCAGGAAGAATCAAATCGTTTGTCTGGCCTGTAGAAACTTCGAGCGCTCGCTTTTTAAAGAAGTATGAAAGTGGATTCGGAGTCTTATGTTTTGCAAGCTGAAGAATTCCTTCGTCTACAGCCATGATTACAATCTTTCCTGACTTAGTAGAAGAGTATTTGATTTCGTAATCTGTATCCGGTTTAACAACATCAGGAACATCAATATTGATTACGTTTGTTCTTCGGTCAAGGCTTACAGAGAATGGAACAGCCGAATAACAGAACGGACTCATAAAGATTTCCGGACTGTCATAATCACGGGTGAACATAACTGTAACATAACCGTTTCCTTCCAATCCCTGTGGAATTGTAATTGTCTGAATAGAAGAAGATTCCTGTGTGCTGAACCATTTGTATGTATAAACCTTATCGCGTTCAACACAGATAAGACCTTTTCCGGCATAAGGAGCCTTAATCATAAGTTCTGCAGTTTCGCCCGGTTTATAATCAGTCTTATTCATTACAACTTCGAGTTCTGCAGTTCTTGAAAGACTTCTCTGAACATTCTTAGCTCCCATTACCGAGAATTCTGTTCTTGAATATTCATGTCCTTCTGCATCTGTAAGGATAAGGGCATATTCCCCTTCGGCATCTACTGGAAGGGCATAATTTAATCCTTCTTTTGGAATGCTGATTGTTTTTTCGCTCAAAGTATTTTCTTTCTTTACAGACTGATATTTATATATACCATTAGGCTGCTTTGCAAGAACAGAAACATAGCGTTTTTCTACAAGAGAAAGCTTGATTCCGTCTACCTTTACTGTCTGGAGGCTTGGTCCAACGGCAATAAATTTAAGGTTACGGCTACTTTCCTTCTGGATGTATCTTAAATCTCCATCGCTCTTTACACCGATTATATAATCAAGAGGAGAAACATAAATTACAGATGATGATTTTACGCTTCTTCCGCTTTCTTTTTCGAATCCCGATGCATTAAAGAGGAGGCGGTAACTTGCAGGTTCAAAGCGTTCCATGTCGAGCTTGAATCTTGCAATTCCTTCATCATCAGTTTTTACATCGCTGAATTTCTGAGAGAATTTTTGTTTTGAAACAAATGGATCTGTAAATTTATAATCCTTATATTTATTAAAGGTGATATAACCAGGATCAAGCTCAATCTCTGCCTTAACATTATTACCGACGGCATTGTTTCCAAAAAGATTCTTTAATTTTACAACTGCACTGAGGGAACCCGGATGAATCCATGCATCGTTTGTAAGAGGATCAAAAGATGTAGTAATCTGAAGGGTGTCCGGCATGAATTCTTCTACTTTTGCACTGGCTTCGCCAACATAAATCTTTTCGTAAGTTTTACCGTTAGGCCTCATCTTTTTAAGATAGAGCGTAAGGTAATATTCACCGGTTGGAGAGTATTCTTTTGTTGTATATGTTATTTCTTCAAATCCGCTTGAATTAAGAAGGAATTCTTTTTCTGCGATTACTGTTCCGTTTGGATCTTTAATTTCGTAAAGAAGAGGAGTTCCCTTAAGCTGATTGCTCCAGTTTCCTGATTTTACGATTGCACCGAATGTGATTTTTTCACCAGGTCTATAGAGTCCTCGGTCAGAGAAAATGTAAGCAGAAAGCTTGTTTGGATCCTGAGAGCCGTAAACACCGCCTGTGTCGAAGTTAGAATAATCAAGATAGCGTCCGTTTAAAGAATATGGAACAAATGACAAATCTTCGCCGTAAGTCGCAGTGATTGCAACAGGACCGTTATATCTTCTTCTTGCGTTAGGCATGAATGCGTGTCCGTTGGAATCTGTGTAAGTAGAAGCAATTATGTCTCCGTTCTTTGCAAGAATGTCTACGCGGCTTGATTCAAGTGGAAGTCCTGTAGAAACAGACTGAACAAAGATGTCCATTGAATCATCTCTTCCTTCCTTTACGATGATTGTCTGGTCTGTTACCAAAACCATCTTCTTTACGGTGTTGCATTCTTCGTTTTCAAGGCGGAGAAGGAAAAGACCGTAGCGTAAATCTTTAGAAGGAACAGCCTGAATATAATTAGAAAAATCAAAATCAAGATAGCTGAGCGAATTTGATTTTCTGTTATTTGTCGTAAGTTTTTTCTCGAGTATGTATTCACTCACATTCTCTTCGTTAAAGTCATAATCCGAGAAGCTGAAGTATTCAATGTTTCCGTTAGACTGAGTGATGATATGATTAAGATCATCCGGCTTGAATCTCCAAACCTTTACGGTAACATCGGAAACACCGCGGGCCATAATCGGTAAGCGTCTGCTTCCTTTTAAAGAAACAATGTTTCCTTCCGAAATGAATTTTACTTCTTTTGGATAAGGAACCTGTTCAACAATTTCGTGCACAGGCTTGGCAAGATAGAATCCACCGTAGAATTCAAGACCTTCGTCTACAGAAACATAGATGTATGAATTTTCAGGAACATCGATTTCGTATGAATGAACCTTTTCGTATTTTGTTTCTGTTTCGTATGGCTTAAGCTGGAGTCTTTCCGATTTGCTTTTTACAGTAGAAGAAACTTCATCAGTGCTATACCACTGATAGTCTTCTACAAACTTTGTTCCCTTTTCTTCCGGTCTGTCTTTTGGAAGAAGATAGAACTTTAATTTAGAATTGAGGTCGCTTATAGAAACCTTTGCCGAAGTTTCGATTGTGATAATCTGCTTGTATTCCTGTTCATCATTTAAAAGGAAGTTTCCACCGATTCTTGTAATTCTTCCGTATGTGTCTGATCCGTTTACAACAAGAGTCTGACGGGCAGAATCCTTTGTAACAGCATCATCATAAACACACTTAACACCTTTTCTTACAAGAAGAGAAACATCAATTGTTTTTGCAGGAACACCGAATACTTCCGACTTAAAGAAAACTCTTTTTCCGTCAGAATCTGTGTCTGGGAATGCCTGGGCAGTATAAGTTCTGTTTTCTACATTTCCGTTTCTTGCATTAATAACCGGATTGATTTCTACAAGAGAAGCAAAATCCTGTTCCATCATCGGGAAGTTAGAAACAATACTGAATTCAATATATTTGAGGTTTGGATTTACATCATCAATAACATAATCAGCATCCTTTATTTCAAGAGAAAATGGTGTTGTCGTAAACGCAAGTTCTTTTTTGTCGCGTAATTTAACGTGATCGGCTAAAACTGATTTATCTAATTCGATTTTATAATCTGTACCGATTTTCCAGTTTTCGATTGGTTCAAAAACAATTCTATTAGCTCCATCCCAAACCCAGTTACCTTTAATTTCCGGTTTGATTGTAATTCCGGAAACAATAGGTTTATTTACCATGTCTATAGGAGCAGCACTGCCGTTTAATTTTATGACGAGCTTATCCTGAATATTTCTCTTAATTTCCGGAGCGGTTATTGTACATGAAACAGATAAGTCTACCGGCTGCTTTGATTTTATAAAACGAACGGTAAAGAGTGTTGCAAAAAACAGAACGACTACACCCGCAATGCTTCCAAGGGTAATCATCGTAATCTTAAAGCGTTTTTTTGCCTTAGGTTCTGTCTTTACCTTTTTGACTAAATCTTTTGGCCACGAAGGCGGGGTATAACTTCCGAAAACCTTCGAAATACCTTTTCCAAAAGCTTTAAATCCAGCCTTAATTTTTTCCCAGATTTTTTTGATCGAGAATTTAGATGCTTTTTTAGGCTGTTTTGCTTTTTCCTGAGCTTTTAATGCTTTCTGTGCTTTTTTTTCTGATTTTTTGTCTGATTTTTTTGCAGTTTCTTTTACAGATTTGTTTGAATCATTCTTTTTCATGCACTTTCTCCTATACTTTTTTAATATTGTAATCCCTTTTTATTCAGATTTAAAGTGTATAATATAGAAAAAACAGATAAATATACTATTTTTATAACTTTTTTTTATATCACTTTTTCAAAATTCCGTATTAAAATATTATTTATAATTCTTGTAAAAAAATGATAATCAGCTGTTTAAGGAGGATAAAATGGCTTGTTTTACAGTTCCTGCTGCCGAAGCAATCATCACAACGGTCGCAGAAAGAATAATCAAATCTAAAGAAAAAAATCAGACTGTTAAAAATTCGAAAAAAACTGAGGAAGTTAGAATTCCTTTTTCGACAAAACTCGGATGGTTAAATAAAATGCTCTGGGGTGGTTCGGCTCTTTTAGCTTTTGAACACGTATGGCACGGAGAAGTTGTTCCATTTTTCCCATTCCTTACTGCAGTAGAAAATGGTGAAACTGCAGAAATGCTTCACGAAATGGCTACGGCCGGTGTTGCTATGGCAGCGCTTGTAACTGCAATCTGGGGAATCATGGTTGGAGTTACTTCATTCTTCGAAAAGCAGTCTAAAAAAGATAAATCACAAACTTTGGCAGGAGGCATGGCATGACACTTTTAACAACAGTTTTTGCAGCAATCATCTGTACAATCATCTGGTATAAAAAATTGCCAGACACAACAATGAAGCTTGGAACCCTTTGCCTTATGTACTGGGGTGCTTCTTTAATGTGGCTCATTGACGCTTTCTTTGAATATGCAGAACTCCGCGAAGAATATTTTAATCCTGCACCTCTTGATATGCTCAATGATTTTTATCTAGGACTTTCAGTAGTTGCCCTCGGTCTTATAATCTGGCTTGCAATCCTTATAATTAAAGATCCAAAAAAGGTTGTAAAGACAGCTTTATTCAAGAAGAACTAATTGGAACTTAAAGATTTTTTTATAAAATATCCAAAAATTGCACTGGCTTTTTCCGGCGGAGTTGATTCAAGCTACCTTCTATATGCGGCTAAAAAATATGCTAAAGAATGCATTGCCTATTATGTTAATTCTGATTTTCAGCCAGAGTTTGAACTGGACGATGCCAGAAAGCTTTGTGCACAGCTTGGAATGCCCCTGAAAGAAATTAAAGTGGACGTTCTTAGCGATTCAAAAATTATTCAGAATACTTCGGAAAGATGTTATTTCTGTAAAATAAATATTTTTTCTACAATTTTAAAAAATGCCCGTGATGATGGTTTTTCTGTTGTGATAGACGGAACCAATGCCAGTGATGATGTTTCTGACCGTCCGGGATTTAAAGCATTAAATGAATTAAAAGTTCTTTCTCCCCTTCGTGAATGCGCCCTTACAAAATCAGAAATAAGAAAGCTTTCTAAAAAGGCAGGACTTTTTACCTGGAATAAACCTTCCTATTCGTGTCTTGCAACAAGGCAGATGCCCTGCCACCTGATTACAAAAGACGCGCTTACAAGAACAGAAGAATCGGAGAACTTTCTTTTTTCTCTCGGCTTTTCAAACTTCCGTGTAAGGACCCTGGTTTTAGAAAATATGGAAGAATGTGCGGGAATTGAACTTTCTAAAAAACAGTATAAGCTCTTTTTAAAATACCGCAGTGAAATAAATTTGGAATTAAAAAAACATTACAGTAAAATTTTTGTAAACCTGGAGGCGCGAAGTGAACAGTGATATTCAAAAACTTTTGGAAAACGTAAAAAAAGGAACTGTCTCTGTGGAAGATGCCCTCCTTGAATTAAAAAAAGAACCTTTTAAAGACATTGGAATTGCAAAATTAGATTTTCACAGAAAAATAAGGCAGGGAACTTCGGAAGTTATTTACGGCGAAGGAAAAACTGCAGAACAAATTATAAAAATCATGCAGACGATGAAGGATGGCGGAATTAAAACCATTCTGATTACAAGACTTTCGGAAGAAAAAGCCGGAAAAATTACGCAGGCTGGAATTGAACTGGACTTTCATAAAGATGCGGGTCTTGGAGTTTCGGGAATAATTCCAGAGCCTGATGGAATCGGGAAAATTGTGATTGCAACGGGAGGCACAAGCGATATACCTGTTGCAGAAGAAGCAGCACTTACAGCACAGATTCTTGGAAACGAAGTTGTCCGCCTTTATGATGTTGGAGTTGCAGGTTTACACCGCCTTCTTTCCCACCTTGATGAAATTATGAGTGCTACAGTTATAATCGCAATTGCCGGAATGGAAGGTGCTCTTGCAAGTGTAATCGGTGGACTTGCTGACTGTCCTGTTATTGCAGTTCCTACGAGCGTTGGTTACGGAGCTTGTTTTGAAGGACTTTCTGCCCTTCTTTCCATGCTAAACAGCTGCGCATCCGGAGTTACAGTCGTAAATATTGATAACGGTTTTGGAGCCGGTTATTTTGCAAATATGATTAATCATACTAAGGCAAAAAAGGAGTAAAAAAGTGAAAGCCATTTATTTAGATTTAGGAATGGGTGCCGCAGGCGACATGCTCACAGCCGCACTCTACGAACTTTTAGACGAAAACCAGAAAAAAGATTTTATAAATAAAATGAATTCTCTTGGTCTTCCAGGCGTGGAACTTACTCCAAAAGAGTCTATAAAATGCGGAATTAGCGGAACCCATATGAAAGTCACAGTTCACGGCGAAGAAGAAGAGTCGGAAGATGTTGATTTGAGCCGGGGTGAACATGATGAACATTCTCACGAGCACGGGGACCACACACACCATGTCCATGAACATACTCATGAACACGAAGAACACACATGCGAACACGGCGACCCCGAAATGCATGTTCACAACAACGAAATGCATTCCCACGACCACGAACATCATCACCACCACGCATCCATGAAAGAAATCACAGATCTCATCAAAAAGCTCGAGCTTTCAGACAAGGTTAAAACCGACGCAATTTCTATCTACGAACTTATCGCCCAGGCAGAAAGTCATGCACACGGAAAACCTGTTACAGAGATTCACTTTCACGAAGTCGGCACAATGGATGCAGTTGCAGATGTAACAGGAGTCTGTCTTTTAATGGAAATGCTTGGAAACCCGAAAGTTTATGCTTCGGACATTCATGTAGGAAGCGGACATGTCCACTGTGCACACGGGATTCTTCCTGTTCCGGCCCCTGCAACAGCATTTATCCTGCAGGGAGTGCCTGTTTACGGCGGCTCAATAAAAGGAGAACTTTGTACACCAACAGGAGCAGCAATCTTAAAGCACTTTGTATGCCAGTTTGGAAGCATGCCTTCGTTCCGCGCAGAAAAATACGGTTATGGAATGGGAAAAAAAGATTTTGAAGCTGTAAACTGCGTTCGTGCCATGCTCGGAGAAACTGCAGAAAAAGTGGAAAAAATTTATGAATACTCGTGCAACCTGGACGACATCACAGCCGAACAGATTGCCTTTACCATCGAAGAGCTTTTTAAAGAGGGGGCAGTAGATGCATACACAATTCCATGCGGAATGAAAAAATCACGCCCCGGACTTCTTTTATTTGCAGCTTGCCATGAGTCAGACAGAGAAAAAATCATCAAAACTATTTTTAAACACACAACAACTCTTGGAATGCGCGAAACAGTCAGTAACAGATATTTTCTGGAACGCACCATCACAAAACTTAAAACACAATTCGGCGATATAAGAATAAAAAAAGCCGAAGGTTTTGGTGTAAAGCATGAAAAATATGAATACGAAGACCTTGCAAGAGCCGCAAGAGAAAATTCCATGAGCATTCAAGAGATAAAAGACGCGCTCGACAGAGAATGCTACGATAAGTAGCAGAAATTTTCTCTTTTGTAATCTCTGATTTCTGTTAAAATAGATACCAGGGCCTTATGATTTGAAGTGTAAAGACCGGAAAGAAAGGTCACAGTTTGTGAGTGCCGGTTTTGAAAAATCATAAGAGAGGTATGACATTATGAATTTTGCAGAAAAACTTAAAACTCTTAGAAAACAGAAAGGTATTTCGCAGGAACAGCTTGCAGAAAAAATATATGTAAGCCGCCAGGCAATCACCAAGTGGGAAAGCGGAAACGGAATTCCTGATATAGAAAACCTTATTGCAATTTCTGCGCTTTTTAATGAATCCCTTGATTCCCTTTTAAGCGAAGAAAAAAGCCTGATTTCTAAAAATGAATTTCTTTATAACAGCCGTACAGAATACGACCTAGACAGCCCTAAAAAGATTGACTTGAAGCTGGGACTTGCCCACGAAGTAATCATCGAAAAGACAAAGGATGAAAAAATCCAGGTGATTGCAGCTTCGAACAAGCTTTCGTTTCTTTCACAGCAGGTAAAGGTAAAGATTGTAGAAGATAAAAGAAGGATGGATGTGATTGTAAAACGCACATCGGATCTTTCGGATATAGCATGTCTTGAAAACCTTTTTATTCTTGTAAAAATCCCCGAAAAATTTGTAGCCGACATTGAACTTTCTTCCGAGCTCGAAAACTTAAAAATCCGCGACATCACATTCGATGCAGTTGAATTCGACGGAAAGGCAAAAAATGTTTTTGTAACAAACGCTACCGGTCACGTAGAATTAAACACATCATCTAACCTGAATGTAGAAGCATCCGGAGTAAAGGGAAAAATCGACTTAAATCATTTCCACGCAGTTTCAAAAATTAAATTTGCAGAAGGCCAGAACTACTATCTTAAAAATGCCGGAAGATTTACCCGCTTTGTAGATTCTTCTTCTAAGGTAATCGCCGGAAAAAGAAGTAAAGACGATCCTTCAGAAAGCGTAGATTTAATCGTCGAATTGAACGGCTGGAAGTCGGAAGCGCAGATTATCTAACGTCCGTGCGAATAAACGTACTTACACACAATTAATCGCATTTACACACACAATCAAGCATGCATACACGCATGTTAATTAAAGGAGATTTCACATGTATACATATAAACCTAAAAAATTTTATGGAGTTGTTTTTGCTACAACCTGGTTTTTCTGGCTTTTTGCCATTATGTTTAACGAAGGACTTACCTGCACACTCGGAATGGTGCTCGGAGGTTTATGTCCTGCCGTAACTGCAATCATCTTTGTATTTAGTTCTAAGAGCGACGCATTAAAAAAAGACTTTAAGCGTAAGATTTTTAATTTCTGGAAGCTTAAACCGCTTTACATCCTTGCTGCAGTAGTTTTATTTTCTGCCATAGTTGCAGGATCAATTCTTCTTTCTACAGCTTTTGGAGAATCGCTTGATCAGTTCTCGTTTACTAAGGATTTTTCTTTTACGGGTGTAGGTCTTTTATCTGCCTTTGCAACTATTTTCCTTGCAGCAGTTTTGGAGGAAGTAGGATGGCGTGGTTATGGTGAAGATTCTATTGCACAGTATCATTCATGGTTTAAAGAGTCTATAATTTTTGGATTTGTATGGGCGCTCTGGCATCTTCCTCTTTTCTGGATTCCTGGAACCTATCACATGGAAATACGACAGATGAATGTTTTATACATGATAAACTTTCTTGTTTCTGTAGTGCCGATGGGATTCATTACAACCTGGGTTTATGTAAAGAACGGACGAAGCATGCTTGCAAGCATCATCTTCCATCTTTTTATAAACTTTATGCAGGAAAAGATTGCGATGACCCAGAACACAAAATGTGTAGAAACAATTGTCGTAGTGATTGCAGCAACAATAATCGTTCTTACAAACCGCGACATGTTCTTCGAAAAGCGTCACGTGGGTCATATTCTGGAATAGTAGTATCTTATGAAAAATGTTTTTCTGTGATATTATATACGTAGTTTTATATCACAGGAGAACATTATGATACTTACTGATTATTATTCATACGACGACAAAGCTTCCATTCTTTCACAGCTCGATTTACTCCGTTCAAAATGGGAAGCAATTCCTCTTTTATACTCTCTCCTTAAAGAAGATAAATTCCACGAAACTCTTGGCAACGGAACCCTGATGCTTCTTTTAGATGATGAAAAACTCACAGACGGAAAACCTACAATCGCCGCATTCTCTACTTTTGCCGATATAGACGAAGTTGATTCTCCTTTAAAACCCTGGATTGGTTTTGTTTTTACAGACCCTGATTACCGTGGCCGCCACCTGATGGGTCAGATTATAGAAAGCTGCATGAAAAAGGCGGCCACAGACTACCCGGAATCTGACTATGTATACATTTCTACTGCAGAAACGGGCCTCTACGAAAAATACGGATTTGAATTCTTCCAGGATATGACAAGCCGCTGGAACGGACAGACACGCGGTTACCGTAGAAAAATCGAAAGATAATTATTCTGATTTATGCTCTTTTATATGAAGAATGTCTCCGGCAAGTTCAACAAGTGGAATTGAACGGATTCCAGGCGTTGTGTCAAACCGGAGGATTACGATTCCCGTGTGTTTTAAATGGAAACTTGCACAAAGATGCGGGAAAGGGATATTTAATACGCGCGAAAGAAAAGCTGTAGTAGATCCACCGTGACAGAAAATCGCATATGTATCGTTATTTTCTTCTGTATTTTTATTCAGATAATAAAGGCCATCCTTTTCGTAACCAAACGAAGAAAGCCATTTATCGCTTTGGGCTGCAATTAAATCTACATCGACTGTTGCAGTGTTATTCTTAAAAAGCGGAAACTCTCTCCACTCAGGATCCTGAAGATTTATTCCCTGTTCAATAAGTTTATTTACACCAGTCCATGGATTAAACCTTTCGTCGTACAAAACCTCTTCTGTTCCGAATCTGATTTCCTTCATAAAATCTAGAATATGAACATCGGTTCTGCCACATGCATCAAGGTATGCCTGCGCTGTCTGTCTTGCCCTACCAAGCGGTGAAGAATAAATTGTCTTTATATCTTCCTGCAATAATCTCTGTGCTACAAGCTTTGCCTGTATATGACCAAGTTCTGTAAGGCAATCCTTTTCGTAATTCGGTTCTCCATGTCGTATAAAAATCAGTCTCATTAAAAATCCTCAGAATCCGAAAGATTTACATAACATCAATATTAATTTCGAGCTTTCCGCCTTCAAAATTACTTAATACCCAATCGTAATTTCCTCTTTTTAACCAAACCTTCTGATTAAGTTCAAAACTTTCGTCGGCACCTGGCGTAATTTTTCTGTACCAAATCTCTTCTTTGGTTTCTGAATCAACCAGAGCAATTGTTGCATAAGAAGCAATTTCGCCTTTAATCGTAAAGTGATAGAAATCTCGATAAGTTACCTTCATGTTGTAAAGGCCTACTTTATCTAATCCTGTTACACTTCCATAAGATTCTGCCTTACTGGAAAAACCTTCCGGGCGACAGAAAAGGGAAACTACGCAAAGTATAAATCCAATAAAGATAACATAAAGCATTTTAGAAAAACCAAAGCCCTTTTGATTTTTCTTATTCTCTTTTTCTGCCCTCTTCATTCTGATTATACCGTGTAAAATCATTACGAATTCTATAAACAGAGTAGCACAAAGTATTGTTGTTGGGAATCTTACAGCGCGGATATTTGCAATAATTTCTAAGATTAATGCAAGTCCAAGTAAAATCAATAATCTTACGGCAAGTTTTCCCCAGCGGCTATGCATTTCTTTGAGTGCTTCGCTGCCGCAGTAAATCTCGTATTCTTCTGCAGGAAGTGATGAATCATAAACTTTTCTGAAGTAATGCCAGCCGTTGAATGTAGAACTGATGTATTCCCATCCCTGCTCGCGGAAAGTATCGATATAACGCGCAAGACTGTCAATCTTATTGTTATAATCGACCTGATAGATATAGCGCACGCTTGTATCTTTTTTATACTTATTTGCAAACAAACTGCCTCTAATAAGATGCCAGCCCTTTTCGCTCATTTTATTTATATCAGCTAATTCCTTCTGATAATCCCATGCCGTATACATTCCAAAAACTGTTTTAGTATCTTTCATTTTTTCACCTCGATAATAGTTTTAATCTGATTTTATGAGTTGTAATAAAATCAGATAGCAGAAAGCATCCTCTTTAATCTTTCTACTTCATCTTCAAAAGCTTTTTTACCATCATCTGTAAGACAGTAAAGTCTCTTTCTTTCCATTCCGGCTTCCTGCGAGACAATTTCTTTAATCCAGCCTTTTTTAATCATATTGCTTGTTGCCCCGTACATTGTCCCCGAACCGATTTTTACATCTCCTCCAGATAAGGTTTGAGTCATCTGCATGATTCCATAACCGTGATTAGGTCCTTTGGAAAGACATAAAAGTATATAGTAATAGCTTTCTGAAAGTGGTTCTGATTTCATATATCCTCCATACCGAGAGAGGAAAACATTGTCGACTTACGTTATATCGCCTCTCGATATATATATCGTAGCACGATATATGTCGTCTGTCAACATAGTTTTGAAAAATTTTTTAAGATTTAAATAAAATAAACAATAACTCCAAGCAGAATTAAAAGAACAAAATTATACAGCGTGAAAACTCCAAAATATTTTTTGCCGGCTGGGGTCTGGGCTTCGCTTGAGTTTTTATAGAGTTTAAACGAGATGACGCTGGCCATGGATGCAATCAATGTGCCAAGACCTCCAACGTTTACTCCGAGTAAGAGCATGGCGCCGTTGTGAGTAAATCCGCTCAATAAAAGTGCTGCAGGAACATTGCTTATAAACTGGCTCGAAATAATTCCTGTAAGATAAGTCTTAAGAGGAGTTGAAAGCATGGAAATTAAATATTCTTTAAACTCTGTCACCGTGGAAAGTGATTTTGTAAAGATAAAAAGAGCTGCAAATGTAAGAAGAAGACTGTAATCAACTTTTTTAAAAAGCCTGAAGTTACACAAAAGCATTCCGGACACTGTTACTCCAAGCATAATCCTGTAATCAAGCACATGAAAAACCGTAAGAAGACAGATAATAAAATCAACGGCATAAAAAATAGTTCTGAAATCAAAAATAACCTTTAAATTATTTGAGGGTTGTCCCCCCTGTCCGATTTCCCCCTGTCCACCTTCAGACGCCGTAGGAGTAGTTAAAACATCGGCCCCCGCACTTTCTTCAAGCATCATCTTTTCGTCACGCTTTTTCTTTCGTGTTATAAAAAGAATCATAAGTGCCAGAATCACCATGGAAGGCAGGGCAATTTTAGATGTAAGAAGAAAAAAATCAGCTGCAGAAAAATTATAATAAGAAAAAAGATAAAGATTCTGTGGATTACCCATTGGCGTGATGCACGAGCCAAGATTTGCCGCAAGTGTTTCGAGTACAATCAGCTTAAAAGATAAAAGTCCGGCTCGCGAAAAAATCAGAAGGGAAACAGGAACAAAAGTTAAAAGCGCAACATCGTTTGTTACAAGCATTGAGCCAAAAAAAATAAGATAAGTTAAAAGAAAATAAAGCGAACGCTCGGTCTTACAAAAGCGAAGAAAACCTGTTGCAATAAAATCAAGATAATTCTGGCTCTGGAAAGCCTTAATCACAATCATGAGCGAAAATAAAATTGCGATTGTAGAAAAATCGATTGATTCAAGACAGAATTTAAACGAAAGCCGGAAGATGATTATGCTCAACAATGCAAGCACAATCGAAATTACAAGGACCGGCTCATTTTTTATAAAACCTGCAATCCGCTTTGATTTCATAAAGATTTACCGTCGCTGAATGCTTTTCCTACCGCCTGACCAAGCACATTATAATTATGGCTCACAGGATCATAGCAGATTGGTTTAAGTTTTGTTGCATCAATTTTTCCGTCTGTTAAAACTGATTCATCTGCAGAAACATTGATTATATTTCCCACAATGTAATCAGAATCATCACTCATGGAAGCAAGCTCGCATTCCAAAACCATCGGAAGTTCATTTATGACAGGGGCATCCACAAACTCAGATTTTGTAACTGTAAATCCCGCTTTTTTGATTTTGTCGGGCTCTGTATTTCCACTCACAATTCCAACATAATCACATTCTTTTACATAATCTGCAGTTGCCATGCTTACGGTAAACGCACGTTTAAGGGCAATATTTTTTGTTGTTTTGTGACTCTTATCAAGGCAGATTCCAATCTGATTAGTATCGTGGATTCCACCCCAGGCCGCATTCATCGCATCCGGATTTCCGTTTTCGTCATAAGTTGCAATAATCAAGACCGGCATTGGATACATATATGTCTGTTTTCCAAAATTCTTTTTCATAATCCCCTCAAAAAAATAAAAATGGCTTTCCTGCAAAATCAGCTTATTCAGCTTTGCTTTCTGATGATTCTTTTTTACCTTCCGAAGCCTGCTTTTTGCTGTTATAAAAAAGAACTCCGGCAACAACTAAAATCAAAACAATAAATGCAATCTTTCCGCGCTTACCCCTCTGAACCTGTTCATCAAGCTCCTGAGTAAGTTTTTCCATTGTATCAACCTTTCCGTTATAAACCCTGTAAACCTCTTCTTTTCCAAGAGTATATGGGCTGAAGGTTGTTCCTGTCTGTTTTGCAAGAATGCTAAGGCTGTCGTATTTAGAGCAATCAAAATAAGTATAAGAAAGACTTACATCTCCTGGTTCAGGATCATCGTGTCCTTTGTTTGTATATTCAAGGCCGTTATATTCAAGCCCCGCAATTTCTTTTGTAACATAAGATTCAGAAGCATTTACAAGCTGCATTCCCTTATCGTCAAGATTGAAGTCACCAACTTTTACAGGAAGAGTCTGTGTTGTCGAAAAAAGATAACTTGATGAAGAATCCGAAACGTTTGCCCTGTCTTCTTCCTTTCTTTCCTTCCATTCGTAATGAGTTTTTCCATCATCAGATTTATAAGAAACAAAATCCTGCACAGTTCTTACAACCTTGAACGATTCTATAGGCTGTTCAAGTTCAAGAAAACCAATATTTCCTTCAAAACTGATTTTTCCCGAAACAAGAACAAGCTTTCCATCGTTGTCCGGATTAACTTTTCCGTCGGCAACAAGAGTAACTTCTTTTAAGATTGACTGATTAAGTGATTTTTCATTTTTAAGATTTTTAATACCCATGATTACAAGAAAAACGAGTATAACAATAAGTACGATATTTCCTTTAGAAACTTTCATTTTAACCTCTCAAAATAAAATATTATAAGGAATTATAGTTTAAGTCCAAAAAAATAAAAACCCCAGAGATTAAAAAACTTAACCTTTGGGGTTCATTAAAAACCTTAATTTAACTTTAGATGTTATCTTGCGTATTCAACAATTCGTGTTTCACGAATCATTGTAAGACGGATACGTCCAGGATATCGCAAATCTGTTTCAATCTGTTTTGCAATATTTCTTGCAAGATCTTTTACATCTGTATCTGCAATCTTTTCGTTATTAACAAGGATACGAAGTTCGCGTCCTGCCTGGATTGCATATGCCTTTTCTACACCTTCGAATCCTTCTGCAATTGCTTCAAGATTTTCAAGACGTTTAACATAATTGTCGATTGTCTCGCGGCGTGCACCAGGACGTGCTGCAGAAATAGCATCGGCAATCTGTACGATTGTTGCTTCGATTGTTTCTGCAGGGATGTCGTTGTGGTGAGCACCGATTGCATTTACAATTCTTGCATCTTCGCCCATCTTACGCGCCATCTCTGCACCAACTTCTGCGTGGTTCTGGTCGCTGTCTGTTTCTGCACCCTTACCAATATCGTGTAAGATTGCAGCTCGTTTTGCGAGTTCTCTGTCCGCACCAATTTCTGCTGCAATCATGCTTGCGGCCATTGCAACTTCTTTTGAGTGTGTAAGAACGTTCTGTCCATAACTTGTACGGAAATAAAGACGTCCAAGAGCACGGATTCCATCTGTATTCATGTTGTGAATACCAAGGTCGAACAAAGCCTTTTCGCCTTCTTCGTAAATCTTGTTCTGGATTTCGTGTGTAACCTTCTGAACAATTTCTTCGATTCTTGCCGGATGAATACGTCCGTCCGAAATAAGTCTTTCGAGCGATTCTTTGGCAATTTCTTTTCTTACAGGGTCAAAGCATGAAATAACAACTGCTTCAGGAGTATCATCGATGATGATATCTACACCTGTTAATGTTTCGAGGGTACGGATGTTTCGACCTTCACGACCGATAATACGTCCCTTCATTTCGTCACTTGGTAACGAAACTGTTGTTACAGTAATATCGCTTGTAACTTCCGGAGCAAGGCGCTGAATTGTAGTAATCAATACATCCTTTGCTTTCTTTTCTGCTGTTAACTGTGCTTCCTGCTCGATTTTATTAATCATAGCCTGAGCATCGTGTCTGGCTTCGTTTTCAAGATTCTTGATGATAAGATCTTTAGCCTGTTGAGCAGATAATCCGGAGATTTTTTCCAGCTCTGTACGATATAACTCTTCCTGTTTTGAGAGGGCTTCCTCCCGTTTCACCATTGCAGCTTTAGTTTCTGCAAGTTCTTTTTCATTTTTTTCGAATTCGGCAGCACGCTGATCAAGAAGTTCTTCTTTCTTGTTTACGCGAGCCTCATAGCGCTGCACTTCAGCACGGCGTTCCCGATTCTCCCTTTCCTGCTGATTTCTTTCCCGAATGAGCTCATCTTTTGCATTTAACAAAATTTCTTTTTTCTGTGCTTCAGCTTCTCTATAAGCATCCTGCTTTACACGCTCAGCTTTTTGCTCTGAAGAAGATAATTGAAATCTGGCATAAAGCCAGCGAATAATCCATCCAAGAACAATTCCAACAACAGGGAGAATTACAAACCAATACCACGGCATATAATTCACTCCTATTTTTAAAAAATTAGAATAGTTCACGTATAATTTTACTGTAAGATTAATACGATGTCAAACAGAAATAAGGCATATATATATGTACATACTGAAAATAAAACTGTATATTTGCAAAAAGGATTTTTTATGCTTTCGAAGACAGATTACAGATACAAAATGATTAAAATCTTTGTCCCAATCATGCTGAGTAACCTTATTTCTCAGATTCAGATGGTTATAGACAGAATTTTTCTGGGCCGAATGGACATTCTCTACATGAGTGCCGTTGGAAATGCGACTGCACCAATGTGGACAACCATGTCTTTTATATTTTCCCTTTCGCTCGGAGCTTCGATTTTAATCAGTCAGTCGGTTGGAGAAGAAGATTTAGAAAAAGCAAAGAATTATGCCGCTTCTTTAATCAAATTTCACAACGTACTTCCGTTTCTGCTCTTCCTTTTCTGGATGATTTTATCGCCGACAGTCTTTAAGCTGATGGGAGTTTCAGAAAATGTTATGCCTTTGTGCGTCACTTACACAAGACTTTATGCTCCGTGCTTTCTGATTATAGGTCTTGGAGCTTCTTACAGCATTGTTTTCCAGACTTCGAATTACACAATGCCTCTTGTTGCATATGGAATAATCCGTTCGGTATTAAATATCTTCCTTGATTACGTTTTAATCTTTGGTAAATGGGGTTTCCCAAGAATGGAAATTGCCGGTGCCGCTTTAGGAACAACAATCGCCGAATATGCTGGTGCACTTTATCTTGTTTACGTTGTAATCACAAAAAAGAAGAAATTCTTTACAAGCCCCGGAATCAAGAGAATCATAAAATCAAAAATCGGCTTATACCTTAAATCTTTAAAACTTGGCGTAAACTCTGCCATGGAAGATTTACTGTGGAATGTCGGAAACCTCTGCATCATCAGAATTTTAAATACAATTGACGAAAGAGCTGCCGGAATCTATTCGATGGTATTTACAATAGAAATCCTGATTGTCGTAATCATCGGTTCTATAGGAAACGCAACCTTGACTGTGAGCGGAGAAGCAACCGGAGCAAAAGATCTTGCGCTTTACAGAAAGGTTGTAAAAACAGCAGTAAAATGGTCTTTCCTTGTTGCCGCCTTTGCACTCATCTTTATTTCAATTTTCCCGCGCCTTACATTAAGCCTTCTTACACAGGATAAAGAGATTATAGAAATGTCTGTGATTTACATAATCCTCGTGGCTGTAAACCTCTTTGGAAAATCCGGAAACATTGTTGTTGGAAGCGGAATCCGCGGCTACGGCGACACAAAATGGATGCTCATCACACAGGCGCTTGGAACATTCGGAATCATCACACTTTCTTCGCTCTTTGTTTTTGTATTCAAGCTTGGAATCCTTGGTGTTTTCTGCGCCGTTTTATGCGACGAAGCCATCCGTGCCGTAATCAACTTTATAAGATTCTTAAGGATTAAATTTTAGAATTAAATTTTCCCCTGAATCAGATTAAATCTCATTTGCTCCGATAAGTTCCCAGAATATAGTTGCTTCCGGTGTATAAAATGTTGGTCCTCCCCTGTCCTGACCTAAACACGAAGCTTTAATCCATCCGGTAACTGTCCCATCATCAGTTTCAAAACTCATCTTTACCCATTTGTAATCTTCCGTAATCAAAGATGATGGATTATATCCATTAAATTTTTCTACATAAGCGTCGCAGATTTTTTTAGACTTTTCGGAAGGTTTTTCGTATAAGCCGGTTTTATTATCAATTACATACTTGTCTTCGAGTTTTAAAAGATTAATCTTTTTTCCGTCAACTTCCATTGAATCAACAACTTCGTAATCACCATCTTTATAAGGATTTCGTCCAAGGTTAATAAATCCTTCCATGCCAGAATCCATTTTAATTTTGATGAATGTTTTTCCGGTAGCAATAACATGAACGATATTTGAAACATAGATTTTATCATCCTTTTGAATGATATAGACAAGCATCTTTTCGTAAAGATCGGCATAAACTTTTGTGTCATATCCTCCTGAGTAATCAAATACCAGAGTATAATCAATTTTGTGATTCACAAATCTTTCTGCATCATTAAGATGATAATCAGCAACAAACTTAGAAATCTCTTCTGTCGAAAGATTAACAATTTCATCAGCTTTCTTTTCCGGCTCTTTATTTTCTTCTTTTTTTGCACCCTCATCCTTACTTAAGGATTTTAATTCTGCCGGTTTTTGAACTGATTTTTCCTGTTCAGATTTTTTTGCGTTACACCCTGTAAGAGCGAGCACTAAAGCTACACCTAAAATGATTTTAATTTTGCACATAACTTCCTCCATTTACTTTTGCATATTTTATACTGATAGATTTTTTTATCTATAATCACTATTATACCATACTATGGAAATTAAAATAGAAAATCTTGCAAAGACATATGTTCAGGATCAGAAAACGGTCGAAGCGGTAAATGATGTGTCGCTCAGCATTCCATCCAACACAATTTATGGAATTATCGGAAAAAGCGGGGCCGGAAAATCAACTCTTGTAAGACTCATAAGCCTTCTGGAAAAACCTGATTCTGGAGCAATTTATTACGACGATAAGCGTGTTGATAATCTTTCCAAAGAAGAACTTATTCAGCAGCACAGACGAATCGGAATGATTTTTCAGAATTTCAATCTTTTTTATTCAAGAAACGCTGCCAAAAATATTGCATATCCGCTCGAAATCTGCGGTGTGCCAAAAAAAGAAATTGACTCACGCGTAAAAGAAATGCTCGAGCTTGTAGGACTTTCAGATAAGGGAAACGCTCCCGTAAGTACACTTTCCGGCGGTCAGAAACAGAGAATCGCAATTGCACGCGCTCTTGCAAATAAACCGGATATCCTCTTCTGCGACGAAGCAACAAGTGCTCTGGACCCTCAGACAACAAAATCAATCCTTGAGCTCATAAAAGATATTCAGAAAAAAATGAATCTTACCGTTGTGATGATTACTCATCAGATGGAAGTTGTTCGCGATGCATGTAAGCAGGTTGCAGTTTTGAATGACGGACGCATTGTAGAAAGCGGAACTGTTACTAAAATCTTTACAAATCCAAAATCAGCCGTTACAAGGGATTTCTTAAGTCACCTTTCTTCGGGCGATGCAGGTCAGAAAGACGACGGAATTGTAAGATGGAGCAAGGCAGGCGGCGAATACACTCTGCGCTTTATAGGAAATAAGACTGGTGAGCCTTTAATCAGCACTGTATCTAAAAAATTCGACGTTGAATTCAACATCAGAGCGGGCGGAATACAGACTCTTTCTAATACAAAAGAAGTTGGAACCTTAATCGTAGACATCGACGGTAAAGAAAAAGAAGTTCAGAAAGCCGTTGAATACATAAGAAAAGCAGGCGTAACTGTAGAACTCACAAATGGAGATGAAAAATGAACTGGGAACAGATTTTTACTTTAGTTGGAAACGCAACACTGGAAACTTTAATAATGGTTTTCTTTTCTACACTTTTTTCTGTAATACTTGGACTTCCTCTTGGAATCCTTATCTGTGTAACAGACCCGGTTGCAGGAATCATGCCAAAGCCTGTTTTGAATCAGGTTTTAAACAGAATTGTTGATGTGCTTCGTTCATTCCCTTTCCTTATCCTCATGATTATCCTCTTCCCTCTTTCACGCCTGATAATCGGAACAACAATCGGTACAACAGCAACTATAGTTCCTCTTTCGATAGCAGCAGCTCCTTTTGTTGCAAGAATCATCGAAACTGCCCTTAAAGAAATTGATCCCGGAGTAATTCAGGCAGCAAGGGCAATGGGTTCTACAAACATGCAGATTATACTCAAGGTTTTAATCCCAGAAGCTCTTCCAAGCCTTGTAGACGGTATCACACTTACAATCATCAACGTAATCGGATATTCGGCTATGGCAGGAACAATCGGCGGTGGCGGACTTGGTGACCTTGCAATCAGATACGGATACCAGAGATTCAGAATAGACATCCTCATCTTTGCTGTAATCGTAATCCTCATTTTAGTAGGATTAATCCAGATGATAGGTACGAAAATCTCGCAGAACCTCATGAAAAAACGCTGATAAATCCTTGCATTATTGACAGTAAGCCTTTAAAACTGTATTTTTTTTTATAAGAGTATTGACAATTACCTACTAAATCAGTATGTTATTGTCAATACATTTTTTTAAGGAGTAAACTATGAAAAAAATTCTTACTATTCTTACAACTGTAGTTTTAACAGCAGGACTTCTTGTTTCATGTTCTAAACAGAAGAATTCAAACGTTATTAAAGTTGGAGCAACTCCACAGCCACATGCAGAAATGCTTAACCTTATTAAAGACGATCTTGCAGCAGCAGGATATACACTCGAAGTAATTGAATTCACAGATTATGTAACACCTAACGAAGCTCTTGAAAACAACGAAATTGATGCTAACTTCTTCCAGCATCTTCCATACATGGATTCATTTAATAAAGAAAGAGGCTTCCACCTTGTTTCTGCAGCAGGAATTCATATTGAACCAATCGCTTTATATTCTAAAAAATATACAAGCGTTCAGGAACTTGCAGACGGTGCAACAATCGCAATTCCTAACGACCCTACAAACGAAGGTCGTGCACTTCTCCTCCTCCAGTCAGCTGGTCTTATTAAATTAAGCGGAGAAGCTGGTCTTGAAGGAACACCTATCGACATCATCGAAAACAAGAAAAACTTCAAGTTCAAGGAAATCGAAGCTGCTTCTTTACCACGTACACTCCAGGATGTTGATGCAGCAGTAATCAACGGAAACTACGCTATTCCAGTTGGACTTTCTGCTACAAAAGATGGTCTTGTTGTTGAAGGAAGCGATTCTCCATACGTAAACATCGTTACTGTAAAAGCCGGAAAAGAAAATGATCCTGCAATCAAAGCTCTTGCAAACGCTCTTAGAAGCAGCAAAGTTAAAGACTGGGTTACTAAATCATTCCCTAACGGCGAAGTTATCGCAGTATTCTAATCAGACTCCCGGATGATTATTGAATTATTTAATTATTCAAATTAATCATCCCCTGGTTTTCAGAATAAGATAATACGAAAACGTGAAGGCATTTTGCTTTCACGTTTTTTTTATGCCCGAATAATTTCCCCAACCCCGTACGAAAATAATTTTTAAAAAATTTGTTGACAGCCGGCAATGTTTGTTATATTGTGTATATACAAGATACACAAGTTTTGTAAAGAGGTATGACTATGAATCTTATTGAAATTCGGGGACTTTGTAAAAACTTCGACAAATTCAAGCTTCAGAATGTAGACATCACACTTGAAGAAGGATTTATCATGGGATTTATTGGTAAAAACGGAGCCGGTAAATCAACAACTCTTAAAACTTCCCTCAATCTCATGAATAACGACGGTGGAACAGTTAAGCTCTGCGGTTATTCCATGCCGGAAGAAGAAATTGAAATTAAAAATCAGGTAGGATATGTCTTTGGTGGTGTAGACTTTTATCCTGAACATAAAATAAAAGTTATTACAGATCTTACAAAAGAATTTTACCGCGACTGGGACGAAAAGCGCTACAACGAACTGTGCGAACGCTTTGAAATTGATCAGTCTAAAAAATTCAAACAGCTTTCTGCCGGAATGAAGGTAAAATATTCTCTTGCCGTTGCAATGAGTCATAATGCCCGCGTTTTAATTCTTGATGAGCCTACAAGCGGACTCGACCCTGCAGCTCGTGACGATCTTATCTGTATTCTTCAGGAATTTGTAGAAGATGGAAAGCATTCTGTTCTCTTTTCTACTCACATCACTTCGGATCTTGAAAAATGTGCTGATTATATAACTTACATCAAAGAAGGAAAAATCCTTGCCTCTATGGATAAAGATTCTTTTAAAAATTCCTATCTTCTTGTAAGCGGAAAAAAAGATCAGCTCACACCAGATTTGGAACCGAAAATCATCGGCCTTCATGCTCATCAGCTTGGTTTTGATGGAATGATTCACGTACAGGATAAGGATGCAGCAAAAAAAGCAGGCCTTGAATTCAGCGAGCCTCTCTTAGAAGATATCATGATTCACATCGAAAGGCGCTAGAAAAGGAGGATAAGATGAACGTAACAAAACTTCTTAAAAAAGAATTAAAACTTGAATCAAATATTTCTATGTATATCTGGATAGCATGTCTTGCTTTGTTCTATTATATTCCAGGCTACCCGATGTATATCGGCTGTTTTTATACCACACTTGCAGTAATGATGACTTTCACCCTTAATCAGCTTTCACACGGATTATTATATACAGTTTTACTTCCTGTAAGAAAAATAGACACGGTAAAGGCAAGATTTTTATACTGCGGATTACTCGAAATTCTTTTTGTACCGTTTGCAGTTCTTGCAGCATTCGTAAGATGGAAGTGTGGTTTTAATCAAAATCCGGCCGGAATAGAAATCAATGTTGCTTATATGGGCTTTCAGTTTATAATCCTTGCAATTTTTAATATTGTATTTTTAGGTGCAGTTTATAAAAATCCGCTTAAACCTGGAAAACCATACTTCATTTCCGCTATACTTTATTTTGTAACATTTGCGATTGCAGAAATCCCTGTTTGGGCTTCCAGAAGTACAATCGTAAAACTCAGGGAAAACGGACTTTCTCCTGACCAGATTATGAGTGAAGTTCAGAAAACCGGTGATTTCCTTATTAAGTTTGGAGCAATAATTACACGAACTGATTTTGACGGACAGTTAAAACAGATTCCAATTCTGATTGCAGGATTATTATTCTTTATCTTAAGCTGGCCACTTTCGTTTAAGCGTGCCGCAAATAAATTCGAAAAGTACGATATGTAGAGTGTTTATATAATGGACATTGTGTTATCAAAACAGACAGATAAACCAATTTATACTCAGATTTATGAACAAATCGCCGCACAGATTATGAACGGAGAACTTCTGCCCGGCGAAAAACTTCCTCCAATCCGGACTGTTGCCTTAAACCTGCGGATAAGCGTTATTCCCGTAAAGCAGGCGTGGGAACAGCTGGAAAGGGAGGGATTTATTTCTACAGCTGCAGGAAGAGGAACTTCAGTAAACGAACTTGAGCACCACGAAATCTCCGGAAAAAGAAGTGCAGCAGCCGAAGAACTTTTATGCCGCGATGTAAAAGCCTGCCGCGACATGGGCCTTAAGCTCGAAGAAATAATCGAAATAGTTAAAAAAAATTATTAAACCCATATAATCCCCCTTGGCACCATAAAAATCATATTAAAATCTCTTGTACAGTCATCACGCCCCAAAAATTCCCTTAAATATTTTCTTACAACAAACGCTCATATTTATACAAGTAAAATCCGCCTTCTGCAGTATTCTTTAAGTATTCATTATATAGAAGTTAATTATAAACTATTAATCTTTTAAAACCTGTGAGGAGTCGTTATGTTTGATTTTAAATACTTTACACCAACAAAGGTATTATTCGGAAAAGGCACAGAAGAAAAGGTTTCAGAACTTTTACAGGAATTCGGTGCAAAAAAAGTTTTGATTCATTACGGTGGAGGAAGCGTTATCCGTTCCGGGCTCATGCAGAAGGTAACAGATAAGCTCGATGCTGCCGGTATTAAATATGTAAAGCTTGGTGGAGCTGTTCCAAATCCACATCTTAGCCTTGTTTACGAAGGAATTGAGCTTTGTAAAAAAGAAGGAATTGATTTTATTCTTGCAGTAGGAGGCGGTAGTGCCATAGACTCTGCAAAGGCAATCGGATACGGCGTTAAAAACGAGGGCGATGTCTGGGATTTATATGATTATAAAAAAGAAGCAAAAGGCTGCCTTCCAATCGGTGTAATTTTAACACTTGCAGCAACAGGAAGCGAAATGAGTGATTCTTCTGTTATTACAAAAGAAGAAGGTCTTGTTAAACGCGGATACTCAAGCGATTACTGCCGTCCGGCTTTTGCCATCCTCAATCCGGAACTTACAATGACTCTGCCGGACTATCAGACGGCATGCGGCTGTACGGATATCATGATGCATACGATGGAACGCTATTTTACCAACGGCGGAAACATGGAACTCACAGATTCTATGGCAGAAGCACTCCTTCGTACTGTAAAAGAAAACGCAAAGATTCTTGTAAAAGACCCTAAAAACTACGATGCAAGAGCAGAAGTTATGTGGGCCGGAAGCCTTTCGCACAACGGACTTACAGGCTGTGGAAACGACGGCGGCGACTGGATGACTCACAAGCTTGAACACGAACTGGGAGGTCTTTACGACGTAGCACACGGAGCAGGTCTTGCAGCTCTCTGGGGAAGCTGGGCTCGTTATGTTTACAAAAACTGCCTTCCAAGATTCAAAAGATATGCAATCAATGTAATGGGAATTCCTGCAGACGCCGGTTCAGATGAGGAAATTGCTCTTAAAGGAATAGAAGCAATGGAAGATTTCTACCGCGAAATAAAAATGCCTGTAAATCTTCGTGAACTTGGTGTAAATGCCACAGACGAAGATTTAAAACTCATGGCTCACAAATGTGCAGTAGGCGTAAACGGTGGAAAAGGTTCTGCCCGCTTCCTTAAAGAAGAAGACATGCTCGAAATCTATAAGATGAGCAGATAACCTTCCCGTTCCGTTAAAGAATATTTGATTAAGGCTGGATTAGTTTTCCGGCTTTAATTTTTTAACCTTATATATTGAATTTGAAATTACAAGGTAAACAAAACCCACAATCATCAAAAACGATAATAAAATGAGGATCCACCAGCAGGTTCCAATAAATGGTAATTCATCAGAAAAACCAAAAAGACCAGCCTGACTTCCCCAGTTTAAGAAAAAGTATGGATAATTAAGTCCACCGGAAAATTTCCAGCCGTTCAGATATCCTATTCCTGCATAAATTACATATAAAACAGGCGGAATGATTACATAAATAATATTCTTATATCCAAGTCGTGTGCTGCATGTAATCACAAAAAAATCTGCAATAGCCATAACAGGAACAATCGCATGAGTTAAAATATTCTGCACATTCCAGGCTCCCTTTCCAAAAGCAGGCGCAAGAATAAAACTGAATACAAACCCTGTTAAAGTGATTGCAATAGTTCCAACAAATTTAAAAACAAGCCACGTGCTGGTCACGTTTTTATTTTTTATAAGCATGAAAAGCCCGATAAGACAGATCAGCGAGATCAGAATATTCGACTGAATCGTAAAATACATAAAGATTACACCGCATCCAAGTTCTGTATTTAATTCCGGACGTGCCGTCAAAATGATTCCAACTATACTCGAAATTACCGTGATGATTTTTATAATACAGGAAATCACAACCTGTCTTTTTGTAAAAGCAATTGATGTACTAGACATTACCTTCTCCTTTTTCTATCCACTGCGACATTCCGCATCCGTGTTCTTCGTCGGGACGAGTGAAAAATCCGAACTTTTTATAAAATTCTTCTTTTCCTTTTGCAGCCATCAAGCTTACCATAACACGCCAGCCTGGTTTTAATAATCCTCTGATGTATTCCATGGCATGAGTCATAAGCTTTCGTCCAAGACCCTGTCCCTGAAACTCCGGTCTTACGATTACATCTGCAATATAAACTACATAACCGTGATCCCAAAGGATGCGTAAAAGCGCAATTGTTTTTCCGTCTTTCTTAAGAGCGTAAATATGTGTTGTATTTTTTAATCCATCTACGGCCTGCTCTAAAGGATATAAGCCCCATCCGACAATTTTACGAAGCTCCATATACTCTTCGGCCGTGATTGAATCAGCTGTTTCGTATTCCATCTTTCTCCTCCCGCTTTACTTCCTTTTCGTGATTTACATGAATACCAATGTGACCAATCCCAAGAATAATCACGCATATAATCATTACAGGATTTTTAGCATATACACCAAGCAAAAAGAATGCAAGAACCGGAAGAGATGCACCCGCTACCGGAAAAAACAGAAAGCTTCTGTACTGATCAAGCATCGTCCTCTCGCTTTTAAAATAGCGGATCCAGTAGATTTCATAAAAAACCATGAGGATAAAGGAAACTAAAAGCCAGATGCTCCAGCTAGTCCATGGGCGAAGATTAAAATCAGAAAAGATTAATACTGCTGTAGAAACAGTTACTTCTCCAACCCGCTCAAAAGCCCCAAGAACTTTATTTTCGTTTCCTACGTATTTTTCGTAATCCCTAGGTTTATATTTTGCCCAGATGATGTTCGGAACCATCAGCATAATAAGATAAATAAGTCCAACATATGAAAAACCAAAGTGCATAAATCTTTCCTTAATCCTTCCCTTCCATATTATCTGAATTCTTTAAGTCTTTTTAACATGGCTTTTTCTTTGTCGGAGAATTCAGAATCTGGGATTTCAGAAGTTGTCGGTTTGTACCATTCAAACTTACTGAACTTCTGATTCCAGCTTTCACTTTTGAACTGATAGCCGTGCATTGCGTAAATCGAATTGATTAAAAGCTGTGCATAAACTCCGGCTACCTTTGTTTTTGGCTGGAATTCTGTAAAGCCACTTTCGTATAATCTTATAACCCAATCATAAAAATCTTTTTTCTTGGCAAGTTCTTTATATGCTTCTTCAGTTTCGGAGGCATTCCTGTATTCATCATTAAGCCACCATTTTGAGTCTTTGTCATATCCTGGAATTTTAAACAATTCATCTTTTACAAGATCATAGGCAAATTCCTGTTTCCATCCATCCGGGGAACGAATTGAAGATTGATATTCTGTTGCTTCCCATTCTTTTCGAGGTTCTATATTTAATAAAACCCATGTGACTACAGTTTCTTTTGTTTTTTTATCGTATTTGATGGATGTTGGTTTATAGGAAAAATAACCCCAGTAATAAGTCATGTTATCAATATCCCAGATGTAATTTCTTTCATCGGAATATTCACCTGCAGTATATTTTTTCCACTGGTATTTATATTTTGAATGGAAAATGATTGTTGCTTTAGCGATTGTACTATCCCATGAGCTTCCGGTTGTAAGAACATAATTCCAGGAATTCCATGACCAACCAATACTGTCACTGCCAGAACTATATCCGGCGTTATATTCATCTACAACTTCCAGAACTTCGCCGGGGTTAAAAGTTAATTCAGCTGTAAACCAGTAATCAAATGAGTCATAATAATTTGCAGATGCAATCAGTTTTCTGGGAAGATTTTTTCCGTTACAGGAGCTTTTGAATTTATAATATTTTTCTATTGCATCCCTTGTCTCTTTATCATCCTTTATAGTTTTTTCCTCTGCTCCAACTCCAAATTCGTCATACCAATGTACAGGAAATCCGATAGTCACAGTTTTTTTTTCGTCAGATTGATTTCTAAAATGAAAAGTTACCTTAACTTTGTTCTCCCAGATTTCTACCACTTCGTCTACCATTCGAATGTCGTAGGTGTTCTTAATTTCAAATCCGCCGATTGTAGGTTCAACATAACCATGAGCATCATCTGCAAAAGCCAGCGCCCCCATAATCAAAATTAAAAATACTGATAATAATCTTTTCATTTTTTTTCTCCAGACGTTTATATATTTTTTTATACCTTAACTTTGCCGCTTAAAATATTCTGATAGTCTTCGTAATTTTTCTTAAGAAGGGTAGGGATGTTTAGACCATAAGGACATTTTTTCATACAGGCGCCACAACCGGTACACTTATTGATTTTCTGAAATTCATTCTGCCAGAATTCTCCGAGCCAGTTATTGCTTGGTGAACGACGGATCATTTGACTCATTCTTGCACACTGATTAATCATTATATCCTGAGGACATGGCATACAGTATCCGCAGCCACGACAGAAATCAGTTCCGAATGATTTTTTATCTTCTTCGATGAAGGCTCGGATTTCGCTTGTGAGGGAAGGAGAATCTTCCATATACGAAAGCCATTCTTCGAGCTCACTCATATGCTGGATTCCCCAGATTGGAAGAACATTATCATATTGAGTCATAAAAGTGTAGGCAGCGAGAGAATTAGTGATAAGACCACCAGCAAGACCTTTCATCGCAATAAAACCAACGTCGTGTTCACGGCATAAATTTACAAGAGCAATTTCCCTTTCTCCAGAAAGATAACTGAATGGAAACTGCAGTGTTTCATAAAGCCCTGATTTTACCGCTTCTTCTGCAACCCCGATCTTATGCGCCGTTATACCGATGTGCCGTACCATTCCCTGACGTTTAAAATCTTCCATTGTTTCGTACATGCCAGTTCCGTCACCCGGCCTGTAGCACTGGTTTGCACAATGAAACTGATATATATCAACATAATCAGTCTTTAAATTTTTGAGCGAAGTTTCAAGATGCTCCTTCATTTCGTCGGGAGTTTTTGCACCGGTTTTTGTAGCAATATGAATTTTATCGCGGACATGGCTTAAAGCGATTCCGATTTTCTCTTCGCTGTTTGAATAAGCTCTTGCTGTATCAAAAAAACTCATTCCGCCTTCGTAGGCTCGAATAAGAATTTTTCCCGCAGTTTCAAAATCATCACGCTGGATAGGTAATGCTCCAAACGCATTCTGCACAGAGACAATTTCTGATTTTCCAAGTCTTACCTTATTCATCTTTCCTCCACTATAAAATTCTTCTTTTCCTTTTGCAGCCATCAGACTCACCATAACACGCCAGCCAAAATCTTGTTGCCTGTCATTCTATCACAGAATCAAAACTTGAGGTATTAAGAGTATTCTTAAAATACTGGTTTTCGACTTTGTGTGGAATGACTTTTTATTTCTTGATATAATTAAGAAAAAAGCAAGGTTTTAACATCGGGTAATTTTTGCTGAGCCTGTTCAGGCTTTGTCTGAGTAAATGCATTGTTACTAAAAAGCAGAATTGCAATTAATAAAATTAAATTTCTCATCTTCATATTATCTTTATATCAATAAAAATATAAAAAACTGAAGGTCACTAATCCGATCGGAAAAAAATAAGCACTATCTTCTTATACAAAGGATAGTGCTTTTCGCATTCGTTATAAAACGAAATGTATGAATTAATCTAACCATGCTTTATAAAAAGTAAGCTTTGTACCGTCATCAAAAGTAAATTCATAACAACGTTTCGAATATTCATCTCTCTTCATTGTTGCTTCAGACGGTATAGCTATTATAGCAGTATTATCAATTATTCCATGAAAACCGTCTTCATAAAAGCGTTTAACTTCTTCATAAAAGCCTTTAACTGTTGTCGGTAAAACTATTTCATTTTCTTCGTGTATTACATTACCAGTTTCAAGTTTGATGTATTTATAGCTTTCTATTTTTGTAAAACCAGGATTATTCAAAACAGCAACCTTGATAATATAATAATCATTTATATTTTCTCCCGCATTTTTCAGTTCAGACAAACTAAAAAAGATTTTACCATCTTCCGGCTTATCAACATCCTTTACATAAAGATCAGTTTCCTTCATCCCTCATCTACATCCTTCTTACAGCCTGTAAATCCAAAAACCATTGCAAAAGCAACCAAAGCAATAATAAGTTTTTTCATAAAGACTCCCTAATATAATAAATCTATGTCCTCAAAAATGTTAGAACATAATTTTAATTATTGTACTACCTTAACAATTTTGTCAATTATCATTAAGGATTTACACCCCAATGTATCTCAGCAAATTTAATTATATCTTCCTGCTTTTCTGCGTGGGGAAAATCGTCTAACGGCGGACACGGGATGTGTGGCTCAAATGCGAGCCTGGAAAACCACGTACACTGAACGGCCTTCATCCCCATTTCGCGCGCACCGGTAAGCTCATGTGAACCTCCATCTCCAACATAAAGACAATCTTCTGCCTTTACACCAAGCGCTTTAATTGCACGTCGGTAGATTTCCGGGTCTGGTTTTGAAATTCCCTGTTCGTAGGAAATCATCGCTGCATCAAAAAGGGGAAAGAGTGGAGAAGAGCGGATTAAATCACGTTCATCAGAAAATGTATTTGTGATAAGCCCTGTTTTTATGTTTTTTTCGCGGAGAGTTTTTAAAAGCCAGATTGATTCTTCAGGGATTGCGTTGAAGGTGTCGCCCAGTGCTTCGAGTCTTTTTCTGCAGATCATTTCTACATTTTCTTCTGAGTAAGCACCAAGGTTTTTGAGCGTGATGGAAAGACCTTCCTTCATGGAATATTTTCCAAGGGTTCTGTCTTTTTCTGTTTCGTGCCAGTATTTTCTGAATGCTTCTATAGGCTCGCCAAGGTCTTCTGCAATATTTTCGCTAAAGTAGGTTCTTCCCGTAAAAAGGGTTACGAGAGTTTCAAACATGTCAAAAATAACGGCTTTAATCATCCAGCGGCTCCTTTTTGGGTAATTCTATCACAAGCTTTGACGAAAGTAAAAGTATTGGTTATATTTAAAAAGATGAAGCTTTGAATCTTTATCGCAAAAAAAATTAAGATAATAAAAAACGTATACGAGGTTCCTATGAAAATTGTTGTCCTTGCCGGTGGTATAAGCCCTGAGCGTGATGTTTCACTTTGTTCTGCAAGTCTTATTGCAAATGCCCTTCTTAAAAAAGGTCACAAGGTTGCCTTTGTCGATGTATATGTGGGTATACCAGAAGGAACTTCTTTAGAAAGCCTTTTTGTTACAAAAGAATCAGGAAAAACTTTTTCATACGCAATCCCGGAAACTGAGCCAGACTTAGAAGCATTAATTGCCGCTAACGGTGGCCGCCGTGATTTGATTGGTCCTGGCGTTTTAGAAATCTGTAAAATGGCCGATGCAGCATTCCTCGGGCTCCATGGCGGAATGGGAGAAAACGGAAGACTTCAGGCTGTGCTCGACACCTTTAATATTCCATACACTGGCTCAGGATATATCGGCTGTGCGCTTGCCATGGATAAAGCCTTGAGTAAAAATCTTTTTGTAAATAACAATATTCCAACCCCTGAATGGCTCTTGTTTGATCCTTCAAAAGATTCAATAAAAATGGTTCAGGAAAAAATCGGGTTCCCATGTGCAGTAAAACCGATTGGATGTGGTTCAAGCTGCGGAGTTTCTCTTGTTCATAACGAAGAAGAATGGGAGCCGGCTATAAAATATTCAACAAAATATGAACCTGTATGCCTTATAGAAAAAATGATACATGGTCGTGAATTTTCTATTGGTATTCTTGACGGGAAAGTTCTTCCGATTATCGAGATTCGTCCAAAGCAGGGATTTTACGATTACAAAAATAAATATCAGGCTGATGCCACAGAAGAAATCTGTCCGGCCCCACTTGATCAAAATCGGACAAAAGAAGCACAGGATCTTGCCCTTCGTGTTCACCGCCTTTTGGGACTTGGAAACTATTCTCGTGTAGATTTTATTCTTAGCGATAAGGATGATAAGTTTTACTGCCTCGAAGCAAACAATCTTCCCGGCATGACACCAAACAGCCTCCTCCCTCAGGAAGCAAAAGCAATCGGCATTTCATACGAAGATTTGTGCGAACGCCTGGTTCTTTCGGCTTCGGTAAAACAATAATTATTTCATCGCCCCGATTAATTCTGCAAGCCTGTCGAAAATCTGTTCAGCCGTGTAATCAGAGGGCGACTTTCCGTTAAACCAGCCATCCTCAAAAATCATTTTTGCTGCCTTCACTCCGCACGCGTTATGAACATTAAAATCTTCTTCGATTTCGCTCAGCTTTGCAGAATTTTTTTCATAAAGAAGTTCTTTTATAAACTGAAAGCCCCTCTGGATATCGCCAAAAGGTTCTGGTAGATATGTGATGTTAAAATTTCTTCTTTGCAGCAATTTATTATACTTCACAAGTTCCATCGCCCCACCGTAATCATCCTTACAGGCAATCACAAAATTATGAATACCACTCATAGCCGCAGTCCCCATACACATCGGGCAGGGTTCTAGCGCACAGAAAAGAGTATAAGCTTTTAAATTCGGATATTTTGAAATATCAAGATTTCTGATACATTCACTTTCGGCGTGGCAGACCCTCGGATTTGGGATAGCTGTTTCTCCAACCTGATTCCGTGCCTCGCTTATGATGTTTCCTTTTTCATCAATAAGCAGGGCAGAGATAGCCTTACTCCCATTGCAAACCGACTGCCAGTTTAATTCGAATATTTTTTTCCAGTAGATATCTAAATCACTATATTTCATAAAATCCCGAATTCTCCTGTGCTAGGATAACACAGCAGGTAATTATTTTCTATAAATATTTTCAAAAGTTCACTAAGCCTGCAGATAGTATAATCCGGTTCTTCGGACGGGGACTCTGGTTTCTGAAGGGCGCCAAAACCCTGTTTTATCCAGACGGTTTTCATGCCAAGTTTTTTTGCTTCTTCCATTTCTGCCTGTTCACGGCATCTTTTTTTCCAGACAGCATCTTCGTTTACAAGTGTGTATCCTACATCAAAAAATAAAACCTTCACTCCCCTGCCTCCGCCTCTTTGCAGTTTTCAAGAATCCTTTTTAAGTACTCTTCAAACTCTTCGATTTCTTTGACAGAAAATCCTTTGTAAAAAAGCGCGTTCTGCTGGTCCGAAACTTCCCCGATTTTTGATTTGAAAACCTCGTCCTTACCGGTTCTACAGATAAGTGTGGCACGTTTATCTTCCGGGCTTGGAATCCTTTTTACGTAGCCGTCACGTTCAAGGCGGTCGATGATTCCGGTGAGGGTTGCTTTATCGAGGCTTGTTTTTTCTACGAGCTTTTTGATTGGAATATTGTCTTCGTTCCAGAGTGCAAAAATCACACGTCCGCGCGCGCCGGCTAAATCTTCCAGACCATTGCGGCTTAAAACATCATACCACACCCGCTGACTAACCTGGTGCACCTGAGAAATTAATATTCCGCCTTCAGTCCGTCCGTTTTTCATCAATTAATCCTTGAATCAATCCCTATTTTTTTGAAGCGTTTACCGGTTCGCCAAAATTATGAACTTTTCCGCCGCCCCAGCAGTGCATGAATTTTGTTGTGAACTTAAGCACAGTGTAATCAGGATCAGTTGGCCCCTTGTGATAATAAATACGCCAGCCAGTCTGCCAGAAATCTTCTTTCACAGCCTGATCAGTAACTTCTTCGACTGTGCCCACGGCAGAAACACCCTTGAATTTTTTTGGAAGAACAAAATAGAAGCAGACATTTTTATTTGCACGAATCTGACGAACCTTACGAGAAGATGTGTTTGTAGTAAAATAAATTGTGAGGGTCTCGCCATCAGCAGAAATTGCCTTGTCCTTAAGCTTTGGATACTGTTTTGGATTTGCAAGATTCAAAAGTGCACGGACTTCCGGAAAGCCTTCTGTTTCATCTTTCCCAAATGTCGCAATCTGAGCACTTTCTGCACTCTGGATGATTTTTACAACGTCTTTGATATTCATCTCATCACTCCTATAAATTAGTTTGTATACAAACTATATTACAGAATACGTGATTTTGCAAGAGGAAAGTTATTCTACCCCCATCTCCCTATAAATCTTCTCAATCACTTTTCCTTTATGATTTATATAGGCATCGATGTCATGAGGATAAAGTTCAGCGGCTTCTTTTTTTATCTGACTGTAGGCCTGAACGGCGTCCGGGTGGGAGCGTAGATAATCACGGAACATAACATGGCGTTTGAGTTCGCGTGAATCTTCGGGGCAGACATAAAGATGATGATCCATGAGATGTTCTCTGCCCGAATATTTAAACATTTCGCGGCCTTCTATTCCGCCGTTGCCTTCGTGCTCGTAGCCGATTGTAGCAAGAGCCTTGATTGCGGCTTCAACATCAGTTTTACGGACAACAACATCAATATCAATAATTGGTTTTGCAGCAAGGCCCGGAACCGAGGTGCTTCCAACGTGTTCAACAGAAATTGCAAGGGAGCCGAGTGCAGAGTCGAGTTCAGATTTAATATCACAAAAAGCCTTTGCCCATTTTTCATCATAGGGGAGAACGATAATATTTCTAGTTGCCATTTTTCCTCCAGCGAAAGTCTTCTTATATTTCTGACTTAGCTTTTATTTTCCGAATACCTTTTTACCAGAGCCCACCTCGAAATTGTATTCGACTATGCCAAGGTCTATGTGTGCCATTGGTTTATTGCTTGCGGTAATCGTAACGTTTTCGCCGTCCAAAGTGATAAAAAATTTCTGCTGATTAAGCGCTGTTGGTGCTTTGAGTGCTGCATCAACTCCGGCCTTAAACCATACAGGTGTAGATGAAAGCTTTTCGTCTGTAATGTTACAAAGCTTTTCGAGCGGTTTAGATTTATGTTCAACGCCCTGACTTTCACCGTAACCTAAAGCAATTATGCATACAATCTTTTCGTCGGAAGCAATATTAACGCGGCATTTTCCTTTTTTGTAAGTTCCGGCAATCCAGCAGGTGTTGAGACTCATCATCTGAGCGGCAAGTACAAGCTTTTGTCCGTAGTAACCGCAAACTTCATCAAGATTTTCAACTGATTTTTTTCCGACAAGAGCGATGTAATTTTTTGCACCGGTAATCCATCCATAATGATTCATCAATGTTTTAAAACATTCCGGATTATCTAACACAAGCTGAATATTTAATCCGCTTTTTGAATTGCATTCTTTTATAAGGCGGTTTAATTCAGCACATTTTACATCTTCTATAGGAAGATCCTTGTAATGGCGCACTGAATGGCGCAGAGTGATTGCTTCGTTTTCTGTCATTTTTAACTCCTATTATTTTATATTTTATTCACACCTTTGCATTTTCCAATTGTTGTGATTGAGCCATCCGGATTATATTTAAATTCTGCAATACCCGGATGATTTGTAAAGCATGGGCCTTCTTCCATATTTTCCTCTTTTATAAATCAGCTATAAAGCTATAAATTTGAGTAATATGCTTCGAGTTTAGGGCGGGCTTGAATATAATATTTTTCGAGCTGTTTGTCAAAGTGTTTTCCAAAGCTTTCCAGCATGATAGAATCAGCTTTTTCAAAACTCATTGCTTCCTTATAAACGCGTTTACTTACAAGTGCATCGTAAACATCTGCAATTGCCATGATGCGTGCTTCGAGAGGAATCTCTTCTGCCTTTAATCCTTTTGGATAACCTGAGCCATCCCAGCGTTCATGATGATAGTGTGCAACGTTTTCTGCAAGAATATGGAAATCCTTGTCATCAGTTTCTTTAAGGATTTCGTGAACGATGTGTGCACCTTCTTCTGCATGAGTCTTCATAATTTCGAACTCTTCGGGTGTAAAACGGCCAGGTTTTCTTAAAACCGCATCATCAACGGCAATTTTTCCAAGGTCATGCATAGGCGCAGCCTTTATAAGATTGTGATAAAAATCAGAGGTAAGCTTGAGAGCTCCATCAGTTTTGTCTTTCTGAATCTCTTCTACCAGAATTTTTATAACATCACTTGTTCTTTTGATGTGACCACCTGTAGAATTGTCGCGGCTTTCTACCATGGTTGCCATTCCAAGAATAAGGTTATCGTGCATTTTTAAAATATCCGCGGTTTTTTCTGCAACCTCATCCTTCAGTCTGTCATTGAATTTATTAAGAAGCGAAATATATTTATAATTTTTTGTATCGTCCTGCATGTAAAGAATGTATCCGCGGTTATTTCGCCCGTCATAAAGTTTTTCTATATCAATTTTATAAATCTGATTTTTAAAGTTTTTTGTAAAGCTGTTCTTTTTTGGATTTTCTATATACTCCCGGATTTTCTTAATAATTTCTTCATTTAATCTGGAGGTCTTAGGAATTGAATTATCTACTTTAAGTTTTGCAAGTTCAGGATAAATTTCTTTTGCAATCTGATTGCTTCCAAGATAATGGAAATTTTCATCAAAAGAAGCGAACCCTGTTTTACCGTTAGAAGAAATTGTTTCTATTGCGGTCGAAGCTACATCATAAAGAATAATTCTTCGGCTGATTATGAGCATGACTATTCCGCTGAGGTTATAAGACAGAGGAATTAAATCAACATCTACATGAAGAAATTTTCCTATAAAAAACGAAAGAACAGTGATTAATTCGCAGGCAACCATATACCAGAGGTTATGACGCGATACATCATTCCTTTTAAAAAATGCATAAAAAGTAGCACTGACCGTGATTATCATGTAGATGAATATCTGGATATAATAAAGGGTATGAACAATGCTGTATTTTTTATGAAGGACAAGTCGTCCGCCGATTAATTCTCCGGTGATTTCTTTATAGAAAAAATCTGATGAGCCGATTGTGAGCGCACTAAAAAAGAAAAACGAAGAAACTGCAAAAAGTATAAGTCTTATAGGTTTTTTGATATTCAGATTACACAGATTAAAAATTGTGTACATTACAAAAACATGAAGATAGATTCCAAGGTATGATATTTTTATGCCTATGATTGCTTCCCCGACTGTCTGAGAAACTGCTGTTATATAGTAACCAAGATTTATGATGGGAATTAATGCATAAGTTAATGTAAGGAAAACCGAAAATCTTTTTCTCCAGATTCCAGAATAAATTCCCGTGAGCAGCACAGAAGTAACAAAAATGATTGCATAATACAACTTCATACGAAAATATTATAAGTTAGAATTTTTCAATTGTGAAGTGATTTTGTAAATCGTGATTCGGGGTTCCGTGATTTTTTGTTTGCCGGGATTTTTACTTTTTCCGTTCTTTCAAAATCGGTTCTAAAAGTTTTTCGAAGTCCGGAATAGTCCACGATGTATAAGAATCCCTATTTTTTTTATAAGTCTCAACAAGAAATTCATTTATTGATTCGTCATTCAATTTCATCAGATTTTCGTAGAGAGGAAACAGCACATGTTGATTAGTATCTTTCGAAAGCCTCTGCTTCATTGCGTTTATGATTTTTTTATTTTGAATATCGATTAAGTCAAGATTATGCATATAAACTTCGAAGGTTATTACTTCAGCTTTTTTTATTCCATTTGCAAAATAATCAGTCAGATTTACATTATTTATACTCAGAGTTTTTATCATATGATCCAAAGCTTTAGTATTAGAAAAATACACTTCAGATTTTTTTACTGATTTTTTTATTGCATCAATTGCAAACTTTTTATCTTTGGCAAGAAAATAATCTATCAGATCTACATCCGTAAGATTATATTCAAGCCAGAGAGTTTTTAAATAATCATCATAAAAACCATCTTTATATTCTTTTGCAGCACTATAAACAAACCCAACATGATATTTCTGCATTCGTTTATTTACATCTTCAGAAAATGCCATGTCGAAAATTTCTCTACTAAAGTCATCGTGATAAGCGGCTACCAAAGTATAAAATGATTTATACTTCCACGAATAAAAATCAAGCGGCATGATTGAAATCATATATTCTTTTAAATAAGGCTTATTCGATTCACTGAGGTTATAAAGGCACGCTTTAAAATACAATTCTATATTAATATCTCTAAGAGTCTGAATCAGCGGAAGGTCTTCTTTTTTCTGATATTTTGCCAGAGAAAAAATTGCATCTTCATCTTTTAAAAGGGCCCATTCCCTGGTCGCTTTGTATAATTCATCTGATTTTTCATCTGATTGTAAAATTCCTTTTGCAAAATTTAGTTTTGACTTTTTTTGGATTGCCTGTAGTTTTAATTTTGATTGTTCTTCGGCGTTAAGCTTTGTCGCGAATAATTCTTCTATAAAAATATCCCCGACATATGGCGTATAACCAAGATCATAAATTTGATAGTTAATTTTTTCGGAATCTTCTAATTCGTTAAATAAAATATTGTACCAGTCGGCTTTTATATTTCTATCTTTTATAAACGTAGCCGCATAACATCTGACTATATTATTTTCATCATTTAAAAGCTCCATGATTTCCTTGTCGGAACAGGCAGACATATACTCTTGGGCAGCCTTATATACTTTTGACTCCCTGTGTGCAATTCCTATTATTTCATCTTCATAAACAGTTGCCTTACGAACAGTTTTTAAAAGCTCTTCGTTTGGTTTTGAAAAGAGATTAATAAATGTAAAAAACACTAAAATTAAACAAACTGATTTTTTCATACTTTTTCTCCATTAAGTTGTATTTACAATTATACAAAACTTACCTTAGCCTGTCATAAAGTTCTTCCGCTATAAACTGAAGTTCTGTCGGATTAAAATCCTCGTCATCTGAATAAAGATAATAGGTTGCGTCTTTGCAGGAAAGAACAACTGCCCGTCCGTGATGGCGGTAATTATATTCTGTCTGAACTGACTCCCTTATTTTATGCGGAAAGCTGATTGTGACAATTCCGTCATTACCAAATCTCCAGTCTTTTGGTGTGTAGTTATACTTTTTTTGCGGCCGGAAATTGATGGTGAATTCATCTTTGGTCAAACACAGAGTTCCTTCACCAAGTTTTATAAATCCATGTTCGTTTGGAAGCGCTTCTATCTGTACATTAAACGTCCTCTTTACACCATGCTTTTTTAATTCGTTTATGGCAGCTTCTCTTTCTTCGTTATACCATTCAACCGGGGAAAAAGTTTTATCATCAGAAATCAGTTTACCTTCCGGCGTAAGCGTAAATTCTTTTTTGCACGAAGTACAAAACAGTTTATCGCCTTCGCTTTGCATTTTATATTTTGTTTTACAAAGAGGGCATGTGTACAAAGGAAGATGTAAACCCTGGGCAAGATTTTTTCCCGTATACAAAAGAGAATTTTTTTTCTGCCAGTCATATTCATCATAAGAAAGAAACTCTTCTATCTTTTTCTGAACAGTTTTTTCATCGGTTTTAAGAAGTTTTTCTGCCGTATACGCCAGGCGTAGTTCTGCTTCGAGTTTTCCGTTACGTGTATGCTCTTCGTCCCAGAAAGGATTTTTAAGATAGCTTCCGTGGATTAAAAGAATTACAAGCGGTGTGTTGAATTTTTTTGCATAATATTTTGCAAGCTTTCCCATGTTGTCCGGGATTTTAGAAGTTGTTCCGATGTTTGAGTGACGGGATTCCGGGAAAATCACAACTGAATTTTTTTTTGAAAAAGCATGCGAAATATTTTTTACAACAGTGAAATCAGAAACATAACGTCTTTTCCCAATGCAGCCGAGTGCGCGGTATAAAGATTTTCCAAAGCCCGCAAAACCTTCCATATCGGAAACATAAAAAGCACGTCGGGGAAAGAGTGCAAGGGGCGCAATATAATAATCAGAAAATCCCTGATGCATGGAAATCACAAGATAAGGAGGTTTTATTCCTTTGAGCCCTGTTTTTTTGATTTGTAATTTTGATTTTGAAAGAGCTGTCATCAAAAAAGAGCCACCCCACATGAGCGGTAAAAGAAAAAACGGCGTTCTTTTTGGAGGGACGGTCATGTCAAAGGGAGTCATATCATCTTTTTTATTTATAAGCGCGCACATTTTTTTAGTATAACAATCAGTGTGATTCTATGCTATAATAATTTTATGATTCAGATTTTTGGTACAAATAAATCTTTTGACTGCAAAGCGGCACAGAGATTTTTTAAAGAAAGACGGATTGTTTTTCAGTTTGTGGATTTAAAAGAAAAAGAGATGAGCGCGGGCGAGTTTGATTCTGTAGTTTGTGCAATCGCAAGACAGGAAGGAAGTCGCGCCGGTGCAATTGATTTTATGACAGATAAAAATGCAAAAGATTATTCAAGCATTGCATACCTTGATGACAGCGAAAAAGAATCAAAACTTTTTGAAAATCAGCTCAAACTTTTAAAACTCCCTGTATGCCGTAACGGAAAAACAGAAGCTACAATCGGTATGTGCCAGAAAGTTTGGGAAAGCTGGAAATAAAAAACGCCTGGAAATATGAGTGGCAAAAGGAGATAAAAATGAAAAAAGGTTTATTGGTTTTATTTACGTTATTTGTAAGCATGGCAGTCTGTTTTGCAGATGAAGATAAAATATGTATTCCAGACAAGATATGTACGCTAACAGTGACACCGATAAATGGTAACTTAAGTTATACAGTCGTTACTTATTCATCCATAAAACTCAATAGTAATGCTGATTATTTTTTCGGAGTAGTAGAAATTCAATCAGAAAAAGAACCTAAATATATATATGATGTTCCGATTTACGCTATAAAAATTGATAAGCAGCTTGAAGGCGATGTTCAGAGGCTGTTTATAAGCAAAATAAAATTTAAAGATGAACAAACTATCACCATCACTGATGGCGAAAATCATATTTTTGAATTAAACATAAACACGTTTGAAGTAAAATGCATAAACACCAAAAATAATTTATTTAAGTTTGTATATCCCGGTGAGAAGTATGAATGCATATCCGGAAATGTAAATAAACTTTATGAAAAGAAATTAAAAGAAACTGTCACCCGGAATAAAGAATACAAATACACAGGAACACAACCCGAAGTAAAAAAACTTACAAAACCGGATGATGTTATAAAAGTTGCAGAACAGGCTTTATTCCAGATTTACGGTAAAGACAATATCAGAGACGAGCAGCCTTACCGCATTTCAAAATATAAAAACAAATGGATTGTACAAGGCTCTTTTCAAAAAGAAAACCTCGGCGGTGTTTTTGAAATCATAATCAACGCAGAAACCTCACAAATAGAATCTGTAATTCACGGAGAATAGAAGAGATAAAATATGAAAAAACTTTTTATAATTTTATGTACATTATTTATCACTTCAATTTCTGCCTGGTCTGATGAACCTTGGGAACCACAGGAATATTTTTCTCCAGATGGGAAATATCGCGTCATTGACCAAACAGGTGGACTTATTTCAAAAAAATGGAATAAAGAAACTGTTCTTTTTACCGTTTATGAAGGAAATACACTTTTCGATGAAATTAAAATCGCCAAAGTTTTCAAAAATCCTCGTATGGTAGAATATGTTGCAACCGTATCACATTTTCACTGGGGTTGTTTCGTTTCTATCGATAATGAAGGAATTAATCTGCTAGATAATGAAGGTGAAAAGAAATATATTTTTGAAACAAAAGAAATTCAATCCGAGACACACCAATCACAATTAACT
The DNA here is from genome assembly GCA_016286365.1 of Treponema sp. Taxonomy (GTDB): domain Bacteria; phylum Spirochaetota; class Spirochaetia; order Treponematales; family Treponemataceae; genus Treponema_D. The sequence goes on from JAEESN010000003.1 coordinate 89,677, forward strand.
TATGACGAGCTTGAATCTCTTATAAACAAGGCACTTCCACTTGTCAAAAACAAAAGAGATGTAAAAAAGATTTCGAAAGCCCTTAAAACGATTAAAATGCTGTTCGGTCAAAAAGGAATCAACCTTAATAACGGACACAACAATTATGATTTATTTAAATCTGGAAAATCAGAACTCAAAATAATAAATACAAAAGGTCCATGGAAAGGTGCTGGATCCCACTCTGTAAAAACAGCATTCAGATTAAAAACTTCTGAAATAAATATTTCGTTTTTCATCACAGATGATGATTGTGATCTTTACATAGTCATCCATGGTGGCGGAGATAAAGAAAACTTTAAAGGACGATGGGGCGAAGATTTTGATTATCTGCCGGAAAGATTCTACGAATTCAATACAAAAACAAGTTACGTAAGAACCGGGGATTATTATCCTGATTAATAAGATGGGAATAAACATGAAAAAAAATTTTATACTTTTATTTACATTATTTGTAAGCATGGCAGTCTGTTTTGCAGATATATATATAGATGAATCAAAAAAGCCATGTTCTCTTACCAAAGAAAATATTACTTACACCGCAGATATGAAAGTCTTTGGTGATGCTGATTATTTTTTTGGGATAATAAAAGTTCAATCAGAAAAAGAACCCAAATATATATATAATGTTCCGATTTACGCTATAAAACTTAATGAACACCTTGAAGGCGATGTTCAGTGGCTGTTTATAAGCAAAATAGAATTTAAAGATAAACAAACAATCACCATCACTGATGGCGAAAATCATATTTTTGAATTAAACATAAACACGTTCGAAGTAAAATGCATAAACACAAAAAATAATTTATTTAAGTTTGTATATCCCGGTGAGAAGTATGAATGCATATCCGGAAATGTAAATAAACTTTATGAAAAGAAATTAAAAGAAACTGTCACCCGGAATAAAGAATACAAATACACAGGAACACAACCCGAAGTTAAAAAACTTACAAAACCGGATGATGTTATAAAAGTTGCAGAACAGGCTTTGTTCGAGATTTATGGTAAAGACAATATCAGAGACGAGCAGCCCTACCGAATTTCAAAATATAAAAACAAATGGATTATCCAAGGCTCTCTTGCAAAAGACTACAAAGGCGGCGTTTTCGAAATCGTAATAAACGCAGACACGTCTCGGATTGAATCTGTAATTCATGGAAAATAAAGAAAAACCCCTAAGGACAATCAACATGAAAAAATTATTACTGATTTTATTTTTTACAATCGTCACAGCTACGAGCGCCTTTGCAAAACGGACATCACCTCCAGAACTAGAATCCATTAATTACAAAGGTCTTGAATATAATATTGATTATCACTTTTCTCGTTTTTCTGAAGAAGCTTTAATAACAGTAACGGATAATACCGATTCAGAATTTACCAGCGTCAAATTGATTACCTTATACAAAAAATTTTTTATTCCATTTTTGGAAACAGACGTTCAATGGGTTTTCATAAAAAAGATGGAATTAACTGGCAACAACACAATTCGTTTTTATAGAGAAGATGAACAGATATTTGAATTAAACCTCAATAACAATTCCATCACAAAAATAACACAGTCAAAAACCTGGAACTCAATTACAGTAAGACTTTTTTTAATCCTTATAGTTATTCTAATGGGGTATATTCTTTACCGTCTTATTAGAGGTGAATTAGAAATACGAAAAAAGATGGCTGAAAAAAGGATGAAAGAATTATCAATGACCAATGGTGCCGAATCTCTTTACAAAAATGACCGCGAATTCAAACAAAAAATGTTAAACCGGAATTTAATAATCATAGGAATTGTTTTTGTATTTCTCGTAATCAGTTTTATAATTATGCTGATTATCCGCTTGTTGAATAGATAATAATATAACAGGACAATATATGAAGAAATTTTTTATCATTTTATGTACATTATTTTTATTTACTTTTTCTGCGTGTGCCGAGGAAGAAAAACCTCTTTCCAAAAAAATATCTCCGGGAGATACTGTAACGCTGAAGGGAAGTTTTCGACTCTATAATGGGATGCCGCCAAACATCCGATTTGTAACAGACAGAAGCGAAGTCATTGGAATTGGGACAGAAGAAGACAGTGACAACGAAATTGTAAACAATCTTATAAAAAATCAGATAGACTTTGATTGCTTTTTTAAAACAGAAGCAGTTTTTAAATATGACAAAAATGTGGATATCCAATATTACGACAAACCTTTAATGTGTTTTTCTGTTGAAAAAATAAAAATTCTGGAAGCAGAAATATTACCAGTAAACTGGAATATAAAACTTTCTAAAATCACAATCAACAAAAAAGACGGCCTGGTAAAGGCACAGGTGGAGATTGTTAATTCCTGGAACGAAACTCAAAACTTTTCAAATCAGTTTTTGTTTTTGAATTATAAGGGAAAATCTTATCGTGCCTATCTTGATTCAATAGCGAGCAATGTAATTGATTTTGATTTTATAGAAATTCCGGCCGGTGAGAAAATTAAAAAAGATATTTATTTTGTAGTTGAGGACTTAATACAAAATGGCGATGGCATTGAAGCATGTTCTTTTTCTTATTTTACTAAACCTGTTCAAAAATGGACCGGTAAAAATGCAGAACCGATTTTAGACACTGTTACAAAGAAAAATTATAAAACAATAATCACAGAAGCTTCTCATATGGAGCCCGATTTTAACGGAAAATATAAGATCGCAGAATTCGGAGCCGGAACTATGGCAAATGGATTTTTCATCATCAATCTTGAGACCGGAGTTGTTACAGAAGGTTTTTCTTTTGAACTGGGGCTTGATTATTCTTTAGACAGCAATATCATAATCAAAAACCCTGAAAAAGAAGTGCGAGATTTCTGGAAAGACGAGATTAAAAACAGTGGAAAAATTCCAGAATGGTGCAATACAGAATATTATCTTTTCGAAGATGATGAATTAAAAGTTTTAAATCCGATCTTGTATAATTAGCGTAAGAATAAATTCCTCAATCATTTCTGCAGTTTCTTCTACCGTTTGATTTGTGTTATCAATGAACAGCTGGAACTTACCTTTGCTTCTTTTGAACCAGGCGCTGTATTCGTGCTGGGTTTTAATAAACTCGTCGCTGTCTGTCTGGCGTTCGGCGGGGCGAGCCTTTAGACGCCTGGTGATTTCGTCGTCGGAGCAGGTCATTCCGATGAAGAATGTACGCCCTATTGATTCGGGCAGATCCACGTGGTTATAAAAGTTTGGTGGATTCATGCCGGCACTCACAAAGAAAATATTTTTATCACCGGAGATTTCGTCTGCGCGTTTGAGGGTGTCTGTATAATACTGATTTTCGTGGTCAGTTCCTTTGTAGCTGTGCCAGTTCAGACCGACGGCGTCTGTATCAATGCAGGCAAAGTTCGGCAGCTGATTACGTTGGGCGATGATTTCTTTTACTGTAGATTTTCCAACGCCACATGGGGCGCAAAGTATTACTAGTGTTTTCATTTTTGTTCTCCATAATAGATTGTTCTGGAGACCCTTCGACAAGCTCAGAGACCCCAGTTCACCGTATTTTCAAAGCGCTTTGTGATTATAGAATATATGATTTATGCCCGCCTGTATATGTTGAGAATGGGTGGAAGTATTATTTCCATATAAAAGAGCAATTTTATCCAATAAATTATTTTTGATTTTTATTACTCTCTTTTCAAGAGGCAACAATATGAGTAAAGAACTTTTTGAAAAATTCAACAGTGGAAGTCTTCGTCTGTCGGAAGGTCAGATTGACTTCGACAAAATCAACTGGAACAAGCATCAGACTTTTGAAGGTGTTGAACTTAAGCACATCATCACTGCAAAGGATACTGGTGGGGACTTCAGCTATCACCTTGTTAGAATTGCGCCTAACAAAAGCATTAAAAATCACATTCATGAAACTCAGCTGGAAACTCACGAGGTTATTGCGGGCTACGGAAAGTGTATTAATGATGGAAAGTGTCTTGATTATGAGCCAGGTGTAATTTCGATTATGCCGGCTAAGGTTCCACATGAAGTTAATGCAGGACCAGAAGGCCTTTATCTTTTTGCAAAATTTTTTCCAGCCTTATGTTAGGAATCGCAGTCTGATTTTGCAGCATCCTTATACTCTTTTGGGGTAAGGCCGACAATTTTTTGAAAGCATCTGTCGAGGTGACTCTGATCACAAAAGCCTGCATCATAAGTTACCTCGCAGACGCTTTTTTCTTCTTCCAGCAGCTTCTGGGCTTTTCGAACTTTGCACTGAATCTGAAACTGATGTGGAGTAAGTCCATACATCTTTTTGAATTTCCTAATTAAATGAAAAGGACTGATATTTGTGGCCCGGGCCATTTCTTCAATAAGATAAAGATTTTCCGGCTGATCGAGAATGGAATCTTTGAGTTCTACAAGTCCACTGGCTCCGCCGGATTCGCCGAGTTCTCCAGGCTTGCCGCCCCCTGCACTTGTCTGTGTTCTCACACAAGTTACCAGCATCGAATAGTTCTTATCATCTACCGGTTTTATCTCATGCAGAACATCCGGCGGAATCTGAAACTCATCTCCCGCACTATAGATTTTTGACTCCCCCTCCATCACAATGCAGACACTTCCATCTTCAACAATTCCAAGAGTCAGGTGTTCAGCATGCGTGTGAGGCGGATAAGCCTTCGTCCAGTTTTTATAATGCACGCATTCTATGTCATCATTTTTTTTCTGGTACGAAATCTGATTAGTCAAAAGCCATGCCTTCCCTGTTAATATCCGAACTCGCCGACCAGAGATTCATCATTTTTAATCCAGTCAGCTACGTCGATAACTCTGTACTCTGTTGCTGTGTCACGAACTATAACCGTTTTAATTCCGGCATTTATAACCAGTCTTTTACACATAGAACAGCAGATAGAATTTTTTATGATTTCATTTGTTTCAACTTCACGACCAGAAAGATAAAGTGTTGAGTCAATCATTTTTGCGCGTTCTGCACTGATAATTGCATTGGCTTCGGCATGCACGCTGCGGCACAATTCGTATCTTTCGCCACGCGGAATATTTAATTTCTGACGCACGCAGTAACCGATATCAGAACAATTCTGACGGCCACGAGGGGCACCTACATAACCAGTAGAAATAATTTCATCATTCTTTACAATTACCGCGCCATAACGACGTCGCAAACAGGTACACTGATTTGAAACAACATCCGCAATATCAAGATAATAATTGATTTTGTCTTTTCGCATGATTCACTCCACTTTTTAATTATATATTCCCCGGAAAAACAAATTCAAGATTTTCTTTTGCGATTTCAACAAGACGCAGAATTGTGCTGACCGGGGTTGGCTCTTTATCAGTAAGTTTGAAGGCCGGGAAGAAGCGAGTGATGTGGAGGGGGATTTTTTTGCCGGATTGATTTTCGAGAGCGGCGGTCCAGGCTGACAATTCGCGTATCTCCTCTTCACTGTCATTCTCGCCGGGGATGATGAGCGTGGTGAGTTCTACGTGGCAGGACTGGGCGGCGGTTGTAATAAAGTCTTTCACCATTTGAAAATCGCCGCCGATGAAGTCGTGGTAGAAGTGATTCGTAAATGCCTTGAGGTCTATGTTCATGGCATCGATGTATGGCAGGATTTCCTTGAGAACTTTTTGAGTTGCTGTTCCGTTTGTTACCAGTACATTCTGCAGACCGGCTTCTTTTGCAAGCTTTGCAGTATCACGAACAAACTCGTAACCGATAAGCGGTTCGTTGTAGGTAAAGGCAAGACCAATGTTACCGCGGGGACGGAGTTCCAGGGCTGTCTTTACAATTTCTTCCGGCTCATAAAAATCAGCTCTGTCTTTAAATTCAAAAGCCCTCTGCGACCAGGAGATACTCGAGTTCTGACAAAAAGGGCAGCGGAGGTTACAGCCATAAGAACCAAGGGACAAAATCATGCTTTTCGGCATAAACATTTTAAGAGGCTTTTTTTCAATCGGGTCCAGCGCAACAGAAGTAAGTCTTCCGTAATTAGCCGCTACAACCTGCTCATCGCGACAGATTCGTCCACCACAAAAACCAGTCTGACCTTCTTCTAATTTACACTGTCTGAAACAAACTTCACAAGTCGGCATTAATTTTTCCTGTTATAGAATCCGATACACATCGAAATCGAATTCCTTTATTTCATATTAATAAATCCTCAAAAAGTTTTCTATTTTGGAAAGGAAGTTTTATTGTTTTTGCATTAAAAAATTATTATATTTAATTTGTAAAGTTCACTGCACAGAATGTAATATCCAACAATTTTTCATGTTTTTTAGTATGTGTAGTAATAATCCTCGGGGGCCTCTGCCCTTTATAACTTTTTTTAATTTTCTTTACCATAATTCAGGTCTGGGGTTGGACTGGCGCTGAAAATCGAAAACTTACGAGGCATATGGTATGGAAAATTCTTTAAACAAATCTCCAAAATCAAACGATTTTACTCAGCTTGAAAATTCAATCTGTAAACTTAATGATGTCTTTGAAGAAAATACAGCAAAAGCAATAAACAGAAATATTACAGCACGTAACTGGCTCATTGGTTTTTATATTGTGAATTATGAACAGAATGGAGAAGATAGGGCTAAATATGGTGATAAGACTTTACAAAGACTTGCAGAGAATTTGAATAAAAAATCCCTATCTTATAGAAATCTAAAACTCTACAGACAATTTTATTTTGAATTTACATTTCTCGAAGAACCTATTTTTGATTATGTCTTACATGAATTTAGAGCAGAAGAAAATATTTTTGATGACTTCAAACTAACATCTAATTGGGCAATCAACGATTGCCCAATTACAAACAACAATTCAAATTTGGCAATCACTGATTGCCAAATTCAAAACAGTAATTCCAATTGGGCAGACACTGTCTGCCCAATTGGACAAAAAAATTATCATCACTTACCCCCAGATTTACAACTACCTCCGGAACGTCTCTTCAAATGTCTTTCTTTTACTCATTTTTCATTAATCATGACTGTTGAAAACCCTCTCGGTCGCGTTTTTTATGAATTAGAAACAATAAAAGGAACCTGGTCTGTACGTGAATTAAAACGACAAATTCATACCAACTATTTTGAGCGAAGTGCCATCAGTCAAAATCCTGCAAAAATGAGTAAATACATTCAATCCGGTTCAGAGAAGATGGATCTGTCGGATCTCGTAAAAACTCCTTTTGTGTATGAATTTCTTGGACTAAAAGATAATGAAATAGTAGAAGAATCAGATTTAGAACAGGCTCTTATAAATCACTTACAGGAATTTATTCTGGAACTTGGAAATGGCTTTTGTTTTGAAACTCGTCAAAAACGAATCCTTATTGATGATGATTATTTTATATGTGACCTGATTTTTTATCATCGCATTTTGAAATGTCATGTCCTGATAGATTTAAAAGCAAAGAAAATAAAATATGATGATATAGCACAGATGAAACTGTATCTTTCTTATTACCGACATAATATTATGCAAAAAGATGACAATCCGCCTATTGGTCTTTTAATCTGTACACAGGCTGGAAAAGAGCTTGTAAAATACACTACAGAAGGAATCGATGAAAATCTTTTTGTCAAAAAATACAAACTCAATCTTCCAACAGAAGAAAAACTTACGAACTGGTTAAGAGAAGAAATAAAAAGAGAACGAAGATTATAAGCTTATCTTCGTAATAAACTCCTCAATTATTTCTGCCATCTCTCCCGGACACCTAATAATGCCGTACAACTTCAAATCTGAAAAGCTCGATTTTTTCGTCTGGACCGATATTTCCTTTACGTCTTGCAATCGAAATCTGCTGTTCTACGGTGTCAACGCCGTCCAGGTCTGGAAGCAGCAGTCCACGCTTATAACCGCTTTGCACGATTACGCCGTATTTTTTTACGTTGAGTTCTGCCGGAGAAGAGATTTTTTCTGCCTCGCCAAGAACATCTACGTTTATATCAAGATAGTTTAGTTCATCTTCTGTGACAGGCTCAAATCGTGGATCTTCGGAAACGGCACTTACCGCATTGTGAATTATTTCCAGTGCAAGATTTTCTTTTGTTGAAGCGATTGTCCCGATGCATCCGCGAAGTGAACCAAATTTATGAACCGAAACAAAGGCTCCGGCCTGCCTGTCCAAAAGTTCCGGTGGCACCCAGGAAGGCAGATCCATCTCGCGTCCGTTTTTCACAAAGTATTCTGCGGATTCACGTGCAAGTTTTACAAAGGCATCTGACTCCCGGCTTTTTTGTACAATCTCATTTTGGACCTTCTTGAGCCGTGCCTCCAAAAAATGTCTTTTGTCATCATCACCTTCCGGCATAAAAGAACAGATTCCGTATCCTACACCTGTTACATCCTCGTGCGAATACTGAGTGGCACGGACAACTTTTCCATCGAGTGCACCCGCCATAATCACAAAAGATTTATGTCCACATTCGGCAGCCTTTTCGCAAAAGCTTTCATCAAAATCAAAAAGCTCATCAAAACGCGCCCCTGAACAAACATCCATAATCCGCTTGTCGTAAACAGGACCTTCTTCTGCAAAACCGTAAGGCCCGTACGACTGTAATTTATGAGACAAATCTCCGCTTGCAACGTAAACAACCTTTCGCCCAAGTTCATCAAGCGCATCCTTAATCAACATGCCGTATTCATAATGCTTCAAAAGATCATAACCCGAAAGGCCTGTGCGTACAAGCTTAAAGTCCTTATATTTTTGGAGAATAAACCAGAGCGGCACCATTGTTCCGTGATCAAGCGAAGGATTTTTTTCACCAAGGGTTCCGGCCGGAAATCCAGAGCGTTCTGCATAATCACTAATCAGATTTACAAGCTCCTGATCATAACGAACTTCAAACTTCACCTCTGGCGCACCAAAATCAGAAAAAGAACCGACTGCTCCCGCTCCCGGAGAAATGTGAAAATAATCATAATAATTCAGGCTGTGAGGACTTGAGATAATAATTGTTTCGGGCTTAAGCTCAGCAATTTCATCTGCAACTTTTTCGTAAGCCTTAATTGTTTTTTCAACCTGCTTTTCACTCCCGCGTCCCACCTCCGGTACAATCATCGGCGGATGCGGCACCATAAACGCTCTTATAACCGGCATTCAGACCTCATTTTATTTTTACTTAATAATCAAACCTTTATAAACTCCCTTCATTTTGCACTCCATGATAGATTGATATAATCCAGATAAAACTTTTTGAAGTCATCTGGTTTATATGTGACAGTTTTAGCTTTTGATAATTTATTCGAAAATTCCTGCCTTGCATTCATCAAAATGTGTGCCTTTGTTTCAATCCTTTTTTGAGGCGAGGCACAAAGCATATTATGTCTGATATTTTTTGCAATCAGACGAACAGGTACAGATTTATTTTTTGATAACCGTGATAATATTTTATATTTTTTTAAACCACCACGGCTAAACAAAACTTCGGAAGAACTATCCAGGGCTTCCAGCAAAACAAGATTTGAAAATTCCATATTCATTTTTAATATTTTTGAATACAGATTTTTTTTAAGCGAATGATCGTTTGCATAAAGCCATGTAAATTCCATTATATAATCATACAAAAGAAGAGGATCCTTCTGGATTACATAATCAAAATATTTAATAAGAATATCTTTGCACGTAGACCTGTGTATGTATAAATCACAGATTATAATCAGCGCTTCCCTTCGCTTTATATATGAAGAATCATACAGCATTTTTTCGCAGAATTTATAAATCGCATCTTTTTCGTATTTTTGAATGATTAATTTTCTATTCTGATGTGAATGCGTTACCGAATCGCAGATAAAAGGACAGGGAGATTTATCATCAAAATCATCCACAGCCTGATAGCATTTTTCGAAAAACAGATTTAAATCATCAACTTTCAGAAGTTCTCGGCACACTTCATCAAGATAATCATCAGATAAATAAAGAGTATATTCATTTACTTTTTGAATTAATTCTTTTTCCGACATTTTTACCCAACGTCCTGATAATATTATAAGTGCCATGTGGGGATTTGTAAATTCATATATATTCCAACTTAGATTGTTTTTGTCATAAAATATGATACAATATTTTACATAATTCTCTAATTCAAAGTGAGGCCCCCGATGGAAGTTTTTGAAATACTAAAGCAACTTCGTGAAAAAAATAATCTTACTCAGGAAGAAATGGCGGTCCGCGTAAACATTACAAGACAGGCCGTTAGCCGATGGGAAACAGGGGAGACTCAACCAAACCCACAGATGCTCATTGTTCTTTCGCGCGAGTTTGATGTTTCCATAAATACTCTGCTGGGCTCTCCACGAAAGCTTTACTGCCAGTGCTGCGGAATGCCTCTTACCGAAGATTCCATGATCAGCCGTGAGCCGGACAAAACCTTCAACGAAGATTACTGTAAATGGTGCTACAATGACGGCGAGTTTATTTACAAGCAGAAAGATTCCCTGATTGATTTTCTTCTGGAACATATGCCAAATCCCGACAACAAAAGTGACGACGAGCGCAAGAAATTTTATGACACCATGCTTTCGCAGCTCAAACACTGGAAGGCGTAGAACACCGTAAACTTACTCAATCATTTTATTCAAACATCACAGCCCCAAAAAGCAACAACCTGTTTCTTTTTTGTACCTCCGCCTCGTGGTATAGTGATAATCAGAAGGATAAAGATTACCTTCACAATCTTTCAATAATTTACAAATTATCACCGGCCACTCTCGACCGTACAGGAGGAAGACTATGCCAAGACCAAGTACAAAAGATGACCTGCTCAAAGCAGCAGCTGAAAACTACACAGAGCTTATGAATTTTATCGACGGGATGACAGAAAAGGAGCTCAATACTCCCTTTGATTTTTCGGGCCAGCCAAGCAAAAAAGAAGCTCACTGGAGCCGCGACAAAAATGTACGCGATGTTCTGATTCACCTTTATGAATGGCACAAACTCATGATGCAGTTCCCAAAAAACAATGCAAAAGTAACCGACAGCAAAAAAGCAATTTCAATTTTACCGTCAGAATACAGCTGGGCAACTTACGGTGCAATGAACATCATGTTCTGGAAAAATCATCAGGCAACAAGCCTCGAGTCCGCCAAAGCCCTCTTCAAAAAAAGCCACGCCGACGTCATGAAGCTCATCCAAAGTTACTCCAACGAAGAACTCTTCAAAGCAAAATATTTCTGCTGGACCGGCACCGCCCCACTCGGCTCCTACTTCGTAAGCAACACCTCCAGCCACTACGCATGGGCGTTGAAAAAACTGAAGGCGCATAGAAGGAATTGTAAGGAATAAGAAAGGAGGGGAAGGCATTCCCCTCGCTCCCAAGTCCTCGCTTCGCTGCGGTCTTGTCCGCTACCCCTTCCAGCGGGGGATTTCCCCCGCAACGCCCCCAAGGTTATCTCATTATTTTTTGTTTTTCTCAATAAATCCTACAATCTTTTCCATAAAGATTTTTTCGCGCTTAAAATAATTTCTTTCTGAATTTGTATTCTGGTTGCAAGCTAGCGCGATTATTTTTGCATAATTTTCCGGGAGCTTTGGAAGGCTGTGAGAGTAATAAATTGCACGGTCTTCTGCAGGGGAATAAAATCCGTTCAGATAAAAAAGAGCCCGCACCCCGGCACGGATAGCCGTATTCAGATTTTCATGCATCTGGATGAATGCTTCGCGGCGATACCAGCGGTCTTTTTTGTAATCAGAAATGAGGTAGTGAATGTAACCGAGAGCACCGTCAAGATTCTTTTTTAAATCCTCTTTTACAAACTGATTTATTTTTTCAAGTTCGTTTTTATAGGAATTATTCGGGTCATACAGAATTTGAGATTCCAGTACAGAAAATTGTCTTGGCTCGCCAAGCTGAGAAAATTTTTCTGTATCGATAAAATCCGTGAACATAATTGCCCACCAGACATCATCAATTTTAATACAATGATATGGAATCGGCGGATCCTGGTCGGGACCAAAAATTTCTTCGGCGGTCACCTTGCTTCCTTTTTTACGCATGACGATTAAATCAACCATCCCGTCATATTCACCATTCTCCTTTTTGCGAGGAAAAAAATCAGCGCGGGAAACACTTCCCGAAAGAAGAATCGTTTCAATTTCAGATTTATCGATTGAATTAATCAGCGCAGATGTTTTATCCTTCATTTTCTGAATAAAGTTTTTCTGCTGTTCGATTATCGCTTCCTTGGTTTTCATTATTCCTCCCTCAGCTATTTTCTCAAATGTCTTTTTCCTGTAATCTCTTCAACTTCGATTTTGACTACTGCGGTGCGGGCAAGTTCCATTGCATTATAGGCAATTGTTTTTATACCGGCGGGCAACTTAAAACCATGATGAAACATAATTGCATCAAGGCCTTTTGTGCGTTCGTCTGAATCGGTAAGAATTTGAGCCCTTCCAAAAGCAATCACACTTTCGTAATAACAGGTCCAGGTGCAGGCTTTTTCTTTGTCGCCGTCGGCTTGGGCCAGTGACTCTGCAGAAAAACAGACATTCGGATTTTCTTTTATAGCATCAAGTTTCTTACCTTCAGGCGCACAGTGGAAATAAACGGAAAGTTTTTTGTTGTTCCCAGCTTCTTCAAGAATATATCCAAAATTAAGCGGAACAGAATAGGGCTTTTCTTCACTTATCAAAGCAAGATGAAGGACTTTGCACCTCGAAAGAATATCAATTATCTCGTCATAATCTTTTACTTCTCTGTCTTTTCTGCGCATGGGCTACTCCCTAAAACTCCGTATACTTTTTGTTGTTACCGCGGGCTTTGTCTACCGGGTATTTTTTTTCGTTCATGTCCATCTTCATGTTTACAATTTCATCTTCGTCCAGGCCTAGTTCGTCTAAAAGGTCGCGGCAATAAACAAGGACGTCGGCAAGCTCTTCTTTTACATGCTGAAGATCGTATTCTGTGTCGCTCCACTGAAAGCATTCAAGGAGTTCGTTCGCTTCAATCGAAATTGATTTTGCCAGATTTGCAGGGCTATGGTACTGGCCCCAGTCGCGGTCTGTTATAAATTGTCTTATTCTGTTTATTGTTGCATCTTTCATTTTTATTCCTTTTTATACAAATTATATTAATTCCAATATCCAGATCAACTGAACTTCGTTTTCAAGACCCGGCTCTGTGCAGTATGCGTTTGTGTCAAACTTTGTAAGGATGGCTCCCTGTTTTCTGTAAAAATGGCAGGCGGTCACGTTGTTATTCTGGCATTCGATTATCATTTTTTTATAACCTTTTTCCTGTGCCACGCCCTTTGCCTGATTAAAAAGCTTTTGCCCGATTCCCTGATATTTATATTTATCATCAACGCGGATATCCCATAAGACGCAGGCATCTTTCATTCCGCCAAGCATGTAAAGATTTGGAGTAGGACCGGCAACAGTCAGAGCACCCATAGGTTTATCATCATCAAAAGCCATAAAAAAGTGCCAGGTAGAAATATCAAATTCTTTTTCGTATTCTGTTGCCCGTTCATATTTTGAAAGATCTTTTACATAAGGCGTAACAGGAACTTCCTTAAACTCAATTCCACCAAGCCCGCCGTCAATTCTGCAAAGCTGTAATTCCGAACGAACATCAACATTCATGGGGATTTTGTCGTATAATTCAAAATATGATTTGTCTACTTTTTTTATTGTTATCATAAAATCCTCTTTTTCTTCCTATTTTTCAATTTTATACCAGGTTAAAAAAATCTTGTGCTTTACGGTAAAACTTTCTGGGTAGTTTTCTTCTAGCATTTTTTTGTGTTCGTAATCAAACTGATTAATCTGTCCTTCGTTCATCGCGGCCATTACACCACGGCATGTAAGCATTCTACCATGCCAGCTTTCCCTTGTAAAAGGTAAATCAACAATCATACTGTCCATCTGAGGATTTTCAAAATGATGAGTTGTTAAATCTTTTATACCGGGATTTCCGCCACTCCAGTTTCCGTTTATCTTTTTTACAAGAGAGTTTGAATCGTGAGTAATCTGCTCTTCTTTCATATAGCTCATGTAGATTTTTAAGAAGGTGCCGCCACTGTGCAAAAACTTTTTGATTTTTGGAACTATGATTGACGGCTCAAAATACCAGAAACACTGTGCAGCCGTAATAACATCAAAACTGTCTTCTTCAAAATCAAGGTCTTCTGCAGAGCTCACAAGATAATCAATATTCATGCCGGCCGAAAGCTCTCTTGCATATTTAATCTGATTTTCTGCAATGTCCGTTCCAATCCACTGCCCGCCATATTTATACATGCCGCGTGGAATTACACCGGTGCCTGTTCCCAAATCGAGAATCTTCTGCCCCTGAACACCAAATCCAAGATCTGCAAACTTCTGAAACATACACTCCGGATAAATGTCGCGGTACTGTGCATATACTTCCGATGTACGCCCAAAATCAAATGCCTGTCCTCTGTCGATTTCTGATTTTTTGATTTCCATAATTTAGCCCCATATTTTTTAAATCTTTCTTGCAACAAAAAGTCCGTAGTTTTCTTTACCACCGTTGCTAGAAGTTATCTTCGCAAAGCCAGCCTGCTCAAGCGCATCTATTTCGTTTTCAATTGTAAGAGGTGTGTCGATGTGTTTTGAGTCATCGGTGTTGTTTTCCAATTCCACCAGTTGTTCGGCTTCTTCTTCCGATGTGAGTGCAATTAAATCACAATTGATAAACTGACCGCCAGGCTTAAGACATTCCAAAATCTTTTTGAGAAGCCGGATTTTTTCATCCTTTTTAAAATGATGAAAAGCAGAAGTTGTAATAACCGCATCATAATTTTCGTCGAATGGAACTTCAAAAAAGTCGCCGCAGATTGTTTTCACACGGTCTGCGAAATCGCGGGTCTTCAACTTTTCCAACATATTTTCTGTGATATCAATTACTGTTACCTGCGCATCAGGAAAAAGTTCAAACAGATGAATCAACTCAAGCCCGGTACCGCCACCCAAGTCTAAAATCTTTTTTACTGTTTTGTCGAGGTTGTCTGCCAGCAAAACTTTTGTTTTCATATATTCGCTGTGCACATCATCATAAGTGTCAATTTTACCATTAAAAAAAGCGCGTACTTTTTGATTTCTTTCTTCTAGTGTCATGTTAAAATCCTCGCAAAAAATTTACGCCTTTTCCCATTCGTTACGCAAAATCGAATACCAGCACTGGTCCACAATGCCCTGATTATTTCTGTCGGCACTGCGGAGTGTTCCTTCATATTTCATGCCGCACTTTTTCATAACCATTCCCGAATGCGGATTATTCGGATCGTGATAAGCGCGAATACTGTTTACACCAACCTGCTCAAAGAAAAAATCAATCACAGCATGAAGAACTTCTGTCATAATTCCCTTGTGCCACCATTTTCTTCCAAGCGCGTAACCAAACTCAACAGCCTCAATTTCGTCCTTAGGAAGCCCGTGAATATTTCCAATCGGTTCGTCACCGTTTTCCTTGAGGGTGATTGCCCAGACATAATAGTCCGCTTTTTCGTAAGAAGGAATCCAGCTGTCCAAAACCCATCTACTCACACCGACATCCTTATGAGTAGGCCAGGTCATAAACTTTGTAACTTCCGAATCCGACGCCCAGTTTTTGAACATAGCCGGCGCATCATCAATTGTGAATCTGCGTAAAATAAGTCGCTCTGTTTCTATTTGAATTGTTCCTTTGTGATTCATTCTTGATTTTCTCCCATGACCTGGTTTTATTAATCTCCCATAATTTCATAATATCATAAAAACCAAAAAACTCCATAATACAAATTGTCACTGCTCTAATCACATTCTCCACGAACCGTAGGTACCAATCCCTCCCAACTTATGCTAGACTTTCAACAGATCAAAACAAAATGGCCCTATTAAAAGAGGTAAAATTATGATAGATAATTATGTTACAGGTGCGCAGATAAAAATGCTGCGTGAAAATAAAAAGATGACTCAACAAGAGCTTGCTCAAAAAATAAACGTTACGGCAAAAGCTGTGAGCAAGTGGGAAACCGGAAATGGATTTCCTGACATAAGCCTGCTTGAATCACTGGCCGCTGCGCTTGGGATTTCTGTGATAGAACTGCTTTCGGGAAGCTGTATCCGTAATCAAAACAAGAATGCAAACATTGCAAAAAGCAAGTTTTACGTTTGTCCTGTATGCGGGAATGTGATTACTTCAACGGGAGAAGCGGTAATCAGTTGTTGTGGAATTACGCTACCACCACAAACACCCGAAGAGCCCGACGACGAGCACAAAATAAATGTCGAAGTCACAGAAGATGAATACTTTGTCTCTCTCAATCACCCCATGACAAAGGATCACTATATTTCGTTTATTGCCGCCGTTGCAGACAATGGGATTCAGTTTGAAAAGCTTTACCCCGAAGGCCCTGCAGAAGCCAGATTTAAAATCAGCCGCGTAAAGAAAATTATGGTATATTGCAACAAGGACGGCTTATTTGCCTAAGGCATCATGCTCATAAAAGCCCGTAGGTTTCCATAAGTGTCATTTTATATTTCCTTATACATCCTGTGCATAAAGCCACCCGAAACATTTTCAATCGGAACGGAAACCTGCCCAAGCCCGAGTTCCTTAAATAAGCTGATTATTAAATCCTTTATTTCTGCCACACGTAAAATCCTTTTTTCAGGCAACAAACTTTTTCATCTGGTAGCCCACAAGTTCTGAATCAGACATTGCCAAAAGCTCCTGAGCGGAAACCCACCGGTAATCACAGGTTTCTCCTTTCTGTAATTTTATTGAATCCTTGGCACAATCTGTTACACACAAAAAACGGCAATGAATACAGGTTTTACCCAAAGACCAATCTAACTGCTCAAGCGTCTCTGTAACAATTCCGGTTTCTTCACGAAGTTCACGAAGCGCTCCTTCCATTGCACTTTCACCCTGCAGGGCAGAACCACCAGCCGTGGCTTCCCACATATCCGGGAAAAGTGGCTTTGTCGGATCCCGCTTCATCAAAAGATAAGTCCCATCTGTATGGCGCACAAGAATTTCACAGACAAGATGATAAATTCCAGATGGAATTTTATCCTGTTCTTCACGGACCAGAGTCATTCCTTCAATTTTTTCAAAATTTGAATTATATGCGTCCCAAAGTTCCATCTTTATCTTCCTAACTGTTTTTAAAAATCCAGTATCCGTTAAACGAAACTCCGTCTTTTGCAACAAGAAGGGAATCAGTTTTTTCAAAGCCAAAAGCTTCGGCGGCAGCTGCTCGTTCAACCGCATAAATCGGGATTTTTGTAGCTACTTTCTTACAGTCAAACATCTGGAAAATATGAGGGACAAAAAGCGACATGATTTCTTTCAATACATCTGCCTTTTCATAAGCGCTTCCAACATCTAATCGTAGAACTCCACTCTCATTAAAATCATCTTCCGAAAGACGCTTAAAAGATTCAATCGTTCCAATCGCTTTACCAGTTGATTTATCAATAATCGCCCAGCGCACAAACCACTTTTCGCGATACGAATAAAACCAGAAATCCATAGCCTTATCCATCTTCTCTTTTGTATTATAGTAAAAATTGTCGCCGTCACAGTTGTCGCTGTTAAAAAACGGAAGAGCATTTTTGTCCCCGTAAACTTTGAGCAGATCTTCTACGTCAGCTTTTTCTACAAGGCGCAAAAGCCAGTGTTCATTTTCGAACTTCGGGCATTCTTCATAAACATTTTTCATTTCTGATTTCCTCCCATTCCCCAGTTTTCAAGCGGCGGTTCATTCATCACTATAAAAACATCAGTCGCGGGGATTTTTAATTTTTCACAAAGCTTTTTGGTGATGATTTCTATCGCATTTTTTTTCTGTTCTTTTGTTCTCCCCGGAAAAATCATGAGTTCAATAATCATAAAATTTTCTGTTTTACCTTCCGGTGCTTCCCAGTTAGTCTTATCAAACTCTTGAATTCTCTGAAACCTGTCCCAGTCGGCAATTTCAAAAGAGTCAATCAATCCTTCGTGGATACAATCAAAAACAGTCTTCTTAAATTCGGGCGTTTTACCCTTAAGCATATTAACTTTTACTAACGGCATAAATTCAGAATAATCGCTTTATAAGAGGATTTCAAGAGTGATGGTGGTATGAGAGTGCATTTTAAAGAACAACTTTAATATGAGGATTTCAAATTATCCCCGCCGCCACTCCCCGTACACAAAAGAATTACCTGGCTTCATCCTCATCTGTGCCTTCGCTCTGGGGAAAATTAAAAATCCAGGCAACAAAACAAAGTGCAAAAAGAATAATTCCAACAATCAGATTTCCGGTAATGACATATTGAGCTAAACCAAACAAAGCTGCCGCTTCTGCGTATCCCAAAATCATAAAATAAATCACAAAAGATTTTTTTAATACATCATCAGAAACAGCATTTAGAAATAATCTGCCAATCACACCTTTAGAAATAATTCCATTTTGAACCTTCCTGTAAAGCACAATACTAAACAGAGTCAAAACAATGCCAATACAAAGGAAAACAAAATGAAGTGGCTTAAAAGTATTGTTCGTCTGAATGTGCATGATATACGCAAGATAAATGTAAACAAGTTTTGTAATCGGTGAACAAAACCATATCAACTTCTTAATAATATCATTATTCATAATACCCCCAAAAGAATTCAAAATCCTTACAAAAAGATTTTAATTCCCGGCAATTTTTTTATACCTAAAATTATATTATCATTTTTTCTTTTTTTCCATTTTTAATTTTGATAATCCCCTGCTCATACGCATATTAAAATATGACATACAAATGTCATATTTTCTGTGATATAATCATCTTATGCAGATTGATCAACTGTTTGAATTAGTTTACATCCTCATAGACAAAAAGCAGGTAAAGGCAAAAGAAATGGCAGAACATTTTGGCGTTTCTACAAGAACAATTTACCGCTGGCTTGATGCACTCTCTGTTTCCGGCGTTCCAGTTTATTCTACAAAAGGGCGTTCAGGCGGAATTGCAATTTCAGAAAATTATACTCTTGATAAAACTATCCTTTCTGATGAAGAAAAACTTGCTGTTCTTTCGAGTGTTAAAGCCTTTAATAAACTGAGCGGAAATTCCTTGCCCTCGAATCCGAATCTTAAAGCTGCAGAAAAACTTTCCCGCCTGGTCAAAGATGATTCCGACTGGATCGAAGTTGATTTTTCTCCGTGGAGTCCCGAGGGTCATAATCTTCGTGAAGTTTTTGGAACCCTCCGTGATTCAATTTTAAAAAAGCATCAGATTACTTTTGATTATTTCAGTTCTGGAGGGATTACAGAAAAACGCACGGTACATCCATGGAAACTTGTTTACCGAGGACAAGCCTGGTATCTTCAGGGATGGTGCATAAGCCGCAAGGCAGAAAGATTTTTCAAACTCAGCCGGATGATTAATGTTCAAAAGACGGGACGAGCAGCAACTGTCACAAAGGAAAATACAGGGGCGCCGCAGGATGATAAGCACAAAAACCCGGCAGAAGATAAAATGAACATCTCTTCAAAAAATAAAATCAAGATGCCGGCGGAAGTTAAGATTAAAACTCAACCCCTCATCAAAATTAAGGCAAAAGTTTCTTCCAGAATGGCGTTTTATCTTCTCGACACCTTTGCGTGCTCCGAAATCCATAAACACAGAGACGGGAGCATCACCGCAGTTTTTTCTGCACCCGATGAACCATGGCTTCCTGGAATGCTTTTGAGTTTTGGAGGAGATTTAAAAATCATCTCGCCGGAAAAAATCCAGAAAGAAGTGATGAAAATGGCCCGGGACGTCATCCGCTCAAACAGGTAAAATCATCATTCAAAATTTAAATCACAACTTTATTTACCCTACACGCCCTATCTGATACAATCTTTCTAACTTTTTATTCCAGGAGGAAGCACATGATAATAAAAAATGAATA
Source organism: Treponema sp. (assembly GCA_016286365.1). Classification (GTDB taxonomy): domain Bacteria; phylum Spirochaetota; class Spirochaetia; order Treponematales; family Treponemataceae; genus Treponema_D. The sequence continues at coordinate 109,582 of JAEESN010000003.1, forward strand.
CCCAGTTTTAGAATTCGACACAGACAAGGATTCTATCGTAAACCCATTTAAATGGAATCTTGACCAGCTCAAGACAAACAAGTTGATTATTACTTTCTTCCCGGATGTAATGGAAAGCTTAAAAACTGAAAAACTTATTGAGCCTGCTTATCATTTTGGTGGAGAAAATCCCGTAGACCTTTATGCATTTACACAAGAGCCTGATGTTCTTATCACACTTGGATATGTCGGCTGTCCGGCCTGCGCAGGAAACCTCGAATTTTTTGCAGCCTCTGGAATCAACAAAGTGATGTTCTGTGGCGGTGGCGGAGTTTTAGATAAAAATATAAAGGTTGGTGAACTCTTGGTTGTAGAAGGCGCAATCCGTGATGAAGGATTTTCTTACCGCTACATTGAGCCGTCACGCTATATTTATACAGATAAAAAAATCACAAAAAAAATAACTGATTATCTTGATGAACATAAAATCTCTTATCTTACAGGACTCACCTGGACTACTGATGCAATGTTCCGCGAAACAAAAGCCCTTGTTGAACAGCGAAAAGCAGAGGGTGCAAAAATTGTAGAGATGGAACAGGCCGGATGTATTGCGATTGCGCAGTATAGAAATTTTGATTACGGTGCAATTATCTACGGTGGTGATGATGTTTCGCAAAATGAGTGGGATACCCGAAGCTGGGATAAGAGACGGGGAATCAGATACAATCTTGTTATGCTTTGCAAAGAGCTTGTGAAAGTGATTTAAGACATCTCTTCCCACGGCATCCCAGGATTTATTATGTTATTTTCTGGGGTGCCCGGCAATCAGCCTATATTGAAACAACTCCTAAAATCATTCATAATTGAATATGGAAAACTTATCAATCATACTTTCAGATTTAGACGGAACACTCTTCCACGACGACAAATCAATTTCGGACTACACAAAAAAAATAATCAGACAGGCACAGAAAAAAGGAATCCTATTCGGAATCTGCACATCGCGCGCAAAAGTAAATGCAATAAAATATCTTGACGGGATTAAGCCGGATATTTTTATTTCTAACGGCGGCGGAATGATTACCCTCGGCGATGAAAAAATCTATGACTGCCGCTTCACAGAGGACGAAGTAAAAAGGCTTATAAAAAATACATTCGAAGTTTTCGGCCCCGATGCAATCATTTCTGCGGATAACGAAAATGCCCTCTATTCAAATTCAAAAGAAGACCTTCCCGATAAGTTCTGGATTTATAATGATTTTTCCGACTTCTACGAAAGCTGTATGAAAATCTGCATTCAAAGCCTGGACAAAAAGATGATTGAAAAAGCAGCATCCGTAATCGGCCTTGAAAATATTGATTACCTTCCCTTCTCCGATATCCCCTGGTATAAGCTGAGTAAAAAAGGCGCAACAAAAGAAAAAGCAATCGAAGCGTTATGCAATCATTTAAAAATTTCTCCTTCACAAATCACAGCCTTTGGAGATGATTTTAACGACATCGGAATGCTTAAACTCTGCGGTAAAGGTATCGCAATGGGAAACGCAATTAAAGAAGTAAAAGAAGCTGCCACCGAAATCTGCCAGACAAACGAAAACGACGGCGTTGCAAGATGGATGGAAAAGAGTTTGGATGATTAATAATCAGATTATAAACTAATTATCTGTTCCCCAGCTTTCAAGCATAAAAACATCTTCTGTGGCAAAGACTTCAAAATCTTTTGTATTTTGAGTAACCAAAACCATGTTATTGTGGAAATTGCGCAGGTATCGTGATGAAACTCAAGATTTGCAAGTTATTTTTTATCTGGAACCGGACGTGTTACTTCGGAAATTACATTTTATTTACCTGTTCTACAAACGAAGGTTTATAATTCTTCTTAAGATTATTATATTCATCAATCCCGATAATAACAGCCGAAGTGCGCCCATGTTTTGTGATTTCTATTACACCGCCATTTTCTGCCATAGTCACATATTCACTGAACTTGGCCTTTACATCATAAAGTGCTGCCATAAAACCTTCTTTTAAGAATATAGTCATTATATGGTCATATTATGCGGATGTTAAATCTTTTGTTCTTTTGTTTTAAATATGACATTTAGATGTCATATTTTAGATGATATTATTAAGGTGTGATATGAAAAGAGAAGACATGACACGCCCGGATTTTTCTGAAATAAAGACTTTTGAAGAATTCTCAAAATACTACTGGTACCGCGAAGAGCTCCAGAAGATCTGCCGTGAACTTGGTATTGATGCAGGCGGGATGAAAGCGGAACTGAATCACAATATTAAAGAATATTTTAAAGGGAATCTGATAAAACCTGAAAAATACCATGAGGATAGAAAAGAAAAATCAAAACAATTTACAGGCCGCAGAAAGAATACCGCTAAATCAACTCACCTTGATGACGATAGCTCAATGATCACAGTTTCTGATTCACTCAGTCTACAAACCGGCCTGATTGAATGCCGATTCTGCTTTAGCCAGCGCTTCCGTGATTTCTTTTCGGAACAGACTGGTGTCAAAAATTTTAAGTTTAATGTAGACATGGTCGCCACAGTTCGAAAAGTAAAAGAAACAAAAGATGAAGCTTTTACAATTGAAGACCTTCTGGATATTTACTATGGCCGCAAAACCTATGCTACTTACGATAGAGTTTCCCTGCAATGGAATAAGTTTGTTCAGGATTTTTGTGCAGACCCGGCGACGGCGTGTTTTTCAAACAAACTGAAGGTTGCGGCCAGGCTTTGGAAAATTGTCCGGGAATCTACACGTGAAAAAATTTATAAACATGAGCTTCTTGAGGAGTTTACGGACGAAACACTCGGTTTCAGTAATTTCGTCCGTAAGTAAAATGAAATGTGCAAGGGCAAAATAAAAAAAACAGCTACTTTTACGGACGAAATGCAGAATTTAAGCAGTTTCGTCCGTAAGTAAAATAAAATGTGCAAGGGCAAAACAGAAAATCCAGCTACTTTTACGGACGAAACACTCGGTTTGAGCAATTTCGTCCGTAAAAACAGATAAAAACACCACATAAGGATAAACATCTTGAAAAATGAACTTTTAGAAAATATCGAAAATCTCCACACCACTCCGATGGGTGTAGATCGAATCCGCAAAAACCTCTGTCTCGGCGCCGAGGCAAAAGATGTCGTTGCGTTCTGCCGTCAGAAAATTCTTGACGACAAAGCAGCAATCACCCGCCAGGGAAAAAACTGGTATATCAAAATTGATGGATGTATTATTACGGTGAATGCCTACAGTTTCACGATAATTACAGCACATAAAGAATAGATTTAATTATCATCTACAAATATGTTCGGAACGTCTATTAGAAGGTCTCCTTTATCACGAGCAAAAATTGCATCGATTTCTTCTGCTGAAATCATTACATTAAGCATATTGAAATAATATAAATTGCCAAATTCTTTAGTATTTTAAATTTTCAAAGTAGAATTCTACCACATATCCTCGAAATTCTACCAAATCCTACGACAAATCGAGTGACAGAACATAAATCCGCTTTTATACTTTAGATAAATGGGGCAGCGATGGGAGCGCCTGCGAAGCAGCCGACCGGAACGTAGTGAGGACGGTGAGTGTTAACGAAGCGCGGACGTAGCGGTCGGCTTTGCCGAGCCCCCTTGATGGAGAAAAAAATGAATGCAGAGAGAACCGGAAAACTGATTAATTATTTGCGCTCGAAAAAAGGGATAACTCAGAAAGAACTTGCGGAAGAAATAAATATAAGCGACAAAGCTGTGAGTAAATGGGAACGAGGAGACGGCTGCCCTGATGTTGGTATTTTACCTTCTCTTGCACAGGCGCTTGGAACTGATGTTGATTCTCTTTTAAAAGGAGAACTCAAGGAAGTAGAAAACGACCGAAAGATTTTGACAGAAGAAGAGCTCAAAGCAGAAATTGCCAGAATGCAGGCCGACGGAACTCTTGAAACATCCAAAGACAATACAAGCCTTTTGAAAAATCCAATGGCAAAAATTTTAATCTATGATTTTAAACGCCCGGATTTATTCGGAAAATATGAACTAAGAAAAATAGCAAATACATTTGATATGCTTTGTGAAAAATTCCGTGATGAACTTGCCGGCAACAGAAGTGACCTTCTTGGAATAAAAGTCTGCGCCGTAGATCAGCTTACAAATGAGGAATTTCTTCGATCACTGCCCCAGAGAACTTTTTTCTATACTTATGATTATAACAACTCTGGTTTTGCAATTGAAGTTGATCCCCGCATCGGAAAAGTTCTTCTTAAACATGACTTAAAAAAATATCCCGAAATAACCCAGACAGACAGTGACTGCCTTAAACTTTCTTACGTAGATAACTTTGTCCGCATGCTTCAGGAGTTGATATATTCAAATACAGATAAATCAATCCCATGGGAAGAATTTGAAAAACCTTTTACAAAAGATTTGAATACACTTTTACCGTGGTCATCCGGACAGAATCCTGGTGATATGTGTGTCCTTGTAACACTTGCGCTTACGAGTGATGTCTGTACCGAAATGATAAACATCCAGTTTAATTATTCTTATTTTTCTACACTCTGTCGCAAAACAGGTTTCTTTGGAAAGGATAATCCACAGTTAGAAAGCCTTACCGATATCAAAGCCCGTCCGTATGAAAATAATGTCCTTGTGGAATTCGGGCGTTTTGTCTCTGATTCTGTAAAGCTTGAACCTGGCACCCTTCTTATGGGAAACAAAGAGTTCGGGACACCTTTGAATGTCCTTATTGAAAATGAACTCCGTTTTGGTGGAGAAGCTGTTGTCGTTGATGATAATTTTGGAATTCGGATTATAGAAGTAAAAGACGAACCTGTTCGTTATGATGAAGAACACTATATTGCTCTTCGGCTGGGTGGAACCTATCTCCCTTCCGAAGATATTGCACGCCTTGATAAAGGTTTTGTCTTACAGCTGGACAGTCTGCCCGGTGCTCCCATCCAGATTATTCAGGACGGAAAATGTGTAGCGCGCGGCGAAGTCATAATTATTGATGATGTGTTTGGTGTTCGTATTGTAGACTGATAATTCTTAACACCATGTTTTCATCACTTACTCTTCCACCATTTCCCCGAATTCTTCCTTTGCTATTGAAAAGGCTTCGCGGTCAAAGAGGATGAGGGTTACGTCGAGGTCGGAGGACATTTCTTTTATTGTTTCGAGGGCCACGTGGAGGGCTTCTTTTTTGGGGTAGCCGTAAACGCCGGCGCTGATTAATGGGAAGGCGATGGATTTACAATTATTCTGGCGCGCAAGGGCAAGGGAATTTTTGTAGCAGTTTTCCAAAAGTTCTCTTGCGCGCTGTTCCGAGTATTCATAATAAACCGGGCCAACTGTGTGAATTACATATTTAGCCTTAAGATTATAGCCCCGTGTGATTTTTGCTTCGCCGGTTTTACAGCCACCAAGAGTAATGCATTCCCGTAAAAGTTCCTGCCCCGCTGCTCTATGAATTGCCCCGTCAACTCCGCCCCCACCTAAAAGACTTTCGTTGGCCGCATTCACAATTGCATCGCCATCAAACCGGGTAATATCCCCCGAAATAATTTTTATCTTTGCCATATTGATAGTATAACACGGAATTCTTCTTTGTAATCTTTTTTTATCCCCCTCCCAAAAAAATTGCAAATTCACGAAAACGGTAATATCATTGTAGTAGAACGGAAAAAAAGGGACTGCTGATATGTATTATGCAAGTTTTGGATTGCTGGCGCTTGTAATACATCTGATTATTAATTTTAATATTTTAAAAACGCCAAAATCAAAATCCTCGATTCTTCAATGGCGATACAAAAGTTTTTTGAATGCCGTAATGGTTTATTATATCGCAGACATTTTATGGGGCTTTCTTTCCGACTTAAAAATCCTTCCGCTGGTTTATGCAGACACCGTAATCTATTTTGCCGTGATGCTCCTCTCCGTTCTTTTGTGGACCCGTTACGTTGTTTCATATTTAAATAAAGACAATTCGTTCAGCACAATAATGATTATTTCCGGCTGGGCCATTTTTATCTTCGAAATAATCATCCTCATCATCAACTTCTTTTATCCTATTGTTTTTTATTTTGATGAAAATGTTGATTATCATCCGGGAACTGCGCGCTATGTTACTCTTGGAATTCTTATGATTCTTTATCTGATTACTGCCTGTCACACACTCATAGTTGCATTAAAAGGTGATGAAATTTCCCGTCTGCATCATAAAACAATCGGTTTTTCCGGCCTTATGATGATTGTATTTATTGTTCTCCAGGCCATGTACCCTATGCTTCCTTTCTATGCAATCGGCTGTATTTTAACCACCTGCCTGATTCATGCCTTTATTATAGAAGAGCACATGACAGAACACAGCCAGGCACTTAATTCCGCAAAACACATGGCACTTACAGATTCTCTCACCGGAATTAAAAATTCACACGCATACGCAGAATCTGTAAAAACGATTGAACAGAGGATTAAAAATTCCGAGCTTTCTGATTTTGGCCTGATTGTTTTTGACTTAAACGGCCTTAAGCAGATAAACGACACATTCGGACACGAAGCCGGAAATCAATATATAAAGGATGCCTGTCATTTAATCTGCGAACAATTTAAGCACAGCCCTGTTTACAGAATCGGCGGTGATGAATTTGTTATTTTCCTCGAAGGAAGTGATTTTGAAAACCGAAACAGCCTTATCGATTCCTTTGAAAGTCAGATTGAAAAGAACAAAATAGACGGAACCATTGTTATTTCCGAAGGTTATTCTGAATATAATCACGGCGAAGATGATTTCCAGTCGCTTTTTGACCGCGCAGACAAAAAAATGTACGAACGAAAAAAAGCACTCAAAGCCCGATAATAATCACAACAAAAGCCGTAAATAAATCTTGTACAGACAGAACTCTCATTCCGCTGATTTTTACAACCTGAACTGACCAACCTCGTTCTTAATCGAAGTCATGTTATCTTTGTTGGAATCAGAAACAGATTTTACAGTTCGAGTAGAATTGATTACCTGCTGTGCGTTCGAAGAAATATCTGTCATCTCGTTTCCAATTTCTATAGAAATATCGGAAAGCTCATCCATCTTATTTCCAACCTGCTGGCCGCCTTCCAGAACCTTAAACGATTCATTCTGAATTATAGTAGAAGTTTCGGTCATCTCTTTCATAGATTCCAGAACCTGCGAACTTCCGGCACTCTGTTCCATCATTGCATTTTTAATGCTGTTCTCTTTTTCCCTTACGCTGTTTGTAAGAGTAAAGATTTCTTCGAATTCCTTCTGGATGTTTCGTGTGTTTTCTACAACTTCCTGAATCATTGTTTTAAATTCCGTAAGCTGAGTAGAAATTTTTGTACCCTGAGTATTCGATTCTTCCGCAAGCTTTCTGATTTCTTCTGCAACTACCGCAAATCCTTTTCCTGCTTCGCCCGCATGAGCCGCTTCGATTGCCGCATTCATGGCAAGAAGGTTTGTCTGACCCGCAATTGTCTTTACGATAGAGCTTGCTTCAATAAGGCTGTCTGAACGTTCAAGGATTGTCCCTGCCTGCTCTGCCGAAGTATTAATCTTTTTTCTACCTGCTTCTGATTTTTCGCCAAGAGAATTTACTTCCTGGGCATTTTCTTCGAGGATATCTGTAACCGAGCGGATGTTCGAAACCATGTCTTCTACAAGCTGAGACGAAGTATTTACTCCCTGAACCTGCTTTTTAATGGCATTATCGAGCGAAGAAATTCTTTCTATAATCTGTGTGATTGTTACGTTCGATTCCTGAACGCCGTTTACCTGATTTTCAATCTTATCTTTTATATTACTGATGCTCGACATGATGTTTTCAAGGTATTCCGCAGTCTGAGTCATGTTTGCAGAAAGTTCATCAGAAGTCTGAGTTGCAAAATTTACAGAAGAAGAAATGTTCTTAAGAAGATTCTGTGTAATAGAATAGAAGGAATTCAAATCCGAAATAAGAATACCAAATTCATCACGGCTCAAAATATCAAGCGTAGAAATTGTATAATCCTTGTCGGCAAGTTTTTTAGTAAAATCAGAAATTGCATTTACACGGTTTATATTGCTCTTCATAAGCATATAAAAGTCCATGACAATCGCAATCATTCCAACAAATCCACTTGGAAGAATATATTTTGTAAAAAGAACATGAACAGAAACTTCGCTTGCAACCGGAGAATAAACTACACAGTTTGTAAACATGATAAGTCCGATTGCCGCAAAAAAAGCAACAACAATTGTTTTGGCGGTAAGTTTAAAAGAAATAAAGCGTCTGTCGAACGTAAGATTATAAACATGCTCTTCTAGGGCTTGAGTGAACAAAAGATAAATAAAAATAGAAAACAAAAATGCAAGCCCGGTAACGCACATCAAAAGTGGAACAAAATTAAATGGAAGCTTTCTTAAATGGAAACCAAGAGTTACAATCAGCGAAAGAATTACACCATTAACGATGATGATTCCAAATGCCCCGTACTCAATAATCCGTAAATCTTTGTTTGCAGTTATGATTGATTCTTCACTTCCGTCGCAGTGTGAAAGTTTTTTAATCATCACAAAATAAAAAATTCCGTATAAGGCGAGCATCAAAACACTTAAAGTGCAGATGACCGGATGCATAAATACATAAAAAGATGTTTTAAATGTGAACATTTTTAAGTTCACACTCCAGCACCAGCCCATAGTGATTGGAACAATAAAAAGAAGTGAATAAAAAATATGAAGTTTTAAAGGAAACTTTTTAATAAGAGTATTGTCTGATTTTTCCATTTTTTCCCGGCAGTGTCTTTTATTGTTTGAATTCTCTCAGGCAACAATTAATTATATATCAAAAACTTTTTTTACTCTACACTCGAATAATATGATTCAAGACGAGCTCGTGCAGCAACATAATATTTTTCGAGCTGTTTATCAAAATGCTTCCCGAAACTTTCCATCATGATTGAATCAGCTTTTTCAAAAGTCATTGCTTCTTTATAGACACGCTTACTAACAAGTGCGTCATAAACATCTGCAACCGCCATGATTCTTGCTTCCAAAGGAATTTCTTCGCCTTTTAAACCTTCAGGATATCCCGAGCCATCCCAGCGTTCATGATGATAGTGAGCAACATTTTCTGCAATCAGATGGAATTGCAAATCATCCGTGCCTTTTAAAATTTCGTGAACAATTTTTGCCCCTTCGGCCGCGTGAGTCTTCATTTTTTCAAATTCTTCATCTGTAAATTTTCCCGGCTTCTGTAAAATTGCATCTGGAACCGAAATTTTTCCCAAATCGTGCATTGGAGCTGCTTTTATAAGGTTGTGACAGAAATCTGGAGTCAAATGAAGACCATCTATACTCCTGTCTTTGATGATTTCTTCTATTAATATGCTTACAACTTCACTTGTTCGTCTGATGTGGCCGCCCGTAGAATTATCACGACTTTCTACCATAGTTGCCATAGACATAATAAGATTGTCGTGCATCTGAACAATACGCTCGGTTTTTGAGTTTACTTCGTCCTGTAACTTATCATTAAATTTATTTAAAAGAGAAATATACTTCTGATCTTTAGTATCATCCTGAATATAAAGGATAAATACCGAATTGATGTCGCCGTCTAAAAGCCTGTTTATATTAATCTGATAAATTTTATCGTGATGATTTTTAAAGAAGAAATTGTCGCCCTTGTTTTCCGAAAAAGCTTTAATTTTAGAAACAATTTCTTCGTTAACTGATGAATTCTTAAGCGCAGAATTATCAACCTTAAGCTGTTTAAGAGCCGGAAAAATCTCTTTTGCAATATTATTACTTCCAAGATAATTATATTTACTGTCAAAAGAAATAAAACCCGTGTCTCCGTTCATAGCAATCGCATCGATTACAGTATCTGTTACATCGTACAAAACAATTCGCCTGCAGATAATCAAAAGGAAGGTGATACAGATGATGTAAGCTGCCGGCATCAACTCGATTGAAAGTCCAAAAACCTTTCCGGCAAAAAACATAAGGACACAGACAATTTCGAAAGTAAGCATGTAGTGAATATTATGCCTTGAAACATCGTTCTTTTTCCTGATTGCGTAAAATGTTGCCGAAAGAGTAAAAATCATATAAAGGATGAGCTGAACATAGTAAATCGTGTGAATAAGACCATAATTTTTATTTAGAATCATCACACCGTTTACAATTTCGCCCGAAACTTCTTTATAAAAAAGCCCGTTATGACCAATCGTCAGTACAAAAATAAAGATTGTGGTAGTAAAAGCAAGAAGTGCCATCCTTATCCATTTTTTGATTTTTAGATTACAAAGGTGGAAAATCGCATAAACCTGAAAAAGATGAATGTAACAACCGCCAAGATACACCATTTTTATGCCGACAATGGCTGCATCCACGTTTTTTGCAGTGTAGCTTAAAAAATACCCAAGATTTGCAATAGGAACAAAGGCAAAGATCAGTGTGATAAAGATTGAAAAGCGTTTTTTATAGATTAAAGCATAAATCCCCAGCAAAACCAGGGACAAACCAAACATTGATGTATAATACAAGTTCATAAAACTATTCTATCACCCTTTATGATTAAATTCATTAAAAATATCTTTATGTTTTATAAGGATTTATATAGAATTTGCCCGACAAGGGGGACAACCCTCGATTATTGTGCTTGAATTTACCCGACAGGAGGGACAACCCTCGATTATTGGTCAAAATTTATGCAAAAAACCCCGAAACCGAGTCCAAAACCTCATTCACAACGAATTTTTTCATTTGATTTCTTTCTTTTAAAGATTCCGGGACTTCAATCCGGCCCGAAATATATTTTTCCCCATATTTTACCGCAAAAAACACCTGTCCCGACACGCTGTCCATATTTTCAGGATCAAGACGGCCCAGAGTTCCTGTAATTCCTATTCCAAGCTTTGTTTTATAATAATCCGAACATGCTCTGGCCATTTCTTTTGCAGTCTCTTCGGAATATACACCATGCTTTTCTATTATATGACAAGAAACGCCACATTTTTCCTTTGCACCGTTACAATAAGTAACAAATCCTCCCGGAAAAATGTCCGACGCCCCGCTGCAGTCAGTAATCACAGAGGCTAAAAGTCCCCCTGTACACGATTCCATGGTAGATACGCTGATTTTTTCCCGGATGAGTCTTTGAATTACCGCATAATTTATAGAAATATCTGCCAAAATCTTTTCCTTTTTATCTTTTCTGCCGGTTTTTTGCAATTTTCAGTCATAAAAACAGGTTCCCAGTATTCTTTTTTTACTATAACATTTTCATAGAGTTTTATTCAACTTTTCTTAATTCAAACTCCTTATAATATAAATCACAAGGAGTAAATATGAACAAAATCAACGAAAGAATGGCTTTGTCAAAAATTCAGTTTACAGGAAAGGACGGAAAGCCTCTTGCAAATAAAAAAATCAATATAAACCTTAAAAATCACGAATTTCTTTTTGGATGGGGCGCTTTTGACTTTGTAACATACCTTAATCCACCAAAATTCGACAAAAAAGACAAGGTTTTTGTTCAGGAAAAGCTTCCAACGGAAGAAGAAATGAAGGCTTACTTTGGAGACCGCGTTAAAAAATGGCTCGAAGTGTTCAATTACGGTACTCTTCCATTCTACTGGGGAAATTTTGAACCGGAAGAAGGAAAACCTCATACAAAAGAGCTCATGGATGCTGCAAAATACATGCAGGAAAGAGGAGTTAAGGCAAAAGGACATCCTTTGTGCTGGCATACTGTTTGTGCAGACTGGCTTTTAAAATACGACAACAAAACAATCTTACAAAAGCAGATTGAACGCATTCACCGCGAGGTTGGAGGCTTTAGAGGCACAATTGATATGTGGGATGCCATCAACGAAGTAGTAATCATGCCGAATTTTGACCGCTACGACAACGCAATCACAAGAATTTGCCGTGAAATGGGCCGTTTTGAGCTTGTAAAAACCGTTTTTGAGGCTGCAAAAGAAGTAAATCCGGACTGTACACTCTTAATCAACGACTTTAACACTTCTCCGGCCTACGAAATCCTTATTGAAGGACTTTTGGACAAGGGAGTTCCTATTGATGCCATTGGTATTCAGTCTCACCAGCACCAGGGTTACTGGGGAAGAGAAAAGATTGAAGAAGTTCTTTCACGCTTCGAAAAATTCGGTCTTCCTATTCATTTTACAGAAAATACCCTTGTTTCCGGACCTTTAATCCCTCCAGAGATCACAGATTTGAACGACTGGCATTATGATGACGGCTGTTCAACACCGGAATTTGAAGAAAGACAGAAAAACGAAATAGAAGAAATGTACCGCATCCTCTTCGAAGAACATCCTCAGGTAAAGGCAATTACAGGATGGGATTTTACAGATGGAATGTGGCTTAATGCACCAAGCGGACTTTTACATAAAGACGGAACAATTAAACCTGCTTACACAATGCTCAAAAACCTTATTCACAACGAATGGACAACAAATGTAAGCGTAACAACAGATGCAAACGGATTTGCCCAGGTAGAAGGATTTAAAGGTGAATACGAAGCAAGTGTAGAAGGTTCTTCTGAAAAAGGAAAATTCAACCTTACAAGCACAACAAAAGACGCAAGCGTAAAGTGCGAATAATAAACTAAGCCCGCGTAGAATAAAGGCCGGAAAAAATCATTCTTCCACATTGATGATCAACAATGATTATTAATCTGCGCGCGGCTTATGACACTTTGAACATCCGATTATATGGACATGTTTTTTACCTACCGCTTTGTTGAATAAACGGGCGGTAAGGTTTTCTGTCTGCCCCACTTCCTTATGACATACAGGACAGATTCTTCTTACACCGGGCTCACAGCGCGGAAAGCAATGGGGACAACCCTGTATTGTCATAAGCTGATCCGAAACCTTCATTGGTCTGTAAACCTTAGAAATAAGGTTTTCTCCCACAAATAATCCAGAACCACATAAAGGACATTTTACCGGCTGCATATTCTTCTGACGGCTGTTTTTTGCGTTTTTTCTTCTATAATAAAGATACATTCCGCGCAGTAATAAGACAATTACCACAACGGCTATTCCCATAATCAGATAATCCATAAAAAAATTATAAAATTTTTTTCATTTTTTTTAAACTTTTTTCTAAACTTTTTTTTCCAGTACCCGACAATCAAGTAAAGGGTGGTGGAAACCCGTGAGATAAACCACGTTGTGGTTTAATGAGACCACCATGTGTTTATCCTAACAAACCAAAAAATAAGGAGATTATTATGGTTATTAATCACAATATGAGTGCAATGTTTGCTCAGCGTGCCCAGGGAATTCAGGATTTGAGATCACAGAAGAGTATGGAAAAACTTTCTTCTGGTGAAAAAATCAACCGCGCAGGCGATGATGCTTCAGGACTTGCTGTTTCTGAAAAAATGCGTTCACAGATTCGTGGTTTGAATCAGGCTTCTACCAACGCAGCTAATGGTATTTCTTTCATTCAAACTACTGAAGGTTACTTACAGGAAACAACAGATATTATCCAGCGTATCCGCGAATTAGCAGTTCAGTCATCAAACGGTATCTACTCAGCTGAAGACCGTATGCAGATCCAGGTTGAAGTATCATCTTTAATCGCAGAAGTTGACCGTATTGCGTCAGCAGCACAGTTCAACGGTATGAACATGCTTACAGGACGTTTCGCTCGCCCAACTGGTGAAAACGTAGTTACAGGTTCTATGTGGTTCCACATTGGTGCTAACATGGACCAGAGAACTCAGGTTTACATCGGAACAATGTCTGCTACAGCTCTCGGACTCCGCAACATCGGCGACGAATCTATCATGACTTTGGAAACTCCAGACGAAGCTAACCGCGCAATCGGTACTTTGGATGAAGCTATCAAAAAGATCAACAAGCAGAGAGCAGACCTTGGTGCTTATCAGAACCGTCTTGAAAAGACAATTACAGGTCTTGATATCGGTGCTGAAAACCTCCAGGCTTCTGAATCACGCATCCGTGATACTAACATGGCTAAAGAAATGGTTGAATTCACAAGAGACCAGGTTCTTTCACAGGCTGGAACAGCAATGCTCGCACAGGCAAATCAGCAGAGCCAGAACGTACTCTCATTGCTCCGCTAATCACATCGCTGCTTAGTAATAGAAAAGCTCTCCGCCGAGGAGAGCTTTTTTAGTTTAAAGTGATTAAAATAAAATCCCAGACAAATCTTACCAGGTATATCTTTAAAGCATTGACATTCTGTATAAAAAATCTGTTTTATTCTTAATTTTTCCTGTTCAAAAAGCGTTCAAGGTATTCGGTTACGATTGCAAGGTCTGTTTCATCAAAGCTTGTCCATTCCGGTGTATTTTTTAATTCATCCAGAGAAGCTTTTATGCTTTCGAGCTTTGTGCAGGAAGAATTAAAATCTTTTTCGTCTTTAGAATTCATTTCGCTGATGATTTTTTTGGCTTCCGTAAGTTTTTTATCTATTTTTTTATGCTCTTTTTTATTCGGAACAATCACAAATTCTTCATCATCATACAAAAACTTTCCGTCTTTAATTTCTATCTGATTTGCATCAAAAACCTGAATATCAGCATTTTCATCAAAGGCTTTCCAGTCAATAAAATCAAGGGAATATTCTTTTATATTGATTTTTACAATACCATTTTCCAGAGGATTTCCTTCGTAAGTTCCCCTGCAGTACCAGGTATTACGCATGATATCCTTGGTTTTATCCTTTAAAAAGCTTCTTTCCACATCACGGATAGTTACAACAGGCTCTTTAAGATTAAATTCAACTTCTACTTCTTCGCCAATTACGCGTAAAAGCCAGTCAGACTGAGTAACATTCTTATAAACAACAGTTTTATCTGCACAGGAAACAAAAAATAAAGCGCAAATCAGAAAAACCGGAATCAGTTTGAGCTTTTTAGTCATTACTGTATTCATCCTTTGCTTCGTATTTTGTATGTAAAAGTTCATGTGACTTTTCTCCAAGAGGTTTTCCAAGGAAATCATCATAAATCTTTTTAATTTCAGGATTGTTATGCGACTGTCTGATTGTTGATTTTTCATCGTCGGTATACAAAGCCTTAGTTCTGGCCTGGCGGATTTCGTCTGTTACACCATAAGGCTGACCACCTCCACCAATACAACCACCACGACATGCCATAACTTCTATAAAATGATAGCTTGGCTCTTTTCCGGCAGCAAGCTCACGGCGTACAGTTTCAAGAACACCATCAACTTTTCCAATCTGATGAATTACCATGATGCGGAGAGTTTTTCCACCAAGAGTTACTTCTGCAAGTTTTGTTCCGGCTAGACCACGCACATCCTTATATTCAATTGGACCAAGTTCTTTCTTTTCGGTTAAGAAATATGCTGTACGAACGGCTGCTTCCATTACACCACCGGTAACACCAAAGATTGTACCTGCTCCCGAATATGTTCCCATGATGCTGTCGGCCTTATCGTCTGCAATATTTGCAAAATCAATTCCGGCTTCTTTTAAAAGCATTGCAAGTTCTCTTGTTGTTAAAACCTGATCATAGTTTTTAGCGCCGTCTCTTGTGCTTTCGTAGAGTTTTGCAGTACAAGGCATTATAGAAACATTATAGATTTCTTCCGGTTTAAGATTATTTTCCTGTGCAAAATAAGTCTTTATCATTGCACCCTGCATTTCCTGTGGAGATTTACATGAAGAAAGATGAGGGATTAAATCAGGATATTTTTTCTCACAGTAATCTACCCAGCCAGGACAACAGCTTGTAAACATTGGAAGAGGTTTCCCGCTCTTGATTCTTTCCAGAAGCTCGTTTCCTTCTTCCATGATTGTAAGGTCTGCGGCAAAGTTTGTATCGAATACGTATTTAAAACCAATTGCACGAAGTGCTGCGTAAAGCTTACCTGTTGTTAAAGTTCCAGGCTCCATTCCAAATTCTTCACCGATTGCGGCACGAACAGCAGGAGCAATTGAAACAACAGAAGTAAGATTTTTATCTGCAAGCTTGTCGAACACTTTTCTGATCGGATTACGGATTGTAATTGCTCCAACCGGACAATGAACGGCACACTGACCGCATTTAATACATGGTGAATGAGCTAAATCTACACCGGCAACAGGAC
This sequence comes from Treponema sp., assembly GCA_016286365.1. GTDB lineage: Bacteria > Spirochaetota > Spirochaetia > Treponematales > Treponemataceae > Treponema_D. Next base: position 125,695 of record JAEESN010000003.1, read on the forward strand.
CGATTACAGTTTTATCTCCACGGTTTACGTATTCCATTGCATAAACGCCCTGCATTTCCTGACATGCAGTAACACAACGTCCGCAGCTTATACATTTCTTGCGGTTTAATACTATTTCCGGATAAGATTCGTCCAGTGGAAGATCGCGGTAAATCTTATCAAAAGGATTGTCGCGGATTCCAAACTGAGCGGCGAGTGCCTGCAGTTCGCAGTTCTGGTTGCGCGCACATTTAAGACAGTTGTCCGGGTGGCTCGAAAGGATGAGCTCGAGGACGGTTCTGCGCGCCTTATACAAATCCTGGTCGTTTGTTACGATGTTCATTCCGGGGGTTACGGCGGTGCAGCAGGCACGAGTCATTCTTGCACGACCTGTTCTAGGGTCTACGTTTTTTACAACACAGATTCCGCACGAAGCCCATGGTTTTAAATCATCACAATAACACAAAGTAGGAATTTTAAATCCTGCGCTCTGTGCAGCCTTAAGGATTGTGGTTCCTTCTTCAACTTCTATCTCTCTATTATTTATAGTTAATTTTACCATTTGTCCAACTCCATTCAAAATCCTAGCGTTTTTCTATTGCACTGAATCTACAGGTTTCTGCGCAGGCACCACATTTAAGACAGCGGGTAGGATCTATGCTGTGCTTCTGTTTAATTGTTCCGGAAATACATCCGACAGGACAACGGCGGGCACAGGCACCACAACCAATACATTTATCTGTAATCACGTAGTTCAGTAAATCTTTACACTTACCGGCTACACATTTCTTTTCGTTTACGTGCTGTTCGTATTCTGAACGGAACTTCTGTAAAGTAGAAAGGGTTGGGTTTGGAGCTGACTGTCCAAGGGCACACAACGAAGAACACTTCATTGCAGAGCCGATGTCCTGAAGCTTCTGTAAATCTTCCATTGTTCCCTGTCCCTTCGAAATCTTTTCAAGAAGGTTGAGCATCTGTCTTGTACCGATTCGGCATGGAGAACATTTTCCGCACGATTCATCAACACAGAATTCCATATAGAATTTAGCGATATCTACAACACAGTCATCTTCGTCCATAACAATCATACCACCCGAACCCATCATGGAACCAAGCTTTATGAGAGAGCCAAAATCGATCGGTGTGTCGAGTTCAGATTCAGAAATAATACCGCCCGAAGGACCACCGGTCTGAACTCCTTTAAATTTCTTTCCGTTTTTACATCCGCCACCAATATCAAAAATTATTTCGCGGAGGGTTGTTCCCATTGGAACTTCTACAAGACCGGAGTTATTGATTTTTCCTGTAAGGGCAAAAACCTTTGTTCCCTTAGAATCTTCATCACCAATAGAAGCAAACCATTCTGAACCTTTAAGGATGATTACAGGAATGTTTGCCCAGGTTTCTACGTTGTTGATTACTGTAGGTTTTCCCCACAATCCGCTTTGAGCAGGGAAAGGAGGTTTTGGTGTTGGCATACCGCGTTTTCCTTCGATAGAACGAAGAAGTGCAGTCTCTTCACCACATACAAATGCTCCCGCTCCAAGACGAATCTCTATATCAAAATTAAAATCACTGCCTAAAATATTTTTTCCAAGGAAGCCCTTTTCGCGAGCCTGTTCAATCGCAATTTCGAGTCTGTGAACGGCAAGCGGATATTCAGCGCGGATATAAACAAATCCCTTCTGAGCACCGATTGCGCGACCACATATACACATTGCTTCGAGTACTGAATGAGGATCTCCTTCGATAGTAGAACGATCCATGTATGCACCAGGGTCACCTTCGTCGGCATTACAGACAACGTATTTTATATCGCCCGGAGCTTTTGCACCCGCTTCCCACTTAAGACCTGTAGGGAATCCGGCTCCACCTCGGCCACGCAATCCTGATTTTTTAAGCTCTTCGATTACGTCTTCAGGCTTCATTTCGAAAAGAACTTTTTCCAGCGCCTGATATCCCTGGCGGCCGATATATTCATCAATATTTTCCGGATTGATTACACCACAGTTTCTTAAAACAATACGAAGCTGCTTTTTATAGAAAGGAATTTCCTCTACGCCATTAACCTTTTTAGCATTAGGATCATAAAGAAGATGATTTACTTCCTTTCCGTTTACAAGATGCTCTTCTACTATCTCTTTTACATCATCCGGCTTTACGTTTACATAAAAAGAATTTTCCGGCATGACTTTTACAATCGGGCCTTTTTCACAGAAACCAAAACATCCGGTTTTTACAACAGTGATTCTGTCTTCAAGTCCATGCTCTTTAATGCCCGCAATCAGATTTTCATAAATTTTTGGAGAATCAGATGATTCACAGGCAGTACCACCGCAGACAAGTACAGTTTTTTTAGAAGTTTCACGTACTCTTTTTCCTTCCGAAGCACGAATTTCCATTTCGTCTTTCATGCTTTCATATATTTTATGCAGTTCTTCTCGTGTCATCTTTTAATCCTTATTTCTATATTTATCAAGAATAGTCTTAATTTGAGCTGTAGTTACTTTTCCAAAAACTTCGCCATTAACACTCACAACAGGAGCAAGACCACAACAACCAATACAGCGAACCGGTTCAACAGAAAACAATCCGTCTTCCGAAGTAATTTCCCCATCCTTTAATGCTAAAAGACGTCTTGTTTCGTCCAAAAGATTCTGCCCACCCTTAAGATAACAGGCAGTTCCAAGACAAACCGAAATCTGATTTTTTCCCGGCTTTTTTGTTTTAAAGAAATGATAGAATGAAACAACACCATGAATGCGTGCAAGCGGAAGCCCCGTAATCTTTGCTACTTCTGCAGCCGCTTCGTTCGAAATGTATCCCTGTTCCTGCTGGATTTTATGCAGAATCATGATGAGATTACCCGGTTTATTTTTCCATTCTTCAACAAAAGCCAAAAGCTCTGCCGAAAAAACAGACTTTCCCGATTTAGCCATATATGTACCTCTTACCTTATGTAACGTGAATGATTAATAGATTTTCTATTATACTGTACAAACCACGTTTATACAAATGGCATGGGGGGAGAAATGTTTATTTAATATGAATAGATAAAATTGTAAAAGATATTTCCTGTATATCCATAATTCTTTAACAAAAATACTGATTGATTATCTATCTTTATATTATCAAACAATACCATACTCCATGGAAGAACTTCCCTTATTTCTGATTCATTATAGACTTTCGGAAGTTGTAGATTGATTTCAGGCATATTACAAAAGTATTCTACATATTCTTCTGTAACTGGATCTTTTTGATAATTTATTTTACCCGATTCAATACGGCATAAATTTATTTCTTCTACAAACTCTGTAAATAATTCTTCTATTGGTAATCCATAAATTTTTCCAATATTCTCCCAACCAGTATCCTTAGAATTAATTAATTCCTTCAAGAACTTAATTCCACCGCAGTCTTTTATTTCTATAGGATTATAATTATCCCAGGACATACCACCTTTTTTCCAAAATAGCCAGGATAAAAATAGACACATTGCACCCCTTTGTCCAGCAGAATCATTTTGTCCAAAGGCATTTTCTTTGCAAAAAGAATAATCCAATGTATTTTCTAAATAATATCTTATAAAATCTACATTTCCCCCACTTATTCCATAACCACATAAATTTTCACTCAAATGACTTAATCCTTCATCTATGAAAATTTCTTCCTGGAGTACATTTTGTTCGCCATTTAATATTCTCTTATAGGTTTTACTATTGAATGTTATGGCATGTGTAATTTCATGAGCCATCGTAGCTGTAATAGAATCTAAACTATAACTACTTTCCTTATCATCTGGAATTGCAAAATAAACTATATCCATTTCATTTGAATAATTATTATCTTCATTTTTAAACAAATCAGAAGGATTAAAAAATCCGATCGCCTGTTTTTCCTGATTAATCGTTGGAGAAAAAACAAATGCTATTTTTCCATCTTCATCAATATCTGCCCAATTGCCCCATATTTTTGTTATTCTTGGAAAAATAATTGTTTCAAATCTTTTTGTTACTTCTTGTATTTTTTCTATACCAAAATCTCTTTCTACAGGAATCCAAACAGTACAGTTCTGACTACTTTTTATCATTTCAAATTCTATTTCATGAGGAACATTATTCTGGTCATCTGTTTTTATTATATAAAAATTCTTCTTTTCCCCTTCTGTATATTTTCTGACCTTATTAGACCTGGAATCATTTATCATGATTCTTTTCTTACTCTTTATATTTGTATTAATCCTAAATAATTCGCTACCGTTTATATCACAATTTGATTCCTGTATTTTTTGAATTTCTTTTCCCTTTCCTTCACAAGAAATAAGATATGGATAATAGTTACCAGGTTTAAGCTTCACTTCTTTATTACTTTCATTTAATAAATTAACTATGCTTTCGCCATATCTATAATTTCGTTTCTTAACAAAGATTTGTACTTTTTTTCTATATCCATTTATCAAACAAAATATTTCATGTTCTCCTTCTGAAAGGAAAACATTCAATCCATTTTTATTTCCAAGAAAGCCGTCTTTTGTTGAATACCAATTAATATTTTCTGTGTCAACATTTGTAGTAAAATGTATTTTATTATCTTCATAATAAGTCCAGCCACTTACAGGAGAGACAATCCTTATTACATCATCCTGATTAATTTCTTTCTGACATGAAATCATATTAAAAATGAGAAATAACAATATGAGAAAATTAAATTGCTTTTTCATTGTGTTGTAAAACTGTAATTACTACTTTCTATTACGTTTATAGAATAATAATCCGATGTTTCGTAAAAAATATCTCCAGATATTCTTTCTGCAAGAATTTTGATGTAATAAGTATTTCCAGACTTTAAAATATTTTCTGGAATAAATACCGTCGTGTTTTCTGTAGATATACTATATAAAGTTTCAAATGTATTTTTTATCTCAATAAGATAAACACAATCATCTTCCATTGCAGTCCATGATACCTGCATGGGACAAGAAGAATCTATCTTTTGTCCCTGCAAAACAGAATTCCCTTTTGAATCACATATCATAGAAATAATAGGTTTTTCGGATATTACTTTATGAGGAATTTCATAAACTCTTGGTTTTGTAAATAAGGAAGAATCTATTCTAACCTCTATAAGTTCTGCTATTAAAGAAAAATTCGCTTCATAACAACACAGCTCTGGATTATAAGAAACGGTATTATAAATACCGTTCTTATTTCTTACCAGAATATATGCTCCATCTACAGTTTTTCCATATATGTCTTCCAAACTTACACTTATATGTACTGTCTGCGAATTAGATGATTCAAGACTTATTCTAACCCTTACGTTATTTTCTATTTCTTGTGAACAAGATATGAATGACACTAGTAAAATAAAACAACAAAAAAGTATATGAATTCTATTTTTCATTATTCTGCCTTTATTGCTACTAGATCGATATGATCCCTCTTATTTATAAATGTTAGTAAAATATTTTTATATTGATAGATACAATCCATACCAGTCCCTCTATAATCTTTATTTACTCCAATCAATTTACCAGTCTGAGATTCATACACCCTTAGATATTTATCTCCTGGCACATAAATTTTATCATTATATACACAAGGGACTACATCATTCGAAATAGAAAACATATACATATCTCCCCAGACATATGAACCATCTTCTGCATTTATACAGATAAGATTTTTATAATTCTCCTGCGGAAATCCTGTTAACGAACCTGAGCCGGGAAATTCTTCATTTGTGAAATAAAACTTACCGTCATAATAAAGAATGTCTTTTATATGGGTTTCTGTTCTTATTATGATTTCATTTTTATAATCTTCTTCTGTCTGAAGTATATGCCACAATTCCTGCCCTGTTTTCTTATCGTAACAATACCGTCCGTTTCCCAACAAATAAATTTTATCCCCTACTATCTGAATAGTTCCCTGTGCCAGAAAATGTTCTATGGTAATTTCATTTACCCAAACCTTAGTGTTCGTTTCGAGATTCCATGCGACAAAATATGTTACACCTTCATTTTTGTGTTGATCGGGATTGTATGTAAGAAAATACAGAATACCATTTTCTAATACCATCGAAACTATAGCTTCTCCATTAAATTCATCACAAAGATACTCAACTTCGTAAATTTCAGCCGTACAGTCAATAATATCCTGTAGGTTCGCTTTTACGACATTTTTCTTTTGTAAGACCTTTTCTCCATTTTCGTTTTTAATTCTAATTGCCCCGTTTTCCCAATATAAATTTCCCTTATATTCATACACAGGACCTTCTACAAGATGACGGACTTTCTGTTTTTTTATTAAAGATAAATCATTTTTATCAAGAATTATCATATCAAAATCTTCTGTCCCTATAATAAGTTTATCTTTGATTATTAAAAATTTTGAACTTTCCCTGCCTATAAACTCTTGTGATTCAATTATTTCTGAAGGATTGTCTAAATTTATTTTTATAATTTGAAACTTCCTAATATCTGTTGTATAACGAAAATCTCCTTTTATCGTATAAAAAAAATTATCTTCAAGAATGGATACTTCCTTTGGACGCCCAATTAAGTTTACATTCCATAATGGCTCAACATCTAGTTCTGGTTCTTCAAGAACAACCGTTTTATGTTTTTCTTTTTTATTTGTTACCCAGAACTGACAAGAGGTTTCAAAAATACTCAACGCAATAATAAACAGAATAATAATAATTCTTTTCATCATGCTTATATCTCCTGTTTAATTAATCTAAAGTCCTTGCTTTTACAGTTGTTTTCTCTAATAATTCAATTATTTTTCCCTTTACAAAATCATTTTCTGTTGGATCTATCTGACCATGATTATATTCTGGGAAAGGTTCATAACCTAAAGATGTATCTGTCAAAACTTTTGAATGAGCTTCTCTTGAATAAAACTGGCTCTCTTTTGCTATAAAGCAGTCATTTTCATCAGAACCAATAAGCTCATAAATTTCTCCATCAAGATTACTTACCCATTCGGATGCACGTCTTGCATCTTTTGCATAATTAATTGAATTAGTAAGAAGTCCAACAAGAAGAGCTGTTTTTATAGTATGAACCATTTCTGCTGTATCAAAAAGTTCTTTTAAAGTTGCAACAGTACTATCTCTAATCTCTTTTGCTGCTATATCATCGTCGAATAAACTACACATATCATTATTTAAGCCAACTATGTAAGCTACTGGTATATCTTCATCCATTTTTAGTTTATCTTCTTTATATTCTGTGTAAACCTTATAATGTGGATAATATACATTTGTAAGATATGGTATTTTAAACCATCCAAGTTTATAAAATCTCCATTCTACAGACCATTCTCCTCCATCTTCAACTTTTTTTGTTATTGTTTTAATATCTGCTACATTTTCTGCAATAAAATTACTGTAAGGCATCATATCTCGAATTTCTTTCATTTCATCAGGATTTACTTCATCCATACCAAGAGATATATAGTGTCTGATATTTTCATTAGGAATTAAGGACAAACACAACTTTACTACTTCATTTTTATCAGATAGATTCGTATCTGTAATCCATCCTGCTCCGAAAATACCAATATCTACAAGAATTCCTACTATCTGTGAATTATGTATTACTGAATTAAGACCATTATACAAAATATTCACATCTTCCATTACCCTTGATTTTAATACACCAAATCCACCTTCAAGCATCTTTATTCCTTTATCAATTCCAGAAACTGTTATTACAGCACCAAGATGTTCATAAGCATTTTCATATTTTGCCTTCATTTCTGGATCAGTTTCTGATAGAGCCTTTTGTTTAATAACATTTGCATAAGCTAAAGCTCTTAATCCTCCCTGGCTATGGCCTACAACTGCATAATCCGCTGTATTACCTACCCAGCTTTCTGCCATAACTTTCGCAGACTCATCCATTATTTCCTGTACTTCTATTCCTGGTCGTGGATTATAATCTTTTAATGGAAATCCTGTAAAATTTATTACATTTTCCTGTACTCCACTTCCATTACTCTTAGAAAGAACTTTTTTATTTTCTGTCCCCTCTGTTTTCTCTGTAACTCCTGCTATTCTTATAGGAATTACCCTTTCATCACTACCAGAAGCTGCTTGAGCAAAAATACTTCCACTATAAATTGTTAATAATACTACTGCTATAATTCTTTTTAATATTTTATTCTTTTTCATTTTATCTGTCTCCTTCTAATAATCTGAATTCAGTTCTATCACAATCATTAATAATAATATTTTCATAAACTTCTATAATTGTTTCAACATTGCTTAAATCAGCTGGATTACCATATCTCATATTATTTACATCAAAAGCTAACCCTTTTGCCTTAGCTTTTTCATATTCTTCCTTTGATGCTTCCGGAATTTCATCTATTGAATTAAAATATTCAACATTTTCAAGGCCAGAAAGCATTTCTGTCATTTTTGTATCTATGATAGAAATTTGTCCAATTTTTATCATTTCACCATTATATTCTTCATAGACAGGCATAATTGTTGTAGTAATAGTATTTCCTTCCAAATCTACATCTATCATCTCTATCTCTTTCAATAATTCATCTTTTAAATCAAACTTTATTTTTGTAGATATTCTACCGTAATTTTCCTGTTCTATAAAATAATTACATGGTAAAGATACTGTCATTACCTCTTTATGTTCTTCGGTTATATCAAAATTAAGTTTCTCTGAGATACTTTTAATCTTATCAAGATTAATTCTACCGTAAATTAAATTACCAGTAAGATAATCAAGATCTTCATTCTTGCTTTTTTCTGAAATACGCATTTCAACTTTACCAGTAGATTTATCTGCTATAATTATCTCAGAATTACTTTTTAATACCATCTTTTCACGATCACCGAATTTTCCTTTTGGAAAATCTATTCTTGCAAGAATCTCGTCTCCTACCTTTTTAGTCATTAACCGATATTTATTTGAAACAGAAGCATTTTTATTTACTCTGCTATTTTTAGAATAAACTGTAACATCAGCTTTAAAACTTTCCATCTCTTTTGCCTGGGAACTTTCCCAAGAAATAGTTACAGGGTGTTCTTTAAAGATTTTCATTTCTTCATTTACATTTTTATTCATCCCATTTTCACATGATATTAAGAATAAAATTCCTAATACAAGACCAATTCCATGTTTCACACGTTTCATTTTTCATCTCCTTTTTTTAAACTCTACTTTATCCGAGTTTTTTTTAATCTAACCGTATGGTATAAGCAGAATTTCCATTTGTAAACCCGTTAAACGAAAAAAGAACTAAAGTTCTTTTATTTAATTTTTCTCTTTTACTATTGACATTTTTCCCTTATAATTAACTTATGATTAAAAAACAACATCTCAAAATGTTTCAAAAAGTAATTCCGCTGGTTTGCGCAGTAATTTTTGGGTTTTTTCTTGTCACTTTTTTAATTCATTCCGAAAAAACGCCTCTAAACATTGTGATTAATATCTGGCTGGGACTTTCAACGCTTTTTTCTGTGTTTTTATTCTTTTTTCCAAAGGCATTTTCGGTATACGGGATTTTTTCTTTCCTTTATTCGTTTCTTTTCTGCTTTTTCAATGAATATTATTTACTGATGATCTTCAGTTATGTGATTACGATTGTATTTTTGTGGAACCAGGGCTTCTTTAAAAACAATAAGATAATCAAACTTCCCTTAAGTATCCTTTATTTTGGGATTCTTGTTGGAATAAGGCTCTATCTTTTCTCCGAAAGCTTTTTACAGCACGTCATCATGTTCCTTCCGTTCGTTATTGTAACGCTTGTTCTTGGACTTTTTGCAGTAAACTCTTATACACTTTCTGTAGGTCAGAATTCAGAAAAAGTTATTCATGTTGATGAACTTCCACTTACAGATAGACAAAAAGAAATATTAATACAGATGATTTTAGGAAAAGCATACAAAGAATATGCGCTGGAAAACAATGTTTCTGAATCGGTTATAAAAAAAGATGCAACAGAAGTTTTTAAATACTACAACGTCTGTAACAAATATGCATTTTTAGCAAAATTTTCACACTTTACTTTTATTTATAAAGGAAACAATTATCTTCCGGCAACCCATAACTAAATCTGACTTCTTCCGCGGAAGCTTAAAGACAGTGTTCGTTTGTCTATGTATTCAAGGTCCCCGCCAACCGGGATTCCAGTTGCAAGACGGGTTACTTTTGGAGAAGGTGAAAGATTCATCTCTGTAATCATCTTATTTATATATAAAGCAGTTGTGTCACCTTCGACCGTTGGATTAGTAGCAATGATTACTTCTTCGATTTTTTCGTTTTTGATTCTGTTTAATAACTGCGGGATTAAAAGCTGCGAAGGACCAATTCCGTCGAGTGGTTTTATAAGACCGCCAAGTACATGATAAAGTCCTTTATATTCTCCGTACGCTTCGATTGTACTTACATCCTGCGATTCTTCTACAACACAAATCTGATTTTTTTCTCTTGCAGGATTTGAACACACCGGACAGATTTCTTCTTCGGTCCATGCCCCGCAAATCTTACATGGTTTTATTTTATCCTGAAGCTGACTAAGGTTTCGTGCAAAATTCTGAACATAGGTTATATCCTGTTTTAAAAGCCAGTTCACCATGCGAAGCGCACTTTTTTTCCCGATTCCCGGTAAGCGCGAAAAATTATTTGTCAGATCGTCGTAAATACTCATTATTCCACCCGTTTTCCCATTAATGATTTAACGATTATAAACCAAACTGACTCAAATCAACTCCGCCAAGAATTGATGATGATTTTTCTTTTATCTGCTCCTGTACATTTTCTACCGCATTTCTGTGTGCAGCAACAATCAAATCTTCGAGCATTTTTACATCGCGGTTATCTACGCAGATTGGATCAAGCTTAATACCCATCATCTCGAACTTTCCATTAAGAGTTACAGTAACCATTTTTCCGCCAGAATTACCTTCTGCCCTTATTTCTGCAAGTTCCCTCTGCAATCTTTCTGACTGTTCTTTTATTGCACCCGCATTTTTTATCAAATCAAATGGATTCATCTTTACCCCTTATACTTTTCCTGCAACCACAGTTCCCTTAAATGCATTCAGCAAAATATTTACCTGCTCCGGCACTGTGTTCTCTGATTTTTTTTCTTCTATTACATTATCAGTTTTTTCCTGAAGATTCACCGTAAACTTCATCTGTTTTCCGCAGATTTTTGTGATTTCTTCGGTAATCGGACCAAGTTTTTTATTCAAAAGCTCTCTGTCATAAGAACTCTGAATTGTCGTGATGATTTCTTCTCCGTTTATCTTCCATTCACCGGTTTTTTCTATAACACTTGCAGCAAATCCATCTGTTAAAGAAAGCGCCGCAGTTACGTTTCCCCTGAGCTGAATGACAGACATAGAAGTTCCATCCGCAGTTGTAAAAGTCTGTGATTGAGCCAGCTGATTTCCGGCATTATTTACTGTAAAAGCAGCACCCTGATTACTATTTTCTCCGTCAAAAGACTCTTCGTAATACTGATCATCACGATTTTGACTTTCATCTTCGTAATAACCGTCTTCCGGAGGCTCTTCTGTATTTGTCCATCCGTCTTCTTCGCTGTCCGGATTAAATGAATAATCAGTTGGAGCAGGCATTGTGTGTACCTGTTCTACCGGTTTTTCCTCTGTTACATTTTCTGCTGCATGAATAATCAGTTTTTCGTTTACAGTTTTCTGTTCTGTATCTGAACCTTTTGATTCAGCCACTGATTGTTCAGGCGGCAGTGGTCCGCCATCATGAAAAGGGGGCGTATCTTCCAGTGAATTATTTTCCTCCGGAGGATTATCCAGCATTGAAAGACGAGGAAGCCCGTTAGGAACAGGATTTATTCCAGAAACTTTTTCTGCCTGACCGGACTGAGCCAACGCTCCCTGATTAAAGTTCTGAGCCGGAGAAGCTTGTGCTCCCTGTGCTCCATTTCCTGTTCCACCAGAAGCGCCTGTGTTTGTTGCCCCGGAAGATTCAAGCAAAGCCCTTGCACCGTCAATCGCTTTTTTAACATCCTGATTAGAAACAAACTGACCAATCCAGCACATTCTGGAGAAGGCAAGTTCCAGTTCGTAGCGAGGAGAAAGCGAATATCTTATATCCTTATAAAGCTGAAGGTAAATCGAAAGTGCTCTTTCTACCTGAATTGTATTCCAGGCATTCAAAACAACCTTGCTGTATCTTTCTACTGAATTTCCAAGAAGAGATTCCTTTGTAATTCCAGATTTTATGAGCATGAGGCTTCGTAAATAATCTGCACAGTTAGAAACAAGCTGTTCAATTGAAATACCACTTTGAAGGAATTCATCCAGAGAAGTAAGAACCTCGTCTGAACGTCCGTAAGCGCAGGATTCAAAAATCATATTCAGGCGGTCAATTCCAACAAGACCAAGCTTGTCTCGGATTTTTTCGTAAGTAATGTGTCCGTCGCTGAATGCAACAACCTGATCAAAAAGTGTATATGCATCACGCATTGAACCTGTAGACTCACGCGCAATCCAGAATAATGCTTCGTCATCAGCCTTTATATTTAATTCTGCCGCAGCCTGAGCAAGACATTCCTTTACTTTTTCTACAGCAACTAAACGGAAATTAAACTGCTGGCATCGTGATTTTATTGTAGCCGGAACCTTCTGAAGCTCTGTCGTAGCAAAAATAAAGATGACATAAGCCGGTGGCTCTTCGATTGTTTTTAAAAGCGCATTAAAAGCCGAAGTCGAAAGCATATGAACTTCGTCTATAATATAAATCTTATAGCGGCAGCTGTTTGGAGGGAAAAGAACTTCATCCTTAATCTGACGGATGTTTTCTACAGAGGTATTTGACGCACCGTCTATTTCGATTACATCAAGAGATGAACCCTTTGTAATTTCCTGACAGGTAGAACAGGTTCCACACGGATTATCTGTTGGTCCGTTCTGACAGTTCAAAGCCTTTGCAAGAATTCTTGCCGTAGAGGTTTTTCCACATCCGCGTGGTCCGGAAAAAAGATATGCGTGTGCAATTTTTCCGGATTTTATGGAATTTTTTAAAGTCTCCGCAACAAATTCCTGACCAACAAGATCATCAAATTTCTGCGGACGACGTCTGGTAGCTGTTACTTCATAAGACATAACAGAATTATAATATAAAATAGATTATTCGTCATTAGTTGTTTTTCTGAGTAATCGTAAACTGTTCAAAACAGCAAGGATTGTAACTCCGACATCACCAAAGACCGCAATCCACATATTAGAAATTCCAAGCGCACTCAAAACAAGAATTGCACCTTTTATACCAAGTGAACCATACAGGTTTTCATGCACAACCCTGAGTGTCTTTTTAGCAGTTTTAATACCCTGTGTAATCTTAGAAGGTTTATCTTCCATAATGATGATGTCTCCGGCTTCTACCGCAGCATCGCTTCCCATGGCACCCATCGCAATTCCCGCATCGGCACGTGCAAGAACAGGAGCGTCGTTTATACCATCCCCTGTGAAAATCAGTGTACCTCTCTTTTTTGCAGGACGTTTTTCTGTAGCTGGAGAGATTTCGAGTTCTTTTAAAAGCTCTTCAACTTTTTTAAGCTTATCGCTGCTCATCATCTGATCATAAACCTTGTGAACTCCAAGGCGCTGGGCAACAGAAAGAGCCGCAGTTTTATTATCACCTGTAAGCATTACGATATTTTCTACGCCGACTTTCTTAAGCTCTCTGATAGCCTGTTCTGAATCATCTTTTATTTCATCACTGATTACGATGTGTCCCGCATATTTTCCGTCGCATGCTACATGAATAATTGTTCCATCTTTATGTTCAGGACACTCAGGATAATCAACTTTAAACATTTCCATTAAAGAAGCATTTCCGGCAAGAACAGTCTTTTTATTTACAACAGCCTTAATTCCCTTACTTGTGATGTCTTCTACGTTTTCAAGCTTTACCTTATCACAGCAGTTTTCGTGATGAATTGCTCGCAGGCTTGCAGAAATAGGATGTGTTGATAAAAGCTCTGCATGGGTAGCAATTGCAATCAGTTCCTGTTTTGTGATGGAAGGATTCATAGGATGGATATCTGTAACAACAAAGTTTCCTTTAGTTAAAGTTCCTGTCTTATCGAAAACTGCAATCTTTGTTTTTGCAAGCGCTTCCAGGAAGGTTGACCCTTTAATAAGTATTCCGTTTTTAGCAGAACTTGTAATTCCACAGCAGAAGCTTAAAGGAATTGAAATAACAAGGGCACAAGGACAGCTTACTACAAGGAATTCGAGCGCACGGTAAACCCATTCTTTAAATCCAAACTGCATAAAATAATCAGGCATAAAGAACTTTGTAAATAATGGAGGAACAAAAGCGATAACTAAAGCTGCCACACAGACAATCGGTGTATAAACTTTTGCAAAGCGTGTAACAAACTGTTCCGAGCGAGTCTTGTTTTCTGTTGCATTTTCTACAAGTTCAAGGATGCGGGCAAGAGCAGAATCATGAGAAGCCTTAGTTGTTTTTATTTCAATTACACCCTGCTTGTTGATTGAACCAGAGAGAACTTCGTCGCCTTTCATAACATGACGAGGAACACTTTCTCCTGTTAATGCAGAAGTATCTACAAATGTATCACCTTCGGTAATCACACCGTCTATAGGGATTCTTTCTCCGGCCTTTACGATGATTACTGTTCCAATCTTTACTTCATCAACAGGAACTTCCTTAATTTCTTTTCCAGTTTTTACGTTTGCTTTATCAGGCCTCATCTTTGCAATTTCTCCGATTGCATCCCGTGATTTATCTACAGCAAAATCTTCAAACTTTTCGCCAATCTGATACAAAATCATAATGGCTGCCGCTTCCGGATATTCGCCCAAAACAAGTGCACCAATAGAAGAAATCGACATTAAGAATCTTTCGTCTAAGAATTCGCCCCGTAAAAGATTTTTTACCGCTTCTACAACAATATCTTTTCCACTCACAATAAAGGCAATTGCAGAAAATACGATTGTAAGCGAAGTGATGATGTCGTACTTAAGCCATGAAATCTTTATTTCGGCCAGCGAAGGAATCCATTTTGTAAGAGGAAGATGTTCGCACAAAAGAGCCAGCACAAAGAAAACAGAGCAGATGATGATTTTTCCCTTTCCAAATTCTTCTTCTTCGCCGTCGTGATGACCGTGCTCGTGTCCGCAACCGCATCCGTCGTGGTGATGATGTCCATGCTCATGCCCGCAGCCACAGGAATCGTGATGATGTTCGTGGTGGTGTTCGCCGTGTTCATGGTGATCATGTTCATCGTGATGGTGTTCATGTTCGTGTTCATCATCTTCATCGTGATGATGCTCATGCCCGTGATGACCGCCTTCCCCTCCACCGTGGTGATGATGCTCATGATGTTCGTCGTGTTCATGGTGGTGGTCTTCGTGATGATTAAATTTTATTTCTCTGAACTGTTCTATAAGTTTCATTCTGGTACCTCACATATATTTATCATCTTTTTTCGCAGAACTTTTCTTTTACAAAAACTTTTCTGCTGATTATTTTTCTTCAAATTTTTCCATAATGTGTTCAACGCCACATTCGATTACTTTCTGAACGTGCTCGTCTGCCGGTGAATAATAAACAACCTTACCGTTTCGCCTTGTTTTTACAAGATTTGAGTCTCGCAGTATTTTAAGCTGATGTGAAACTGCCGAAATTGTCATTCCAAGAAGAGATGAAATATCGCCAACACACATTTCTTCCTTATCCAGGGCATAAAGAATTTTGAAGCGGGTTGAATCGCCAAAAATCTTAAAAAAGTCAGCAGTTAAAAAAATAACTTCGTCGGGTAAAAAACTCTTTTTAAGCTTTTCAATTACATCGCTGTGAATAACCGATGTATCACACTCAAACTCTGATTTTCCCATAAAAACCTCGAATATTATTGTCCGGAATGTCCAATGAGTTTATTCAAAAAAACCGGGTTTTATCCCCCGCCGCTCACTTGAACAACCATTCAATTGAACATCTATTCAAATAATAATCTCATTTGAGTAAATATGCAAGTGTTTTTTTCAAAAAGACAACAAAAAACCCGGAAAACATTGTGTCCTCCGGGTGAAATTTCAATTTATAAAGGCTATTACACTTTAATCTGACTCAAAACCTGGCCAATCGGCTCGTGTATCACAAGGTCTGCCGCATCATCCATCTGGGTAGAAGATTTATTCAACAAAACAAGATGCTTACCCTGGAAATATCTAACAAAGCCCGCAGCCGGATAAACAACAAGAGAAGTTCCCCCGATTATAAGCGTTTCTGCCTCTGCAATCGCCCTCACAGACTTATCGATTAATTCCTGATCAAGCCCTTCTTCGTACAAAACAACATCAGGCTTAATAAGTCCACCGCATTTTTTACAGTGAGGAAGCTTATCGGGAGCATTTTCACTTTCTTTTATGATATTTTCATCATAAAACTCGCCGCATTCAAGACAATAATTTCTGAGCGTACTTCCATGAAGCTCATAAACAACCTTACTTCCCGCCTTCTGATGAAGTCCGTCTATATTCTGTGTGATTACGGCTCTGAGTTTTCCCTTTGCCTCCATTTCTGCAAGCTTAAGATGTGCTGCATTCGGTTCAAAACCTGTAGGCAAAAGTTTTTCCCTGTAAAATCTGTAAAACTCTTTTGTGTCGCGGTAAAAAAATGAATGACTGATTATCTCTTCCGGCGGATACTTCCACTTCTGGTTATAAAGACCATCCACACTTCGAAAGTCCGGAATACCGGATTCTGTAGAAACACCTGCACCGCCAAAAAAAACAATATTCGAAGACTCGTCGATTATTTTCTGCAGCTGTTGAATCTTTTCATCCATAGCATTCCTCTATTTAAGGCAACTTCTATCCAGCCGATCAAATCCATCTGTAAGCTCTTTTGCAATTTCTATAAGCTTTGCAAGGTCACCCTTACGTCCACCTTCGATATTCATCGGCATTACAGGATCGTGTAAACTCAAGCGGAGTAAAATCCATCCCTGAACATCATCACCTGTAAACGAAAGACGGACTCCTTCGTAAGAATGAGGCATCTTATAACCCTTTGCTTCTGCCCTCTTTTTAAATTCTTCCAGAACTGATTTTCCGTATTCCTTAAAATCTTCGCCCGAAATCTTAAAGCGGTATTCACCTTCTTCAACCAAGGGAGGAAGTTTTTCTATAAGGCTGTCGAGTTTTTTACCTTCTTTTGCTGCTTTAGCAAGAGCAACAACAAGTTTTACTGCAAGGAATGCACCATCATCAAGGAAGTAATTATCTTTTAAAGCCCCATGTCCCGAAGTTTCCATTGCAAGCGGAGCAACAGTACCCGAAGCATTTAATTCCTTCTGCTTGTTGATTACGTTTTTATAGCCGCGCATGTAGCAAAGGTGTTTAAGACCCAAAACCTGTTCAAGGAAGTATGTAAGTCTGTCCGAAGTAACCGAGTCTGTAATGATTGTAGAACCAGGATAGTCCGGAGCAAGGATTGCGGCAATCATCGCGATGATAGAATCTCTGTTGATTTCACTTCCATCCGATAAAACTGCGCTCATGCGGTCTACGTCTGTATCAAAAATCAAACCGAGGTCTGCCTTGTTGTTGAGTACGGCAGAACGGATAGCTTCCATTGCCTGCTTGTTTTCAGGGTTTGGAATATGGTTCGGGAACATTCCGTCCGGTTCAAGGAACTGACTTCCTGTTGTGTCTGCTCCAAGCGGCTTTAAAATTTTATCTACAAAGAATCCCGAAGCACCGTTTCCGCTGTCTACAACAATGTGAAGTCCTTTTAAAGGTGTATCACCTTCGTTTATAGAATCCTTAATTTTATTTTTAAGATAATCAGCATAAACACTAAGTAAATCAAAAGTCATTACATTAGAAGGAACCTGTGCAGGGTTAAGCAGTGTTGCAAGGTTCAGGATTTCTGTAATATCTTCGTGTTCAAGACCACCGTTTTCATCAAAGAATTTAATTCCGTTTCTATTAAATGGAAGATGACTTGCCGTAATCATTGCCGAAGCATCAAAATCTGTTTCTTCGAATACAATCGACATAAACATTGCAGGCGTTGTAGCCATTCCACAGTCAACAACCGTTGCACCTGCGCTTTCAAGACCAAAAATCAAAGCATCTGCAAGAGCCGGACCCGAAATGCGGGAATCACGACCAACACCAATTTTAAGTGCAGTGGCATCTACATCCTTTTTCTTTGCAAGCCAGCTTACAAATGCACATCCGATTTTTTTACAAATGTCCTCTGTTAAATTTACGTGTTCGCCTTCTACGCCTTCGAGCGCAACTCCACGAACATCACTACCGTTCTGTAATTTTAAAATTTCGTTACTCATAATATTGATTATACATCAAATTCTATATCTTGGATATCAATTTCACTCTTTTGTGTCTTACATGCGCGCTCAAGACAGAACTGTAACTGCCTGATATTTCCCGGCCATGGATAAGTTTCTAGTTTACGAAGCGTTATATCAGAAATTGTTTTTCCAAATTTTTTTACAATGTGTTTTGCAATGAGCCCT
The DNA here is from genome assembly GCA_016286365.1 of Treponema sp. Classification (GTDB taxonomy): domain Bacteria; phylum Spirochaetota; class Spirochaetia; order Treponematales; family Treponemataceae; genus Treponema_D. The sequence continues at coordinate 144,213 of JAEESN010000003.1, forward strand.
ATATCTTTTTTTCGCTCTTTTAAGCTCGGAAGATGAATTACATCGCCTGCAATACGATACAGTAAATCCTTTCTGAACTCGCCTTTCAAAATCTTTAATTTCAGGTCCGCATTTGTAGCACAAATAAGCCTGACATCTGTCTTTTTTAAAACATCGCTTCCAACACTGTAATAATTTCCGGTATCAAGGATTGTCAAAAGCTTTCCCTGAATACTCATCGAAGCGTTCCCGATTTCATCAATAAATAAAGTTCCGCCGTCAGCAGTTTTAAACTTTCCATCCCTCTTCTGCGCATCCGTATATGCACCTTTTTCGGAACCAAACAGTTCTGTTTCTGCAAATGTATCATCAACATTAGAAATATTTATATGAACATAAGGCGCTTTATTTCGTCCGGAAAGGTCATGAATGATTTTTGCAATGGTGCTTTTTCCGGTTCCCGTCTCCCCGGATAAGAGGACCGGCAGATTAGACTGGGCGCAGGAGACAATTTTTCTTTTTACAAAACGAATCTGCTTTGACTCGCCAATAAAATCATCAAAAAGAGACTCGTCGTAATTCAAATCCAGGGATTTACTTTCAAAAACATTATTCTGCTTATAATCCGAAACAAGATTCCAGAAAAGACTTACCGCCTGTTTTTCGTTACAGGGGAACACAAGCTTATGGATGATAACGTCCGAAAGCAGATTGACAACAGATTCATCATTAAGCGATGAAACAAGAAAAATAATTTTTTTAGAATTCTTTTTTAAAAGCTCATAATACTTAATAACATCTTCTTTTGATAAAAGGGAGACGTCTAAAAAAATAAGTGTCGAAAAGACAATCAGTCTTCCGGCTAATTCAGCTTCAAAATTTAATATAAAACAGTTCCCGACAACCCTTCTTGTAAACTGTAATATATCCTCTCTTTTAGTAATCAATGTTACACTGCTCAAATCAAAAGATTCTCTACAATGTAATTTTTCCAACTTTTATTAATCTCCGTCTTTAAATAGTTTGTAAAGTACAAGCTTAAAGATGTAATATAAATAAGGGAAGAAAAGGAAAATCTTGAATGGATTTCTTATAACCTCAACAAAAAATTCCAGTCCCCTTGAATACGTTTTTTCGCTGATTCGTCTGATTTTTCCGGAAAAAATTCCGAATGCTTCTTTATAATAAACAAAGATGCTGGAAGAAAAACGGGTTCTTCTGTTCCACGACCAGCAGTTCTTTTCTTTAATACCATCGCTCACAATTACAAGCGAAGGCTGAGCTTTATGAATAGCCTGAATGATGTCGTCTTCTATATTTTTAGAATAATATCCTACACATTTTCCAACGATTCTGAGCCCCGGAAATGTTGCCCTTACATTGCTTTCTGCTTTTTCCAGAGTTTTTTTGTTGGAACCAAGCATGTACAAAGTTTTATAGTGATTTTCCAGAATAGACAGAATCTGAATGATTGCGTCAAAAGGATTATATCTTACAGGAACAGCCTTTTTTAAAAATCTTGCTCCCGATAGAATACTCTTTGAAACAGGAAGAACAAGGCTTGCGTTTCTAAGGCATTCGCTGTATTCGCCCTTTGATTTTACCTTTAATAAATCCCACAAAGATAAGAAAACAATCTGCTTTGTTCCCGGTTTTGCAAGGAGTTCAAGAATTTCATTTTCCAGATTGTCTGGAGAACAGACATCAATCGGAACACTCATAAAATTAATTCTTTCTAAAGACATTTAATTCACCGCCGTTTGTACTGCAGCAATTCCATACAAAGCCGCAGTTTCGCATCTTAAAATGTTAACTGAAAAATGAACCGCATGAAATAAACCTTTTGTAATAAGTTCTTCCACTTCTGCAGGACTTAGTCCGCCTTCACTTCCCACCACTATTCCTATTTTATCAAATTTACCGCCAGAAGCAAGGATTTTCCGGATATCACCGTCTGTGTCATCTCTTTCCGATAAAACAAATCCGATTTTCCCATCATTTTTATTCCATTCTATCAGCGCTTTATCTAATTTTACAGGAGAAAGCATTTTTGTTTCAACAGGGGAACCGCTCTGCTGCCTTGCTTCCCGGATAATCCGCTCAATTCTTTCTGCTTTAGAATTAACAAGTGCATTTACACTGCTTTTTTCGGAATACTCTCCTATAACCGGGACAATATATTTTACACCGCATTCAGTTGCCTGCCGCACAATCTGTTCAAATTTCTGTGCTTTGGGAATAAACTGAAAAAGCCAGTATTCATATTTTAAAACCGTCTTATTTTCTTCCAGCTCTTTTGCCTGAACTCCGCGGGTAATAGACTTTTGTTCATCCTGTAAACCTGTGTCCGCACAAATCTGAAGGATTATCTTTTTTGATTTTTCATCGATCTGCGCAACAGTAGAATTTTTTAACTGCCCATCCAAAAGACGTACGCTTATCATATCGCCGGGTTTTGCCCGAAGAACCTGTCTTAAATACTTAAAGTCCTTCCCCGAAATACTTACGACGCCCGATTTATCAGGATTTTTATCTAAAATAAACTGTCTCATTACTTTTTGTCTTTTTTATCTTTCTTTTCTTTTAACTCAACTTCCTCCTGAAGCTGCTTTAAAGTCTTTGTCTTTTTTACAAGAGTTTTATATTCACCACCCTGAAGAACCTCCATTGCGGCCTTAAGCTGTAAATCAAAATCAAGATCGTAAAGAGGTGCTCCCTGAGTTCTATTAACCTGATTTCTGATTATTCTTCTTACAAGGCGTTCTTCTATTCCATATTCAGCAGCAATATTCTTTGCCTTAATCTTAATCTGTGCTTCTGTCATATTAGGATTTGCTTCTACCGCTTTTTCAATAAGCCCGGAATTAATCATCTTAACATATGCTTCTTCCTGCTCTTTTGTAAACGGCTGAATATTGATTACTTCCTTATCCGGCGGAATACCAATCTTATCTATATTAACATCACTAGGAGTGTAGTATCTTGCCATTGTGATTTTGATTCCGTCTGTTTCGCTCAATGGAATTACCTGCTGAACAGAACCCTTACCGTAAGTTCTTTCACCAACTAAGTAAGCAAGTTTATAATCCTTTAAAAATCCCGAAAGAATCTCGGAAGCACTTGCAGAACCCTTGTTGATTAAAACTACAACCGGAACACTGTTTTTGATTGTTGTTTTATCTTTTCCTGCACTGTAAACCTGATTTTCTGCGGCAAGGCGGCTTCTTGTAGAAACAATTACTCCTTTGTCTACGAATTTATCTGCAACATTTACAACGCTGTCTATAAGTCCACCAGGATTATCTCTAAGGTCGATTATCATTCCCTTGTAGCCGTTCTTTTCGAACAAATCCAGTGCATCCTGGAATCTCTTTGGTGTTTCCTTTGTAAATTCTATAAGACGGACATATCCGATTGAGGTTCCTTTTATCATTCCGTATTTAGCTGTAGGAACTTCGATTCTTGCGCGAACAAGCTTTACGTCAAAACGCATATTCTTACCGCGGAGAATTGTAATTGTAACGGATGTACCAACTTCACCACGAAGAGCGCCTAAAACCTCGTTCATTGTCATCTCGGGGGTCGGGCGGTCTTCGATAGCAACAATATAATCTCCAGCCTGAATGCCAGCCTTAGCTCCAGGAGAATCTTCGATTGGAGAAGCAACTTCTACGTATGCCGGTTTTTCCGGAGTTGATTCTGTTGGCTTAGAAATAGAAAGACCTACACCTCCAAAGCTTCCAACAGTTGTATCTGTTAAATCCCTCATATAATCTTCATCAAGATACAGGGTATATGGATCTCCGAGCGCATCAAGCATTCCCTTTAATGCACCTTCATATAAAACACGGGCATCTACTTCGTCTACATAATTCTGTTCAACAAAATCAAATACAGAATTAATAGTCTTCATGTACTGAAAACTGTTTACCTTATTATCTCTCTGAGATTTCTGCTGCGCAAAAGCAAAAGAAGCTCCAAACACACCGATTACTAAAACAACAGCAATAATTATTCTTTTAAGATATTTTTTCTCGTTTAAACTCATAATTTAACATTTTACGCCACTACCTTTAAAAAATCTACTAGTTTTGAGCCGACAATCATGTTATAATTTATATATGGCACAGATAATTCCAGTAGCAAGTGGCAAAGGTGGAGTTGGTAAAAGTCTTCTTTCGGCCAATCTTGCAATCGCTCTTGGTCAACAGGGAATGCGTGTTGTTTTAGCAGACCTTGACTTAGGCGCATCAAATCTTCATCTCGTAATTGGACAGCACCCGGGCAATGCGAGCCTTGGTTCCTGGTTCACAGAAAAGACTGAATTTAAAGATATAGTTCAGCCTACTGATTATCAGAATGTAAGTTTTATCGCCGGCGACAGTCAGATTCCAGATTTAACTTCTCTTAAATATTCACAGAAAATCAGGCTCATCCGTAACCTGAAAAATATCGACACAGACTTTTTGATTCTTGACCTTGGAGCCGGAACCCATCAGTTCATTCTTGATATGTTCCTTTTGTCTCCACAGGGAATCGTTGTTTCTGCCCCTGCTGTTACAGCAACTTTAAATGGATATCTTTTCCTTAAAAATGCTGTTTTCCGCCTTCTTTATACAACATACCGTAGAAATACACCGGGACGCGAACTTCTTGATAACTTAAAAAAGAATTCTCAATCCATGCAGAAGCTTTATATTCCACAGCTTGTTCAGGCGCTCGGCCAGGTAGACCCGGATACAACTCAGCTTTTTATTTCCAGAATGCAACAGTTCCGTCCTCGTCTTGTAATGAATATGATAGAAAATCCTCAGGATGCAGAAAAAGCACAGAGAATTAAAACCTCATGTAATCAGTATCTTGGACTCGAAATTGATTTCCTTGGTCTTATGTACCGCGACATGCTTCAGGATAAAGCTCTTTCTTCACAGCTTCCACTTGTAGTTTATAAACCAAAATCAGTTTTAGGACAGGCCATCTATAGAATTGCAGACAAAGTGATAGCTACTCCTCAAAGAAATTTTGATGCCGACTTTGATCCAGAAACCTTTAACTCAGATTCCTTCAACAATGCCGAAGAAGAAGCTTTAAATGATTATGATTTTAAACTTTCCGGTATTGATGATTTAGTTTCCGGCGGCTCACTCACAATCGGTGAACTTGCAGAGATGATTAAAACCCAGCAGTATGAATTAACTCAGCTTAAAAAAGAAAATATGCTTCTTAAATCTAAACTCGTTAAAGCTGCTGAACAGGGATTTAAGGTTTAGAACCAGAATTCAGATAAAAAGTTTTAAGGAAAGACTATGTTTTTATATTTAAATTACCCTTCATGGATAACACCAGAAATATTTCCCAACGTAAAATTTCTTTCACTCTTACGCTGGTATGGACTTATGTATGTTTTTGCTTTTGTAACTGCATATTTTATTTTAAAAAAAGTCACAAAAGAAGGCGCTTTAGATAACGGAAAGTATAAGGCCACCGAAGATGATTTATTCAGCTTTATTGGAACCGGAATCCTCTTTCTTTTGATTGGAGCCCGCGTTGCTTCAACATTAATCTATCAGCGCTACGACCCTTCTGATCCTGCATCAATAAATTACTGGACACATCCATGGCTGATTTTCTGGCCTTTTGATAAGCAGATGCATTTTACAGGCTTTGCAGGAATGTCTTATCACGGTGGATTTGTCGGCGGCCTTTTAGGAATGATTATATGGTGTAAAAAACACAAGCAGCCGATTGCCAAATGGGTTGATGCAATGGTTTGCGGTATTCCACTGGGATTTACTTTCGGAAGAATCGGAAACTTCTTAAACGGTGAATTATATGGAAGAATTACAACAATGCCTTGGGGTATGACCTTTAATGTTCCATATTCAGAAAGATTTTCTCCGGCAGAACAGTGGGTTCAGGATTTTGCCGCTAAAATCAACATGGATATTTCTACACTGAACTTTGTTAATTTTCCACGCCATCCAAGTCAGCTTTACGAAGCATTTTTTGAAGGAATTGTCCTCTGGCTCATAATCTGGCTTTTACGCAAGCATAAAAAATTCGACGGAATGCTCGGCTGTATCTACACTTTCGGTTACGGCTTGTTCCGTTTTGTAATAGAATATTTCAGAAAACCGGATACAGAAATAGGATACGTAATTGCAAAGGATTCTTCTGCCCCGATTTACACAAATACATCTCTTTTGAATATTTCTACGGGCCAGATTCTCTGCTTTTTGATGATTCTTGGTTCTATTGCGGCTTACATAATACTATGGAGAAAATCACTAAAAGCTGCCGATAATAAAGCGTGAGGTTTTTATTATGAAAAAATCATTTTTAACAGCTGGAATTTTATTATCTATTTTCACTTTATTAACTGTAACTGCATGTAAACTCGATGTTCAGCAGGAAAAAAAGCTTAACCGTCCCGAAGTAGAATTCGTAACAGGCGGAGTGCAGATTCGCGGAACTTACGGCTCAAACGATGTAAAATACATCAATATCTACAGACAGAATGTAACCGGCGCAACACCTGGCGATCCTGTAAATATTGGAATCATCTTTCCTTCCGGATTCGACAAAAACGATAAAACTTTTGCATTTATTGATACACAGGCTATAGAAGCACAAAAATATCAATATTTCTGCCGCTACTGCGATGAAAGAAATGATTATTATGTAACAAACCTCACAGATAAAATTACTATCACATCGGGCTACGGCCTTTCTTCTTCTACAACAGAAGCTTCCCTTCTTGTAGACACAGGTTCGGCCACCTTTAAATACGATGAAGATTCAAAATCATTCGACATAAGCAGCGGAATTACAATGCCAACACACACACCGGCATATGACCTTGCTTTAGTAATAAAATCAGAAACTCAAACCCAGGCCTTTTTATTAAAAGAAAGCTCTTCCATCTCTGGAAGCATGAGTTTTGCCCTTGCTTCCTTCTTACCCGAAGATTTTCTTAACAAAGAAATCCAGCTTGTAGGATTAATCGGTCAGTATAAAGAATATTCAGACCCTGCAGATCCAACCAGCGCTGTAAAAAGAATATACTGGACGGGCATAAAAACTTTCACACTCACAAACACAGATGCTACTCCTGTTGCCTACACAGACAATAAAATCACAGTAGACACAAGCGGCGGAAATACAGGAATTGATTACGGATTTTAATCAGCGGCACTCAGATTGACAATTGAACAAAAAGTGCAAAAATGTTAATTTTTTATAGATGAATACTTTAGTTGCACTTTGTGCAGTCGGTGCCGAAAAAATTCTTGGTAACGAAATTAAACATTTAGGCTATAAACTCAAAGACAACGCACCCGGAAGAGTTGCTTTTTTTGGTGATGATGATGCTCTTTTCCGTGCAAACCTTTGCCTTAGGACTGCCGACCGCCTTTATCTCTTACTCGCAGAATACGATTCATCAGATTTTGATTCCCTTTACGATGGTGCCTACGCAGTTGAATGGCAGGATTACTTAAATAAAGATTCACGCATTGTTGTAGATAAGGTTCGTTCATATAAAAGCAAATTAAATTCGGAACACAGCATCCAGGGAATTGTTCATAAAGCAATTTATGCAAAGCTTGGCGACAAGTGGAAGATGGCTACTCTCCCCGAAACAGGCGAGCAGTCAGATATCCGTGTTTACGTAGACGAAAATAAAGTTTTAATTCTTTTAGACCTTTCGGGTCTTCCACTCCATAAACGTGGCTACAGAGTAGACGGCGGAATTGCTCCTTTAAGGGAAACAACTGCTGCCATTCTTTTACAAGAGATGCTCTGGAGAAGAAGAACACCTCTTCACGATCCATTCTGCGGCTCAGGTACAATCGCTATAGAAGCAACACTCTATGCTTTTAATGTTGCCCCAGGCTTTGGAAGACGCTTTGCAATTGAGAACTTACCGTTTTATAATGAAAAAAGAGCTTTGGAAATAAAGCAGAAGGAAGCAGAACAGATTCGTACCGATGTGGAAGTCCGCATTACCGGTTCAGACATAGATCCTAAAGCCGTAGAGCGTTCTAAAAAGAATGCTGAATATGCCTGCGTTATGGCCGGCCGCGCCTTAAAATCAATCGGAATCTCCAGCCACATCCCGCGGCCGGACTTTGTACAATCAGATTTCTCCGAACTTTCGGCACCTTATGCTTCGGGGCTTCTTTTGTGTAACCCTCCCTATGGAGAGCGCTTAGGAGACGAAGAGCAGGCCAGAGAATTATACAAAAACATGGACTCTCTCTGGATAGATTTCCCTGGTTGGGACATAGGAGTTATCACCTCTAACGAAGAGTTTCAAACCGCTTTTGGTCATAAAACAAGTAATATCAAAAAGTTCAAGGCAGGAAACCTCGATACCTGTTTTTACATCTACAAACGGAGCGAAAAATAATGGCAATCATCGTTGAACACGAAAAACGAAGAAAAGAAATCCTTCAGAAATCTCTCGACGTATTTATAGAAGAAGGCTATGACGACGTAACCTTCCAGAAAATCGCAGACAGATGCGGAATCACAAGAACAACTCTCTACATATACTTCAGCAACAAACACGAAATCTTTCTTGGAAGTATAAAAGAACTCCTTTCCGACATCGAAAAAGGTCTTGTTTCCATCATCGACGATAAATCACATAATTCCGAATCAGCACTCCGCGCCATGCTCATAAGCATTGTTGATCAGTGTGAAGATAACAGAAAACTTTTTTCTATCGTACTTCCATATCTTTTCCAGCTAAAAAAATCAGGCGTTGACCCTAACGAAAAAGTAAAAAGACGTGTTGTAAGAATGCGCCATCACTTAAATACAATTCTCATTACTGGAATTAAAAACGGCGAATTCAAAAACATGAATGTAAAATACATGAACGATTTACTTTACGGAATCATCGAAGCTTCTATCTTCCGCATTTCCGTTTTGAATCAGAGTGATATTTCGGATATTCACGGTACAATCAACCTCGCAATAGACGGATTTTTAAATAAATAAAAACAAAACCCGCAATTCCCTGATTATTCATTTCTCACCGGTACACACAAAATCACGGGCCCCCGCGATGCAATAAACTTTTCGCAAAATCATCCTTTCTGGTTTATAATTGATTTATGGAAAAATACATAATCGCTTTAGACCAGGGAACAACTTCTTCCCGCGCAATAATTTTCGATAAAAACGTTCAGCAGATTACATGCTCGCAGCGTGAATTCCAGCAGTACTTTCCAAAACAGGGCTGGGTAGAACACAATCCAGAAGATATTTTTATAAGCCAGCTTTCCGTCATGAAAGAAGCCATAATGAAGGCAAACCTCTCCGAAGAACAAATAGAAGCCGTTGGAATTACTAATCAGAGGGAAACTGTAATCCTCTGGGATAAAAAAACCGGAAAATCTGTATACAACGCAATCGTATGGCAGTGCCGAAGAACCGCTGATATTACAGACAAACTGATTAAAGAAGGAAAAACAGATTTAATTAGGGAAAAAACAGGGCTCATTCCAGATCCATATTTTTCCGGAACAAAGATAAAGTGGATTTTAGATAATGTTCCCGGTGTAAAAGAGCGTGCAAAAAATGGAGAAATCCTTGCCGGAACGGTAGATACCTGGCTCACCTGGCGATTAAGCGGTAAAAAAGTCCACGTAACTGATTACACAAACGCAAGCCGCACTATGCTTTTTAATATCCACACTTTAAAATGGGATAAAGAACTATTAGACCTCCTCGATATTCCTGAATGCATACTCCCCGAAGTAAAAAATTCTTCAGAAATTTATACTGTTACAGATAAATCAATCTGCGGATTCGAAGCTCCCATTGCCTCTATGATCGGCGACCAGCAGTCTGCACTTTTCGGGCAGGCATGTTTTAATCCCGGTGATGTAAAATCAACTTATGGAACAGGCTGCTTTATGCTCATGAACACGGGAACAACTCCTGTTACTTCAAAGCACAAGCTTTTAACCACAATCGCAATCGGATTGAACAATAAAGTTGAATACGCACTCGAAGGAAGTGTCTTCGTTGGCGGTGCGCTCATAAAATGGCTCAGAGACCAGCTTGGAATTATCCAGACAGCAAATGATGTAAACATTCTGGCAGAATCAGTTCCAGACTCAAACGGGGTGATTATTGTTCCGGCGTTTACAGGACTTGGTGCCCCATATTGGGATGCATACGCACGCGGTACCATCGTTGGATTAACAAGAGGTGCATCCAAAGCACACATATGCCGTGCAACACTCGAAGCAATCGCTTTTCAGGTAAAAGATGAACTTGAATGCATGAAGGAAGATTCCGGTAACGAAATAAAGAGCCTTAAAGTCGACGGTGGTGCATGCGTAAGTAATCTTATGATGCAGTTCCAGGCCGATATCCTTAATACCCAGGTGTACCGCCCCGAAAATACTGAAACTACCGCAACCGGAGCTGCATTCCTCGCTGGCCTTGCAACTGGCTACTGGAAATCAAAAGACGAAATCAAAAAAGTCTGGAAGATTGATGCAATTTTTGAGCCTGGCATGGATGCCGAAGAAAGAAAAACCCGCTACACACAATGGCAGCGGGCTGTCGAACGTTCCCAGGGTTGGTGCCTGTAATCGAAGAACCGTTAAAAACAAAGCCGACAGGGTTTGTTTAGGTTCATCGAAAGATCGGCACAGAGCCCGATTTATCGGGCGACTGGTTTATTTATTAGAACTTAGCCTTTCTTAATCTTACTTTCTCGATATCCTCACAGAATAATTCTCTCAAATCATTCAATCCCAATGCCATGAGTGCCATACGGTCAATACCGATACCCCATGCAAGAACCGGGCAGTCAACACCCATAGCCTTTGTAACTTCAGGACGGAAAATACCAGAACCACCAAGCTCAAACCATCCTAAAACAGGGTGCTTGATATGAACTTCGATTGAAGGTTCTGTGAACGGGAAGTATCCAGGAACATATTTTACTTCTTCTGCTCCCGCAATTTCTGTAGCAAACATCTTGAGCATACCAAGAAGGTCGCGGAGTGTTACATCGTTTCCGGCAATAATACCTTCTGTCTGATAGAAGTCAGAAAGGTGTGTAGCATCTACCTTGTCGTAGCGGAAACAGCGTGCAATACCAAAGTATTTTCCAGGAATTTCTGCTTTATGAAGCTGATGTGCAGAAAGAACTGTACCCTGTGAACGGAGGATTAAGCGGCGTGTAAATTCGTTATCAAAAGTATAATTCCAACCGCGGCTTCCTGTGTTTCCACCGTTTTCATGAACAGCCTTTACGTTGCTCAAATATGGTTCTTCGATTGATTTTGCGTGTGTAGGATTTTTAATTCGGTATACGTCGTGAATATCACGTGCAGCGTGGAACTGTGGCATGAACAAAGCATCACCATTCCAGAATTCTGTTTCTACAAGCGGACCATCAAACTCCTGGAAACCAAGGCTTACAAGCTTATCTTTTACAGATTCAAGGAACTGTACGTAAGGATTTGTGCGTCCAGGAATAATGCGTGCAGGAGGAATTGCAATATTGTAACCACGGAATGTTCCGTCTTTCCATTCTCCAGAAGCAAGCATTTTTGGAGTGATTTCACCAATTTCGTTACCGGTAATTCCTGCTTTCTTTAATTCGTCTACAACCTTTTCAAAGCCTTCGATTAATTTATAGAAAACAGTTTCTCTTTCTATCATCTTGAACGGACTGTCGTTTGCACCACGTTTTTTTGCAAGACCGTTCATTGTTTCTACTTCTTCTGCAGATAAATCATCTTTGTTTAATAATCCGTCTACTGCTTCACATCCCTTTTTAATAAGGGCAGAAGTAACGGTAATTCTGGAAGGAAGATCTTTACCTGTGTATTCAACCTTCTTTTCGGCATTCATCTGTAAAACGCCTTCCTTTACAAGAGGACCGAATGCAGAACCAACATCCTTCTGTTCAAGACCGATTCCACTAGCGATTTCCGGCATTGTGTGGGCACCGTTATTCTTTAAGAATTTAACCATTCTTTCTTCTACAGTGCCTGTTTTTGCCATAGCGCGGCCAAAATCTGTAATTTCAAAATATGTATGTGGAGTTCTGCGGATTTCTTTTAATAATTCTTTTCCGGAAAGCCATGAAAAAGCCTGATTGGCATGACCTTCTTTATAATCCAGTTCCTTCTGAAGTTTTTCCGAAGTAAGCTCATCCTTTCCCGTATACTTTAATAAAACTTTAATCTCGAGCGGATGAAGATTTTTGATAATGTTTTTAATGTCCATTTTGAATGTCCTGTTTATGGTGATTTCGACAAACCCTTCGACATGCTCAGGGACCACTCAACCACCGCACAAAAAAAAATAAACCGGTGTAATCTTATAATTTACACCGGTCTTTATTGTACTATATTTGAAATAAAATAAAAATACCTTATCTCGAAAATTTTACGTAACTTATCAACATTGCTTTACGTCGTCCGTTATCGTCTTTAAAGAAACGTTCTCTGTCATCAGTAAGATATCTGTAATTATAGTATTTATGCTCTTTCTGGAAATCAGCAAGACATTCCAGAATTGTATTCATTGCTTCACCTCTGTCGTAAGTAACATACATACATTCATAATAGATACGTACTTCATCATACAATGGCATATATTCAATCTTTACCGAAGCTGTCTCATCATAAATATGCTGATCCTTTGGAACTATAACTTCTACTTTTAATTTCTGAGATTCAATTTCCTCGTCTGTTTTAGCATTATTCTGTCCGAACAAAGCTGCACACATAACTGCCAAACAAGAAAGCAATACAATTCGTCTTTTCATACAAGGATCCTCCTGTTAAAACTGCGAATACTCTTTTATTTTACCGTATTCTAGGAAAAAATCAAGAATTATTACATAGCGTCCCTGATCAATTCCAAGAGTAGGAACCTTACGGATTAAAACTTTACCTGTGATTTCCTTGGGCTTATTCTTAATCTTTTTACGGTAAAAATTCCTTACGGCATTCTTTAAAGCATCTTCCGACGCTTCCTTAATTCCATCAAAACCTTTTTCCAGAGGCCCATAACCACGCCCCTGAATTATAGGATTATTGATGGATGACCACAGATTATAAGTCTGAACCTGATGATCGGTCCTCTCATAATCTACCCAGCAGCAGAATTTGTTATCTTCTATCCACGGAGAAGAATATACTATTTGATTTGAACTTTTTTCTAAGGTCTGTATTTCTTTTATTTCAAGAAATTCACTCACACGGCGCGCTTTATCGGACGGCACATAAGTAAATTCCCATCCATAAACCATTCCGCGGACTAAAAAAGGACTTATTTCCTTAATTCTTCCAACGGCATATGAATAAGGTTTGTTTTCTTCATCATCACTCTGCGCCCCTCCGGCACCTCCGAATCCCTCATCATCAACTGATTTATCTCCTGCTTCATCATCTGCGGAATCTTCTGATTTTTTATTTTTTTCCGCAGTTTCCTGTTTTAATTCAAGACCAGGATAAGCATCAACTTCGGCCCAGATAGGAAATCTTATATGACGAACAAGAGATGGAGTTTCTGCAACAACAGTAAAGCATATCAATAAAACAAAAAGAGAAACTATTAATTGTCTGAATCTTTTAACGTTCTTTTCCATACTTTAAAAGGATGAACTCCAAACCTTATCACAAAATATAATCCGGCTGCCACAAAGCCAAACAGATGAGTGTAATGAGCTATGTGCGAACCGTAATTAAAACTTGTTACAAACTCAATCACAGCATAAATGAAGACAAGAATCGGCGCACGAACAGGTATTATTCCCCAGATAAAAATCCTTGAACGGGGGAAAATAACTGCATATGCAAATAAAATTGCATAAAGAACACCGCTTGCTCCAATCAGATTCACAAAGGGCTGGCCGGACAAAGCGTAAACTATTAACGAAAACAATCCTCCAAGCACGCCCGTTACAAGATAAAACATAAGAAATTCTTTAGAACCTACGGCTTTTTCTACAGTCACTCCGAACATGATAATACCAAACATATTCCAGAAAAGATGACTAAAGTTGTATTGGGTAAACATATAGGTGATTATGCGCCAGAACTGCTTTCCTTCTATTACCGAATACAGATTGAGCGAAAAAATACTTGCAATATTAGATCTTTGTGCAAGCAGAAAAACGGCAACATTGATTGCTACCATTATAAAAGTGACATAAAAATACGAGTAGTTGAATTTTTTTCGTAAAAAAGACATTTGCGTTCCCAATAATGATTATATTTCTGATGCAGGATCAAAGAAGGTTACCCTGTTTCTTCCTGCACTCTTAGATAAATATAATCCTTTATCGGCCTGATTGACAAATTCATTCGGTGTATTTACGAGATTTGTTCTTGTGTCGAAAACAGAAACTCCTACCGAGATGGTTACATGAAGATGCTGATCATTGAATACAAAATCATATTCATCAATTGCTGTTCGGATTCTTTCTGCCACAGACATTGCTTCTTCTTTGCCTGTATTGTTCAAAAGAACCGTGAACTCTTCTCCACCATAACGGCTGGCAACATCAGTTTCCCTTAAACTCTGCTTTATGATATTTGCAACAGAAATAAGAACGAAGTCGCCGCATTCATGTCCGTAAGTATCATTAAATTTCTTAAAGAAATCTATATCAAACATAAGAACAGAAATATTTGAGTTAGTTAAAAATGCGTTATCCATCTCCTGCGAAAGAAGATTAAAGAAATAATACTTGAGCTTAAGATGAGTCATCATATCTGTAGAAGACTTTTCGAGTAAAGCCGCATTATTTATGGCAACGCTAGCCAGAGAGCCGATAAGCATTATCTGATTTTTTTCGTAATCTGTATAATCATTATTATCTTCGATTGCAATTCTTTCCTGGAGGAGTAAAAATCCATTAAGGTGATTATTCTGAATAAGCGGGATAAGGAGGGTTGGATTTAATTTTGCAATAAGTTCAACATCCTTATCGTTATTTGTAAGTTGTTTTAATTCAGTAAATGATAACGGTCTTTTTTCTGCAAGAAGTGTTGTGATTACAGGAGAAGAGCCCGACAGAACAATGCTTCCAGGCTGTTCACTTGTTTCCAGTATAAACTGATCATTAGTGATTAAATCACGAACAAAAATATCTGCACCAAGAACATGCATCTGTGCCATACAGATGTAGACAATAGACTCCAGAAGGTTACTAAAATCCAGATTTGAACAGAACGATTTTGCTATATCAAGCATCTGTTCGAGGTCGTAAATTCTTTTTTCGTTCTGAACGTTTGTATTATTCTCTTCTTTTTTCTCCAACATAAATTACATCTCACTGTTTGTTATAATAACATAATTTTTCATAATTGCAAAAAAAGTATTCCAGCTCTGATACTGCTCTTCAAGTAAATTAGTATTATCACGGTTTCGCGAAGACATCATCAAAACTTTTACGTTAGAAATGATTTCGCTCGAAGGCTTCTTTGAATCTGCAAGTAATTCCCCAAGGATTTTATGCAAAGAATGAAGCGATGCCGTAATATTCTGTAAAACATTATGTCCCTGATTATTAGCGTTTCCTACCATTTTTTCAAGACGTTTATAAAAATCCTTGTCTTTAGAGCTATCTTTAATATAACCCTGCATAACCGCAATACTGTTCGGCTGGTCTGAACCAAAAGATACTTCAAAATCTTTTAAAGTGTCTTCCGCATTGATGACAGAATATACAACCGAAGAAAAGTTTGATTTATAGGCCGGATTACTGAAAAATCCTTCGATAACAAGGTCGTTTAAAAGTCCCTTGATTCCATCAGAAACATAAATCTTTAAGAAGGTTTTTAAAATCTTAAGAGGTAAAATCCATTTAAAAGAAAGCGATGTATTTTCCTGAAGAACTGCATTTGCTTCTGCATCGTATCCGAATAAAGGTTCAAGAGGAGTATCCTTAAACAAGGTTGCAACTTCTGTAGAAACCTGTTCTGCCTGAATTTCTGATTTAATTCTCTGTTCTTCTGCTTCGAATCTTGATTGAATTAAATCTGCAAATTCCTGACGTGGATTTCCGCCCCGCACTTCTACCTTAGGTTCATAAATTGCATCTTCGCGGGCATATCTTATGAGTGATTTTATTCTTTCTGCAGGAATTACTTTAGAAAGTACATAATTTATTTTTTTAAGATTTCCAACATAAAGAGCAGAATCTTCATCCGAAAGCATTTCGCCTTTTTTAAGCTGAGCCAGAGCTTTAACCTGATCTGCAATAACAGTTGTTACCTTTAATCCTTCTATCTGATAGTATAAATCTTCCAGAAGATTAACTGCCTTGCTCACCGAAACCGATGTATAGCGTGGTTTGTAGGTATAATCAGCAGGAACAAAGTTTGAATCAAAAAGCTGAAGGAACTGTACAAAATTGTATCGGCAGAATTCCGCAAAATGACGCAGCTCGATGATATCCTTATCCATCATTTTAAAATCATCAGAATTTAATTCGCGGAGGAGGGTTTCCAGCTGCTTTCGCTGATGGATGTAAACGCGCTCAACATTTGAACGTTCAGAAAGAACTTCCATCTTGCGGTTTTCGTAGGACAAAGATTCAAACAGATTCTGATAGTCAGAAGAATAACCAGTCATGATGAGCTGTGCTTCGAATCTGTGTCTTTTCTGCGCGTCGTTAGGATTTATGGTTGAATAGAATAAATCATCCAGGGGTTTTACCATCTTGTAAAGGATATAAAGCCCTTCTGCAAAATTTGGAAGAAGTTCTCCGTCTTTATAAATTGCCGGTGAATAAGAACGCAATTCAGAATCCATCTTTTTAAGACTCTGTTTTTTCTGAACTTCTGGAGAGGATCTTTTAAAAATACTTTCAAATAATTCCGAAATTGCCTGGATTAAACTCATAAGCTTTTTCTAATTCTTTTATTAATTCTTCTATTATAACAGAAAAGCCGGCATTGGGCAAATTATAGGAGGCGGTATAACAAAAATTGGTGATGTAAATTGGTTATGCTGATTATGCTTTAAATTTTAAAGATTGCTTCAGGCGTTTTTAAGAACTGATTCGAATATCCTTTTATAATCTTCCACTGTTTCGGCGTGGACTATCTGTGCGCGTAATGCCGCTCCGTTTTCGATTCCTTTTGAATATGCGGAAAATCTCTTCCTCATCTCCAGACAAGCGTGATGTTCATTTGTGTCGGCCACCAATCTCTCCAGTTCCTCAAATCCCGTCCTCACCCTCACGTCTGCAGGAACTGGAGTATACGTTCCCTCCGTAAGAAGAGATGTTGCATCGCGGAAAATAAACGGATTACCCATCGCCCCGCGTGCAAACATAACAGCGTCTACACCTGTCTGTTCAATCATACGCTTAGCATCTTCTGGCTTGAATAAATCGCCAGAGCCAAAGACCGGAACACGAGCGTCTACAAACTGAACAAGTTCCTTCATTATATTCCAGTCAGAAAGCCCTTCGTAGCCTTGAGCCCTTGTGCGTGGATGAATTGTTATTGCACTTACTCCCGCTTCCAATGCCGCCTCGGCCGCTTCCTTCCAGGTGATGTGAGGTTTATCCCAGCCCGAACGTATTTTTACAGTTACAGGAGTGTCCCCAACGGCATCTTTTACCGCTTTTGTAATTTTATAAAGCTTTTCGGGATCCTTTGTTAATGCAGAACCAGCCCCACTTTTTATGATTTTTGGAACGGGACATCCGCAGTTTATGTCTATGCATTCGCAGTGAGTTTTTTCGAGCACAATTCTTGCAGCCTCTGCCATGATGTTTTCTTCACCACCAAAAATCTGTACGGCATAGGCTTTTTCATTACAGGCGCGTGCCATTAATACTTCTGTCTTCTGATTTTTTCTGTACAGGGCTTCTGCACTCACCATCTCGGTATAAGTAAAGCATGCCCCGTTTTCTATGCAGACAGAACGAAAAGCCGAGTCACTGTACCCCGCAACAGGCGCTAAAAAGAGATTTCCCTTAAGATTAATTTTCCCGATTGAAACAGGATGATAAAGTGCTTTCATATTAAAACAGTTTTTCCGGGTTTTATTCATCAAAACCCGAAGCCGAGTCATATGCATGTCCTTTTTAAAAAAGATGTATACTCGGCTTCTAGTCTTCCGGAAGCTTAAATGCCTTGCAGCTATTCTTCCAGAGCTGTTCGCTCAACTCTTCCAAACCCATATCAAGCATTTCTGCCAGGAATTTAGCTGTAGAAGGAAGATATGCCGGCATAGTTCGTTTCTTTTCGCGGAATTCTGCCGGAATCATGAACGGACTTTCTGTTTCTATAAGAATGCGGTCTACAGGAATGTTCAAAACAGTTTCGTGAAGGTTTCTTGCATTTCTGTATGTTAAATTTCCTGCAAAAGAAAACCAGATATTTTTATCAAGACACTTCTGGGCATATTCTGCATCTTCTGAATAACAGTGGAGGATTGCTCCGGAATCAGGAAGGCGTTCAGAAAGAACATCATATAAATCACGACCAGCTTCTCTGTTATGAATGATTACAGGAAGATTGTGTTTCTGTGCAAGTTCCAACTGAGTAATAAATAATTCAATCTGAGATCTCTTATCTCCAAACTGCTTGTAATAATCAAGACCTGTTTCACCAACTGCTACAACATTTGGAAGTTCAAGATATTTTTCTATTGTATTGTAGAAATCTGGTCCCGGATTAGTAACTTCTGATGGAGCTACACCAACTGCGTGGTAAATTCCGGAAATAGATTTTAAATTTCCATAAACTCTTGGAAAATCGAGTAAACTATTATTAATGCTCACAATTCTTGCAACTCCAGCCTTTTTTGCCTGCTGAATTACGCGTAATTGTTCAATAGGGTCATCGTATATAAGCCCGATGTGGGCATGAGTATCAAAAAACTTCATGGCTTTCATCCTAAATGGCGGGTATTATAATTAATCAGCCTTTACCAGACTAATTATTTAACTGTTTTCTACCGATAAAGATAACACAGGTTTTCCGTATCGTCAACTTATTTGTTTGACATGCTCGAAAATAACATGTTATACTATAAGGAATTCATAATAGTAATATGCCCGGAGTTTATTTTGGCTACTAAACAGAAAAAAAACAAAAAATTAAATAGATATTATTACACAAAGTCAAATACAAAGATTTCTCTTTTTGGTAAAAAAGTTAAAAATTTATTCATTAAGATTTTTAAAGTATTAGACAGTAAATTAACTATCATGATTGTACCTCACTCTAAGAGCAAGGTACTCAATTTCCAGACAAATGTTTTTGCTTTATTTTTAACTCTTTTCTTAACTGTCGGAATTATTTTCTCTTTCTTCTATTTTAACAAGAAATCTATTACAGCAAATATGACCATCGCTTCTCTGGAAACACAGAACAGAGAAACTCTTGCAAGCCTTGATCAGCTCCGTGATGAAAACGCAAACCTCTTCCAGGCTGCAAAAAAATTCCAGGCATCATTATCACAGAGCCTTTCTTTAATCGGTATTAATCAGGTTAGTTCGAACAGCAATTCTTCTATTTCTACAAGCGATCTTTCGGCTCTCTTTAATACAAAAGAAATTACATCGGGCTCTTCAAAAGAAATTGCAGATATTCAGGAAGTTACCCGCTATCTTGAAGGCGCTATAGATCCTATTGAACAGATTGGAAAAATGCTTAAAACACAGCAGTCGCTCTTTACAGAGATTCCAAGTGTTTGTCCATTAAAGGCAGCTAACCTTCACGTTTCAATGGCATTTGGTCCTAATATCCATCCTTTACATAACTTCTGGTACATTCATAAAGGTATAGACCTTTCTACTTACCGCTCTGGAGACCCTGTAATTGCAGCTGCTTCAGGACAGATTGTTACAGTAGGATACGATACCGGATATGGTAACTATGTAATTATTAAACATAATCATGGTTTTTATACACGTTACGCTCACTTAAGTGCGTTTAGAGTTCAGAAAGGTCAGCTTGTAAATCAGGGTGATGTAATCGGAAACGTTGGTAATACCGGTAATACAACTGGTCCACACCTTCACTACGAAGTTCATATCGGTTCCGATGTTGTTGACCCTGCTAAATATCTGAACATCAAACTTTCTACAAAATAGGTTTCACATGGCATTAGTTTTCGACGATATTTCCTTTAATACTCTTATTGGTAATGGTACTTCTATTTCCGGCGACATTCACATTAACGGATGTGTAAGAATCGACGGTGATGTAGACGGCAATATCGATACAGATGGAAACATCAACATTGGTGAAAATGCCAGAATCCGCGGAAACATAAGCGCAAAAGCAGTTATAGTTGGTGGAATTGTTCTTGGAAGCATTTATGCAGATAAGGAAGTAACTCTTCTTTCCGATTCAGCTGTTATGGGCGACATTGTTTCTCATAAGGTTCAGATTGAAGATACTGCAAAATTCCACGGACACTGTATTTCTATCCGCGATGAAGAACAGTACAAGACAGAAAAAGACAAATACCTTCAGTCCAAAGCTATTAAAGAGAGAGTTGTTCTTTCATGAGTGAAATAAATTCTCTTAATTCAGCAACCTACTACGCTGGAGTTCAGAATGCCAGTTCTGAAGTTTCAAGAGAAAACAAAAAAGAAAAAATCAACAAATCGTCACGATTAAAGTTTACAGATTTAATCAAATCTGCCGAAGAATCTGAATCATCCATGACATTAAAAGGCTTTCCGCCCGAAATTAAAAATATGTCTGTGGAAGAAGCAGCTATCTTTCTTAAAGACCAGGTGGATCTTTCGGGAAATGATTTATGCATGAATCCTACACAGAAAAACATTGATGATTTTAAGGAAAAGGTTCAGCAGTTTATACGTTTTGTTGTTTTGAATAATTACGAAATCAAGAAAAAGACCAGAAGAGGATTTTCTTCTCCAATGAATGCTTTTTCAAATTATAATACAACTAAGAGAGTTAAAGACCCCAGAACTATCGTTGTTACATTAAACGAATCTCTGGATCAACTTGCGCGCGGAATGCTTATTGGTCAAAAAAACAATCTTAAACTTCTGCAGCAGGTTAATCAAATTAAAGGTTTGATTGTAGACTTGATGCAGGCATAATCGATATACTAAAAAAAACGGTGGAAAAATGAGTGATATTTTTGAAAGCGACATAGAAGAGAACGAGAACCTTTCGGCACTTGAAGATTCAGATCAGAGTGTCGTAGAGACAGAAAACCTCGTAATTGATTTTACTCTTTATCATTTAAAACTCGAATACTCTAGCGAAACACTTTACGCTAAAACAAATAATAACCTCACTTTAAAAGCAGGAGAATATGTTATTGTTCCAACACGTTATGGAAAAGACATGGCCCTTGTTTTAGGTGAATCTAAAAAACCAATCGGTATTAAACAGAGCGACATTGTTGTTGTTGACCGAAAAGCTTCTAAAGAAGATTTACAGAAGCGCGAAGAATTAAAACAAAAGGAAAAAGAAGCATTCCCTGTTTTTAAAGAAAAAGTTGCTAATCACAAGCTCGATATGAAGCTCGTAGACGTACACTTCCTCTTTGAAGAACAGAAAGCACTTTTCTTCTTTAGTTCCGATAACCGCGTAGACTTCCGTGAGCTTGTAAAAGACCTTGTTTCCGTATTTAAAATGAGGATTGAGCTTCGCCAGATTGGTGTTCGTGATGAATCCCGTATTACAGGCGGTCTTGGTGTTTGCGGTCGTCCTTTCTGCTGTCATGCAGTTTCAGATAAACTCCGTCCTGTTTCCATAAGAATGGCTAAAGACCAGAATCTTTCTCTCAATTCCATGAAGATTTCGGGCCAGTGTGGACGTTTACTCTGCTGTCTTTCTTATGAGTTTGACTGGTACAACGAAGCACATAAAAATCTACCGTCAGAGGGCGTTCATATTTACTACGACGGAACAAACTTCAAAATCACAGAAGTAAATCCTCTTACAAATATGGTTAAAATGCTTGGCGAAGATGGTCGACTTCTCGAAGTAAATGCAAAACGCTTTACACACGACAATAACCGCTGGAAAATAGACTAAAATTATTATTTTTCTGTTAAATTTTTAAAGTATCATTTATAATTATATGTATGATATATACTAAAAAAATTACGAAGCTTTATAATAACTTTTTTAAAATTCCAGACAATCAGATTGAGTTTATCTCTGATTTTTTAAAAACAAGGGAAAAGCCAGGAAAAATCCTCGATATTGAATGTGGAACAGCACAGGCCGGAACTCTTCTTGCACAAAAGGGAAATCATTTAACTGCCATAGATACACACAAAGATTTTATTGTGTATTTGAATAAAAAATATAAAAAGATGAAGAAAACCTGCAATTTCTATAATCTTGGAACTATGGATGTTGCACGCTACTTAAAAAGAGAAAGTTACGATATTGCTCTTTGTCTGAACAGCCGTCTTTTATTCATCTCGGACAAAATTCTTTTTACAAAATTCCTGTTCGATACAAAAATCATGCTTTCGGAAGGCGGAATCTTTATTATAGATATTGCAAACTTTAATAAACTCGACTTCCAGAGCGATGTAATCAGACTCCCGACAAGAGATTCTATGACAAATACTCTGAGCGTTTCTTTAACAAGAAATAATTATTCATATTCGCTCAATGTTGTGATGTCTAAATCTGCCAAAAAAGAAATAACAATCATAGATGATGAACCTTCGTTCCCGTTCACAAAACAGACAATTGAATCTGCTGCAAACGAAGTTCGTTATTCTTCAATTGATTTTTATTCTGATTATCGCGGAACTCCATTTACAGAAGATTCAGAAAGATTAATCTGCGTTCTTCATAAATAATCCTCTTTGAAGGTAGAAATACAGAACTTCTGACACGGTCAGCAAAAACTTTAATCTGCACCTCCTCTTATCCCTCTTAATTGTAAAAACTCCTGCTTTTTACTATAATAATGCATTATGAAAGCATCTAAATTTATTATTTCGACACTGCGCGAAGCTCCAAACGACGCAGTTATTGCAAGCCATCAGCTGATGATGCGTGCAGGACTTATTCGTAAACTTGGAAACGGACTTTATTCTTATATGCCAATGGGTCTTAAGGCATTCCGTAAAGTAGAAAAAATCATTCGTGAAGAACTCGATAAAGCCGGTATGCTCGAAATGAAGCCTACTGTAATTCAGCCGGGAGAAATATGGAAAGAATCTGGACGCTGGGAAAAAATGGGTCCCGAAATGCTCAAACCTCAGAACAGAGGCGGTCAGGATATGGTTGTTTCTCCAACAGCCGAAGAAGCATTTACAGCCCTTGTAAGAAACAATCTTACTTCTTACAAACAGCTTCCTGTAACTTTATATCAGATTAATACAAAATACCGCGACGAAATCCGCCCAAGATACGGTGTTATGCGTGGTCGTGAATTTACAATGATGGATGCCTATTCTTTCGACAAAGATCAGGCAGATCTTGATGCTTCTTACGAAAACGCTGCAGCCGCCTACCGCCGTATTTTTAAGCGTCTTGGACTCGAAACAATCTCTGTAAAAGCTGATACAGGTGCTATGGGTGGTTCCGGCTCAGAAGAATTCATGGTAGAAAGCGAAGTTGGAGACGATACTTTAATCCTCTGTCCAAAATGTAAATACGCTGCAAACGTAGAAAAAGCTTCCTGCAAAGACGACATCCCTCTTGATAAGGATGGAAATCCTCAGAAGGTAACTACAGCGGCCGTAGAAGAAATTGCTACTCCAGACGTAAAAACTATAGATGATTTAACTGCATTCTTAAAAACAGGCGCACAGTCATTCATCAAAACTTTGATTTACCGCGTAGAAAACCCTGGAATCGACATTAAAGGAAACTTTGTTGCCGTATGTATCCGCGGAGACCTCGATGTAAACGAAGCAAAACTCTGTGCTCTCTTAAAAGCAAGCTCAGTAGAACTCGCAGAAGAAGCAGATGTTATAAAAATTACAGACGCACCGGTTGGATTTGCAGGTCCTGTAAAACTTACAAAAGCACCGGTAATTGCAGATAACACAGTAATGAACATGCACGATGCCGTAACAGGCGCTCTTAAGAAGGATGTTCACTTTATTCACGTAGAACCGGGCCGCGACTTTACACCATTTATGACAGCTGATGTACGAATTGTAAAACCGGGTGATATCTGTCCTGAATGCGGCGGAACTTTCTATTCTAAAAAAGGAAACGAACTTGGACACATATTCAAGCTCGGCGAAAAATACACAAAATCGATGAACGTAACTTACCTTGATGTAAACGGAAAGCTTACAACTCCAATCATGGGATGTTACGGAATCGGTGTAGACAGAACTTTAGCAAGCATCATCGAAGCACATCACGACGATAACGGAATCATGTGGACAATGAGTACCGCTCCGTTCCAGGTTGCCGTTGTTCCTGTAATGTACAAAGATAAAATGAAGGAAGTTGCAGATAAGATTTACGAAGAACTTCTTGCAGCCGGAATTGATGTAATTCTTGACGACAGAGATGAACGCCCTGGTGTTAAATTCAAGGATGCAGATTTAATCGGTTATCCTGTAAGAATCGTTGTGGGAGATAAAAATCTTCCTAACGTAGAACTTAAAATCCGTTCTAAAGAAACACCGGATTTAGTTCCTGCAGAAGAAGCTGCTACAAAAACAATTCAGCTTGTAAAAGATGAAATTGCAAAATTAGATGCATAATCATCCTGTAAAGCGCAGATTTCTTTGAGTAACTTTGAAGAATCTGCGTTTTTTTATATATATACACTTTTTACAAAGGAAATTTTACAAAGGAAACAAAAATGAAAAAACGATTTTTATTACTTACATTTTTATTCTGCTTAATAACACCCTGTTTTGCAATGCCAGGCTTTAACCCTTACATACAGGATAAATCCGGGGAATTTGTTTATTACAGAGATTATACTTTTTCACGCGAAAGCTACATCGGTATTCTTGAATACAGCGAATCTGAATATCAGATTAAATATTATGCACCGGCCATCCCATCAGCTAATCTTCCGGAAAAAACAATCGCACTTTTAATCAAAATAAATCCTAAAAAAAATTATATGGAATTCACAGGCGAAACAACACTTAAAGGCGTTTCAAACAATCCCGAAGACATAGACATTATGAATTATCTTCACGACATCCTTTATGAATTTTCATCACGACGAATCAAAATGGAAAACGTTTCTCCTTCAAATCCAAAATATGTTTTGAATAAAGATTTTTATAAAAACGGAATTACAGTAAGCGATGAATATGAACAGTTTGGCGGTAAAGTAAAGATTGTTTACGACTGTATAATTCCATTCTTTAATATCAAACTGATTACAGATTCATCAGGAAAAACACTTCTTGAATGTGCTACAATCGGATGCCTTGATAATAACAGCGACAAAACTTTTGATAACTTTAAGCCGGTAGATTTAACTACAATTCCAACAAAGCTCGAAAAGCTCAACTCTAAGGCTAAAGCAAAAAAAGTAAACTTTGACGGAGCAAACCTGACACTCACAGATGAATGGCAGTCTAATTCAGAAAATTTCTATACATTTAAAGATGAATCTGTTGCAATTCTTTCTACGGTTAATGTAAATGCCCAGGATACTGATTTTGTGAATGTTGTTCTTATCCTCTGTCGTACATTAATTTCGAGCTCAAAAAACAATATCACCAATTTTAAAGATATTTCTTTTATAATAAACGATAAGGCTGGCGAAGTAAAAATCCTTCTTACACATTACAATGAACTTCTTACAAAAGAAGCAATCATTCTTAAAGCAGACAAAACGGATAAATCAAAAATCCATTATCTTGGACTTATAACAACCTACTACGCCTACTCAAAAAGAGTCAGTTATTACGAGAAAATCTTAAAAAGCTATAAATTAGATTAATCAGACTGATTATCTTTTATCTGGAGAAAGAATTCTTGTTGAGCGGAGAGCCTATCCACTGGCCTTCGCTTCCAAGATAATCTTTTTTCTGACCTTCTATAAGAAACTGTACACTGCTTACGGTAGAAAATGTCGTAGCGGTGTACACAATCTGCATAAGCTGACCAATATATCCTTCTACACCAACCGGATTGATTTCAAACGCATCGTTAAAATTAAGATAAGCAACACCATTCGAAACCTTTGCGCTCAATAATCTTGTTCCTTCCGGAATGAGCGACATGCAGTTTTTTTCGCCAGACAGCTTTGAATCAGGACCTTTTATTAAAAGATTGATTGCTGTAGTAAGCGGTGAATCATTTTTTTCGACAGTTCGTTTAACCATTTTGCGGTTTACAGAACCATCTGAATCTATTTCTACAAAACAAAGCTGATAAGTTGTGTATTCAACAGGTTTTGCAGGTTTTTCTTCTTTTTTCGGCGTTTCTTTTTTAGGCTCTTCCTTTTTTGGCGTCTCTGTCACCTTTACAACTTCGTCTTCTACCGGTGGCTTTGGAATAACTGGAGGTTCATCCTGAATATTGATTGTTAAAGGAACCTCTTCCTGTAAAGGAATCTGCTCTTCGCCAGATGGATTTTTTGAAACATGATTCTGTACGAATTCCGGAGTTTTACCAAAAACTCTTCCAAAAAAATCTGTTTCCTTAAGATTTGTAAAAATCTGATCCTTTTTTACGAGAAATAAAATAAAAACAATTAATGCTACTAAGAGACAACACGCAACGGCTAAGCCTGTACTTCTTTTCTTACTCATAATACCTTTATTATCGGCATTATTTTGCTAAATATTCATTAATTGAAGCAGCAGCTTTGCGTCCTTCGCCCATTGCAAGGATTACGGTTGCAGCACCAAGAACAATGTCTCCACCTGCCCATACTTTTGCATGAGAAGTAGCCTGTCCTTCGTCTACAGTGATGTGACCCTTTTCGTCTGCGTTAAGACCCGGTGTTGTAGAAACAAGAAGCGGATTTGAACCGTTTCCAAGAGCAACAATCATAGCATCGCATGCAACATCGTGTTCTGAGCCCGGAATTGGAACAGGTGAACGTCTTCCAGAAGCATCCGGCTCTCCTAATTCGTAACGGAGACAGCGTACACCACATACGTGTCCTGTTTCGTCTCCAAGAACTTCTACAGGGTTTTCGAGGAAGCGGAAATTAACTCCTTCTTCTTCTGCGTGACCGATTTCTTCAAGACGGGCTGGCATTTCGTTTCTTGTACGGCGGTAAACAACATCTACTGTTTCTGCTCCAAGGCGGAAAGCCATACGGGCAGCATCCATAGCAACGTTACCGGCACCACAAACTACTACATGCTTTGCTTCGTAGATTGGAGTTGCAGCGTGTTCTTTGTCGTAACCTTTCATAAGGTTTGCACGTGTAAGATATTCGTTTGCAGAGAATACACCAATAAGGTTTTCTCCAGGAATATTTAAGAATTTTGGAAGACCGGCGCCTGTTCCAACGAAGGCAGCATCAAAGCCTTTTTCGTTTAAAAGCTGTTCGAGTGTATTTGTACGTCCAACAAGGAAGTTTGTCTCGAATTTAACACCGATTTTCTGAAGGTTTTCGATTTCGTCCTGAACAATCTTCTTTGGGAGACGAAATTCAGGAATACCATACATCATTACACCGCCGGCTTTGTGGAAAGCTTCGAAAACTGTTACTGCGTGTCCGGCTCTTGCACAGTCAGCAGCAACAGTAAGACCTGCTGGTCCGGCACCGATTACGGCAACCTTTTTTCCTGTAGCTTTTGCAACAACAGGCATTGAAACCTGTCCGTTTTCTCTTTCCCAGTCAGCTACAAAGCGTTCAAGACGACCAATGGAAACTGCTTTTTCAGGAGATTTCCAGATTTTACCAACTGTACATTTTCCCTGACACTGTTTTTCCTGAGGACATACACGTCCACAGATTGCAGGAAGAAGGGATGTTTCCTTGATTGTATCTACAGCGGCTTTGAATTCGCCTTTTGCAACTTCTGCAATAAATTTTGGTATATTGATGTTTACAGGACATCCTTCCATACAGAATGGTTTTGCGCACTGTAAACAGCGGTTTGCTTCGATAATAGCCTGTTCTTTTGAAAATCCGAGAGCTACTTCGTCCATCTGGCGTGCACGTACTTTTGGATCTCTTGCAGGCATTTCCATCTGAGGAATAGCATTTCTGTCTTTTGCTGTAAGAGGACCTGCCTTTAATTTTTCCTGTAATTTATTATATTCCTGTGTTACGTCTATCATCTTTTTCCTCTTATTACTTTGCTAATTTATCTGCTTCTGCCTGAAGTTTACATTTGTGGAAGTCTTCTGCTTCGCGGTCTTTGAATGACTTCATACGCATCATCATATTGTCCCAGTCTACAAGGTGTGCATCAAATTCAGGACCGTCTACGCATACGAATTTTGTTTTTCCATCGTAGCTTACACGACATCCACCACACATACCTGTTCCATCAATCATAATTGTATTTAAAGAAACTGTTGTTTTAATTCCAAAAGGCTTTGTTGTAGCAGCACAGAACTTCATCATGATTGGAGGTCCAATTGCAATTACTTCTGCAGGAGGACACTGACTTTCGCACATTTCCTTAAGTGGAACTGTAGAAACACCCTGGCGTCCGGCAGATCCATCATCAGTCATAATGATAACTTCGTCTGCAAGAGCCTTCATCTCGTCTACATAAATCAAAAGGTCCTTTGTACGTGCAGCAATAATCATGATTACTTTATTTCCTGCAGCTTTGTGTGCCTGAACGATTGGATAACATGGTGCAACACCAAATCCACCGCCCACAACAACAACAGGGGCATCATATTTTTCGATTTTAGAAGGATTTCCTAAAGGTCCAAGAATTGCAGGGAGTTCCTGTCCGGCTTCCATCAAAGAAAGCTTATAAGTTGTAGCTCCAACTGCCTGGAAAACTAATGCAATCCATCCTTCTTCTGCATTTGCATCTGCAATTGTAAGAGGTACGCGCTCTCCAAATTCAGCTTCCACCTGGATAATAACAAACTGTCCTGCTTTACGATTTCGGGCAATTTCAGGTGCATTGACTTTCATATAAAAAACACCTGCAGAAAGCTGTTTCTTTTCAATAATTTTAAACATTTTAAGTCCTCTTTAAATATAGTTAATTTACAATTTTACTGATTGACACTAATTGCGTCAATTGTCATTTTAGAGAAAGAAATAGAATAAAATCACATAATTTTTGTGTTAGAAGCCCACAGAAAGCTGAACAAAGGCTCCGGCTCCACCACCTCTAAAGCTTCCTGTAAAGCTTGAAGATTCAGCAGAAACACCAACTTTAACTTCAAGAAGGCGGATGTTTACATCTACAATCAGTTTGTGGCTGAAAATCTTATCTGTGCGTTCGGTCGAAACATAGAAATTAAGCGCATGCCAGAATCCAAGGCGCATTCCAAGAAGATAATCAAAATAAAAATCTGATTCAAGGCCTTCTCCGGCAAAAGGATGTTCAATTCCAAAACCAAGTCCGCCATAATAATCCATTACCCCATTGAACGGATGGAATTTTCCAGAAACAAAGAATTTTAATGGTCGGTTGATTTTAATCTCTTTTTCTTCTGCATCTCCCTTTGTAATATCCCAGGTAAACTGAGGATTTCCTATGTCCATAATTTCTGCAGACATGGAAGATGTGATTGTTGTAGGAATGCATGTGCTGATTTTTGTCGGATAAATCGGGATTCGTGCATTTCCATAAATTGTAAGATATCTGTAAAGGTCATAGCTGAAAGAAACTCCAACATCAAGACCGGAATTTTCTATAATCTTTTTATAATCCAGCAAGTAAAGGGTTTTATAGTCGATATTCTTAAAATCCGGAGTAAAATAATCAGAATAGAAAGCCATCGTTCCCTTTAAATCATAACTGAATTCGCCGTGTGCCGAGTTTGAAAGAACAACTTTTGAATCTTCCATTGCAACATGAGCAAGTGCAGAGTAAACCGTTGGAGAAATCACAAGAGAGAATTTTTTTGTGCTCCAGCCTACATCAAGTCCTGCAAAAAGAAACAAATCTGCAAAACCTTTTACATCGATTGTTATATCCTCGTTGATTGTATTTCCGTATCCAAGGAAGTCAAAAAGTGATTTTCCTATTCCGATGTTGGAATATAAATCAAGACCTGCATTAATCTTAAAAAGAAGGCCGTTTGGAATATCAAGACCGAACGATACCTGGGGCTTAGTGCTTGCGATTAACGAAAATCCATCATCACTCATTTCGTCTGCAATCTTTGTAAAATCTATTAAAACAACGTCCTGGAAGATGTCTTTTGTTCCAATAAGATTGTTCGAAACATTAACCGGCACATCAAGAGTAAAATCTATAATACGATCGTTATAAAATCTTTCTTCGGAAAAAGTGCTTAAAGAGAAAAATAATGCAAATATTAATAAAGCTACAAGTTTTTTCATATTAATCACTTCCTCCCCATACAGTTACTTCTTTTCCATTTGTGTCGATTCCCAAATCTATGCGCGATTTAAGTCCCATATCCCTTGGAATAGCAAGCATACCAGCCTTTAGCTGAAGATAAACTTCCGGCTGAAGAGGGAATGTATTTAAAAGCTTAGACGGATCTTCCGCATAACGGCCACCGCTGAGCGATAAAACCTTTGTTTCAAAATCATCATGACTTGTTCCATCCATATCCATCACAATATTTATGTCGCTCGAAGAAATAAATGGTTTTTTTGTAGGCGCATAGGCAATAGAAACGTTATCGATTATGTCTAAAAGCTTCTGGATTTTTCCAAGACTTGTTGCTTCTGTTCTCTTCATAACGTCCCAGTTTGAATCAGATCTGTCTACACCCATAATATCGATGATATCAATATTTACATCGCCGGTAAGATTGACTTCCAGAGGAAGAATTACCATTGCCGTGATTTTAATAGAAGTATTCTGCGCATTCTGTAAAGCATCGTGATTGATTGTAATTTCACCGGAACTACCTGTTGTAAGACCGATGTTGTAATCAATTCCGAGCTTGCTTCCAGAGTGACTTGCCGATGCATTCAAAATAGGAGCAATATCGGCAGAAAGTCCGCCTGTTACAGTAGAAGTAACAATATCTTCGGGAGTTTTTGTTAAAACCGGCTCAATGGCAAAAGGCATAATCGCATTTGCACCCGAAGAACCTAAAACATAAAGTTCGTTGCTTCCAATTTGATTTTCAGAAGAATCTGCAAGGAAGAATTTAATCTTTCCCGAGAAGTTCGGATTATTAAATGCTTCGAGATTTGGAATATCGCAATAAAGATGAATTGGTAATGCCGAAAGATTTATCTTGTCGGAAATAGTTGTGTGCAGGGCTGTGTCGAGCGAGCCAAAAAGTGAAGAAAGATTAAAGTCCATGCAAACTTTTCCATTAGAAGATAGATTTCCAGAATCGATTGTTATTTCTTTCCAGTCTAAAACCGGAGTAATTTCTACTTTTACCTTATATTTTTTACCAGGTTCAACATTCGAAGCAATGATTTTTCCGGCTGTTGCTCCAGGTAAATCAAGGTCTGCCTTAAAATCTATCTTTGTTGTAGATGTGATTGTAGTTGTGTTTTCTGAATCAGTAAGGAAATTTACAGTCTGATCAGTTTTTCCCGCTTCGAGCGTCTGATCCGTAGTTCCTGTTAATCCAAGGAAGTTAGAAGCAACGTTTTTAAGGACAAAATCGTTTCCAGATGGGAATGTGTTTGTATATTTTACCTTAATACCGCATCCTTCCTTCCAGTCTATGGATTTTACCATTGATTTTGCTTCGTCCGGTAAATCCTGATTAAGGTTTATAGAAGTATCTGTCCCATCGGGGAGCTTTACGGTAACGCTCGAAATAAGAGGAACAGTTGTGCTTATAGAAATCTTTGGTTTTTTACTAAAATAGATATCTGCATTTGTAAAATTGATGGAAAGATCAAGAGTTGCATCAATATCCTGATTCTGGAATGTTGTTCCAGCCAGATTTGTCGAATCCGAAGTAATTGTTGTATTTAATCCGCCAGAAAGAGCAATTGTTTTATTTAAGGTAACACCAGTCCAGTCCGGAAGATCGATTGTACATTCAAGAGTAGAGCCAGTTCCAAAAGTACACTGCTCAAGTGCAGCGTTTCCTGTTCCAATCGGGAAAGAAGTTGTAAGCTGAGGAAGATCTACGGGGCTTCCGGTTGTTACTCCGTGTGCCGATTTTAATCTGCTCGAAGTATCAATTACACCGGTAAAAGCAGTACCCGAATTTTCAAAAGCAATGTATGTATTTGCACCGTAAAGTGTCTTTCCTGTAATGTTTAAGCTTACTTTTCCGTCAGAAAGATTTCCTTCTGCAATTTTATTGTTCTGTGCATCTTCGAGTGTTGCACCTGTATAAAGGCTTACATGACCTGTTGTATCTGAGTCAATCTGTATATAACCTGAATTATAAATAACGTGATCAAAGTTCGAAGCAAAATTAACCTTCTGCTTTGCATTTCCACCATCAATTCCGCCAGCAAAACTTACCATAGAATTAACCATCGAGTTTACAACATCAATATCGAATTCTTTAGAAGTATTTATATCTACGCTTGGAATCTGAATTTCCTGTTCAAAACTCATGGCAGTAAGACTGTCGCCTAAATCTGTAGAAGCCATGAACGAAGCAAAGTCCAGCGGGATTTCCTGAATTGGAACCCTGATTAAAAACATCTGCTTCTGCTGATTCGCACCCGGATTATAATCATAAATCTTAATTCCGTCAGACAAAGAACCGGAAATAATTGTATTAAGATTCAGATATTCAGATAAATCCAAATCCAATTCTGTGATTGTGAATCTGTATTTTGCACTTGTAGAAACGTTTACCTGTTTTGGAAGAGTAATATTTGTAATATCATTAAAACATCCGGTTAAACCGATTAAAAGAGAAAAGGCTATTAGTACCGCTGTATATTTTTTCTTCATAAAAACTCCTAAAAAAAACCTTTTAAAACCCGCCATATTATATCATCGGCAGATATTAAAAGGTTACATATATTTTAAGAAAATTTTAAGAATTTACTTATTTTACTGATATTTTAACACAAATTCTCTATTTCTGGTTAAAAAATGCTGCAAAAGGATTATAGCTCATTCCTTCGTCGGAATTCTGTGTATATTTTTTGTTTTCCTGACTGTCGGCCTTAAAACTATCCCTGTTTGGATTTTTCTTAACCACAACACGTCTTGCATTACCGTTTCCAGAACCCTGATTAAAGCCTTCCGGACGATTTTCGCGCTTTGGTGCAGATTTCTGACCAGTTCCGGCTCTTCCTGCAGCATCACTCTTAAGCGAAAGACTGATACGGCGGCGAACCTGATCAAGTTCAAGGATTGTAAATTCGTGTACATCGCCTACTTTTACAACTTCCATAGGATCTTTTACAAAGCTGTCGCTCAATTCAGATACGTGAATAAGACCTGTTTCGTGAAGACCAATGTCTACAAAGGCACCAAAATCTACTACATTCTTGATTTTTCCGGTTACCTTCATTCCTTCTTTTAAATCTTCAAACTGAACGACACCTTTCTGCATGATTGGAGCAGGGTATCCGTCACGAGGGTCGCGGTTTGGCTTCTGGAGTTCTTCTACAATATCTTTTACTGTTGTAACACCAAGGTTGTATTTAGCTGCAACTTCATCAATCTTAGAAGATGAAACTTTTTCTCCCTTCTGGATGAGAGGTAAAAATTCGCGTGCTGCGTCGTAGTTTTCAGGATGAACCCATGTATTGTCCAAAGGATCCGAGCTTTCTGCAATCTTCAAAAATCCTGCACACTGTTCGTAAGCTTTTGGACCAAGCCCCGGAACATTCTTTAAGTCTTCGCGGCTCTTAATCTTTCCGTTTGCATCGCGGTATGCAACAATTTTCTTTGCTGTAGGACCGTTGATTCCCGAAACATATTTAAGAAGAGAATAGCTTGCTGTATTAAGGTTTACACCAACGTTATTTACAACAGAACCAACAACTTCATCAAGCTGTTCTGCAAGTTTTTTCTGATTTACATCGTGCTGGTAAAGTCCGACACCAATTGCCTTAGGATCAATCTTTACAAGTTCAGAAAGAGGGTCCTGAAGGCGGCGTCCCATTGAAATTGCTCCACGGATTGTTAAGTCTAAATCAGGGAATTCTTCGCGTGCAATGTCGGAAGCAGAATAAACTGAAGCACCAGATTCATCTACAACTGTATAAACTACATCGCTGTAGTTTTCGCTTATTACCTTGCTCACAATTTCCTGAACTTCCTGACTTCCGGTTCCGTTTCCAACTGCTACAACCTGAATATCATACTTATCGATTGCGTCGTTTATCTGTTTGTAAGAATCTTCCGGATCCTGTACCTGAAAAAACTTAAAATAACCAAGATATTTTCCTGTTTCATCAAGGGCGGCACATTTTGTACCGGTTCTGATACCTGGGTCTACACCAAGAACGCGGCTTCCCTTAATCGGCTGAGTCATCAAAAGATTCTTTAAGTTTTCGCTGAAAATACCAATTCCGTGAACATCTGCTTCGTCTGCTTCGTCGCTACGGATTTCGCGAACAACGGCAGGAGAAAGAAGGCGAACAACACCATCTTCAATTGCGTCTGAATGATATTTGTTATTAATAGAATAATTTTTCTGCAAAAGCTTTACTGCAGCATCTACATCAACGTCGATTGTAACTTCGAGTGCACCTTCGCGTTCTGCTCGATTGATGGCAAGAATACGGTGAGGTTTTACCTGATTCAAAGGTTCTTTAAAATCCCAGTACATCTGATAAGTTGATTCTTTCTTTGCTGTTTCTTCGTCTTTACCTTCCGGAACAATACCCTTAGTTACCATGTTTCCTTCTTTTAAATACAGAGCGTGAACAGCTTCTCGGTTTGAAGTTTCCTGGCTTACTCTTTCTGCAACAATGTCCTTAGCGCCTTCAAGAGCATCAAAAGCGGTTTCTACGTTTAATGCAGAATCTTCGTTATCTGTTTTAATAAATTTTTCTGCTTCTTTTTCGCATGCTGCATCATCATGTTCTGCGATAATGAAATCTGCAAGCGGTTCAAGACCTTTTTCTGCAGCAATCATACCGCGAGTCTTCTTCTTTTTCTTGAACGGAGCCCAGAGATCTTCGAGTGCAGTTAAAGTTGTTGCAGACATTGCGGCATTATAAAGAGATTCTGTGAGTTTTCCCTGTGCAAAAATGCCTTTTACAATTTCGAGTCGTCTGTCTTCCAGATTCTTATATGATTTAAAAAGATGATCACAATCGCGTACCTGAACTTCGTCCAGAGAGCCATGTTTTTCTTTTCGGTAACGGCTGATAAAAGGAATGGTACATCCTTCGTTTACAAGGCTGATTACAGCGCTTACCTGCTGAAGACGAATGTTCAATTCTTCGGCAATTTTCTTCATAATGTCAACTTCGTTGACAACCAGTGAGTCGATTAATTCTTGTGTAAATTCCATAAGTGTGTGTGCGTTTTTTAATAACGCTTTTTCCCCTAAAAAAGTTGTAGGGATATTCTACAGATTAATTTCCATATCTTCAACATTATTTGGTAAATTCTTGTTCTCAATCATAGAAAGAGTAACTTTACCAATAAGGTTTCTGTAGTTGTTGGCCATAAGATTGTAGATATTTGGAATAACAAGCTGTCTGTATCTTTCGCTCAAACCGTTTAAGCCGTTATCATCAAGGAAGGCAAATACATAAAGGGTGTCATTTTCGCCGACCGGACGCTTCATCATCAAAACTGCACTGGCACGGATTAAAAGTCCCTTTAAATGGAAATCCATTGCTTCTATCTTTTCGAATTCCTTTACATCGAGCTTGCCGTTCGGATAGATGAATGAAAAGTGCGAAAGACTTATATCCTGCATTGTTCCCGAATACTGTGTTCCTTCGTGATTAAAAACAAAGGTATAAGCTTTTGTACACAATGCACGAATGTTTTTTCTTCGACCCTGTGCCTGGTTAGCATATAAAATTTTCTGGATGATAAAGAAGTTTTCGCTCTTATTGTATTCCAACTGAACACATCCGCATTTTATACCAAGGTCGTAATTAAACAGTTTTTCGAGCTTACCTTTTACTTCCTTATCCGGACGTTTTACAAAAGTAACCCCGATATAAACCTTGTTTTCGTACTTAAACTGAAGGTCGCTTATAAAGTTGAACCAGTTTAAATCGGTAATAGTGTAATCAATATTAAAAATCAAGATGATGTCATGGAAAATTGAAACCAGAATATCGATTTTCTGCTCGAGCGGCATGTTTTTATTATATTCAACAAAATAACACTCATAGCCGAGGGCAAAATAATCTTCCAGATATGTTTCGGGAAACAAAGACATATCCGGTGTTATAAAGAACGTCTTTCTGCCTATAGCAAAATCTTTTACGGTAATTGCCAAATTCTTCTCCTGAAAAAAATGATTTAAAACACATTTTGATAAACTTTTTGGCAAATTACATTATATACCATATTTGAGAATAAACAAATTTTTTTTTCTATTAATAGTATCTTTTTTTACGACTAAATAAATCTGAATACCTGACGGTGTTCGGCCATATTTGTCTTATCTGCTACAATATAAGTTCCTACCATTGCAGTTGCAGTATCAATCAATGTAGAGAAAGAACTGATTACAACTAATGCAGGAGCAAGAAGATTGTAGCTTGTTTCGAATCCTTTTCCGAATTTCTGGCACAAAATTGTAAGAAGGATAAAAGCTCCTCCGGATGGCACGTTTCCTAAGAAGAAAGAAAGTGCAAACGAAAGGAAGAAAATAGAAATAATATCCTGGAACGGAAGACTTAAGCTTGAATAAGACCTCCAGATGATTACAAAGCTGATTGTTGCTACAAGAGAAGAACCTCCGCGTGCAAAAATAGAGAAAATAGGGAGAACAGAACCGCCGCTTCTTCGTCTGATTCCAAGACTGTCTTTTCCATGGCGGATTAAAACAGGAAGTGTAAAGTTTGCGTCGCCGCTTATGAATCCCATGAACATTGGAGCAAGACTCGCATAAATGATTTTATATGGATGCTGTTCGCGACAAAGATATCTGATTGCAAGCGGATAGATAACACCAATTATAATCAGGAAATCTACGGTAAAGAGGGCAATCATAGGTCCAAAAATACCCTTCTGTAAAGTTCCCTTAAACTGAATTGTCCAATAACACATTAAAGCAATTACGAGGATGCACAAAACTTCAGAGAAGAATGATGAAATCTTAAAGAAAAGGTGTGATAAAGAATCTGCAAGTGTGTAAACCGGTTTGAATGTATTCTGATCTGAATAACAGAACCATCCGATGAGCATTGCAAAGAAGAAACAAACTAAAAGATATCCACCGTTTGCAAGAGAAGCAAATGCAGATGCCGGGAACAATGCTTTTAACATGTTTCCGATATTGATTGCAGAAATATCAGCAGCTTCTTCAATACCTGTAGGCGGAATTCGAGGAAGCTTTACAATTCCTACAGAAACAAGTCCGAGTAAAGTAAGAAGGAAAGATGTTACAATGATGATAGCAAATGTCCAGAGAGCTGTTTTTCCTACTATATTAGAAATTCTAAGCTTATTAACAGAAACGATTGCTGTACAGAAAACTAAAGGTACAACAAGATAACGTCCAAACTGAATACAAAGCTCTGTAATAAAAGTAATAATTGAAGAACCAGTCGCATTATTCCATGGAAGAATAAGGGCTGCAACAACGCCAAAAATAATACCAATTAAATATCTAATCCAAACTTTCATATTATTATTATAACATACTATGGTATCACAATCCATAGTGTGTTATAATATAATTATGTCAGATATTTTAGTTGCAGGCAAAGATTTGCCGGATATTCTTGAATTCGCAGAAGGATTCATAGCTAACAAAAAGGTTTATACATCAGTTAAAAAAGATGTAGATTTATCAACTTTCGAATCGGAAGGAATTTATTCCTGTAACTGGAATAAATCTTCTGCAATTTCTGCAAGAAATTTCATCATAAAAGCAGAAACAACCTTACCCGACCTTTCTCAGTATGTTGTCTTCTTTGACACTCAGTATTATGCCTCTAAATTTGAATTAGACAGAACAGAAAGCGTTTCTCTTGCCGTAGACGCAATGTTTGCAAACTATCAGC
Source organism: Treponema sp. (assembly GCA_016286365.1). Taxonomy (GTDB): domain Bacteria; phylum Spirochaetota; class Spirochaetia; order Treponematales; family Treponemataceae; genus Treponema_D. Next base: position 182,322 of record JAEESN010000003.1, read on the forward strand.
TTTTGGTAAACGAGATTTTACTCCGTCTTGAACAGAGAAAAGACCCTGTTGTTGTTTCTTTCCTTGTAAAAACATACCCTTCAAGATTCGAAACTCTCCATTCTTCGGGAAAAACAAGCCTTGTACCTTCGAGCAATATTGTAAATGCAGCTCAGAATGCATTTATTTCTCTTGCAGAAAACGTTTCGACCCTTGTTCAGGATAAAACATATATGTCTGTTCTTCTTGCAAAATGCGATCCTTCAAATGAATTATACGATAACGACCACGAACTTGGAGAATGGATGGCAAAAGCTCTTGATTCTGTAGCAGCAATGAAGTCTAAACAGACAGCAAAACAGGCTTCTCAGTGGATTCGTCCGGGTTCCAGAGTTGCTGGTTTTTCGCTTTTCAAATAAGAAATAACAGGATGTGATTGATGTTGGAATTTATTTCCCAGAATGTTTATCTTGATTATCTTATCCGCCTTACAGCAAGCCTTATCTGCGGACTTTTGCTCGGTTTTGAGCGAAAGCTACGCCAGCACACTGTTGGTGTAAGAACTTTAACTCTAATCAGCATTTCTTCGGGCATGCTCAGCATTCTTTCTTCGTATATGGCATCTACAGGGGCTGTTCCCGGAGATCCAACGCGTATATCTGCGGCAGTAATCACTGGTATAGGATTTTTGGGTGCGGGAGCGATTGTAACCCAGGGATTAAATATCCGCGGGCTTACTTCGGCAGCGATTACTTTTACGGCGGCTTCTTTAGGACTAACTTGTGGAGCAGGACTTTATATTCCGGCCGCAATTATCCTTGCATTCTCGTTCATCACACTCTTTATAATCAATAAAATAGAAAAAAAGCTCTTCCCGGCAGAAAAACGAAAAATGCTTTCCATTACAATGTCTAATAATAATCCGGATGAAGATCAGATTAAAAAAATAATCAGAAAACAGAAAATCGTGATTCACGATCTTGATATAAGATACTCTTCTGAAGAAAAACAGGTAAAACTCATCTATACGATACAGGCTCCGGACTCTTTAAAGCCTTTTGTCCTCATAAATGAGCTTACAGAAATCGCCGGAATTCAGAAAATCGAATTATCCAAAAACTAGGATTTTTTACTTGTTAGTTAAAGCTTTTCTTATTATAATATAATTGTGTCAGTACTATATGTTGTTGGAACACCTATTGGAAATCTTGGAGATATAACTTACAGGGCAATAGAAACTCTTAAGTCTGTAGATTTTATTGCGGCCGAAGATACACTCCATACTTTACAGCTTTTGAATCATTTTGAGATAAAAAAGCCTATGATTTCCTGCAGGGCCCAGAACGAAAGAACTGCCGGAGAAAAAATAGTTAAATTGCTGGACGAAGGCCATAATGTTGCTTATGCAAGCGATGCCGGAACTCCGGGAATAAGCGATCCGGGCGCTGTTCTGGTAGATTTAGTCCGGGAAGCGGGACACGATGTTGTACCAATTCCAGGCGCATCGGCTTTTGCCACACTGATTAGTGTAGCGGGTTCGGGTGGAAAAACCTTGATTTTTGAAGGCTTTTTATCGCCAAAACCGGGTAAAAGACGTTCAAGATTAAAAGAACTGATGGATACTGGAGACGCTGTAATTATTTACGAATCTCCGTTCAGAATTACTAAACTTTTAATTGACGTTGCCGATATAGATAGTACCAGGCGTGTAGTAGTTGGCAGGGAACTGACTAAACTCCACGAGGAGATTATTAGCGGTTCAGCTGAAGACTTAAAGAATAATTTTGCAAACAGACAATCCATAAAAGGAGAGTTTGCAATTTTTATTTCTGGAACAAAAAAGACCTAAACTTTCTGAAATATCTACCGATAATTTAAAGGTAGAGGGGTAGGACGTTATGATGATAAATGGTGTAAACAATGTTACTCAATTGAACAATGTTCAGAACATCCGCAAGACAGATAACTCTGCAAGAATTAATGCAGAATCTGACTCTATTTCAGTTTCAAAAGAAGCTGTTGAAATGGCTGAAGCTTACTACCTTGATAAGGTAGCAGCAGAAACTCCTGATGTAAGAGCTGATCGTATAGCAGAAGTAAAAGCCAGAATTAAAGATCCGTCATATTTAAGCGACGCTGTTATACAGTCAACTGCTGAAAAATTTTTGACAAGTATTGGTCTTTAATTTTAGTTGAATAATTTCAGTCAGCATATTTTGGATTCAAAGACGGAATGAATTTTTCCGTCTTTTTTTTTAATTCTTAAATTCGACCTAAGAAAAAAGAGGGATTTATAAATGAGTGATTTAATTTTTAGAATAGCTCCTAATATTGTTTTAGGTTCATACACAATAACAAGACTTGGACAGCAGGTTTTAGATTATGGCACACGTTTTATGGTCATTGTAGACCCTGTTTTAAACGAAATGAAGATTCAGGACAAGGTTCTTCAAACTCTTTCGGACAGAAACGTAGAATGCTTTGTATTTAATGAACTTTCGGAAGGTTCAAATTCAAAAACAGTACAGAGAGCCTTAGCCCTTGCAAAACAGGGACACATCCACGGTGTAATCGCAGTTGGTGGTGCAAAAGCATTAAACCTAGGTAGAACTGTTGCAGCATTCTATAACGAAATCCACGATTTTTATAACTTTGTAGACGGGGCTTCTCCAACAACTGCATCACTTCCATGTATCTGTGTTCCTACAACATTCAGAACTCCTTTTGTATTTACAAACGAAGTTCCTGTTACAGATTCAAGAAATAATCAGCTTAAAATATTAAAAGTACAGAATCAGCTTACAAAGCTTGTACTCATAGATCCAAACCTCATGCTCACATTAACAGAAAATCAGAAGGCTACAATTTCCATCGATGTTCTTAATATGTGTATTGAAGCTTATCTTTCACAAAAAGCAAATTTCTTAAGCGATATGTTTGTAGAAAAAGGTCTTGAGCTTCTTTCCTATGCACTGGACGGCTCTCCTTCCCTGGATATCACAACTCCGGAAGAAATTCTTCTTGCTCAGGCAGGTTGTATGGCTTCTATTGCTGCTTCTTCAAGCTCTCTGGGATTAAGTTCTCTTCTTTCTCTTTCTATAAATGCCCGCTATAAAATCAATAAATCACTCATTTCTTCTATCCTGATTTCTTATGCGGTAGAAGATGCGGCAAAATATAAGAGTGCCAGAATCGAAAAGCTTGCACGAATCATGAGAATTGTTCCCGAAGATGTAAAAGGTCCTGAAGCAACTAAGGCATTTATAGACAATATCCGTCAGCGACTTGCAAAAGCAAATCTTCCTGCTCGTCTTAAAGATTTACAGCTTTCTGTTGAACAGCTTTCTTTGGCGGTAGAAGACGTTAGCAAAATAGACATTGTAAACCGCCTTCCTAGAAGCATGACAACTGATGATATTTTTGATTTTGTAAAACTGGCTTACTAAAATGATAGAAAGCGGAAAGTTATTTCAACTCGAAGGCGGTCAGAAAAGACGAAAACTGGCTTTAACTTACGGCTCCCTTGAACGCGATATTCTTGGGATTGCCGAAAAAGGCACAGAATTTTCTTTTACAGATATTTCCCGCTCAGATTATTTAATCAAAATCACTGAAATTTTAATAAAAGACCCAAAACTCCCTCCAGAAGCACAGGATGAATTAAGAAACCTGATTGAACAAAAGCCTTTGGATGAACTCCGCCTTTGCAACACTGCACGAAATCATCTTTTAAAAATAATCGGTACCTTCCCGGCAGAATGGGACCTTGTAATCGCACCACATAAAAAACCTGATACAGAAAACGGAACTGTAGCAAAAAGAGATTTTTACCCCGGCGTATGTGTCTATGCAGAAGATATACGCTCACCTTTTAATATCGGCTCAATTTTCAGAACGGCAGAAGGAATGGGAGCAGAAAAGGTTTATATTTCTCCTTTCTGTGTACCACCCGATCATCCTCGTGCAATAAGAAGCGGAATGGGATGTATAGAAACAATGGGCTTTGAACAGTGCTCTCTTAATGAATTACCAGAGGATATCCCTGTATTTGCTCTGGAAACAGGCGGTACAGATATAAATGATTTTGTTTTCCCCGAAAAAGGAATCTGCATAATCGGAAGCGAAGAACTTGGCGTTAGTCCCGAAGCATTAAAAAGAGCAACCTACGGAACTGTCACAATCCCGATGAAAGGATTAAAAGCGTCGTTAAATGTAGGTGTAGCATTTGGAATCTTAATGCAGAAATGGGTCGAAAGCCTGAATAAAAAATCATCAGACGGACTTTAATAATCCAGCTTTTCCTGAACGCGTTTTACGATTGTTTTAAGCTTGCCTTCCGAATCGATAGAAAATTCTTTTAAGACTTTTTCGTTAATCTGATAGTATTCAACTTCGCCAAGGCTGTAATAATTAATCATATCTGCAAGATACAAAAGCGAAATCAGTTTCTTAATGTCCTTTGGCGCAATTTCCGGATTATTATGATATCTTATTGCTTCAGAGATTTTCGAAGGGAATCCCCAGTTTTTAGTAACAATGCATCCGCCCTTTGCAGTACAGCAGTTTTGAACTACCATCTTCATTGCTTTCTGGGAAACACCTTTTTTCTGTACGGCAGCCCTTACAAGATGAGCCTGTTCCTTTGTGATAACTTCCATCAGGATATTTTCGATGTCGTGTAAAAGCGCAAAAACAAATACTTCTTCAGCAGAAAATTCTTCTTCGGCAAAATTAAGTACAAAATTATAAGCATAGAAAGCAGCGGTATAAGCCTTTTTCCAGAGTTGTTTTTTATCCTGTGATTTTTTTATGAGCCTTAAATCAGGATTATCTTTATTGAAAATTTCTGAAAGTTTATTAAAACCGATTAATTCAATTGCTTTAGAGATTTTACAGCAGTCGTCGGAAAGCTTTGCGGCTGTTTTTAATAAAAGTGCTGTAAGTGTTACATCTTTTGTAATGCGATTAACTATTTTTTTTTTATCGGGCTCCACTTCTTTTAATTCCATGGAAAGCTCTTCGAGTTCTTCTTCAAAAACAGGTACTTTAGTCTGAGTTTTAACGCATTCAAGACATGCAGTTTCTATACCAGTCTGGATTTCTGTGTTGAGCGGAAGTGTAATCTTTGTGATTGTTTCCGTGTCGTTCGTATAAACCTTGTAGTTTTCTTTTTTAAGACCGACTTTCTGAAGCATCAAAATGATGATGATGATTCCAAGACCTGCACCTTCTGTCTGATCAAGGATATGCTTAAATACATCATTTTCGTTTTTATACTGTTTTACGTTCTTTAATTTATATTCAATTCGTTCTTTTTCTTCTTTACAGATAAGACTGTTATTCCTGATTTCTACAATCAGATTATCTTCTGTATATAAAAGATTTAACTTAACGTAGAGCCCGGCTTTTTTCTGCTCGGACATATAATAATCAATGTTATTTAAGGTGTCTTCCTTAAAGGTAAGCATTCCCTTTTTATAGTCATCTGAATTATTTATATCAAGATTTTTTTCGCGAAAGTAAATACGCTTTGTGTTTGCTTTTTTAGCGTTAGTTAAAAGTTCTCCAAGACAAAAGCCCAGATATTTATTCATGTGCTGCTGATTACATTCTTCAAGAAATTCAGTTGTAACATCGCGGATATAAACATCCATATTACGAGGCAAAGTGTATGTCGTGATTTCTATTGGAGTATGCAGCTTGATGGCTGTTTTTATTTTCTGTCGGTCAATTGTCTGCAGTTCTTTTTCACTTTCTTTCATATTTTTATTTTATTGTAAATTAACAAAATTGTAAAATGATATTTTTTATCTGTTCTTCCAGAAAGACGGAACAAAGAAAATAACAAGCGTGTATAACTCAAGACGGCCGGCAATCATTGCAAAACAATACCACCATTTTACAAATTCCGGAACCATAGAGAAATTATTCGAAGGACCAAGGTTTCCAAAGGCTGGACCAACGTTTCCTACAATAGATAAAGCTCCCGTAAACGAAGTTGTTAAATCAAGATTGCCAAGACAGCCAAAGAAGGTTGTAATCATAACAAGGATGAGGTACAGGAACATAAACGATGTAACATTGAATACGATGTCGTCGCGGCCAGGCTTTCCGTTTAATCTGATTGTAAATACTCCGTGAGGATGGAGCATTTTTTTGGTTTCGTTTCCAAGCTGTTTTCCTAAAACTACCCAGCGGATTACCTTTACACCACCCGATGTTGAACCGGAGCTTCCACCAATAAAAAAGAGAATAAATAAGAAGAACTGAGTTGCTGCCGGCCACAGAATATAATCAGCCGTACCAAAACCTGTTGTTGTGACTAAAGCCATAACCTGGAAGGCAGAATATCTTAAACTTGTTCCGAATGAATGATAAACCGGAAGCAGAAAGAAGGTAATTACTAAAACCGTTACAAAAACGATGAGTAAATAGGCTTTGAATTCGGAGTTTGTAAAAATATCCTGGAATTTTCTTGTAATAAGATAAAAGAAAAGGCTGAAGTTAACGCCTGCAATAAACATGAACACAGTTATTACAACATCAATTCCTACAGAATTAAATGCACCTATGCTCGAATTTCTTGTAGAAAATCCGCCTGTTCCAAGGGTAGAAAAACCGTGAGACAAAGCTTCTACAAAATCCATGCCGCATGCCATGAGTAAAAGAGTTTCTAAAAGAGTAAAGCCTGCATAAATGAGCCACAAAATCTTTGCAGTAGTTGTGATTCTTGCTGTTACCTTTCCCTTTTCCGGTCCTGTTGTTTCTGCCTTAATGAGCTGGAATCCTCCGACTCCAAGAAGAGGAAGAAGTGCTACAGTTAAAGTAACAATTCCCATACCGCCCAGCCAATGGGTTAAACATCTCCACATATTGATTGAACGGGGAAGACTTTCTACATCGTTACAGACTGTACAGCCGGTAGTTGTAAATCCGCTTACGCTTTCGAAGAACGCATTTGTGTATTCAGGATAGCAGCCGCTAAAATACAACGGAAAAGACCCCATAAAACTGGCTGCTATCCACGACAATGCTACCACCGCGAAAGTCTGCTTTATAGACAGATGGAACTTAATTCTGCGTGTACATAAAAATATAACGGCGAATAAAACTATGGAAATGGCGCCGGGAACTATAAAAGAAAGATATACCGAGCTTTCACCATAATAAAACGCAACAGCCAAAGGAATAGAAAAAGAAACACCAACAATTGCAAGAATAACAGAAATAATTTTAAGACAGGTTATAAAAAACATTAAAAACTACTCCTTTCCGGCAAAATAAGAAAGAATCTTTTTACTGTTTTCCGACTGCGTAATCAAAACTACGTGGTCTCCCGGATAAATCTGTGTGTTTCCGTTTGCGATTGCATATTCATTTGTTCCGGCCTTTCTGTTAAGAAGAACAAGGAAAGAACCTGGATCTGAAATTTCAAAAAGTGATTTTCCCGAAACCTTAGAAGAAGCGGTAATTTCGCATTCAACAATTTCAAGCTCGCCTGTTGTTACTGTGTGAACTTCTTTTACCGACTTTCCGCGAAGATGACTTATGATGGAATCTACTACGCAGTCACGAAGAGGGATTGCAACATCTACACCAAGTTTTTCGGCGATTGTTCCAAAAGGTCCGCTTGTTACAAGGCTGATTGACTGCCCTACACCTAAAGATTCAAGGTATGCGGCTAAAACCATGTTCAATTCGTGATTATGTGTTGAACAGATTGCAAGGTCAAAATCTGTAATTCCTTCTTCGTTTAAGAAATTTTCGTCCGATGCATCGGCACATAAAACCCGCGCTTCCGGGAATTTTTCTGCTGCAGCACGGGCACGCTCTTCGTCTGAATCTATAATCACAAGATTTAATTCGTGGCGGGCCTTTATTCTTGCAAATAAACTTCCCTGATGAGCAGCTTTTTCTCCTTCAAGAAGCTTTTCTGCAATTATTGAGCCGATTCTTCCAGCCCCGATTAATGCAACCTTTTTTAATACCTTCTGTTCCGAACCACAGAATTCCATGATTTTTGAAACTTCTTTTTTAGAAATCAAAACACCAAGGGTATTTCCTGCCTGTAAAACTGTATCACCGGAAGGCAAAGAGGTAATTCCTTCCTGCTCAACATAGGCAACAAGGAACTGAACATCAATTTTAGTGCGGATATTTTTAAGAGAGATGCCGTCGAATGCGCTTTTTTCTTCTACAGCGATTCTGGCAATCACTAAATCTGAATTATCAAAAGAAATGACGTTTCCGACCGCTCCATTTTCTACTGCCTGAACAATTGCTTCTGCGGCTTCTACGTCCGGATGAATCATATAGTTGATTCCATACAAAGGACGGCGTTTTCCTGTAAATCCTGTAATCTGCTTTTTTTCTGCCTGAGTCGTGTTTACATAATATGCATAATTTCTTACACGGGCAATTTTTAAAATATCGGGATAAACTGCATCTACCAGCGAACAGGTAATCATATTTACTTCGTCCGATGCTGTTACACAGATTAATGCGTCTGCTTTGGCAATACCAACTTCTTCAAGAGTTTCGAGGTTATTGCCATCGGCACACATTACCGTACAATCCAGCTGATTAGATGCATGGCGGGTTGTTACTTCGTTGTTATCAATAAGAGTAACCTGATTTTTTTCACTTATAAGCAGTTTTGCAAGCTGGACTCCAGTGAATCCAGCTCCAACTATTACGATTCTCATACTCTTATTATACTACAACTTCTATTGACGTGACAATTTTGATTTTCTTTTTTCTGAAATATAAAGTCCTGCAAAAACAAGCACGCAAACTACTGTAGAAGCAATTGCTTCGAATAAAGCGTTTGAAACAACTAATGCCAACAAAGCTTTAAATGAATCAACGATAACTTCATCACTACTAAAGAGCTCTTTGATATCTTTCCCAAAAACCATGTAAAGGCTTCCCATTACAAGCACTGTGTGAATGAGTGTAGAAACAAAAGCTGTTACTCCTGCAGAAATTGTCTTTGGAAGCTTTGGAATGAGTTTTAAAAGTCTCCATAAGCCCCATGCACAAACTGCAAAAAGGATTCTTGGAAGAATTGAACACAATGGATTTAAAAACATCGGATCCAGAGGGCCGCTAGGTCTTAAAGAAGCGTTGATTAAAGACATAACTCCAAAAACAGCTCCTGTAAAAACACCCGAAGGAAGTCCACCGAGTAAAACTGCAAGAATTACCGGAATCTGAAGAATTGTTACAGATGCGGCACCTATAGAAATAAATCCCAGTGGAGTTACTGAGAGAACTACAACAAGAGCACTGAATGCTCCGGTTAATGCGATTTTTCTAGCTAATGATATATTGTTTTCCATGACTTTGAATTATTCATTTAAAATGATTTAAGTCAATCGGATTAGTTTTGCATTACGTCCGAAACGCCGCTTCCAAAAAGGGCAAAATCGGCACGGGCAGGGTCTTTGGGAAAGTATTTTTCCATCTTTTGAGTGAGTTTTACGGCAGTTTTATATGAAGGTTTATCTGTTTTATCTAAAAAACCGAGCCTTTCTGCAACCTGCATAACGTGTACATCAAGCGGGATGATTAATTTTTCCTGGCCGTACCAGTCCCAAAGCCCAAGATCCACCGGAGAATTCCTTCGAACCATCCAGCGTAAAAACATGTGGATTCTTTTATTTGCAGAATTTTTTCCTTTAGGAACAATTTTTGCATCCTTAAACGCCCCACCGATGATATGTGCTAAATCATTTCCGGCATTCTCGTACAATTTCCTAAAATATTCCCCCAGCGTTTTTTCTTTTGTAAGAATACTTTTTATAGCCCCGAACAAATCTGCCATATCTTTGTAAGAATAAAATCTGTAGAATTTGTCTGATTCATTAAAAGTGCCGGAAACCCCATCTCGACTACCACTGGAATTAACGTCTGCCAGATTTTTAAACCGGGGACAACCCTCGCATATCCATTTTGTTATGCTTCCGCTTGTTTTATCTGCTGTTTCTAAGATGAGTTTAATTTTTGGGACAAACTGCTTACGGCTTCCAAAAGAAAGCATTGCGGCTATAAAAGAGGCTGTTTCTACATCTGCTTTTTTGGAAAGAGGATACCATCGCAAAAAAAACGAAGGATCTCCCTCACAGAATGAAGAAACTTCGTATTTATCTGCAAGAGAAACTAAATCAATCATCCGATTAATGATTTCTGCTTTTTGCTTACCGGTTCACAGGTTAAATCTACGCCAAGCTTTTTAAAGATTTTTCTGTCTACTTCGCTTAAGATGACTGTCGTATGAACCTGGCAGCCCTTGAGGTTTGGAAGCTGCTCTAAAGCCTTGCGGCAGTTTTCATCATCTTTAGAAAGCATGGAAAGAGCAACCAGTACTTCGTCCGTATGAAGGCGAGGGTTATTTCCACTCAGATAAGATACTTTCATCTTCTGGATTGGTTCTATCATCTCTTTTGGAATAAGTTTTACTTTATGATCAATTCCGGCAAGATGTTTTGTAGCATTCAAAATTAAGGCTGCGCTTGTTCCAAGAAGATCGGAAGTTGCAGAAGTGATGATTGTTCCATCCTGTAATTCAATTGCGGCACAAATCACCTTGTCTTTAGCGGCTCTTTCTTTTGCGGCAACAGTTACTTTTCTGTCGTTTGTAGAAATATTTGCCTGCTGCATCAAAAGTTCAATTTTGTTGATTTCTTCTTCCGGACAGTTACCCTGAACATACTGCCCCATTGTGATGTAATATCGACGGATGATTTCCTGCTTACTTGCTTCGCAGCATACATCATCATCAATAATACAGTTTCCGGCCATATTTACACCCATGTCTGTAGGTGATTTATATGGATTGTTTCCGTAAATACCTTTAAAAATTGCATCAAGAACAGGGAAGATTTCTATATCGCGGTTATAATTTACTGTAGTTTTTCCGTATGCTTCCAGATGGAACGGGTCTATCATGTTTACATCATTTAAATCTGCAGTTGCAGCTTCGTAAGCAAGATTTACCGGATGTTTTAAAGGGAGGTTCCAGATCGGGAATGTTTCGAACTTTGCATATCCCGCTTTAACACCACGTTTATATTCCTGATAAAGCTGACTCAAACAAACAGCCATTTTTCCAGAACCAGGACCCGGAGCGGTAACGACAACAAGCGGACGTGAAGTTTCTACATAATCATTCTTTCCAAAACCTTCGTCGCTGTCTATGAGTTTTACATTTGAAGGATATCCATCAATAAGATAGTGGAAATAAACCTTGATGTTCATTCGTTTAAGTTTATTTCTGAACTGTTTTGCAGCTTCCTGACCCGAATAATGTGTGATTACAACGCTTCCAACCATGAGCCCACGATTCTGAAATTCATCGCGCAGACGAAGAACATCCTTGTCGTAAGTAATTCCAAGGTCTCCGCGGATTTTATTCTTTTCGATATCCTGGGCGTTAATTACGATGATGATTTCTGCTACATCAGCGAGCTGCATCAAAAGCTGTAATTTACTGTCTGGATGAAAGCCTGGAAGAACACGGGAAGCATGATAATCATCAAAAAGCTTGCCGCCGAATTCCAGATAGAGTTTATCACCAAAGTGGGTGATCCTTTCTTTAATGTGTTCTGATTGAATCTTTAGATATTTGTCGTTATCGAATCCGTAGTGTTTCATACGGAATTTAATATTACCACCAACTTCGATTTTTAACAATAAAGGATTTTACCTTTATTAATAAAATTAAATTTATTATACTCATTTTATGGCGAAATTTTTAAAAAAAATCTCTATCCTTTTGGACAATACCTATACAAAGATTTTTCTTGGCGCAATCTGTGTCATTCTCCTTATCATTCTTTTTATGCAGAGAAATACACGCCAGCAGTTAAAAGAAGTTTCTAATCTTCCTTTTCACGAAGTTAATATTGAACAGGTTAAAGACGGTACTTATGAAAGTTCAACCTATTCAAGTTTTTTAAAAGTTGCTGCCAAAGTAACTGTCGAAAATCATAAAATCACAAAAATTGATATTCTGGATCAGAAGGGAGCTTTGGAAGGTGAACTTGAAGGCTATGCAAAAGAGATGATTGATTCAAACACATGCGAAATTCCTTTTGGCGATAAAAACAATATCCAGTTTAATAAACTTGTTTTTATAAGCTGTATTAATACGGCTCTTTATAAGGGTGTTTTAGTTGATGATAAAACATCAGAAAACATAATTTCAAAAGATAATGCAGAAGCTTTGAACAAGGCTTCTGTAAAGGCTGATTAATAATCAAAATTTTCAAATGATGAAACAAAATTACCAGAAACAGCTTGATTCTCTTTTAGATTCTCTTGGAGACAAAAAACCGAGCCTTCTTTTACATGCCTGCTGCGGACCATGCTCTTCCTACGTTCTTGAATATCTTTATAAATATTTTAACATCACTGTTTTTTATTATAACCCGAATATTTACCCGGAAGAAGAATATCATAGACGATTGGACGAATTAAAAAATCTTTATACGAAATTTCCGCCGGCACTCGAAGGAAAAATCAAGGTTATAGAAGAAAATTACGACCCGGACGATTTTTATAAAGCCGTAAAAACAAAAGAAGAGCCCGAACTTGCCGGCGAAAAAGAAAGGGGAGAACGCTGCCGCCGCTGTTACGAATTTCGTCTTAAAAAAACTTACGAATATGCGCTTAAAAATCATTTTGATTATTTTTGTACAACTCTTTCCATAAGTCCTTTCAAAGATGCAGAAAAAATAAATGTTCTTGGAAAAGAAATAGAGGCTCAAAACAACGGCGCAGAAATAGCGAAGACTACGGGCGCAGAAAAAACACCCCTCTGGCTCACTTCTGATTTTAAGAAAAAAGGCGGATTTAAACGAAGCCTTGAACTAAGCGAAGAATACGGAATGTACCGTCAGCAGTATTGCGGCTGTATTTATTCGCTCAAAAACTCCAGTGCTTCAGAATAATTTCTTACGGAAAGTTTATTTTACTCTGACAGTTTTAAGACTGATTAAAGGCTGATTATTTTACCCCTGGATGATTCCCTTAAACTGACTTATATTTTCGTAGCCCTTACGCTTCATGAATGCTTTTAAGCCGTCGATTATTTCTATCATTGCAGGTGGATTTGCAAATGTTGCTGTTCCAACTTCTACGGCATCAGCTCCGGCCATAATAAATTCTACGGCGTCTTCCCACTTTGCTATTCCACCGATTGCGATTACAGGAACTCTTTTTTCCTGTGGCAGAGTGTTGATTGCCTGAACAAGCTCATAAACAAGACGAACAGCAATTGGTCTTATTGCAGGACCACCAAGGCCGGCTTTTAATTTATCGAATACGGGAACTCCGCGTTCAATATCAATGGCTATTCCCTGGAAAGAATTACAAAGGCTTATACCATCTGCTCCTTCTTCTATACACGCAAGGGCAACCTTGTTTAATTCAAGCGACTGTGGAGTAAGCTTTACAATAAGCGGTTTTTTAGTAACGGCACGAACAGCCCGGACAACATCTTTAGCGGCAGAACAGGTCATACCAAATGCGGCCCCTCCTGCACTAACGTTCGGACAGGAAATATTAAGTTCAATCATCGGAACTGCGGTTTTTTCAAGAAGTTTTGCTCCTTCCACATAAGTTTCTAAAAAGCTTCCCGAAAGATTTGCGATTGTTACAGGCTTTTTTTTGAGCATTAAAGGTAATTCGTGTTCTATAAAATGCGGGATTCCAGGATTCTGAAGTCCGATAGAATTCATTAATCCGGCTGAAGTTTCCAAAACGCGGATTCCATCGTTTCCCTGGCGAGGTTCGAGGGTTAATCCTTTAGAAGCGATTCCTCCAAGGCGGTCTACATCAAAAACAGATTCGTATTCTACGCCAAAACCAAAAGTTCCAGAGCATGCAATTACAGGATTTTCAAAACGAACGCCCGCAATATTCACAGATAAATCAGGGTCTTTTGTAAGAGGTTCACGCCTTGGCTGAACTTTTATACCTGCAACTTTCTGAACAGGGCCTTCGAACTTAAGGATTTTTGAATCGAATACAGGGCCGTCTTTACAACAGCGTTTTTTTCCTTCTGTTGTATCGATTGTACATCCAAGACAGACGCCGACACCGCAAGCCATATGTGCTTCCATACTAAGCCAGCACTGAATACCACACTTTTCGCTCACTTCTTTTACATATTTGAGCATTGGAAGAGGTCCACAGGCGTAAACCGCAGAATAATTTCCATTTTTTAATGCATCTTCTGTAAGAGCCGCAGGAAGCATTCCGTGAATACCACACGAGCCGTCATCAGTTGTGATGATAAGTTTATCCGCTTTTATATTTTCAAGACCATAAGATCCGCTTTTGAACGAAGCATAAAAGTCGTATGATTTTTCTGCCAAGGTTTCTGCAAAGCCCGCAACAGGAGCAACTCCAATTCCACCGCCAACGATGCAGACTTTTTTTCCGGAAGAAGAATCAGGAAGGCAGAACCTGTTTCCGCATGGACCTAAAAGATTGATTTTATCGCCTTCGCGTAAGTCACAGATGTTTTTTGTTCCGCTTCCTTTTACAAGAATTAAAAAATAGACTTCGACAGAGCCATCAGATTTTTTTTCTGAATAATAAACGCTTACAGGTCTTCCCAAAAGGTTTTCTGAATGCACCGGATGAAGCATATAAAACTGACCGGCAGCAGGTTCCTGGGAACCAGAAGGGATTTTTACACGAAGTTCATAAACACTATTTTCCGGAACAGCATTTTTAACTGCATCGCAAAAACTTACTTTTCCTTCTGCAAAAACAGGATATGGAATCCCCTTACAATCTGTAAACATAAAAACCTCTGTGCTAAAGATATAATTTGATTAAAGTTTGTTCAACTGTTCGTCCATCCATTCAAAACGGCGGAGCATCCATTTTTTAAGATAATCAATTTCGCTCTTCATTGTGCGTCTTTTTTCGGCTCCATCGGGATTCGGCCACACGCTCACACCAAGAATCTGCCAGCGTTCAAAATTATAATATGATGATTCCTTTATCTCCAGAATCATCTTATCTACTTCTGTGTCCAAAGCCTTTTTTAAATCAGCCTTTTTCTGCTTCCATCTTGCCTGAACTTTTTTACAGAAAGCGGGATCTTTAAAAAGCTGAGCAAACCATACATTTCTTGTCTTTATATAAAAACCTTCTGCTTTATCGCAGTCATTATAATTTACATTTCCAAAACTCAAATCATAATCCCAGAGAGGTCCCATATGAAATTTTCCATCCTTAGGATCATAAACAAGATAAATAGAAGAATACCATCCAGAGTCTACATTTTTATTAAATTCGTTGATTAAGTACCAGTCCACAAAAGAATCAACATCAAGATAAGCAGCATATCCTTTTTTAGGATCTTTAAAATCTTTTCCAAACAAAGCCGATTCTGCCATTTTGATTTTTTCTTTTATATATTTCTGCTGTTCCCAGTTTGGTTTTTCGGGCTCTTTCAAACTGAAAGAAACATCCTGTGCCGAACGGAAATTAAATTCTTCGTCCTCGCGTCTGTTTATTTCTAGAATAAATCCGCCATCGTTTATATCAATTTTTTTATCGCGGTTAATATCTTTTTTAAGGCTATCCACAAGCTGAATGTCCACACGGTTTTTATTTACAGAAATACGTTCTCCAAAAAGATAAGTTCCGACATATTCATCATTAAGATAGAGATTTACGGGTTTAAAATCCGGGTTCCAGGCAAAATTATTAAAAATTTTATGTGCAAGATAAAAACTAAAAGTATTTCTGATTAAGGTTTTGTCGGTATAATTCGAAATCAAAACCCATTTTTTATTTTCTTTAAATCCAAGCACCTGAGCCTTTTTTGCAAGCTTGATATTGTAGTTGTGTTTTGGCATGCTTCCCCAGCTTGAATTTCCACGCCCGCGGATTTCTATATCATACTCTTTTGAATCAACCTTCATCTTTGCTTTTACATATCTTTCGCGGTCAGCTATTTCTTTTCCGTTAAGCGTATTTATGCGGATCTCTGATATTCCAGTTTTATCAGTTTTTACTTCTTTATTTGTATCCGTAAACTGATTTTCTTTATTGTTGATAAGACGCTGCCTGTAAGTATCGCCGTTGTAATCAAAATAATAATTGAGCCTTAAATAAAAAGTTTTCCCGCGGATCTGACGCATGTTCTGTTTTAAAACAATTTTTTTATCAAGAAATTCATAATCAGGATGATAGAATGAATCTTTTTTTGTAACGACATAACCTGTAACAGGAAGAGCCTCTACTTTTTCCGGAATTTTGATATTCAATTCATCAAAATTAACAGTCCAATCTGCTGCTTTGTACGATTTTTCGCTCACCTTTGATTTTAAACTGCTTTCTCCAAGGCCACCGGCTGCAACAACTTCAACTGTTTTAGAATAAACCGCGCTTGAAGTAGGCGAAGTATACAGAACCAGATAAACCTTATACTTCTGGCCTTTTTTTACAAACGGATAAACGTATTCATTTTTAGAAAGTTTTGCTTCGAGGATAAAAAGTGTATCATCAGTTTTTTTTGAATCTGTGATATTTTCTACGTGGATATCTATGTCTTTATATTTTGACGAAACCTTTTTCCTGATTAAAAGTCCTTCTTTTGTGGCGCTCACTCCAATCATTCCGTCTTTACTGTAAATCCATGAATCCTGATTCTGCTTTGGTAAAGACGAACAGGAAATACAGAATGATAAAAATAAGAAAAATAGAACTGATTTTTTTGTTTTAATTTCCACTCTAATCCCGCTTTTCTGCTCTCTTTTTATGGCAGAATGATTTATAAATTTGCCTTAGCTCCAAGTAAATCTTTTTTAGAAAAATCACTTGCGCGTGCAGCTGAATCTGCAATGTCTTCCATTGTTAAAGTTCCGCTTTCGACTTTAGAAGCAAGTTCTGCATCCTTTTTCCATGCGCATAAAATTCCACGGCTTGAATTAACAGTACCGCCGGCCTTATCGAGCAAGGTTGCAGCGATTCTTGCAGCTCCACCCTGTGCACCATATCCCGGAATTAAAAAGAAAGTTTCAGGATATTTATCGCGAAGATATCTTGCATCTTTTTCCTGAGTTGCTCCGACAACTGCACCAAAAAGTCCGCATGTCTGCTCCGGGTAAAGTGATTTTATTTCTGTGGAGATTCTGACAATTTCATCTCCTACGCGTTCCAAAAGTAATCCGCCTGATTTTAATTCCTGATGTTCAATATCTGTCATGCCGGGATTTGATGTACACAATAAAACAAATGCTCCCTTTCCGCCTTTTTCTGCTTCTGCGTACTTTGTAAAAGGAACTAATGTGTCAAAACCCATGTATGGATTAATTGTTATGATGTCTGTTTCAAAATCACCTGTAAAATGTGCCTTTGCATAAGCGTCCGATGTAGCACCGATGTCTCCGCGCTTGATATCGGAAATAGCTATAAGGCCAGAATTACGAACCTCTTTTAAAGTCTGGGCATAAACCTTCATGCCTTCAAGCCCCATTGCCTCATAATATGCAATCTGAACTTTACAGCAGCACGCAGATTTTTCTGCACTCACCCTTTTGATGATTTCTTTATTATAAGCTAAAACAGCCTGTGCATCGTTTGCAAACTGTTTTCTGATATTTTCGGGAATATAAGAAGGATCTGTGTCTAATCCCACACACAGTGGACCATTCTGCGCTGCCAATTCCTGGAGGCGCTGCATATTATGTATTGTACTCATAAAAATGATTATACAGAAAAATTATGCCTGTTTAAATACCGTTATTCCGGGTTAGCCCGCGTGATTAAGAGTTATTCGGCGTTGTTTAATGAATGATTTTTGAAACAAAATCTGTAAAATTTCCGTCAAAGGTTGCACGGATAAGCGGGCGGGCCATGATAACCTGATCTGCTCCGTAATACAATGCAGTCTGAATATCTCGGCGGGTACGGATTCCTCCATCCACCCATATTTCCTTACAGTATATTTTTAGTTCCGAAGCATATGCTTTAAGGAAATCTCCCGTGCTACCCTGCCTTGTTTCTACGCGGCCACCATGATTAGAAATATAAACCACATCAGGGTGAACTTCTTTTACAAGCTCTATATCTTCGTCTGTAAAAACACCTTTTATAACAAACGGAAGCTTTGTCTTGTCGCGGAATGCTTCGAGTTGTACGGCCGTTTTTCGTTCAAGGTTTACAAGGTTTCGCATTGTCAGGATGTTGTATGAATCGATGTCTATTCCAATGTAGCGGGCATGGGGACCAATCCATTCCACGCGTTCAAAAAGTCGTTCCTGAGGATAAGGTTTTAAGAAGAAAGCAGCATCGAGATTTGTGTTGGAAGTTCCTGTGGATTTTCCGGCTCCCAAAGAACCGTTTCCACCGCCAATTCCCGCTTCTTTTTCCAATCGTTCTACAGCAGCAATTCCAAATTTTAATTTTTCGTCAGGGCAGCCGTCACCTATGCAAAGACCAAATCCGGCATCACAGGCGTTTTTAAGATATGGATAATAAAAATCTTCTTCGTTTTCAAAACCGATGTTTTCTACAGCACCTGTAACAGGACCGCAGCGAAGCTTAGAAGGAAGAACTTCAATATCATCGAGTGCAGATCCCGCTTCGCTGGCAAGGCGATTCCACGATTCAACATTCGCCTGAAAATTTACTCCGCCCATAACTCCACCAAGCCCCGGAAGCATATCCGGACAGCCAAAGCCGTTACATTCTGGACATCTGTGACATTTTAAAGTACCCTTCGACAAGCTCTGGGAACAAGTTTCATTATTAATCGCCAAAACAAATTCCTAAATCACGGGCAGTCTGCAAAACCGGGTCATCAGAAGGAATTGCCTTTACAACTCCGGCCAATTCACAAAGCAGTGTTCCCGTAATTTTTCCACCCTTTATTGCTACTAATTTTCCAAAATCTTTTTTGTAGAGGAAGTCTGCAGCCGCAGCACCAATCTTTGTTGCAAGATTAATATCGTAAGGACACGGATCTTCTCCTCTCTGAAGGTATCCGATTACAGATGTTCTTGTTTCAAGCCCTGTTTCTTCTTCGAGCTCCTTTGCAACCCTATATCCCACAGACTGAGCCATGGATTCGCGTGCTTTTTTGAACTCTTTTTTGCCCATCTTTGCTTCTTCCAGGTTAATAGCCCCTTCCGAACAGGCAATAATCGAATATTCATGACCCGCATTCTTACGAGCCTTAATAAATTTTCCAAGCTTTTTAATATCATAAGGAATTTCTGGGAGTAAGATTGCATCTGCATTAGCTGCAATTCCCGCATATAGACCAAGCCATCCAACCTTATGACCCATAATTTCTACAACCATTACGCGGTGATGACTTTTTGCAGTAGTTCTGATTGTTTCTATTCCATGTGTTGCAACCTGAATCGCAGTCTGAAAGCCGAATGACTCATCAGTTCCAAGAATATCGTTATCTATAGTTTTAGGAAGCCCGATTACATTAAAGCCTGCATCATACAATAAAGATGCCGTTGTATTTGTACCGTTTCCGCCAAGGCAGACAAGTGCATCAAGTTTATTTTCTTTGAATGTTTTTTTGATTCCTTCTACCGGTAAAAGCCCAGTCTTTGGATCTTTAACGGGATTTTTAAAAGGCTTAACCCTTGAAGTTCCAAGAATAGTTCCTCCAGATTTAATCATACCGTCAAAATCAAGCTTTTCCATCTTAAAAGTGTTGTTATCGATTAAACCACGATATCCGTCACGAATTCCAATGAATTTCATGCCGTATTTATTCATACCGGTCAAACAAAGAGCTCTTATAGCAGCATTTAAGCCAGGAGCATCACCACCGGAAGTCAAAATACCGACTGTTTTTATTGTAGAAGCTTTCATAGGCTAATTATAGCAAGAAAAATACTAATAGAAAAGTTTAAATTATTTTTCTGGAATTCCGATAATCAACACATGAAAACTTCTAATAATTCCAGCTTTATAACAGGTGCTGTTTTAATTTGTATCTCAGCCCTGTTTACAATTTGTTTGATTACATTGCCGTTTACATATGATTACTCATCAAACAATGCAAATGTGTTCACTATAATTGGAAATCTTTTCTATAATGCATATGGTTTTTCCAGCATTTTAATTCCTGTATTTTTATTGATTTCGGGACTTTCATGCTTTGCTTCTAAATGGACAAGCAAAAAAACCATGATTTTATTAACAGCAGTATTCCCATTTTTTACAGCCGTTGTTACAGAAAAAATCTGCCGTTCAATCATTGAATTAGGAACAACAAGTTCAAATATTATTAAACTCGTTATTGCAATTGCAACTGGCATTATGCTCATTGTTGTAGAAATTTTTGGAGCAGGTGCAATTGCAGAAGGAATTAACCAGAGACTCTTCCATAATCCAAAGAAAGGACAGCCTCCATTAGAACCGGAAGAAAAATCTTCAGAAAAAACACAGAAAATCCAGGCTAAAACAGAGGAAGAAAAAAAATCAGAGGAAAATACCGAAAAAACAGCAGAAACTACACAAAAAATTCAGACAAATCCTGTTTTTGATGATGCACTTTCGGCAGTTACCCTCGATGAAACATCAGTTTCGGAAGAAGAAGTATATTCAGATGATGATGACGGCGAAGATCTTTCTGAATTAAGCCTGAATTTTAATCAGATGAAGCAGATTGATGTGCCAGAATCACCAAAACACGATATCAACACTTTACAGAAAGAAGAAAAAGAAGAACCCGCAGATTCAAACCCTGCATCGGTAATCACTGTCGAAGAATATGCCGCTTTAACAACTCCACCGGAAGAAGAACCGACAGAAGAACTTGAATGGACAAATTTACCTCCTGCTCCGGATAAGCTTCCACCAGAATACGACGAAGATTATGTTGAAGAAACTAAAGCAGAAACAGAAGAACCAGAAGAAAAACCAAAGCGTTCTTTTTTTAACTTCAGAAAAAATCAGGAAAAACCTTCTCCATATTCAAGCAAAATCAGCCTTACAGACGAAGACGCAGAAGATTCAAATGAGGCCGACGAAGATTTTGATGATGATGATTCCCAGGGACTTGCAGATAACAACAAATATCCTTCAAAAATAAATCTTGAAGATGATGAGCCATTGGACGAAGGAACAGATGAACGAACTATCGAACCTGAATTTTATGATATAGATTTAAATGATGATGATTTAAGCTTCCCGGAACAGGATGAAGATGATGAAGAAGAAATAGAAATTCCAAGAAGAAAGCTTTCGAATAATATTTTTAATCAGATTTCGGAACAGGAAAATGAATCAATTGGATTGACTTCTCCTGCCGCAACTGTTTTCTCTTCTATGGATGATGATATTCAGAAAGAAGCAGGCCTCAACCCGGCAAAAAAAGAAGCTCCAAAACCGGCAAAACCAAAAAAGGCTCCTGCAAAAAAAGGACCGTACATCATCCCGACAAACCTTTTAACAGCATATAAGGATGATCAGTACTGGATTATTGATGATGCAACAAAACAGGCTTCGGAAAACCTTAAACGCACATTAAGCGAATTCAACATCGACGCAGAAATAATCGGAATTAAAAAAGGCCCGGTAGTAACAATGTTCGAAATTTTACCGGCTCCGGGTGTAAAACTCAGTAAGATTGTTGCCCTCCAGGATAATATCGCCTTAAGCCTTGCCGCACAGTCGGTTCGTATTGTTGCTCCAATCCCCGGAAAACAGGCTGTTGGTATAGAAGTTCCGAATAAAAAACGTTCGGTAGTAGGATTCCGCGAGATTATAGAGATGGATTTCCCAGAATGGAAGAAGATGGCCGTTCCTGTAATCCTTGGTAAAGATATTCTTGGAAAAGCCCAGCTGATTGACCTTGTAAAAACACCACATATGCTTATTGCAGGTGCTACGGGCTCTGGAAAATCAGTTTGTGTAAACTCTCTCATTCTTTCCATCCTCTACAAGCGTTCATTTAATGATGTAAAACTCATCCTTGTAGACCCTAAAGTTGTAGAATTAAAGCTTTATAACAATATTCCTCATCTTTTGACTCCGGTAATCACAGAACCTAAAAAGGCAATTCAGGCTTTACAGTGGTGTCTTTGCGAAATGGAAAGAAGATACGCACTTTTGGATGGAATGGGCGTTCGTGATATTTCTAATTACAACAGTAAGATTAAAGAAAAGAATATTGCAACAGAAAAGCTTCCATACATTGTTGTTATTATTGATGAATTTGCTGATTTAATGGCAACTTCCGGAAAAGAACTCGAAAATATTGTTGCACGTCTTACAGCGATGAGCCGCGCAGTAGGTATTCACCTTGTACTTGCAACACAGCGTCCGTCTGTAAACGTAATCACAGGTCTTATTAAGGCAAATATTCCAAGCCGAATCGCATTCATGGTTGCTTCAAGAACAGACTCCAACATCATCATAGATACAGTCGGAGCAGAAAAGCTTCTTGGCCGTGGTGATATGCTCTATGCTTCGGCCGTGGACCCTGCTCCTGTTCGAATCCAGGGTACATTTGTAAGCGATCAGGAAGTAGAAAATACAGTAGAAGCGGTTAAAGAATACGGAGAGCCTGATTACATCGACGACGAAATCTTTGTAGACGATGATGATGATTACGGCGAAAACGTTGATTTATTCGGAAATGCATACGACGAAGACCCTCTCTACGAACAGGCACTCGATGTTGTTGTTCAGGCAGGTAAAGCTTCTGCATCATACATCCAGAGAAAGCTCAAAATCGGATATAACAGAGCGGCAAGGCTTGTAGAAGAGATGGAAGAACGCGGAATTGTTGGTCCTGCAAACGGAAGTAAACCGCGCGAAATCATCCATTTCCCCGACTAATAACAAATAATTATCCTGTAAAACTCTAAACGTGCAATTCTCCTGTATTTTTATACTTGAATTTGGGCTGTTTAGAGTTTAATTTTAAAATATGAATATTTCTGATTTTAAATATCTTGTAGAAACGATGGATACCGCAGGCCTTATGGGAAGCGATTCCAGCGTAACAAACATGTTTCTTCTTGCACCAAAGTACAATACAGAGTTTAAAATTCAGGACAACTTTCTATTCCGTTTTTATTACGGAAAGGATAATCGCTACGGCTATGGCTTTCCCCTCTCCCTTCAGAAAAACGCACAACTTTCCAAAGCCATAGCTCTAATCTTAAGTCAGAATACAGACAAAAACGACATACATTTCTGCCTCTGTACGCAGGATCAGAAAAACCGTCTGGACGAAGTGCTCAGAACAGATTTTCCTTCTTACAAAATTGACTGGAAAACTAATCTTGATGACTGCGATTACATCTATCTTCAGGAAAAACTCGAAAAGCTCCCAGGCTCATCGCTTCAGAAAAAGAAAAATCATATTTCACGCTTCTGCAGAACCTACGAAGGCCGCTGGAATTTTAAATCCTTTAATCACGAAAATCTTACTCCCGCACTCCTTGAAGATATTTTAAAAGTCGAAGAAACCTGGTTTTTGGAACGAAGCACCGATGTAGAAAAAGCTTTTGACCAGCACACACTCCTTTTAGAAAAAGACAGCATCCATCAGGCTGTAGAAAATGCTGATGTCTTTAAACTTTGTGGCGGAATAATCTATGTTGACGAAAATCCTGTTGCCATGTGCCTTGCAAGCCCCATAAGTTCAGATACAATCGACATTCATTTTGAAAAAGTACTTTCCGAAGTTGCACAAAACGGCGGATATGCTGCAATAAATAATTTTTTTGTAAAAACACTTTCGTATAAATACATAAACCGCGAAGAGGACATGGGCGTAGAAGGATTAAGAAAGGCAAAACAATCCTATAAACCCGAACTCCTCTTAGATAAATTTTACGGCAGGCTTGTAAAATGCTAAAAAAGATTTTATCACCAGAAAAATGCGCATCATGTAAATTCTGCTGCTCGTTCCGCCGCCAGAGCCTCTGGGAAACACCGGTTTTTGACGAAGAGACAAAGATTAAATTGGAAAGACTGTATCCCGGGGTGACATTCCGTAAGATTGATGAAAATTCCCCGGAAAATGCATGTTCTGACACAAAAAACAAATCCCCGCAAAATGCTCATCCAACCCCGGAAACAAATTCTTCGAAAACTGCACCTGCATCCCGCCCCTTCTTCACCATAGACCTTTCATCCTCTTATAAAACCCAGAATCCGGACGAAGAAGCCCTCTGTCCATTTTTAAAAAACGGCACAGGCTGCATCCTTCCGCCGAAATTAAAACCCTTTGACTGCAGCATCTGGCCATTCAGAATCATAAGAAAAAAAGATAACACTCTCTGGCTTGTGCTCACTCCGACCTGCCGCGAAATCAACCTTATACCGCTCGAAGAAATTAAAGCGTTTGCCCGCGAAGACCTTTTGGCTCCTATAAAAGCTTATGTAAAAAATCATCCGGAAATCATAAAAGAAGATTCATCTTTCTTTGTCCCTCTTTTTTCTTTATAATCATCTTTATGGAAAAGAAAATTTTTAACTCAAATCATTTAAAACTTTTTGCCATCACTGCGATGACGATCGATCATCTTACCTGCGTCATCTGGCCGGGCTACAATTACGACTGGTGGATTATTCTTTTACACATAATCGGACGACTCACAGCCCCAACAATGTGGTTTATGATTTCGGAAGGATTTCATCACACAAGGGACGTAAAAAAATACGCCTTAAGACTTTTTGTTTTTGCAATCATCTCGCACTTTGCATATAACTTCTGCTTTGGAATTCCATTTGTTCCTTTTAAAACAGGGCCTTTTAATCAGACAAGTGTCATGTGGTCTCTTGCATGGTCAATCCCTGCCTTATATTTATTAAAGGGTGAAAAATGTGCTTCGTGGCCAAAATGGGTAAAAACAATTCTTATCTTTGTAATCTGTGCTATCACCTTCCCTTCGGATTGGAGCTGTATTGCTGTTCTTTCGATTATTTACATAAACGACAATTACGGAAACCTCAAAAAACAGATTTTAGCGATGATGATTTGTGTTTTGATGTATGTCGTAGTTTATTACTTCGCCATCGATAAGGTTTATGCTATTCTTCAGCTTGGAGTAATAATCGTCTGGCCTTTTATGGCAAATTACAACGGAGAAAGAGGAAAATGGAAAGGGATGAAGTGGTTTTTCTATATTTACTATCCTCTTCACCTTTTCTTAATCGGTTTGTTAAGACTTTATCTGCACGGCAACATTGGTGTTATAGTCGGCGGACAATAAAATAAAATTATCATGAGGAAATAAAAATGACAGAAAATGATTTAACTTACACACAAAAAAGAGTGATAACCTCGGCTTTTATTGATTCAGCTGTAAAGCTTGGAATTGCACAGGCCGTTCTTATGGTTCAGGATAATCTTACAGAATGCTTTTATAAAATGCACTGTGATGGAGTTTATTTTAAGGAACTTGGAATGTTCTGGGTTTTTACAAAATCAAAGCTTCAGTTTTTTAAACGACCTGCCTGGCGCGACACAATAGAAGCAACAACCTTCCCTGTTCAGAATGCCGGAATGAGGACAAATGTTAATACTGTTCTTAAAAGTCTTGATGGAGAAACTCTTGTTATTGCCAATCAGGAAGCATGTGTTCTGGATTTAAATACACACCGCCCGGTTCCTCTTGCTAAAACTCCTTTCCCTAAAGAAGGATTCCCCGAAAAAGTTTTTACAAAAGACTTTGAAAAATTTGACCTTCCTGATTCTGATTTTAAAGAAGTTTATGAGCAGGTTATCCGTTCTTCTAATATCGATATGTCACATCACCTTAATAATATTGAATACATCAAATTTGCACTGAACGTATTTTCGGAAGAATATCTTTTAGCTCACGAAGTTGACCAGCTCGAAGTTCACTACACAGGCGAAAGTAAGGAAAATCAGCTTTTAAAAATCTTCCATGCACAAAAGGGTCTGGAAAATTACATAAAAATCAAAGAAGGCGAACGAACTGTCTTCGAAATGAAGATTACTTTTAAATCATAAAAATACGAGTTTTTAAAGGTTTTCAGGTTGTAAATAAGCCAAAATCAATTAAAATATATATATGTATATAGGAGTATATGATGGAAATTAAAATGTACAAATGTAAGCATTGCGGAAAAATCATTGCTATTGTAGAAGGAACTTCTGTACCTACAATGTGCTGTGGCGAAGCTATGACAGAGCTTGTCCCGAACACAACAGATGCAGCTGTAGAAAAACACGTTCCTGTTATCTCAATTGATGGAAATACAATTAAAGTGTCTGTGGGATCTGTTGAACATCCTATGGCACCGGAACATTTTATTCAGTGGATTGCAATACACACAAAACAGGGAAATCAGAGAAAAGAATTAAAAGCGGGCGAAGCTCCAACAGCAACGTTTGCCCTTGCAGAAGGTGATGAATTTGTAAAAGCTTTTGCCTACTGTAACTTACATGGACTCTGGTCTACAAAATAATCACACAATAATCGACGAGGAAAAAAATGAATAAATACAAAGGAACAAAAACAGAAAAAAACCTGCTCGCAGCATTTGCAGGTGAATCACAGGCAAGAAATAAATACACTTATTTTTCTGCAATCGCTAAAAAAGACGGATTAGACAAAATCGCAGAAATCTTTGCAAAAACTGCCAACAACGAAGAAAACCATGCAAAAATGTGGTTCAGTGAACTTGGCGGATTAAACGAAACAAAAGAAAACCTTAAGGCAGCAGCAGACGGCGAAAACTACGAATGGACAGATATGTACGTTCAGTTTGCAAAGGATGCAGAAGAAGAAGGATTTAAAGAACTCGCAGCAAAATTCCGCGCTGTAGCAGAAATCGAAAAACGTCACGAAGACCGCTACCGCTCTTTACTCAAAGACGAAGATTCAAAAGAACAACTCAAGGCTTCTACAGTAAAAATCTGGGAATGTTTAAAATGCGGACACATTGTTACAGGTCCTTCTGCTCCTGATTACTGTCCGACATGCGGTGAATACAATCAGTATTTTGAAGTTCGCGAAGATAATTATGATTTAATCCTCACCTGGGGAAGATAATCGTTTAAAATGTTGGAGTGATGATGGATCCAAAAGCATTATTCAATATATCTTATGGAATTTTTCTCCTGGGCGTAAAGTGCGACGGAAAAGTTAATGCCTGCATAACAAATACATGCATGCAGGTAGCAAATGACCCCGTAAGAATCGCAATTTCTGTAATCAACAATAATCTTACCTGTAAGATGATTAAAAATTCAGGTTCTTTTGCACTTTCCATCCTAGATAAATCTACCGGCTTTGATATCATAAAAAATTTCGGATACCAGAGCGGAAGAAACACAGAAAAATTCGACGGTCAGGATTATTCACTCGATATGAACGATAATCCTTATCTTAATCATCACGTGTGCTCTCTTATTTCTGCAAAAGTAACAGAAGCCCGCGACTTAGGTACACACACACTTTTTATTGCAGAAATCCAGGATGCAAAAATCCTTGGAAGCGGAGAGCCATTAACTTATTCATACTATCAAAGTAACATCAAACCAAAAACAACAGTTTCTACTTCTAAAAAAATTGTCGGCTGGAGATGTAAAATCTGCGGTTACGTTCACAATAATCCCGAACTCCCGTCTGATTTTATCTGCCCTCTTTGCGGCCATCCGGCAGAAGATTTTGAACCGATTTACGAAGAAGCTGCTTCTCCTTTACAAAACGGAAATCAGCCTTCTATAAATAAAGAAACAAATGCAGAAAGTTCACAGGAGGAAAAAATGAACAAATACGCTGGAACACAGACAGAAAAAAACTTACAGGCTGCTTTTGCAGGTGAATCTCAGGCAAGAAATAAATATACATATTTCGCATCAAAAGCAAAAAAAGAAGGATTTGAACAGATTGCCGCTATTTTTGAAGCAACTGCAAACAACGAAAAAGAACACGCTAAAATGTGGTTCAAGGAACTCGACGGAATCGGTGATACAGCCGCTAACTTAAAGGCAGCTGCAGACGGCGAAAACTTTGAATGGACAGATATGTACGAAGATTTTGCTAAAACAGCAGAAAAAGAAGGATTCACTGCCCTTGCTGCCAAATTCCGCGCCGTTGGCCAGATCGAAAAACGCCACGAAGAACGCTACAGAGCCCTTCTTAAGAATGTAGAAACCGCAGCCGTTTTCGAAAAGAGCGAAGTAAAAGTATGGGAATGCCGAAACTGCGGCCACATCGTTGTAGGAACAAAAGCCCCTGAAGTATGCCCTGTTTGCGCTCATCCAAAAGCTTATTTCGAAATCAGCGCAGAGAATTATTAATAATTAATATAAAATGCATTTTCAGCTGCCCGGAAAAAAGGCAGCTGAATTTTTTTAACCTTTACAAGAGTCAATTATTATTCCATGGGCATTCAATAATTTATATCCCTTCCCCCCCACTATTCCCAAATCACCCAAAATCTTCTATAATAAGAAATCAAATTTTTTTGAGGGGACATAAACGGGTTCCCGGGACTTTGGAGAAAAAAATGCCAAAAATCGAAGTAAATGAAAAATTGTTTTTTAATGCTATCGGAAAAAAATATTCATATTCAGAACTGGAAGACGTATTTCCATGCGCAAAGGCTGAATTAGACGAAAAGCCAGATATGACTCAGTCTGATGACGAACGCGTTATTAAAATTGAATTAAACGATACTAACAGACCGGACCTCTGGTCTTTAAACGGTGTTGCACGCCAGATTAAACTTCACGAAGGCGGAAAAACTGTTGATTATATGAAAATCATGTCGAACAAGGGAAACAACGATTACGGCGACAGAGTTGTAAACGTAGATCCTGAATTAAAAGACATCCGTCCATACATGGTTGCATTCATGATTGCAGGAAAACCGATTGACGATGCCATGCTCAAAGACATCATCCAGACACAGGAAAAGCTTGCATGGAACTTTGGTCGTAAGCGTAAATCAATCTCTATGGGTGTTTACCGCGTAGATCAAATTAAATTCCCTGTAAGCTATCATGCTGTAGATCCAGATAAAACATCTTTTGTTCCACTTCAGTGTGAAGCTCCTATGACATGCCGCCAGATTTTAACAGATCATCCTAAGGGAAAAGATTTTGGCTGGATTTTAGCCGACATGAAAAAATTCCCTCTTTTAAGCGATGCAAAAAACGAAGTTCTTTCTATGGCTCCAATCATCAACTCGGCTACTTTGGGTGCAGTTCAGGTTGGCGACAAAGATTTAATGGTAGAACTTACCGGTGATAATATCGAAAACCTTATTCTTTCTGCAAACATCGTTGCATGTGACTTTGCAGATCAGGGATACGAAATTAAACCTATTCTTGTAAAACATCCATACGACACTGGTCTTGGAAAGGACATCATGGTTCCTTACTACTTCCAGAAGACTACAAAAACAACTCTTAAGGCTGTAAACAAGCTCCTTGGTTCTGATTTTGATATGCCAAAAGTTGTAGATGCACTTACACGCATGGGAAGCACAGTAGAAACAAGCGGCGAAGAAATCACTCTTAGCCCGGCTCCATACCGTAACGACTTCCTCCACGAAGTTGATATCATCGAAGACGTAATGATTGGCTGCAACATCAGCGCATTTGAACCACGCACTCCTCAGGATTTTACTGTAGGTCGTCTTATGCCTCTTACAGAATTCAGCCGAAAAGCAAAAACATTAATGGTTGGTCTTGGATATCAGGAAATGATTTTCAACTACGTTGGTTCTAAAAAAGATTATATCGACAATATGATGATTGATGGCTCTAAGGTAATTGAAATTGCAAACCCGATGAGCGAAAACTATCAGTTTATCCGTCCGGAAATCCTTTCTTCTCTCTGCCGTGCAGAAAGTGGAAGTGCAAACGCAATGTACCCTCATAAAATCTTCGAAATCGGAAAGGTTGCATACCTCAAAGATGATGAAAATACCGGTACAACCACACGCCAGCACTTAGGATTCTTAACTGCAGCTGCTGATGCAAACTTCAACACACTCGCAAGCGAAGTTTCAAGCCTGGTTTACTTCCTTGACCACGAATACAAGGTAGAAGAAAGTTCAGATCCACGCTTTATTCCTGGCCGCCAGGCACAGCTTATTGTTGATGGAAAACCGGCAGGTGTATTTGGTGAAGTTCATCCACAGGTATTGGAAAACTGGGGAATTACAACACCATGTGTTGCCGGTGAACTTGATCTTGAAAGCTTAATGTAAGTTTGCTGTAAGATCTTTTATAACTTCAGATGCAATTATAAGTCCTGCTACCGAAGGAACAAAAGCAATGCTTCCCGGAGCAGGATTTTTTCCTTTAAACTCAACATCCTCATCATCCGAACTTTCGCCTTTAACAGGTTTTTCCTTTGAATAAACAACTTTTACACCGCTTATCCCTCGCTTTTTACATTCCTGCCTCATAATACGGGCCAGAGGACAAACGCTTGTTTTAGAAATATCACAAACTTCAAAATCAAGGGGATTTAATTTATTACCGGCTCCCATACTCGAAATTACCCGAACTCCGGCTTTTTTAGATTCTTCGATTATCAAAAGCTTTGCGGTTACAGTGTCCACAGCATCTACAACATAATCATAATCAGAAAAATTAAACTGCTCTTTTGTTTCTGGAAGAAAAAAACATTCAATTGCATTTACATCTGCCCCGGGATTTATATCAAGAATTCTTTCTTTCATCACCTGAACTTTTGATCTTTCGAGCGTTGAATGAAGAGCTATTATCTGCCTGTTTATATTCGTGATTGAAACCTTATCGTTATCTATTAAATCAAAATGAGCAATTCCGCTTCGTGCAAGGGCTTCTGCGACATAACCGCCAACACCACCAACTCCAAAAATAGCAACCCGCGCTTTTGAAAGCTTCTCCATGGCATTTTTCCCAAGAAGTTTTTCTGTCCTTATAAATTCATTAAGCATGATTTTACTATACCACAGCCTTTCTTCTTAAAAAAGACTACAATTATTAAAGATATCTGTTATTATTTTCTTTTTTTTAGCTGTTATACTCTAAATATATTCTATTTTATGAGAGGAAAATATGAAGGTTTTATTAGTCAACGGAAGCCCACGCCCAAACAGTAACACTCTTTTAGGTCTTAAAGAAATGGAAAAAATTTTTGCAGAACAAGATATTCAGACAGAAATTTTTAACATCGGAAACAAAGCTATCCGCGGTTGCATTGCATGTGAACAGTGCAGAAAGCTCGGGTCTTGTGTTTTTAATGATGAAGTAAATGAGTTTGCAAAAAAACTGGAAGAAGCAGACGGAATGGTTGTAGGAAGCCCGGTTTATTATTCAGCTCCAAACGCTACCGTTCAGGCATTTTTACAGCGCCTCTTTTACAGTAACAGTAGCGATAAATCAATGAAAGTAGGTGCTTCTTTTGTTTGTGCAAGACGTGCCGGAACTACCGCTTCTTTTGACGTGCTCAATAAATTCTTTACAATCAGCGGAATGCCGGTTGCCTCGAGCCAGTACTGGAACAATATTCACGGAGGAGCGCCGGGAGAAGCAATAAAAGATGAAGAAGGAATGCAGACTTTAAGGGTTCTTGCCAGAAATATGGCTTTTTTAATTAAGTCGATTGCTTTGGGCAAAAAAGAAACCGGTCTTCCGGAAAAAGAACATCACCTTTGGACCAGCTTCTTTTAATTGTGATTATTCATCCAGATTTTTTTACAGGATGATTTTTCACAGATATTTAATCACGCTTTGCTGCAATCTTTCTTGCAATATAAACAAACGGTGTATCTAAAAGGCTGGTTGCGATGTAAATTACATAACATGATGCTGTAATCGCAATCAGTTCTTTGAATGTATAAATGCCAAGGAAAGCACCAAAGTTAAAAATCACAATGTTTACAAACTGAGAAATCAATGTAGAAAAATTGTTTCTGAACCAGAGCATCTTTGTGTGGCTGCCGGTTTTCTTTTCTGTTAAATTCCACCATGCGTGATAGAGGAAAACATCTATTCCTTCCGAAATTACATAAGCAATCAAGCTTGAAATGAGCATCCTTGGAGTGTTTGAAAATAAGCCTTTTACAAATTCGTTAGACCAGTCTCCTTCCGCCGGAATGTAATGAACCCACATAAATGAAAGAAGAATAAAGGTTAAATTTGTAAAAATACCTGCTAAAACACCTTTTCCCGCATCTTTTTTACCGTATAATTCGCTTAAAATATCGGTTGCAAGGAAGGTTGCTGCAAAAAGAGTGTTTCCCAATGTCTGATCCATGCCGAATGCACGAACCAGAATTGTTACTTCGATGTTTGCAAGAACTGTACAAATACCAATCCAGGCGTATAGACCGCCTTTTCCAAAGACTTTTAAAAAAAGAATTGTTCCACCAAAAGCCACTAATAGTGAAAGGATTAATAAAAGTTCATTCATAAAATGACCTCAAAAAAAGAATTGACCTGGTTTTGTTTATAGACAGGAAGGACTTCGAACTGTCTTTTGTGTAACTTAAGATAGCGTATTTTAATAATTTAATCAAATAGTGATTATCCGGCTGCCCGGATTTTTACCAAAGAATTACTTCATCAGCTCATAAAAAAGGATACTCGAAGCCTGTGCTACATTAAGGCTGTCTATAACGCATTCTTTTCCTTTTTTCATGCCATCCCATGGAATAATTATTAGTTCATCGCAATTTTTACGAACCATATCGCTTATTCCTTTTTCTTCGTTTCCAAGGATGATTAAAACAGGCTTTCCGCCAGAAGAAAGATTTTTTAATTCTTCCGCGGTTTTTTTAGCACTCAAATCTGTTCCAACGCGAATCATCTTTCCTTTAAGTGCTTCGAGCAGACGGACAGAAGAATTAACAGAATAAATATTTACATACTCCATTCCGCCTTCTGCAACCCTGTAACTTGAAGTTGTAATGGAAGTCTGTGCTTCGTCCAGCGGTATGATTATATTCTTAATTCCAAAAAAGGCAGCAGAACGAACGATTGCACCAAAATTAGCAGCATTCCCGATTCTGTCGAGTAAAACGGCATTCTCGCAATTTTCAATCCATGAATCAGTGATTTCGCTGTCTAAAGGAATGATTTCGGGCGACTGAATCATGGCAACAACACCCTGATGATGCACTGTTCCACTCAATTTTTCCAGTTCCGACGCCGGCTTTTGATTATATATTCCGTGCTGTTTTGCAAGCTTTTTACAAAGTCCCCCGAATTTTGGAGCAACTTCTTCGGTAAAATAAAGACGTGTAATTTTCTCCGGATGATTTTTCTCCAGTTTTTTTACAGCCGCAAAGCCGCATACAGCCAGTTCATTTCGTTTTGTGTTTTTCATATTTTTATTATATCAATTTTACACTGATTATAGTATATTTAAATTATGAAGCGTTTATTAGTTTTTATGCTTTTTTGTATTTTATTTTCTCCCCTCCATTCGCAGGACAAAAACCTGATTTTCAGCGAGTACTACGAATACAAAGATATAGAAATAATGAACATCGACGTTGTAAACTCCGACATAAAAACGCAAAAATATTCCGGCGATTCTCTTTTAATCGAAGTTTACAGCAATAACCGCGACTTAATGCCTCAAATCAATCTTAAAGATAAAACACTTTCCATAAATGCAACAGAATTTTCTGCCCGCGAAGGCTACTATCTTAATATTTCAATTTATTTTCCTGTAAATTTTAAACCAGAAGAAATTAATTTTTCGAATCAGGATGGAAAATCTGATTATGAATATCTTCCGGACTCAAAAATTGTTATGCTTAAAACAGCAACAGGCGAAATGAACGTAGGTTATACCCAGACTGATTTCTTTTCTGTAAAAACCATAGACGGAAATCTTAACATCAAAAATCTTAAATGTGAGTATTTTATAATCCAGTCATTAAACAAAGGAAATATAAATCTTTCCCTTTCCAGCCTGCCCGAAGTAACAAGCCTGATTGTCGGTAAAAAAGGAAAGGTTTTTCTGGAAGTAAGACAGAAAACAACAATAGAAGAAATTAAAGATATTATAGATTTCCAGTGCCCTTCAAGAAATCTCGTATTAAAAGTCCTTAGAGGATCTGTAAATGTTTCCGAAGAACGCTTTAATTTAGACTAATTTGTCCTTCCCGTATTAACAGTCTTTAATGAATTCTTTCCTGTATGAATCTGAACTTTTTTGAGTCCAGCATCAAATCCTGCAACACGAAGTCTGTTTGCAAACGGAGAATTATCGCCCCAAACTTCCGGAGTAATTGCATGCACCAGCTGATGAAGAATTACATCATCATGTGCATCAGGACTTGGGAAATCTGAATCACGCAGATAAATAACCTTTGGCTCAGCGCAATGCATTCCTTTTTCAGGATATCCGGATCCGCCGCCACAATCTGCAATCCAGTCTGCAACATAGCGGAATTCATATTTTCTTAAAATCTTTTTTTCTTCTGCCGTAAAATATTTTCTGATTAAACTTTTACAGTGTTTTGTAAGATTTCTTGTTTTATATGATTCGCGGTAATATCCCTTTTTATCTTTTGTATACTTTGTATAAACATAGCCTTCAACATCTGCAACTTTTACTTTGAGCCAGCCCGAAGCAAGTTCTTCTTCTACATTTAAGATAGAACCCTTGTTTACAGATTTGATTACTTTTCCGCTTGGCTTATCGCGTAAGCTCACAGAATCCCAGTTATAGGCTGTATAATTAACCTTTCTTGTTTTTGGTTTAACCTGTTCTATTTTCTGCTGTAACTGAGTAAACGTTATTCCTTTTTTCATGCAATAAAACAATCCGCCGGCACAACCACAGGCTATAACAAGTAAAATTGTTAAAATGATAATTGCCTTTTTCTTTCCTTTGCCTGTCTTTGGTGGCTTTGGCGCTTTCATCTGCTGATTTACACCCGTATTCATATCTTACCTCATTCTTCTCCCGTCCTTCTATTATAGCATGATTTTAGAAGATTTAAACACAAAAAAAACAGCCCCTGCTTAAAAAAACAAGGGCTGTTATACGCATTATCTTAATAAAGATTTATTATGCGAATGGATTTTCGTCCTTATAAAGAACTCCTGCCGGCTGGTTGTAAGCAATGTCTTCGATTCCAAGATACTGGAAGATTGTATACAATGCTTTTCCAACGTGACCGAATGCAACAGCACCGTGGTGTGGATACTGCTTAGAAACTAATACGTGGCGGTAGAAACGTCCCATTTCTGGAATACCGAATACACCAATACCACCGAATGAGTGTGTCTGAGCTTCGAGTACTTCACCCTGTGCAATGTATGCCTGGAGTTTAGTATCTGCACGTGTCTGTAATCTGAAGAATGTAATATCACCTGCTGCGATATCTCCTTCGAGTGTACCACGTGTGAAGTCTGGTTCGCTTCCTTTTGGTTCAAGAAGACGATGCTGAATCAACTGATATTTAACAGCTGGTTTGCGGCTCTTGTCGAGACGACAGAATGGAGTATTTCCACAGTGGAATCCCATGAATGTGTCTGTGAGCTTGTAAGGATATTTTGTTTTACCCTTAATTTCGTCATCGTAAAGATCCTGAGGAACTGTATTGTTGATGTCGAGTAATGTTACTGGAGCACCTGTTACACAAGTACCGATATATTCAGAAAGAGCTCCGAAGATATCTACTTCACATGCTACCGGAATACCTTTAGCAGCAAGACGGCTGTTTACATAGCAAGGTTCAAATCCGAATGCCTGTGGGAATGCTGGCCAACATTTGTCAGCGAATACAACGTAATCACGTGCACCCTTGTTCTTTTCTGCCCAGTCAAGCAATGTAACTTCGAACTGTGCCATTCTTTCGAGCATTTCTGGGAAAGCATCTCCGCCTTCAGCCTTCATTTCGGCAATTACATCTTTAATACGTGGGTCATCTTTGTGTGCTTTGTAAGCAACAAGAAGATCAAGTTCTGAGTTTTCCTGGATTTCTACACCAATGTCATAAAGACCTTTGATTGGTGCGTTACAAGCAAAGAAGTCCTGTGGACGTGGTCCGAAAGTAATAATCTTAAGGTGAGCAAGACCGATTAAAGCACGTGCTACAGGTACGAAGTCTTTCATCATCTGAGCAACTTCTTCTGCTGTTCCTACTGGATATTCAGGAAGAACTGCCTTAAGATGACGGAGTCCGAGGTTATATGAACAGTTCAAAACACCACAATAAGCATCACCACGGCCATCAATAAGACCACCGTTTTTATATGAGCTTTCTGCAGCTGCTGCATACATAACAGGACCGTCGAAGTTTTTAGCGATTAAAGTTTCTGGTGTTTCTGGACCAAAGTTTCCAAGGAATACACAAAGTGCATTACAACCAGCTTTTTTAACATCTTCAACAGCTTTGAGCATGTCTGCTTCGTTTTCTACTGTAACTTTACATTCGTAAAGATCAGATCCATAAGCTTTAGCAATTGCAGCTCTTCTTGATTCAGAGAGAGAAATGATAAAGCAGTCGCGGCTAACAGCGATAATACCAAGTTTTACATCAGGGATGTTCTTGAACATTTTTAGCTCCTATTTAACTAAATATATTATGTTGAATTTTATCGATTAGATAATCTTAAAATCAACAGAATTGTATACCAATAATGGCAGATGTCAATTAGAGAATTTACCTAATTAACCAATATCAATGTTTATTCCAGACAAACCAACAAAGGCTCCTGATTTAGCTTCGTTTGAATCAGGATGTGCGATGAGCCACTTGTTTCTAGCCCAGAGCAATTTGTCGTTAAGATTCTTTTCTTCAATCTTTGGTTTTTCTGTATTTGTATTCTTTGGAAGAACAATAATTACGCGGAATCCTTCAGAAGAAACTTCGCCGTTTTTAACAGCGTTACAAGGAGCATAATGCAAAGTTGTTTCATATACCTGAACAATAGTTCCTTTTGGTACATAGAAAGCTTCTACAGAAGAAGTATTTAATTTTCCGTTTTTAACTGACTGAAGTGATGCGAGTAAAAGAACAATATCGTTAGAAGGAATATTTAATTCCGAACCGATATGCCATTCAAGACAGTTCAACTTAGTGTTGTTTCCGTTACAATAACCAATCTGAATTGGCATTCCACCGTAAGCATTGTCGCTGAATTCTTTTGCAATTGGCAAAGATTCAAGTCCGGCATCTCCCGGTTCATAAATTACAGCATTGTCCGGCTTTTTTGTTGTGTCATCAAGTTTTTTAAGCAGGTCTGTTACATCATAACCTGTTAAAACTTTTCCATATTTTTCAAAACTGTGTGAAAAAACTGATTTTATACGCATTTTTTTACTCCTAAAATATGCATTTAGTTACCTTTCTATAATAACACTATCCTTCAAATTTAGCATTAATAAAATTCACCTAATTTTCATATTTTTGCATAAGTTTTTTATATTTTGATTAGGTTTCACAGGATATTTCATCGCTTTCTAAAAACATCTTTAGAACAAGAAAAAACCCTCGTTTCCGCAAAAATTAACGGATTCGAGGGTTTTTTTTATAAATTAAATCCCGGTTTTTTCCAGTCTTATTTATAAAGTGGTGTTAATGTTTCTACGATCTTTGTATATTCTGAATATGCCTTGTCGTATGCATTAACATTTTCTGGAATAGGATTTGTGCTCTTTGATTCGTCGAGTTTGATGTGTTCTGCACAAAGCTGGGCAATATCACATTTTCCACTCTGATTCTTTAAGCACCACAAAGCCTGAACAGCTCCACCTAAAGCTGCTGCTTCGTCCAAAGCAGGAACACGGATTGGAAGATTCATGATATCTGCAGCAATCTGTCTCCAGATTGGAGATTTTGAACCACCACCAATAAGGCGGATTTCTTTTGGCTGGAATCCAAGCTTTCTGAATGCATCAAGACCACCGCGCATAGCAAATACAGCTGATTCAAGAGAAGCACGAGCAATGTTTGCTCTGTTTGTATTTGCAGAAGTAAGTCCTGTAATGCTTGCTCTACCATTTGGAAGGTTTGGAGTTCTTTCACCATTGAAGAATGGAATTACAAGAACGCCTTCTGAACCGCAAGGAGCCTTAGAAGCTTCTGCATCAAGGTCTTTTACATCAAGACCGAATAATCCGCGTACAAATTCTGTAGCTACAGTACAGTTCATTGTACAAAGAAGTGGTAACCATCCGCCTGTAGAAGAACAGAATCCTGAAAGTCCGTTTGCAGGG
The DNA here is from genome assembly GCA_016286365.1 of Treponema sp. Lineage (GTDB taxonomy): Bacteria > Spirochaetota > Spirochaetia > Treponematales > Treponemataceae > Treponema_D. The sequence goes on from JAEESN010000003.1 coordinate 220,472, forward strand.
TCAGAAATTGGTTTGTCTGAATAGCCGTAAAGTGTTCCGGAAGTTCCCATAGACATTGTTAAAAATCCGTCTGCTACTGTACCAGTTCCAACAGCACCCATCATGTTGTCTCCACCACCGGCAGAAACAGGGATTCCTGCAGGAATTCCATAAGCGGCAGCAGCTTCTGCAGAAACAACTCCGGCTGGAGCAGAAGGTTCAATCAAATCTGGAAGAATATCGTATAATCTTTTGTCGATAATATCGCAGATTTTTTTAGACCAGCAGCGGTTTGCAGAATCAAATAATGCTGTTCCCGAAGCATCACCGTATTCCATTACATATTTACCTGTGAGTTTCCAGTTAAGATAATCGTGTGGAAGCATTACATATTTGAGGTTTGCAAATGCATCTGGTTTATGATTTTTAAGCCAGAGGATTTTTGGTGCTGTAAAACCTGTAAGCATAAGGTTTCCAAGAGCTTTTTCTACTTTCTTTTCGCCACCGGCTTTTTTAGTAATATATTCACATTCAGAAACTGTTGATGTATCACACCAAAGTTTAATGTTGTAAAGAGCTTTTCCATCCTTATCAAGAGGAACAAATCCGTGCTGCTGTCCAGAAACACCGATTGCTTCGATTGTTTTTTTGTTTTCGGCAGAAAGTTTACCAAAACAAACGTTCAATCCGTTATCGAACCATTCTGTTTTCTGTTCACGTGTTCCATCACTTTCAGAAATAAGATCCATTGGGCAAGAAGCCTTTTCGATAATTTCCTTTTTTTCGTAGTCATAAATAACTACTTTCATACTCTGTGTTCCAAGATCAATACCTGCAACAGTTTTCATTTTTATACTCCTAAAATTTTATTTTCTGTTTTATATATGAATTTTAATTTAATATGACTAATAGTTCAATTAGTAAAATTACCTATTCATGTAATTTATAATCTTTATCCTCATCAATTATTTCTATCATCTTATCTGCAATTTCAGGATCAAACTGGGTTCCTTTATATTTATTCAATTCGCTTCGAACCTTTGCCTGTTCCATGAATTTTCGGTAGCTTCTGTTAGATGTCATGGCATCATAAGCATCTGCAACACCAATAATTCTTGCAATAAGAGGAATATCTTTTCCCTTAATCTTATCAGGATAGCCTGAACCATCGTATCTTTCGTGATGACCTCGCGCTCCAACAGTAATTTCCGGCATAGTTGTAATTGACTGAAGAATCTGACTTCCGATTGTAGGATGCTGTTTGATTGTTTCGTATTCTTTTTTAGTCAATTTTCCAGGTTTATTGATGATTGAATCCGAAATACCGATTTTTCCGATGTCGTGAAGAAGAGCCGAATAATAAACACGCTTTTGAATGCTTTCCGGAAGCCCCATAGAAATTGCAAGCTGTTTAGAATAATTTGCAACGCGGTTTGAATGTCCGTTTGTATATTTATCCTTTGCATCGATTGTGCCAACAAGAGCCTGAATAACTTCTATAGAAAGCTTTTCCATCATCTCCTGGTTCTTTTTATATGTATTAAGCTTTAAAAGCACAATAATCGAAATAAATGCGATTACAGAAAGCGCAACAACTATTTTAAACCAAAGCCTCTGCCATAAATACGGCTGCTTGATGATTTTTAAAACCTCTGTTTCCTCACTTAAAACGCCATCACCATTCTGGGCACGGATTTTAAATGTATATTCTCCCGGCTGAAGGTTTGTATAAGTTGCATTTCGCATATTAGACCATTCAGAAAAGTCTTTATCAAAGCCTTCGAGCACTGTTTTAAATTCAACCTGTTCAGGCGAAACAAAACTGATTCCCGTATATTTAATATTCAGCCTTTTTACCTTTGGAGAAAGAACCACAGTTCCGTTTTTAATATCTATTCTTTCGCTGTCTGCATAAACTTCCTGAATTTTTATTTCCGGAGCATAAGAATTTGTTTCGTTTCTGATTGGATCAAAGATTGTAAATCCTTCTATAAGGGTAAACCACACACGTCCCAAATCATCCTTCATGGAAAGTGAAGTTGGAGTAGGTTGTCCGCCGGTAATTCCGTCAAAACGATTAAAGAATTTAAGATTTAAGAACTTCTTTTTTCCTTCCATCACTTCGTCTAAATCTTCCATGTGAACATAGAAAATACCGCGGTTACTTGTTCCCCAAACCCTCTGCATATAATCTGGAATCAACTGGAAAACACCTTCGCCTACAAATCCGTTAAGATTATTATAAGAAAAATATTTATCGTCCTTAATTCTTGTAGCGCCCGAACCTGTACAGATCCAGATTTCCCCATCTCTGATTGAATCAATCTTAAATATTACGTTTCCAACAAGACCATCTTTTTTAGAAATAGTTTTGATTATCTTTTCGTCTTTAAGAATGAATATTCCGCCGCCGTCTGTTCCAATCCAGATTTCGCCGTTTTTATTTTCGTATACACACATGATGTAATCGTTATCTATTACATCATTCTTCTGTATATTTCTGATTACCTTTCCTTCGTCCTTTATGATTGAAAGTCCGGTTGTAGTTCCAACATAAATGTCGCCGTTAGATAACTCTTTTGCAACACGAACCTTGTTTCCAGCAAGCCCCTCTTCTGTTGTCCAGTTTTTAATTCTTCCATCTATGTAAAACTTAACAAACCCGAGTTTTTCGTAGCAGCTGACTAAAAGATTTCCTTTTTTATCTAAAGAAACATCCCTTATACGCACATTCTTACAGTAATCTGTTATATAATTTTCCTGGAATAAATTATCCTTATAGCAATAAAGCCCGTTATCGCCTGCAATCCACACAACATGACGGAAAGTATCCTGGGCAATTCCATTTACAGTGGTTCCAACCCTTGTAGTCTGGAATTTACCGTAGCTCAATTTTTCAAGACCACCTCTGTCGGTTGCAATCCAGATGTTACTTTCCCGGTCTTCTATTATTTTTACAACATTTTCGTCTACAAGACCCATAGATCTGTCAAAAAACGAGATTTTACCGTCGTGAAGAATCGTTACACCATTATCAAGACCAAACCAGAGATTCAATTTTTTATCCTGGAAGATGCTTGTTACAACAGTTCCCCTCTGATTCCCTTTTCCAAGGTTATAGATTGTTTCTTCGGTATTGCTTTTTTTGATTGCATAATAAGGAGCCACACCAAACCAGAAAACCCCGTTACTGTCCTGTGTCATAACAGTGATGATAGGATTTTTTTTAGAATGGAAATCATTATAAACACTGAATTTTCTGTCCGAATAAAGATAAAGCCCCTTTTCTGTTCGTGTAACAATCCAAACTCGGCCGGCAGTGTCGCAGTAAAGCTGACTTACAATAAAATTATTGTTATTTGGAATGTTGTCAAAACCTTCCGGCCGTATTACCTCGTATTTAGAAGAAACGCGGGCAATACCGGAAGCCGTTCCAATCCACACATTTCCGTCTTTATCTTCGCAGAACGAACGTATAGAGTTATTAGGTAATCCGTTTTCTATACTGAATTCTTTTACATCGCCATCGGGAAAAATACAGAAAGCTCCATCTTCGTTTGAGCCTATCCACACATTTCCGCGGGAATCCTGCATGAGCGAACGAGCCGACTGAAATCTGTATTTTGAATTTATTTTCTGATTAATGATTTTAAATTCAACGCCGTCAAAACGAACAAGACCACCATAAGTTCCAAAATAAATATAGCCTTCATCCGTCTGAATGATATCTGTTATAGTATTTCCCGGAATTCCATCTTCCGCAGTCCATCTCTGAGATACATAATCTTTAAAAAAACCATCCCCATTCTTTTTATCACTATCCTGAGTAAAAGCATTCATCGAAAAACTGACAGATAATAAAAGCATTAAAAATTTAGAAAGTTTTTTCATTTTATCTCCTTGCCTTTTTCTTTAATTCTCTCTTCATCATCAGCTTGTTTCTTTTCTTCTCTTTCCATTATATCAAGTTTTTTCAAAAACCAAATCAAAAAAGGAATTGCTGTTAAAGCACTTAAAAAATCTGCCACAAACTGACTGATTTCCACTCCAAGAATACCCAAAGCGGGCGGTAACAATAAAATACACGGAATAAAATAAATACCCTGTCTGTTCATGGAAAGATATGTAGCCTGTTTTACATTTTTTGTAGACTGCATGAGCATATTTGTACCCACAATCAGCGCGTGGAAAGGTAAAAACGCTATCTGCCATCTTAAAGCAACAATTCCTACAGAAATTACACCAGGATCATCCCTGAACACACTGATTATCTGTTTTGCAAAAATAAATCCCGGAATTGTAAACAAAAGCATTACACTCATTCCGCACAGAACAAGGAAAACATAGGCTTTTTTAACCCTGTCGTACCTTTTTGCACCATAATTATATCCGCTTACCGGACTAAACCCCTGCCCGATTCCTATCATAATTGCGGCAACAAACATTACTATTTTAGTAACAATCGTCATGGCAGCAATTGCATCTACATCACCGTAAGTTTTAGCAGCGTTATTCAATAAAATTGCAGAAATGCTTCCAAGACCCTGCCTTGCAAAAGAAGGAATACCCGTGCTCACAATCCTTCCAAGATCGGTGATATTTTTTGATATATTTTTTACAGAAATTACACAAACTGATTTTTTTCTTAAATAAAACGAAAAAAGAATACTAAAACTTACAATCTGACTTATAAAAGTTGCGAGGGCTGCCCCCGTTATTCCAAGATTAATTCCATGGAGAGTAAAAAATTTTAAATCTATTTTATCAAAAATGAAAATCGGGTCTAAAATGATGTTCAATAATCCGCCGGAAGTGAGCGCAATCATAGAAAAAAAGGCTTTTCCTTCCGAACGTAAATCATTATTTAAAACAAAAGAAGCGCACATAAACGGTGCACCCCAGAAAATAAATGTTCCATAAAGATTTGCTGGTTTTATAAGCTCTTCTGTTGCGCCACAAGCCCTCATAATAGAAGAAGAAAAGATATTACCAAATAAAGTGATTAATAAACCTGTAAAAATGGCAGCGAAAAATGCCGTAGAAGAGATAATGCTGGCTTCTTTGTTCTTTTTCTGTCCAAGCCTGATGGAAATTAAACTTCCCGAGCCCATTCCAAGGGTAAATCCAAAAGCCTGTATTAAAGACATTATAGGTAAAACTATACCTACAGCCGCACTTGCCTCTTTACTTATCTGCGATACAAAAAAAGTATCGGCCAGATTATAAACCGAAGTAATCAGCATAGAAATAACTGTAGGTATTGCCAGCTTACAAATCAACTTTCCGACAGAAGTATTAATCATTTTGTTGTATTGAACTTCTGCCGTTGTTGATTTTGCTGTTAAGGTTTCCTGCATTATTTTATTATATTATTTTTCCGGCTTTAAGAAAACAGAAATATAATTATTTGTATCAAGATATTTTGCAGCGTAATCCCTTAAGTTTTTCTTTGTGATGAATGATGGAATATAATCTCCATTAGTATAAACATCATCCGGAAGCTCTTTAAAGAAATCTGATGTTACAAGTGTGCTCAAAAGCCATCCGTTATCCTTTAAATTTGTTTCTCGGTCACGTTTATATGTTTCCAAAAGCTTTGTGATATATTCATCCTTCATAAGATCTTTTCGGACAATTTCTATCTGTTTTAAAACTTCGTTCTTAAGTTCTTCCTGTCTTGCAGGTTCACATCCGAATTCAATCATCACATGATATTCGCGGCTTGGTGTGTTTTCTACAGAAGAATAAACTCCAACACCATAAGAACCACTCTTATCTTCACGGATAACTTCTCTTAAACGAATGTTTAATAATTCAGCAAGAAGGTTGAGCATCTGTTTGTCTTTATAGATTTCTTTTACATCTTTTGCAGGTCCTAAAGAACCACCAAAACACATGAATACAGAACCCTGATCATCTAGTCCTTTGTAAACAATATCTTCCTGAATGCCAGCAGGGAATTTTTTAATAAGATATTTTGCTTTTTCTGTCTTTTTCTGAGTAGGAATTGTTCCAAGGTATGTGCGGCAGTTATCAAGAAGGTTTTTCTCGTCGATGTCGCCTACAAAATAGAATGTAAAATCAGAAATATCGCCGTATCTTTCCTTATAAATTCTTTCTGCAGTTTTTCTGTTGATTTTCTTTAAGAATTTTTCGTCCATAGGCTGATAGCGTACATCATCGCCGTACATGTCTTCTGTAATTTTATCTATAAGAACATCAACCGGCTGAGTTCCGTGTGCTTTAGCAGTTGTAGAATAATTATCCCACACAACATTCCAGCCTTCATCATTAAAGTTTATAGAAGTAAACAAAAGATTGATTACCTGAACGAATGTAGAAAAATCACCGTTTGTACTTGCTCCCGAAAGAGTTTCGTATGTACCGGCAATATTTCCAGAAATAGAAATCTGTTTTGAAGAAATCAATTTAGTAAACTGATTATAAGAAAGATTTTTGAATCCCGAATGAATAGCATAATCAAAACTGATTTCGGATGATGGATAATCCTTGTCGGAAATAACATTTCCACCACCAAAGCTTACAGCCCTCATTCTGATTGTATCTTTTTCATTATCAGTTTTCTTGATGATGATTTTTACACCGTTTTCGAGCTCATATTCTTTTGCATCAAACGAAGGAAGCTCTTTCTGCGAAACGATTTTTGCTTTTTTAGCTGGTTTTGCAACTAAATCTTTCTGATTTTCTTCTTCTTCGTATTTTGCAAGGTCCGCATTTTTATAATTTTTCCAGATTTCCTTTAATTCATCTTCTGAAAGAACTTCATTATTAGATTCCGGAGCCATAACATACATCAATTCACCGCGTTTTTTAATACTCTTTTTAACAGCGGCATTTACTTCTTCTACAGTGATTGTTGGAATGATGTTTTTAACAAGATTATAGAAATCTTCTTCCGAAACAACTGTGTCATTAAGCAAATCTGCATTTACAATAGAATCTGCATGCTTTGTAGAATAAATTTTATCTTTATTTTTGTATGTTTTTTCCTGAGCCGAAAGAATTATCTGTTTTGTTCTTTCAAGTTCGCTTTCTGTAATTCCAAAATCAACAAGTCTGTCTACTTCGTCCAGAAGTTTTTTCAAAGATGTTTCGAACATTCCGTCTTTTGGAGCAATTCCAGCATAGAAGAAAATAGTTCTGTCTGTAAGATTGATGTCTCCAAAACCAGCATCAAGCCAGGGAGTATCCTTTGTGTTAGAAATTTCTCGCAGACGCTGATTTAAGATAACAGAACTTGTGTTCAAAATAAAATCTTTTCTGATATCTTCTTCTGTTAAAGTTGGTTTAAAATCTGACTGACGGAAGAAAATATTAATCAGTGTGTATTTAATTTCCGGATCTTTAAAGATACAGATGTTTTTCCCTCTCTGAACAGGAACTTTAAAGAACTGGCGTTCATACTGATCTTTAGAAGCAGGAATTGTTTCCATAATTTCTTTGATTTCTTTTTCTAAAGTCTGAATATCAATATCGCCAACGGCAACAACAGCCATGTTTTCCGGTCTGTAATTTGCCTTATAAAAATCTACAACACGTTTTCTTGAAATATTTTTAATAACATCCATGTCGCCGATTGGAAGTCTGTCTTTAAATTTTGAACCTTTTAAAAGAAATTCTCTCTGTGATTCTCCAAGACGTCCCTGTAAACCCTGATTTCCTCTCCATTCTTCTGTTACAACGCCTCTTTCTTTATCGAGTTCTTCCTGTTCAAAAGAAACTTCGCTTGCCCAGTCGTGTAAAACTAAAAGACCTGTTTTGAGCATTTCTGGATTATCAGCTGGAAGTTCAAGTTTATAAACTGTTTCTTCAAAAGATGTATATGCGTTTACTTCCGGACCAAACTTCATACCGATTGATTCAAAATAATCAACAATGGCATTTTTCTTAAAATTCTTTGTTCCATTAAAACACATGTGTTCAACTAAGTGAGCAACACCTTTCTGATCATCATCTTCCATATTTGAACCGGCACGAACAATCAATCTTAAAGAAATTCGATTTTCCGGCTTTTTATTGTTTTTTACATAATATTTCATTCCATTGGAAAGCTCGCCGACTTTTACAGATTCATCCCATTTAATCTGGGCAGCCTGCTGACTTTCTGCTTTTGTTTCCTGTGCTACAGCCTGGTTTGTCTGATTATCTTTCTGTATTAAAGAAGTACATCCTGTTAATACAAAAGAAAGTAAAACAATACCAAAAAAGTATTTAATTTTTGTTGTAATTGTCATTTTATTTACTCCTCTGATTTTTACTTTAAAGATTAAAAACAATAATTTCAAGACAGGTTAGTTTTTTCTGCATTGACCTTTTTTTTATTAATCTTTAATATCTTAAATATGACTAAACAGGCAGACATTTTAACTGAATTTTTAGACTCAAAAACAATCTCGGCCCTTGGAGACTTCTTAGATAAAACAACAGGCTATGAAGAATCTGCTGACATTATTGCCAAAGCGTTTGGATCTGGAGAGAAATTTTCTAAACAGGATAAAAAAACTACTGCAAAGCTTGTAGACAGTTTTAAAAACAACCTTACACTTCTCATCCAGAAAACCTGGGTAGAAAAATCTGACATTGCATTAAAAGACCAGCTTTTGTATCAGCTCGATATCTTTTTAGGAAATGAATCTTGGAAAGACAATTATGTTTTATTCAAACAGCTGATTAATCAGGCAGTATTTTTAATGTTTGGTCAGAAACCTGACACTCCGGATTTTGCAGAATACTCACTCAGAATTGACCCTGAATTTGGAATCTTCTGGTGGTACATCTCTAATCTTCCTCCCAAAACTGAATGGTCAGAAGATAAATGCCGGATTGCAATGCTGCTTGGAATGTTCTTCCTTGCAAATTACTAATAACTGATAATGCATACCGGAGCCAATCGTTCCGGTATTTTTTTTATTAGTTGATTAATATGTGGGCTTTATGCCTATCCGCATAATACCACCAGAAGGAGTTTTATATGGATCTTAATAAAATCTGCACATCCTTACGCGCCGCAAGCCAGAAACTTGCCCTGCAAAATGCCTGTGACAAAAACGCAGCCTTAGAAGCGGTTGCTGTTGCCCTCGATAAAAACCGTACATCAATCATCGCTGCAAATAAAGAAGATATAGACGCTGCCCGTGCCGGCGGAATGAGTGAATCATTAATCGACCGCCTTTTACTCGACGACAAACGTATAACAGGAATTATAGAAAGCCTTAGACTGGTAATCGGACAGACAGACCCTGTAGGCGAAGAAACAGGCGGATGGAAAACTCCAAACGGATTAAATATCCGCCAGGTAAGAGTTCCTCTTGGTGTTGTAGCAATCATTTACGAAAACCGCCCGAACGTTACCGTAGACGCCTTCAGCCTTGCATATAAAAGCGGAAACGCAATTTTACTGCGCGGTTCATCATCTTCATATAAATCAAACCTGGAAATTGTACGTGTAATCCGCGAAGCCCTTAAGGGTGTAAAAGGCGGAGTACCTGAAGCAATAGAACTTGTAGAAGTAAAAGAACACGACCACAGCGATGTAGATCAGATTTTAAATGCCGTCGGATTGATTGACGTGTGTCTTCCACGCGGCGGTAAAAAACTGATAGCAAATGTTGTCCAGAACGCAAGAGTTCCTGTTATAGAAACCGGAAGCGGAGTATGTCACCTTTATATAGATGATTCAGCAGATTTAGAAATGGCATGCCGTATCGCAGAAAATGCAAAAATCCAGCGCCCGAGCGTTTGTAACGCCATTGAATGTATCGTAGTTCACAGCGCAATTGCTGAAAAATTCCTTCCTTTGCTCGAAAAAACTTTTGCCGGCCGTGTAAAACTTCATGCAGATGAAAGATCTTTTGATATTTTGAAGAAGGTCATTTCGACAGGCTCAACCACCAAAGCGGACTCAAAGACTCTCGATAGTCAGAACCAGATTCTTTTCCCGGCCACCGAAGAAGATTTCGGCAACGAATACCTGGATTACGAATGCTGCATAAAAACTGTAGATTCAATCAACGAAGCAATTGAGTACATTAATTCTCACAACACAAAGCACAGCGAAAGCATAATCTCTCAGAGCCGCGAAAACACAAGACTTTTCCAGGCAATGATCGACGCTTCCTGCGTTTACGTAAATGCCAGTACCCGTTTTACAGACGGTGGCGAATTCGGTTTTGGAGCAGAACTCGGAATCTCTACCCAGAAGCTCCACGCCCGCGGCCCAATGGGAATCAAAGTCCTGACTACAACCAAATACTTAATTGACGGCGACGGCCAGATAAGATAAAAAACCCCGGAACGAATAAAATTATTCAAATCCGGGGTTTATTTTATCCTGCCAGGAATCTAATAACCCGGCAGAAAAATCATCATCCTAGAATAATCCGAATGAAGAAAGTAAGAGGAACAACAGAAGAACAGGTGTAACAAACTTAATCATTACGATGAATACGTTCTTGCGGCCGAATTT
>JAEESN010000024.1 GCA_016286365.1 Treponema sp.
GGAAACAAGGTTAGTAAATCTTACAATCATACACGCAGAACATGGAGACCAAATCTTCTTAAGATTAAAGCTCAGTTCGGTGGTACAACAAGAACTATTAACGTATGTACACGTTGTCTCAAAGCTGGTTTTGTAGACAAGAAAGTAAGAGTTCCAAAGGAAGCAGAAACTGCAGCTCAGAACTAAGTTTTATTAAACTTTAGAAAATGCCCGTGATTTTGATGTCGCGGGCTTTTTTTTTGGCTGGAGAGGTTTTTGGGGGCGCGCAGAATATATTTTGGGGGCGTGGAGGAATGCATGTGCAGATGAGGTGTTTTCGGGGCGCCGGAGAGATGTTATACCTTTATGCTAAGTCCATCGTAGGCTGGGAGGACGGAGGCGGATTTCTGCAGGTTTGGAAATTTTTTGAGATTCTGATTTATGTATTTTATTACGTCGTTGTGGCTCGAAGAATGTGTTAAATGGATGAACCACACGTGCTTTGCCTGGATTTTATCTGCTGCTTCCATTGCTTCTAAAAAAGAAAAATGTGTTGAGTGAGGCTTTATCCTTAATCCGTCTATAATCAGGTGTTCGAGCGTTCCGTCTTTTACTGTGTCGTGTATGAGGCGGTATGAGCTTTCGCTGATGTGATTACAGTCTGTAAGATAGGCGATGTATTTTTTCTTGGGACGATTTTTTTCGCAAAGAAGCCAGCCTGTGCATTCTGTGTGTCCGTGCTGGAGTGGAACGGGTGTGATTTGCACATCCTTGTAATCAAAAGTTTTTTCTGCGCTCTGAAGCTTTATTTTTGCGTGTCCGCCGCCTTCTTTTGCGGGTTCAAAGATATACGAAAAGCGTACTTTTATGTCGTCTGCTATTTTTTTGTTTGTGTAGACCGGAATCGGCGGATTTTTGAATTCTTTTGCTTTTTTACTGTTTGAGTCGGAATCTGTGTGAGCTTTTTCTGAAGAAAAGATTCGTAAATCATCTATTCCGTGAAGGTGATCTGCATGGCTGTGTGTGATTAAAACGCAGTCTATTTTTTTTATCTTATTTTCCAGTGCCTGAAGGCGGAATTCCGGGCTTACGTCTATTAAAATTGCTGTTCCGTCTGAGCTTGTGATATAGGAAGAGCATCGGGTTCGTCTGTTTTTCGGGTCTTTTGAAGTGCAGACACGGCATTTACATCCGATTACGGGAACTCCATGACTTGTGCCTGTTCCAAGAAAAGTAAGCTTCATAATCAGAATAATAACATTGAGAGTCTTCTTAGTCTAGAATTGTATACAAACTTTGTTTTTTCTATTAAAATATTATGGTTAACAAAAAAATGGGAATGAATTTAAATTCTACATATCTTATAGACGAATTTCTCACAAATAAGCAGGATGTTTTTACGCTTGATGACTTTAGCCATTATTTAAGACAGAACGGCGTAAAGGTTCCAAAAAGCAGCCTGAATGATATCCTTCTTTCGTCCGATATGGTTTTTACCCTTGTTGATAATGAATTTGTTACCCGCGCCGGCGTTTTTACGGGAAGATGGTTCAGTTTTAAGCCTACAAAAGAAGAAATCGATAAGGGATACATTGTTCTGGGTCACCGCTGCATTCCTTTTGTGAATCCGGAAACTGCGCCAGACCAGCTTTTTGTTGCGAATAAAAAAGAAATCATTAAGTCTGAATCCTGTGTTTTTTCGATGAACCTTGCTATGGATGTTTTTGCGCTTTTTGGAGAAGGCTACGTGCTTCCGTATATTTTTAATGATCATTCGAATACAGATTTACACCTTTCTTCCATTCAATATTCTCTTCCGGAAGAAATTAAGCTTACTGCATGGCCTTTAGATAAGATTGCCGGAGAAGCAGGAATTAAATATGGCGACAGGCTTTTGTGCCGGGTAATCAACTGGGAAGAAAATATCGTAGAGATTTCTGTTTTGAGCGCAGATAAAAAGGATTCTCTTTCTGTTGCTGACCTTGAGCGCGAAGAATGGTATACGGCTTTTGAAAAAGGGATCTTAGAAAGCCTTGAAAAAAACGGGCCTGCAGGTTCAATCGAAGAGCAGCTTGCCTTTCTTTTCCTTGAAAATCAGGAAGAGCTTTGTACAAAAAACTGTGGAAGTGCGGAAGAATTCTTACGCCATACAAAAAAGATTTCTTTCTGTCCTTATGGCGTAGAAACCAGAATCTGGAAAACAGGTGAAGCTGTTCCTTTTGTAGGTCCATGGAATTCCGGAGCTGATTCAAGCGCGCTTTTCTCTCACATTTCGATGATTTTTTCTCCACAGATTGTGGATGCTTATATAGAAGATGCTTTGCACGACAACGACGGTAAAAAACTTCTTAAAAAGGATATCGAAGACATTGTTGAAAAACTCTGTCCTCCGCTTTTAAAAGTTCCTTTACCCGAAAAAAAGCTTTTAAGCATCAATGTGGAAAAAAGATATGAACTTTTGGCAAAAAAATATAATTCGTTTGCAGATGCCTGCATTGTCCCGTTAAGAAAAAGGATTATTGTTCTCTTCCGCGAGGTGAGCAGCCTTTTGTACGAAATAGGGAATTCAGGTTTACCGCTACAGGATTTTCCTCAGCAGGAACTTATAATAATCGTACAGCTTTTTGGTCACATTGTAAGGATTATAGAAGAGATGGAAAATTATTATATCCGCGATCACTTCCCTCTGGATGATGTTCAGCTTTCTTTAGATGGAATGGAAGAAACCTTTGAGGATATAAATGGAATACTTGCATCTTCGCTTGAAGATAATACATACAAAAATTTTACTATTGTATAGCAGGGAGGAATATATATGGCAGAAGCAGGAAAAGCACCAGATATTGCAGAACTGATTCATCGCGGAGGAGTTTTTTTTGATGTGGAAGGAAAAACTCCACAGGAAGTCTTTGCGAATTTCGTAAAGATGATAAAAATACCCGATGGCATGACTTCTGATCAGGTGTATAATGCTTTATGTGCACGTGAAGAGGTTTTAAGCACAGCCGTAGGAAACGGAATTGCTTTACCACATGCACGTGCTCCAATAATGAAGGATGAAAAAGACCAGAGGATTTGTCTCGTTTATCTTAAGAACGCTTTGGACATGAATGCACCCGATGAGAGGGCTGTTTTTGTAATGTTTGTTCTTTTAACTCATAACCCTCAGATTCATCTTCAGGTTCTTTCGGACCTTGCAGGTTTGTTCAGAAGCACAAGATTCAGAAAAGCTCTGGAAATTAAATCGGGTGAAGAAGAATTAACCGCATTGATTAAAGATTTAGCATAATTAATTTTTTAGAGGTATAAATTATGGATAAAAAAGGTGTTGAGGCAGTTGCACTTTCGATTCGCAGCTTGTCTATGGACGCAATTCAGAAGGCAAATTCAGGACATCCTGGCCTTCCACTTGGTGCTGCAGAAGCTGCTGCAGTTTTATATGGCGAAGTAATGAAGCACAATCCTGCTGATTCAAAATGGGCTGACCGTGACCGTTTTGTTCTTTCTGCAGGTCATGGTTCTATGTTACTTTACAGTATCCTCCATCTTGCAGGATATAAAGTAAGCATGGACGATATTAAGAACTTCCGTCAGGTTGGATCTAAATGTCCTGGTCACCCTGAATTCGGCGACACTGATGGTGTTGAATGTACTGGTGGTCCACTTGGACAGGGTGTTTCTATGGCTGTTGGTATGGCTGTTGCAGAACAGATGCTCGCTGCTAAATTTAATACACCAAAACACACAATCGTAGATCACTACACATATTCTCTGGTTGGTGAAGGATGTCTTCAGGAAGGTGTTGCTTCGGAAGCATGTTCTTTTGCCGGAAACCAGAAGCTTGGTAAATTAATCGTATTCTACGACGAAAATAAAATCTCTATCGACGGTTGTACAGATATTACATTCACTGATGATATTGCTAAACGTTATGAATCATACGGATGGCAGGTTTTAAAAGGTGATATGTATGATGTTGCCGGAATCGTTAAACTTGTAGAAAAAGCTAAGAAAGATAAGGATCATCCTTCTTTAATCATGCTCAAGTCTATTATCGGATTTGGTGCTCCAAAAGAAGGTACAGCTGATGTTCACGGTGCTCCACTTGGTGCAGAAGGAATCATTGCTGCAAAGAAAAAGCTTGGTCTTCCTGAAGACAAAGAATTCTACGTTGTTCCTGAAGCTTATAAATATTTCGAAGCAAAAAAAGCTGAATTTGCTAAAGCAGAAGCAGACTGGAAGGCTGATTTTGATGCATGGGCAAAAGAAAACCCTGAACTCAAAAAAGAATGGGATGCATTCCACTCAGACGCTGTAACAGACCCATCTGTAAAAGATGTTGAATATAAACCTGGAGACGCATGTGCTACACGTGACGCTTCTGGAAAAGCATTGAACGTAATCGCAGCACGCTATGCAAACCTTGTTGGTGGTTCTGCAGACCTTATGGGACCAAACAAGACTGCATTCAAGAACACAGATAACGGAACATTCAGTCCTTCTAACCGTAAGGGTAGAACAATTGAATACGGTATCCGTGAATTTGCAATGTCTGCAATTGCTGCAGGTATTTCTTTACACGGCGGTTTACGTCCATTCTGTGCTACATTCTTAGTATTCGCTGATTACCTCCGTGGTTCTCTCCGCGTTGTTTCTTTGATGAAGCAGCCTGTAATTTACGTATTCACACACGATTCTATCTACGTAGGTGAAGACGGTCCGACACACCAGCCAATCGAAACTTTAACTGGTTTACGCGCTATTCCTGGTGTTCAGGTAATCCGTGCAGGTGACCCTGAAGAATCTATGGAAGCATGGAACATGGCTTACGCTTCTAAGGATCACCCGGTTTGTATGGCATTCACTCGCCAGGCACTCGCTGTTTACGAAAAGGCAGATAAGAACTGGAAGAAGAACATGGCAGAAAAAGGTGCTTATGTAGTTCTTGAAGGTTCTGCAAATCCTGATATTACAGTTTTAGCAAGCGGTTCTGAAGTAAATATGGCTTTGGATGCAGCTAAACTTGTAAGCGGAAAAACAATCCGTGTTGTTTCTGTTCCAGATTTGAAGAAATTCGAAGGTCTTTCTAAGGCAGACAGAGCAGCTATCATCGGAAATGCAAAACGCATTGTTTGTACAGAAGCCGGAATCTCTATGGAATGGCTCCAGTTTACAGACAAAGAAAACTGCTTCTGTCTTGATAACTTTGGTACTTCTGGTCCTGCAAAGAAGGTTGCTGAATACTTCAACTTCACACCAGAAAAACTTGCAGAACTTCTTAAAAAATAATCAGTTTATAAGCTGATTTTGAACAAAAGGGCATCCGGTACGGTTCCGGGTGCTCTTTTTTTTTATTTCCGGCGTTTTTTTCTGTTTTTTCACCCGTTTTGTTGAATTTATGCCCTCTTTCTTCGTCTTTTTTCTTGACTATTCGTGCGCCCATAGTGTATTATTGAGTTGACAGGTTTACAAAATATGTAAAAGTGTCATTATAAAATACTATGGAGAAAACAAATGGACGAATTGTTTGAAAAAATCAAGGCTCTTATCGTAGAAAAACTCGACGTAGATCCTTCAAAAGTAGAAATGAACACATCTTTCAGAGCTGATCTTGACGCAGACAGTCTTGATACTTACGAATTGATTTATGCAATCGAAGAACAGCTTGGTGTATCAATTCCAGACGAAAAAGCAAACGAATTTGAAACTGTAGGAGATGCCTACAACTTCATTAAAGGTGCTCTATGATAATCGTTCGTTCTATTGGGAAGGCTCTTCCTGAAAAAAAGGTTTTAAATAACGATCTTCCCAAAGAACTTGATACTAATGATGAATGGATTCGTTCGCACACGGGAATCGGTTCAAGATACCTGTGTAAAAAGGATGAAGTCTGTTCTTCATTAGCACTTGGTGCCTGTAGTGAAGCATTAAAAAAAGCAGGGGTTAGCGCAGAAGAAATTGATTTAATCATCTGTACTACAACAACCCCGGATTACAATAATTTTCCGTCTACTGCCTGCATCATCCAGGATAAGCTTGGGGCAGTAAACGCAACCTGTTTTGATCTTTGTGCGGCCTGTACGGGCTTTTTATATGGTCTTAATTCAGCATCCGGCATGCTTTTGAATAACGGCTGGAAGTACGCTTTAGTTGTGGGCTCGGAAATCCTTTCTAAGATTACCGACTGGTCTGACCGTTCTACATGCATTTTATTCGGGGACGGAGCGGGAGCATTTGTAATAGAAAACAGGGAAGAGGAAAAAGAAAGGGGAATCGGTAGTTTTGTTTCCGGTTCTGATGGTTCTGGCGGAATAGCTTTATATGTTTCACCTGATGATGGTTTTATGAAGATGGATGGTCATGCGGTTTATAACTTTGCTGTAAAGGTTATGACAGAGGCTATCGAAAAGGTGATGAAAAAAGAAAACCTCGGCGAAGCTGATGTTGATTATTTTGTATGTCACCAGGCTAACGAAAGAATAATTCAGGCCGCTGCAAAGAGGCTTGGTTTTAATATGGAAAAATTCATCTGTTGTATGGGTGAATACGGTAACACTTCTTCTGCATCGATTCCGATTGCTTTGTACGACATGCAGAAAGAAGGAAAAATTAAAGATGGAGCTGTGATTGTTTCTGCCGCTTTTGGAGCAGGATTAACCTGGGCGGGAACAGTATTCAGATTTTAGTATAGGAAAGAATGATGAAAAACGTTTTTTTATTTCCGGGGCAGGGTGCTCAGAAAAAAGGAATGCTTCTTGATATTTGCGAAAAATATCCGGTTGCAATGGAAACAGTAAAAAAAGCAGAAAAAATCTCTGGACAGGAGATTTCTAAATATATGTGGGAAACTGAAGACGCAGAGCTTGCTAGAAGCGACAGAAGCCAGCTTGCAATCACTACATCGGAACTTGCTTTGATTTCGGTTTTGGAATCGAAGGGAATTAAGGCTGATGTTTGCGCAGGTTTTTCACTTGGTGAATTTGCGGCTTTGTGCTGTGCCGGAGTTCTTTCTTTTGAAGAGACAATCAATCTTGTAAAAGAAAGAGGAATTATCATGCAGAAGGTGTGCGATAAGCTTGCTCTGGCCTCGGGCGGAAAACAGCCTGGTATGGCAGCAGTAATCGGTCTTACACCCGAAGAAGTAACTAAGGCAGTAGAAAGTCTTTCGAAAGAAGGCATCGCTTTTGCTGCAAACTTAAACAGCCCAAAACAGACTGTAATCTCGGGAACATTTGAAGGGCTCGAAAAGGCACAGAGTTTTTGTACAGATGCCGGCTGCAGAAGATTCATCACTCTTAAGGTTGCAGGACCTTTCCATTCACCTTTGATGGAAGAAGCCGGAAATGAGTTTGTTAAGGTGTTAGATACTGTTTCTTTTAAAAACCCTTGTATAAAACTTTTTTCGAATGTAACTGGAAAAGAAATCCTTACAGGAGAGGAAGCAAAGAAACTTGCGGTAATGCATTTTACAAACCCTGTAAGATGGACGAGCGAAGAAAAAGAGATAGCAGGATTTATCGGAACAGATAAAACAAGCTGCGCAGAAAACTGGAATATTTTTGAACCGGGGCCGGGAACTGTTTTAAGCGGTTTATGGCGCGATTCGGGTTTTGCAGAAAATATATCATGTAAATCAATCAATCTTGAGTTACTGGAAACTTTATAAATAAGGAGCAGGAAATGTTATTAAGCGGAAAAAAAGCACTGGTCACAGGTTCTTCAAGAGGAATCGGTAAAGGAATCACAGAAAAGTTTTTAAAAGAAGGAGCAAGCGTATGGGGAATCTGTACAAAACCTTCTGCAAACAAAGCTGATTTAGAAGCCCTTGCTAAAGAAAATAACGTTACATATACAGAAGTTTATGCTAATGCAGGCGACAGCGAAAACTGGACTTTAGCAATCAAACAGGTTCTGGAACAGTCTGGCGGTCTTGATGTTCTGGTAAACAACGCCGGAATTACAAAGGATGGACTTTCGTTCAGAATGAAAAAAGAAGACTGGGATGCTGTTTTGAATGTAAACCTTACAGGAGCATTTCTTGCGTGCCAGATTGTAGCTTCGGATATGATTCGTAAGAGAAGTGGATCAATCATCAATATGTCGAGCATCGTTGGTGTTCACGGTCAGGGCGGTCAGGTAAATTATTCTGCAAGTAAGGCCGGCTTAATCGGATTAACAAAGAGTCTTGCAAAAGAAACAGGTTCACGCGGTGTTCGTGTAAATGCAATTGCACCGGGCTTTATTCAGACAGATATGACAAACGTTTTATCGGAAGATTTAAAGAATGCAATGCTCGAAACTGTTCCATTAAAAAGAGCAGGTGTTCCGGAAGATATTGCAAATGCGGCTTTATTTTTAGCTAGCGATTTATCTACATATATCACAGGCCAGGTTATCGGTGTAGACGGCGGAATGGGCTGTTAATTAAAAGGAGAAAGAAATGAAAAGAAGAGTAGTTGTTACAGGTTTAGGATGTGTTAGTCCCCTTGGAAATACAGTTGAAGAAACATGGGACGGAATTAAAAACGGAAAAAGCGGAATTTCAAACATCACTTTATTTGACACATCTGACTTTGAAGTAAAAATTGCAGGTGAAGTAAAAAATCTTGATGTAACTCAGTGGATTGATAAAAAGGAAGCTCGCAAGATGGCAAGATTCTGTCAGTTTGCCGCTGCAGCTTCTACTCAGGCCGTACAGGATGCAGGGCTTACAAAAGAAACTATTGATTCAGAAAGGACATCGATTGTTTTTGGAAACGGAATTGGTGGTTTTGAAGTAATGGAAGCTTCCATGAAAAAATATTTTGAAGCAGGTCCTTCAAGAATGCCTCCTTTAACAGTACCTATGATGATTGGAAACGAAGGTCCTGGAAATGTGAGCATGCTTTTTGGAATTAAGGGAACTGCATGGAACTTACAGACAGCTTGTGCTTCATCAACAGATGCTTTGGGGCTTGCTCTTGATCAGATTCGCAGCGGCCGAGTTGATATGTGTGTAGCAGGAGGAGCAGAAGGAGCTGTAACAGGCTTTGGTATTGGCGCATTCAGCGTATTAAAAACTCTTGCTTCTAACTATAACGACAAGCCAGAAAAAGCAAGCCGTCCTTTTGACAAGGCACGCGAAGGCTTTGTAATGGGTGAAGGTTCTGCAATTTTAGTTTTGGAAGAATATGAACATGCCAAGGCTCGCGGTGCAAAGATTTACTGTGAGTTTGTTGGATACGGTGGAACAAGCGATGCATATCATATTACAAGCCCGGATCCGGAAGGAGAAGGCGGTTCGAGAGCACTCAAGCTTGCTATTGAAGATGCAGGAATCGAAAAGGAAGAAATTCAGTATTACAACGCACACGGAACTTCAACTCACATCAACGATTCTTCGGAAACAGCAATGCTTAAAAAGGCACTTGGAAATCATGCATATAACATCAAGGTTTCTTCTACAAAGAGTATGACAGGTCACTGTCTTGGTGCTGCCGGTGCTCTTGAAGCTTTAATCAGTATTAAGGCAATGGAAGACGGAATTTATCCACCGACAATCAACCTTGAAAATCCTGATGTAGAAGCCGGCTGCGACCTGGATTATGTTCCAAACAAGGCTGTTAAGGCAAAGGATGGAATTAATTGTGTTGCATCGGGCTCGCTTGGATTTGGCGGACACAACGGCGTTGTAATTTTTAAGAAGATAGAAGAATAGAAAAACGGCCGGCACAGATGCTCGTGGAATGCATATGCGAATAACAATGTGCGTGCAAATGTGGTCGGCTTACAGGAGAAATAAATGAGCGTAACAAAAGACATTGAATCATTATTACCGCACAGAAAACCATTCTTATTCGTAGACGAAATTATTAGCTGCGATGCAGAAGGCTCTGTAAGTGAACACGTATTTACACAGGATGAATTTTTCTTTAAAGGACACTTTCCTGAATATCCTGTAGTACCTGGAGTAATTCTTGTAGAAACAATGGCTCAGGCCGGCGGTGCTGCATTGAGTTACCAGAAAACATTCGAAGAAGGAAGTCTTTTCTTCTTGGCAACAGTAGACAAAGTAAAATTCAGAAACCAGGTTCGTCCCGGCGACAAAGTGCGCATGGAAATCAAGAACCTCCGTGTTTCCAAAAAAATGATAAAACAGTCCGGCAAAGCCTACGTAGGCGAAAACGTAGCGGCAGAAGCGGAATGGATGTGTTTGGTAGGGAGGGCTTAATTATGACACCAATGGTACGTAGTAATATCTGTTTGAATGCGCATCCGCAGGGATGCCGCCAGGCAGTTCTTGATCAGATTGAATATACAAAAAAACAGAAGGCAAAAAATGCCGCAATAAACGGAAAGCACAGACCTGTAAAAAACGTGCTTGTTCTTGGCTGTTCAAACGGCTACGGGCTTGCAAGCCGCATCACTGCAGCATTTGCGTACGATGCTGCCACAATCGGTGTGTCTTACGAAAAAGCCGGTTCTGAAAAGAAGTTCGGGACTCCAGGCTGGTACAACAATCTTGCTTTTGACCAGGAAGCAAAAAAGGCAGGTCTTTTTTCGAGCACAATCGACGGAGATGCATTCTCTGACGAAATAAAAGCCGAAATCATCAAGCGTGCAAAAGAAAACAATATGAAGTTTGACCTTGTTGTTTACAGTCTTGCAAGTCCTGTTCGCGTAGACCCTGAAACAAAAGTGATGTACAAATCAGTTATCAAACCGATTGGGAAACCATTCAGCGGAAGAACCTTTGACACAATGACAGGCGAAATGAAGGAAATCACAGCAGAGCCTGCTACAGAAGAAGAAATTGCAAACACAGTAAAAGTAATGGGCGGAGAAGACTGGGAAAGACTCATCGGTCAGCTTTTAAAGGCTGATGTTCTTGCAGAAGGTTGTATTTCTGTTGCTTATTCATACATCGGTCCTGAACTTTCACAGGCAATTTACAGAAACGGAACAATCGGTATGGCAAAGCTTGATCTTGAAAAACGTGCCGGTGTTATCCGCGAAATGCTTTCTAAAATCGGAGGCGGTGCTTATGTTTCTGTAAACAAGGGTCTTGTAACAAGAGCGAGTGCAGTTATCCCGATCATTCCATTGTATCTTTCGGTGCTCTTTAAGGTGATGAAAAAGATGGGAACTCACGAAGGCTGTATTGAACAGATTAATCGTCTTTTTGCAGAACGCCTGTACATCAAAAACGAAAATGGAGATGCTGCAATTCCTACAGACGAAGAAAAAAGAATCCGCATAGATGACCTTGAACTCGATCCAAAAGTTCAGGAAGAAGTAAATAAAATCATGCCGGCTGTAACTGCAGAAAATATCAGGGAGCTTGGAGACGTAGAAGGCTATCGTCATGATTTCCTTGCAACAAGCGGCTTTGATATTCCCGGTGTTGATTATGAAAAAGAAGTTGAACGTTTTGACGTTATCTAACCAAAGCTGAATAACTGGAGAAAAAAATGACTGATGATTTTATTTTTGATCTGATGAAAAAATTCAACGACTCAAGCATTGTAGATTTTGAGTTCACACGTGACGGTTCAAAAATCGTTCTTAAGAAAAAAGAAGGCTGTGTAGAAAAAGAAATCTATACTTCTGTTCCGGGCGTACAGGGGGGACAACCCTTAGTGTCAGGTGGGGCAGACGGATTTTCATCTAAAGGCAGCACAGCTTCTGTTCCTGCTGAATCTAAAAAAGATAAAAAGGAATCAAAATCTGAATCAAAACTTTCGGGCGATGTAATCAAGAGTCCGATTGTCGGAACATTCTATCGTTCTCCTTCTCCAGATTCTCCGGCTTATGTTCAGAAGGGAGCAAAAATCAAGAAGGGAGATCCAATCTGTATTATTGAAGCAATGAAGATGATGAACACATTCAATGCTGAATACGATTTTGAAGTTCTTGATATCCTTGTAGAAAACGGCGACCTTGTAGAATTTGATCAGCCGCTTTTCTCTGTAAAAAAGCTTTAGTAAAAGGTGATTAAGTTGATTAAAAAACTTTTGATTGCCAATCGTGGCGAAATTGCAGTAAGAATCATACGCGCCTGTAAAGAGATGGGTATTAAAACCGTTAGCGTATATTCTTCGGCAGATAAAGAAAATCTTCATGTAAAACTCGCAGACGAAGCATACTGCATAGGACCCGCTCCTTCATCAAAAAGCTATCTGAACGGCGATGCAATCATCACAGTTGCACTTCGTACAGGTTGTGAAGCAATTCATCCGGGCGTTGGATTTCTTTCGGAAAATGCTTCTTTTGCACGCGATATAGAAAAGTCAGGATTAATCTGGATTGGTCCTGAGCCCGAGACTATTGAACTTTTGGGAAACAAGGTTGTTGCAAGGGAAACTGCATTAAAATACGGTCTTCCAGTAACTCCGGGTTCAGAAGGTGCAACAGACGATTTAAAAAAAGCAGAAGAAACTGCAGATAAATGCGGATATCCTGTAATCATAAAAGCGGCAAGTGGCGGCGGTGGAAAGGGAATGCGCATCGTATGGAAAAAAGAAGAGCTTGCAGAAAATTTAAAGATTGCTTCGAGTGAGGCTCTTTCTAATTTTGCTGACGGCACTGTTTATGTAGAAAAATATATTGTTAATCCACGCCACGTTGAACTTCAGGTAATAGCTGATGGTAAGGGCGGAGTTGCAATCCTTGGGGAGCGCGACTGCTCTGTTCAGAAAAATCATCAGAAGCTTATAGAAGAAAGTCCTTCTCCGGCCGTTAGTACGGAAATAAGGGAAAAGATGTGCCAGGGTGCAAAAAATCTTTTTTCTGCTTTGAAATACCGTGGAGCAGGCACAATTGAATTTTTAGTTACCGGTAAAGATTTTTATTTTATGGAAGTTAATGCCCGTGTTCAGGTTGAGCATCCTGTTTCGGAATTTGTAAGCGGTGTTGATATTATCCGTGAGCAGATTCTGGCATGTACGGAAAATAAACTTTCTTTTAATCCTGATGATGTAAGTCTTAAGGGCTGGTCAATCGAAGTGCGTATTAATGCAAAGGCGCCTGGTACAATCACAAATCTTATGATTCCGGGAGGACCGGGCGTAAGGTTCGACAGCTTTATTTATCAGGGTTATACGGTTGTTCCGAATTATGATGCAATGCTTGCAAAGCTCATTGTTTATGATTCGGACAGAAAAAAGGCAATCAAAAAAATGCTGCGCTGTCTTAAAGAGTTTAAGCTCGAAGGAGTTATGACTAATCAGGAACAGCAGATAGAAATATTGAGTACAAAACAATTCCAGTCAGGAAAATTCGGAACAAGTTTGTACGAAGAATTATATGGTAATAAATAGGGGGCAAGGTTATGGAATGTCCACATTGTAAAATAAATCACAGCGAAGAAACTTTTAAAAAGAACCTCATGGTTTGTCCGGAGTGTAATCATCATTTAAGGATAAGCCCACAGGACAGGATTAAATATCTTTGCGATGAAAATTCTTTTGAAGAGCTTTTTAAAAATTTAAAATCAAATAACCCGATAGACATGGAAGGTTATGAAGAAAAGCTTACAGCCGCAAAACAGAAAACAAACCTTGAAGAAGCTGTAGTAACCGGAAAATGTAAGATTGATAAAAAAGATGTTCTTCTTGGAATCATGTCTTTTGATTTTATGGGTGGTTCCATGGGTAGCGTTGTTGGTGAAAAAATCAGCCGCCTTATGTACAAGGGTGCAGAAGAAAAAATCCCTGTAATCATTTATGCAACTTCGGGTGGAGCTCGTATGCAGGAAGGTATTTATTCTCTGATGCAGATGGCAAAAACTTCGAGTGCTGCAGCTGCCTTGGATAATGCAAGGGTTCCATATTTTGTAATGCTTTGTGATCCTACAACCGGTGGTGTAACAGCAAGTTTTGCAATGCTTGGCGATTTAATTTGTGCTGAACCAAAGGCTTTAATCGGTTTTGCAGGTCCGCGTGTAATCGAAGGAACAATTAATCAGAAGTTACCGGAAGGCTTTCAGAGGGCAGAGTTTCAGCTGCAGAAGGGATTTGTTGACTGCATCGTAGCCAGAAAAGATCAGAAGGCATTCTGGTCGAAGATGATAGATTTACATAAGATCACTAAGGCGGAATAAGATGAAAACATATAACTTAACAGATAAACAGATTTTAGAGCAGCTCGAAGAAATTGCAAAAAATCACGACATAGATTTAACCGAAGAAATCAAAAAGATTACAAAGAAGCTTGAAAATTCGGATACAGTTTCGAGGGTTTGGGAAAAGGTTGAACTTGCCCGCCACACAGACCGTCCCCGCGCTTTGGATTATATCGACATGATTATTGATGATTTTACAGAGCTTCACGGCGACCGTTATTATGGTGATGATCCTGCAATTGTGGGAGGAATCGGTTTTCTTGATGGAATACCTGTAACTGTAATCGGAAACATGAAGGGAAGAAACCTCAAGGAAACAATAGACAGAAACGGCGGTATGGCAAACCCTGAAGGCTACAGAAAGGCACTCCGTCTTGCAAAGCAGGCAGAAAAATTCGGTCGTCCTTTAATCACCTTTATAGATACTCAGGGTGCGTACCCGGGGCTTGGTTCAGAAGAGAGGGGAATTGGTGAATCGATTGCCGTAAATCTTCGTGAATTCAGTCAGCTTAAAACTCCGGTAATCTGCATCGTAATTGGTGAAGGTGGTTCGGGTGGTGCTCTTGGAATTGGTGTTGGAGATAAAATTTACATGCTCGAAAACGCAATCTATTCGGTAATTTCTCCGGAAGGCTGTGCTTCGATTCTCCTTCGCGATTCTGCCCGTGCCAAAGATGCTGCTGCAATGCTTAAAATCACAAGTAAGGATATTCTTTCTATGAATGTTGTAAACGGTGTAATTCCTGAACCGGAAGACGGAGCACACACAGACCCGGCTCAGACTGCTGCAAACATTAAGGCTCAGATTAAGGCTGATCTTGAAAAGCTTATGTCAAAAACTCCCGAAGTGCTCGTAAAATACCGCACAAAGAAAATAAGGGAGATGGGAGTTTTTACAGAAAATTAGTCATACTAAAAATAGAAACATTCTATAACTTTAGAGATTGTTATTTCTTTTTTCATAAAAATACTCATATATTTAAATCACACTTCTTATTCGGGAGTGTGATTTTTTTTGTAACGAAGGCCCAAAATAAGCGGCAGTTTTAAAGTTACACCAGAGGAGTTTTTATGAATAATTTTACTTTTTATAGTCCTACTAAATTTGTTTTTGGAAAGAACACAGAAAAAGAAGCGGGTTCACTTGTAAAGGAATTCGGTGGTTCTAAAGTTTTGATTCATTTTGGTGGTGGTTCTGCAGTAAAGTCGGGACTTTTGGGAAGGGTAGAAAAATCTCTTGCAGCAAAAAAGATTCCTTATGTTGAGCTTGGCGGCGTTCATCCAAATCCTCTTGATACACTGGTTTATAAGGGAATCGAAATTTGTAAAAAAGAAGGAATTGATTTTATTTTAGCAGTTGGCGGTGGTTCTGTAATCGACAGTGCAAAGGCTATTGCAATTGGTTCTTTGTACGATGGTGATTTCTGGGATTTTTACAGCGGAAAGGCTAGTCCTAAAAAAGCGCTTCCTGTAGGAACAGTTTTAACAATTGCGGCTGCAGGTTCGGAAGGTTCAGGCGATTCTGTAATTACAAAAGAAAAGGGAATGGTAAAAAGAGGTACAGGTGGTGAATGCATTCGTCCGCGCTTTTCTATTTTGAATCCTGCCCTTACACAGACTCTTCCGGCTTACCAGACAGCGTGTGGTGCAACAGATATCATGGCTCACGTATGCGAACGCTATTTTACAAACACAAAGAATGTAGAAACAACAGACTGCCTTTGCGAAGCTGTGCTTCTTGCAATGATAAATGAAACTCCAAAGGTAATCAAAAATCCTGATGATTACGAAGCTCGTGCAAACATCATGTGGGCCGGGATGGTTGCTCATAACAACATCGTTGGTGTTGGCCGCGATCAGGACTGGAACAGCCACGGAATTGAGCATGAACTTTCTGGGCTTTATGACTGTGCTCACGGTGCGGGACTTGCCGTAATCATGCCTTCATGGATGGATTATGTTTATAAGCACGATATCATGCGTTTTGCTCAGTGGGCTACCCGAGTATGGGGCTGTAAGATGGATTTTTCTGATCCAGAAAAAACAGCAAAGGAAGGAATTAAGTGCTTCCGTCAGTTCCTTAAGAGCATCGGTATGCCTTTGAACTTTGCAGAACTTGGTGCAAAAGAAAAGGATATCCCTCAGCTTGTTAAGAATTTTGGTCTTCCAAAGGATGGAAAAACAGGCGGCTTTGTAAAATTAAGCTCTAAAGATATTGCAGAAATTTATAAGATTGCGGCAAAGGCAACAGTATAAAAAATAAAGGAAATAAAATGACAGACGTAAAAGGAAAATGGGCATTAATCACAGGGGCAAACAGGGGAATCGGCTACAGGATTGCAAAGTTTATGGCAGAAAAAGGCTGTAATCTTATCCTCCATTCGCGCTCTTTGGAACATACAAAAAAAGTTTTGGAAGAAGTGCGCGCCCTTGGTGTAGAAGCTTTTGATGTAGAAGCAGAGCTTTCTAAACCCGAAGATGTTCGTAAGATGATAGAAAAAATCAATGCTTCGGGGAAACCGGTTGATATTCTTTTTAATGATGCAGGTCTTCAGGTTGCATACCGGGTTGAATATTACAAGACTCCGGTAGAAGATTATGTTACAAGCTTTTACATCAATACAATCGCTCCGATGATGCTTTGTTACGAATATATTCCAAAGATGATAGAACGCGGTTTTGGTCGTGTGATTAATACAACAAGCGGTATCCGTAATGAACCTGAGCAGGCAGGATATTCAGCAAGTAAGGCCGCTTTAGACAAGGTTACTTCTGATTTAGCGGGAAAACTTGACGGAACAGATGTAATCATAAGTCTTACAGACCCTGGCTGGTGCAGGACTGATTTAGGCGGACCAAATGCCCCGAACGATCCTGACAGCGTAATTCCTGGTATTGTTCTTGGTGCCTTTGTGGACGACAAAAAAAGCGGAAGAAATTTCGGGGCTCAGGACTTTACCGGCATGACGCTCGAAGAAGCACTCAAAAAAGCGGAAGGATTAAAGCAGCTCTTTAAGTAGAAAGGGGAAAAATGTCATTGTATCAAAACACAAAATATGATATTTTATAGAAAACCCACTAAATAAAGAGGTCTACTATGCCTTATACCGAACCAACAAGTCTAGCGATTGTTGCGTGTCCTGGTGGCGAAGCTTTCGCCAATGAAGTCATAACGCACCTTAAACACATGTACAAGCACCGCTTCACTTTGAAGAACGATGTTGTATCTAAGCGTTATGGACTGACTAAAGAAGAGCTTATACAGAGAATAAATCTGCAGAATGATCTGGAGACAAGTGATCTTTGTATAAGAGGTGCTACAGACAAATACAGACCACCTGTTTTCAAAATCAATTCAAGATTTTCTTATTTTGCCAACGGCGAAGTAAAGATTGAACTTCTGGATACTGTCCGCGGAAAAGATGTTTATATTTTCCAGGATGTTGAAAATCACGAAGTTTTAAAACTGAACAACGGTGCCAACGATGTAAAGATGACCGTAAACGATCATGTTATGTCTTTGCTCGTAACAATCGATGCCGTTCGAATTGCAGGTGCAGAAAAAATCACACTGGTAGTTCCGGCATACCCTTATGCACGTCAGCATAAAAGAAAGGGTCGTGAAGGTTTAACTGCAAGTCTTCTTGGTCACATTTACGAAATGCAGGGCGTAGACAGAATCATCACTCTTGATTTACACTCACGCGAAATTGTAAACGCATTCTCTTCATGTAATCTTGATAACCTCCACGCGAGCTATCAGGTAATCAGGGAGTTGAGCAAGATTGTAGATCTTACGGGAAAAACAGAAGATTTAGTTGTTGTTGCTCCGGATACAGGTGCCATCGACAGAAATAAATTCTATGCATCGGGATTAAAGCTTCCTCTTGCCATGATTTACAAAGAGCGCGATTACTCGATTGTAACTCAGGATGCTCACTCTACAAACATCAAGTCGGTAAAGCTCCTTGGTGATGTAAAGGGAAAGGTCGCATTCCTTGCTGATGATATGCTTGGAACCGGTGGAACTCTTCTTAAAGCTATGGAATTCTTAAAGAGCCAGGGTGCTACAAAAGTAATCTGTGCAATTTCTCTTCCATTCTTTACAGGAGATGCAATCAAGAGCTTTGATGAAGCATACGAAAAAGGCTTGTTCTACAGAATAATCGGTACTAATGCCGTTTATCACGAAGACCTTCTTAACCGCGAATGGTATATCAGTACAGATGTAAGCGGACTTTTCGCAAACGTAATCACACGCATACATTACAATCAGTCGGTTGGTGAACTTCTGGATAACAGAAGCATCATCGAAAAGGTTGTAAAACTGAGCGTACCTTCAGAAGATAATAAGCAAGAGCCTTCTAAATAATGACAGAATGTGTTCTTTGCATTGATATCGGGACGACTTCGCTTAAAGCTGCATTAATCGGTAGCACGGGCGAGGTCGTTTCTTTTTGTACAAGAAGATTTTTATTTCCACACAGGCGTTTTATAGCAAATAGCTGGTTTAAGGTGTTCGAAAAAATAATCAGAAAGATGATGAAAGAAGGCTCGGGGGAAAATGCACAGAATCCCGCGCGCGTGAATGCACATAATTTCTCCATCAAAGCCTTAAGCGTTTCGGGGAATGGGCCCACTGTTGTAACAGAAAACGGCTTTACCGTAAGGTGGAACGAAAGATATCCTGTTTCTAAAGAAAGGACAGGGACATCACTCTTTATGTCAAAAATCATAGAGCTTAAAGAAAAGTTTCCTTTGCAATACAAAAAATCAAAATACATTTTTTCCGGGCCGGAGTTTTTTATCTGGAAGCTTACCGGAAATGCAGTTACGATTTTACCCGAAGATAGATTCATTCCCGCTTATTGGGAAAAGGCTATGCTCGAAAAGGAGAATATCCCAGAGAAAAAACTACCGCCTTTTAATAAACCGGGACAGTGTTATGGAATTGTAAAAAAAGAAATTCTCAGCGAGCTTGGACTTTCCGCGGCCTCCGAGGCAGATATAAATGTTTATGGTGCGGGGCCTGATTTTGTTGCAGCCCTCATCGGAACAAATACCCTGGAAAGCGGAAAACTCTGCGACCGCTCAGGCTCAAGCGAAGGCTATAATTTTTGTATTCCGCGTTTTATTTCTTACCAAGGTTTAAGGACTTTACCGTCTGTTGTTCCCGGCTTATGGAATATTTCGGCTTTAATTCCTGATAGCTCTAAGCTCTGTAAAAAAAAGAGGCTTATAAAAATCTGCGAAGCTGTAGGTCAGTTAAGGAATATGGCAGAAGATAATCAGCTTAAATTTCCCGATGAGTTTTCTTCTACAGGCGGGCAGACAAGAAATAAAAAATGGATGAAAGAAAAAGCAGCGTGCTTAAAAACAAAGCTTACTGTGTGCACAAAGGCAGATTCAGAACTTTTGGGAGATGCGGCAGTGGCGTGGTATGGCCTTGGAAAATATAAATCCCTTTTGGAAGCTGCATCAAATATTTACAAGGAAGACATGGTTTATGAAAGTTTATAAAATTCCCCCTCGCGTTACAACATTGATTTTTGATATTGACTCAACTTTATATACAAACTCTGCCTATGCATTTGAACAGATTGACTGTCAGGTGCGGGCTTTTGCAAAAGAGAGGGGAATAAGCGAAGACGAAGCTCGTAAGATGGTAAACGATTACAGAAAGAAATATTCTCTTGAGCACGAAGGAAAAAAGGTGAGCCTTGGAAATACACTTTTAGCATTCGGGATTTCTATTGAAAAAAGCGTAAAGTGGCGCGAAACACTGATGGAGCCTTCTGATTATCTTACCCGCGACGAAAAACTGATCAAAAAACTTACAGACTTATCTTCAAAATATAAGATGATCTGCGTTACGAATAACCCCGTTTTTACCGCAAGAAAAACACTGGAAGCTATCGGCATTTCCGACTTTTTTAAAGATATTGTTGGGCTCGATACCTGTCTTAAATCAAAACCCGCTTATGAGCCTTTCCAGACTGCATGTAAATTAACAGATTCAAATCCAAAAGAGTGTGTGGCTGTAGGCGACCGTTTTGACATGGATTTGTCTGTTCCTCTTGAGCTTGGAATGGGTGGAGTGCTTGTAAATGGGGTAGAAGACGTTTATGAGCTTAATGAGATTTTAGGTGGTGAATAATTTAATTTATTGTGTTATAATATATTATTAATTTTTGTGGAATAAAAAAGAAATGGAAATTAAAAAATTTGATTCAAAAATAGAATTGGTAAATGACGGCCGGCTTTCTCTCTTTTTTACGGGTGCTGGAAGTGCGTTTACAAATCCTTATTTCCAGACAAATCTTATCGCCGTAAAAGGCAATACTCATGTTTTGATTGACTGTGGAACAATCTGTCCGTTTGTTTTTTCGTTTAAGTATCATACAAAAATTTCACAGATAAAAAATATCCTTCTTACACATCCTCATGCTGATCACATTGGCGGGGTAGAAGAGGTTGCATTTATTTCAAAATATTCTAACAAAGAAAAAATCAATATTCTTATAACTGATGAATTCAAACAGCTTTTGTGGGATGAATCTTTAAAAGGCGGACTTCATTACAGCGAAGATGGAATCCTTACTTTTGATGATTATTTTAATCAGCTTAAGCCAAAGCTTTGTAATAAAAAACCTTTCGAGATTTACAATTTTGATTTAGGCGAGCTGAATATAAAGCTTTTCAGAACTATGCACGTAACTTCGAAAGTTGATTCATACAAGAATTCTCAGATTTCTTATGGTGTTATTTTTGATGACAGGATTCTTTTTACGGCCGACACACAGTTTAAGCCGGCGCAGCTGGAATGGATTTTGTCCAATTTTAATATCGAAGCAATTTTTCATGATTGTGATGTTAGCGGAAAGAGTGAAAGAGTTCATGCATCGTATAGTCAACTTAAGACGCTGGATGCGGCAATAAAGCAGAAGATGTTTTTATGCCATTATGATTCTTCATGTAAACTGGTTAACCCGAGGGCAGACGGTTTTAAAGACTTTGTCCAGGCGGGACAGTATTATATATTTTGACCCAGTAGCTCAGCTGGATAGAGCGGTGGATCATAAGTAAATGCTAAAACATTTCTGTCGAAATGTTTTTTAACGCATTTGCTATTATATAATCCTAAGCGGCAGGATGTGCGTTCGAATCAGTCGCTTTGGAAATAAAGGAATTGGTATTGAAATAAACACTGATTCGCGATTCGAACGCAAAAGTTTGACCCAGTAGCTCAGCTGGATAGAGCATCTGCCTCCTAAGCAGAAGGTCGTGCGTTCGAATCGCATCTGAGTCATAAAAACAAAAAAAGGAGATTGTATGAAAAAGATTTTGGTGGCTTCTACTAATCCGGATGTTAATGAGACGGTGAGGAATGGGTGTGCTAAGTTTGCGGAGTACTTTGATCCTATGTTCTGTCCGGATACGGATGAGGCGTTAAGTTATATTGATTACGAGCTTCCGGAGGTTAAGGTTTTAGACTTTACTTCGGATGATATTGATACAAACCGAATTCTTTCGGCTATTCATTCGGACCCGTGGCTTCATAACGGGGGAATTATTGCTGTAGTTCCTAATCCGGCAAAGGCAGAAGAAATCGAAGCAATGAAGGATCCTAACATCCTCATCGTTCAGACTCTTTATACCTTCAAACAGAATTTTGAACGCCTTGTACGCATCCTCTGGAGCAATCAGAAATTCCTTTTTAACCGCGGTATGCAGGATAGAGTTGGTGGTCAGGAGCAGGGTGATTTTATCTGTGGTAATGACCCTATGGATATTCGCCTTTACACAAGCTTCCTTGTAAACTATCTTTTCTGTTCAAACCGTATAAGCGACGATGGACGTTATGCCCTTCAGACTACACTGATGGAACTTTTGACAAATGCGCTTGAACACGGAAACTGCGGAATCACTTACGAAGAAAAATCAGAATGGCTCGAACAGGGAAAAAATATCCTGGACCTCATTGCAGAAAAACGCAAGAATCCGGAAGTAGATAAAAAGAAAATCAAGATTAATTACTTCATCGGAAAGGATGTTTCGCATTTTACAATCATCGACGAAGGAAAGGGCTTTGACTGGAAATCAAGAATCAATGTTGATTTTACAGAGGCAACTCACGGACGCGGTATGATTCTTTCTAAGAGCCTTGTTTCTGACTTACGCTATAACGACAAGGGAAACGAAGTATCTTTTGACCTGAACAATCTTAAAAACGCTTCGAACAATGTTCCTGGCATCATGATTCCGTTCAAGACAATTTCTTACGGACCACGCGACATCGTATGTAAACAGAATGAACCTTCGAACGAATTGTACTTCATCATCTCTGGACGCTACGGTGTTTATGTTGATGGAAAACTGATTTCGGTTCTTACACCAAACGACATCTTCATCGGCGAAATGGCATTCTTATTAAACGACCGCCGCTCTGCAACAATCATGTCTGCAGGGGACGGAAAACTCATCAAGATTCCAAAGGTATCTTTCTTAAATCTTATAAGAAAAAATCCTCACTACGGTATTTTCCTTTCAAAGCTTCTGGCTCAGCGCGTTTTAAGACAGAACGCAAAGACAATCGAACTTTCGGAAGAATTAAAAGATTTAAAAAATCAGCTTGGTGAATAAGGTGATTAGTGAATAAAAAAAAGCCCGAAGATAAACTTCGGTTTTTTTCATAAATCAATTTAATATAATTTGAACGGTCAGTTTTAGCTGACCGTTTTTTTTAGAATAAGCCGGAAATGATTCCGTTGTCGTCTACATCGATGTCGAGTGCGGCAGGTGCTTTTGGAAGACCAGGCATTGTCATGATGTCCCCTGCAAGTGCAACCACAAATCCTGCTCCGGCGTACAGCTGAACATCTCTGATCGGGAAGATGTAATCCTTTGGTGCGCCAGTGAGTTTTGGATCGTGGCTTATAGAATTCTGGGTTTTTGCGATGCAGACAGGAAGATTTCCATATCCGTTTTCTTCAAAATTCTTAAGCTTTTTGAGTGCAGAAGGTTCAATTTCTACATCTTTTGCACGGTAGATTTCTGTAGCAATCTTTTTAATCTTCTGGTCGAGCGGAAGGTCTAATTCATAAAGTGGATGATAATCTGCTTTTCCGCTGTCTGCTAAATCTGCGATGGCCTGAGCTAAATCCTTTGTTCCTTCTCCGCCTTTTCCCCAGCCTTCGCTCAAAATTGCATCAGAGCCGATATCTTTACAAAGCTTTTTAATCAGCTGGATTTCTTCGTCTGTATCTGTAACAAATTTATTGATTGCAACAACAGAAGGAAGTCCGAACTTTGCAATGTTTTCGATATGAGTCTTAAGGTTTTCAAATCCTTTTTCCAAAGCGGCACAATCAGGTTTTCCCAAATCAGCTTTTGCAACGCCACCATGCATCTTAAGCGCACGGATAGTAGCAACAATTACAACAGCGCTTGGTTTAAGACCTGCGATTCTGCATTTAATATCAAGGAATTTTTCGGCACCAAGGTCTGCGGCAAAACCCGCTTCTGTAACAACATAGTCACCGCTTGCAAGGGCACAAAGAGTTGCATTTACGCTGTTACATCCGTGTGCGATATTTGCAAAAGGCCCACCGTGAACAAAGGCCGGATTTTTTTCCAGAGTCTGAACGAGGTTTGGTTTGATTACATCTTTTAATAAAGCTGCAATGGCCCCTGTGCATTTAAGTTCGCCGAAGGTAACATTCTTTTTATCGTAATTCTGGCCGATTACAATGCTGTCGATTCGTTTTTTAAGGTCAGAGATTGTTTTAGAAAGGCAGACAATCGCCATGATTTCCGATGCAACAGAAATAGAAAAATGATCTTCGCGAGGAACACCCTGGAGCCTTCCACCAAGACCAATTGTAATATTTCTTAATGCACGGTCGTTTAAGTCTACACAGCGTTTCCAGGTGATTGTGCGTGGGTCAATATTTAATTCGTTTCCCTGCTGCAGGTGATTATCGATTAAAGCGGCAATCAGGTTATTTGCGATTGAGATGGCATGAATATCGCCTGTAAAATGCAGGTTGATATCTTCCATAGGAACAATCTGTGCATAACCACCGCCACAAGCTCCGCCTTTTACACCAAAGCATGGGCCAAGGGAAGGTTCTCTTAAAGCTACGACAGTTTTTTTACCGATTTTATTCAGACCGTCTGCAAGACCAATGGAAACAGTTGATTTTCCTTCTCCCGCAGGGGTAGGTGTAACAGCAGTTACCAGAATGAGTTTTCCCGGTTTTTCTCCGGCTTTTTTCTGAAGTGTTTTTAATTCTTCAAAAGTGATTTTTGCCTTGTATGGACCATATAATTCAAGTGAATCTTCGGTAATCCCGATTTTTGAGGCAATCTGATTTATAGGAACCATTTTATTGGCCTGTGCAATTTCGATATCTGTCATGGCTTTTTCCTTTTTATATGATTGTTCTATTATACATTATTTTTAATGTTTTCCAAATGCTTTTTTATGTTATATAATAATATTAAGCATTACAACATGGAGATTAAAAAATGGCAGAAGCTAAAAAGACCACAAAAAAATCAACTGAACTAAAATCAACAAAATCAAAAAAAACAACAAAATCGGCAGTTGAATCATTAGAAGAAAAAGAAACAGGAAAACCCCGCGAACA
>JAEESN010000025.1 GCA_016286365.1 Treponema sp.
TTTGTGTATTTTGATTCTTCAGCAGCAACGTCATCTTCTACACCACCAAGAACACCAAGTTCTGCTTCAACTGTTACGTCGAACTGGTGAGCATAGTCAACAACCTGTTTTGTAAGAGCAACGTTTTCGTCGTATGGAAGTGCAGAACCGTCAATCATAACAGAAGAGAATCCGTTATCGATACAGTCTTTGGCAACTTCGAAGTTTGGACCGTGGTCAAGGTGAAGAACGATAGGAATATCACATCCAAGTTCGTGTGCGTATTCTACAGCACCGCGAGCCATGTTGCGCAGAATGTATTTATCTGCATAAGCACGGGCACCTTTAGATACCTGAAGAATAACTGGAGATTTTGTTTCAACACAAGCCTGAATAATAGCCTGCATCTGTTCCATGTTATTGAAGTTGTATGCCGGAATAGCATATCCGCCTTTGATAGCCTTTGCAAACATATCGCGTGTGTTTACAAGACCAAGTTCTTTATAACTGATAATAGCCATATATCTTCCTTTGGACGCATGTTAGTGCATCCTAAATGTTTTATTTCTCATAATAGAATAAATACGTATTTTATTCAATGATATGTGAGATTTTGGTGCCAAAACAAGGCTTTTGTTTCTGTTTGACAAACATTATTATAGGAAATATAATTATTTTTAAACTAAACAACTAAACATTTATAGAAGTAGTGCCGATAAAATAATATAGAAGTCTTTTTTTTATTCTTTTATCGGAATGTTAAAAAAGGTTCAAGGAGTTTTGCATGAAAAGGGGACTTAAAGTTCTTACAAGTCTTATGTTTTTTTGTGTAATTGGATTGCCTTTGTTTGCGCAGCCAAGCTCAAAAAGTGTAGAGACTTTTGTTATCGACAATTTTGATTCTGTCGGCGAACAGAATTATATGTACAACGGTGTTACATACAGCTGGGACTGGAGTGTAAATACAAGCCGTTTTGTAGCAGAAGGATATCCAAAACAGGGATATTATGAAGGAATTCCAAATTCATTAAAATTACTTCGCAGAGGAAACGATACTCCTGCAAAAGTATTGGGAGTTCAGACAGCTTTTAACCGCAAAGGTGATAACTGGTTCGAAGTATATCCTGTGGTAGACGGTAAGCCTTTTGAAGTTCCTTTTGTAGGTACAGTTACTCAGGTTGATTTCTGGGTTTGGGGTGCAAACTATAAATATTATCTTGAATTGTTAGTACGCGACGCAACAGGACGTGTTCACGTTCTTCAGTGCGGAAGTCTTGCATTCAACGGATGGAAAAACATCATCGTTAATGTTCCAGGATGGCTCCAGCAGCATTCACACTTAAGAAGTGGTCCTGAAAACATGACATTTGTAGGATTCAGAATTCGTTCTGACGCAGAAGAATATGTAGATAACTTCATAATCTTCTTTGATCAGATTAAATATACTACTAATTCACTTTCATTCATTTATGATGGTTATGAATTAAAAGATGTTGAATTTGAAGATTCAAGCTCTTCGGGCAGTACAGGAGATGGAAAATGAAAAAACTTTTAGCTTTACTGGCTGTATGCTTAACAGCCTCAATGATTTTTGCTCAGAGTCTTAGCGATCCTAATCCTGAAACAGTAGGTGCTGATTCTGCTATGCTTTCTCTGCGCGAAGTTTCAATCGATAAGTTCGAACGCGAAGGTTCATGGTATGTTCACATTTCTCCGGATGATGGTGTAATTGCAGCTCGTCTTTTTGACGGAAGCCCTGCTATGAAAGAACCTCTCCCTGGAGATGAAGATAAAGCAGACGAAGATTCACAGGTACTTGGTGTACGTGTAGACTTCTTCAGACGCGGAAGAGACTCGTTCACAATCACTTCTGGTCGTCCACTTCCAATCGAAGGAACTGTAAAAACAATTTCTGTATGGGTTTGCGGACGTAATCAGAACCATGAATTATATGTTTTAGTTCAGGATTACTTTGGAAGAAACTTTGAACTTTACATGGGTACACTCGCATTCAGCGGATGGAAAAAACTTACATGTGTAGTTCCACCAAGTCCTGATGGAGAACATGGAATTGTACAGAGCAGTGCATATTATGGTGATAAGCCTGGTTTAAGAATCGTAGGATTCAGAGTAGACTGTAACCCAATGCAGGCTCGCGGTCAGTTCTATATGTATCTTGATGATCTTCGTGCAGTAACAGACCTTTATGATCTTGAAAATCACGACGAAGACGACATGAACGATAACTGGTAACATAAGAATTAAGTAATGCAAAATCAAGGACGCCTTAAAAGGCGTCCTTTTTTTATGCACAAATCATTTTTTATTTTTTTGAATTGTCTGTTATAACTGTCTTTTAATACTATCTGTTAATTTTGTAATAACGGCTTTTATTTTTCACTTCGGTTTGAACAATAAGATTCATCCTAACTAAAACCCAGATGATTAAATGCGCTTTAGTGCTTATGCGGGCAGGAAGGGAAGGGGCAGCTTTGAGGTACTTGGATAAATCTTTTGCACAAAAAGTTTCCGGCAGGCTGGAAGGTAAAAAAGAAAGATAATCTTTTTTTGTTTTAAAAACATCAGTTTTTAAAATTTTATCAAGGCGTTTATTAACTTTAATCCAGTTTTTCTTATATCTTCTTTTTTTATTTTTTGACTGAACCGCGTCGGAAGTTTTAATCCTGTGTTCAATCATCTCTATATGAACTACTTCAAGGGTAAAATTTTTATGCAGTAAGTAAGGATAGATTTTTGTAAGCTCATCAAAGATGTCGTAGATATTTCCTTTTTTAGGACTCTTTCTTTTAGATACAAGTTTTCCTTCTTCGTCTGTAAGGTAAATCCAGTTAGTAATAACGAGAGGGTATACGACTGTGATTTTATATTTTTTTTCGAGTGTATCTTTGATTTTATTTTCCAGGGCAGAAAGGTTTTTAGTCTGAATTTCTATAATCTGACCGTCTTTTCCAACAATATCGTATATATGTCCCTCTTTTTCGACCTCCGTAAGGCCCGAATTTCTGTTTGCGTAATAGAGTTTTAACGTATTGTGAAGGCTTGATTCATTCTGGATATTAATCATCTTTTTTTCGTTTAAAAATCAATTCTACTATATATATGTACAGAGCTTTTGGGGTAAAAATGTGTATTTTTTTAATTATCTGTTAAAAAACCCGTTGACTTTAGAATTTTTTGCTATAAAATGGGAGATAAGTGGGAAATAGTGGTAAAAAGTGGTAATAAGTGGGTATGAATCTATTAACTGGTGAATACAATAATACGATTGATGAAAAAGGTCGCGTCTCATTTCCTGCAAAGCTGAGGACGGCTATTAATCAGAATGTACTTATGATTACCAAGGGTTCTGGACACTGCTTATGGCTTTTTACCATGGATGAATGGGAACAGTTCCAGTCCAAGATTACAGGCAGTGCTTCGCTGCTTAAAGAAAAGAGCATGATGGTTGTACGACGATTTATTGCACCTGCTCAGGACGTGGAATTCGATAAAAACGGACGTTTGTCCATCCCGCAGAGTCTTAGGGATTATGCTGGTCTTACTAAGGATTGTACGATTCTTGGGATGGCCAAGTATGTTGAGTTATGGGATACAGCTGCCTATAACGAATACCTTGAATCCAGCGAAGATTCCTTCCGTGATGCAGCGGAAGATTTTGATGATATTAGTTTTTAATATTATAGAAAATTAGGGTGGAAGGGGAACTGTCAGAACCAGGCTTTAGAAATAAGGCCTGATTCTGGCAGTTTTAAAGAAAAGGATGGAAATAGTACACACACCTGTACTTTTGAATGAATGTCTCGAATGGCTTTCTCCGGTTGGAGAACCTTACGAAAAACATGCCCTCATGGTTGATTCAACTCTGGGTGAAGGCGGACATACGTTCAACTTCCTTTCTAAATACAAAAATCTTTCTGTCATTGGTCTTGATGCAGATCCTGTAATTCAGGCAAAAGCAAAAGAACGTTTGAGTAGCTTTGGAGAAAGAGTTCATTTTTATAACGGCTGGTTCAACGATTTTTACGCTTCTTATCCTTCTGAATACGAAAAGCCTGATTTAATCCTTTTTGATCTTGGTATTTCGGTTTTCCATTACGAAAAATCTGAACGCGGTTTTTCTTTCAGATACGACGAAAAACTTGATATGCGTCTTAATCCTTTGAGCGAAAAATCTGCCGCAGATTTAGTAAACGAGCTTCCGGAAGAAAAACTTGCAGATTTAATTTATTTGTACGGCGAAGAAAAATTGAGCCGCAGAATTGCAAAAGCAATCGTACAGGCAAGAGCAGGTGGAAGAATTGAATCTTCTAAGGCACTTGCAGACGTTATCTGGAATGCAGTTCCGGCTAATTACCGCTATGGTCAGATTCATCCGGCTACAAGAACTTTCCAGGCTTTGCGAATTGCAGTAAACAGCGAATTAAAAAGACTTCCAGATGCATTGTTCAATGCATTTCAGAATCTTAATCCAAACGGAAAGATGGGAGTTATCACTTTTCATTCTCTTGAAGACAGAATCGTTAAAAACTTCTTTAAAAATCTTTCTAAACAGTGTGTTTGTCCTCCAGAAGTTGCAGTATGCCGCTGCGGTGGAAAACAGTGTGCAGAAAATCTTACAAGAAAACCGGTTATTCCGACAGAAGAAGAAATCAAAAAGAATTCACCTTCTAGAAGTGCAAAGCTCAGAGTTGTAAGAAAACTCTGTAATGCAACAAAATATCATCTTGAAGGAGTTGTAGGATTTTAATATGAATAAGCAGAATAAATTAAAGGTAAAAGACTTTTTTAAAGTACTTCTCTTATGTATCTTAACAGCTTCTATTTCTATTCTCCTTTTCTTATATGCAATGCAGGCAAAAAAATATACAGATTTATCTAACGAAATAGAAGAGCTCGAAAGCAAGCAGGAAAAACTGATTGAAGAAAACAAAAGACTTATAAGCGACATCAGTATTTTGACCAGTGCAGAAAGAATCGAAAAAATTGCAACAGAAGAACTTGGAATGCACAAGGCAGAAAGCGAAGATATTATCCGTGTAGAAATGACAGGAGAGAAAAAGCAATGATTTCTTTACTTACAAAGCCTGAACTTATTAAAGCCGTAAAAGGAAAATGCCTCTCTCCAAAAGCTGCTTGTGTTTTCGAAAGAGTTCAGACAGACAGCCGCAATGTAACAAAAAATACTCTTTTTGTTCCGCTCATCGGAGAATTCCAGAACGGTCACAAATATATTCCTCAGGCTATTCAAAGTGGTGCAAGCGTAGTTTTTGTAAATAAAGATGAATGTAAAAAGAATAAAGATTTATATAAAAAACTTACAGAAGAAAATGAATCAGTTTGTTTTATCGCTGTAAAAAATACACTTCATGCACTCCAGGATGCAGCAGAAGCTTATGTAAATAAATTCCCACGCCTTGTAAAAATATGCGTTACAGGATCATGTGGAAAAACAACTACAAAAGAAATGCTTGTGTCTGTATTTAAAGCAAAGTTTGGCGACAAGGTAATTTATACACAGGGTAATTTTAATTCAGAAACAGGTCTCCCATTATCTGTATTCAATATCAGAGAAAATCATGAATATGGAATCTTCGAAATGGGAATGAATCGTGTAAATGAAATCGGCGAGATTTCTAAGGTTCTTAAAGCAAGATACGGAATCATCACAAATATTGGAACAGCTCACATAGGAATCCTCGGAAGCCAGAAAAATATTGCTATAGAAAAAAGAAAGGCATTTAATTACATCCCTAAAAACGGTGCTGCTTTTGTTCCTGCCGAAGATTCTTTTGCTTCATTCTGTCTTAGCGGAGTAAAGGGTAAAAAAGTATTATTCGGTAAATCAATTTCTGAATCAGAAAGCGGAGTAAAATTTATAAGCGATAACGGATTAAAGGGAATCAGCTTTAGTGTAGACGGTCTTACAGTAAATCTTCCTTTGAGTGGCGAACATAATTTTACAAATGCGCTTGGTGTAATCGCTTTAGCAAAAGAATGTGGAATAGAAAAAGAGTTTATTAAAAATGGACTTGAATCTATGCCTGTTTTAAGCGGAAGAATGGAAATCCAGGATGCAAAATTAAAAAATGGCGCAAAGGTAACGCTTGTAAAAGACTGCTACAATGCAAACCCTGATTCAATGACTAAGGTGATTGAATTTGTTTCTTCTGTAAAAGCAGAGGGTAAAAAATATTTTGTATTAGCAGATATGAAAGAACTTGGAGAAAGCTCAGAAAAAGCTCACAGAGAAATCGGAAAGGTTCTTTTGGAAAATAAATGTGATTTTGTAATCCTTGTTGGTAAAGATATGAGCTTTTGTGTTCAGGTTTTAAAAGAAAAGGAAAGCCTTAAATACGAATATTATGAAAATAACGACAAGGAAAGCTTTACAAAGATTGCAGATAAGCTTTTAAAAATCTCAAGCGACAAAGACATCATCGTATTTAAAGGCTCTCACAGCATGCAGCTTGAAAATATAATCGGGGAGGTAACAGAGTAATGAATAATCAGTTTACTTTTTATGCTCATAAACCTCTGGAAAAATACCACAAAAGTGACCTTGGATTTTTATTGAGCGTAATGCTTTTGTGGGGCTTTGGATTATTCACACTCTTTGTATGCTCTCAGAATTATGCAGCACGCTTTTTTGGTAACGATTCATTCTATTTTGTAAAACGCCAGCTTGTCTGTTCACTTGCAGGATTCATCCTTTTTGGAATTTTCATGATTTTAGACATGAAGACAATCAAAAAGCTTGTAATGCTCATGGTGATTGCAAGCATTGTTTTGTGTCTTTTGACATTCATAAAACCTTTCTCGATCGAAAAAAACGGTGCACGCCGCTGGATTCGTCTTCCATTTAATTTTAGTTTCCAGCCATCAGAGCTCGTAAAACTTACACTTGTTTTATATCTTGCAAGCTATTTTGACAAGCAGTACGAGATTAAAGAAGAAAGCCAGAGAGATGTTCTTCCATGTGTAGGAATCTTCCTTTTATTGGTGGTTCTTGTTCTGGCACAGAAGGATTTTTCTACAAGCTTATTCATCACTGTAATCGGTTTACTCATGTTTTATGTAACAGGTTCAAAGCTTAAATGGTTCTGGCCGTTCTTATTTTTAGCACTTCCAATATTTTTCATCATGATAACTTCGGAACAGTACCGCGTAGAGCGAATTATCGGATATTTAAATCCAAACGAAGGAACTTCTTCTTTCAACTATCAGGTAATTGCTTCTAAAAATGCTGTAAGTGCCGGTGGTTTCTGGGGTATGGGAA
Source organism: Treponema sp. (assembly GCA_016286365.1). GTDB lineage: Bacteria > Spirochaetota > Spirochaetia > Treponematales > Treponemataceae > Treponema_D. Next base: position 7,277 of record JAEESN010000025.1, read on the forward strand.
TTGGCAGAGGTCTTTCAAAGCTTGATTCAATTCCGGAAGTTCAGGCCGATTATATTTTTGCAGGCTGGGCAGAATCAATGGGATTCTTTGGCGTAATCGGATATCTTTTACTGCTCTGCTTTTTTGCATGGAGAGGATACAAGGCTGCCTTCAGATGTCCTTCAAGATTTGCATCATACGGAAGCTTTGGCTGTGTAACAGTGATATTTCTTCAGTCGCTTATCAACTGCATGATTGTCTGCGGAGTTTTACCTTCTACAGGTATTGCTCTTCCATTTTTTTCTGCAGGTGGTTCTTCTGTAATCATAATTCTTGGAATGTGTGGCTTTGTCTTAAATGCATCGCGTTGCGAAGAAAAAGAGACTGACGAAATAAAATATGAAGAAGTAAATATTGATACATTAACTGTATTATAAATAAAGGAAAGGGAACGAAAAAAAATGAGTGATGTAGGAATGTTATTAAACCAGACTTACAGTTTTGAAGAAAAGGAGGTACAGGCAGTGGAAGAGTTTTCACAGGAAAAATCTTCTTCGGGCGACAAAAAGCTTAAAGTCATTAAAGTAATCTTTTTGATTTTATGTGTACTCCTCATTGGTGAACTTATTGCTTACCGCTACGTGCTTCCAAGCTTTGCATCTCCAAAGGTAACAATCAGGGGAAATAAGGTTTACTCTGCAGAAGAAATTGCAAGTAAATTTGTTCCAATGCACTGTTCTTCATGGTTTGATTTTGATGTAGAAGAAGGTGTAAGCATTCTTTCTTCTGATCCTGGAATCGACAGCGCAATCATCGAAAAGAAATTCCCTAACAGAATTTTTGTAGATGTTGTTGAACGCATTCCTGTTGCAGTTACATTCGTAGTAGAAAATGGATTTACATATCCAATGCAGATAGACAGAAGCGGTGTTTTGTTCCCTGTTAAAAATGCTTCTGTTTTAGATTCAAAATTTGTTCCTATTATTTCGGGTCTTCCTGTAGAACATATGTCTGGCGGAATGAAGGTTCCGATGAAGTATCGTCCGCTTATCGATCAGATTGCAGAAATCGGACTTCATCAGAATAATTATTTTGCAAGTATTTCCGAAATCTGTGTTTTACCTAAAGAATCTGGTAACTATGAACTTGCATTGATTCCTTCCCAGTCAAAAGTTAAAGTTCTTACCGACCGGTCATTGAATGAAGACGCATTAAAGTATATGATGGTAGTACTTGATGTTGTAAACTTACTTGATACAGAAGTTTCAGAAATTGATTTGCGTTATGGTTCAGTTTCATGTAAAATGAAATGATATAGGGGTTTTGGGGAAATGAATGACGATAGAACTATAGTCGGACTTGACATAGGTACCAATGTAATTAGAGCTGCAATCGGAAGAATTAATGATGAGGGAAAGCTTGAAATTGTTGCTGTCTCTCAGAGAAAGTCTGCCGGCTTGAGAAATGGTGTTATCGTTAATATCGAAGAAGCAAAAGATGCAATCAAAGAAACAATAGAAGACGTAGAACAGAATGCTGGAATCATAGTTGATTTTGTTTTATGTGCTATCGGCGGCTCCCTTGTAGAAAGCGAAAGTGCAAGGGGAGTTGTTCCCATCCGTATTAATTCCAGAAACAATAGAAGCGAAGTAACAAGAGAAGATATAGACAAGGTAATAGAAATTGCAACCGCAATGAATTATCCTGCAGACCGCGAAAAGATTCACGTAATCCCACAGAACTATCTTGTAGATGGAGTTTCGGTTGGTATTCAGGCTCCGGTAAACAGACTCGGCTTTAAACTCGAAGCAGAAGTTTTAATCGTAACAGCTTCAAAAACAGTTATTCAGAATATGAGATCCTGCATGCTCCGTGCTGATTATATTTTAGGCGGTGTAATGCTCAAAACTCTGGCACAGACTCAGTCGGTTTGTCATGACGACGAACTTGAACTTGGTTCAATCATAATCGACCTTGGAGCCGGAACTACAGACGTTATAGTTTTGCTTCATGGAGCTCCTGTAAGCACAGCTTCTGTTCCTGTAGGCGGAAACCTGGTAACAAACGATATTGCAATCGTAACCGGAATTCCTGTAGCCGCAGCAGAAAAAATCAAACTTGAATCAGGATGCTGCTGGCTTCCTGCAGTCAGCGAAGATGACGAAGATGTTATTCTTCCGGGCGTTGGAGGAAGGGCTCCTGAACTTTTAGCAAAATCACAGCTCTGCCAGATTATTCAGGCAAGAATGGAACAGATTTTCTCTATGGTAAAAACAGCCATAATCAATAATACAAATGATTCAATCAAACAGCTTTCGGGAAACATCATCTTAACAGGTGGTGGCGCATTGCTTCCTGGTGTTGTAGAACTTGCTCAGGCTAAGTTTAAGACTTCATCGGTAAGAATCGGTATACCAGAAAGCCTTGGTGGAAAAGAAAGTGATTACCGCCGACCTGATTTTGCAACAGTTATAGGATTAATCGAAGCAAACAAGCTTATGCCGCAGATTCACGATCCAAAAATCAGGCAGAAAAAACAGAGTTCTTCTGGAAAAGAAAAAGATAGTATCTTAAAAAGGATGCGCGATTTCTTTTTTTAGTTTACAATAGTGAATAAGGGAATTCATAAATGGGAGGAAATATGGATTTATCTATAGTCGAAGAAGAAGGAACAGATTCTTCAGAAATCATCGGTTCGGAAAGCCCGACAGTAATTAAGGTTGTAGGCTGTGGTGGCGGCGGTTCAAATGCCGTTAACCGTATGATTGATACAAATATTTCTAATGTAGATTTCATCGTAATAAATACAGATAAACAGGCTTTAGGCGCATCTAAGGCACCGGTTAAACTTGCAATCGGTCAGAAAGTAACAAAGGGTCTTGGAGCAGGCGGTCATCCGGAAATTGGTGAACAGGCTGCACAGGAAGACAAAGAGATGATTAAAAATGCTCTTAGCGGAGCCGACATGGTCTTTGTTACAGCCGGAATGGGTGGTGGAACAGGAACTGGTTCAGCACCAATCGTTGCAGAAATTGCACGCGAAATCGGAGCTCTTACAGTAGGTGTTGTTACAACTCCTTTTGATTTTGAAGGTCCTGTAAGAATGAGACGTGCTAAAGCCGGACTCGAAAAACTTCACGACAAGGTAGATTCATTAATCGTAATTCCAAACCAGCAGCTTTTAAAAGTTGTAGAAAAAGATACACCAATCCGCGAAGCATTCCTTATTGCAGACGATGTTTTAAGACAGGGTGTAGAAGGTATTTCTAATATCATCACAAATCCTGGTGAAGTAAATACAGACTTTGCAGATGTTAAAAATACAATGCAGGGACAGGGAAATGCCATCATGGGTGTTGGTGTTGCAACTGGCGATAATAAAGCCGTAGAAGCAGCAACAAGGGCAATTTCTAATCCAATGCTCGAAAATTCACACATCGACGGTGCAAAGAATATCCTTATCAACATCTGTGCTTCGGAAGAAGTTTCCATGAGCGAAGTAGGCGAAATCTGTAAAATTGTAACAGCTTCTGCCGCAAAAGATTTGAACCTCTGCTGGGGACAGGTAATCTCTCCATCAATGGAAGACAAAATCAGCGTAACAGTAATTGCAACCGGATTTGATGACAGAAACAGTAACTACGAAAAATCAATCGCAGAAGCAGAATCAGAAGTACAGGATGATTTTGACCCAAGTGTGATGAATCCTAATGAATTTAAAAACATTCTGAACAATAATCCTCCTCCAAAACAGGATTCACTTTTTGCTTCTCCTGATGAACACGAAAGCTTAACTTCAGATAATTTTGTTCCTGATTTTAATTCCTTCATGGAAAAAAATGCAGTCAAATCAGAAGAAAAAAAGGAAAATGAAGAAGGAAGCCTTGGTAAACTTTTTACAAGCGACGGGGAAGATTCAATCGGATTACACCAGGCTCAGTCAAGAAGACCATTAACTCCTCCTTCGGGATTCAATGCTTCTCCAAATGATTTAAGTCAGCCAGCTATCTGGAGCAATCCTGATTTTGGAAGATCAATCAATCTTTCCGATGACTAATCAGGAGGATTAAGAAAACTTTGACTATTCAAGGTATTCTGGAACTTTTTTACACCGATTTGATTCTTGTAAAAAGAGCATCCGAACAGACATCCCTTACTTATAAAACATCGGCACAGGAATTTTTAAACTGGCTTAGTGAATCAAAAATTAAATTAAGGGAAGTGAGTGCCAAAGACCTGATGTATTATCTTATAAAAAGACAGACAGATGGCGCTTCGGAGCTTACAATTGCAAAAGATATTTCTGCATTAAGGGCATTCGGCGAATACCTTGTAAGAAAAAATTACTGGAAACAGAATATAACACTACTTTTAGACAGACCAAAAGCAAACAGGGCTCTTCCAAAAGTATTGTCTATAGAACAGGTAGATTCCCTTTTAAGCTTTATAGATACCTCCACCTTGAGCGGAAAAAGGGATGATACGCTTTTTGAACTGATATATTCGTGCGGTTTAAGAATAAGCGAAGCTTGTGATTTAAAAATTGCCAACGTTCATCTGAACGAAAAACTGATTTTAGTTCACGGAAAGGGTGACAAAGAAAGATTAATTCCTTTTGGAAAGCGTGCAGAAGAAAAACTTATTTATTATATAAACGAAGTGCGGCCCGAACTTACAAAAGGAAAGGATGTTCCAAATCTTTTTGTAAACTACAGGGGAGAGCCGATCAGCCGCAAGGGAGTCTGGAAAAGATTCAAACAGCTTGAAGAATTGAGCGGAATAGATTCAAAGGTTCATACTTTGAGGCATTCTTTTGCAACACATCTTTTGATGGGTGGCGCAGATCTTCGTTCTGTTCAGGAGCTTTTAGGACATTCTGACTTATCTACAACTCAAGTTTATACTCACGTTACGGATGATCAGCTTATGAATGTTCATAAAAAATATTTCCCCGGACACCAGAAAAAGTAGTATATTAATTTTAAGGATATAGTATGAAAAAAACTGCAGTCATTTTATTCAGCATTTTATGTATTTCTCTTTTTACAGGATGTAAGGATTCCGGCAAAAAAGTATTGAGAAAACGCATAGAAAACATGGAAAAAAGCAGTGGAAAGCCGATGACCGAACAGGAAATAAAGGATTCCATCGAAAAATACTATGACGATATAGAAGAAATCCAGAAAAAAACAATGCAGATTGCAATCTGGTATAAGATGCTTGGAACCAGGATGCTCGATAAAAAAGAATACGGAACAGCGCTTGAATACTTTCAGAAGGCACTGGAAATCACACCTGATAATTCAGTTTTATATTTTTATGCTGGTGAATGTGCGGCCTTCCTTGGAAATGCATCTTTAGATATAAGTGCAACCGGTAACCTCGAAAAGAGACAAAATTATTATCTTATGGCAGAAGATGCATATCTTAAAGCCCTCGCCATTGATGAAAAATATGTATACGCGCTTTTGGGAATCGGAATTTTATATTCTTATCAGATGGAAAATTCAGAAGCAGCAATCCCTTATCTTGAAAAGCTTTTAACAATCGACAAAAAAAATATAGACGCGATGTTTGTTCTTGCAAGATGTTATTACCTGACAAAGCAGTATGATATGGCAGTTTCTTATTATGATTTGATTATCGATACCTCTAAAGTTGATAGTGTAAGAAAAACAGCGGAAGAAAATAAACAGAAGGTTTTGGGCCAGGCTTACGGAAACTAAGATTTCGAATTTAGATGATGAAAACTTACTCGTAAACATTTTTATAGGGAGTTTAACTTTTTTAAGCTTCCCCGAAAAAAAAATTTTAAAAAATAATCTTGACAGCCCTCGCTCTCTTGCATTACTTTCTATAAAAGACATAGAAAATGCCGTACAAAAGGATTTGTCTAAATGGGCTAAGTGGGATTGTGCTAAGGCTTTAAAAAAAGCTGAACAGACAATTCTTCGCTGTAAAAAACTTGAAGTCAGGGTTTTGTTTCATTTTGAAGATGAATATCCTGAACTTTTAAGGCAGATTACAGACCCACCTTATATGCTTTTCTGCAGAGGAAATGTAAAGCTTCTTTCGGGTAAAAATATTTCTATTGTTGGAACCAGAAAGATAAGTCCTGTGGGTAAAAAAGCAGCGCTGGAATTTGCAAAGGATGCAGCAAACGATGGATGTAATGTTGTAAGCGGACTTGCTTCTGGAGTAGACGCTTATGCCCACCAGGGTGCATTGAATGCATATTTTGATGCCCTTGAAAAAGATGAGTCTTTGATTATTGGAAAGACGATTGCGGTTTTACCTTCTGCAATAGACGAGATTCTTCCTGCAGTAAATAAAAAGCTTGCAGGTCAGATTCTTTCTTCGGGAGGGCTTTTAATAAGCGAATATGAACCCGCCGAATCAATGGCAAAATGGCATTTTGTGGGTCGTAACAGAATTATTGCAGCTTTATCCATGGCAACACTTGTTGTGGAAGCTCCCACAGGAAGCGGTGCACTGATTACTGCGGATTTTGCAGTGGAATATAACAGAGATGTTTTGTTTCACGAAGCATGCTTTTCCGAAAGCGCAGAATATATTTCGAGCCTTGTAAAATCAAAGCTCGACAGGGATTTTGCTATCGGAATGGTGAGTAAATATAAAATAGAAAATACACCGGAAAAATATATAAGAGATGGTGCTCCGGTTATTAAAGATTATAAAAATTTTTGTGAAGTTTTATCCGGATTACCGGGTTCACAGAATAAGCCTGAACAGGGTGAATTATTTGACTAGAAGGAATAACTTATGGCCGAAAAGAAGACAGCTAAGAAAAATGCTAAAACTCCACAGACTCTCGTAATTGTAGAGTCGCCGACAAAAGCTCATACAATCGAAAAATATCTTGGTCCGGGCTATGTTGTACGCGCCTCTGTGGGACACTTAATAGATCTTCCAAAATCCAGAATGGCAATCGATATAGAAAACGGATTCCAGCCTGAATATATCACCGTTCGCGGAAAGGCTAAATTATTAAAAGAATTACAGAAGGAAGCAAAAAAATCAGAAGCTGTCCTTCTTGCATCCGATAACGACCGCGAAGGAGAAGCAATTGCATGGCATTTGAACAATGCTTTAAAAGATAAAACAGATGCGAAAATCAGCCGTATTGTTTTTAACGAAATTACACCGGTTGCAATTACAGAAGCAGTAAAACATCCCGGCGAAATCGTAGAAGCAAAGGTAAATGCTCAGAAAGCACGCCGTGTTCTTGACCGCCTTGTTGGTTATAACTTAAGTCCTCTTTTATGGGTAAAGGTAAAAAATGGTCTTTCTGCAGGACGCGTTCAGTCTGTAGCATTGCGCCTTATATGTGAGCGCGAAAAAGAAGTAGAAGACTTTTTACCGGAAGAATACTGGTCGCTCGATGCAGATTTTACTAAGGGAAAATCAAGTTTTACAGCTCAGCTTGTAAAATACGCAGGCGAAGCTCCTGAATTAAAATCAGAAAAAGAAGTAGAAGCAATCATGGAAAAAATAAAGAACTCTCCATGCACTGTTTCTTCGATTAAAAAGACAGAAAAAACCGTCCGCCCAAAACCTCCATTCACCACATCAAAATTGCAGCAGGCGGCCGCTAACAGACTCGGCTTTACTTCGCGTAAAACCATGCAGATTGCACAGCAGCTTTATGAAGGTATTCAGATTGGTCAGAGCCACGTGGGTTTGATTACATATATGCGTACAGACTCTGTTCGTATTTCAGAAACAGCCCTTGCAGATGTTCGTGACTTCCTTCAGAAAAATTATCCTGACGAACTTCCGGCAGAAGCAATTCATTATGCAGTCGGAAAATCAGCACAGGACGCACACGAAGGTATCCGCCCGACTTATGTAACTTATACACCTGAAAGCATTAAAGAATATCTTTCTCACGATCAGTTCCGTCTTTATTCAATTATCTGGGAACGCTTTGTTTCTTCACAGATGAATAATGCAAAGATGGTAACAACTTCTGTAGAAATCACTGCAGGAGACGCTGTATTCCGTGTGGCAGCAAGTAAGATTGCAGAAAAAGGATTCTATCAGGTAATCAAACTGCTTTCTTCAAAAGAAGATAAATCTACTTCTCTGCCATCGATGAAAGAAGGTGAAGAATTAAACGTAAATAACTTCCATCCGGAGCAGCATTTTACTCAAGGACCTGCACGTTATACAGATGCTTCGATTGTACGAATGCTCGAAGAAAAGGGAATCGGTCGTCCATCAACTTATGCAACAATCATCTCTGTTCTTTTAGACCGCTATTATGTAACAAGAAGCAATAAGCAGCTTGTTCCAACTCAGCTTGGTAGAATGATTAATAAAATTCTTGTTGAATCATTCCCGGCAGTCATAAACGAAGAGTTTACCGCACAGGTAGAAAATGAACTTGACCAGATAGAAGAAGACAAACTTGTATGGAATAACATCATCGCTGATTTCTACACAGGCTTTAAAAAGCGCGTAGACGAAGTTATGGAAAATCAGGAAAGCATTAAAGGCTTCCTCGACGAAACAACAGACAAGGTTTGTGAACTTTGTGGAAAGCCTATGGTTAAAAAACTCGGACGCTTTGGATTCTTCCTTGCATGTTCGGGCTTCCCTGCATGTCATAATACAAAATCAATTCCTCTTGCAAAATGTCCATGCAAAGACTGTGGTGGAGAAATTGTTGAACGAAAGACAAAAGGAAGGGGTAAATCATTCTACGGCTGTACAAATTATCCGACCTGTACATTTATCTCTCACTTTAAACCGATAGATCAGTACTGTCCTCAGTGCGGCTGGTTCTTAGTAGAAAAGTTTGACAAAAAGAACGGAAGCTACAAAGCCTGCATCAATCCGGACTGCGATTACTTACATTCAACTACAGAAGAAGAAGCCCAGGACGTAAGACCCGAAAGTGATGAATAATTAATCCTCTGCCGATAAATATAATATGGTTTTAGAAGCTTTATGCAGTGAATTTTTATTATATCTTTCGGCAGTAAGGGGCCTTTCTCAGAACACAATCGAAGGTTATAAAAACGACCTCGAAGAATTTAAAGCTTTTTTAAGCCCGGAAATTGATGTAAAAACAATCACAAAAGAAAATATTCTTCTTTGCATAGGTCAGCTTTCGAAACAGAAAAAGACAGGTGCTACAGTAAACCGCTTTATTTCTGCCGTACGCTCGCTTTTTTCTTATGCGCTTAAATTTAATTATGTTGATATAAATCCATCTCTCGAAATTAAAACCGTAAAACTTCCAAAAAAAATCCCGAACTTTATGACAAATGCCGAAGTTGATGAACTTTGTAAGGCTCCTTCTGTAAAAGAACTTTTATGGGAAAAGCGTGACAGATGTCTTTTTGAATTTTTATATTCATCAGGATGTCGTGTAAGCGAGATTGCAGGCCTTAAAATGTCTGATTTTATGGATAACTATCATTCTGCTGTTGTAACCGGAAAGGGCAATAAACAGAGAAAGGTATTTTTTGAAGATGATGCAAGGATTTGTCTTGCCCAGTATCTGAGTGACCGCCAGAATATTTTACGAAAAGAAAAAAAAGAAAGCCCGTATTTATTTGTAAGCCAAAAAGGTGATCCCCTTACTACAGGCGGGATCCGTTATATTTTAAGCCGATATTCTGGAGTTGAAGGAACTAATCATCACATGAATCCGCATGCATTCCGCCACACATTTGCAACAACTCTTTTATCTAACGGAGCTGATGTAAGGCTTGTTCAGGAAATGCTTGGCCATAGTTCAATTTCTACAACTCAGCGCTATACACACATTACGACAGAAAAACTCATCGAAGTTTACAAAAACGCACATCCACACGGATAATTTTTTTCTTGCCGTCGTAAACTTTATTCATTATATTTTAACTATAGTTTTTTAAATTGGAGAAATTAATGTCAAAAACAAAAATCCGCAGCACAACAATCCTGGCAGTAAAAAGAAATGGTCAGGTAGCAATGGCAGGAGACGGACAGTGTACTTTAGGTGATACAGTCTGCAAAGGAAATTCACGCAAGGTAAGAAAAATTTACGATGGAAAGATTCTTACAGGATTTGCAGGCTCTGTTGCAGATGCTTTTACACTTTTAGATAAATTCGAAGAAAAGGTAAAAGAATATTCAGGAGACATCATGCGTTCTGCCGTAGAACTTGCAAAAGCTTGGAGAACAGAAAGAAGTCTTCAGAAGCTCGAAGCAATGCTCCTTGTTGCAGATAAAGATAAAATTCTTTTGATAAGCGGAGACGGAAACGTAATTGAACCGGAAAAAGATGCAATTGCAATTGGTTCGGGCGGGAACTTTGCATATTCTGCAGCGCTCGCTTACTTAGACAGCTCTGATTTAAGCGCAAAAGAAATTGCAGAACGCTCTCTTAAAATTGCAGGAAGCATCTGTATTTATACAAACGAAAACTTAACAATCGAAACTCTTGAATAGTCGAAAATTAACCTGGGATTAAATATGGAAAACGAAACACTTACACCAAAACAGATTGTAGAAAAACTTGATCAGTATATCATCGGGCAGAAGGAAGCAAAAAAAGCTGTGGCCGTAGCACTCAGAAACCGCTTCCGCAGATTAAAGCTCGACGAAAGCATCCGGGACGAAGTTGCTCCAAAAAATATTTTGATGATCGGGCCAACAGGATGTGGTAAAACTGAAATTGCCCGCCGTCTTGCAAAACTCTGTGGTGCTCCGTTTTTGAAAGTTGAAGCAACAAAATATACAGAAGTTGGATACGTAGGTCGTGATGTAGAAAGCATGGTTCGTGACCTTATGTCTGTTGGAATTAAAGATGTTAAAGCCGAGATGGAAGATAAACTCCGCGAAAAACCTCTTTCTTCTGTAGAAGAAAAGCTTTTAGATCTTCTTTTACCCGGCACAGGCGAAGATAAATCAAAAAATAAAAAAGAAAACAATATGGAAACTGCTCCACAGGGATTTTTAACTCAGAGCGGTCCAAACGAAATTACATTCGATCTAAATAAAATTGCAGGAGAGATGCATTCAGAAAAGGCTGCTTCCGAAGAAAAAAAAGAAGAAGATAATTCTACACGCGAAAAATTCAGACAGTGGCTCAGAGAAGGAAAGCTCGAAGACCGCGAAGTAGAACTTGTCATTCATAAACCTGCAGCTCCAATGCCGAGCATGGAAATAATCAGCGGTTCCCTTGATGATATTCAGAATGGTGTTCAGGGAATCATGAATATGATAAGCGGCAGTCAGAGAAACAGAAAGAGAACTGTCACAATTAAAGAAGCAAGAAAAATCTTAACCGAAGAAACCCTCGAAAATATGATTGATCAGGATAAACTGATTGATGAAGCAAAAAAGAGAGTAGAACAGAGCGGAATCATCTTTATAGACGAAATAGATAAGATTGCAGTTCGTGGAGATTCACATGGTCAGGATGTAAGCCGCGAAGGTGTACAGCGCGATATTCTTCCGATTGTCGAAGGAAGCAATGTAAATACAAAATGGGGCGTAATCGATACAACTCACATTCTTTTTATTGCGGCCGGTGCATTCTCTGTTGCAGCTCCAAGCGACCTTATCCCGGAACTTCAGGGACGTTTCCCACTCCGCGTAGAGCTTGATTCACTTCATAAAGAAGATTTTATCCGCATTCTGCAGGAACCTAAAAACAGCCTCATAATGCAGTATTCTTCACTTTTAGCAACAGAAGGAGTTACTTTAAAGATTACAGAAGATGCAATCGATAAGATGAGCGCCATTGCAGAAGAAGTAAATAAAACAGCAGAAAATATAGGAGCGCGCCGCCTTCACACAATCATGGAAAAAGTGCTTTCAGACATAAACTTCGAAGCCGATGAGCACAATGGCGAAACAATTACCGTAGACTCTGCTTATGTACAGGAAAAACTTTCTGATATTACTAAGAGTCAGGATCTTTCAAGATATATTCTTTAATTTTATTTTTTCCTAATCTTTATTTTTTAAATTCCGAAGATGAAAGTAGATGTAAACTTTTATTTTTGGAGGATTAGGAAAATGAATTCTTTTACCAGGTCTGTAGATTTACTGCAGCGGGAAATGGATGTACTTACTTTAAGGCATCAGGTTTCTGCAAATAACCTTGCCATGAGCGAAGTACCCGGTTATAAACGCCAGTATGTAAACTTCGAAAGTGAATTAAAAAGAGCTTTTGATTCAGAAGAAATTGCAAAAAATTCTTTTCACCTTGCTACTAAAGACGACAGACACATCCAGATTAATGTACCTTACGACTACAAAAAAGTTGAGCCTCGCAGAGTAACAGATTATATCAGTACAGAAAATGCGAACGGCAGCAACGTCAACGTCGAAGAAGAAGCAAACGAAATTTTACAGATTCAGATGCAGTACCGATTACTCACACAGCTTACAAGCTTTGAATTTGATCAGGTTAATACTGCAATGAAGAAATAGTTAAAGTGAGGTAAATTATGGGACTTTTTAATAGCATAGATATAGCAACAACCGGTTTAGCCGCAGAAAGATTAAGAACAGATGTTATTTCTAACAATATCGCAAATGCATCTACCACAAGAACACAGGAAGGTGGTGCATTCAAAAAATCAACAATTATTTTTGGTGCAGTAGCAGATGATAATCCTCAGTGGAACTTTCCTTTTGCTCCAAAACATCTTGATAACGGACCTGGAAAGGGTGTAAAGGTTTTAGAGATTGTAAAAGATACAACTCAGGGACGCCTTGTTTATGATCCAACTCATCCTGATGCAATCCAGTCAGGACCTAATCAGGGATACGTTGAATATCCTAACGTAAACATTGTTGATGAAATGGTAAACTTAATCTCTGCATCTCGCGCATACGAAGCAAATGCAACAGTAATCGAAGGTGCAAAAGATATGTTTAACTACGCACTCAATATTGGAAAATAAGTTAAATATTGACACTTTATGAATTAGTGATAATATTTAGATAGTTTTAGGTTTTAAGTTAGAACATAAAACGGGTGGGTAAGAAAATATGAAAGTACCGGCATTTGGAACATTACACTTGGATCCTGCTCCTGGGACAGGATTCGGAACATTAAATATAGCACGTCAGAACGAAGGTCATTTTGGAAGAGGAACTGTATCAAGCACTACAACAATTTCTCCTGAACTTCCTCCACAGAAAGCAGGCGAAGCAGCTCCAAAAAGATCTTTCGAAGATTATCTTTTAGATGCAGTAAAATCTGTAAACTCACAGCAGCTCGAAGTAAGCGACCTTACACAGAAGGTAATCACAGATCCGGATGATATCAACGTAGCTCAGGTTACTACAGCAATGGCAAAAGCCAGAATGAGCTTGAACCTTGCGCAGACAGTAATCGACCGTCTTATTTCCGGATGGAACGAAATTACTACTACACGCTAGTTTTTCTCTTAATTACATAAAAATTCTCATAAAAATATATTTTATTGCCAAAATTTACCTGTTATGTTATAATAATATAAATTTAGGGTAACTATTCCCAAAATTCGTTCAAGGGAGGGGAACTGATGAACGAATGGCTTAAAAAGGTTGCCGCTAAGGCTAAAGAATTGTGGTCTAAGTGGAAGCCGATTCAAAAAGTCATATTATTTGGCATTATCATTATTGTCATTGTCGTTATTGTAGCAACTGCAAAGGTGTCTGCAAAACCAAGCATGGTAAGACTCTTTCCGTCTCCAGTAACGAATGATACAAATCTCGCAAAAATCCTTGACAGAATTAATCAGGAAAATGTTGAAGTAGAAGAATCCGAAGGATATATCTATGTTCAGGACAAACGCACTAAAACAAGATTGACTGCGATACTGAACGACGAAGGTCTTATTCCTTCAAACGTAGATATCTGGGCAGATTACTTTGACCGCTCGTGGTCTACAACAGATGCAGATCAGAACGTTAAGCTTCAGGTTAAAAAGCAGGAAGAACTGCGCAAGTTTATTGAATCTTATACTGATGTTCAGTTTGCGAATGTTTCCATTGAGCTTCCGCCGGATAAGCTCTTCCAGGAAGATCAGACTCCTGTAAAATGTAGCGTCATCATCGGTGTTAAAGGAAACAGCGATTTACTTACAAATACAAAACGAATCCGTGGTATTCATAATGCAATTATTGCCTGTGTAGACGGATTAAAAGACGAAAACCTTATCATCACAGATACAGAAGGTGTTCAGAAAAATGATTTTGCAGGCATGGAAGCAAGTGAGGCAGTAGATAGAGTTGCAAAACAGCAGAAACTCATCGTAAAACGCGAAAACGAAATCCGTGCTAAGGTATTAAAAGGTTTACAGCAGACATATACTTCTGACCGCTGCCGCGAAATCTTTGTATCTGTAGAAATGGATATGTCAGATAAAAAAATTGATTCTACAGAATACTCTCCAATCATCATCACTCCAGATAACCCTAATACTCCATACGACGATTCAGAAAAGAGGGATTATCTTCCATGGAGCCAGCAGACAGTTACAAATGAATATACAGCTCAGGGATGGTCGCCGGAAGGACCTCCGGGAGCTGCTGGACAGAATACACCACAGTATTCAGATTTGAGCAATGTTGTAGGACATTCAGTTCAGACTGGTGTTACACAGAACAACGTAATCAATACTACACAGACTTCACAGGTTGCTTCCCCAAAAATTGACCGAGTTACAGTTTCTGTAAACCTGGACGGAACCTGGAAGCTCAAGATGGATCCCGAAAAGAAAACTTATCTTATAGATGATGAAGGATACCGTGTACGTGAATATACACCTCTTACTCCAGAACAGATAAAAAATGCCGAAAATCAGATTAAAGGTGCAATCGGTTATAACGAGGAACGCGGAGACAGAGTTTGGGTTACAAACGAAGCATTTGACCGCGACCAGCAGTTCAAGGAAGAGGATGAAGAATATTTTGCTAAGCAGAACAGAACAAGAACAATTGTTTTAATCCTTATAGCAGTTGTAGTTGTTCTTGTAGGCTTTATCTTATTCAGAATCATCAGTAAAGAAATTGAACGCCGAAGACGCGAAAGAGAAGCACGTCTCCTTGCAGAACAGCAGGCAGCACGAGAAAGAGCTCTCTGGGATGCAAAAGAAGATGGAATGGAAGTTACAATGTCTGTCGAAGAGACAAGACGTATGGAACTCCAGGAAAATGCTATTACTATGGCAAAAGAACATCCGGAAGATGTTGCTATGCTCATACGTACATGGTTGATGGAGGAATAATAAATGGCAGATGAAACAACGACAGAAGCCGCAAAAGCTTCATCTAATCCTAAGCCCGTTCCAAAGCCAGGTCAGTTAAAACCTGCCGGTTCAAGTTCTTCTAAAAAGAGCGGAAAGGATTATAAAAGTTTAACTGGTCGCCAGAAGGCTGCCATCTTCCTTATTTCCCTTGGCCCCGATGTTTCTGCAGAAATCATGAAGCATCTGCGCGAAGACGAAGTAGAAACACTTACATTTGAAATTGCCCGTCAGGAAAAGGTTAATCCTGAATTTAAAGATGCCGTACTCGAAGAGTTCCAGGAGCTCATGAATGCTCAGAACTTTATTACAACCGGTGGTATCGACTATGCCCGCGAGCTCCTTGAAAAATCTCTTGGTTCTCAGAAAGCAATCGACATCATCAACCGTCTTACAAGTTCGCTTCAAGTTCGTCCGTTCGACTTTATCCGTCGTACAGACCCGGCACATCTTTTGAACTTTATTCAGCAGGAATATCCGCAGACAATCGCACTTATTCTTGCTTATCTTGAACCTGGAAAGGCTGCCGTAATTTTGCAGAATCTTCCGGAAGACATGCAGGCCGAAGTTTCAAAGCGTCTTGCAACAATGGACCGAACTTCTCCTGATGTATTGCGTGAAGTTGAACGCGTATTGGAAAAGAAACTTTCTACACTGTCGAGCGAAGACTATACTGCTGCCGGTGGTGTTGAAGCTATCGTAGAAATCTTGAACCTTGTAGACCGTTCTTCAGAAAAGTCTATTATCGAATCTCTGGAAGAAGACGATCCGGATCTTGCAGAAGAGATCAAAAAGCGAATGTTCGTATTCGAAGATATCGTTATGCTCGACAACCGTGCTATTCAGAAGGTACTCCGCGATGTCGACCAGCAGGAACTTGCAAAAGCGCTTAAATCGGTTGATACTGAAGTACAGGATAAAATCTTTGGTAACATGTCTAAACGTGCAGCCTCTATGCTCAAGGAAGATATGGAATTCATGGGACCTGTCCGCTTGAAGGATGTAGAAGAAGCTCAGCAGAAGATTGTATCTATTATCAGACGTCTTGAAGATAGTGGTGATATCGTTATTGCCCGCTCTGGCGAAGATGAATTGGTAACCTGATGTAAACGGGTTTTATGCGCATAAATACAGGAGTTATATAAGTCTATGGCAAAATCAGTTTTCAGACCTGGTGAAGCAACTGTAAAAGAAGGAACAGTTCTCCTTCCTTTAGTTCATGAATTTATTCCTCAGGAACAGGAAGTCGAAGAAGTTGTAGAAGAATATAAAGGACCTACAGCCGACGACCTTAGACGCGAGGCAGAAAATTTTAAGACCCAGTGGGAATCTGAAAAACAGCAGATGATTAATCAGGCTCA